>CAWGIE010000001.1:0-14300 GCA_963822585.1 uncultured bacterium
AGTCAAGTCCAATAAGACGCTGAGGCGTCTTATTTTTTTCTGTAGGCCTTAAGCCCTACCCATACCGTAACCCATACTCGAGTGCGAGGCGCAGATTTGACCGTCCGCTATCGGCCGAGGCCGTGTGGAAACGCGCTGAGTCGGTGGGCAAGGGGCGGCCAGGACAGTAATCGCCGCACTCGCGCAGCGCGACGAGTCCGGAGTTGAGGTCGAGTGCCCTACGCCCTCATCGCCGCGATCAGCGGTCCGGCTCCGAGGATCTTGATCGCTCGCTTCAGGTTGTAGGCTAGAGCCTGCAGGCTCATTTCGGTTCGCACGCGAGGCAACGTTCGGGTCAGGAAGTGACTCGATCCCATCCAAGCCTTCAGCGTTCCGAACACATGCTCGACGGTCTGTCTGCGCAGTCGCATCGCGTCGGGCGCCACGTCCAATCGATCTTGAACAGCGTCCAGTATGTCCTCGTGCTCCCAGCGGGCGATGCGTCGGTACTTGCTCGTCGTGCACCGTGGCTTCATTGGACACTGCGGGCACGTAGAGGACCAATACTTGTGCAAGGTCTTGCCGCGCTCCTCAGAGCTGAATCGGTAGATGGCGATCTGCCCTGCTGGGCACCGGTACTCGTCCTTCTTGTCGTCGTAGACGAAGTCCCGCTTGTCGAAGAGCCCGTCGGCCAGGTTGTTCGAGGTCAACGGTTTGGGAACGACCGCGGCGATACCCGCCCGCTCGCACCCCAGGATTTCGTAGCCTTCGTAATAGCCGCGATCTGCCAGCGCAATCAACTCGCCTTCGCCAGTTGCTGCCTTGGCCAGCTTGGCCATATTCGCCAGCTGGTCCCTGTCGTGGCCCACGTTAGTGACCTCGTGGGCCACGATCATGTGGTGCTTGGCATCCACTGCCGTCTGCACATTGTAGCCCACCATGCCGGTGCCTCGACCGCTGGTGGCCATCGAACGTGCATCCGGATCGGTCAGAGAGATCTGACCATCCTCGGACGCCTTCATCTGTTCACCGATCGCCTCCAGTGCCTGCATCTGCTGCTTGACCTTGGCGATCTTCTCCTTGAAATGAGCGACCCGGCCGGGCAGCACAGCCGTGGCGTCACGGTCGGCCCGATCGAGCTCGACCAGGTAGCGCTTGATGCTGTCCTCGAGCTGCTCGATGCGGGCCTGCAGCTTGCGGTCGGTGAAGTTCTTGTCGCGGTTGTTGACCGCCTTGAACTTGCTGCCGTCGATGGCGACGACGCCGTCGGTGAAGAGCTGCATTCTGCGGCACAGTAGAACGAACTCCTTGCAAACCTTGCGGATGGCCTCGCCGTTGTCACGGCGAAAGTCGGCGATGGTCTTGAAGTCCGGTGCCAGGCGCCCGGTCAGCCAAATCAGTTCGAGATTGCGTTGCGCTTCGCTCTCCAGGCGTCGGCTCGATTGCACCCTGTTGAGGTAACCGTATACGTAGATCTTGAGCAGCGTCGCTGGGCTGTATGCCGGCCGGCCCGTCGCGGCAGGATCGGCGCGATCGAAGCCCAGCTTCCTCAGATCGAGTTCATCGACGAAGACATCAATGACGCGAACCGTGCTGTCCTCGTGGATCCAGTCATCCAGCCGCTCTGGAAAGAGAACACTCTGCGTTCGATCTTGCCCTTCGACGTATCGCCCCATCGATTCACTCCCATCGGTCTGACCGGAAATATGACATCGTCAGCGCGACAGAGTTTCCACACAGCCTCGGCCAGTTCCAGTCGCTGGGCACGGGCAGCTTCCCGGCATCTCATCTCGCGGTCCTCGCACCGGAGGCGACCGCCAGGTGGTGACCAGAAGGTGACCACACGGAGGTAGGCACACACAGGTAGAAGACGCCCACAGTGCGATTGAGCCGCGCTGCTGGGCTTGAGACCGTCCGAGGTGACAACCTCAGATCTCTTCCGCAACACTATCAAAAGTGTCCGGAATATTGGGGGAAGCCCAGGGCCTGATAGAAATCGACCTTCGCGTCGAGACGATTGCGATGCGGAGAGATGGCAGAGTGGTCGAATGCGGCGGACTCGAAATCTGTTGTACGCATCGGGTACCAAGGGTTCGAATCTCTCTCTGTCCCTCTATCGTGTGGTCGCAAAGAAATTGAGTCGAGGGTGTTTCTCGAAGAGCTTTTCAATAGATTATTGACTTTCCTCGACGAACACTTTCTCACGCTTTCTGCGAAGAGCTGGCAGCGCGGTCATAACGAGCAGCAGGACCGTGGCGCCGATGAATGCGGCGCTGATCGGGTGCTCGACGAATATCAACGGATTCCCACGCGAAAGCAGCAGCGCTCGCCGCAGACTTCCCTCCATCAATGGTCCGAGGATAAATCCGAGAATCAGCGGCGCCGGCTCGCACCCAAGCTTGACACACACGTAGCCGAACGCTCCAAACAGCGCCATCAGCAGCAAATCGAACGGGCTATTGTTCAAACTGTATATGCCTATCGACATAAACAACAGGATCGACGGGAACATAAACCGGTAGGGGACCTTTAGCAGTTTGACCCAGATCCCAACGAGCGGCAGGTTGAGCACGACTAACATGAGATTGCCAACCCACATCGAAACAATCAATCCCCAGAAGAGATCGGGATTCTGTGTAATGACCTGTGGCCCAGGCGTGATCCCAGCGATCATCATCGCGCCGATCATCAGCGCCATAACCGGGTTGTTGGGTAGGCCCAGCGTCAGCATCGGGATGAAGGACGTTTGCGCACCGGCGTTGTTGGCGGATTCGGGCCCGGCTACGCCTTCGATTGCGCCGTGGCCGAACTCTTCGGGGTGCTTGGAGACCTTCTTCTCTACCATGTAGGAGGCGAACGACGATAGCATCGCGCCGCCTCCAGGTAAGAGGCCGAGGCAGGAGCCCAGGCAGGTGCCGCGCACTACGGCGCCCCATGAGCGCTTGAGGTCTTTCTTTGTCGGGAAAAGGTTCGTCACTTTGTCCAAGAACACTTCACGACTACCCTTCTTCTCCAGGTTGGCGATGATCTCAGCGACGCCATACATGCCCATCGCTATGATCACGACGCTGATGCCGTCATCGAGTTCCGGCACGCCGAGGGTGAAGCGCAGTACTCCGGTACTAATGTCGGTGCCGACCAAGCTGAACAGCAGACCGAGGACAACCATCGCTAATGCCTTAATCAGTGATCCGTGCGCGAGCACGGTCGCCGTAACCAGGCCGAATAGCATCAGTGAAAAGTACTCTGTGGGACCGAACTTGAGTGCCACTGCTGCAAGTGGCGGCGCTGCAGTCGCGATAATCAGCGTCGCGACGCAGCCCGCAAAGAACGAACCGAGCGCTGCAATCGCTAGCGCTGGACCCGCACGGCCGCGACGCGCCATCTGGTAGCCGTCGATGCAGGTCACCACTGCGCTCGGATCGCCCGGGATGTTGACGAGTATGGACGTAGTTGAGCCTCCATACTGCGCGCCGTAATAGATTCCTGCGAGCATGATGAGCGCCGCTATCGGAGTCAACTTAAAGGTGATTGGCAGCAACATTGCGATCGCCGCCAGCGGTCCGATGCCGGGCAACACCCCGATGAGCGTACCGAGCAGTACGCCGAGCAGACAATAAAGCAGGTTTGCCGGTGAGACTGCGACCTGTAATCCAAGCAGTAGGTGGTGGAAGATTTCCATGATTGATATGGCCTGCTATCCCAATGCCTCTGGCCAAACGGGGAACGGCAGCGAGAGCCCCTTGACAAATACGAGAACTGAGAAGATCGTCAGCACCGCGATCAGTAGAGTGACCTCCTTCCATTTGAATTCGTGGCCACATAATGCGCTGAGGACCGTCAGTACGGCGGTAGCAATCACCAGTCCGAGCGGCTCCATCAAATAGCCGTAGGCAACGACAGCGAGAAGCAGAAACAAGGGCCGTATATGAAGGGGCGGTACGGGCTCGGGGTCGGACGAGGAAGCGAGCGACCTTATGAGTATCACGGCGCCGAGGATCGCAAGTACCGCGCCAAGAACTGTCGGAAACAACCCCGGACCAATGCGGCCTATCGTCCCCAGCCGGTAGTACGTCGCGCTCCAAATCAACGCGAACAGACCCACGGCGAGGAACATCGCCCCCGCCCAGAAATCCTTGGAATTCGTGCGCCTCATCACCTTCCTCCTCCTTCGGTGGCGCCAAGGGAAATAGAGCGTAGCGGACCGATCAACAATACACGCAGCGGAAACGATTGAAGCATTTTGCGTATTCCGAAGCCATAGCGGCCTGTTGCCGTGAGTTTCTTATACTCGGTTACGATTGGCCTGACGATAGGCGGCGACTTTGCTCCTAGGCGTGTCAATTAACTTTGGCAGGCTGGTGTTCGTGCAACTCACTCGGCATTTGCCACTGACGACGATTCGTCATCATGTCGCGCGCTATAGCGGAGAGCAGAAGCTCAAGACCTTCTCCTGCGTTGAGAAATATCTCTGCGATACGTTTGCCGGACCGATGTACAAGGACATGCGCATCTGCTTGACGCGAATAGATGTACATAAATTCCCCCTCTCGCCTTGGTTCACCCTCTGCTGCTTCCGCACGCTCCTCTCCGTGCGGTGCTCGAAGCCCTCTGGCATCGAATGAGTGTTGACAGTACAGGCGAGCTTAGCATAAAGTCATTCTAATGATTAACGTGAATATGGCTGTACTGCACTAACGCGCAAAGGCAGATGAGTCGAGGAGGCAATCGGCTCT
This sequence comes from uncultured bacterium, assembly GCA_963822585.1. Taxonomy (GTDB): domain Bacteria; phylum Auribacterota; class Erginobacteria; order Erginobacterales; family Erginobacteraceae; genus CAWGIE01. The sequence goes on from CAWGIE010000001.1 coordinate 4,716, forward strand.
TCTGTTCGGAGAAATGACGGAGTTACTCTGCGCCGGTCCGATAATAGATGGGTGGCGCTTTGATCGAGTCTGTAAACACAGTGGGGTGCGGGATGAATAATCAACTTCCCCACGAAGACGAAGAGCACGTGCTGCACCCATCAACACTTAATTAACAGGGCCACTGAAAGGAGGAAGGGATGCGACCGTTAATGGACGGAATACTGGGATTACGCCGTTGGGTGCTAGTGCTTTGCGCGCTACTGCTCCCGTTTTCTTGGAGCAACGTTTACGCTACCGATTATCCTGCGAAGCCGATCCGCTTAATTGTGGGGTGGCCGGCTGGCGGTGCGTCAGACGTTATTGCGCGGGTTGTCGCAAAGGGACTCTCCGAGAACATGGATCAGTCGGTTTATGTTGATGACCAGCCCGGTGCAGGTGGGAATATTGCCGCCAATCAAGCTGCCAAGGCGAAGCCCGACGGCTACACGATCCTTTTGGCCACTACATCCTATGGGACCAACCCTAGCTTGTATAAACATTTGCCATTCCATCCGATCAAGAGCTTTGCGCCCGTGTCCATGGTCGCGGAATCGGCGTTCTCGTTAGAGGTGAATCCATCGGTACCAGCGAAGTCTGTCGGCCAGTTGCTGGAACTGGCGAAGTCCGAGCCGGGCAAGCTCAACTACGGCTCGCAGGGTCCCGGTAGCACTGCTCATTTGGCGTTCGAGTTGTTCAAGGCCATGACGGGCGCGAAGATCGAGATGATTCCATATAACGGAGGGCCACCCGCGACCAGAGCTTTGATCGCAGGAGACATCCAAGTTATGTTCGACAGTACAATCACCACATTCCCGCTGGACAAAGCCGGCGAGGTACGCATCTTAGGTGTCACCACACGAAAGCGCCTACCGCAGGCGCCGAACATCCCCGCGATTTCCGAGACTGTTCCTGGTTACGAGGTTGTGACTTGGTTCGGCGTGCTTGCCCCGGCGGGGACCCCCAAGAGCGTCATAGCTCGCCTACATGCGGGTGTAGCGGCAACGTTGCAACAGGCGGAGGTACGACATCGTCTGTCTTCCCTTGGAGCTGTCGCCACCAGCAGCACACCCGAAGAACTACGGCGCTTTATCAAGGGTCAAATATCAAAATGGGCAAAGGTCGTAAAGGCGGCGGGAATTAAGCCACGATAAGGGACGGACACCGTCATAGATTGAGCTTCGGCGTCCCGATGTGTCGAAGGCAAGCAAGGTGACCTAATTGGGAGATTGATCGCGTGTGTGAAGAAAATCGTAAGAAGGCGTTTGAATGTATCCGTGTCGTAGAGCGAGCGGAAAAGCCTAGGGCGCGAGGCATTACGTACGCCAGAGATCGTGGCATGGGACTGAAAAGTCTCGAGGCCACGTTGGAATCGAGTTCGGAGTATCTAGACGTTCTCAAGCTTGCGAGCTTCATGCCGCGGCTGCAGCATAGGAGCGTGATCCAACGGAAAATTGGCATGTGCCGAGAATTTGATGTGGACGTAGGCTTGGGCGGTGCGCTCTTCGAGATCGCGCTGCTTCAGGGACCGGATGTGGTAAGGGCGTTCTTGCAAGAGGCACGCGACCTCGGCGTAGTTTACGTTGAAATATGCCGAGCTATCGCTATAGTGCCGCTCTCCCATCTCCTCGATTTGATCGGAGTTGCAAGAGAGATCGGTCTTAAGCCTATAGCCGAAGTAGGTGTTGCCTATGGAATTACCGCTGATGAGGAAGTAGTGGTAGATCAGACAAGGCTAATTGCAACAATGCGGAGGTGTCTCGAAGCTGGTGCTTGCAAAGTTCTCCTTGAGTCTGAAGGGATCACCGAGAGTCGCCACAAGAAAGACTATCGTTGGGATGTAGTATCGGCGATCGCTAATACCTTTAACCTTGATGACATTATGTTCGAGGCGGACGACCCAGAGGTATACACGAAGTACATAAAGGACTACGGCCCAGAAGTAAATCTGTTCGTTGACCACTCTCGTGTCATGCAACTGGAATCCGCGCGTCGTGGGGGCTGGGGCATGAATCCGATTGTGGGTCGTGTAGCGACCTATTACGGGGCCACCTCATAACAGGCGTCAATGCGCTATCTCTTGTGACACCAGGACGAGGTTCTGCCAATGAAAAGATCTAAACTGCTACGTACCTGGTACGAGCAACAACGGTTTTTTGTCAGTGCTGGCGTAAATAATGCGTTGGAAGCGCGTCTAGCCCAGGCAGCGGGCTATGATGCCGTGGGCCTGTCGGGCGCTGGATGCGCCGCGATGTGCGGTCTACCGGACGCTGGGCTCCTGACGCTCACTGAGCTGGTTAACACTGTGCGCTACGTCGTTGACAGCGTGTCTGTCCCTGTCTTCGTGGATGGGGAAACAGGCTTTGGCAATATTCACGCTGTTCGCCGAACCGTGAAGGAAATAATCAAGACTGGGGCGGCCGCCTTGTTTCTTGAGGATCAAGCCGAATTAAGGCGCTGCGGTTTCATAGCGGGCAAGCGTGTACTGCCTGTCGACGAGGCAGTAGCCAGGTATCGCGCAGCCGTGGACATCCGGAATGAACTGGACACTGATTTCATTCTCATTGCCCGATGCGATGCGCGAGGTGCTGTCGGCGGCTCTCTCGAGGACACCATCGCACGGGCTAAAGCATATCGTGACGCCGGCATGGAAGTCATCTATTTTGAAGCCATTCCCTCCATGCACGAGATCAATGCATGCATCGCACAAGTTGCGCCACCTGTTTATTTCAGTCTAGGGGCTATTCCTCTAGCTAGTCGCCCTTCCCACGATGAAATGGCTCGGATGGGGATTGCAAATGCACACTATTGGATGCTAAGGCCTCTGCGAAATTATCCGGTGGATCGCCTGATGTGGGAGATCGTTCATGATGTTAAGGAACGTGGGCCGCTGGCATTGAAGGAATGGAATGACTGGGCGCAAGCTTTTCCGTGGAAACGTTCGGCGCCGCCGCACTTCCACGAGTTTATGGGATTTCCAGATGTAAGAAACGTTGAGAAGAAGTTTCTGCCACAAGAGGAACAGCATAAATACAGGTCCAGCGTCGGCCTTTATACCCCCGGTGACAATCCGGAAGTCGTCAAAGAAGACGTCGAGTGGCGCTAACCACGATAAGAGAGAGGAGCGTTAAAGTTGTCCACCAAAGATGAGTTTGATGTTGTAGTCGTCGGTTGCGGCATAGCAGGTCTGTCAGCGGCCGTTTCGGCCGCACAAAGAGGGAAGCGTGTCGCAGTCTTGGAAAGAGCGCCGATCGAAGAACGTGGCGGCAACACGCGCTATACGGAAGCGTTCCTTCGTATGCAAAGCGACACAGAGTTGGCCGAAGATTTCGAGGAGCACCTCGCGGCGAATGCTGGAGGCCACCTTGATCCCGCGCTAGTTGCCGCGACAGCCGGCCCTCACGCCGGCTGGCCGGCCATAGTTAAAGCCATGAGCTTCTCCGACCCTGACGTGCTTAGTGCATTCGCGAATAATGTGGTGCCGACCATCCAATGGCTTAAGACCTTCGGAATTCGCTTCGACTCTTTGCCAACTGCGCACCTCACTCGGGGCCAGCCGAGAATGATGCCCATTGGCGGTGGGTTGGCAATGATTGAGGCATTGGGAGCGGCAGCTGAAAAACTTCGAATAGTATTCTTCTATGAAACCACTGCGCTAGATCTTATGCAGAACGATGCGGGCAGGGTTGTAGGCGTGCACGTAGTGAGCAAAGGCAGGAGGACGGACATAAAAGGCGACAGCATTGTGCTTGCGTCGGGAGGATTTGAGGGTAACTTGGAGATGCTAACCCGATACATGGGACACCGCGCTTTGTACCTGCGGCCGTTTGCGCCCGGCGGGCACTATAACAAGGGGGAGGGAATCGAGATGGCGTTGAAGATTGGCGCGGCCTCAGGTGGTGATTTCAGTTCCTACCACGCATCGCCCATGGATCCGCGCTCAGGCAAGCCCGCACCGTCTGTATACATTTTCCCTTATGGAATTCTCGTAAACCAGGTCGGGCAGCGTTTTGTTGACGAGGCGCCAGGGACGGTCGACGAAACGTACGAGGAGATCACTCGGCAAATTCTAGAGCAACCCAACGGTATTAGTTATGCCGTTGTGGATGCAAAGGTTGCTGACATACCAAACTACCAACGCGCCATTCGAACCGAACAACCTCCGATAGCTGCTGATAGCATCTCCGGCTTGGCGGACAAACTTAAGATCGCTCCTTCATTGCTGGAACGCACTATTGGGACGTTCAATCAAGCTTGCCAACCCGGCAGTTTCAATCCATTTGAATTGGATGGGTTAAGCACCAAAGGTCTTGCGCCGTGTAAGTCGAATTTTGCTAGGCCTATCGACAAAGCGCCGTTTCACGCCTACCCAATCATCTCAAGTAACGTCTTCACCTTTGGCGGCCTTAAAGTTAACGCAGCCGCTCAGGTGCTCAGCAAGGATGGTGAAGAAATTCCGGGGCTCTACGCGGCTGGTGAGGTTATCGGCCTCTACTATCGATCGTACACGGGTGCCACCTCCGTGTTACGCGGGGCGGTTTTCGGCCGTCTCGCAGGCCTTGACGCGACGTCGCCTTGACGTTCCGTCGTGGGCTGACAGACCGCCGATAGACAGACTCTTCATGATGCGCTGTAGCTGGCGGATCCAGATTCGGAACGTATTTGCGTGTTATTAGCAGTAATAGAGGAAAAAGGTCGATTCCGTGAGACTCAGCAATAAAACGGCGATAGTCACAGGGGCCGCCGGTGGCATTGGAAGTGCAATAGCAAAGGCCTTTGCGCGCGAAGGAGCTGATCTTTGCCTAGTGGATACACAGCAAGTACTTGCGGTCGCGGAGGAGGTTCGTCGAGAACAGCGGCGAGCGATCGAGGTTTCAGTTGACGTCACCAAAAGTTCGGCAGCGCCTGAGATAGTGCGGCGCACATTAGATGCTTTTGGTCGAATCGATGTTCTAGTCAATGTTGCGGGTGCCGTGTCCTTTGGCTCCGCTGAAGCCTTAACCCGATCCGAGTGGGATCGAATGCTCGAGAGCAATCTAACGAGCACGTTCCTGTGTTGCCAGGCTGTAATTGCTCCGATGCGTCAAAAGCGATACGGCCGAATCATCAACATCGGTTCCGTGGTTGGTAAGAACGGCGGTAACGCGAGGCCATGGATAGATCGTCAAGAGCAGGATCGCGCGGCTAATATTGCCTACGGGGTCGCAAAAGCCGGCGTCCACGCCATGACAGTCTTTCTAGCGAAAGAATTGGCCGTTGATGGCATCACGGTCAATGCCGTTGCGCCCGGACCAATAGCTGTCGCAAGGCGCGCTAAGTTACCTCTCCCGGCGAACCTATTGACACAAATTCCTGTCGGCCATGTTGGCCAACCCGACGACGTCGCCGAAGCCGTACTCTTCCTTGCCACCGAGCGAGCCGGCTTTATTACCGCGGAAATCCTTGACGTTAATGGCGGCCTATTGGGCGATTAAGCATTAACAGGTTTGGATTTTGATCGCCGCCGCGAAGTCCAGCCGGTCGCCGTAGCGGCCCGCTCGGAGCTACAAGAAGCTTGACCGTGCCCTTACTTTCATACGTCGCGGGCCGCAACCTAAGACCTTCTTTCAAATAGGAGTGCATTATGCAGTCGCCGGTCAACAATACCGCCTTACTCGTCTTAGATCTTCAGAACGAAAGAGTTGATAGTCGAGGCAAAATAGGTAGCAGAGGACTCGCTAAGATCGTCGAGGAAAGGCAGCTTCTCAATAGAGTTCGTAGCGTTTTGGATGGGTTTCGCGCTGCAGCGTGGCCCGTCGTACACGTGGGTCTTGCGTTTCGCTCTGATTACGCCGACGCTCTTAGCGTAGCGCCGCGCGTGACAAAGCTTAAGGAGGCCAATTTGGCAGTGCGGGGAACATGGGGTACGGAGTTTGCGGAGAAGGTTGCCCCTTTGCCTAACGAGATGGTCATGATGAAACAGGCCGTCAATCCGTTCTTCAATACGGGTCTGTTGACTTGGCTGATGCGTAATTGGGTTACGCATTTAGTTCTTTGCGGGATTGCTACCAATATGGTTGTTGAGAGCGCGGCTCGTTACGCCGACGATGCTGGATTCGCGGTGAAGGTTCTCGAGGACTGCTGCGCTGCACCCGATCCTGAATTGCACCGTTTCTCGGTGGAGAAGAGTCTTCCACTCTTCGGGCAAATCGCGACATCGGAAGAATTCCTCGCTCACATTTGACTTTCAGCGCCTAGGCGCTGCATGACGGTGGGATATGTAACGATATGTCTCTTATACCCTCGAGCTCGCCCAGAAGCGCGCTACATACGCCATCGGATTAACGGCCGCAAAGCCTCTTTAATACGGGTCTGCTTAGGGCTGTGGACGAAGTAGGTTGTTTCCGCATTCATCAAGAAACAGTTCGACGTACGAATGCAAGTCACTACAGTTGGAACGTCGCCGCATTTCCGATTAGTGTGACTGAGCTGCCCCTCTCGAGACGGGGCAGTTGGGGCTTCGGGAGGCTAGATGTGCCGAAAACGAGAAAGCCGAAATCATCGGTGCCGGAGGTCTCTATGATCATTCATTCACGTGCCGCCTGTTGCCTGTATCTTGAGAATATGAGTCTCCTCGCTCTGCTGCATGTGCGAAGCGATACTCGTGTGAGAGACCTTCGAACGTGCGCTGCCTAACTTCTATAGGTCGATCATCAACCGTGAATGCGCGACGGTCCACCACCAGAGTAGGGTGACCGACCTTAACGCCGAGCGCCATGGCGACGGTTCGGTTCGCGCTTCTTGCAAATACTCGTTCCTCCATCCGCAGAACAGTAACGCCGCACACTGTTTGGTATATGGAGTACAAATTGCGTTCGTTCTGCTCAATGTGAGCTTTAGTGAGTCTGGAGAAAAGCGAGAAGGGCAAGCTGAGTTCCAGGAGCGCAACAACTTTCGTATTCGCCTCCAATGCCGCGCGAATTCTCCATATGTAGTCCGGATTGATTCCGAGCGCCAGCTGGTCAGCAGTTTTCGAGTCCGGCTTGACCTTCTTCATAAAAATGTCTTTCCGGACTGTGTCGATGCTCTTCTTGCCACGGCTAGTAAAGATATTTGAGTAGCGAAGCTCGTGACGAGGAGAGTTGTGTTGAGTGACAAAAGTTCCCTTGCCTTGATACCTGTCTAGCACGCCCATTGCGACCAGATCACCTACCGCCACGCGCAGGGTAGGCACCGCGACGCCGAAACGGTGCGCAAGTTCCGGCTCGGCTGGCAGCTTCTCCCCAGCGTGCCACTCCCCTTTCTCGAGACACTGCAGGATCATCCTGCGAACACTTGCATATAGTGGCACGCGCATCTGCGGCGCGCGGATTGGAAAACTCTTCATTAAAACGTTTCCTCTTCGTTGACCTTACTTGTTTGCCACAGACACATTTCCCTCGATTTTCGTCTAATTAACGGTCTGAGCGTGCACTGAAATCGAAAGGGCGGTTGACACCACACCTTGCGTAGCTTAGCATCCGCTGAAGTCATGTTAATGATTAGAATGAGTGGGTACCGCCTGGACGTGTTGTTGGGCAGGTGAGACTTATTCGCCAGAGGAGCCGGATGTCGTCGGTGCCAGCGGTGGTAGGTGGCCAGTACGATGACCGGGATGGGGAGACTTCAAGAATCGATGAGTTCGTCTGTGAGGGCAAAAGAAGCTCACTTTTCTAACAATCTTGGGAGGAGCTTGACGATGACCAGAAAACTATTGGCAGTAGCGTTCGCATGTGCGATGGCAATCCCAATTATCGCGCTTGCCCAGTCGCATGTAACGCTTTACGGCACGATCGACACCGGCATCCGGAACCAGAGTAAGGTTCGGACCCCCACTGGCGACGGTTCCCTGACGTCGATGACCAGCGGGCTGCGCGTTGGCGACCGCTGGGGCATAAAGGGCTCCGAAGATTTAGGCGACGGACTGAAGGCGCACGTCAATCTAGAAGGCGCCTACTCCTCTGACACAGGCGATGCTCAGACAGCCGGGTCGAGTAAGGGTCTGTTTGGTCGTACCGCGATAGTCGGGTTGTCAAGCGGTAACAACGAGCTATATATGGGCCACGCCTTCACGGTGAACTTCAAGGAGTCGGCCATCTTACGCCACCGATGACTTACCAGTTCGCGCTTGTGGTTCCGGAGCTTGCGTATACTGCGGGCGTCCGTAGCTCGAACATGATCTGGGGGGAGACCAAGTTTAACGGCCTCCATGTACGTCTCGACTACGCGCTCGGCGAGCAGGTCGGCAATAGCGCAGGTGGTCGTCGGATCGGTCTTGGCGGTGACTTCGGCGTCGCTGGCTTTACAGTTGCTGGTGCGTACTCGACGACGAATAACGCCGGCGACGCCGGTTCGCTGAAAAGCTCAACGATTGGTGCGAAGGTGCGCATCGGCCCGTTCACTTTCGCGCCGCTTTCGCAGCGCAGCTACGACGCCGCGTATCCGAGTGCTGTGGATAAGTCACGCCTTTCTCGTTGGGCGTGGAGTGCACGCATTCTACGCCTAGGTTCTGGCCGTCTCGGCTACTATGACATCAAGGATACCGGCTTTGCACAGGCTGCCGAGAACAGCAAGAGGAAGGACGCGATCGCTGTCCTGGATTCTACGATTTGTCGAAGCGCACCATGCCTACGTCAGAGTGGGTAGGTCACCATGCACTGGACGGTGCGATCCAAACCAGTGGAGTGTCGCTTCAGCACGCGCTCTCGAATGACGGAGCGGCCGGCGTCGCCGTGGGTTTGTTTCACACATTCTAAATTCCGGCTGGTCTAGCCCCAAACGGGTTTAAAGAAATCTAAGCCGCCTTTCACGGCGGCTTTCCTTGTCCCGCTTATTCATCAGTAAAGCGTTGCAGGTGGGCGAAGACTGTTGCGTTAACCACTTTCGGCCCGTCGGCATTCGAAACGCCAGTTCGGAACATTCGGCGGGATATTGTGCTCGGGCCGCAGTCCTTCGTTTGCGGGGCGCCGGGCGCGTCAGCCGGCCCGTGCGCTGCCCGCCGCAGCGCTCACTCCATTTACCCAAATCCCGTGCTACGCGCACGACAGTACAGGTTGGATCGCTCTCCAGAAAGGTTGAACGAACCAACTGGGTCAGTGGCGCGTCCTCGGAATTCTTACGCACCGCAGCCCTCCGTTTGTCGAGAAGGGCTGCGGCTTTCGATGAGCTGCGGCGCCATAGCTTCTTGTTGTTAAGTACTCAGCTACACAAGAGCCAGAGATGGAGGCAACACTTTGGAACATCTCACCAATCTGGATATCTGGATCGCACTAATAAAAATAGCAGTGATCAACGTGATTCTCAGCGGAGACAACGCGGTCGTCATTGCATTGGCGTGTCGCAACCTGCCCCCTAAACAGCAGCGTAATGCCTTTCTTATTGGAACAGGAGGCATTGTTGTCCTAATGTGGCGTTGACCGCGGCCGCTGCCTACCTACTAACGATGCCGTTCGTCGAACTAATGGGAAGCGTTCTTTTGCTTTGGATCGGTGTGAAACTGCTCATAGCAAAGGATGATGGTGACGACACTATTGAATCGGGCGGTACTTT
>CAWGIE010000002.1:0-17924 GCA_963822585.1 uncultured bacterium
GTTCGTACTCGTCCAACGAAGCCGTCATTCCTGAAAGCTGGATATCGACTTCTGCGCGCCGACAAGCATGTGTGCCGGCATGCCGCACGCCGATGACCACTCGCGCTCCGAATTGATCCAGCTGCTGCTACTGGATGCGGGTCGGCTGATGGAAGATGTCAGTCCGGAATTCGCCATGGCGCTGCCAGAGACGGCGGAGGCGCTCGACGACAGGATCACATCACTGGAAACCGTCGCGTCCGACCTTCAGGCCCTTGCCTCGGCGGCCCGCGCGCTGTTTCGGATGAGCGGGCAATCCGGCTGATCATTATTCTGGTGGGTCTGCACATTCCATTGGACTTCCCTGACAAAGGAAGCATTGCTGTCATCACTGAATCGCAGCCGGCACGACCGGCTGCCGCCCTGACGAGCGAGACTGGCAGGGCCTTGGGTGGTGGGAGCGCCCGGCAGGTCGGAGCCAAGGTGCTGTCCACGATGGAGACCACCCCATGACCAAGACCATACGCCTCAACGACCTCCAGCTGGTGCTGCTCTCGAATGCAGCTGCACGGGATAATGGCAGCCTTGTGCCACTGCCCGAAAGCTGCGCGGAGGATACGACCCGCATCGGCAAGGCCGTCACTTCGCTGCTGCGTCGCAAGCTCGTCGAGGAACTGCCGGTCACCGATCGCAGCCTCGCCTGGCGCGAGGAGGATCAGGACATGATCGGCCTGTTCATCACCGATGCCGGTCGAGCAGCGATCGGAGCAGACGACGAGCAGGAAGCGCAGGACGACGATCGCCAACCCCAGCAAGACTGCGAGGCGCTACCGGTGAGGAAGCCGCATCTGCAAAGTCCGTCTCGCCCCGCGCCGGCAGCAAGATTGCCACGGTCGTGGCCCTGCTCGAACGCGAAGAGGGCGCCACACTCGACGAGATGGTCGAGGCGACCGGCTGGCTGCCGCACACGACGCGCGCGGCGCTGACAGGCCTCAGGAAGAAGGGCCACACCATCGCCAAGACCAAGCGCGGCGAGGTGACCTGCTATCGCATCGCAGCGGAGGCGGCCTGACCATGGCGAAGCTCGATGACCAGCTCTCCGAGATCGCGACTGTCGGGCGAAGGAGACTGCGGCGACCGGTGGGCTCAGCTCACCGGCCGCCCGGTGCCAAGGGTCAGCACCGACGATGCTGCGCCTTGGCGCTGGGCTATGAGATGCAGGCCAAGGCGCTGGGCGGACTGTCGCGCAGCGCCCGTCAGCAGCTCGAGGGGCGCGCCGCGGCCAAGCCCGTCGCGCCAGGACATCTCGCTCCGGGCATGCGGCTGTGCGCGAGGGCATGGCGGGTCAGCATGTCGTCACCATCGACGAGGACCGGGAGATCCTCTGGAACGATCGCGAATGGCGACGCTCTCAGCGAGATCGCCCGCGCCATCACCGGCACCCGCTGGTCGGGCCCTGCCTTCTTCGGGCTCAGGAACGGAAGGCAGCGGCATGACAAAGATCCGCTGCGCCATCTACACCAGGAAGTCGAGCGAGGAAGGTCTTGAGCAGGACTTCAACTCGCTCGATGCCCAGCGCGAGGCCTGCGCCGCCTATATATTGAGCCAGGCATCGGAAGGCTGGTCGCTGCTGCCCAGCGAGTACGATGACGGTGGCCTCTCGGGCGGAACGCTGGAGCGCCCTGCCCTCAAGCGCCTGCTGGCCGATATCGAAGCGGGCAAGATCGACATCGTGGTCGTCTACAAGGTCGACCGGCTCACCCGCTCGCTGCTCGATTTTGCAAAGCTGGTCGAGACCTTCGATGCGGCAGGCACCAGCTTTGTCTCGGTGTCGCCGGACCTGATCTCGACGGTGACCGACGCCGTGCTGGAGGCGGTCACGGAATGGCAGGGGCGGCCACTCGATGCCTGCTACCCGCTGGTGTTCTTCGACGCGATCCGGGTGAAGATCAGGGACGAAGGCTTCGTGCGCAACAAGGCGGTCTACATCGCGCTCGGCATCCTGCCCGACGGGACCAAGGAAATCCTCGGCATCTGGATCGAGCAGACCGAGGGTGCCAAGTTCTGGTTGCGGGTGATGAACGAACTCAAGAACCGGGGCGTGTCCGATATCCTGATCGCCGTCGTCGATGGACTGAAGGGCTTCCCAGATGCGATCAACGCAGTGTTCCCGCAGACGGTGGTCCAGACCTGCATCGTACATCTGATCCGCAACTCGATGGGCTTTGCTTCCTGGAAGGACCGCAAGGCGATCGCCCAGTCCCTGCGCAGCGTCTATCGTGCCGAGAATGCCGAGGCCGGCCTGGCCGCGCTGGAGGCCTTCGAGGAAGGTCACCCAGTCGTTCAACACCACCAACTCTATGGGGCGTCTTACCCTCAATATGCTTTTGTCCTTCGCCCAGTTCGAACGCGAGGTCACCGCCGAGCGTATCCGCGACAAGATCGCGGCCTCGAAGGCCAAGGGCATGTGGATGGGCGGCAATCCGCCGCTCGGCTACCGGCCCGAGGGACGCAGCCTGGAGATCGTGCCCGAGCATGCCGAGCTCATCCGCCAGCTGTTCACCCGCTACCTTGCCATCGGCAATGTCCGGCTGCTGGCCGAACAGCTGGAAGCGGAAGGCACGCAGAGTGCCCGAGCGCACCTCCTCGACCGGCAGGACAGATGGGCGGCGGCGCACTTCTCCCGGGGGCAGATCTACAAGATCCTCTCGAACCCCATCTACCTCGGCGAGATCCATCACCGCGGCAAGGTCTACGAGGGGAAGCACGAGGCGATCATCGACGCGAGACCTGTGGGAGCAGGTTCAGGCCCGGCTTGCCGACAACACGCAAGGGAACACGGCGCGCCGCCACCATCAAGTCACCCAGCCTGCTCGCCGGTCTGGTGTTCGACGAGCATGGCGAGCCGCTCGTCGCCGCGCATGCGTGCAAGCCTGTCCCGAGCAAGGTCGAGGGAGGAAAGGTCCGCTACCGCTACTATGTCAGCCGCTGCCTCCAGCATGATGCATGTGCCGATGCACAGACGGGGCATCCGCATTCCCGCACGCGAAATCGAGGCGGCCGTGGCAGGCTGCATCGCCGATGCTCTTGCCGATCCCTTCGACATCATGGCAAAGGCAGGCATCGTTGCTGAAAGCGACAGCCTCGGTTCCACTCTGCAACGCATCGAGACGCTTGCAGACCGTGTCCGCAAGAAGGACCATCGAATATTGCGTGGTCTGGTCGCCAGGGTGACCGCCCATCCTCGCGAGATCGCGATCGAGCTGTCGGTCGAAGGTCTCTGCCGAGCATCTCGAAACAGAGCCTGCATCGGAGGGGCACGCAACCATCGCTCTCACTTCCAATGTCCGACTTAGCCGGACGGGCCTCGCGGTCAGGCTGGTGTACGAGAATGGTCGCGCGGCAACATCCGGCACGCCGGATCAGAGCCTCATCCAGCTGCTCAGGCGAGCCAGGGCATGGTGGAAGGAACTGGTCGAGGAGGACATCACCGCTGCAGACCTCGCCCGCCGCCACGGCGTAACCCGATCCTATGTCTCACGGGTGCTCCGCCTCAGTTTCCTGGCTTCCGACATCACACAAATGATCGCCGCAGGCGAGCAGCCGGCCGCTCTCGATGCGACCAGATTGCTGAACCTCCACGACCTTGCTCCATGCTGGTCAGAACAGAAGCGGCAACTCCATCTTGGCTGACAGACGATCCCAATACCAGCAATGGCGGCGCATATGCGCCGCCTGCTCATTCAGACGCGCCGGATTCCAAACCTGCCAAAAGGCGAATTGGGTACTGCGAAAAACGCCGACAGAGAAAACTGGCCGAATGGGCCCGAATGGCCTCTCTCATCGCCTCTCCGCGGTACCCGAGAGTACCCGAAATGGCCCGGAACCGGGGCCGTTCAGGCCATTATTATCATTCTATATCAATTACTTAGACTGTGTGGCGGTGGAACCAGTCTGCTGCGAACTGCTCTCCGCCATGCTTTCCCTGCGAATCCCGCATTTGCAGCGAAAAATTCAAAATTTGCAGGGAAACCTCGCTGCGCCGTAGTCTAAATGGCCCTGATTTCCGGGAAGCTAATGTGGTTTTCCCTACTCGCCGAGCAGGGAAGCGTGCAGGGAAAGAGCAGCGAACGCTTCATGTGGATCCGCGATCGATCAGGCAAACGCTTTTCGTTGCCCAAAATTCCAAATCGCAAGACCGGTAGCTGCAGATCGGCGGCGCTCAACGCGCCTATTTTCGCGTCACACACATGACTATCGGTGACCGTTCTTCGGCCGCTGGAATGCCAGCAGCTTCGGACGAAGGGGATTGTCCGGAATCGGGAGCGGAACTGCGGTAAGCTGCCCTTCATTCAGGTCGCCTTATTCGGTCGAGAGAATGGCAGCTATCGCCAAATCCTATCCAAAAGCGGCCTGACCGGACACGACAAGAGCGGACATTCAAGTGCCAGCGAGTGATGCCTGAAGGCGGACACATATCGTCACCGTAAGCCGGATGGTTTCAGGCGAGGAATTGAAATCCTTCTGGTTTTCGAGGGCGAGGTACGTCTCTGCCCTAGCCTGATCACCTTACTTTTCCATAGGGTGCATTCGCCTTGGTGGCACCGGCCAGCGAGCTTCGTACACAGTTCGTTTACGCCCCCGACAGCGCCTCGCGGCGCACTACAGTGCCCGGGTATACGCCCATGTGCTCGCCATTGCGGAACGTAACTTGCCCGTTCTTGATCGTCGCGCGATAGCCTTCAGCCCGCTGCAGCAAGCGAGGACGACCCGCAGGCAAATCAAACTCCAGCCAAGGTGCGGGCAGACGCAAATGGTCAAAATCGATAACGTTTAGGTCAGCCTTCAGGCCGGACCTGATACGGCCTCTGTCGGCGAAGCCATAGGCCTGCGCCAGATCGCGCGTAAGGCATTTCACCACCTGTGCGATCGGCATCCTTGCCCCCCGCGTGCGGTCCCGAACCCAATGCGCCATCATGAAGGTGGGTGCAGACGCGTCAATGACTCGGGTACAATGCGCTCCACCGTCGGCAAGGCTGACGACGGTGCCCGAATGGCTGACAAGCTTGCCCGAGACACTTAGATCGCCGGCACTGTAATTGGCCAATGCCACGTAGATCATGCCATTGCCTTCGTTGCGCATCATCACGTCCCAAGCATATTCCGCCGGCTCCAGCCCCGCCTTTTCGGCGCGCGCGACAATGCTGTCGGTTGCCGGATTGGGTTCGAAATCCGGATAATCCCCGACTTCATACATGAGGTGCCAAGCGCTGAAGATCTGCTGCTGGAATTCATTGAGCCGCGAAAGCGCCTCGCCATTGCCTTCGGAAAGCACTTTCGCCTTGAACGCGGGATCCTTCAGCCTTCGGAGGCGTTCAGGCCACGACATGTCGGCAATCGCCTCCATACTGGGGCGGTACATGAACGGATTACGGCCGGCGCGCAGTTGCAGCATGTTGCCGATGGCACGGGGAGCGAAGTGGGCGATCAAACGAGCACCCTGCGCTTCGGCCGCCTCGATCCCTGCCAGCCGCTGCTCCCAGTTGGTGTCGTTCATCAGGAAGTGAACGGCCGTGCCCGCGCGCTTCGACATCTCTATCATCATCGGCAGATCCTTTTGAAATTCGCCGATAACGCCGAGATATTGAATCTGCCCGCACCCTGCGCGGCCGACCGCCTCGCTCATCGCGAGCAGTTCATCCCGGTCTGCGAAGCTGCCCGGAATCAGCCTGCCGTCCTTGAGCCGGTGCACATCGGTGCGGCTGCAGGCGAAGGCCACAGCGCCCGCGCGCAACGCCTCCTCGACAATGCGGCCCATTATGTCGAGGTCATGGGCGGTTGCTGGCTCGTCGTTTCTCGCCCGCTCGCTCATGACATAGGCGCGCAACGCGATGTGCGGGACCTGCGCTGCGATATCGAGGGTGTGTTGCCGCGCGGCAAGCGCATCGAGATATTCCGGGAAGGTTTCCCAATTCCATTGCATGCCGGCGTGCATGGCGTCGCAAGGAATCTCCTCGACATCTTCCATGATCTCGATGAGCCAATCCCGGTCTTCCGTGCGCGCAGGGGCAAATCCGACGCCGCAATTTCCGATCACCGCAGTCGTGACGCCATGCCATGCGGACGGAGCAAGCACGGGATCCCAGGTCAGCTGCGCATCGTAATGCGTATGCAAGTCTATGAAGCCGGGCGTCACGACGAGCCCTGTTGCATCAATTTCCTCGGTGCCCTTGGTAAGCCCGCTGCCGACTTCCACAATCCTGTCGCCATCGATCGCGACATCGGCCTCGAACGGATCGGCACCGCTTCCGTCGACTACCAAGCCACCCCGGACCACAAGGTCATACATTCGCACATTCCTCAGGCTGCTGCCTGGTTTAGTCCTCTTCGAAAATCTGGATCGCCTTTTCCGGACAGGACTGGACAGCCAGCCGAACTTCTCTTCGAATTCTTCAGGAACGTTTTCGTCCGCAACATAAGCGTGCCCGTCGTCGTCGTTCACGAGGAAAACGTCGGGACATGCCAACATGCACATGAACTGGCCTTGGCAGCGATCGGGATCAACTCTGACCTTCATGGCTTAACCCTCCAGTCCCAATCGCCGCGCGAGGACGGGGTCGCGATTTTCCTTCTTGTCCGGCGGGAAAGTTGCGGGCGCACAGACCCAACCATTGACCACACCCGTCGTGCCGTACTGCTCCGCCTTGTCAACCTCAATGCGATAGTCAGGCATCCGTCGCAGGACCTCATTGAGCTGCGCCTGGAAGGACTGACGCGCGACATGCGAACCTAGGCAGCGATGGATGCCCACGCCAAAGCCGATATGTGGATTGGGAAAGCGGTCAAGCTTCACCACATCGGGATCCTCGAAATAGGTCGGGTCGCGATTGGCCGAAGCATAAGCGATGAGCACCTTGTCGCCCTCCGCCATCTTCACCCCGGCCACTTCGGCCGGTTGCTTGAGCGTACGCGACGAGGAGTGGATCGGACAGAAGAAGCGGACGAATTCCTCGCAGGCGAACGGCGAGATCTCAGGCTCGTCGATCAGGCGCCTGCGCTCTTCGGGATACTCGCTGAGATAGATGAAAACATTGGCGAGCAGGCTGGTCGTGGTGTCGATGCCTCCGCCGAGGACTTGCCGGCAGATGTCTCCCAGCACCTCGTCGGAAAAGTAGCTGCCATCAGGATTCTGTGCATTGGCGATGTACGAGATGAGATCCGTGCCGTCCTTTCCTCGCCTGTCCCGGCAAGCTGCCGCCATCTGGTCCTCGCCCCACTGCAGGCGTACCAGCGCCCGCGCATATTCTGGTGTGCCGGGAACGCAATAGATCGCCTCGTGAGAAGGTTCGGCATATTCACGCCACTGTTCGAGTGGCAGGCCCATCATGTGCAGCGTCATGATCGCGGGGAGCGGGTTTGCGAGATCCTGGATCATGTCGATCTCGCCCTTTTCGATTACCGCATCAACCAGCAGCGATGCGACGAGCTCCGACAAATCCTTGTACTGGGCGACCGCCTTGGGAGTGAACCAAGGGTTTAGGAGATGCCTGTACATCTTCCATTCCGGAGGATCGGTTTCGTCGGGTATGAGGCGGCCCGAAATCGTCGGCAGCGTGTTGCCGCCCTGCCAGGTGCCCTCATCGTCCTGCCATTTGGCGGATGAGAATGTATCAGTGTCACGGGCAATGTCGCCGACATCGTCATAGCGGGTGACTACCCAGTATCCGCCATGCGCCTCGGTCCAGGCGACCGGGCAATTGGCCCGCATCTCCTTGTAGGTCTCTCCCCAGTCCTTCGAATGAGCCGGCGAGTGGTGATCAAAATCGATGATCTTGACGTCTTGCTTCATGCCGCAATACCTCTCGGGCAAAACTCTTGGAGCGAGATATGAGACAAGACAAGGCAATTCTTGCAGCTCCCAGTGGCCTGCCGATTACCAGCCTCGTGGTGTGATGGCGTCTCTGACAGTTTAGTCGTTGCCAATTTCCGCTTTCGCCAATTCTCGCCCGAAACCCGCCTGTCCGGAACCCACCACGACATTCCTGACATCCAAGTGAGTTCGAGAATTGCCGGATAGCGGACCTTCGTTGGCGAATCTGGCCGGGTGAACGAACGACGGCTTTCAGGTCGTCGAAGTCGCCAGTGCTATGACTGCCTTGTTGGCGACCCACGCCTTTACGCATTCCTTATGCATCGACGCTGCAATTCCCCGCGCAATCTAACGCCATAAGCCGCCATATTGCCAAGTGATCAGGAGGTAGTTCCATGTCGTTTGACCTTTGGTTAGGCGCGGCGGTCGCGCTTGTCATTCTCCTATACCTGCTCGCCGTGCTCGCCCGGCCTGAGCGCTTCTGAGCGGAGGATGGCATGACCCTCTCCGGCTGGGCGCTGATTGCGCTTTACCTCATTCTCATTCTTGCTCTGGCGAAGCCTGCCGGCCTTGTCATGCACCGCCTTTACGCGCCGGCCCCGCTGCCATTGGAGCGCGGTCTGCTAAGTGCCTGTGGAATTGACAGTGCAAGGGAGCAAGGCTGGATTGGCTATGCCGTAGCGCTGATGACGTTCAACATGGGCGGCGTTATCCTGCTGTTTGCGATCCTGAAGCTGCAGGGTCTGCTACCCCTCAACCCGCAACACCTGAGTGGGATCGACAGCTGGCTTGCGTTCAACACCGCGGTCAGCTTCGTCACCAACACCAACTGGCAGAATTACGGCGGCGAGACGACGCTCTCCTATTTCTCGCAGATGGCGGGGCTGACGGTTCACAATTTCCTGTCCGCAGCCACCGGCATCGCCGTGGCTTTCGCCTTCATCCGGGGCTTCGCGCGATCGGGCGTGGCGACGGTCGGGAATTTCTGGGCCGACGTCACGCGGATCACGCTCTATCTCCTGCTGCCGGCGAGCCTTGTCTTTGCGTTGTTCTATGTGGCGACCGGCGTGCCGCAAACTCTCGCCAGCTATGTGACGGCCACCACGCTCGAAGGCGCAAAACAGACCATCGCGCTGGGTCCGGTCGCCTCGCAGCTTGCGATCAAGATGCTGGGCACCAATGGCGGCGGCTTCTTCAACGCCAACAGCGCACATCCCTTCGAGAACCCCATCGGCGCTATGCAACTTCGTGCAGATGCTGTCGATCTTCGTGCTCGGCGCCGGGCTGACATTGAGCTTCGGCAAGGCGGTCGGCAACTACTCGGCAGGGCTGGGCGATCCTCGCGGCGATGCTGGTGCTGTTCATTGCCGGGCGTCGCGGTGGTCTACTGGGCCGAGGCTGCCGGCAATCCGGTGCTGCACTCGCTCGGCGTCGCCGGGCGGCAACATGGAGGGCAAGGAAGTGCGCTTCGGCATCGCCGCCACCGCGCTGTTCGCGGCGGTCACCACGGCGGCGTCCTGCGGCGCGGTCAATCGCGCATGCACGACAGCTTCACGCCGCTTGGCGGCCTGATCCCGCTGTTCAACATCCAGCTCGGCGAAATCGTCATCGGCGGCGTCGGCGCGGGCTTCTACGGCTTCCTGCTCTTCGCCATCCTCGCCGTGTTCGTCGCCGGGCTGATGGTCGGCCGCACGCCCGAATATGTCGGCAAGAAGATCGAGGCGCGCGAGGTGAAGCTCGCGGTGCTCGCCATCGCCGTCCTGCCGCTGTTCATCCTCGGGCTGACCGGCGCTGGCCAGCGTACTGCCTGCCGGGCTGGCCGGGCCGCTCAACAAGGGGCCGCATGGCTTCTCGGAGATCCTCTACGCCTTTTCGAGCGCGGTCGGGAACAACGGCTCGCGCCTTCGCCGGGCCTGTCCGGCAACACGCCCTTCTACAACGGCATGCTGGCGTTCGCGATGTTGTTCGGCCGCTTCTTCGTGATCATGCCCGTGCTGGCGATCGCGGGCAGCCTGGCGCGCCAAGAAGCGCACTGCCTGAAGCGCCGGGATCGTTCCCGACCACCGGCGCGCTGTGGGTGGGCCTGCTGGTCGGCGGTAATCCTGATCGTCGGCGGCCTGACCTTCCTGCCCAGCCTCGCGCTCGGCCCGATCGCCGATCAGTCTCGCGATCGTCGCCGGCACAGGTTTTCTGAGGAAGTTCACGAACATGGCAAGATGCAGACATCGCTGTTCACCGGACCAGCTTGTCGCGCCCGCGATCGGGCGACGCGTTCCTGCAAGCTCGATCCGCGCAGCTGGTCCGCAATCCGGTGATGTTCGTCACCGCGCGTCGTGGCAGCGCTCTCGACTGTGCTGCTGGCGTCGCAGCCTGACCGGACACGGCGGCATCCCGTCTTCGAGGGCCAGCTCGTCGTTCTGGCTCTGGCTGACGGTGCTGTTCGGCAATTTCGCCGAGAGCGCTCGCCGAAGGGCGCGGCAAGGCGCAGGCCGCATCGCTGCGCGCGACCAAGGCGGATCTCCAGGCCAAGCGCCTGATCGGCGAGGACGAGCGCATGGCGGATCGTCGGCGCCCAGCTGCTGGAGATCGGCGATGTGGTGCTGGTCGAGACCGGCGACCTGATCCCGGCCGACGGCGAGGTGATCGAGGGTGTCGCCTCGGTCAACGAGGCCGCGATCACCGGCGAAAGCGCGCCCGTCATCCGCGAGGCGGGCGGCGACCGCTCGGCGGTGACGGCGGGCACGCGCGTCATCTCGGACGAGATCAAGGTGCGCGTCACGGCCGAGCCGGGACAGGGCTTTCTCGACCGCATGATCGCGCTGGTCGAAGGCGCGCAGCGGCAGAAGACGCCGAACGAGATCGCGCTGACCATCCTGCTCGTCGGGCTGACGATGATCTTCCTGATCGCGGTCGGCACGCTTCCCGCCTTCGCCGCCTATGCCGGCGGCGCCATCGCCGTGCCGGTGCTGGTCGCGCTGTTCGTCACGCTGATCCCGACGACGATTTCGGCGCTGCTTTCGGCGATCGGCATCGCCGGCATGGACCGGCTGGTCCGCTTCAACGTGCTGGCCAAGTCGGGCCGCGCGGTCGAGGCGGCGGGCGACATCGACACGCTGCTGCTCGACAAGACCGGCACGATCACCATCGGCGACCGGCAGGCGAGCGAGTTCCTGCCCGCTGCCCGGCGTTGCGGAAGCCGACCTGGTCGCGGCGGCGCGCCTCGCCAGCCTTGCCGACGAGACGCCGGAGGGCCGCTCGATCGTCGCGCTGGCGGGCAGCGGCGAGGCTCGATGCCCGCCGGGTGCCGAGATCGATCGCCCTTCACCGCGCAGACCCGCGTCTCCGGCGTCGAAAGTCGGCGAGCGCGAGATGATCGAAGGGTGCGGTCGACGCCGTGCTGCGACGCCATCGGCGATCAGCCCGGCGCCGCAGGCGACTGCGCCGAGATCGCCGACGAGATCGCCCGTTCCGGCGGGACGCCGCTCGCGGTGGTCGAGGACGGTCGCCTGCTCGGCGTCGTGCAGCTCAAGGACATCGTCAAGGCCGGCATCCGCGAGCGCTTCGCCGAACTGCGGCGGATGGGCATCCGCACGGTGATGATCACCGGCGACAATCCGCTGACCGCCGCCGCGATCGCCGCCGAGAGCCGGCGTCGACGATTTCCTCGCCGAGGCGACGCCCGAGGACAAGCTGGCCCTGATCCGCAAGGAGCAGGCAGGGCGGCAAGCTGGTCGCGATGTGCGGCGACGGCACCAACGACGCGCCTGCGCTCGCCCAGTCCGACGTCGGCGTGGCCATGAACACCGGCACGCAGGCGGCGCGCGAGGCCGGCAACATGGTCGACCTCGACAGCGATCCGACCAAGCTGATCGAGATCGTCGGGCTCGGCAAGCAGCTGCTGATGACCCGCGGCGCGCTGACGACCTTCTCGATCGCCAACGACGTCGCCAAATATTTCGCGATCATGCCGGCGATGTTCGTGGTGCTCTATCCCGGGCTCGGCGCGCTCAACGTCATGGGGCTTGCCAGCCCGAAAAGCGCGATCCTCTCGGCGATCATCTTCAACGCGCTGATCATCCCGGCGCTGGTGCCGCTCGCGCTGAAGGGCGTGACGTATCGGCCCGATGGCCGCCGGCAGACTGCTCGCGCGCAATCTCGCGATCTACGGCGTCGGCGGCCTGGTCGCGCCCTTCATCGGCATCAAGCTCATCGACCTGGCCGTCACCGGCATTGCACTCGCCTGAGGAGGATCCCATGTACGCGCATACTCCTCCGCGCCTTCGTCCTGCGATCAGCCTGCTGCTCGTGTTCACGTGCTGACCGGCCTCGCCTATCCGCTCGCTGGTGACCGGGATCGCCCAGTCGCTGTTTCCGCGCCAGGCGAATGGCAGCCTGATCCGAACGAGACGGTACGGATGATCGGCTCGGCGCTGATCGGCCAGGGCTTCGCCGCGACCGGCTATTTCCACGCGCACGTCCATCCGCTGCCGGCGCAGCGGCTATGATGCGGCCGCATCGGTCGGGCTGCAATCTGGCGCCGGCCGCAAGGCGCTGCGCGATCGCGTCGCCGCCGATGTCGGGACGACTGCGCGAGGCGGGGTCAACGGTGCCGATCCCCGCCGATCTAGTCACGGCGTCGCGCCTCGGGCCTCGATCCCGACATCAGCCCCGCAAGCGCGCGCTGTGCAGGTGGCGCGCGTCGCCAAGGCGCGCGGGATTACGCCGAGCGTCCCTGCGCGGCGCTTGTCGCTCGAACGGTCGCGGAATGCCGCTTCTCGGCTTGCTGGGCGAGCCGCGCGTCAATGTCCTTCGCCTCAATATGCAACTCGACCGGCTTGAGCAGCTAGAAGGACGCCGGTGAACGACGATCAGACCGACCCTCTCCCGACGCCCTGCTCAAGGCGGCCAGCGCAGGAACGCGGTCGCCTGAAGATGTTCCTGGGCGCCGCACCGGGCGTCGGCAAGACCTACGAGATGCTGCCGCAGGGCGCAGCCATGCTGCGCGACGGGCGTCGACGTCGTCGTCGGCGTCGTCGAAACCCATGGCCGCGCCGAGACCAAGCGCTGCTCGCGCCGTTCGAAGTCATGCCGCGCCGCACGATCGCTATCACGGCGCGCATCAGCTGTCGGAATTCGACATCGACGCGATGCTCGCACGGCGCCCGCAGCTCGCCCTGATCGACGAACTGGCGCACACCAACGTTGCCGGCAGCCGCCATCCCAAACGCTGGCAGGACGTCGAGGAACTGCGCGACGCCGGGATCGACGTCTTCACCACGCTCAACATCCAGCATATCGAAAGCCTCAACGACGTCGTCGCCGGCTTCACCAGGGTCCGCGTGCGCGAAACCGTGCCCGATCCGTCCTCGACGATGCCGAGATCGAGGTCGTCGACCTGCCGCCCGACGAGCTGATCGAGCGGCTGAAGGACGGCAAGGTCTATGTGCCCGAGGAAGCGACCCGCGCGCTCGGCCATTTCTTTTCCAAGTCGAATCTGTCGGCGCTGCGCGAACTGGCGCTGCGCCGTGCCGCGCAGGCGGTCGACCGGCAGATGCTGGACATGTCGCGATCACCGGCGTAGCTGGCAACTGGGCGGCGAGCGAGCGTATCTTGGTGGCCGTCGGCGGCGAGCTGCGAGCCAGTGGCTGGTGCGCGCCGCCAAACGCCTTGCCGACGCGTTGCGCGCGCCATGGTACGGCGGTGACCGTCGAGACACCGCGGGTGGGGGCAGCCAGGCGCGCCAAGTCCGGCTTTCCGATGCGCTCAGTCTTGCCGCCCGATTGGGTGCGGTGCTGGTGACGGTGCCGCCACCAGCGTGCCGCGCGGGCTTTCCGATTATGCGCGCGAACGCGCGCGACCGCGATCGTGCTTGGCACAGTCCCGCCATCCCTGGTGGCGCCGCGCCATGCGCGGGACGCTGGCGGACCGGCTTGCGCCGGGCGACGCCGGGCGTCGCGCTTCATGTCGCTGCCGCACGAGGAACGGACCGCTCCGCAACGGCCGGCGTCCGGGGATCTTTCCCCGTCGCGGCGCATTGACCGGCCTTGCGCTGGTGGTGCTGACGACGCTCGCAAATCTACTGATTGCGCCGGTTGTCGGCATCAATCCCATCGACATGCTCTATCTGGTGCCGGTCATCGCGACGGCCACCCTGTTCGGCCTGCGCCCCGCTCTCATTGCTTCCCTCGCCGCTGCGATCGCCTATAATTTCTTCTTCCTGCCGCCGACCTACACGCTCACCATCCAGAGCCCGGAAAATGTTGTGACATTCCTCGTGCTGGCGGGGGTGGGTATTGTTGCCAGCCAATTGGCCGGCCGGTTGCGGCGCAATGTAACTGTAGGCGCTCGAACGGCCAGCGAGAATGCCGCCATTGCCGCCTTTGGGCAGCGCCTCGCCAGTGTCTCGACCGAGAAAGACACCGCGCTCGCGACTTGCGAAGAGGTGGCGGCTCTGCTCGGTGTCGCCGCTCTGGTCATTACAATGGGTAGTGATCAACCGCGCGTGGTGTGTGCCGTTCCCGCCGATCCCGGCCTCAGTCCGGTTGACATCGCCGCGGCCGAATTCGCCCTCTCGCGGGGCGAGATCACCGGCTGTGAATCGCAGACTCTCAACGCGGCCGACTGGCAGTTCCATCCGCTCAAAACGTCGCTGGGCGTACTCGCAGTGCTCGGCATCTGCAATCCCTCCGGCCAGAGCCCGCTGCCGCCCGACAAGCGCTTGTTGTTCACCACTTTGCTCGGTCAGGCGGCGCTGGCGCACGAGCGGCTTCGGCTGGAAGGCGAAGCGCGCCGCGCGGCTGTGCTTCAGCAGCGCGATGACCTGCGCACGACGCTGATCTCCTCGCTCGGCCATGATCTCAAGACGCCGCTGACGGCCGTCGTGGCGGCGGCGGAGGCGCTGGCGGCGGAAATGCCCCCTTCCGCGAATGCCAGCCTCCTGCTGGCGGAAGCCTATCGCCTGCGCCGGTTGTTCGATGACCTCGTGGAAATGACGCGGATCGAGAGCGGCGGGTTCGTCGTCCGTGAAGAGCCGGTCGATCTGACCGAAGCCGTTTCCGCCGCGGTTCACGACCTCAGAACCGAGCTTGCGGGACATCGCATCGAACTGGCCGTCCCGCCCAACCTGCCGCTGGTAGACGCTGACCCCCGCATGCTGCACCACATTCTCGTGAACCTGCTGGACAATGCCGCCAAATATGCGCCGCAGGACACATCCATCCGTATCGAAGGCACCCGCACGGCTTCGGGTCTGGCGCTTGGCGTTCTCGACGAGGGACCGGGAATCCCCACGGGCACAAACGAGGATCTGTTCGAGCGCTTTCACCGGATCGAGGGAGATGACCGCCAAGGCGGAACGGGTCTCGGCCTCGCCATCGTCAAGGGTTTCTCCGATGCTATGGGCCTTTTCGTTACTGCCAAGAACCGCGTGGACAGGACGGGTTCCTGTTTCACCATTTCCTGGCCCGAAGCACTTGTCCGAAAGGCGCGGACTATCGAGGACATGGCATGACTCAGCCCATCTTGATCGTAGATGACGAACCGGCCATCCGCCGTCTCGTGCGCGGTGCGCTCGAACGCCAGGGCCTGCAAGCCGATGAAGCAAGTACCGGGAAAGAGGCGCTCGACATGGCAAGCCGTGCAGGATGCGAATTGGTCATGCTCGACCTCGGGCTGCCTGACCGCGATGGCCTCGATCTCGTCCCGCTTCTCAAGGCAATGGACCGGGCAGTGATCGTGCTGACGGCGCGCTACCGGACCGACGAGAAGGTGGCCGCCCTGGATCTTGGTGCGGATGACTATGTTACCAAGCCCTTCGACACCGCCGAACTGTTGGCACGTGTCCGGACTGCACGCCGCCACCACGCCGGACGCACTTCTGCAGCGCCGCTTCAGTTCGGCAATGTGACATTCGATCCAGAGGCGCGCCGCGTCACCAGGCGCGGCGAGGAAATTCATCTGACGCCCAAGGAATTTGCGCTATTTGCCGAACTTGCCCGTTATGCGGGGCGCGTGCTCACGCATCAGCAACTTCTGACTGCGGTATGGGGTGAGGCGCATACAGGCGACGTTGAGTACCTGCGGGTCACCATGCGTGGGCTTCGCGGCAAGCTGGAGGCGAACCCGGGCCATCCGTCGTTGCTGCTCAACGATCCGGGAATTGGGTATCGCTTGGTGTCCGATTAAGCCTGTAGGAGACCCAAATTGTCCGTAGCCATTCCGGCCATGGGAGAAATATCATGGGACATTCAGATCTTGATCCGGCCGTCCATGAACGGCGACCTTGGAACATCGGACAAAATGTCGGCCCAAAGCGGCCACTGAAGCCTCGCGACATCTGGGCTATTCGATTTCTATCTCGATGAGCATCGGCGACTGCGCGATCGCGCTCTGTTCGATCTCGCAATCGACAGCAAGCTTCGAGGATGTGACCTTGTCAAAATCAGGATCGGTGACGTGGTCAGTGGCGGCGACATCCGAAACCGCTCGACTGTCATTCAGCAGAAGACGGGGAGACCGGTGCAATTCGAGATCATGTCTGAAGCGAGAAAGAGCCTGACAAGCTGGCTGGAACGTCGCCGCGGCACGATCGACAATTACCTCTTCCCCAGCCGCGTGGACTATCTCGGTCACCTGAGTACAAGGCAATATGCTCGGCTGGTCGATGAACGGGTTTCAACCGTCGGCCTGGATCGACGGGAGTACGGCACCCATTCGCTGCGCCGAACAAAGGCTTCGCTCATTTACAAGGCAACGGGAAACTTGCGAGCCGTCCAGATATTGCTCGGACACACCAACATCGAGAACACCGTCCGCTATCTGGGCGTCGACATCGACGATGCACTGACCCTGTCCGAAAGAACCGAAGTGTGAGCAGTCGCCGGCTCCTCCGCTCTTCTGGGGGGCCGGCTCGAACAACTGAACCAATGGCAGCTACCAAGAACAACAAATCGAAGGCCAAACGGCCGCTATGTTGGCGCAAGCGGACCGAGGCATCAGTTCAATCGAGCGGCAGTTCGCATGCTTCGTGCTTTCGAATCGGGTATCGGCTAACGACCCGATACGCTTTCAACCACTATCGCAGATTTGAGTGCAAGCCTGTCGGCCGCAAGCGTACACACCTCGCGCGGTTCAGCGCCACACTGTGCAAGCGCTAAGAGCCCGATCCGAAAGTTATTGAGCAATACCAGCATGTTGTGATTCAGTCCTGCTTTGCGAAGAGTGGGATTGAAGCATGGCATGGACTGGTACTGCCCGGCGCGAGCATAGTCGGGAAGGGTTGCGATATCCATCGGATATGACCGATGCGGAATGGGCGGTGACGCAGCCGTTTATCCCACCGGCGAAGCGTGGCGGTCGGCCCCGAACGACAGACATGCGCGAGGTGGTCAATGCACTGCTCTACATTGCCTCTGCCGGGTGTGCCTGGCGCTTGCTGCCCAAGTGCTTTCCTCCGGTGTCGACGGTGCGGCGCTACTTCTACGCCTGGAGGGACAGCGGGTTGTTCGACACGCTCAACATGGTGCTGGTGATGAACCTGCGCGAGATCGAGGGACGCGAAGCCTCCCCCAGTGCCGGCGTGATCGACAGCCAGAGCGTGAAAACCTCGGAGAGCGGCGGGATTTCGGGCTATGACGCGGGCAAGAAGGTGAAAGGCAGGAAGCGGCATATCGTCACCGACACCTGCGGCTTCCTGATCTTCGTCCTCGTCCATGCCGCCGATATCCAGGACCGCGACGGGGCCGTCGATGTCCTGGCGGCGATCCGCCACCGCTTCCCGTGGCTGCGTCATATGTTCGCCGATGGAGGATATGCCGGCGAGAAACTGCGCGACGCACTGGCTGGAATGGGCAAATGGACCATCGACATCATCAAGCGCTCCGACATGGCGAAGGGCTTCGTGGTCTTGCCCCGCCGATGGGTCGTCGAACGCACCTTCGCATGGCTGGGCCGCTGCCGCCGTCTCGCCAAAGACTGGGAAAGATCCATCGCATCCTCAACCGCATGGGCGCTCATCGCCTCCATCCGCATGATCACTCGCAGAACCGCAAGATATTGCTATGCTTGATCAACTTTC
>CAWGIE010000003.1:0-99471 GCA_963822585.1 uncultured bacterium
CGGTCGGTCTGGCCACGGTGGCTATCGCCGACGCCTTCAACAACATGGCAGCGGGGCTGGGATGGTCGTCTCTCGCCGCTGGTTTCATTGCCGCCATTATTCTGCTTTTCGGGCACACTCTTAACATGCTTCTGGGCGGGATGGCGATCCTGGTTCACGGCGTTCGTCTGAATGTACTGGAATTTTCCAGTCATCTGGGCAATGAATGGTCGGGCCATGAATACAAACCTTTCAAGGGTAAAAAACCAAGCATGGTGAAAAAATAAGGAGGAGAAACGTAATGGAAGCAGGAAGCGTACTGATGCAGTTTCAAGATCTCGGGTTTTCGGCGGTACTGGCCCTGTCCGCGATCGGCTCGGCCCTGGGAACGGGGATCGCCGGGATGGCGGCGGTTGGAGCCTGGAAGAAGTGCTTCGCCCAGAACAAAGCGGCTCCCTTCATGCTGACTGTTTTTGTCGGCGCGCCGCTTTCGCAGACTATTTACGGGATGATCGTGATGAATACGCTGGCGGCCAAGGTCAGCGCGGGTACTTTCTGCTGGGGGACCGGTATTCTGGCCGGCCTGGCGATAGGAATGAGCGCGTTGATGCAGGGCAAAGCCGGTGCCGGTGCCTCAGACGCCCTGGCCGAGACGGGAAAAGGTTTCGGAAATTATATCATGGTACTGGGAGTGATCGAGACGGTGGCCCTTTTTGTGATGGTTTTTACGATGATGGCCGTCGCCAATATCAAATAAGCGCCTCCTCTCATCCGCAAACGACGAGAAGAACACCCTGACTGTATAGTCAGGGTGTTCTTTCATTGTTCGGATCCCCGGGATCGATCATGTCAGCAACAGCCGGAATCAAGGGAAGGGCGTTTTCTCCCGTCGCCGCCGCGGCTGTTATCGCGGGTCTGTTTTTCTGTTATGCCCTAGTCACGCTCGATGACTTCGGGATAACCTGGGATGAACCCCTGCATTTTGAAATGGGGGATCTCTACCTGGACCGCATTCTCAGCCCGGATCGACCTCTGACCTTTTCGGATAGCGACTTCCGGGGTTCAATGCAGTATTACGGCCCCGTGTTTGACATCCTCGGGGCGGTCGACGCCCGCATTCTGACCAGAGCCATCCACCTCCTTCCGGAGGATAACGCCCGGCACATTCATCTGATATTTCTCTCCGCAGTAACGGTATTTTTTACCTATCTTCTGGTGGGAGAGGGGACCAGGCAACGGACGGCATTCTATTCCGTACTTTTCCTGATCGCCTTTCCCCGGTATGTCGGCCATTCGTTCAATAACCCGAAGGATATCCCGATTACCTGTATTTTTGTCATCTCGATCTTTCTTTTCCATCGTCGACTGATAACGGGTAAAAAATTGTATAGTGTTCTCCTTTGCTTAACCGGGGGAATCGGATTTGCGACCAGAATTCAATATATCCTTATCCCGATAGTAATAATATCGTCATATATAATATACATATGTATACGTAATAAAAATATGTCAGGAAGGTTTCACGCCCTATTCGCGATTTGGGACGTATATATAACGATTTTGATTACCATTCCATTGGGAATGTTGATCTGGCCTTATTTCTGGACTTCACCCGGGGAAAAATTAAAAAATTTGATAGATTTTTATTTTTACCATCGAACCCAGGCTCATCTGTTGATTCGATACCTGGGGAATGATTATGTTCCGGGCGTAAATCTTCCCTGGCATTACGCCCCCGTGATGCTCGCCATCACTACCCCCCTGCTGACTCTCGGATCGGCGGCGGCCGGTTTATTGGCGATCATCCTGTTCTTCATCAGAAAGCACCGATCAGGAAAAAGAACATTATTTTATATCATCATTATTTCCTGGGTCCTCATCGGCATGATCCCCTTCATGCTTCCCGGGCAGCGGGTATATGGAGGGATCAGGCATTTTCTTTTTATCACGCCCGCGCTCTGCATGATCGCGGGGATTGGTCTGAACGGGATAACGGTTCTGCTTGAAAAAAAAACCGGCAAACGGGTATATATTTTGATTGGGGTCCTTTTTCTATTTTTATTTATCAATACCTATTCATTTCATCCTTATTTCACGGATTACTATAATGCTCTGGTCGGCGGTCCCCGGGGAGCTTTCACACGGTTTAATCTTGAGAACTGGGGGAATGCCTATAAAAAGGCTTGTCGCTGGATGAACAGCCATGCCCCGGAAGGTGCCGTCGTTTTGGTATTGACCGCTCCTCACATACCTCGATATTACCTGCGCCCGGATCTGAAGGTTATCAATCCCCGGGAAGCGTTAACCAGATTTGCGGCCTATGATTACAGCATGTATATTATCCGGGATATCGATCTTTTACTTGATAAAACAAAATTACCGGTTTTCAGCATTTCAGTCGCAGGACAGCCGATCTGTAATGTCCATCAATGGCGGGGAATGACCTTTACTGCGAACACACCATCCGATAA
Organism: uncultured bacterium; assembly: GCA_963822585.1. Classification (GTDB taxonomy): domain Bacteria; phylum Auribacterota; class Erginobacteria; order Erginobacterales; family Erginobacteraceae; genus CAWGIE01. The sequence continues at coordinate 2,451 of CAWGIE010000003.1, forward strand.
ATCGGGAAAAAATAAATGATGGCAACAAAAGGAGCGCTTTACATAGTGGCAACTCCGATCGGGAATCTGGAGGATATTACTCTCCGGGCGATCCGCGTATTGAAAGAGGCTGACTTAATCGCCGCCGAAGATACCCGGACGGCCAGGAAACTGAAAGAGCGGTTTTCCATAACCACCCCCGCCACCAGTTATTATGATGCTCAAGAGAAAAGCAAGAGCGAGAAGATAATAAATAAGATCAAAGCCGGACAGTCCGTGGCCCTGATCTCCGAAGCGGGGATGCCCGGTATCTCAGATCCGGGATACCGTCTGATCGAACGGGCAATAGAGGCCAAGATAAAGGTCATCCCTGTTCCGGGACCCACGGCGGCGCTTGCCGGCCTGGCTGTCTCCGGCCTGAGTTCGGACAGATTCGTGTTTGAAGGTTTTCTCCCCTCTTCGCCCACCGCGCGGAGGAAGAAACTCTGGCACCTTCGGGAAGAAGAACGAACCATCATCTTTTTTGAGTCTCCGCGCCGGCTGATCGCCGTGCTGAAGGAAATGAGGAGACTCTTCGGCCCAAGAAGGGTGGCGGTGGCTCGGGAGTTGACAAAGAAATTTGAGGAAGTGCTCCGGGGAACGGCGGATGAAGTCCTGGAAACACTCACTTCCCGGCCGGCGGTAAAAGGGGAGATTGTCCTTTTGGTGGAGGGGAAAAAAGGGATCTCATCCGGATCTTCCCTCTCGGTATCGGAGCAAATCGAACAGACGATGACCGAGCTTGGCGTATCCCGGATGGAGGCTATCAAGCTGACTGCCGCCCATAGAGGAGTCGCCAAGAGCGTCATCTACCGCAGCTATCATCAGGAAAGGTGATACTCCTTTTATGCGATACTCTGAGCCGGTCCGAGTAACCCTGAAAAAGTCATTGCGATCCGCCTCGGGCGGAGAAGCAATCTCGATAATTATCAGCCCACTCTATCATCGAATGGAATGAGATTGCTTCGTCGCGCAGTCTACCCCGATTTGTCGGAGCTCCTCGCCAGCCCCCGATTTTAACCAGAATTACTATAACTCAGACAGTTTCCTCGTTATACCCCGTCGCAAATGATTTTGAGCAGGAAATCCTTCATTCCCCGTGTCACCCCAGGGAATGAACAGAAGAACCTCCCGAAGTAAATCATGACCGGCCCTTGTCCCCCGGAGTTCTCATCTCCCCCTCCGAGAACGAGATCAGTCCTCTCCTTGCCATAATAGTCTGCGGCAATAGTTTTTTGTAGCAACCCAGATCACGCGCTCCTTGACGCCTTTTCCCCGGCTGACATTCTTTTTACAGACATTTTACAAGCTCCTGACAACTTCTTTCCCGGACCGTCGTAGTTTATTCGCGGGGCCTGCAAAGAAAAAGGAGGTGAAAAGTCGAAACAAAAAGCCCCGGAAATAAACCTCGGTTGGAAGGAGAATCGGAGAAGCCGCGACGGCTCTCCGGAAAAAAAGGAGGAGAGAAGTGAAGAAGAAAACGATAACGGGTTGGATGTCAGGACTGCTGGGAGCGGTCCTGCTGAGCATGGCCGGTTCCGGGTGCGGTATGGAATCGGGAGCGGAGATCGAGTTCGCGCTCGACGATATAATCATTGGTCCGCCGGTTGCTTACCGGAACCTGACCATCTATCCCCTGTTAACACGGAACCGGCACACCGCCGCCGATTATCTGACACTGGACCAGGCCATGGAGAGAGGGGTGATCACGGTGGCGGAAAAGAGCGGAGGTTCCGTTCACGAGGTCCTGATTACCAATCGGTCGAGCCTGCCGGTTTTTATCTTCGCCGGTGAGATCATCGCCGGCGCCCGGCAGGATCGGATCGTTCGCCAGGATACGCTGCTGGCACCCTGCGGAGGAAAGATGACGGTCTCCGTGTATTGCGTTGAGCGGGGTCGCTGGCAGGGTGCCGGAAACACCTTCACCCCCAGTTACTGTAACGCCGGAGCCACCCTGCGGAAGATCGCCCAGCTCGGGGTGAGCCAGGCGGAGGTATGGGAAGCCGTGGAGATAAAGAACCGGGAACAGGGAGTTGCCCCTCCGACCGGAACCCTGCGGGCAGTGTACACGAGCGATGAAAACAAGACACTCTTCGGAGATTATGAAAAAAGATTCGGGTGCCTCCCGGAAATGGGGAGGGGAACAGTGGGCGTGGTGGTCTGCTCGGGCGAGAAGATCATCTGCGGGGATCTGTTCGCGGGCCCCGCTCTTTTCCGCGCCGAGTGGAAAAAGCTCCTCAAGTCATACATAACGGACGTGACGGGCGCCCCCGGTTACGGCGGACGGGTCGACCGGTGGCGGGTCGAAGATTTCCTGGCCCGATTCCGGTCACCGGGTTCGGTGGAGCGGACGCGGGGGATATCGCTGGGTGATAATATCAAGCTCAGCTGCTCGGGGGGGGTGGGGGCTGGACTACTATACCGGGGGCGACTGGTTCATATTTCCCTCTTTGCCGCCGAGGGAATTGAAAAATGCCATTACACGGGACGCGTACTTGGCTCAGGCGAACGGAGAAACCTGAGATAAAAGGAGACTGGGGAACGATGAAGATAAATATAATGAGATTGATTCTGGACGCAGTAATGGCCGGAATAGTAACGTGCGCGCCGAGCGCGCCGGCCGGGATGGGAGCGATCGGACAAGTGCCGGTTGGAAGAGAAAGTGAAAAGTCCCACCCCCGGATAGAGGCCGTCTTTGTGCTCGACACCACCGGCTCGATGAGCGGGCTGATCAACGCCGCCAAGGAAAAAATCTGGGCGATCGCCAGTACCCTGGGTCAGTCGGAACCGGCGCCGGAAATCAGGATCGGCCTGGTCGGTTACCGCGACCGGGGCGACGAATATATCACCCGGGTGACCCCCCTCTCCACGGACCTGGACCGGGTGTATTCTGACCTGATGGCCTATCGTGCCGCCGGCGGCGGGGACGGCCCGGAGAGCGTCAACCAGGCGCTCGCCGCGGCGGTGAACGACATCCGCTGGTCGTCCGACGTGAGCACCTACCGGGTCATCTTTCTGGTCGGGGATTACCCGCCCCACATGGACTACGAGAACGATGCCCGCTATCCAGAAACCTGCCGGAGCGCCGGGAGGCGGGGCATCATCATCAACACCGTCCAATGCGGGACCTATGGTCCCACAACGCCGGTTTGGCGGGAAATCGCCTCCCTGGCGGGGGGGAGTTCTTCCGGGTCGAACAGTCGGGGGGGGCGATAGAGGCCGCGACACCGTATGACGCGGAGCTGGGCCGCCTCTCGCGGGAACTGGACGCCACCCGTATTTTTTACGGGGATAGAGAAGCCGTCGCCGCCCAGGAAGAGCGGGTCGCGGTAGCGGAAAAAATCTACCGCGCGGCGCCGGCATCGGCTCTGGCCCAGCGGGCCGTCTTCAATGAGAGCGAATCGGGAGAATCCAATCTGCTGGGGAGCGCGGAGCTGGTTAACGACGTCGCCAACGGGAAAATAGATCTGGCCGGGATAGCGATTGAAAAACTGCCGGAAAAAATGAAGACGATGACAGCCGAGCAAAAGTCGGACTTGATTGACGAGAAAGCCCAACAACGAGCGGAAATTCAGGAGAAGATCCGGGATCTTTCGGAAAAACGGCAGCGGCATATTAAGGAGGAGGTTGTAAAGAAGGCGGGTGTCGGTGCCGAGCAGTCCCTCGATCACCAGATCTACTCGGCGGTCAAAAAGCAGGCGGCGGAAAAAGAGATCAGGATCGAGAAGGGACCGGTGTATTAAAAAAAAAGGAGTGATGGAGTATTGGAGTGATGGAGTAATGGGGCCAGCCAAGCCCCGTACATCACTCCAGTACTCCATCATTCCATCACTCCATTTTGACAATCAGTGAATATAGCCTCTGGGATTAGTCCTATCCTTAATCAGGCACAGCGATAAAACGATAGCCGACACCGTGGATGGTCAGGATATGGCGGGGTTCGGCGGGATCATCCTCGATCTTCTTTCTCAGCTGAACGATGTGCTGATCGAGCGTCCGGGTGGTGCCCTCGTAACTCATCCCCCAGATCTCATCCAGGAAGTCGAAGCGGTGGATCGCCTCTCCTGCCCGTTCGATCATGAAGCGAAGAATCTCGATCTCCCGGGGCGTCATCGGGAATGTTTCCTTCCCTTTTTTCCCGGTCAGGGTCCGAGGGTCGATCTCGACGCTGCCAAAACCGAACGGTGACCTGTCTTCCCGTTGTTTCCGGGGACGGACGTTGACCCGGCGGATCGCCGCCCGGATCCGGGCCAGCAGTTCATCGGTCCCGAACGGCTTGACGATATAATCATCGGCCCCCAGTTCCAGTCCCACCACCTTGTCCACCTCCTGCCCCTTGGCGGTCAGGATCAGGATCGGGGTCGCGGGATCCCGGCTCCGGATCTCCCGGCAGACGTCATAGCCGCTTTTCTCCGGGATCATGATATCCAGGAGAATGATCCCGGGCGCTTCCGCGCGGTATTTCCGCAGGGCTCCCTCTCCGTTCGTGGCTTTCACCACCCGGTATCCTTCCCCTTCCAGAAGATCGGTAAGGCCGGCGAGGATGGTCGGTTCGTCCTCGACGACCAGTATCGTTATCGTCTTCATTAGATTGAATGTTGAGCGTTGGATGTTGAACGTTGAACGTTCATTCTTTTCGTTCGATGGTGGTCATTCAGCCTCTTCATAATGATTTGCTGTTTATAACAGCGGCAGCTCAAAAGAAAAACAACTTCCCCCTCCATCGCGGGAACGGTAGGTCAGGTCGCCGTCATGTTCCCGCATGATCGAGCGAGCGATCGTCAGGCCGAGGCCGGTTCCCTTCACTCGCGTCGTCAACCGATCGTCGGCCCGGTAGAACTTGTTGAATATCTTCCGGGCAGCGCCTCGGGGCACACCGATCCCCCGGTCGCGGACCGTCACCATCGCCCGTTCCTTGTCCTTCGTGATATCGAGCTCGATCTCCTTTCGTATGTTCGAGTATTTTTCCGCGTTTGAGATCAGGTTGACCAGGACCTGTTCCAGCGCTTCGGGATCGGCCGATACCCGTACCGGCGTCTTCGGCGTCCGGGTCCGAACGGTAAATCCCCGCTCCTCCAGCCGGCCCGTCACCTTTTCCATTACCTGCCGCACGACTTCCGCCAGATCGATTTCCCGCTTATGGTAAATCTTATCGCCGCGCTCGATTAAGGAGAAATCAAGGACGGTATTTATCAGCCGGGAGAGACGCTTGCTCTCGGAAACGATCGTGTTCAGGTACTGCTGCTGTTTCTCCCGGCTGGGCTGCCTGCCTTTCGCGAGCATCTCGGCGAAGATCCGGATGGAAGTGAGGGGTGTTTTCAGTTCATGGGAGACATTGGCGGCGAAAGTGGTCTTCTGCTGGGCCATCGCCATCTCCTGGCTGACCGACCGAAAGACAAGGAAGCCGCCGCCGAGAATGGCGATCAGGAGCAGGGAGATCAAGATCCCGGTAACCAGGGTCCGGAGACGGACCCGGTCGGCCACCCCCGCCGGATCGGCCAGATAGGCCGCCACTTCCCAGCGGGGAAGAACTTCCCCGATCTCCCGGGAGAAAAAAGGCTTCTTCCAGTCCCGGGCTGTTTTTTCCGCCAGCGGGTCGAGAAGTGGCCGGCCGTTCTGATCGAGGACGGTGAGAAGCCTGGTTGAGGAATACGGTATCGGGAGCACGGAGAGGATCATCTCCGTGAATCTCTCCAGGTTAATCTGGCAGCCGGCGATCTCCCCGCCCGGCTCGATCCTTTTCCAGAAAAAAAGCTCCAGCTTTTTCCCGGTCAGCCGGGGGATAAAGCCGGTCGCGGCGCCGGAGGTGATTTGGGCGAAATCGAGCTGCGCGCCGACCAGAATTGATCTGTCCCGGCTCTTCTCTGCTCCCTCCTCCCGGCGGGGAAGGACATTCCTCCCCAGAACCTGCTTTTTCTCCTCTTCCGCCTGCTCGTAGAGCCGGTTCTGTTCGGTTTCATTGCCGCGGAAACGGGCTACGGCCATTTTCTCCTTCAGGCTCTGATTGCCCAGAGCCTTGCGGAGGTCAACCGCAGCCGGCATCTCCCCCGAATGAATCGACTTCCCGGCGGTAGGAGCGGCGGACGATTTTTCCGCCGCCGGAGCGGGAAGCAGCGCCACGTTCTGATAAGACAGGATGGTGGTTTCCCCGGAGAGAAAACCCTGATTTGAGGCCAGAAAGGCGTTTTCTTCCGGCGAGATTTTCGCTTCGGCATCCGGCCAGAGAATGCGGTTGTCCCGGGAGATGAGAAACGGGAATTCGACCAGTTCCGATTTCTGCGGCCAGGCCCGGAGAATATCCCGGTAATTCTCCCCGTCATCGAACCGCAGGCTCTCGGCCAGATTTTTCCCGATCGCCGCGATCTGCGTCTGTATTGACTCGACGCAACCGTCAACCTCAACCCGGAGAGTGTCTTCGAGCCGCCCCTCCAGGTAACTCTCTTCATGCCGGAGCGCGCTCGCGGCGATTATTCCCAGGATTATTCCGGGAAGGAGAACCGCGGCGGCGAAACCTGCGATCAGCTTGATTGTCAGACGGTGATAGGTCATCCCGGTAAGTGTACACCTTTTAAGGGCTGGAAGTTGTCAGAAGAATGCAAAAAAGATGTAAAAATGAAGTCAATAAATTAGCTCGCTCCGCTCGCAAATTTATGTAGTATCGTCCTTCACTTCGTGAAGGACTTGTAGTAGATGTAGTATCGCCTTGCCGGCGGCAAGGCTTGCTGAACCGCAAGCGAAGCGATCCTACAATTCCTACAAAGAATGCCGAAGCATTCTGATCCTGCGAGTCTTTCACGAAGTGAAGGACGATACCGCACTCCTGAATTTCTCTTCCTTTGAAATTCCGAAGCAGTCAATAGGCGTGCCGCGTCCGCTCATTCAGTTTTTAAAAAATGCTCCCAGCAGGCGCTCCCCCCGCAGGGTAACGGTACCCTCCGCGGCCTTTCCGGGGAGTCCCGTGAAGGCGATTATCAGTTCAACACGATTTCCTTCTTTCTTGACCGAACGGATAATTCCTTCATGCGGACCGATTTTATCGTCCGAGAAAGTTGCCGTGTCCCCCTCGCGAATGGAGAGAAAAGAACGGTCCGGGATGGTGATTCTGAACAGGCTCTTCTCCGGTTCGGGGGTCACCGCGACCCGGCAGGTGATCTTCATCCGCACGCCCCAGGAGAGCGTCCCGAGTGCCGTTAAGAAGATCAGGATCAGGACCAGGGTCACGATCCAGATCAGGATATGCCTCCGTACCAGATGCCGGAAGAGATGAGAAAAAATTGTATTCATCGCGTCCCCCCATCTCCCGTTCGTGGACACTCCGACCGGCAGAGAAAACGATAAAAGCCGTTTTGCCCCATCAAATCCCGGTGAGAACCCATCTCCGCCAATCTCCCCTCTTTCAGGACCAGGATATTGTCCGCTGCCGCCAGGGACCCGAGGCGATGGGTGGCAAAGATAATCGTGGAAAGGGGCAGGAAGTCCCGCAACCGGGAGAGGATCCGGGCCTCGGAGTCAAAGCCGATCGCCGAGGTGGCCTCGTCCAGGATGAGGATCCGGGGTCGCCCGATAATCGCCCGCGCGATATTCAACCGCTGGCGCTGGCCTTCGGAGAGACTGCTACCCGCTTCCCCTACGATCGAATCCAGGCCGGCATCGAGTTCCCGCCGCGCGTCATCCAGATCGGCTGTCGTCAGCGCCTGCCGCATCTCGCTTTCCGCCGCCTCCGGGCGCCCGAACCGGAGGTTTTCGGCGATGCTGCGATTAAGGAGGAAAGCTTCCTGAAGGGCTATTCCCAGTTCCGGCTGGAGGGAGGGCCAATGAATCTCATTGAGCGGGCAGCCGTCAATCTCGATCACCCCCCTCCGGGGATCAATGAGCCGGAGAAGAAGGAGGAGAAGGGTGGTCTTCCCCGATCCACTGGGCCCGGCAATACCGATAAATTGCCCGGGTTTGATTTCGAAGCTGATATCCTCGAGAACGGTTCTATCCGGCAGGTAGCCGAAAGTGACGGATTGGAATCCGACCTTCCCCCTCACGGTGTTCAGCAACCGGGTTCCGGCTTTTTCTCCCCGCAGCGGCAGCCGAAGAGTCTCCTGAACACGCTCCCAAGAAACGAGTTTGACCATCACCCCCCGGTAAAGGCTGCCCAGTCCCTTCAGGGCGACGAAGAGCTGGGTCAGGTAGATGGTCATCGCGACCATTTCTCCCAGCGAAAGGGTTCCCCGGATGACGCGGGCGCCGAGGTAGTAACTGAAGCCAAGCAGAGTGATCGAGTTCAGGATGCCGGCGGAAAGGTTCCCGGCGATGCCGATCCTGACCCGCTGCAGGGTGGCGCGGATAATCATCAGGCGGTGATGAAGATAACGGCGGACGGCCCAGCGGTCTCTGCCGAAGGCCATGATCAGCTTGATGTTCGAGAGGGCGTCCTGGATCATCGTGGTGGCGTCTTGTGATTCCTGTTTGACGGTGCGGGTGACGGCTTTCTGCCGCCGGCCGAAGAATCGGCTCTGCAGGTAGAAGAAAGGGGAGATGAGGACGGCAACCAGAGTCAGGGGCCAGGCCAGATAGAAGCAGATGGCCAGGAGAAAGATCAGGCGGCTGCCGGTAATGATGACCTGGGGGATGGACTCGGAAGCCAGCCCGGCGGCCGTATCCAGATCGGTGTCCAGGCGATAGATTTGCTCACCGGTGGGCCGGCGGTGGAAGTCGGAAAAAGAGAGGCGGAAGAGATGCCGGGTATAGTCGCGCCGGAGATCGAAGGTAAGCATCCGGCCGATATAGGCGGTGAGGTAACTCTGGATGGTGGAAAGAAGCGCCTGCAGAACGGTAAGGATCAGTCCGGCCAAAAGAAGCATCCGGAAGAGGTAGAGGTCACTTTGCAGGAAGGCCCGATCGATGGTGATCCCGAAAAGAGCGGGGCCGAGCAAGCCCAAAAGAGAGACCAGAAGCACGGTCAGCAGGACCAGCGCCTCCAGCGACCAGTAGGGAACCAGGTAACGGTTAAAGACCCGGAATTGTCGCCATGTTGTTGAATGTCGATTCATCAGGAACGTAGCTTCGCAACTATGATGCACCTGATTAAACTATCTCGATACGCTTGTTACTTGATGGTCCTTATTCAGGGGTAGATTTTTGAAATAATCCGGGCCCAGGATCTTTTCGGCCTCCCGCAGGATGTCGATCGTGCGTTTCTTGAGACGGCACTCAAAACGGTCGGGTTCAAAGATGGATCCGGTCGCCTGGTAATTGGTGGCAAAACAGCCGCCCATGCAGTAGCCGGCCCAATCGCACTGCCGGCAGCCGGCACGGACGACCGGCACCATCCCGCAGAGGAGGAGACGGTTATGGATCTCGGTTATTCCCTCGCCCACCCGCCCCAGGGGGTAAATCCCTTCCAATCGTTCGACGCCCAGCATCTTGGAACAGGGGAAGATCTTCCCCCGGGCAGCGACCGTGACGGACTGTCTCCCGGCCCGGCAGCCCCAGAGAGATTTCCTGCCGCCGAGCATCTCGAGGTTCTCCTCCAGGGGGGTGACACGGAAGTGACGACCGTGATCGAGCTCTTCCTTCAGCCAGCGGGCGACGCCGATCATTTGATCCCGGTAGATATCGAGGTCCCGATCGGACCAGGCGAGTCCGGTGGCGGGGCCGATCAGGAACTGGTTGATTCCGAGGCCGGCCAGGTGAATGACATTGGCGAGGATGGAGGAGACCGTGTCCGGGTGCACGGTCATGCGGGCGCCGAGCCAGGGCTGATGTCTCTTTATGCCGTCGAGGTTGCGTATGATCTCCCCGTAAGAGCTTTTACCGTCCGGCCGCCGGCGGTGCCGGTCATGGGTATCCCGATCCCCGTCAATGCTGAGGAGGAACTTGACACCGTGTTCAGCCATGAATACAGCCCGCTCTTCGTTGAAGAGGGTTCCGTTGGTGGTCATGTCGAAGGAAACCGCCTGTCCGCTTTCCCGACCTTTCTTCTCCGCGTAAAGCGTGATCTTCTCGATCAGACCGAAAGCGAGCATGGGCTCGCCGCCGAAGAAGAGAATTTTCAGCCGGGGACTCTTCCGGCTCCCGGCGAAGAGGAAGTCCACCGCCCTTTTCGCGACCGGCCAGACCATCCTGTTCTTCGCGTTCTTTCCCTCGATGAAGCAGTAATCGCAGCGCTGGTTACAGTCCTCGGTCAGCATCAGCTCCAGCTCGGATATGGGGGGAAACCGCTCGTCGTGCATCTTTCGGCAGACGGTTTCCGCCAGTGCCGCGGCATCGGCAGCCCTGATACCTTCCTGTTCGATAAGGAGCCGGCGGAGAGAATCCCGGTTCGCCCCCGGGGAGGTGAGGTGGGAATGGATTGTTTTTATCAGATTCGAATCAGACATTCCTATTAGCCCTCTCCCTTCGACTTATGATGAGCCGCAAAAAGGACGCAAAAAACATATCAGTCCCCCCTCGCCCCCCTTGTCAGCCGCAAAAACGAAGTCCCGAGGAGCCCGGAACGGGCTCTTTTCGGGAGGCGCAAAAGACGCAAAAGTTTTTCCGCGCCCCCTTTAAAAAACTTCGAATTGCGCGAATTTAGCAAATTTTCCGCGGTTCAGTCTTTAACTTTAGGCACTTCTCCACCGGAGGCGGATCAGCCTCTGGCTGAAAACGTTAAGTACTTTAGGCACTTCTTCGTTGAACGTTCATGCTTTTTCTCATCAGTTCCCGGCATCTGCGGGCGACCCGTTGCAGATCGCCGGGGCGGATCGGTTTTCCGGTTGCCGCCCGCTCCACGATCAGAGATGTCAGTTTTTCCGGGCTCTCCCCCGGCGGCCCTGGATAAAGCACAAAAGCCGGTATTTTTCCCAGAAGTGCCACCAGCATCTCGATTGCCGCTGCCGCTTGCGCGGGGTCTAAATAAGGAGGGTTGACGCTGTGGTCAAGGAGCATCTCCAGGGCTGTCACCGCCGGGATCGGGCGGCACCCGGATTCGGTGCCGGAGAATTCTCCCAGAAAGAACAGGGCGCCCGGTTTCACGGGCTGCTCTCCGATGGAGGAGTAGACCCGTTCCGGTGAGACGATGAAACGACGCGCCGGCAATCCGTTCGGAGACATCTCCTGGTGGTCGAAAAAAAACGGCAGCTGGTCGTGAGGAAAGATCGGTCCCTGACTTTTCTCCCGGAGCAGGAATGAACGGGGGAAAGGAAAGACGGCGCCGGAGACCTGATCAAGAGGGGAGAATTCATCGGACAAGAAAGAAAACCCGGTTTCCCGGAGGCTGCAGGCGAGAGTGGTTTTTCCCGATCGGCTCCCTCCCGGAAAGAGAAAGGCCTTTTCATCCCGTTCCAGAGTCGCCCCATGCACGAATAGAAATCCGGAGCGGTAAAGATGGTTGCACAGTAGCTGGGCGCCCCAGAAAGAAACCGCCAGGCTGGGATCGGAACAGCGAAATGAATCGAACCCGGGGTCGATCGCCGTGTATACTGTTTTTGGCCCCGTTTCCTCCAGCAGATACATCATAATTGAACTGTCCGGTACCCCGGGAGTCCGGAAAAGATGGTAGATGCGGTCGAGAAGGTTCATCATAGAGACAGAGTTCGATCTGATCTCCACCGTGGCGGTGAGGAAGCGGTATCGGGAAGCACTCAGCCGGTCATGCCGGTAGTCCCGGCCGATCTTTTCCGACAGGTCTTTGACGCAGCTGATCATGGCGTTCGACGTTGGATGTTCGACGTTGGACGTTCGTTCCTTTTCTTATTCTCCCCACCCCCGAGTTTATCATGTCCCTCCGCCGATAGTTGTCTATATTCAAGAAACGGCAAGAATATTTCCACTTATCTTCGCTGCCGGAAACGATAATAAAGATAATCCGTCAGATTGGCAAGGAGCCGGCGCATCGCCCGGATCGTGTGCAGCACGGATGTTATACAGAACCAGCCGCTTTTGGGGTGATACCGTTTTCTCAGGTATTCAGAACCCGGGAAGAGAAACCGGATGCTGTCAAGGATGCGGACGGGTCGGAAAATGGTGTTTGGCCTGAGGCCGAAGAGGAAGCGGGTAATCGGTCCCGGTCGCCCGGCTTTCCTGAGGAGAAGAAGTTGCTGAGCGTATGCTTTCTTCCGGAGAAAGCCGGACTTCAGCTTTCGGGAAGGGCTCTCCCGCGTGGGAAGCGGCGAGGGGCGGTAGAGGTATTCAACTGCCTCCAGGCAAACTCTCACCTCATTTTCCAGGTTCCAGCGCCTTGCTTTCAGCAGAAGGGCCCCCCGGTCGAACTCCGCTCCCGCCTGCATGAGGGTCAGGCGGATATCAAGGAGCCAGAGAACCCATCCTCCCTGGAGGAGAAGGGAGACGAAGTCCTCTTCATCAAGGAGGTCGGGGAGGAAGGGACAGTGCTTGAAAAAGTGGAGTGCGAGCCCGAGAAGTCGATGCTCCGGACAGAGTACCGGTATGGTCCGGCCTTCGTATGAGATTTCCATCTTGCTTTGGAAAAGTTCCGGGTAATCGATCATGTAGAGGGTGAAAGGATGATCGAGCGCCCAATGCAATTCGACCGGGAAACCCGTCTTCTTATCGATGAAGGGGATATGGAGATGGTATTTCTCAAAATAACGGTCGGGGAGGAGACCCGGCCGCTGCTCGAAGCCGCCGGCCCGGAGGAGCTTCTTTGCTTCCGGGACGGCCTCACGGGAGACAATGATGTCCAGGTCGTTGCAGGGACGGAGAAACGGCCGCGGATAAACGGTGAGGCCGAGGGCGGTCCCGCGGAGAACAAGAAGATCGATTCCACGGGATGAGAATGTTCGCGCCAGTGAATCGGCCATCGCCAGGGAGGAGCGTATGCTGAGAACAGTCCGCCGGTAATTCTCCTCGAACCCTTTGCGGATCGATGTCGGCAGTTTTACAAAGAGGCCGCGCCTGTCCAGGGCGTCGAAGATGAGACCATCAAGCCGATTCCGGCGCCCTATCCGGAGTATATATCCCCAGTCAAAATCCACAATGGATTCGGGAACGGTACCGGAGCCGGTTAGAGAGATGATAAGGTTGTCTTCAGGTTTCATTATAGAACGTAGCCCTCGCTTTGCTCGGGCGACTAAATAAAACTACGAATTACGCGAAACTTGTCCTGAGCATAGCCGAAGGATTACACGAATTTATTTTAAAATATCCCTGCACTGTCGATTCAATGCTTGCACATTCTTATTTTTCCGCCCCGCCCCGAAGTATTAATCGGGGAGGAAAAATAAGATTATTGTCCCGATACATTATTCAAATATATAGATAATCGGGATCCCGATGGTTATCGGGGAAATTCCGAAACAGCATGTTAGCGCCTTCGGCTTTACTTTATGTTATTTATTTTTCCGAAGGAAAAATGAATAATAAAAGACGATGACTGCCCGAAATAATAGATATCTGATCACGGTTTTGGCGCTCTACCTTTCCCTCACCGTTCTTTACAGTCTGTCGGTCCCGCTCTGGGAGGCGCCGGACGAGCCTTCGCATTATCTCTGTGTGCGGCGATTCTCCGAAGGAGATTCTTTCCACCCTCCCCTGTATCCGGGGCCCTTCCGCGACGACTGGAGCGCGAAGCATCTCTTTTCATTCTACCAGCGGTCCCAGCCGCCACTCTATTACATTTTAACCGCGCCGGTTATGAAGGTCATCGCTTCCTCTTTGTTCACATCCGGGGGGGGGATCGAATTTCCCCCCGTCCGGCCGGATTTCAACCGGGAGGGAAATCTTTTCATCCACCGGCAGGCTACCGTCCGGGCAATCGCGCCGGCGGAAGTCACCGTGCATATTCTTCGTTTATTTTCGGTTATTCCCGGGTGTGCCGCCGTCTTTTTCATTTACCGGCTGACCCGCTTGGTATTCCCGGGGGACCCCCGGATCGCTCTCTTTGCGGGCACATTCGCGGCCACGTTGCCCCAGTTCAACTTCGTCACCGGATCGATCAGCAACGACAGCCTGGCCGCGGCCCTGGGGGCCGGGACGCTTCTTTTCCTGATACGTCGCGCCGGGAAAAAATGTCCTCTGCGTCCCCGGGACTGCATCGGACTGGGGATACTTCTTTTACTTTCGCTTGTAACGAAATTCAATCTGGTCTTTCTTTTTCCGGTTGCCTTCATCTTCATCTGTCTGAAAGCGAAGGATGCCCGGAGATGGATGGTGTTACCATGGGCAGCGACTTTGACCGTGCTGCCGGTTGTCCTGGCGGTGACGGCGGCGGCTATCCTCTTCCCGGCGGAGACGGGGTTGAAAACGCGGGTGCTTACTCTCCGACTGCTCGGGACGTCGCCGGCGCTGGTGACGTTCCCCCATTTCCGGCATATGATCGGGGCCCTGTACCGGTCTTTCTTCGCGCTCTTCGGATGGATGTCCATCCCGGTGAACCGATGGCTTTACCTGACATGGGGAGGAATCGTTGCGGTCTCCCTCGCCGGTCTGACGAAGGAGTTCTTTCCGGGGGGGATGCCAGACGAGAACAGGCGACGGCGGCTCGGCCTTCTGGCGGCGGCGTTCCTCCTCCTCCTGCTCGGGGTCATTAAAAATAATTTTCTGGTCAGGCAGTCTCAGGGGCGGTTCCTTTTTCCGGCATTGGGCGCGATCTCCGTTCTGATCGGATATGGGTTCTGGGAGATCCTGCCGGAGAAACGCCGCGCGGCCGCCGCCGTTATTTTCCCGATCGTTCTTACCGGTTTAAACCTGACGGCACTGTTCGCTTATCTGCTTCCGGCTGTTTATCCGTGATATATTTGCTTCGTAAAAGAGTGGCTATCTGGAATAAATCGGGTTAGTTTCGCACCGTGACAGTCAGAGAAAATGAGAGGGAGGAGAGGGTGGAGATGATAGCAGGGGGCGAATTGGTATGATATCTCCGGCGCAGATAACGACGGTACTGCTGCTTTTGGGAGGATTCTCGCCGACACCGGAAAAGGTGATTTCGGCTGTCCCGACGCCGGTGCCGGTCAGAATGGTGCTGGTGGAAGGAGTCGCCGCCAGCAGCCAGGCAGCTCCGGTAACGGTCCTGCGGGAGATGGGAGAGCGCCTCCTCGGCCGTTCCTTCACGGTGCTGTACGGCAAGTTTGTCGCTCTCGGGAAGCAGATTACACCCACCCCGCTCGACACCCGGAGAAAGAAGCTGGTCAGCATTGAAAAGCTCCCGACCGGTCTTTTCAAGGCGGTCCTGGAAGTGGAGAGTCCCCGGCATTCGGGAAATCCGGAGGAGAAGCTCCGGGAAAGAACCCAGCGGGGAACCGGAGAACTACAGGGGGCGGGGAGCCCCCTCCTGGCCCGGGAACTGGCCCGGGAGGACGCTTTGGAGAAGGCGATCCTGGCCACCGTGGCGGAGCGGTATCCGGGAGATTCGGCCCCGAGTCAATTGGCCGGCCGCGTCTTTTTCCTGGGAACGCTCCGGGAAGAAATGGATGCGGGGAACTACATCATCCTGGCCCGGATCAAGGTGTGGCTGACCGAGCCGTAACCCGTCCGAACAACTGCACCTTCTTTGTTCGATAGGTGCCCTTCAATAGACAGAGGATAGTAATAACGAAGGACACGAAGAATAAATGAGATGAGCGCATTATTATCCAAATCTTTGTGATCTTCGTGGTTAAGCCGGTTTTTTAATAAGAAAGAGCTTGGAACAAGGTAGAGCTTATTTGCCTGCATTCGACCGGATCGGGATCCGGATTTCTTCCTGTCCGGGAGAGTCGGTTTTGACGATTATCTCCCCCGTGTAGCGCCCCGGCGCGACATCAGGTCCCGGCGAGATCTCCAGATCGAATTCCCGTCCGTGCTGGAGGTTGATCACCTTCACCAGAAACTCGGGAGCGGTGCTTTCAGTCTTCAGAATCGTCAGATCCTTCTTGCTGGTATTGGTGATCCGGATCGTTTTCGCGATCTTTTTTTCCTGGTCTTCCTGGTTGAAAAAAAGCATCCGGGGTGAATACTGGACCGGCCCTTCGATTTTGACGAAAAGCCGGGCGGAGAGAGAGGAAGTATGGGGATGATTGAGGCTGACGGTCAGCGTTCCCTGGTGATTCCCGATCGGGGCATCAGGGGAGACGGTAACCTCGATCTCGATCGGCAACGCCTTTTTGTCCGGCGCCGCTGTCTCCCTATTCGTCTGCTCGCCGGCGATTATCCGGGCCTGGAAGATCTCGGGGGAGGCGGAGATCCCGGTGATATCGATCGGACCGTCGCCCGGGACCAGCTTGATGGTGCGAGTGGCGCCCTGACCCAGGGGGACCGATCCGAACTGAAGATTGCGGGGAGAAAAAGTCCCGGCCGACTTGATCGTTGTCTCCAGCCGGAGCTGAACAGTCGGATGGGCCGGATCGTTGGAGGAGACATAGATGGTCTTCGACTGCTTGCCGGCGTACCGGCGGGTATTGAAGGTCGCCTTAATCTCGCCTGACTGTCCCGGCGGGATCTCCGTGCTGGAGAGAACCGCCGCCGTGCAACCGCAGGAGGTCCTTACCTTGTTAATTCGGAGAAGGGCATTACCGGTATTGGTGAAAGTGAAAGTGTGAGAAGCCGGTGAGCCTTCCCAGACACTCGCCGGTGTCGTAATTAGTTTCCTTGAACTCAATGACGGGCGCCGGGGACGGCTTCGCCTCCGGCCCCGGTACGGGGGTCGATTGAGGCAGTGCCATCGGCAGGAGTGAGAAAAACAGCGTGATGGTGAGTGATAAAATCAGGATCTTTCTTTTTGCCGGCGTCTTCATACGGTATTGCCTCCATGGCTTGGTGGGTTTATTGCGACAGCAGCGTCTTTTCAGGTGACCAATCATTCCGCTGCCGCGGAATTGTTTGTTATAAATCTCATATTTTCGTCTGGCGGCAGTTAACGAAGCACCGCATTCTGAGTGCGGTAAAATCCGCACCTGCTTTCCCGGATCGGATATCAACCCCCGGGGCGCAGTATCTTCATCGCCTCGGTCACGGATATGTTCTTGTGAACAAGGCTGTATATAGCTTTCATCATCAGACGAGGATTCTCGTGCTGGAAGACGTTTCTCCCCACGGAGACACCGGCGCCGCCGGCTTCCAGCGATTCCTTCACGATGGTAAAGATGCTTTTTTCATCATCGGCTCTTTCTCCCCCGGCGATTACCACCGGGATCGGGCATCCATCGACTACCTGCCGGAAACTGCTGACTGAACCGGTATAATTTACCTTGACGATATCGGCGCCCAATTCGGCCGCGATCCGGGCCGCGTGTTTCACTCCTTCCACATCGTATTCGCTCCGGAATTTCTCCCCCCGCGTATACATCATGGCCAGCAGGGGCATCCCCCATTCCATGGCGGCGATACTGACCATCCCCAGATCCTTGAGCATCTCCGTTTCGTCTTCAGCCCCGATGTTAACATGGATCGAGACGGCGTCAGCACCCATCTTGAGTGCCATCTCGACCGAATTGACCAGGACTTTAGTATTGGGATCCGGACTCCAGACGGTGCTTCCCGACAGGTGGAGAATCAGCCCCAGGTCTTTTCCGTATTTGCGGTGCCCGTAAAGGGGGAGTCCCATGTGCCCGAGGACCGCATTGGCTCCCCCCCGGGCCACCTCGTTCACCATCGTCCGCATATTGACCAGACCATGGATCGGTCCCATGGTCACCCCGTGGTCCATCGGAACAATGACGGAATGCCCGGTCTTCCGGTTGATGATCCGTTCCAGTCGTATTTTTTTCCCTAAGAGCATGCCCATTCTCCCTCGGATGGATTATCGTTTATCGCAATAACATATAGTACCACGAAAGGAGACGAAGTTTATGACTCCAGAGGCGGTTTTTTCGTTCACTTATACCATAGCAAGAAGATGTCGGTAATGAGAACAGCAATTTAAATGCAGAAATCCGAGGTCATGATCCTTACTGATCAGTTGTTCGGGCGTTGATCATCTCACCCAGAGCATCCCGCACCCGGTACCATTCCTCCGGGATCCCGGCTCCAGGCGCCGGGGTCGATGCCGTAGGAACCCGTTTCGCCCAGCCCTTTCCGGACAATAGAGTTAACCAGCGGATCCGGGTTTAATCCCCGCTCGACAGCCAGGCGGAAATACTCGTAATCCTGGATCCCGCGCCGGACCATCTTCATCCGGAAGGACGGGATCGGTCCCTTGATCGCCGGCAGCCCGATGCGGGGAAGCTGGTTGCCCGGATAAAAGAGATACATGTTCCCATTATCGCCCCCATGACTGGAGGGATCAAGATAGGGGTCTTCTCCCCAGAAGTCGGATGCCCAGTCGAAGAACCCGTCCACCCGGTATTTCCAGGCCATCCAGGCCCAGGACCGGAAGGCGACGCCGATGGCGTCAATACACATCAGACCGACCGATGGTTCGCCGGCGTGATAGAAGAACCCCTTTTCCCCCAGCGCCTGGCGATTCCGGATCGCCGCGGGATCATATTGCGAAGCCCGCGGCGCCCACCAGTCGACCACCCCATAGAGGTCCGGATGAGGGCCGTTCGTATAAAAATAATTGATCTTCCCTCCCGATGCCTCCCGGAGGATTTTACCGTATCGGATCACGGTCTCATCGGTTGGGCCCCTTTCATCCCAGACATAGGCGAAAGCGGAGTCGAGATCCCAGCCTTTTTCCTCCCAGTGTCGGACCACTTCCCGGCAGTAGTTTTCAAGGACATCATTCCCCGGGTTCCAGTTTTCCGGAAAGGGGAGTTCCCAGCACGCGGGGGAAGCCCCGTCGGCAAAGAGGCTTCCGTCGAGCACCGTTCCCAGATAGGCATCGTATCGGCCCCAGTCAACGCCCTCCGTCGCGGTGATATTTTCCGGCATTAATCCCCAGTGCCCGTTACTGAAGCCGTGTTCATGAGCCATGATCTCGTAACGGCTCAAGACCACCCAGGCCTCATCGCAGAGAGCGAAAGGAATACCTTCTCCCCGGGTCCAGCGATACGCGTAGAGATCGAAAAAAACTTTCAGTTTTTTCCGATCGGGGAGAGAGAAATTCCAGACCGTGACCCGGAGGGTCAGCTCTTTGACGGTCCGGTCATGGCGGGTGATGCGGATCGTGCCGGTATAGAGACCGGCGGAAGCACCGGGAGGGATGAAAATGTCGACCCAGACCGGGCAGTTCTCATCCGGGGCAAGAGAGAGAGGAAGCGCCAGTTCCCGGGCCTTATCCGGGTAAGGGTTGTAAAAAGGAATCAGGGGATCGGGATAGGATCCCTTCCCGGTGCTCCCGTTGCGATCGGTGGGGGTGGTCACCCGGACATAGCGCTCCCGGTAAAGGCGGATGGCATTTCGGCTGATCAGGTCCGTTCCGGATTTCAGATCGCTGAACTCGACCCCGACCCCCTCCGCCGCTCGATCCGCCCGGATGATCAACTGCAGGGCCACCCATTCGTTGGCTGCTCCCTTGATGGAAATAGTGGAGGTAGCTCCGTCCCAGTGATGGTTTTGTTCCTGGTAGGGATCGTGAGGGGCCACCTTGAGACTGTCACCCGTGGCCCAGACGGTGAACTTTGGCTCCCGCAAGCGCCCGCTCAGGCAGGCAGGCAGGAGGACCATCAGGCAGCAAAAAAAGACCGATCTCATTTTCATGGGGGTTATAGTATCCGGAAGAAGGCGGTAATGCAAATTGTACTTATCATGTCGTAATTTCAATAAATTATGGAAGAGAGCATGAATGACGAAATCCGAATGACGGATGACGAAAGAATGACGAAAAACAAATACCAAAGCGCCTCCGCCGAAGCGGCTTCGGCGCTCTCGCGCCATAGCGCGCGGGCGCGAAGGCAGATGACCAAATGCGCCCATATTGTCCGCGCCGCATAGCAGAAATGAAATGGGGAATTTGTTCATTTGTCATTTGGATTTCATTCGTCATTCGTCATTCGGATTTCGTCACTAGTAGCGCCGAAGGCGATATGTTCTGTCTATTAGAGAGACATCGGTTCCCTGACATCGGTTCCCCTGTCTTGCCCGATCGCGGTTTATTATGTATTATAGATAGTGATGAATGCAGTTGCCGGACAATCGCCGAATACTCAGGAAAAACCCCGGGGCACCTCCCTGGAAGTGGAGAAGATCGGCGAACTTCTCAAGGAACTCTGTATTACCCGGTCAAATCTGAATCTTTATTCGTTCGAGCACGAGGTCGCCCGCAAAAGCTTGAAGCATACCTACGAAGCCCTCAACCGGCTGCTGACCGGAAGGGACCAGATTACCATCGATATTACGCGGAGCGCTCTCCTTTTTGAAGGACTCCCGGTGGAAGAGCGAAATCCCATGGTGGAAAGGATCGCCCGCGATCTCCGCGGCCTCCGGGTCAACGGCTTCACCTTCAAGAAGGGGATCACACTGAAAGAACTGGCCATTTTCTTTAAGATGCTCACGTTGAAAAAAGAGGAGGTCGAGCGGATGGAAGGGGCGCGGGCGCTGCTGGAGGAACTGGGCGTCGAGCATATCGGGATCAATCAGGTTCGCTACGTCCGGCTGGAGGACGACAAGAAGATTGTCGCCAAAGATGCCCACGTTCTGCAGAGGACCCTCCCCGCCCCGCAGGTCTCGGAGCGGGAACTCCTGAACGGTCTCGTGAAAGCCCTGATGGATAAGCAGGCGGACCGGGACTGGCTGCTGGAAGAGATCAGGATCGATCCGGCCCGGGTGGCCAACCAGATGGTGGCCATGATTAAATATTTTGACGACCAGGATGTTTTAAAACAGCAGGAAAGCCGCCAGGAGGCCCTGGATGCCCTGCTGACCAGCATCAAGACCCTGGGTGTCCGTCTGTCGGAACGGGATGCCGGCGAAGGAACCGGGGAAGAAGACAGAACGCTCGCCCAGTCCATGCTGATTCTGGAGCAGGAACTGAAGACCCGTTCCGCGGGACTGAAGAGTTCGAAAGCCGTAACCCGGTTCGTGGAGGAGATCACCAGCATGGTGACCGCTTTTATCGACAACCACCAGGCCAACCTGGTGGTGAAGGAGTATCTCAAGGATGAGAAAGGGCTGAAGAGGACCGAGCATCTTCTGCGGACGATCATGAAAAGAGAGCCCGAGAGCAGCCTGATGCCCCGCCTCCAGACCGTGTTAAAGGAAAAGGGCCTCACGGAGAAAGACCTGGAGAAACTGATCAGCCGCCTCTTTCCCGACCCGAAAATTACTCCGGACGGAAAGCCCCGGAAGAAAAAGCCGCGGCGGCACCGGGCTCCCCGGCCGGTGATGGAAAAGATCGAGAACGCCCTGACGGCTAAGCTTGATTCGGCACAGGACAAGGAAGAGGTGACTTCCTATCTGGCCGGCGTTTTTCAGCGGGAAGTCAATTCCCGTCTCCAGGAATCTCAGGAGGAACGAGTACGGCTGGCGGCCGACCTGAAGCGTGTTGACGAGATGCTCAGTTCTGCCGGTCTGGGCCTGATCGTCCTGGACGAAGAAGGGCGGATCATTATGGCTACCGGTCCCTCCCCGGACCTGCCGGGGGAAGGGCCGGAACCGCGCCTGGAACCGGGCCTGAGGGAATGTATCGTCGGTATTTCCGAGGGGGCTTCATACCAGGACCGGGCCGCGTTTCTCAACAACCGCCCGCCGGAAGAACGTGACCGGCTGAACCGGTTCCTGGAAGGGATCGATCATCCGATCGTGAGCGAGGAGGGCGAGCTGCTGGGGATGATCATGAAAATAAATTAGCTCCCTTCCTGCCGGCAGGCAGGAAGGGAGCTAATTTATGTTTTGAACAAAGACTATTACGATTTTTTTTAATGAAGGAATTTACCACGCAGGTCACGAAGAACAGGAAAAAAGCTGGGAAACAAATAAGATTCAGCTTATTTTTTAAAAATCTTCGTGATCTTCGTGTTCTTCGTGGTTTTAATTTATTTTCAACGTGATATAATTTTCGAGCAGGGTATAGCTAGTATTATTCTTCCGTTTTGTAATCCATCACGTCGATCGAGATGGCGCCGATGACGTTGATTAGCCGGACCTGATCGATAAGATCCCCTTCGCTGAGCTTGATATGGGTGGCGTCGACCGCCACCTGATCGAAGACCGGGTCGACGGTAAGCCATCGTCCCGTGTTCACCTCGGCCCACTGGTGAAAGTAAAACGCTCCGTCTTCCATCGCCACCAATCCGGCCACCGTCCGCGCGGGAAGGCCGAGACAGCGCGCCAGGGCGACGAAGAGGATCGAGTGTGCCTTGCAGTCGCCCGCGCGTTTCTTCAGGATATCGACCGCATTTGGGATGGCCACCAGAAAGGATTTCTCCAGGTTTGAATACACCCACTCGCTGAGAAGGGCGGCGACCCGGCGGCTATTCTTTTCATCGCCGACGATCTCTCTGGCCAGGACCCTGATCGAAGGGTGGTTGCTCTGTATATAGGCCGTGGATTTCAGGAAAGGCTTGAGAAGAGGATCCATGACGGGGAGCTGGCGCGGCGAAACCGACCCCTCTTCCTCCTTCCGTATTGTCAGGTAGTAGGTGTCCGGAGCGATCCGCGTGAATTGCTGGCGGGGAGAAGAGAGAAGAAGCGCGGGGTCCTCGATTCCACCGAGCCGCATGGTCAGTTCGACGACCCGGCGGGGATGGGGGACCACCCGTGCCGGGTGAACCGAGGTGATGAGCAGGAGGTCGCTGGAATAGCCGGTGTTTTTTGCTTCCTCTTCACCTTCCTCCCGGATGGTGATCGCCCCCACCTTGCTCTCCAGGGTATGGAGATTTTCGTCGATCAGCGAGACGGTGCTGATGCCGAGTGCCGGGAAATCGGACCTGATGCGGTAAAGTTCCGTAGGAACGCCGTTGATGAATCGCTTTTCGATGGAATCGACGGTATGGATCATCTTCACGGGGGCAAGAAGGGTGGTTTCGAACTGGATACCCTCGATTGTTCTGCCCGGAGGAGATTTTTCCCGGACCAGGATCAGATCAGCCAGCGCGTCGGCCAGTTTTTCCTCACCGGCAGGGACCGACTGCCGGTCGGTGGATGTTGTCACCTCGAAGCGGTCGTCCACCTTCTTGCCGGTGAGGGAGATATGTCCCAGGATGGAGTCATGCGCGGCCGAGAAAGCGACCAACCCCTCATCAGGGAGGTAGATCTTTTCCTCCTCGATCGACATCTCCCGGAAACTTCCCCCGATGTTCACGCGATAAAAGACCGAAAAGTCCGAAGTATAGGAAGTCATGCTCCGGTAAGCGGATTGAGCCAGGCGAAAAGAACCGTACCCGACCTTGTTCCCCATCAGATAGACCCCGTACCACCGGGTGCCCAGAAAGGGTGACGGGTCGAACTTCGTAGAACCGTGAGAGGGGGAAATCCCGGCGCCCAGCGCGGCATGGACCAGGAGGATGACGGTCAGGATGACCGGGCGCTTCGTTATCATTTGATGATGAATCGTTTCTTTTCCGCCGGTGTGGGGATCGGCGCGGGGGTCGGGGTGGAGGCCGGCCGGTTATTCACCTGTTCGACGATCTTTTCCGCTTCCGCCATCGAAAAATCGCCGTAGAAGTCGATATGGTCTTTTTCCCGGATCGGGGTCATCTCGGCGGTGTAACGGGAAGTCCCGTCGATGGTGAAGATAATGGTGCGCCCGACGTTGCCCATCATCGCTTCCCGGTATTTAAGCTTCCCGGCCGGCGAGAGGTGAAGCCGGAGAAACGGCGGCAACGCCTCCAGCTCGGAAGTGACCCAGATAAGATCGTCACCAGTCAGCCAGGGAACCTCCTGAACTATCTCGAAGATGCCGGTCTGCATCACGAACTCACCCTCCTCGCGGTGAACCGGGACGATTTTAGCCGCCCGGCGGAAGTATAACTCAATCGGGATCATGCGCGGGGTGGGAGACGGTGACGGGGCGCAGGTAGGGGTGGGAGAGGGCGCGGCGATCAGGTCGGCCGCATCCGGCTCATCCCCGTTCCCGCCGGCGCCGATCAGTAGCATCGTTAACAGTAAAGGTATGGTGGTCATAGTGCACCTGATTGTAATTCCCCAACATCCAGGCTATACTGTATCATATATACTTACTCAGGAGAGCAATAAATAGAATGCATTCTTTGCCACGGTCATTCAGACTGTGTCGCAATTGCTATTCTCGATGATTTTACTTTATGCTCTCCTTGGTAACTAAAGTAAAACACCAGAACGAGGGACCGCCGCTCGCGGTTTCGGAGGAAGCGAAGATGCCAATATTCGAGTATGCGTGCCCCGGGTGCCGGAAGATATTCAGCTTCCTGGTCCGCAATCCGTCCGCCCGGAAGAAACGCCGTTGTCCGCGCTGCGGTTCGCCGGATCTGAAAAAAGTGTACAGTACCTTCGCCCTGGTCCACTCGGAGGACAGCCGCCTGGAAAAGATGGCCGACCCCTCGTTTTTCACCGGTCTCGATGAGCAAGATCCCCGCAGCATGGCGCGCCTGATGAGGAAGATGGCTCGGGAGACGGGGGAGGAGATGGACGACGAAATGAAAGAAATCTGTGAACGCCTCGAAGCCGGTGAAGACCCCGAGAAACTGGAAGAACAACTGGACGGTGGCGGAGAGGGATATTCGCGGGACGACAGCGGCACCCTTTATGAATAAATACCCGTTAGCGCCTCCGGCGCTAACGGGTATTGTTAAGTGCAAGGTGTGAAGTGTAAGGGCGGAAGCTTTTCACTTTACACAGTCGCAGATCACGCCCCAGATTCGGAATTTCGATAATCTTGTTTTTCTGGGAAAATAAGACTTTAATAAAGAATTTAAAAGCGGCATTGCCTCAATGGAATTATGACAGTCTTTGTTCAAAACATAAATTAGCTCGCTTCCTGCCAGCAGGAAGCGAGCTAATTTATATTTATAAGTGGAGAGCGCGAAGACGGCGGCGGCAGAGGTTGACGAGAGGTCCGGGGGTGGCGGCGCGCTTCCTGAACTCCGGCGTCCAGCGTTCCCGATGCCTGGAATAGAGTTTCTGCAGCAGCCCGTGATCGATCCCCGGCCAGGTCTTTCTTTTCGCGGCCTTGAAGCCCTCGAATGGCAACTCGTATTCCCCCGCCGGCCACCGCTCCCGGAGCGCCGCCTCCAGCGTCATTCCCCGGAGGGCCAGCTCCAGCATCTTCTCCCAGTAGGAACGGACGTCATCCAGGTACTCGGGGACGTTGAACGCGCGGGCCCCTCCGTCATAGATAACGCATCGCTCCAGGGGATAGGAGAGATTCCGGTACTGGGTAAGCTCGAACTCGGGGGCGAGCAGGGCCGGGGTCAGCATCAGATCGGTACCCTGGAGTTTTATGGCAACCCGGGTCCTTGAGTCGGCGAGGTGAAATTTCCCTTCGAGGTAGACCAGGTAGGTTTTCCGGTATTCGGGAAAGACCGAACGGAAGAGGAGATCGTATTGCCGGAGAGTTTTTTCGATCTTGTGACATCCGACAGTGAAGAAGAAGACATTCTGAACCGGTCTTCCCAGGTTTTTTGCCAGGCGGAAAATGATATCGAAACCGTTCTGAACGGTTACCCCGGTGGCCACGATCTCCCCGATGAAGAAGCTGGCGTTCTCCGGGATCTCCAGTTTCCGGTATTGGTCGTCTTTTATGTACCACCGTCCGTATTGATCCCGCTGCCGCTGCGAAGTCAGGAATGAAGAGAGATGAGTGTTGAAGCCGACGGCTTCGTGAAGGCTGTCGCGGATGCCGAAATTCAGGCCGGACCGGAGAAAGTGGATCACGCTGATGCTTTGCGGATCGAGAGATCTGATCGCCTCCGGATCCGGGAAATGCCTGATGGCCAGGGTCATGGTTTTGCGCAGGGAGTCGGTGAACTCGCAGCCGAAGATCTCGGGCCGGTTCAGGAGGTCCCGTGAATAGGGGGTGGTGAGGACATAGGTCTGAAGTTCCCCGGGATAGTCTTCGAGGAGGCGGTAATAGGCGATCTGCTGATTTTTCAGGATAAGCTTTAAACGATCCATTTTAATTTTTCCTGCGAAAAAATAAGATAAGTTCTTACCCCGGCATCGTATTAAAATCTCGTGACGGAGTCAAATAGTTAAAATAGTCAACAGCAGAACCATCGGGGGGATGCAACGGGTCAATTTAAACTTGTTTATTGTTTTCTTGCTGTTATTCTCGGCAATTGACGTCATATAACACCGTATTCGATAAAGAGGTGCGTGCCATGAGCGTTATCGCCAAGAGCGAACTGAAAAAACTAATCAGGGAGGGGATCATCGGGATCGAGCCGTTCTCGGAACGCCAGATCGGCCCCGGCTCGGTGGACCTTCACCTGGGAAGCACCTTCCTGGTCTATAAAAAGGTGCGCGATATTTACCACATCACCGATAAAGCGGATTTCAGAGAAATTACCCAGGAGATCAAGGTGAAGGATTACTTCCTGATGCTCCCGGGCGAGTCGGCCATGGGTATGACCCTGGAGAAGATCACCCTTCCCGATAACATCTGCGGCCGGCTGGAAGGACGAAGCCGCTTTGCCCGCCTGGGTCTGCTTGTTCACATCACCGCCAGTTTCATGCATCCCGGGATAAACAACCATCAGTTTCTGGAGATGTACAATGCCAGTCCGATCCCCCTCGCCATTCATCCCGGTACCCGGATCTGCCAATTTATCTTCGAGTATACGGTCGGAAAGGGCCATTACCGGGGCAAGTTCGCCCGGCAGTAAAAGATCGCCACCAAGGCACAAAGGCACCAAGAAAAGAGAAATGTAAAAAGAAAACCTGGATATGGTCAGGAGGGGAGCAGGTGATCCGGGCATCAGCGAGGAGATTATCAGGCTAATAGGAAATCAGATCACTGCTGCCGGCTCCCCGGCCTCCTGTTTACCCACTGAAACATGATTTTTCACTATTCATTCTAGTGTCTTGGTGGCAAAACCGCGAGTGAAACGAGCTAATTTTAAATGAAGATAAAGAAAGACCGGGTCATTAAGATCATCAAATCCAAGAAGAATCGGCCCTTGACGACACAGGACATCAGCCGGATGCTCCGTCTCAGGACCGATGAGTACCGGGACCTTGAGCGCCTGCTCGAGGAGATGGAATCGTCGGGAACCGTCATCCGGGTGAAGGACGGGCGTTTCGCGGTGCCGAAAGAACTGGGATTGGTGGTGGGCCGGCTGGATGTCAACCCCCGTGGTTTTGGTTTCGTCGAGCCGGAAGACGGCTGCGGGGAGGATATTTATATTCATAAGGAGGACATGGGTATCGCCCTCCACGGCGATACCGTCCTGGTGAGGCCGGAAAGTCCGCGCCGGGGGCAAAGGCGCCGCAGCCGCGCGGGAAGCGTGGTCAAGGTGATGAAGAGAGGAAGCGGGGTAATCGTCGGGACTCTGAAGGAGAGCGGCTCTCATTTCTATCTCGTCCCCGACAACCCCTCATTCATCCACGACATCTATGTCGACCGGGCGCATACCGGGGGTGCCGGGCCGGATGAGAAGGTGACGGTCCGGGTCACCGGCTGGCCTTCCCAGCGGCTGAATCCTGAGGGGGAGGTGACCGAGGTTTTGGGAAGAGCGGGGGTTCCCGAGGTGGATACGCTCTCGACGATCCGGGGGTACGGTTTCCGCGAAGACTATCCTTCCGCCGCCCTGGACGAAGCGGCCCGGGTGCCGACCCGGATTACGGAGGAGGAGGTGCGATCCCGGATCGACCTCCGGGAAAAGACCATCATTACCGTTGACCCCGCGGACTCCCGCGACTTCGACGATGCGGTTTCAATCGAGAAGACACCCGACGGGAAGTTTATACTCGGCGTCCATATAGCCGATGTCTCGCACTACGTCAGGGAAGGTTCGGCACTGGAAGCGGACGCCCGGGAGCGGGGGACCAGTGTCTATCTGCCCACCCGCGCCATCCACATGCTTCCGCCCCGTCTCGCCACCGAGATCTGCAGCCTTCGCCCCGGCGAGGACCGATTGACCAAGTCGATCTTTATCATCTTCAGCCCGGAAGGGGAGCGGCTGGATTTTTATTTTCACCGTTCGGTCATCAGATCCCGCCGCCGTTTTACCTACGAAGAGGTGAGGAAGATTTTAGTGGAGAATGATGCGGCGGCTCGTTCCATCGACCCCACCCTGACCGCCCTTCTGGACGCAATGGCCATACTGGCGCGCGCTCTTCGGGCGGCCCGCTTCGCCCGTGGCGCCTTCGACCTCGATCTCCCTGAAACGAAGATCATTTTCGATGAAAAGGGTCTGATCTCGGACGTTCGGCTGGAAGAATCGGACCTGGCCCACTGGCTGATTGAAGAGTTCATGGTGGCTGCCAACGAGGCGGCGGCTGAGTTCCTGGCCGTCCGCCGGGCTCCCCTGATCTACCGGGTACACGCGGCGCCGGACGGCGCCGACCTCGATGAGTTCCAGGAGTTCGTTTCGGCATTCGGCTACACGATTAAAAACCCCCGGGACCGGAAGGAGGTCCAGTCTTTCCTGGATTCGGTCCGGAACACCCCTCTGGCCACGACCCTGCAGACCGCTTTTCTGCGTTCACTGAAGCAGGCGGAATATTCGGCCCAAAATGTCGGGCATTTCGGCCTGGCCAGCCCCCGTTATGCCTATTTTACCTCACCGATCAGACGTTACCCGGATCTGCACACCCACCGACTGCTGGAGTATATACTGCAAGGAAAACCGCCCCCCCCGGAGCCGGAATTGAAAGAGCTGGCCCGTCACTGCTCGGAGACGGAACGGATCGCCGAAGAAGCGGAGAGAGAGATGCTAAAGCTCCGGAAGCTCCAGTTCTTCTCCCGCCATCTGGAAAGAACTGATCGTCCCGTCTTCACCGCCGTTATCACCCGGATCAAAAAT
Organism: uncultured bacterium; assembly: GCA_963822585.1. GTDB lineage: Bacteria > Auribacterota > Erginobacteria > Erginobacterales > Erginobacteraceae > CAWGIE01. The sequence goes on from CAWGIE010000003.1 coordinate 31,196, forward strand.
TTCGGCTTTACCGTTTATCTGAACCGCTACCTTTTGTCCGGCCTGGTTCATGTTTCCACCCTGACCGACGACTTCTACCGGGTCGACCGGTCCGGAACCCGTCTCCGCGGTCGCCGGACCGGGCGGGAGTTTACCGCCGGGGACGTGGTGAAAGTCCGGGTGGAGAAGGTGGACATGGAATTGAAACAGGTGGACTTTATTATTTTTTCTGCGAAAAAATAATATGAATGCCGAAATCCGAATGACGAATGACGAAAGAATGACACAAAACGAATTTCTAATGACCGAACACACCCCATTTGCCCGCTCCGCGTAGCCGAGAGGAATCGGGAATTCGCTCATTTGTCATTCGGATTTCTTTCGTCATTCGTCATTCGGATTTCGTCATTAGTAACGTTGAAAGCACCATTTCGTGGCGTGACGATGGGGCATAAACGCGATCTTATCATCCTGCTGGGAATCGTTCTGCTGGCGGCGGCGGTACGGCTCTGGGGGATCGGTTACGGCCTTCCCTGCACCTATTGCCGTCCCGATGAAGACCGCCTGATCGCGACCGCCTTTCGCCTCTCCCGGGGGGACCTGAATCCGCATTATTTTATCTGGCCCGGTCTCCCCTTTTACATGACCCGGGTGATTCTGGAGGCCGCGGCCCGGATGTTTCATTTCTTCGGTGGCCGGCCCGGCGTATCCCCGCGTGACCTCTACCTGGACCGCCCGGCCTACTTTCATCTGATCCTGAGGTATATCTTCTCCGGATTCGGCCTGGCGACGGTATTCCTTCTCTATCGTCTGGGGCGCCGGCTCTTCTCGCCGTTTACGGGCCTGCTGGCCTCCTTTTTCCTGGCCCTCTCGTTTCTTCATGTCCGAGACTCGCATTTCGCGATGCTGGATATCCCGGCCACGCTGCTGGCGGTCGGTTTCTTCCTCGGCGCATGGAATATCCATCGATGGGGAAGGTGGCATGATTACCTCTCGACGGGGATCCTGCTGGGCCTGGCAACCGCCACCAAGTACTATGCTGTTCTGCTGGTGTTCCCCCTGGTGACGGCTCATCTCTCCCGGCACGGATCTTCGGGAAAAAGGGACTGGAAACGCGTTGCCGCCTCCCTGCTTCTGGCGTCGGCGGTTTTCATGGCCGCTTCTCCCTATACGATCCTGGACGCCCCCTCATTCATCAGGGAGGTCAAAGAAGAGATATTTTCCTCCCAGTTCATCGAGGGATTTCAGCTTGTTCCCGACTTGCGGACCCCCCGGGGCTGGCTTTACCACGTCGTCTTCTCGTTCCGCTTTGGGCTGGGGTGGCCCCTGGAGATACTCTCCCTGCTGGGGGTCGGATACGCCGCGATTCGCGCGGCTCGGGGAGGAGTGCCGGAGAGGATGATCCTGTCATTTGTGGTCCCTTTCTACCTGGCGCTCTCTTTTCAGAAATCCTGTTTCATCCGCTATACGATGCTGCTGTTGCCGTTTCTCTGCCTGCTGGGGGGGAATCTGCTCCAGGCCCTCCGTTTTCGAGGAAAGTGTTCCGCCGGGATCGTGACACTTCTGGCCGGCGCGATCATGGTGGAACCGGCCGTCCGGGTGGTCGGGCTGGACCGGGTATTGAGCCGCCCGGACACGCGCACTCTGGCCGGTACCTGGATGGAAGAACACATTCCGCTCACCGCGGTCGTGATCTATCCCCAGCCGTTTATCTTTGGGCGCCCCGACGGTTTTTTCCGATATCCCAACCGGGTCAACACACCTCGGGGGGTCTCTCCCGCCGCTATCCGCACCCTGCTGGAGTATGATCGTCCGGGGGGAAAGTACGCGGTTATCCATGAAAGTCCGCTCTCATATTCTTCGCCCGATCCGGAGATCGACAGACTGCTGGCGAAGGAGGGACAGATCATCTGGAGAATAAACGCCGGCAAACCGGCCCGCGGGAGTGCCATTTTCGATCCGTTTGACGCTTTTTACGTGCCCCTGGCGGGTTTTTCGAGAGTGGCTTTTCCCGGGCCGGACATCCGGGTATACCGATTCCGATAACGTTCCCTGCTCATAAAATATATCACATTGGAACTAAATCAATTAAAACCACGAAGGACACGAAGCACACGAAGAATGGTCAAGAAAAACAAGTTTGTGGCTCAATTTTTGAAGAACCTTCGTGAACTTCGTGTCCTTCGTGGTTCTCAGTAGTTTTATTCCAAGGGGATACGTAAGTACTCAGGGGAAACCCGTATCAACTCATACAATGTCGCGATGAGGCTTTTGTCCATTCCTGTCCGGTGAGGATCGAAAAATTCCCAGACGATCCTGTTCTCCCGCGTGACCTCGAAGGCCCGCCCGGTTTCCGATTCGGTGATCAGGGTATTCCCGTTGGGGAGCCGCTGGTTGGATCCGATTAGTTCGGAATAGAATTTATTCGTGTCGTTCCCCCGGTAGGCCCAGACGATCTCCTGGGTGAGAGGGTTGAACTCGATTACCTTGGACCTCCCGCTGATCGGTGAGTTATCGAAGAGAAGAATGTTCCCGTTTTCGAGAACGGTCGGTTGGTGCTGAAGATTCCACATCCCCCAGAGCAACCAGCAAATTTTCTCCTCCACCGGATCCACCAGCGCGATCACGCTCAGGTTGCGGATGGATATCAGGATCCGTCCCTTTTTAAAGATCGGCACCTTGCCGGCCAGAGACCCGTCCATGACCTCGATGGTATTGGTATGAAAGATGTCTCCCCGGGTGCGGGCAAGTGACATCACGAAAGAATAAGGGGAATTCAAAAAGCACTTGATCAGGGAGATGTTCTTTGTCTCGCGGCCCTCCGGATCGAGGATGGTGATCATGTCCTCCAGGATGGGGCCGGCTAGTTTCTGACCCGGGTAAGCGGATCGTTCGCGGTGAGTGAGGACATAGATAATCCCGCCGGCGTCCACGAAGAGGTCGTGATGACATCTCCCCCGGAATATCCAGAGAACCCGGGAGTCTCTGTCCAGTTTGAGCAGCGGCCCCGAGTTTGCTCCCTCTCCCTCGAAAATTCCCAGCAGGCTGCCGTCGGGGAAGAGATGAGCCCGCCGGCAATGACTCTGCTCCGGCAGTCCGACTTTCTTTGGGACGACCGTCCACCGGTGAACCGGATGCCCTTGCATGTCGATCAGAAACGCGTCGGGCAGAGCGGCGTCGACGTAAAAATTCCACCCGGGATAGGCGGCCTTCTCATCATACACGGTCACCCCGGTCTTCGCCGGCGCCGGCCGATACCCCCCCAGGTAAGGGAGACTGCCGATGATCCGGGAATCCGGGGCCGCTCGTTCGCCGCCGGTTTTGGGGTCCGTCCCACCCGCCGTCGGGAGCAGCAGGGTTGCCAGGAAACAGACGCCGGTCGCCGCCATTCCAACCGTTCTCATGAGCCCTCCCGCCGGTGGAGTGCCAGACGGAGAAAGGCGTCGATCTCCTCGCTGTATGCCGGTTCCGACTGAAGAAATCCGTCTCCATGGCCGCCTCGGATCGCCAGAAATTTCTTCGGCTCGGCCGCGGCCTTGAAAAGACGTTCACCCTGTTCGAAAGGGACCAGCTCATCTTCAGGGCTGTGGATAAAGAGCTTGGGAACGGTAAGTCGTCCGACTTTCTCCACGGTCTCGTAACGGTCGAAGATCAGGAGCCTGACCGGGAGAAAAGGTGTGATGCGTCTCGCCATATCCAGCGAAGATGTAAAGGATGATTCGCAGATCAGCGCGGCGGCCTTTCTCCTGCCGGCTGTTTCAACCGCCACGGCCCCCCCCAGAGATCTTCCGAAGATAACGATCCTCTCGGGAGGGATTTCCCTCTCCCCGTGCAGGTAATCATAAGCCGCCCCGGCGTCCTGATACGTGCCCTCCTCGGAGGGTCTTCCCCCGCTCCGGCCGAAGCCGCGGTAATCGAAGATGAAGACATTGAGGCCGAGCCGGTGAAAGATTTCAATGCTCTCCAGACGATGGCTGATGTTGCCCGCATTCCCGTGGCAGAAGAGCACCGCGCCCCGATTTTCATTCGCCGGGACCCACCACCCGTGAACCCGGACACGGTCGGCGGTGGAGAAGAAGACGTCCTCGTAGGCCAGGCCGAGATCGGAGGGCTGGGCTTCCAATTGCCGCCGGGGAAAATACATCCGGCTCCGTTCGAACGCTTGAATCAGGGCCCGGCCGAGGACACCGGCCAGGATGAGCAGGATAATGAGGATCACTATTGTCACTGCTTCGGGATGTATTATTTTCCCTCCCTGAAATAATAGTTGTATGACCTATGGCCTGAAGAATGTATGTTTCAGGAGGAAAATGTTTGCTTTATCCAGTGGATCTTTTTAGAGCGTTGCCTCGACGGAATTGTTATCGTATTTGTTTAAAACATAAATGAGCGAACGCAGTGAGCTAATTTATGAAAGAAAACTTGATTTTCCGCCAGGACAAATATAATATCATGCCTTCGATTGTTAAATGTCTAATTATGAATAGAGATACCCTGTTCGAAAAAGTTTTCGCGCAGGAAATCCTGAATATTGTCCCGGACGCTGAGAATAAAGAGAGTCGTCACTGGACCGGCTTCAGGAGGAGGTAAAAGCATGGTTCATCTCAGATTTCGAAGATGTCTGCCGGCGTGGCTGGGGCTGCTTCTTCTGTCCCCCTGCGCCTACGGCCAGAAAGAGGGAACTTCTGCCGTTGTATCCCGCACGCCCGGTGCGGAGATACAGGCGCCTGCCGCCCGCCTCGAGAAATCCAAAAGCGGGTCGGTCCTGATCCTGGAAGAAGGGGAAAACGCTGACGTCCCGGTAGAAACGAATGGGAAGGATGACGGCTTGTCCGGCCGCCCGGCCCGCGCGTTGCCGCCCGATTACCGTGCTTTCCGGGATCAGCATGTCATTTTCTATGTCGAGGATATCCCGGCCGGTCTGGAGAGCGCGACAAAAGCAGCCATGGACTCCGGGGGGCAGATGATCAGCTATCCGATCAAGGGATTTGAAAATATGGGACCGAATGAGAGGACGCTGGTCTTTGAATCCCGGGCCTATCCCTCTTTTCTGGCGAAACTGGAGGCCCTGGGAACAGTGGAGAGTCCCGAACTGGGTCGCTCCGATTTTGTCACCGTGCGACTGACCGTTCTCGTGAAACCGTCGCCTTCGCCGTCGCCGTCACCTCCCCTCGCCCCCCCGCCGACCGGAGGGGATTACAGCATAATCATCATCTGCGTTGCCGCTGTTGTCGTCATCCTGGCCCTCGCTCTTTTATTCAGGAAAAAGAAATAATCATTTGGCATTATTCAAAACGAACCCGCTTCAGGCATAAATCGGGTTAAGGAGGAGACCATGATCGGTTTTCGATTGCTGGCGATTATTCTGGGGCTGATCTGCCTGGCGTCCGCCGCCGCGCTTGTTCTACATCAATCCCCGCAGCTGGCCGCGGCGAACACGTTCTTCATCAAGAACTTCATTCCGGATCAGGGGGTACAGCAGTTCATCAAGTCCCCGGCCCCGGATGCCCGGATGGTGAAGAACATCATCAAGTATATCTTCAGCGGGTACGCCATCCTTGCCCTGGGCATGGGGCTGCTGTTTTTTTGCGCGGCGGTCAACCCCCTGCGGATGCGCCCCTTCATCGTGGTGGTGATGGTAGGGTCGATCCTTTGGATCGCGGGGGCGATCTGGAAGGGAACAAGCCTGGATATATATAAAACGTGGTGGATCAGCGATGCCGCCGGGGCGTTGATTCTCCTGGTCCTGCTGGCCGCCCTTTTTCCGAAAAAGAAAGCTCCCGAACCGACCGCCCCGGAGATGGGGGAGGAGTAAGGAAAAGAAGGGGTAGTATCGTCACCGATACATATCGGTGACTTGCGGGATCAGAATGCCTTCGGCATTCTTTAGTAGTAATTGTAGTATCGCTTCGCTTGGAAAGAAGGGAATATCAATTTATCCGCAGGATTCCCTTCCGGCAAGCCTCGCCACAGGCGAGGCAATACTCCATTACCCTACAAGGCGAAGCCGATACTGCAAGCTCCGCATATATGCGGAGCGATCCTACAGTTCTTTTAGCTCCGGGTTGAAGGAAGAAATCTCCTCCGCCGGTTTCCGGGAAGTCCTCTTTTCCGCCCCCGCCGCCGGGTATCCGAGCGGTATCAGCGCCACCGGCTTTTCCTGCTTCGATAACCCCAGCAGGCCGCTGACGGCCCGGGCGTTAAACCATCCCACCCAGCACGTCCCCAGACCCAGTTCGGCGGCCTGGAGGACCAGGTGCTCACCGGCGATCCCCAGATCGATCAGGGGATAATGCTTGCCCTGAAAACGGCCGGCCAGGTTCGGTAGCCGCTTTCCCTTCGTGTTCAGGGCGACGATGATGACAGGCGCCCCGCTGACGAAACCGCTCGGCCGGTAGATCCCGGAGAATGCCGCCCGGCAGATCGCTTCCCTTTTCACCGGGTCGTCGAAGACAAGAAATCTCCATGGCTGGGCGTTGCAGGCTGAAGGAGCAAGGCGCGCCGCCTCCAGGCAGAGCTCGATCTTCTCCCACTCCACCGGCCGCCCGGCATATCTCCGGACCGCCCGCCGTTTCTTCACCAATTCCAGGAACATATCTCAATAAACCGGTTAAAAGTGTAGCCGGCTTTGTGCGTTATTCGCCTGAAGCCGGTTTGGCATCTGAAGACGTATCCGTCTCTTGATCATTCTGGACATCCGGAATAATCAGTTTCTCCAGGCGAGTTTTAACCTTATCCTTCAGGTATTCGTCCCACAGTGTTTTCAGGAGTCCGGGCAGGCAGTCTTCGGAAGAATCCCGGCATCGGCCCCTGAATGTCTTTAATAACTTGCCCTCGATTCCATCCCCCAGCCCCCGGCTGCTTATATCCAGATCGGGCTCCTCGATACACCGGATAACCCCCAGTTCCCAGTCGATAAATTTGCGCGGAAATCTCCCTTCGGGAAAAAGCGCGTAAAAATCGTTGAGGAAAGAGTCGAAATCCAGCTTCTTCAACCCTTTCGCCCCCCAGAATCTCTTCTGCTCGCCTTTTTGCAAGGTACCAAAGGCCAGGCAACCCAGGGGCCCGATCTCCTCGGAAGAATGAAACTTGAAGATGCCGTTTACGTATTCCCGGGAGTCGCCGCCAAGGGCAAGGGCCAGGCCGCGGCTTATTGTCCAGGGCCACGAATCGCGGAGGAACGCCAGATGGGCGACCCGAGGCAACGCCTGAATAAACTTCTGCATATCAAAGCCTTTTTCTTGGCCAGTATTGTCCGGCGGACGGGGTATGGTGAAAGTTTCCCTGTCCCCGCGGTCAGTTCCGAATAAATCCAGCAACTTACCAATTCTTTCCAGGTGGACCGCCAGGTAGATTTCCTTCGCTCTATCGGCATCGTCGTTTTCTGGCCGGTGAACCTTGTCAAGCAGGAGCAGGGCCGCGGCGATTAGTATATTATCCACCTCCGAATAATCATTGCCGCATATTTTGAACTCCTCAAGTTTCTTCTCGAAAAACCCGGGCACGGTTTGAACTTTAATGAATGTCGAATCGCTCTGCGCGGAGAATTGGTGCAGTTCCCCGGAGCCTGCGTTAATCTCCAGTGTCGCCATCTCGGTTTCTCCCCTCAGATAACCGTTGGCGACAGTCAGGGAAGTCCAGTCGGCCAGACGTCTCTCTAGCTTCCCGATGCTTGCCGGCGCGATGGCGATCTGGAAAGCGAGTATCGGTTCCCCTTCCCCACGCGGCTTCTTCCAGCCTAAGCCGAATTGAAACGTAGCGGGATCGACTGTCATCGTGAATAAGGCCTGCAGATCCGGTAACACCCGGCAGCCTTTGATCTTCAGGTGGTCGATGCTCCAATGCAACAGTTCCGTGGTGAGGAAGATCCGGCCCCATTCTTCCACTTCAAGGTATGCGCCCCGCCCGGGGGAAAAGACCAGGGTTATATTCACCGGCGGCAGGTCGGGCTTTTTAAACACAGTGCCAGCCAGGGAGATGGACAAAACCAGGTCATTTTGCCAGTTGGCCGCTTCGTAGAACCAGGCGCGGGACTTCCATAACACGGCTTCGACTTCACTGGTCTCTTCCGTCCAGGAACGGGCATATTCGCTCTCCTCCAAAACGATCTTGATATCCTTCCAATTTTCACCCGACTCCGAAGCAACCAGTTCAACCTCGTAAGAGAGGTATTTGCCCAGGCTCCACAGCAGATATTTAATCTCCTCTATTTCCAGTTCTCCCACCATTTCCCCCGGCTCGGGTGAAAGCAGCGGCCGCAGCTTATCTTCCGGGAGCTTGTCTCCGGCTCCTTCGATGAGTATCTTGCCCAGCCGGCATCCCGGGCCTTCTTTGATCTCCACCCGGAGCCGGACCTGGAGATCTTCCTTCAGTTCGATCGCCGGTGTTATTTCCGCTTCCAGATAACCCCGCTCCCGGTACAGGCTGGTTACTGCATCGGCGACCGATTTCAGCGAGACTTCATCCAGCGGCGCGGGCTGGTCCAGCGGCCAGATGATTTCCGGTTCCTTCTCGTGCTGCCCAAGGGTCGTGTAGTATTTAAATGACCGAGGCCTTGTGGTGGTGATGAGTCTTTCCACGATCTGATCCCGGGTGATACCCTCGTTCCCGGAGACGATAATTTCCCCCGTCCGGTAACGCGGTCCTTCCGCAATGAGGACACTAATTGCCCCTTTTTCGGTTGGTTCGGCGGAGACCTCTGCTTTCCCGAATCCGGCCCGGAGATAACCTGCCCGGATATTCTTGTTTAAGTAGTCGCAAAAATCCTGGAGCGGCGCGTAAGAGCTGCCTTTCAGCCAGAAATCGAGATCACTGGTAAGCTCTTGCGTGATATCTTCCCGGCTGAATGTATGGTCGCCCCGGAACTCAATTTCGTCTGGATCGCCCCGCTTCCCGACCGTGTCTTCGGATGGGAAAGCGATATTCCCGGCGATCGATCCGGCGGCCACCAAACTGACGATAATTAAAGCCCGGCCAATCGAGGGTTTCATTGTGCTACTCTTTTTCTAACAAGTTGGCGCCGTCAGGCATTGCTATGGGGAGCCGGAAGTCGGTATTTCAGTTCACGTATTCGACTATACTTATCGGATGAAGAATGCTCTGAATTGATTATAGCTCGACCAGGCGGGCTTTCATTGTCGTGGTGTCGAGGAGAGCGGCGGTGGCTTTGCCGCTGATCCACCCTCCTCCTTCCCCCGGATTGATGACCAGGGTCTTCCCGCGCCGGGTGATCTCCGGGCGATGGGTGTGACCGTAAACGATCACGTCATAAACACCGCTTCCGGCCAGGGCGTCAAGCATATCCGGCTCATGGATGAGAAGAATTTTCTTTCCATCGAACTCACCTTCGTATTTTTTGGAATGAATCTTACCGATTTCCTTGAACCGTTGGGTCAAAAACAGCCTGTCGCCGTCGTTATTCCCGAAAACCCCGATCAGGGGTGCCTTCAAGGCGCCGAATTCCTTTGCCGTTATCGGGGAGATGATATCGCCTCCATGGAGGACCATCTCCACTGCTTCCCGATTGAAGATTTCAACGGCGCTCCGGATCTTCGGCATATTCTCATGTGTGTCGGAGATGATCCCGATCTTCATTGTTTTCTCCGTTCCTCTCCCTCGGCCCCTTTTTTATTAGCCACAAAGAGGCGCAAGAAACGCAAAAGTATCCTCAACCTCGGCCCCTTAATGAATGTCCAATGCCAAAATTCCAATTTTCAAATGCATCCGAGTTTTGCGGTAGGTTGCCAATGGAAATTGGTTATTGGTGATTGGCCATTGGAAATTCCGTTTTACTCCTTCGTTTCTTTCGAGAGGTCGATGATCAGATCGGTCACCTGGGTCTTGATCATATCCCGGACCTCTCGAACCCGTTCGATCGATTGTCCGAACGGATCCGGTGTCGGCCAGTGAATCAGCTGTTCGTGGAGGAGGTCAGGAAAGATCGATTCGGGGGTCCCCCCCAGGACAATGACCAGATCGGCCCACTCGACCATTTCCCGGGAAAGTTGTTCCGGTTGCTGATGGGAGATGTCGATCCCCTCTTCCCGCATGACCTCGATGACGGGAGGGCTGATGAAGTCGATCGCGAATGTCCCCGCGCTCCGGGCATTCATGACCGTTTTTCCCCAGGCCCGGGCGTATCCTTCAGCCATCTGACTGCGGCAGGAGTTCCCCACGCAGATGAACAAGGCATTTGTTTTCTTCATGGGGCACGTATTATTCGAACGTTTCTGGCACAGTGAAGACAGTTCGGATAAAGAACGGAGTGATGGGGTGTTGGAGTGATGGGCGGCGCTCACCGCGTGTTCCCATTACTCCATCACTCCAGTACTCCATTATTCCATCATATCCAGCGAACTTTTTTCTATCCCCTTTTCCGCCGGGGCGAACTGGACGTCAAGAAGCACCTGTCAGTACGCCGTGGTTAGAGTGAGGTGATAGGGCTTTTCATCCGGGGTGTGCTTCTGCCCGACATACCAGAGCATCCGGTCCACGGCCTGTGAGGTGACCCCGGGATACCGCGGCTGGATTTGCTCCACGATCATCTCGCAGGCAAGAATAGTGGCGGTCCGGATCTCCAGTTCCTCCCGCGAACGGGCGGGAATTCGACGTTTCTCGTCCACGAAACGCTCCAGCCCGGGGGCATACTCCAAAATCCCCCGTTTCCGCAGAACCTGGGGGATCTTATAATCGGCGGAGACGGTAAGCTCCCCGATATCATTGAAAGCGCCGCTCCCGGTCCCCTGCCAGCGTTCGAACAGCATCGCCGGCGCCAGCTGGGCCCGCTTGAAAAAGAGGAGCCGGTTTCCTTCCCATTCCGCCGAATCATCGAAGGACGGTACGCGGGTGACCAGCAGTCTGACCAGATTGACCGCGCTCCCCTCCGCCGCCTTGACCAGATACAAAAAACTTCCCTGAAAATTATCGGTCAGGACCCGGCCCACCTCGCGGCAGATGGCGATGCGCTGCGAGAGAAGAGGAATCTCCCCCATCCCCCGGAAGATATGTTTCAAATCGCCCTCGCCGATCCCGGCCAGGAATGCTCCGTCATGAATGGGGATCCCTTCGTCAAGAGCCCTTTTCAGGGCGGCGAACATCCCCCAGGCGCCGTCGAGCAGCTTGCCCTGATATTCCACCGTCCATTTCGGGGTGCCCCAGTAACAGAAATTCAGGGCATTCATGAGCATGAAATAACCGACACCGATTTCATCCGGATAAGGGTAGATGAAAGGAAGATCCCAGCGGGGATGGGGGAAATCATCCGGGCCGACCTGAGAGCAGAAATTCGTCAGAAACTCCCGGTTAATCCGGACGGAACGGAGTTCCTTGCCCAGCGGGGCAAGAGAATCGAGGATGTCCTTTTTGCCGTGATACGGAAGGGATTCCATGGCCGATGATTACAGGCTGTTTGTTTTATCCGACCGCGCAGACACCGGAGATGCCCGATGTCGGCAGCGCGAAAAATTCCGGCGCAGGTGCCTGATCAATACGCGCCCCGCGCCGGCGCATGAGGCATATTGAAAATAACTCCCGATCTGTGTAGTATACCATGACATGACCGATTACCAAGAAAAAAGGGGAGCCGATCCGGACCGTCATCCGGAGGGACGGATCGGGATTGATGTCACGCGCCGGATGATGGTTTTTGCGGGGCGTCACCGACTCTGGAAAAAAGGCCAGGGCATCCTGGTGGCCGTCTCAGGTGGCGCCGACTCGGTCGCCCTGCTTCATCTGCTCCATCGGCTCAGCCGGCGTCTCGATTTCGATCTGCGGGTGGTCCACCTTGATCACGGGTTGCGGGGCCCCGCATCGCGGGAAGACGCCCGCTGGGTTCGCGGCCTGGCTGATCGGCTGGAGGTTCCCTGTATCTCGGAACGACGTGATGTGCCGGCCATGAGACGGATAACCGGCCGTTCACCGGAAGACGCCGCCCGGATGGTACGGTACGCTTTTTTACGGGAGGTTTCCGAGCGAACAGGGATTACCACCGTGGCTCTCGGTCATCATGCGGACGACCAGGCGGAGACGCTTCTGTTGAGGCTGATCCGGGGTGGAAGCCCGCGAAGCATGGGGGGCATGCGCCCGCTCCGGAAGGAAGGCGCCCTGAATTTTATCCGGCCCCTCCTATCGATCCGGAAGCCGGAACTGCGGAGTTACCTGGATAAAATCGGCCAGCCGTTCCGGGAGGATCTGACAAACCGGGATGACCGGTACCTGCGAAACCGGATCCGGCATCATTTACTCCCCTTGCTGGAAGCCCAGTACAGCCCGAAGATCAGGGAGATCCTGGTTCACCTGGCGGAGATGGAGCGAGAGCGTGACGATTTTATCGTCGCCCGGCTGCGCCCGACTCTCTCGCCGGTTTCCCCGTCGGCAGGTCCCGTGCTCGACTGCGCTCTCTTCCGGAAGCTCACCCGTTTTGAGCAGGGGGAGGTGTTGCGGGACTTCCTGTGGAAAGCCGGCGTGGAGAAAGCTCATCGCCGCCATTTCCTCCATCTGGAGAGTATCATCGAAGGGCCCTCCGGCCGGAGATTGAATCTGAGCGCGCAGATCACTGTTTTGAAGGAATATGATCGTGTGATCACGGTTCCACCCGCGGCCCCCCCCCCTCTTCACCCCCTCCGCCTGCCGGTTCCGGGGGACGTTGTCATCAAGGAAATCGGGGCCCGCATCATCGCCCGGGAATACCCGCGGCCCGGTTCCCTGGCAGTTACCCAGGCAGTCCATCTGAAAAAGTACTGGGAGATGTATCCCCGCGGCGGTATTCTGAAGGAATACCTCGATCGGGATCGGGTTATCCCTCCTTTTACGGTCAGAAGCCGGCTTCCCGGGGATCGGTACTCTCCCCTGGGGATGAAAGGCAGCAGGACAGTGAAAGAGATTATGATCTCCGCCCGGGTGCCGCTCACCCGCCGTCACCTGGTCCCGGTGGTTGAGGACACCGAAAAGATACTCTGGCTTGCTGGTTACCGGCCGGAAAACCGCTGTCGTGTACGGGAAGAAACAAAGACCATCCTGGAGTTGAGTCTTATTCCATTATCCGGTGATAGCCGGATCCCGGTGACTTGAAAAAATGGAGGGAACAAGACCATGGAGTAATGGAATGATGAAGTGATGGAAGAGCATCTCGTACACCGGTTGCCCGGGCTCAGCATCCATGATTCCACCATTCCATCACTCCACTATTCCGCGTTGCCTCAACTGATGATTATCCAGGCTCTCGACGAGATAGACACCCCCCAGCGAACCATGTCTGTTTTATTATTGTCTTGCCCCTGCAATCTGGTATATCGTACTGTTTGAGCGCATCGGGCATTTTTGTTGTCTAATTGAACGTACCCTCGCCGACGGCGTACAAGAAGGTGATGTCGATTACCGCTCAGTCCTGAATTATTGGATTCATACTAATCCCATAGCTATCAAAAAGTTCAAACTATTTTGCAAATTATTACCTGAATGAATTTGCGAGCCCCGATTTTATCCCGATTAAGACTTCGGGACGGAGACGGGGTAGACTACGCGAGTTAATTTATTATGGCAAACAAGCAGCCCCCAAAAGGCAAGTTCCCGCAGATGCAGAACACCAAAAAGCTGAGATATCTGATCTTCTGGCTGATTCTGGGTATCGTGGTGATCTACCTCTATTACGGGCGGGAACTGGGCCGTCCGGCCCCGCACCAGCTGAGCTACTCAGAGGTGGTCGATTACGCTCAGGAGGGTAAAATCGTCAAGTTGGAGATTACCGGCGAAGAGGGGACGGGTCAATTTCTGGACGGGAAAGAGTATAGGGATTTCAGTGTGGTTCTTCCCGCCCTACTTCCGGCCGACTTCCTGCCCCTGCTCAAGGAGCACAACGTCGATATCGATTTTGTCAAGGCCAGCTGGATGAAGGAAGTCCTCCCGCTCCTGATCGGACCGCTGCTCTTTGTCGGACTTCTCTGGCTCCTCTTCTATCACCAGATGCGGGGGGCCGGGAAGGGGGCGCTGAGCTTCGGCAAGAGCCGGGCCCGGCTCCACAAGGGAACGGATAAGATCACCTTCAAGGATGTGGCCGGGGTGACGGAGCCCAAGGAAGAACTGGAGGAGATCATCGCTTTCCTGAGAGACCCGAAAAAATTCCAGCGGCTGGGGGGGCGCATCCCGAAAGGGGTGATCCTGATCGGACCTCCCGGAACCGGAAAGACCCTGCTGGCCAAGGCCGTAGCCGGTGAGGCCAATGTCCCCTTTTTCTCCCTCTCCGGATCGGATTTCGTGGAGATGTTCGTCGGAGTGGGAGCTTCCCGGGTGCGCGATATGTTCGAGCAGGGCCGGAAGAACGCGCCCTGTATCATCTTTCTCGACGAGATCGACGCCGTCGGCCGCCATCGTGGCTCCGGTCTGGGCGGGGGACATGACGAACGGGAGCAGACGCTGAACCAGTTGCTGGTCGAGATGGACGGCTTCGAGACCAAGGAGGGAGTGATCCTGATCGCCGCCACCAACCGTCCGGACGTCCTCGATCCGGCCCTTCTCCGGCCCGGAAGATTCGACCGGCAGATCGTGATCGACATGCCCGACATCAAGGGACGGGAGGAGATCCTGAAGGTGCATTCCCGGAAAATAATCCTTTCCAAGTCGGTCTCTCTTTCCCGGATTGCCCGGGGCACGCCGGGGTTTTCCGGGGCGGACCTGGCCAATCTGGTCAACGAGGCCGCTCTCCTGGGCGCCCGCCACAATAAAAAGGGTGTCGGCATGATCGAACTGGAAGAAGCCCGGGACAAGGTGCGCTGGGGAAGGGAGCGGAAGAGCCGGGTGATGGACGAGGAGGACCGCCGGGTCACCGCCTATCACGAAGCAGGACACGCCCTGGTCATCACCCTGATTCCGGAGACAGAGCCTCTTCACAAGGTTACCATCATCCCCCGGGGGATCGCCTACCTGGGGGCCACCATGCAGCTGCCCAAAAAAGACCGATACCTGGAATTCAAGGGGAAGATACTGGGGGTGATCGCCGGCCTCTTCGGGGGGCGGGTTGCCGAGGAGGTTATCTTCGGTGACATTACCGCCGGCTCCCGGAACGATATCAAGGTCGCCACCGCCGCCGCCCGGCAGATGGTCTGCGAATGGGGGATGAGCCAGAAGCTGGGGCCGATGACCTATGGGGAACATGAAGAACATATTTTTCTCGGCCGCGAGATCACCCGCTCGAGCGATTACAGCGAGGCGACCGCGCTGGAGATCGACCGGGAGATCAGGAAAATAATCGATGATTGCTATCAACGGGCCCGGTCCTTGGTCATCGGGAACCGGGATAAGCTGGTGGCTCTGGCCGAGGCACTCCTGCAGTATGAAGTCCTCAATGACGAGGAGATAAACGAGATTATTGAGACCGGGAAGCTGGTGCGGAAGGCCGGTCGCCGGAAGAAGCGGCGGTCGCCGGCGGAGAAGAAGCCAAGAGAGGTGAAGGAGAAAGAGGAAGAGACGGATGGGGTCCCGGCCCCCGGGCTTCTTGCCGGAGGTCCCTCCCCGGTCGAGAACCCCGCGTCCCCCTAAGAGTGGCCGACAGCCCATGACCAAAACCCCGGCACGCGCTTTGTTTCGCCTCGAATGGAGATCCCGCCCGGGACACGGTTATCATCTCTCTCTGGGGAGCGAAACGGTAATCATGGGGGTGCTTAATCTGACCCCTGATTCGTTTTATGACGGGGGCCGTTACCCCGATCCCGCCGCCGCGATTGAACGGGCCCTGGCGATGGCGGAAGCGGGCGCCGGGATTATCGACCTGGGGGGCGAGTCAACGCGTCCGGGGGCGGAACCGGTTGCCGCTGCCGAGGAACTGCGCAGAGTAATGCCGGTCCTGGAGGGGCTTGCCGGACGTCTCCCGGTACCGGTATCGATCGATACCTGTAAGGCGGAAGTGGCCGCCCGGGCGCTGGAAGCGGGGGCTCAGATCGTTAACGACATCAGCGCCCTGGCCCGCGATCCCGACCTGGCTGCCGTGGTGGCGGATGCCCCCGGTCCATACATTATGATGCATATGCGGGGCACTCCGAGAACCATGCAGGACCGGCCCCGCTATCGGGATGTCGTGGGGGAGTTGAAGGAATTTTTCCGGGAGCGGCTCGCGTTTGCTTCGGCGGCCGGGATTGATCCGCGGCCGGATTATCATCGATCCGGGGATCGGTTTCGGAAAAACACTCGAACATAATCTTGAGATCATCGCCGGCCTGCCGCTTCTGGCGGATCTGGGTTGCCCGATTGCGATCGGGCCTTCCCGGAAATCATTCATCGGGGCGATACTCGACAAGCCGCCCCGTGACCGTCTCTGGGGGACCGCGGCGGCGGTCGCCGCATCCATTATCGGGGGGGCCCACATTGTCCGGGTTCATGATGTCGGGGAGATGAAGGACGTTGCCGCGGTCATGGATCAGATTATTAATCAAAGATGGACGTCGAACGTTCAACGTCCAACCCCGCAAAGCGGGGTAAACTTCGAATTTATCCGCCAGTGGCGGACGTCGAACGAAAAGCGGCGAAAAGAAATTGTCCACGGAATCTCGCCGATAAAATTTTGCGACAAAGGAGCAGAATTTTAAAATGATCAGATTGGCCACAGCCGGTATCGAGATCGCCATTCTCATTATTCTCTGCTATTACTTTCTTGTCTTCATCCGGGCGACCGGGGCGGTCCAGGCGCTGAAAGGCATCGCCCTTCTGGCCCTGACCTTCGGCCTGGCCCGTCTGATCCATCTTGATGTCCTGTTTTCGCTCTTCTCCCGGACCTTTTCCTATCTCTTCCTATCGTTTGTCATTATTTTCGCCCCGGAACTTCGCCGGGCCCTGGCCGAGCTGGGGCGCCAGAGGATCTTCAGCAGCGTCTCCATCGGAGATCGGGTCATTGATGACGTGGTCAGCGCGGTGACGGAGCTCTCCCGGAAGAAGATCGGAGCCCTGATCGCTCTGCAGCGGGATATCGGGCTGGGGGTTTGGGTTCAATCGGGCGTTTACATGAACAGCGAGATAAGCAGCAAGCTCCTGGTCAGCATATTCATGCCCTTCGGCCCTCTTCACGACGGTGGCGTGGTGATAAAAGGGGACACGATCATCGCCGCCGCCTGTCTTTTCCCGTTCACCCGGAAGAGCGCCTTTACCGAGGGTCTGGGTATGCGGCACAAAGCCGGTTTGGGTCTGGCGGAAGCGACGGATGCCCTGGTTATCATCGTCTCGGAAGAAAAAGGGACCGTTTCCGTGGCCTTCCGGGCCCGCCTGATCCGGGATGTTTCCGAAGACGAACTGCGGAAGTTGTTGGCAGAAAACCTGCATCTGAAACGGAGATAAACATGCTCTCGGTTATTAAGCGCTGGATCCGCCACAACCTGTTTTTGAAGGTGCTGGCCCTGATCATCGGGACGGTCGTCTGGGTTGTCGCATCCCACTGGGTATATGAGACCAGAACGATGATGGTGCCGGTAGAGCTGACCCTCGCTCCCGGGATGACCCTGAAGAACATCGTTCCACCGGCGATTTCCGTGACGCTTGAATACCCGCGGGAGGCGGTCGCCTGGGAAGAAGTGAACGTGAACGCAATCAAGGTAGTCCACGATCTCAGCAAGACCAGGACGCCGGGGCGGATTGTCTTCGATCTGCAGGATAACGATGTCAAGAACCTCTCCCGGTTCCGGGTGGTGGCGCTCAATCCTTCCCGGATCACGGCGGAGCTCGATCATCTGGCGGAAAAGGTGCTCCCGGTCAAGGTGGCTTACAAGGGTACCCCCCGCCGCGGCTTTCGGGTTGCCGGCCAACGGGTCATCCCCCCGGAAGTCCGCGTCCCCGGGCCGGAAAGCCTGCTCGGAAATATGACCGAGATCGAGACCGATCCGGTCAGCGTGATGGGCCGGGAGATCACCTTCGATGAAACGGTCTCCCTGAAACCGATCAACCCTTTTTCAAAAGAAGAGAGGCAGAAGGTTACCGTTGTTGTCATTCTCCGCCAGGAACTGAAGGAACGATCCTTCAAAGACGTGGGGGTTGATATCCTCAAGGAATCCGGTCGCGCGGGGAATATTCAGATTATCCCGAAGACTGTCGATCTTTATCTGAAAGGTCCCGACCAGGTTATCAACACCGTCACCGCCAACGACATCCGGGTCTATGTGGATGTCATCGGCCTGGAGCCGGGTCCCTGGGAGCTTCCCCTCCAGACGGCTTTTCCACCGGAGGTAGTGCTGGATCGGGCCGAACCCGCGATCGTCAAGGTAACCCTGGAACAGGGGCCCGGCGGTCTGCTTGGTCCGGGAACGGTTATTAAATAAAATGACTCTCGTTAATATTTAAGGGTGACTCAAAATTATCTGGGCTTGCCGGGTTATCTGGAAATGCTAATGACGAAATTCGAATGACCCCGATTACATCGGGGCGGAGCGAAACCCGAATGAAATCACAATGACAACAGTGATGCAGGACAGCTGATTAAAAACCAGGATGGCAATAATGAAAAGATTGATAACAACCCTACTGATTTTGGTACTGACCGGTTTTGTCCTTTCCCCGTCCTTGCTGGCTGACATCAACAACCCTACTTTGAACGAGTACGTGTACCTGGGCCAGTACTACGCCCAGGTCGGGGAGTCAGAAAAGGCGATCGAGAATTATGAAGACCTGATCCGCAAGCATCCCTGCACCAAGGAGGCGGAAGGAGCCTGGATGAATTTAGGGGATATTTACGTATCTCTTCTGCGGCAAAAACAGGCT
This sequence comes from uncultured bacterium, assembly GCA_963822585.1. Taxonomy (GTDB): domain Bacteria; phylum Auribacterota; class Erginobacteria; order Erginobacterales; family Erginobacteraceae; genus CAWGIE01. Next base: position 49,904 of record CAWGIE010000003.1, read on the forward strand.
GCTCTGACGGCCCTTTCCGGCGGGATTGAAAAGACCGAGCTTGAGGGCAAAATCAGGGATCTGCGGGCGGAGAAGACCGGTCTGCGGCAGAAGGCGGTTACATCCTTTCAGACGGTGGTAAAATCATTCCCCGATTCGGCGGGGCTGGCCCTGGTCCGGCTCGGCCGACTTTACGCTTTTCAAAGTCCGGGACAGGAAGAAGAAGGAAGAACGATCTTCCGGCAGGTAATGAACGACTTTCCCGAAGAGGCCGGGCGGGCGGCCCTCTTCCTGGGGGACTCCTATCTCCGCCAGGGAAAATGGGAAGAGGCCAAAAACGCCTACCAGCAGGCGGAATTTTTTTTCCCGGAGGTCGCGGTCCGGGCCCAGGTACTGGTTGCCCGGGTTGATCGTGAACTGAAAGAATTTTCCTCGGCGGTGAACGATCTTTCTCCGGTAGTCAACATTCTCGGCATTGATGGGCTTTTTACCGAATACCGGTGGAAGGGGAGCATTATGCGAGAGGCGATTGAGCTGAGCGCGGAGAGCATGACGGAAGAGGGAAACCCGGAACTCGCGATCGAGAATCTAAAAGACATTATCGAACGGTATCCCTCCACCAATATCGCCCTGGCCACGCGGCTCTATCTGGCCCGGCTCTATGAGGGAGAAGGGAATCGGGACCAGGCCCTCCAGGAACTGGACCGGGTAGTCTCCGGATATCCGAAGAGCCTTTACGCCGCCCGTGCTTCCCTGCAAAAAGCCGGGATTCTACCCGCGGAAGAATCGATCGCCGTCTATGAAGGTCTCCGGAAGCGTTACCCCCGAAGCATGTTCTGGGTAACGGCAACCCGGGGCCTGACCGGCAGATACCTGGAACAGGCCGATAAAGCAGCCACGGATAAGGAAAAAATTCCCCTCCGCCAGCGCGCCGGCGCCCTCGCCCGGGAGATCATCGGGAAATATCCCTGCTCCCCGCAGGCCGTCCAGGTGCGTGAGTTCATGGCAGCAAATAAACTGAAGTAACTATTTGCCACCAAGACACGAAGTCACCAAGAAAAGATAGAGGACAGTAAACTTTCACCTTATTTGGTTTTTCTTGGTGTCTTGGTGCCTTAGTGGCAAAGTTACGAGCGTGGTGAGCTAAGGCATGAGTAAAGAGATTAAATTAGGGGTAAACATCGATCACGTGGCCACCATCCGGGAAGCCCGGAAGGGAGATGAACCCGACCCGGTCTGGGCGGCGGCGATCTGCGAACTCGCCGGAGCCGATATCATCACGGTCCATCTCCGGGAGGACCGTCGCCATATCAACGACCGGGATCTGCTGCTTCTGAAACAGACCGTGCGGACCAAGCTTAACCTGGAGATGGCGGATACCGAAGAGATTATCGGGATCGCCCTCAAGGTGAAGCCGGAACAGGTAACGTTGGTCCCGGAAAAACGCCAGGAGGTAACCACCGAAGGGGGGCTGGATGTCCGGTCGAACACGGATTCACTCTCGGCGGCGGCGGAGAAGTTCCGCAAAGCCGGAATTCTGGTCAGCTATTTCATCGACCCGGTGGAGGATCAGCTCAAGGCCAGCCGGGATTCCGGCGCCGATTTTATCGAGCTGCACACCGGAGCCTTTGCCAACGCCCTTGGTGAGGCGGCAATCGAGAGCGAGTTCGAAAAGCTCCTCTTTGCCGCCGGGCGGGGAGGAGAGCTGGGCCTGCGGATCAACGCCGGCCACGGCCTCAACTACCTGAACGTGAAGCGGATCCTCTCTCTTCCCCACCTGGAAGAACTCCACATCGGCCACAGCATCATCTCCCGGGCCGTCTTCGTCGGCCTTGGGCCGGCCGTGGTCGAAATGCGTAACGTAATCCGGGAAGGGTGATTCACAATTTTTGCCATGGGTGGATATAAATTTACCACGAAGATCACGAAGTACACGAAGAAAAGCTCGGGATGAGGCTCATTCCCATCTGAAATTCCTTCGTGATCTTCGTGTACTTCGTGGTTTTATTTGCCCGGTATGATTATGTTTTTAGTGTTAGCAAAGGGTTAAGACATGATTCTGGGGATCGGGATAGATATTATTGAAGTCCAGCGAGTGGAGAAGCTGCTCGAGAAGTGGGGGGAGAATTTTGCCCGCCGGGTCTTCCTTCCGGAGGAGATCGCGTACTGCCGGAAAAAGAGTTATCCGGCCCAGCACTATGCCGCCCGGCTCGCGGTCAAAGAGGCGGTCATGAAAGCCTTCGGCGAGGGGTGGACGGAGAAGATCGGCTGGAAGGATATCATGGTGAAGCGGAGCCAGAAGGGACAGCCCGAGATAGAATTGATTGGGAAGGGGAAGAGACTGAAAGAAGAGAAAGGGGTGGAATCGATCCTCATTAGTCTCTCCCATGCCGGTGACTACTCGGTGGCACAAGCGATCATTATAAAAGGAGTAATAGAGTGATGGAATGGTGGAGTGATGGAAGCCGGGCTTCCAATATTCCAGTACTCCAATACTCCATCACTCCACTTTAACATACGGATTGAGGCCCGGGCCAGGGAGAAACCGTAACCCACAAGGATTTTTTATGAAAGTCGTCACGCCAGCCCAGATGCGGGAGATCGATCGGGCGGTCATCGAAGACCTGAAGATCCCCGGCCGTGATCTGATGGAAAGGGCCGGAGAAAACGTGGCGGAAGCGGCTCGGGAACTCCTTGCCACCGCCCGGCCGGATCCCTTGATCGTTCTTCTGGCCGGAAAAGGGAATAACGGTGGCGACGCCCTGGTGGCGGCCCGTCTTCTCGCCGAGCAGGGGCTCAGGACGAAAACCTTTCTCCTGGCCGAGTTGAAGGAGCTGCAAGAGGACGCGGCTCTGAATGGCGACCGTCTCTTTCAGGCCCGGCTGCCCCTGACCGAACTGGTCGATGAAAATGATTTGTCCGGACTGAGGGACGTTCTTCAGGAGGCGGACCTGGTCATCGACGGCATCTTCGGGACCGGCTTCACGGGCGCGGCCCGGGGGATCAGCGCCGCGGCGATCAAACTGGTGAACAACGCGTCCCGCGGCGGAATGCCTCTCCGGGTGGTGGCCGTGGATATCCCCTCCGGCCTGAACGGCGCGTCGGGAGAGGCGGCAGGAGCAGTCATCCGGGCCGACCGGACGGTGACGATGGGTCTCCCCAAGACGGGGATGGTACGCGGTGAGGGCCTGAACTGCTGCGGGTGGATCACGGTGGCCGAGATCGGGTTCCCCCCAAATGCGATCGCCGGGGTCGAGTCCGACCTGGAGATGATCACCGGCGACGACCTGACGGAGTTGCTCCCCCCTCGGGTCCGTGCCGCTCATAAAGGCGAATACGGCCACGTTCTCGTGATCGCCGGTTCGCCCGGGATGACCGGCGCGGCGGCCCTCGCCTCTTCGGCCGCTCTCCGGGCCGGGGCCGGTCTGGTGACACTGGGTATTTCCCAGGGCCTCAACTCCATCCTGGAGACGAAATGTACCGAGGTGATGACACTGCCGCTGCCGGAGACGGCAGCGGGCACGCTCTCTCCGGATGCCGCCGGAATGATACTGGAATTCTGCCGGAAAACCTCGGCGGTTGCCCTGGGACCCGGACTCTCCCGGAACCCGGAGACCGGTTTGCTGGTCAAGGAACTGATCCGGAACTGCCCTATCCCGATGGTCATCGACGCCGATGGACTCAACCTGATCGCGGAGGACCCTTCGATCCTGGCGGAAGCCCGATCGCCGCTTATTCTCACCCCGCACCCGGGCGAGATGGGCCGGCTGACCGGGCTGAAAAAAGAGGAACTGTTCCGAGACCGGGAGGCGGCGGCCCGTTCGTTTGCCCGTCGCTACAAGCTGACCCTGGTATTGAAAGGAGCGGGGACGCTGATTGCCTCCCCAGAGGGACCTCTGGCGGTCAACGTGAACGGCAATCCCGGGATGGCGACCGGAGGGACCGGCGACGTACTTACCGGTCTGATTGCCGGATTTTTGGCTCAGGGATTGCCGGCTGGAGATTCCGCCCGTCTCGGCGTCTTCGTTCACGGCGCGGCCGGAGACCGGGCGGTGGAGAGGATGGGTCAGATCAGCATGATCGCTTCCGATTTGCTGGATGAAGTCCCCGCGGCCTTGAAAGCTCTCTTCCCCTGGAATGCCACCCCGCCTTCCTTCCCATAAAAACCCCGATTAAAACTTCGGGGGGGCCCCCGATTCAAACTTCGGGGCGGCGCAGACGATCGAATGTGATTGAATAGGGATATCCCCCCCGAAGTCAAGTATCACAATGGAGTGGTATATTGTATTGCCCACCCGGGTGATTTGTATTACAGTACACGACTTGCAACCTGACGGAGAACTTTTTGCCGGCGTAGCTCAACGGTAGAGCAGCTGATTTGTAATCAGCAGGTTGGGGGTTCAAGTCCCTTCGCCGGCTTTAAAAATGAAAAGATGTTTGACCCAGGTAGCGCCTTATCAGGGTAGGTTCTGCGCCGGAGGCGCATCCGCCTCTGGCGGAAAGTCCCTTCGCCGGCTTTGAAATTGCCCGATTCGTGAAAACGAATCGGGCAATTTCAAAGCTTCATTTCTCGCCAATGATTCATTTTGGGTAAACATTTTTCTATTGCCTATAAGGAAAGGCGTTTGTTAGTGTTCAAAACTAATATTTTTCCTTCGGAAAAATATTACTGGGGAGATACCGAAGTGGTCAAACGGGGCAGACTGTAAATCTGCTGGCTATGCCTTCGGAGGTTCGAATCCTCCTCTCCCCATAAATTTTTCAGGTCGCTTTGCGACCTGAAAAATTTATGCGTAAAAGCAATCAGGGACAGAACTATAACCGGTGCCGGTGTTTTATTCAAAACACGGTGCTTGCCTTTTTGCTGGAAAGTAATTTTTCAAAATTTTCCGAAGGAAAATTTTTTGCGGGCGTTGCATAATGGTAGTGCTTAGGCCTTCTCCCGACGAGCCCTTCGGGCGTCGGGATCTAAGGGCTTCATCGGTTTACGCTCCCTCCGGTCGCGTAAGCCCGTGAATCCCTAAGACAAGCCTGGTTGAGCGAGGATTTTTCGCGGGCGTTGCATAATGGTAGTGCTTCGGCCTTCCAAGCCGAAAGTGTGGGTTCGATCCCCATCGCCCGCTTATAGAGAGAGGATTGAGTGGTAGAGGCGATGTCTTTACCAGGTGGGTTCTGCGCCGGAGGCGCATCCGCCTCTGGCGGAGATCCCCATCGCCCGCTTATAGAGAGAGGATTGTGTGGTAGAGGCGATGTCTTTACCAGGTGGGTTCTGCGCCGGAGGCGCATCCGCCTCTGGCGGAGATCCCCATCGCCCGCTTTCAAGAGAGAAAAACAGCTTCACCAGGTGGGTTCTGCGTCACCCCGCTCGAAAGATCGGGGCGGCGGAGACCCCGTCGCCCGCTCACCATTAAAAATTTTTATCTGTTGACAGGGGAGAGCATTTTGATATCATGGCACGTTGCATTTTAATATGCAGATAGGAATAGTACGCCTCCATATCATCCGCAATCGAGTATCTTCGCGCAGACCGGTCGGCTGGTGGTACTGATTTCCAATGGCGGACTGAGGCCTGCAAGCTTTCAGTTAGATTGTTATGATATGGGGGCTTTTTATATCTGATAAATCAGCTTACTGATTTATGTGAGTGGCAGCATGCCGACATGATTTAAGATTGATAGCGGCTCTTTTGAGGAGTGCCCTTGTAGCTCAGTTGGTTAGAGCGCGTCCTTGGTAAGGACGAGGTCATCGGTTCGACTCCGATCAAGGGCTTTACTTTCTTCCTCCGGAAAAAAGTAGTCTTAAAAAAAGACGCAGAAAATAATCGAAAGGCGATGAGATCTGTAAGGACATAAAAGCCAACCAGCTAACCGGAGAACGAAGATATAGGGAAGGACGTTAACGAGAGAATTAAGTTGGATGGCACATATTCAACACTTTTATTTTCCTCCCGTCATCTCCCTTTTTGTGAAATAAATTTTAACCACAATTCATAACTTAAATAAAATATAACGGTTATCAAACAAGTTGGAGATGACGGGAGGAAAATAAAATGGCGAAGGAAAAATTCGACCGGACCAAGCCGCACGTGAACGTGGGGACAATCGGGCACGTGGACCACGGGAAGACGACGCTGACCTCGGCGATCACCAAGCATCTGTCGAAGAAGAACTCGAAGATCGAATACCGGTCGTTCGATTCGATCGACAACGCGCCGGAGGAGAAGGCGCGGGGGATAACGATCGCGGTGGCGCACGTGGAGTACGAGACGGCCAACCGGCATTACGCGCACGTGGATTGCCCGGGCCACGCTGACTACATCAAGAACATGATCACGGGCGCGGCGCAGATGGACGGGGCGATTCTGGTGGTGTCGGCGGCGGACGGTCCGATGCCGCAGACGCGGGAGCACATCCTGCTGGCGAGGCAGGTGGGAGTTCCGGCGATCGTGGTTTTTCTGAACAAGGTGGACCAGCTGGACGATCCGGAGCTGTTGGAGCTGGTGGAGCTGGAAGTGCGGGAGCTGCTCTCGTCCTATGATTTTCCGGGGGATGAGATTCCGGTGATTTCGGGGTCGGCCCTGAAGGCGGGGGAGAGCGACGACTCGGACTCGGCGGAGGCGAAGTGCCTATTTGATTTAATGGAAGCGGTGGACTCATACATACCGACGCCGAAGCGGGACATCGATAAGCCGTTTTTGATGCCGGTGGAAGACGTGTTCAGCATCGAGGGGCGCGGCACGGTGGTGACCGGGCGCGTGGAGCGCGGGGTAATCAACGTGGGCGAAGAGGTGGAGATCGTGGGGATCAAGCCGACGCAGAAGACGACGGTGACGGGGGTGGAGATGTTCCGCAAGCTTCTGGACCAGGGACAGGCGGGGGACAACGTCGGGTGCCTGCTGCGGGGGGTCAAGAAGGACGAGGTGGAGCGGGGGATGGTGCTGGCGGCGCCGGGCTCGATCACGCCGCACCTGAAGTTTAAAGCCGAAGTGTATATTTTGAGTAAGGAAGAAGGGGGGAGACATACGCCGTTCTTCCCGGGTTACCGTCCGCAGTTTTACTTTCGGACGACGGACGTGACGGGGTCGGTCCAGCTGCCGGAGGGGGTGGAGATGGTGATGCCGGGAGACAACGTGGCGATGACGGTGGAGCTGATCACGCCGATCGCGATGGAAAAAGGTCTGCGGTTCGCGATCCGGGAGGGCGGTCACACCGTCGGCGCCGGAACCGTAACCGAGATCATAGAATAAGTGTAAAGTGTAAGGTGGAAAGTTAAAAGGCATTGCTGAATTCGCCGTCTTTACACCTTACACTTTCAACTTTACACTCTTGAGCGGAGCGAAAGACAATGCCGCGGGAACATATCATTTTAGCGTGCAGTGAATGCAAGCGGAGGAATTACACCTTTTTTCATAATAAATCGACAGGGAAACTGTCCCTGAAAAAATATTGCCGGTTTTGCCGCAAGCACACTGAGCATAAACAAACCAAGTAAGAGGTGCATGGTTCTGTCGGTGTGGATGGCGGGGCACCAAGATATTAGATACAATTTTTACGCAGTAAGAATTGTAGGCCAGTAACTCTAATTGGTTAGAGTGCCGGTCTCCAAAACCGGATGTTGGGGGTTCGAATCCCTCCTGGCCTGTATTATTTTCGCTTCGCGAAAATAATAGTACACATAAATTTGCGAGCGCAGCGAGCTAATTTATAAATGAATAAACTTATTCAGTTTATCAGGGAAGCGCGGATCGAACTGAAGAAGGTTAACTGGCCTACCCGGAAGGAGTTGATCGACTCCACCAAGGTGGTACTGCTAACCTCGTTCCTGCTGGCCGCCTTTATCGGGGCGATGGATTTTCTGCTCTCCCAACTGATCAACGCGTTACTGGGCTGAATCATGACACATCAATGGTATGTTATTCATACTCTTTCCGGGCAGGAACAGAAGGTCAAAGAAAACCTGGAACGCAGGATCATCCTGAACAACCTGGAAGATAAGATTTCGCAGGTGATGATTCCCTACGAGAAGGTCTCCGAAGTAAAGGGCGGCAAGAAGATTATCAGCCAGCGCAAGTTCTGGCCCGGTTACGTTTTCGTGAAAATGGAATACATGGATAAGACCTTCTATATGATAAATGAAACCCCCGGAGTGATCGGATTTATCGGGACGCGCATGCCGCCGCAACCGGTCGCGGAAAGCGAGATCACCGCCGTGATGACTCAGATAGAAGAGAAGAAGGAGAAAGTAAAACCGAAGGTCCTTTTCGCAGTAGACGAAGTCGTGAAAGTCACTGACGGCCCCTTCGCCAGTATGACCGGTCTGGTGGAAAACGTCGATCCCGACAAGGGGAAAATGACGGTCAGGGTCTCTATCTTCGGGAGAGAAACCCCCGTTGAATTGGAGTACTGGCAGGTGGAGAAGAGCTGATGGCAAAACCAGTAACGGCCACAATCAAACTTCAGATTCCCGCCGGACAGGCCAATCCGGCCCCGCCGGTGGGACCGGCTCTGGGCGCTCACGGCGTCAACATTATGGAGTTCTGTAATGCCTTCAATACGGCAACCAAGGAAAAGGTCGGATTTATTATTCCCGTCGTGATCACCGTCTTCAACGATCGCACCTTCACCTTTATAACAAAAACACCGCCGGCCGCCAACCTCTTGAAACGCGCCGCCGGAGTTGCGGTAGCATCAGGTTCCCCCAACCGGGAAAAGGTGGGGACGGTGACCAAGGAGCAGGTCAGAGAAATCGCTCGTCAAAAGATGGCCGACCTGAATACGGACTCCGAAGACGCCGCGGAGCGGATAATCCGCGGCACGGCCCGGAGCATGGGGATAGACGTCATTGATTGACGGTAAGACCCGAGGTCATTTAATCAGGAAGTAAACTGACGAGGATATGGATAGCAACAGGGAGTGATGGAGTACTGGAGTGATGGGGTAAAGAATAGTCGGACTTCAATACTCCAGCACTCCATTATTCCAGTACTCCGGAACACTCAGCCCGACCCCGATAAATCGAGGTAGATTATTGATGGGCCGTGTCGCATGGAGCAATATACCTATGGGTAAAGAAGGGAAAAAATACAGAAACGCCCGGAAGCGTGTCGATCCGGCGCGACTTTATACGCCGGAAGAAGCCGTCCAACTGTTAAAAGAGCTGGTCTTCGCCCGTTTTGATGAGACGGTCGAATTTGTCGTCTCCCTCGGGATTGACCCCAAGCGTTCCGATCAGATGATACGCGGGACGGTCTCGCTTCCCCACGGCACCGGCAAAAAAATCCGGGTGCTGGCTTTCTGTCGGCCGGAACAGAGCGCCGAGGCACTGAGCGCCGGGGCCGATTATGCCGGCGGAAGCGATCTGGCGGAGAAAATAAAGGGGGGGTGGCTGGATTTCGACGTTGCCGTGGCGGATAAATCGATGATGAGAGAAATCAGCCCGCTGGGGAAAATCCTGGGTCCCCGGGGATTGATGCCCAGCCCGAAAGCGGGGACGGTAACCGACGATATTCCCCGGGCCGTCCGCGAACTCAAGGCCGGTAAGATAGAGTTCAAGGCCAACAAATACGGCGATATCCAGGTGGCGGTGGGGAAGATTTCTTTCTCTCCCGAAAAGCTAATAGAGAATATAAATTGCCTGGTTCAGGAGATCAACCGCTTACGACCGTCCGCCGCCAAGGGAAAGTATATTAAAAAAGCCACTGTTTCCGCTACGATGAGTCCGGCGCTGCCTCTGGATACTACCCTGTTGAACCTGGCGGCTGCGCCCGCATAATTTATTTTTCATATTTTAAAAAGTAAGCCGGAGGCGATATATTTTTACATGAGACCGGAAAAGGAATTAATAAAGCATGAGTATGCCGCTCGCATAAGCCGGACCAGCGGTGTTGTAGTGACCGAATTCCAAGGCCTGTCATCGGGAGCTTTTAACCGGCTTCGCAATGATATCCGCCTGCTCGATGCCGATTGCGTGGTGGTAAAAAACCGTATATTCAAACGCTACCTGGCGGATGTCGGTTTGGAATCTCTCACTCCCTGTCTCCATGGCCAAACGGCGATTGTCGTTACCGAGGGAGAACTGCCCCCTCTCCTGAAGGTAATCATAAAGTATGAGGAGGATGAGGGCGCTCCGCGCCTCAAAGGCGCTTTCTGGATGGAAACGTTTTTCGCCGGCGGTGATCTGAAAAAACTGGCGATGTTGCCGTCCCGGGAAGATCTTCTTTCCCTGGTTATTTCCGGGATCCAGGCGCCCCTGAGCAGACTGGTCGGGGTGCTGAATGGAACCGTTTCCGGACTGGTGAGGACAATCCAGGCAATACGTGACCAGCGATCCGCGTAGCAATACCGATAATTTAACTGCGTCTTGGTTCAAAACTGAATTAGCGCCGCAGGCGCTAATTTATAAAGGAGGAAAAAATGGCAGAAGAAGTCAAGGAACAAGCTATCCAGGAAAATCAGGAAGCGGCTGAGGATCCGGTCGTTCCCGAGAAAAAAGCCGCGGGCACCGACTCCCCCAAACTGCAAAAGATAATTGACGAGGTATCGGCTCTTACCGTGCTCGAGCTCTCCGATCTGGTCAAGGCATTGGAGGAGACTTTCGGTGTTACCGCCGCCGCGCCGGTCGCCTTCGCTGCCGGTGCCGGTCAGGCGGCGTCCGCCCCCGCCCCGGAAGAAAAGACCGTCTTTACCGTAATGCTGACTGCGATCGGGGCCAAGAAGATTCAAGTGATCAAGGAAGTAAGAGCGGTCACCGATCTCGGACTGAAGGAGGCCAAGGACCTGGTAGAATCCGCCCCGAGCGCCGTGAAGGAGAATATCAACAAAGAAGAAGCCGAAGCGATCAAAGAAAAGTTGGAAAGTGCGGGCGCTACCGCTGAGTTGAAATAAACTCGAACCACTTCCCCGGCTTAGAGCCGCCGGGTGAGAATCAGGCAGTGATTTCGCAATGAACGGAAACAGGTGCTGAAAAAAACAATTCAGACTGCAGGATGGACTTATATGCGGTTGATCTGGGTACCGATGGCGACCCGGAGCTGATGCCGGAAAGGGCGAGCGAATCCGCTGGGCCAGTTCCGGCAATTGCCTGTTAACCCGGTTTATACCCGGCCTTCGCCGGTCGGGTATAAATCGGGTTAGTCGCAAACAATGTTGAGGATTCAAAGAACAGCCCCGTAAAATGTTTTGCTCTCATCTGCCTGCCCGGCAAGGAATTATAGACAGAGGATTGGTTCTGCCGGTAACGTTAGCAAAAAAGACGAGGTGTTGACCCTCCGGGGAAGAAAAAACAGTATGGTGTAATCGCATTAACAAGTTTACTAGATCGTAACATGTTGAACGAAAATTAGTAATTTGAATTATATCGGAACATTGAAAATGTTCCGATATAATTCAAATTAAGGAGCAAGTATGAACCCAATCTCCAATTTAAAAAAGAATGTTCGCAATAGTTTTTCCCGGCTGTCCGACCCCGTCCCCATGCCGGATTTTTTGGAGATACAGCACAAATCCTACGAAGAATTTTTACAGGAAGATGTCCCCTCGGCACAACGTCAGTCGGAAGGGCTGCAGAAAGTTATGGAAGAGGTCTTCCCGATTTACAGCTATGACGGCAATACCTGTCTTGAGTTCGTCAGCTACAGTCTGGGGACGCCCAAGTACGGACTGGATGAATGCCAGAACCGGGGGCTGACATACGCCGCCCCGCTCCGGTTGGTTCTGCGACTGAAACGCAATGATTGGGTCAAGGAAGAGACGGTCTTTGTCGGGAATCTGCCCCGGATGACTCCCCAGGGGTCTTTTATCATTAACGGCGCCGAGCGTGTCATTGTCAGCCAGCTTCACCGGACGCCGGGGATTTGTTTTGAGCAGATAAAACGGTCCGGCAGCATTCGTCTCTTCATGTTCCGGATTATTCCCAACCGCGGCTCCTGGCTGGAGGCGGAGTTCAATCGGAAAGGACAGATTCACTTTTATCTGGACAAGAAGCGCACCCGCCGCAAGCTTCTTGCCACCACGCTCCTCCGGGCACTTGGCTATGGAACCGACAAAGCAATTATCAAACTTTTCACCGACGTGGAGGAAGTTGTGCTCGGTACGACGGCACAGATAAAGAATCTGGCGGGCCGTTTCCTGAGTTCGCCGGTGGTCGACCAGCAGGACACTATATTGATCAAGGCTTATACCAGGATTGATGAGGAAACGATAGATATTCTCAAGAAAGCCAAGATCAAACAAGTTGAGGTATTCAAGCCGAATCCCTGTGTCGAGTACCTGGTCAACATGTTGCGGATCGATCCCACCAAGAGTAAAAAAGAGGCCGAGAAATACATATATAAAAAGCTTCGCCCCGGTGATCCCCCTACGGAAGCAAAAGCCAGCAGCCTGATCGAGAGGAGGTTTTTCGATCGTCGCCGGTTCGATCTCGGTGCCGTGGGCAGGTTCAAGATCAATCAAAAGTTCGGGTTGCCGACGAACCGGGATGAATTAAAGAAAGCCACACTGCGCAAGAAGGATATCGCATTGGCACTAAAGTATTTAATGCATCTTAATACCGGCGAGCCTGATGCGGTGGAAGACGATATCGATCATCTGGGAATGCGGCGGATCGCGATGGTCGGCGAGCTTCTTCAGGAGCAGTGCCGGATCGCTCTCTCCCGTCTGGAACGCATGGTCAAGGACAAGATGGGCGTGTACGAGGTCAGTTCCGACAACCTGACCCCTCACAAGCTCATCAATCCGAAGGCCTTGAACGGCGTATTCCGGGACTTCTTCGGCCGTTCTCAGCTCTCTCAATTCATGGACCAGACCAACCCGCTGGCCGAACTGGCCCATAAGCGCCGGCTGACCGCGCTCGGCCCGGGCGGACTTTCCCGGAAGCGGGCCGGTTTCGATGTTCGCGACGTCCAGCCCAGCCATTACGGGCGGATCTGCCCGATCGAGTCGCCGGAAGGGCCGAATATCGGATTGATCGCGTCATTGAGCACCTATGCCCGCGTCAATGAACTGGGCTTCATCACGACGCCCTACCGGAAGGTAGAGAATGGAAAAATAACCAACCGGGTAAAACGCCTGACCGCCGATGAAGAAGAACAATACGTTATCGCCCAGGCCAATGTCCGCGTGGACAATCATGGCCGGCTGATGGACGATTTGGTCAAGGTGAGAAAGGGAGGGGATACGATGATGGCCTCTCCCAAGACCGTCGAATTCGTCGATGTTTCCCCTAAGCAGCTGGTAAGCGTTGCCGCGGGCTTGATCCCTTTTCTCGAACATGACGACGCGAACCGCGCCTTGATGGGTTCCAACATGCAGCGTCAGGCGGTTCCCCTTTTGACCACGGAGGCTCCACTGGTGGCCACCGGTCTGGAAAAAAAGGTCGCCCGGGACAGCCGGGTTAATCTCGCCGCCGAAGAAGACGGCGTGGTGAAGAAAGTCGACGCGGCCAGCATCACCATCGATAAGCACGTCTATCAGCTCAAGAAATTCGCCCGCTCCAACGCGGGTACCTGCAATAATCAGCGTCCCTTGGTCGCGGTTGGTCAGAAGATCAAGAAAGGACAGCTCATCGCCGACGGCGCCGCCTCCTCCGGGGGCGAACTGGCTTTGGGTAAGAATGTCCTGATCGCTTTCATGCCCTGGCGGGGATATAATTTTGAAGACGCCATCGTCATCAGCGAGCGGCTGGTAAAGGAGGACGCTTACACGTCCATTCATATCGAAAAATACGAGATCGGCGCCCGCGACACCAAACTGGGGCGGGAAGAAATAACCAGGGATATTCCCGGTGTCGGCGATGAGGCGCTGATGAACCTGGATGCCGAGGGAGTCATCCGGATCGGGGCCGAGGTGAGGCCCAAAGATATTCTGGTGGGGAAAATAACTCCCAAGAGCGAGACGGAACTTCTTCCCGAGGAGCGGCTCCTCCGGGCGATTTTCGGGGAAAAAGCCGCCGATGTCAAAGATACCTCCTTGCGAGCGGCTTCCGGTGTTGAAGGGATCGTGATGGACGTGCGCGTCTTCTCCCGGAAAGACTCATCCGACGAATCCGACGAGAAAAAGGAAGAAAAGTCACAGGTCAGGGAGATTAACCGCCGGCATAAACAGGAGATACAGAAGATCAAGGCCAAGCGGCAGGAGAAGGTCAGGAATCTTCTTCACAAGAAAAAAATAGACGGCGCGATCATCGCCGAAGATACCGGGCTCGTGATCATTCCCAATAATCAGAAGATTACCCTGAGCATGCTCCAGAAGCTGGAGGAACACGATTTCCAGGATGTTGAGATTGAGGGGGACGACCACCTGATCAAGCAGCTGAAGAAGCTCATCATGGAGAGCGAGGACAAGTTGGATGAACTTGACATGAACAGGAACCAGGAACTGGAACAGGTCCGGGGAGGAGATGAGCTGGAGCCGGGCGTGATCAAGAAGGTTCAGGTTTATATCGCCACCAAGAGAAAGCTGTCGGTCGGGGACAAGATGGCCGGACGTCACGGGAACAAGGGAGTGATCGCCAAGATACTTCCGGAGGAGGACATGCCTTTCTTGGCTGACGGTACGCCGGTAGACATTGTCCTTAATCCTCTGGGTGTTCCTTCCCGGATGAACGTCGGCCAGGTTCTGGAAACTCATCTGGGCTGGGCCGCCCATATACTCGGTCTGACTTTTGCCACACCCGTCTTCGACGGCGTCAAAGAGCATGAGATCGTGGAGCTGTTGAAAAAAGCCGGTCTCCCGGAGAGCGGGAAGACCATTCTCCATGATGGCCGAACCGGAGAGCCGTTCGGGGCGCCGATAGTGGTCGGCTATATTTACATGATGAAACTTCATCACCTGGTGGCCGCCAAGATCCATGCCCGGGCGATCGGGCCATACTCGCTGGTGACCCAGCAGCCTCTCGGAGGAAAAGCCCAGTTCGGCGGCCAGCGTTTCGGTGAGATGGAAGTCTGGGCTCTTGAGGCATACGGGGCCGCCTACGCCCTCCAGGAGATGCTCACGGTGAAGAGTGACGATATCATGGGACGGACCAGGATCTACGAGTCGATTGTCAAGGGAAGCAATACCCTGGAAGCGGGTACACCCGAGTCCTTCAATGTCCTGATCAAGGAACTGCGAAGCCTGGCCCTGGATGTTCGGACCGAGAAATCGGCGCCGGTCCTGGCCGAGTGAGTGATAAGGAAATATTGTTTTTTACTAAAAAGATAGTTCGGTAATTGTGAATGTCAATCAAGAGAGACATGGGGTAATGGGGTAATGGAGTGTTGGAGTAATGGATGAACGGGGGCCTGAGGGCCGGGCTCCCAACACTCCAATACTCCACCACTCCACTACTCCATTATTCCGATTGCCCGAAGCGAGGGCTAATTTATAGGGGTTATTATCATATGGATGCCAAGGCAGTACATTTATTTGGGATCGAGAGTGAAAACATCTTCGATCAGGTCAGCATCAGAATTGCTTCTCCGGAAGCAATCCGCTCCTGGTCGTACGGGGAAGTCAAGACGCCCGAAACGATCAACTATCGGACTTTCAAACCCGAAAAAGACGGTCTTTTCTGCGAGAAGATCTTTGGTCCGACCAAGGATTGGGAATGCGCCTGCGGGAAATATAAGCGGATCAAGCACAAAGGCGTGGTTTGCGACCGATGCGGGGTAGAGGTCACACTCTCCAGCGTCCGGAGAGAGCGGATGGGGGTCATCGAGCTTGCCGTCCCTGTTTCCCACATCTGGTTTCTCAAAAGCGCGCCCAGCCGGATCGGAAACGTACTCGGTCTCTCGACCCGTGTGCTGGAAAGCGTGATCTATTATGAGAACTATATCATTGTCAACCCCGGGAAGATGAATGTGCGTGACAAGTATGATTATGTCAAAACCGGAGTAAAGTGCAGCACGCTGAATGGGGGAACCTGCGCCAAACAGCTACTGACCGAGGAAGAATATCACACCCACGTGGGCAGGTGTGATGATGAGTTTGAGGCCATGATTGGGGCGGAAGCGGTGAAGAACCTGCTGAATTGCGGCAAGGAGATCATCCGGGATATACCACCGGATGACGGCGAGAAAGAAGCCCTGGCCGCCCAGATAGAACGTGATTATAAGAAAAATGTGAAAGTAAGCGGTGTTTTCAAGCCCGAAGAATTGGATAACCTCTTCGGGGAGGGAACGAAAGAGTATCTGGCGGGACTTAGCTGGGGCGCCCCCGTGGAAGACATCACCCCGGAAGGGATCTATCAGCAGACAACCGGAGACAAGGAGCTCGCTCGAGCAACGACCGAATACGCCGCCGTCTACCAGAACTATGAAAAAATGCCCTCCAAGGGGCTGGAAGCGGCCAAAAAAGAATTGGAGGCACAGAAAGCGGAGTATTTCAATGTCTATGTGTCGGTTCTGGCAAAACATATGATTAAGGCCCTGGAGAAGCTGAAAATTCCCGTCGGGGAAGATCTGCCCCGGCTGGCCTCGCTCCTTCACCGGCAGCTTCAGCAGACCAGATCAAAGCAGATGAAGAAGAAGCTGGCCAAGCGTCTGCGGATCGTGAACAACTTTCTTACCTCCGAGACCCGGCCGGAGTGGATGATCCTGAACGCCATCCCGGTTATTCCGCCCGATCTCCGGCCGCTGGTCCCGCTTGAAGGCGGACGCTTCGCCACCTCGGATCTTAATGATCTGTATCGACGGGTCATCAACCGGAATAACCGGCTGAAGAGTATCCTCCAGCTGAAGACCCCGGATGTTATCGTTCGCAATGAGAAGAGAATGCTCCAGGAAGCGGTTGACGCCCTCTTTGACAACGGCCGCCAGGGACGGGCGGTACTGGGTGCCGGCAACCGGCCGCTGAAATCCCTCAGCGACAATTTGAAAGGCAAACAGGGCCGCTTCCGTCAGAACCTGCTCGGCAAACGGGTTGATTACTCCGGCCGCTCGGTCATCGTCATCGGACCCGAGCTCAAACTGAATCAGTGCGGGCTTCCCAAAGAGATGGCCCTGGAACTTTTCGAACCCTTCATCATCCACCGGCTGAAGGAGCTGGGATATGTCCATACGATCCGGTCCGCCAAGAAGATGATCGAAAAACAGGAGAAACAGGTTTGGGACGTACTGGATGAAGTCATTCAGGATCACCCCGTTCTTCTCAATCGGGCGCCCACGCTTCACCGGCTGGGGATTCAGGCGTTTGATCCCATCCTGGTGGAGGGGAAAGCGATACGGATTCATCCGTTGGTTTGCACCGCGTTCAATGCCGATTTCGACGGAGATCAGATGGCGGTCCACGTTCCGCTTTCCAACGAGGCTCAGCTGGAAGCACGACTGTTAATGTACGCTCCGAACAATATTTTTTCACCGGCCAGCGGCGAACCGATTGCCAACCCCACCCAGGATATCGCGCTGGGATGTTATTACCTGACCCGCTCGGCCCCCGGAGACAGCGGGGCTTCCAAGCCGTTCGCGGATGAGGATGAGGTCCTGCTCGCCCTGGCGGAGAAGGCGATCACCCTCCACCAGCGGATCAAGGTGAGAGGGATCACGGAACAACTGATTGAAAATGATGATAAGGGAGCGCCCCTCTCCTCAGCCGAATGGGTGGACTACACCACCGCCGGTCGGGTGATCTTCAACCAGATATTCCCGGACCAGATTGACTTCATCAACAAGCAGGTGGGGAAGAAAGATCTGAGTGAGATCGTCTCCAACTGTTATTCAATCGTTGGCCATGAAGAGACAGTCCACATTCTCGACCGGATCAAGGATATGGGATTTGAGAGCGCGACCTGGTCCGGTCTTTCACTGGGCATGAAGGACATGGTCAAACCGAAAGAGAAAGAAGATATTATTAAAAAGGCCAATAAAGAGGTAGCCGCCGGCAATCGGTCTTATGAGGCGGGGAAGATAACCTCTCAGGAGAATTACAACAAAAAACTGGATATCTGGTCACGGGCTTCCCGTGATCTTTCGACTCTGGTTTTCGAGGAATTGAGAAAAGACGGGGAACCGGGGTTGAATCCTCTCTACATGATGATGGACTCCGGCGCCCGGGGCAGCATGGATCAGATTCAGCAAATCGCCGGGATGAGGGGTTTGATGGCCAAGCCCTCGGGAGACATCATCGAGTACCCCATCGTCGCCAACTTCCGGGAAGGATTGAGCGTCCTCGAATACTTTATTTCCACTCACGGCGCCCGGAAGGGTCTGGCCGACACCGCCCTCAAGACGGCGGATTCCGGGTACCTGACCCGCCGTCTGGTCGACGTCGCCCAGGATGTTATCGTCAGCATGGAGGATTGCGGTACTTTCAAGGGACGCCGGGTCAAGGCCCTGATGGAAGAAGGAGACGTGGGTATCCCCATCAGTGAGAGGATACAGGGCCGGGTCAGCCAGGAGACGGTGAAAGGCCGATCCGGTAAAGTCATTGTGAAGCGGGGGCAGGAGATCACTGCCGCCCTCGCCCGGGAGATAGAGGATAACGGTGTCGAGAGCATCCGGATTCGTTCCGTGCTGACCTGCGAGGCCCCGGAAGGGGTGTGCTCCGTCTGTTATGGCCGGAATCTGGCCAACCAGAGAATGAGCAGCCTGGGCGACGCGGTGGGAATCATCGCCGCCCAGTCCATCGGCGAGCCGGGCACCCAGCTCACCATGCGTACCTTCCACATCGGGGGCACGGCCAGCATCTTTACCCGGCAACCTGAATATGTGGCCGGGCAGGAAGGGGTGATCAGATACAGTCAGCATCTGGAGACCGTCAGAGGAGAGGAGGGAAAATTCCTGGTCCTGAAATCCGGCGGTGCCATCTCCCTCTTCGACGACGCGGAGAAGGAGCTGACCCATTATAAAGTCGAGGTCGGCTCCGAGCTTTTCGTTGTCGATGGCCAGAAGGTGAAGCAGGGAGAGCTGCTCGTCAGGTGGGATCCCCACAGCACGCCTATTTTGAGCGGTTCTAAGGGGCTTGTTCAGTATGTGGACATCATTGAAGGCCAGACGATGAAGGTCCAGCGGGCGAAGAACAGGATCGAGCGGGTTATACAGTCCATGACCGGACATGAGCTCCATCCCCAGATAAATATTGTGGATGCCAAAAACCCCGAGCGTATCCTGGAGCCCCATCTGATTCCGTCGGGGGCCATCATCGAGGTCGAAGACGGCGCTCTTATCGCGGCCGGAGGCAGGATTGCCCGTACCCCCCGGAAACTCACCAAGACCGAGGATATCACCGGCGGTCTCCCTCGGGTGGCCGAGCTTTTCGAAGCACGCCGTCCCAAAGACGCCGCTACGATCGCCCAGATCAGCGGTCAGGTGGAGTTCGGACCCCGGAAACGGGGTAAGCTCACGCTCCTGGTGAAAGACCCCAAGACGAAACGGGAGGAAGAACATCTTATCCCCCTGGGAACGCACATCATCGTTCATGACGGCGAGAAGGTACAGAAAGGCCAGAAGCTGACTGACGGTCCAATTATTCTTCAGGAGATGCTTGATGTCAGCGGTATGGAGGGCCTCCAGGAATATCTGATCGATGAGGTCCAAAAAGTATACAGCCTGCAGGGGGTCAAGATCAACGATAAGCATATCGAGACGATCGTGCGGCAGATGGTCAGCAAGGTCCAGGTGACCGACCCGGGCGATACCGATTTCCTCTACGATGAGCAGGTGGACCGGTTCACCTTTTTCAAAGAAAATGAACGGATCAAGGCCAGCGGACTATCAGGGACGGCTAAATCGAAAAATCTGCTCCTCGGCATCACCAAAGCATCTCTGGCTACCGAAAGTTTTATTTCCGCGGCCTCTTTCCAGGAGACGACCCGGATTCTGACCGATGCCGCCGCCGGGTCCAAGATTGATCCTCTCAAGGGATTCAAGGAAAATGTGATTATGGGACATCTGATCCCCGGGGGAGACGGACTGCCGCTGCTGAAGAGGCAGCATCTGATAGTATTAAAGGGGGAAGAAGAGGAAACGAAGGAACTGGCGGAGTGAACCGATTGCTGATCGCCCGGGCGGGCGGCCATCATTCAGGTTAGTTTTTCATCATACCGAAAGGTATGTCATTGGCAATGGAAACATAAAATGAGGTTTGACGATTATGCCGACAGTAAATCAATTAGTGCGCCGGGGAAGGAAACGCCCGGTGAAAAAGAAGAAAGCTCCGGCCCTGGATAAATGCCCGCAGCGAAGGGGTGTCTGCCTGCAGGTCAAAACGGCCACGCCCAAAAAGCCGAATTCGGCCCTGCGGAAAATCGCCCGAGTCCGGCTGACCAATAACATGGAAATCACCGCCTATATCCCCGGTGTCGGGCATAACCTCCAGGAGCACTCTCTGGTCCTGGTACGGGGGGGACGGGTAAAGGATTTACCGGGTGTCCGTTACCATATCGTCCGCGGTGCGCTCGATTGCATGGGGGTGGAGGGCGACAAAGAAGGACGTCCCCGGGCCCGCAGTCGTTCCCACTATGGGGTCAAGAAGGTCAAAAAGTAATAAAAATTAGCCACCAAGGCACAAAGGCACCAAGAAAAAATAAAAAAAGTAAAATACTCACCTTATTTAATTTTTCTTGGTGTCTTGGTGTCTTAGTGGCAAAAGTTACGAGCACAGCGAGCTAATTTTTTAGGAGGATATACATAATGGGACGCAAGAAAAAATCCATCCAACGCGGCCTTTCGCCTGACCCGCGGTTTCACAGCGAACTGGTCTCGCGTTTTATCAATAATCTCATGCACGCTGGAGAAAAGAACGTTGCCGAGCGCATATTCTACCAGGCAATGGATATAGTCGAGGAGCGCAGCGGCCAGGAACCAATGGAGGTATTTCAGAAGGCACTTGAGAATGTCAAACCGTTCCTGGAAGTCCGTTCCCGGCGGGTCGGAGGAGCTACCTATCAGGTGCCGGTTGAGATCTCGCAAGACCGCCGGACGGCCCTTGCTATCCGTTGGCTGTTAAGTTTCAGCCGGGCCCGGAAAGGGATGCCTTTCAGTCAGAAACTGGCGGCGGAACTGATGGACGCCTACCAGAACCAGGGCTCGGCCGTCAAAAAAAAGCAGAATACTCATAAAATGGCGGAAGCCAATAAAGCCTTCGCGCATTATAAGTGGTAACGCGGAACCAGAACGGAGGAAAGGAATAGTGGAAGTGTTGATGTGTTTTTGGTAACACCAGCTCACCGGCCCGGAACTGGGGCCGCTCTCTCCCCCCGACTCACACCGCTCCAGTCATTTATTTCTCCGCTATTTCAGGCGCCTGACATGCATGACCTTTCGCTCAATAAAATCAGAAACATCGGGATCATGGCTCACATCGATGCCGGCAAAACCACCACCACCGAGCGAATTCTCTTCTACACCGGCAAGGTGTATCGAATCGGCGCAGTTGATGAAGGAACGGCCAGCATGGACTGGATGGAGCAGGAACAGGAAAGAGGGATTACCATTACCTCGGCGGCGACCTCTTGTTACTGGAAAAAACACCGGATCACCATCATAGACACTCCCGGTCACGTTGATTTCACTGCTGAAGTCGAACGCTGTCTTCGGGTTCTTGACGGTGCAGTGGCGGTTTTCTGTGCGGTGGGGGGAGTGGAACCGCAGTCGGAGACGGTATGGCATCAGGCCGATCGGTACGGAATCCCCCGGATCGCTTTTGTTAACAAGATGGACCGCGCCGGCGCCGATTTTTTTGCCGTGGTGGAAGCCATGAAGAATAAACTGGGCTGCGTGGCCGTTCCGATCCAGATCCCCTGGGGGGGGGAAGAGACATTTTGCGGCGTGATCGATTTTGTCAACGGCCAGGCGATCTCCTTTCCTCTGACGGAGGCAGGGGGAGAGCCATCCCGCGGTCCGATTCCGGATGAATTACGGGATTCCGCCGAAAGGCATCGTAATCTTCTCCTGGAGGCGCTGGCGGAGCACGACGATGAGCTGTTAACGGATTACCTGGAAGGAAGAAAGATCGGGCCGACCAAGATCAAGGAAGTGCTTCGGCGATGTGTTATCTCGGGGAAGCTGGTACCGGTTCTTTGCGGCGCGTCGCTTCGGAACATCGGCGCCCAGCCACTGATGGATGCAATAATCGATTTTCTTCCCTCCCCTCTGGATGTGCCGCCGATCCGGGTCTTCGACCGGGAGGGGAATGAGGATCTGCGCACTCCGGATCCCAAAGGACCCCTTACCGCCCTGGTTTTTAAAATTGTCAGTGACGATTACTGCGGAAAGCTTGTTTACATACGGATCTATTGCGGCACCCTGCAACAAGGCGAAAAGATTTTAAACGCATCGAACCGGCGCAAGGAAAGAATCAGCCGGATACTGGAGATGCACGCCAACCGGCGCGAGGAACGCCAGGAAATAGGCCCCGGGGAGATCGCGGCAGTGGTTGGCTTGGAGCGCGTCGGCACCGGTGACACGATTACCGAGATCGCCTCACCGGTTCTACTGGAGGGAATGCGTTTCGCGGAGCCGGTCATATCCATGGCCGTCGAACCGCACAGCCCTGCGGAATCCGAGAAGATGGAGGAAGTCCTGGGCAAGCTTTCCGAAGAAGATCCGACCTTCAAACTGCGCAAGGATGACGAGACGGGTCAGACAATCATCGCCGGGATGGGGGAACTTCATCTCCAGGTTATGATTGAGAGAGCACTCAGGGAGTTCTCAATCCGGATGAGGATGGGAACCCCCAGTGTCGCTTACCGGGAAACAGTTGAGGAGCGAAAACGAGGTGAGAACAAGTTTGCCCGGCAGACCGGCGGCAGGATGCAGTACGCCCACGTGATTCTTGACGTTAACCCGGCGCCCCGCGGATTCGGTTTCCAGATCAAAGAGGCGGTGAAAACCTCGGAAATCCCGGCTGATTTTATCCCCGCGGTCCGGGAGGGGATTGAAGACGCCGCCCGCACCGGTTACATTGCCGGCTATCCGATGATCGACATGATTGTGACTATTACCGGAGGAAGTTATCATGAGACTGATTCGACGGAGCTCGCTTTTCGAGCCGCCGCTTCGATCGCTTTCAAGGACGCGGTGAGAAAAGCCGGACCGATTCTGCTGGAACCGATAATGAGTCTTCAAGTAATAACCCCCCCGGAATGTCTCGGCGGGATCATAGCCGATATCGGGGCTCGTCGGGGCAAGATCTGCGAAACCATGAAGAACCCGAAAAGAGTGGTTGTCCGAAGCCTGGTCCCTTTGGCCGAACTTTTCGGATACGCGACCGCGCTCAGGTCTCTGACCCAGGGCCGCGGCAGCTATACCATGGAACCGGCGTACTTCGATATTAAAATGTCCGGTCACTGAAACGCCCGCGGGGCGTTTCAGTGACCGGACATTTTAGTGGCGAATATTTTTCCTTCGGAAAAATATTCTTAAAAGCAAAAGCCAACATCAAACTATCAGGCAATGGCATAAGGAAGAATATTAAAATTTTTAGAGGAATATTATCCTGAAAATAATTAATCACGGGGCGATGGAATAAGAAAAGGCAGGGCGAGGGGAAGAGATAGCAGATTCAATGCTTTTCCGTTTTTATTTTCCTCCCGGAATGTTCTATTTCGCCGGGGGCAGACAGTGTAAGATTCGAGAGAACGTTAACATAGAGAATACCTGAAAAATCTACAGAACATTCCGGGAGGAAAATAAAATGGCGAAGGAAAAATTCGACCGGACCAAGCCGCACGTGAACGTGGGGACAATCGGGCACGTGGACCACGGGAAGACGACGCTGACCTCGGCGATCACCAAGCATCTGTCGAAGAAGAACTCGAAGATCGAATACCGGTCGTTCGATTCGATCGACAACGCGCCGGAGGAGAAGGCGCGGGGGATAACGATCGCGGTGGCGCACGTGGAGTACGAGACGGCCAACCGGCATTACGCGCACGTGGATTGCCCGGGCCACGCTGACTACATCAAGAACATGATCACGGGCGCGGCGCAGATGGACGGGGCGATTCTGGTGGTGTCGGCGGCGGACGGTCCGATGCCGCAGACGCGGGAGCACATCCTGCTGGCGAGGCAGGTGGGAGTTCCGGCGATCGTGGTTTTTCTGAACAAGGTGGACCAGCTGGACGATCCGGAGCTGTTGGAGCTGGTGGAGCTGGAAGTGCGGGAGCTGCTCTCGTCCTATGATTTTCCGGGGGATGAGATTCCGGTGATTTCGGGGTCGGCCCTGAAGGCGGGGGAGAGCGACGACTCGGACTCGGCGGAGGCGAAGTGCCTATTTGATTTAATGGAAGCGGTGGACTCATACATACCGACGCCGAAGCGGGACATCGATAAGCCGTTTTTGATGCCGGTGGAAGACGTGTTCAGCATCGAGGGGCGCGGCACGGTGGTGACCGGGCGCGTGGAGCGCGGGGTAATCAACGTGGGCGAAGAGGTGGAGATCGTGGGGATCAAGCCGACGCAGAAGACGACGGTGACGGGGGTGGAGATGTTCCGCAAGCTTCTGGACCAGGGACAGGCGGGGGACAACGTCGGGTGCCTGCTGCGGGGGGTCAAGAAGGACGAGGTGGAGCGGGGGATGGTGCTGGCGGCGCCGGGCTCGATCACGCCGCACCTGAAGTTTAAAGCCGAAGTGTATATTTTGAGTAAGGAAGAAGGGGGGAGACATACGCCGTTCTTCCCGGGTTACCGTCCGCAGTTTTACTTTCGGACGACGGACGTGACGGGGTCGGTCCAGCTGCCGGAGGGGGTGGAGATGGTGATGCCGGGAGACAACGTGGCGATGACGGTGGAGCTGATCACGCCGATCGCGATGGAAAAAGGTCTGCGGTTCGCGATCCGGGAGGGCGGTCACACCGTCGGCGCCGGAACCGTAACCGAGATCATCGAATAGATTATTTTGAAAAAGCACCGGTGCAACATTGCCGGGTTATTGAAAAATAAAATTCATGTAGTTATTCCGCCACAAAGTTTAATCGGGATGATCTCGATAAAAATGTTCTGCTTATGAAATTTAATCATTGCCACAATAGCGCGATTTTTGATACATTATACGGTTTTATGATAATTGGGTGTCGGTGTGTCAAAATAAGCGCCCGTCGGCGCTCTTTTTTTAAATATATTATTTCAGCGGTACAGTAATAGTTATACAACTTTTGGTCTACGGATGATGTATGCTTAATAAGGGGTAATTGTGCAAGGACAACGAATCAGAATCAAGTTACGAGGCTACGATTTTCGTCTCCTCGATCAGTCAACCAATGATATCGTGGAGACGGCCCGAAGGACGGGAGCCAAGGTTGTCGGCCCCATTCCCCTGCCCACCCGGAGAGAACGCTTTACTGTTTTGAGGTCTCCCCACGTCAACAAAAAAGCACGGGAACAGTTCGAAATCCGGACCCATAAACGTCTGATGGACATCGTCGATCCTACCGCCAAGACGGTCGATGAATTGAAAAAACTCGAACTGCCGGCCGGTGTGGAAATTCATCTGGAAATCTGAGGGTGTGGGAGATGGCTGGATTGATAGGAAGAAAAATTGGTATGACCCAGGTCTTCGCGGCGAATGGCGATGTTGTGCCGGTCACCGTCATTCAGGCCGGCCCCTGCAGCGTTCTGGAAGTGCTTCAGGAAAAAGGCGCCCTGAAAATCGGGTTTGAGGAGATCGCGGAAGACCGCTTGAAAAAGCCCCAGCAAGGTTACTTCAGGAAAATCGGCCGCCCCTGCCGCCGATACGTCAGGGAAATCAAGTTCGCCGACGCCGCGACCTATCAGCCCGGTCAGGAGTTGCGGGCTGATCTTTTCAAAGAAGGTGAATACATTGATATCACGGGGAAGTCCAAGGGCCGCGGTTTCACCGGGATGGTAAAGCGGTGGGGCGCCTCCCGTTTTCCGTCTAGCCACGGGCATCCCAAGCAGAGGCTTCCCGGCTCACAGGGCTGCTCGGCTACACCGGGCCGTGTCCGCAAGGGTAAACATCTGCCCGGTCGTTCCGGTGGAGTGAAAAAGACCATACAGCATCTGGTAGTAGTCCAGGTCCGCCCCGAGGAGAACCTCCTCATGGTGAAAGGAGCGGTGCCGGGGCCACGGACCGGCCTACTGCTGCTGCGCCAAGCGATTAAAAAAGCATAGTCATGGCTGCGATAGAAATTATTAATAAAAAAGGCGCGCGGATCGATGAGGTTGATCTGCCGGATTCACTCTTTGAAGTCGCCGGGAGTACCGGGATCATCCAGGATGTTATCCGCCAGCACGCCGCCCGCGTCCGGCGGGGGACGGCCTCGGTGAAGAATCGTTCACAAGTCTCCGCCAGCGGCCGCAAGCCCTGGCGCCAGAAAGGCACTGGCCGCGCCCGGGCGGGCAGCAGGAACAGCCCGATCTGGCGTGGTGGCGGCGTGATCTTCGGTCCCCAGCCCCGATCGTTCGGGTTCACGATCCCCAAAAAGGTCAAGCGCAAGGCGCTGAGGTCCATGCTCGCCATCAGGTTCCAGAAAGGTCAGATTCTGGTTATCGATGACTTGGAGCTGGAAGCTCCCCGTACAGGAGAATTGGCCGGTATTCTCAACGCGATCGGCGCCGAAGGAAGCGTGCTCATCATTACGGCCCGGCGGGACAAGAAGGTTGAGCTCTCTTCCCGGAATATTCCCCAGGTTACAGCCGTTGGGATCAGGGATTTGAACACCTTCGTGGTGGCCGCCCATCAGAAGATAGTTATCACCCGGGATGCGCTGGATCATCTGCAAGCCTGGATGGAGAAGATAACGTGAACGAGAACGAGGCCAGACAACTGATCATCAGTCCGGTTATCACGGAGAAAGGGACCGTCCTCCAGGAAAAAAACAACCAGTATCTTTTCCGCGTTCATCCCCGGGCGAATAAGATTCAGATCCGTTCCGCGATTAAGAAAATTTTCAGCGTGAACGTGATCGAGGTCCGGACCATAACGGTCCATGGAAAAATGAGAAGGATCGGAAGGGCCGAAGGGCGCAAACCCAGTTGGAAGAAGGCCATTGTGACGCTGCAAGACGGCCAGACGATAGACCTGAGCTAGTTCAGGCCGGTCAATCATAAAACATTGTATGGTTATTAACGAGCGGAATAAAAGGCTGAATGGAATGTTGGAATAATGGAGTGATGGAGTGTCGGAAGCGATGTTCCCAGTACTCCACCACCCCACCACTCCAGTACTCCATTACTCCTGATGGAATATTCTTGAGGTAATAAGAGTAAATAATAGCGATATATTAATATGACTATTAAGCATTATAAACCCTATACGCCGAGTCGCCGGTTTATGACCGGCTCCAGCTTCGAAGAGATTACGAAGAAGAAGCCCGAGAAGGCACTTCTCCGTCCGATGAATAAATCGGCGGGGAGAAACAATCAAGGCCGGATCACCTCCCGCCGCCGCGGTGGCGGCCATAAAAGGCGCTACCGGATTATCGATTTCAAACAGGAGAAGTGGGGAATACCGGCCCGGGTTGCCGCCATCGAGTATGATCCGAACCGGTCGGCCCGGATCGCCCTCCTCTTCTACGCCGATGGCGAAAAGCGGTATATTCTCGCGCCGGCCGGCGTTCAGGTCGGGGAGACATTGATGTCCGGGCCCGAAGCGGAGATAAAAGTCGGCAACCGGCTGCCCCTGGACCGGATTCCGCTGGGTACCCCGGTTTATAATATCGAACTGAAACCGGGGCGGGGCGGCGCCATGGTCAGAAGTGCCGGGACAACCGCTCAGTTCATGTCCCGGGAAGGGAAGTACGGCCATATCCGTCTCCCCTCGAGCGAAGTCCGGATAGTTCTGCTGACCTGTTCGGCGTCCATCGGCCAGGTGGGCAATTCCGAGCACAGCTCAATTACAGACGGCAAAGCCGGACGCAGTGTCTGGCGGGGTCGCCGCCCCAAGGTCCGGGGAGTGGCGATGAATCCGGTCGACCATCCAATGGGCGGCGGCGAGGGAAAGAGTTCCGGCGGACGTAACCCGGTTTCTCCCTGGGGCAAACCCGCCAAAGGTGGAAATACGCGGAAAAAGAGCAAGTCGAAAAGGCATGTCGTAAAACCGCGGAAGAAATAATCGTTATTACTAAAAGATATATAATGAGGAAATGAAACATGGAATAATGGAGTGGTGGAATGATGGAGTAATGAGGGAGCGGCCTCCCCACACTCCAATATTCCAACACTCCAATACTCCAGAACGTTGCCCGGAGCAAGGCGACGGGTAACGTTCTAAGGGGAATATGATATGGCGAGATCACTGAAAAAGGGGCCCTACGCGGAACCGAGCCTGCTGCGGAAGATAGGGAAGAATCAAGACACCGGCAAGGCTATCAAGACCTGGTCCCGCCGCTCGGTTATCATGCCGGAGTTCGTGGGGCTTACGTTTGCCGTTCATAACGGGAAGCGGTTCCTGCCGGTGTATGTGACTGAGAACATGGTCGGCCACAAACTGGGGGAATTCTCTCCCACCAGAACTTTCCGGAAACACGCCGGCGTCAAGTCGAAGGCGACTCCTCAGAAAAAGTAAAGGTGAGTAATGGAGGCACGAGCAGCAGCAAAGTATCTCAAGATTTCACCGCATAAGGTCCGTCCGGTGATCAATCAGATCAGGAATTTTGCGGTGGAAGAAGCACTTGCCCGGTTGAATACGTCTCCCCGCAAAGCCGCCCGTCTCCTGGAGAAAGTGATACAGTCGGCCATGGCCAATCTGAAGGGAAAAGGCAAGGTCGATGAGAAATTGATCAGGATCAGGGAGATCTATGCCGATGAAGGCCCCCTGGTCCCCCCGTTTAAATATCGGGCCCGGGCCCGGGGGATGGCGAACCGGATCCGCAATCGGACCTGTCATATTACGGTGGTCGTCGCGGAGGCGGCCGCTTCAATCCCGAGCCGGGGAAAACCGTCTTCCCCGCCGGGGGAGCCTACGAAATCATAGGAATCGTTTAATGGGACAGAAAGTAAATCCAATCTCGTTCAGGATCGGCTTCAACAAAGAGTGGAGTTCGCAATGGTACGCCTCCAAGAAAGATTTCGGAGATCTTCTTCTGGAGGACAACAAGCTGCGGCTTTACATCAAGAAGAAGTTCTATCATACCGGCATTTCCAAGATACAGATCTTTCGCCGGACCCCGGAAAAGGTGAGGATAAAAATATTTACCGCCCGCCCGGGGCTGGTGGTGGGTCGCCGAGGGGCTGCCATCGACAGCCTCCGGGAGGAGTTGAGAGGGCTGATCGATCGGGAAGTCATCATCGATATCAGCGATATTAAAAACCCCGAACTCGATGCCCAGCTGGTCGCGGAAAATGTCGCTCAGCAGCTGGTCCGGCGGATTTCCTTCCGCCGGGCAGTGAAGCGCTCGATCGCGGATACGCTGGCCCGCGGAGCCGAGGGGATCAAGATTCAGGTCTCAGGACGTCTGGGCGGCCGGGAAATGTGCCGGACGGAGAGTTACAAGAAAGGGAAAATCCCGCTTCAGACCTTACGCGCGGATATCGATTATGGCTTTGCCGAAGCCTTTACCACCTACGGCACGATCGGGGTGAAAACCTGGATCTACAAGGGGGAGAAGTTGACTGTCGGGGAGGAATCGAGCGATGGCTCTGATGCCAAAAAGGTCTAAGTACCGCAAGTCACAGCGGGGCACGATTCCCCGTAAGGCGACTCGGGGAACGACCCTTGAATTCGGGCAATACGGTCTCCAATCCCTGGCCGGGAGCTGGATGACCGCCAATCAGATCGAGGCGGTTCGCGTCGCCCTGACCAGGCATATCAAGCGGAAAGGCAAGATCTGGATCAGGATTTTCCCGCACAAGCCGGTCTCCAAGAAACCGGCGGAAACCAGGATGGGAAAAGGCAAAGGCAACCCGGAAATCTGGGTGGCCGTTGTGAAACCGGGCCAGATCCTGTATGAGATGGAAGGCGTCTCAGAATCCGTCGCCCGGGAAGCGATGCGGCTGGGAGCGTTCAAGATCCCGTTTCCCTGCCGTTTTATCGTGCGCGGGCAAATCAGTAGAGGATGAGATGAAAGCAAGTCAACTCAGAGAGATGACGCAGGAAGAACTCGAGCAGAAATACCGGGATTTACGGGAAGAGCACTTCAAGCTTCGTTTCCAGGCCGGCTCCGAGCAGATTGAGAAGCCTCACCTGATCGGTGAAGCCCGGCGGGATATCGCCCGTATTTTGACCATAATGAGGGAACGAAAAAAGAAAGAATAAGGCCACGGATATGAATACAGGCAGCGGCGAACGGAGCCGTCGGAAAGTGCGGCGGGGAACGGTATGCGGCGACCGGATGGATAAAACCATCGTGGTTGAGATAATCCGGAAATACAGACATCCCCTCTATAAGAAGGTGGTTCGGAAGACGACCCGGTTCCACGCCCACGACGAAAAAAATCAGGCGAAAACCGGAGACGTTGTTGAGATTATGGAGTCGCGCCCCCTAAGTAAATTAAAGCGCTGGCGCCTGGTAAGGATCTTGAAGCAGGCACAGCCGGAGTAATCACCGGTCGGATAACCCCTTTCCGGGATACGGATACATACAGATGATTCAGATGCGGACAATTTTAAAAGTAGCCGATAATACCGGCGCCCGTCGGGCGGCATGTATCAAAGTCGTCGAGGCGGGAGGAAAGAGATACGCGGATATCGGCGATGTTATCGTTATGTCCATCAAGGAATCCATCCCCACCGCCTCCGTCAAAAAAGGCGAGGTGGTCAAGGCGGTTGTCGTCCGCACCAAGAATGATATTCAACGCGCGGATGGGTCGGTTTTGAGGTTTAACGAGAACGCGGTGGTTATTATCGACAATCAGCGTAATCCCCGGGGAACAAGAATATTTGGCCCGGTCGCCCGCGAGCTTCGCGAGAAACAGTTCTTAAAGATCATCTCCCTGGCGCCGGAGGTATTGTAAATGAAAGCGCGTATTAAAAAAGATGATATTGTAATCGCGATCGCGGGCAAGGATCGCTTCTCTCAAAAGACCGGGAAAGTTCTCCATGTTGACAGGAAAGCCGGGACGGTGATCGTTCAGGGGCTTAATTTCGTGAAAAGACACACCAAGCCCTCTCAGCAAAACCAGAAGGGCGGCATTGTCGAGAAAGAAGCCCCGATCGCTCTCTCCAACGTCATGCCGTACTGTCCCTCATCGAAGAAAGGTACCCGGATCGGTATCAAGATTTTAAAAGACGGAACCAAGGTCCGGTATTCAAAAAAGTCCGGCGAAATACTGGATAAGTAATCATGGAACAGGCCAATCTCTGGAAAAAATATCAGACTGATATTGTGCCCAAGATGATGGAGAAGTTCGGCTTTTCCAATCGACTTCGGGTGCCGCGTCTGGAGAAGATCGTCGTCAACATGGGGATCGGTTCCGGCATCAGCGACAGTAACGCGATCCAGGCGGCGGCCGACGAACTGGCGGTTATTACCGGCCAGCGTCCGGTCGTCACCCGGGCCAGGGTAAGCGTGGCCGGCTTTAAGCTCAGGGAGGGAATGGCTGTCGGCTGCCGGGTGACACTGAGAGGGCGGATGATGTATGAATTCCTGGACCGACTGATCAACATCGCCCTTCCCCGGATAAAGGACTTCAGGGGACTTTCTCCCGATTCCTTTGATCATCACGGTAACTACAGCCTGGGCCTGGGGGAACAGATTGTTTTTCCGGAGGTGGATGTCGATAAATCATACCGGACCCAGGGAATGGACGTAACCATGGTAACCACTACCCGGGACATCGAGGAGGCGCGGGAGCTGCTGACATTGTTCGGGATGCCGTTCAAGCGCGGAGAGGAAACGAGGTAAGTAATGGCGAAGAAGGCCTTAATCGAAAAGAGCATGCGGAAGCCGAAGTTCAAGGTGCGCGGCTATTTTCGCTGCCGGCGGTGCGGTCGGCCCCGGGGATATTACCGGAAGTTCAAGATTTGCCGGATCTGTTTCCGGCAGCTTGCCAGTGAGGGCAAGATCCCCGGCGTGACCAAGGCAAGCTGGTAATAACCAATTTTAAGATATTAAACGACGATCTATCATCTGAATTGGAGATGGAAATTTACAATGTCCATCTTTAATTCAGATTGAGGGAGGAGATTCGGCTGTATGACGATGACTGATCCAATCGCGGATCTGCTGACCAGAATCCGCAACGCGAATACCAGGGGGCTGGACTGCGTCGATATTCCGGCCTCGAGACTGAAGAAGGAAATTGTCCGCATTCTCCAGGAAGAAAAGTTCATCAAGAACTTTAAATTAATGGAAGACAACAAGCAAGGAGTGATTAGGGTCTATCTCCGGTACGGACGGGGGAAGGCCCGGGTGATTCAGGATCTTCAGAGAGTGAGCAAACCCGGCCGGCGGGTCTATGTGAGAAAAGACAAGATCCCCCGCCCGAAAGGAGGCCTGGGCATCGCCATCATCTCCTCCGCCAAAGGAGTTCTGACCGACCGCCAGGCCCGCCAGGAGCAAGCCGGAGGGGAGGTTGTTTGTTATGTGTGGTGATACATGTTGTTGAAATTAATACTGTGTGGAGAAGACAAAACACATTCTTAATGCCGGGATAATAACTGAATGGAGTATTGGAGTGCTGGAATGATGGAATTATCGGGTCGGACCCGGAACTCGCCCCCCCGTCGATGAAAAATTCCGACACTCCATTTTAAAACGTTAATTCGGTAAAACCATACATTGTCCGAGAATATAATTGCAAGGAAACGCTGATTACCATGTCAAGAATAGGTAACAAACCAATTGAAATTCCTGCCGGGGTCACGGTGACGCTGGAAGGAAAAAAGATTGCGGTTTCCGGACCGAAAGGAGAGATGGAACTCATCCTGCCCCCGGCCCTGAAAGCGACGATGGAGAATAACCTCATCCGGGTGACACGGACCGGGGAAACCAAGCGCATCCGGTCCATTCACGGTCTTTTCAGCCGCCTGATCCACAACATGGTGGTCGGGGTCAGCCGGGGGTTTGAAAAAAAACTGGAGATCGTCGGGGTCGGTTATCGCGTGGAAATGGATGGTCCGATTCTGGTTCTCCAGCTTGGATTTTCACATCCGATCCGCTACAGCCCCATGGAAGGAATCACCTTCTCCCTGGAGGGGAAATCGGTCATCGTGGTGAGCGGGTTTGATCGCCAGAAGGTGGGAGAGACCGCGGCCCAGATTCGCCGTTTCCGCCCTCCGGAGCCGTACAAGGGGAAGGGCATCAAGTACATTGACGAGTATATCAAACGAAAAGCGGGGAAGGCCATTGCCTGATTGATTCTTTGTTTGCGTGAGCGAACCCGATTTATTCATATCAGGATTGGACGGCCTCGCCACCGGATGTAAAATGGGCAGGAAAACAGTGTTAGAAAGATGAAATCAAAAACCAGAAAAGGAATCGCACGGCGGAAAAGATCCCTCCGCGTGCGGAAAAAAATCAAAGGGACGGCGCTGCGCCCCCGGCTAAGCGTTTTTCGGAGCCTTCGGAATCTTTCGATTCAGTTGATCGACGATGATCGAGGCTCCACATTGGCGGCTCTTTCCACTCTTGCTCCCGCTTTCAAACAGAAATACCAGAAAGGGGGGGGGACGGTGGAAGCCGCCGTGGTTCTGGGTGAACTCGCCGGCGCGCGGGCCGCGGAACTGAAGATCAAAGAAGTGGTTTTTGACCGGGGGGCGTATCGTTATCATGGCCGGGTGAAAGCGCTCGCAGACGCCTGCCGGAAGGCGGGTCTGGTTTTTTAAATAAATTATCGCTAATCGTATTTTGCCGGGATTTATAAATAATAAAAAAGTATTTTTATCACGAAGAACACGAAGTGTTTCATAAATATTTCGTTAAATTAATCTTCGTGACCTTCGTGTCCTTCGTGGTGAAATAGTTTGCGGAGCTAACTTGCGGGGTGAGCGCAATGGCAGTCGATAAATTTAAAAAGAAAAAACAGGAAATCGGGAACGAGCTATTAGACTTGGTGGTGGATATCCGCCGCTGTTCAAAAGTGGTGAAGGGGGGGAGAAGGTTCAGTTTCAGCGCGGTGGTCGTGGTCGGAGACAAAGCCGGTCATGTCGGGCTCGGTATGGGAAAAGCGAATGAAGTCGCCGACGCCATCTCCAAAGCCAATGAGGTTGCCAAGAAGAATATTTTCCTGGTGCCGATCAAGGCGAACACCATCTCTCATAGTGTGATCGGGTGTTTCGGCGGCGCCCGGGTGCTGTTAAAACCCGCGCCGCCCGGAAAAGGAATCGTGGCCGGTGGCGGCGTGCGTGCGCTATTGGAATTATCGGGGATTCGGGACATCTACGCCAAAGCACAAGGTTCCCGCAATCCTTTCAATTTAATCAAAGCGGGGATTGACGGGCTGGAGAGGATCAGGGAAGAAGAAGAAGCATACGGGTTGAGGAAGGGGGGATAGATGGAACTGCATGAATTAAGAACTGTTCCCGGTTCGCGCAGGCCCCGGAAGAGACGGGGCCGCGGTCCCGGCTCCGGGCTCGGCAAATCAGCCGGACGGGGAGAGAAAGGCCAGAAAGCGCGGTCAGGATACCATTCAAAACCGGGGTTCGAAGGGGGGCAGATGCCCCTGAAAAGAAGGCTTCCCAAAGTGGGATTCACGTCCCCCTTTCCCACGATTTATCTCCCGGTAAACATCGGCGCCCTCGCTGTTTTTCCGGAAGGAACCGAGGTCACCCCTCAGGTGCTCCGGGAACGGCGGATGATTCGATCGGCCAAGCAGCCGATCAAGATTTTAGGCCGGGGAGCGATCGACAGGAAACTGGTGGTCGAAGCGCATCGCTTCAGCAGATCGGCGCGAACCGCGATCGAGGCCGCCGGCGGAACCTGCCGGGAGATAAAATAATACATTCAGCTGCGAAATAATGCTTTATAACTATACTCGGTATATTTAACCACGAAGAACACGAAGGACACGAAGAAAGAATAAAAAAGCTCGACGGTTGAATTTTTCTTCGTGAACTTCGTGTTCTTCGTGGTTTAGATTATGTACATCGCAAGAGATTCTGATAATCGATAGTGAGAAGCCATGCTTTCCGCCTTCACCAACATATTTAAAATACCGGAGCTTCGGAAAAGGATATTCTTTACCCTGGGGCTGCTCGTCATCTACCGGGTCGGGTGTTATATACCCACCCCGGGGATTAACTCGCAGGTGCTGAACGATATATTCACTCAGCTCACCAAGGTCAGAGGGGGGACTATCTTCGGCCTGATGGATATTTTCTCCGGAGGGGCGATCTCGAAGTGCACCATCTTCGCGCTCGGGATCATGCCCTATATCAGCGCCTCCATCATCATGCAGCTGCTCACCGCGGTGGTTCCGTTTTTGGAGAAACTGTCCAAGGAAGGAGAAATGGGGCGGAAAAAAATTAACCAGTATACCCGTTACGCCACGGTGGTCCTCTCCCTCTTCCAGGGATACATGATCAGTATCGGTCTTCAGAACCCCCAATCCATCTTCGGGAACCTGGCTGCCGGCAAAGAGATCGCTCCCGACGGCTTTGGCTTCAGGCTTTTAGCCATGCTGACGTTGACCTCGGGGACCATTTTTATCATGTGGCTTGGAGAGCAGATCACCGAACGGGGGATCGGCAATGGGATTTCCCTCATCATTACTACCAGTATTATCTCGCGAGCTCCAACCGCGGCCATCGACGCCTGGAACGTCTTCTCCCCGCTTGATCCGGAGAAGCAGACCCAGCCCCTGGGGTTGCTGATCGTGATGGCGATACTATTTATCGCCGTGGTCGCGGCCGTGATCATGGTGACCCAGGGGCAGCGGCAGATCCCGGTACAATATGCAAAAAGGATCGTCGGCCGCAAGATTTACGGCGGTCAGCGGACCTATATTCCTCTGCGCGTCAACCAGGCCGGGGTAATCCCGATCATTTTCGCTTCCGCCCTGCTCATGTTCCCCGCTACGCTGGCGGGATTCATACCCAGGCTGTCGGTTATCAGAGACTATCTCTCTCCCGGAGCGCCTCTCTATATGCTTCTTTATGTTCTCTGCATTATCTTCTTCTGTTATTTTTATACGGCCATCACTTTCAATCCGGTTGATGTCGCCGATAATATGCGCAAATATGGAGGCTTTATCCCGGGCATCAGGCCGGGGAAGAACACCGCCGAATACCTGGATCGGGTCATGACCCGGATCACCATCTCCGGCGCGATCTTTCTCTCGGCGATAGCAATACTCCCGACCCTGATCAGCGGGAGGTTGAACTTGAACTTCACCATCACCCAGTTCATGGGCGGAACAAGTCTTTTGATTCTGGTCGGTGTAATGCTGGATACCATGCGCCAGGTCGAGTCGCACCTCCTGATGCGGCACTATGACGGGTTCATGAAAAAAGGCAAGCTCAGGGGGAGGTTTTAAAATGAATATCGTCTTTCTTGGCCCCCCCGGCGCCGGTAAGGGAACCCAGGCGGTCGGTCTTTCTCGTGAGTTCGGGATCCCGCACATCTCGACCGGTGACATATTAAGGGAAGAAATAAAAGCGGGGACGGAACTGGGGAAGCTGGCCCAGAGTTATATTGATGACGGCAATCTCGTCCCGGACCGGGTGGCGGTCGATATCATTAAACACCGCCTGGCCAAAGACGATGCCAAAAACGGGTATATATTGGACGGTTTCCCCCGGACGATACCCCAAGCGGAGATGCTGGAGGAGCTTTTAACCGAGTTAGGAACCGCTCTTGATCGGGTGATCTACCTGGACGCAGCCGAAGAAGTTATCGTTAAGCGCTTAAGCGGCAGGCGAATCTGTCGGGAATGCGGCAAGATATTTCATATCGATAACATGCCGCCCCGGGTCTCCGGTATCTGCGATTTGTGCGGCGGGGAACTCTATCAGCGTCCCGACGACCAGCCGGAGGCGATCCGTCACCGGCTGCACGTTTACCGGGAGAAGACGGCCGACCTTATCCAATGGTATGCCGATAAAAAGTTGCTGACCCGGGTCGATGCCAATATCGCTCGAGAGGAAACATACGGAATATTACGAGAAATCTTCAACCAAATACGGTCATAATGGGAAAAGACGAACCGATCAAGCTGGAAGGCGAGGTCAGGGAACTCCTCCCCAATACCATGTTCAGGGTAGCGGTTGGCGAGGGGCACATTGTCCTGGCCCATATCTCCGGCAGGATGCGGCTTCATTTCATCAAGCTGCTGCCCGGAGATAAAGTCTTGATGGAGATGTCACCCTATGATTTAACCAAGGGCCGAATCATCCGAAGTCTCTAAACGGAACATTTCGATCTTAAATAGGTGGATAACTGTTAGTCCGCAAAGTATTTTCCATTATTTTTTCCGAAGTAAAAAATACAATGAAAGTAAAAGCGTCGGTTAAGAGACTGTGCGAGCGCTGTAAAATCGTGAAACGAAAGGGCGTGGTACGGGTGATCTGTACCAACCCCCGGCACAAACAGAAGCAGGGTTAAAGGAGAGGAACGATGCCCAGAATCGTCGGGGTCGATATCCCGAAACAGAAACCGATTGATATTGCTTTGACCTCAATCTTTGGGGTCGGGCGAAAAATAGCCGGTGACATAGTCAGAGAAGCCGGTATTAAGCCCGGTCTTCGAGCCAAAGATCTCACCGAGGATGAAGTAGGAAAAATTAGTTCGATTATTCAGAAAAAATACCAGGTTGAAGGAGATCTCCGTCGGGATCGTTCACAGAATGTAAATCGGTTAATGAATATCGGCTGCTATCGGGGCTTGCGCCACCGGCGCGGTCTCCCCGTCAGAGGTCAGAGGACGCATACTAATGCCCGCACCCGGAAAGGCCCGGGAAGGGGTATCGTCGGGGCCAAGAGAAAGAAAAAAGAGGCCCAGTAATCCGATTTATTCATAAATCGGATTAGTTTTAAACAATGCCGGAGAGATTTGAATGGCAAAAGAGAAGAAAAAGACAGGGAAAAAGAAGAGTGCCCGCTCGGTTGTTGCGGGGGTGGCGCATATTCAGGCCACGTTCAACAATACCATCGTTTCAATCACCGATCCCGAAGGTGAGGTTATCGCCTGGGCCAGCTCCGGCAAGGCTGGTTTCAAGGGATCACGGAAAAGTACTTCTTTTGCCGCCCAGCTGGTCGCCCAGCAGGCCGGAAATGAAGCGAAGAACATGGGATTGCAAAGGATAGAGGTCTGGGTGAAAGGCCCCGGTGCCGGCAGGGAATCGGCGGTACGCGCTCTCCAATCACTTGGTTTGAGGATTACCGCGATCCGGGATGTTACGCCCGTACCTCATAACGGCTGCCGTCCGCCCAAGAGACGTCGAGTATAATCCGATTTATGTGGAAAATAGGTCCATTATTTCAGCAATAATCCGGATAAACAGGTTGAACCGTATCAGGAGTTATTATGGGTAGGTATATTGGTCCAGTTTGCAGGATGTGCCGCCGGGAGAAGATGAAGCTTTTCCTCAAGGGGGCCAAGTGTTTGATGAGTAAGTGTCCGGTGGAAAAAGGTAGAAACGTCCCCGGTGAGCACGGGTTGCGGCGGCGAAAAGTATCCGAGTACGGGACCCAACTGCGTGAGAAACAGAAGTTGAGAAGAAGCTTCGGTATCGGCGAGCAGCAGTTCAGGAATTATTTTGAAAAAGCCGCCAGGCAGAAAGGACGGACAGGTGAAAACCTGCTTCGGATACTGGAGAGCCGTCTCGACAGCGTGATATACCGCCTGGGCTTTGTGCCGGCCGTCCGCACCGCCCGGCAATTTATTCGGCATGGTCATATCAAGGTAAACGGGCGGAGGGTCGATTACCCGGGTTATCAGGTGAAGGTAGGCGACATGATAGAGGTCAAGGAAAGCGGCGCCAGCCGTCAGCGGGCCGCGGAGTCGCTGGAAGCCTCTCACGCGCAGGTAATACCGGAATGGTTACGACTTGACAAGAACCAGTTCCGGGGGGAAGTGCTTCGTCTTCCCACCATGGAGGAAGGAAGGGTCCCCGTGGACATCTCCCTGGTAGTGGGCTTGTATTCAAAATAGCCGATACCCGGGTGTATGCCTTTTACCGATTGAAATTTTAGAGGAGGAATACTATGGCCATCGTGATGGGGAAGTTTGAACTTCCCAAAGTACTGATAGAAGACGAAAACACCAAGACCGACACGTATACAAAATTTATCGCCGAACCCTTTGAGCGCGGGTATGGTTTTACCCTGGGCACCGCCCTGCGCCGGGTTCTCCTTTCCTCTCTGGAAGGAGCCGCGGTGACCGACGTCAGGATAGAAGGCGCGCTCCATGAGTTCGCGACCATTGAAGGCGTCTATGAGGATGTAACCCAGATTATCCTCAATGTGAAACGGATTGTCCTGAAGATGGACGGCCGGGAACCACGGATGATCAGGCTCTCAGCCAAAGGGGAGAAAGAAGTGACGGCCGGGGATATAGACACCGGAGGAACGGTGGAAATCGTCAATCCGGAGCAGCCGATCGCCCGGCTGGGCAAAGGGGCCGTATTCGAGATGGAACTGGGCGTCGGGTTGGGCCGGGGTTATCGCCCGGCGGAATTGAATAAAAACCCCGATTCTCCGATTGGTGTCATCCCGGTTGACTCGATCTTCAGTCCCGTCAGGAAAGTCAAATATTATGTGGAAGATACCCGTGTCGGCCAGCGGACGGATTACAACCGCCTGATCATGGAAATCTGGACCGATGGCCGTCTTACTCCTCGTGAAGCCCTTATTCAATCATCGGCCGTTCTTAAAAAGCATCTGGACATGTTCACCGACCAGGATCTGTACGCGATTGAATTCGAAGAGGACATAGAGACGGAAGACAAGGAGGACAAGCTTCAGAAACTGCTCAATATGCCGATTAATGAGATCGAGCTTTCGGTCCGCTCATCCAACTGCATCAAGTCAGCCAATATCCAGACCATCGGGGATCTTGTCCGGCGGTCGGAAGCGGAGATGCTCAAATACCGCAATTTCGGAAAAAAGTCACTCGAGGAGATCAAGAGCATCCTCTCCAGCCTGGGTCTTTCCCTGGGGATGGAAATACCTCCGGAAACTTCACCTGATCGGCTAGGCAGCGGTGACATTTTAAGCATGGAGTAACGAACAGTGCGTCACAGAAAGAAAACAATCAAATTAAACCGGACGTCGGCCCATCGATCGGCGTTGCTGGCCAATATGGTTTCCAGTCTCATCCGTGAGGAAGTGATCATCACCACCCTGGCCAAGGCGAATGCCGCCCAACCCCTGGCGGAGAAGATGGTTACCCTGGCCAAACGCGACACCCTGGCCGCCCGCCGGCGGGCAATTCAGATATTGCGGGACAAAGAAGCGGTCCAAAAACTCTTCGCGGAGATCGGGCCCCGGTTCACGGAAAGGGATGGAGGCTGTACCCGGATGCTGAAGCTGGCCCGCTGCCGCCGCGGTGACGGCGCGACACTGGCCAGACTCTCCTTTCTGGACGAGGAGGCTCCGCCCGCTCGGGAGAAGAAGAAGACCGATAAACAGGTCTCCTCGAAATCGGCAGAAGATCAGAAATGAGCTCTGGATCGAACGACATCACCTTTCGGGATGAAAGAAAAGTTCTCCTGGGGATGATCCGCACTCTCCTGAACGATCTCCGAATGATCCAGCAGCTGGGAGCGGGGTATTATGATTCCGGCTCCTTTATCAGCCGGTACAACAGACTGCTGGAAGTGGCGAAGGAACTTTTCCCCGGCTCCCGTTTGATGGAGACATTCGCGCCCATTGAAGTGGTCAGCACTGTCGATCCCGTCGACAAGATGAAGATGACCCAGAAAGTGCTGATCGAGGGTGGACAGCTGATATCCCTGATCGAATCGACTCTGGCGAGATTACCGGAGTCGGTGGACGGCCCGGAGGGGCAATAAGTAGACCTTACTCGAAAAGCTCGTAAGATCTAAAATCCTAATATCTAAATACTAAACAATATCAAATGACCGAAATTAAAAAATCCTAAACAATGGGGTAAAACCGGCAATATTTTGAGCATTCGGTCATTTGGATTTAGGATTTATTTAGGATTTTGATATTAGAATTTAGGATTTCCTTCTCGAATACCTTTTCGAACCGGGTCTCTCTACACGCGTCGCCGGTAGGCTCCTATTCCTTCAAGGTGAGCGTGTAGTTGTAATGGTTGCCGGCGTTGTATTCAAAGACCTTCTTGTACACCGGTACCGTCTCTCCCTGCCAGTAGGTAAGGAAGGCCATGCCCGACTCGGCTTCGAAGACGAATCGGACCTCGCCTTCCGCGTTGCTTACCTGTTTCCACTCCATATTAGCTCCATCGATCAATACCGCCGTTACCCCCGCCAGCGGGTGTGAATCGGAGGCGAAGGTGATATTGATATAAGTAGGCGGCGGCCCCAGAAGTACGTCGGCTTCCCTGCTCTCGGCGGGAAGGGAGAGGATGAAGGCACATGCGAACAGGATCGGAAGGAATATCTTCATTATCTGTTCCCCCTGGTATTTCCCCGGTAAATGATAGTGTTTGTTCTTTTACTACAGCTGCTTACTTTACAGAAAGCCGGCCGATATGTAAAGTAGCGAAATTCGTGTTCTTCGTGGTTATAATTATAATTAGTTTTATAA
Organism: uncultured bacterium; assembly: GCA_963822585.1. GTDB lineage: Bacteria > Auribacterota > Erginobacteria > Erginobacterales > Erginobacteraceae > CAWGIE01. The sequence goes on from CAWGIE010000003.1 coordinate 91,363, forward strand.
CCAACAAAGTACTGAAGAAAATCTGGTATGCTAACGGCTGCCTCGATAAATCGCCCTTTCCGGAAAAGCATCTGGGCGACGGTCATTCTGATCACATTCGCGGGTATCGCGGTCTATTTTACCTCCCTGCCGGGCGCTTTTATCTGGGATGATGTCCATTTCATCAAGGACAATGTCTATCTGCGCAGTCCCGCGTATCTTCCCCGGATCATAACCGGTGACGTGGCCGCCGGTTCCGGGGAGAAGTATAACTATTACCGCCCTCTGACCACCGTCACCTATCTGGTCGATTACGCCCTCTGGCGGCTGAACCCCATCGGTTATCACATCTCCTCCGTCCTTCTCCACATCCTGGTCGCTCTTGCTGTTTATTGGCTGCTTCTCCTGCTTTCCCGGGACCGTCTGCTCTCTCTTGTTGCCGCCCTGCTCTATGTTCTGCATCCCATCCAGACCGAAACAGTGGCCTACATATCCGGTCGCCCCGATTCCCTGGCGGCGCTCTGCCTGTTGGGCTGTTTGATCAGCTATCTCAAAAACCTCGGCTCTCGGCGTCTCTCATTCTCCATCCTGACGATAGTATTTTATCTCCTGGCCCTCCTATCGCGCGAGAACAGCGTCATTCTCCCCGCCCTGATTCTGCTCTATCATGCCGCCTTCAGGAAAAAAATGGACTTCCCGGTCTTCCTGATCCTGGCGGGGATGGCTGCCGGCTACGTTCTCCTCCGGGCTTTATTAATGGACCCGGCCGTTGTACCCACCACTCTTTCGGAACGGCTGCCCGGTTTTTTCGCCTCGCTGACCGGCTACCTGAAGCTGGTTCTCATCCCGATGGACCTGCACCAGGAGTATGGTTTCGTACTCTTCCGGCCCGATGACCTCCGTGTCCTGGCCGGGATGCTGCTCGCGGCCGCCCTCCTGGTGATTGCTCTCCGCGGCGCACTCCGGAAGCGGGGCAGCCTGGTTTTTTTCTCCATCGGCTGGTTTTTCATCGGCCTCGGTCCCGTCAGCGGGATCTATCCCATCAAGACCTATATCGCCGAGCACTGGCTGTATCTTCCCTCGATCGGGATATTTACTCTGCTGGCCGCTGGTTACGTTCCCCTCCTCCGTTCGGCAAGATGCCGTCTGCCGGCCCTGGTTGCAGGTTTGTTGGTGTTGATTTTCTACGGTGCTCTGACCGCCCATCAGAACTTCTATTTCAGCGATCCCCTCTCTTTTTACGAGCGGACGCTCGCCTATACGCCTTCCAGCGCCCGGATGCATAACAATCTCGGCAACATATACTTCATCCAGGGCCGCGTGGAAGACGCGGTCCGCTCGTACCGGGAGGCCATTGCTCTGGAGCCCGATTATCCCAATCCGTATAATAACCTGGGGAACGTCTATTATCATTCGGGGGAATTCGATCGGGCCATCCCCCTCTTCCAGCAGGCGCTGCGGCTGAACCCTTATTATGCCGCCGCCGATAACAACCTGGGGATCATCTATTGCCGTCAGGGGAGGATAGAAGAAGGGATTGCCCTGCTCCAGCGCTCGGCCGCCATCAATCCGCGGGATCCCGACACGTTCTATAACCTGGGCGTGGTTTATGATCTTAGCGATAAGCCGGAAGAAGCGGCGCGGGCCTACCGGGAATCGCTTCGCCTGATGCCGGACTCGGGGAGGACTCATGCCCGGCTATCGGAAACGCTCCGGCGCCTCGGGCGGGACAATGAAGCGGAGTACCATCTTCAGCAGGCCCGGGAGCTCGATTATCCGAAAGAATGAGTCTGAGAGAAAGACATACCCTGGACGACGACAAAGAAGTCAATGGCGGTGGTTTTTATCCTTATTTAACATATAAGGTAAAGCGTCTGATGTTAAATAAGGATTATTTGAATTAGCGCACACGGGAAACGGGAGACCATGACCGACCCCGACAGCGGCATCACCGAGTATGAATATAACGCTGAGGGGAACCGGACGACAATGACCTATCCCTCCGGCTATGAGATCTCCGCCACCTCTGTGTATCCCGTTTCCCGAACTTTGTTACCGCATACCCCGGGATTCCAGGTCGCGGATCTCTTCCCGCCAGGCCCTCCATTTTAAAGGGTGTGCTCACGGATGAAGGAGAGGTTATCGCGGAGGAGACGGAGAGTAAACTCCTCATCCCCGGAAGGAAAGTGGTCCGGCATCACCTCCAGGCAGAAATCGCCGGTATATCCCGCCGCCGCGACATGGCGAAGAAAAGCGGCGATGTCAAGCATCCCCGTCCGGAGTTCCAGGTGCTCCCGACCGTCATAGTTGGAGAGATGGATGTGCCGGATCCGGCCCCGGAACCGGTCAAAGGCGGCGATCGGGTCGATCCCGCCCGTCCCCAGGTGGGTCGTGTCGAGGATGAGATGAGGGAACGGCTCCAGGAGGTCGAGATCACTGAGAGGGAAGCAGGACGGGGCGAGAAAATCCGGGATCAGCTTCCGGTACAACTTCCAGTTCCGCTCCGGAATATCGGGAAGCTTCAACCAGCGCGCCGCCCGTCCCCCCGGCTTGCGGTAACAGGGCATGTTCTCCACCAGGAGCAAAACATCGATCTCAGCCTGATATTTCCCCAAGTCTTCCTCCAGCCAGCGGCGGAAAGAACGGTCGGTGTAAAAAGGGGTATGAAGGACCACACTGTGCGCGCCGATCTCCTCCGCCAGCTTGACCGAACGCTTGATCCGGGATACCTCGTCTTTCTCCCAGCCGGGCGGATCGAGGAAAACAAAAGGGGCGTGAACGACCGGGACCGGCTGGCGATGCCGGTCCATCAGCTTTCTGATATAACCGGCATGAACGGTGTCAGTCCGGGCGTCAACGATCAGCTCCACGCCGTCGTATCCGCACCGGGCGGCCGTCTCGAAGACCCGGTCCATCCCGGAGTTGTTGAGAGATCCGCTGGAGAGTATTACCCTGTTCATATTTTTTTCTTCACGGGGAAAGATGAAGCAAGCCAATGGACGACAACAAGCGGTTATATTATCTTGAATATTAGGGAAGAAAAGAAAAAAATATGAGGGAAAAAGATTGTGTTGCGGCGATATATTTTATAATACAATGAACCATAAACCGGGATGAACCTGTTATTTCAAAACCATGCTCAGGTATGAACGCATGAAGCTGAAGGTGGTTATAACCGGTATTGTTTCTTTTCTGCCCTTGATCTCCCTCTCCTTTTCACTCTTCGCCGATAATGGCAACTATCAGGATTTCCTGGTGGGTGACCGTGCCGCCGGGATGGGGGGCGCCGTCGCCGCCAGCACCAATGACCTTGACGCCTGCTATTACAACCCGGGCGGCCTGGCGAATGTCACCGGGAGCCGGATCGCCCTTTCGGTCAGCCTCTACGGGATTTACCGGCTCTCGGTCGCGGACGGTTTGGGGCCCCATGAGAGCTATCACTCCCGGGAGTTCGAGAGCATCCCTTCCACCTTCGGCTCCATCCTCAAGGCCTCCGATACTCTGGCGCTGGCCTTCGCCGTTTTTACACCGGACGAGATCACCTACAACACCCAGCAGTCCTTCGAGAAGCAGCCCTATCTGCCCGGCCTTTACCGGTCCGATTACTACGCCAGCTCCCTGGATGACGCGACGACCTGGATCGGTCCGTCGCTGGGCTTCAAGGCCGGCGATCGAATTTCTCTCGGGTGCGGGATCTACCTCGTCTACCGCTCGCTGAATAATAACCAGAACTGGACTTATCTCTACACCACCGGGGACGGCCAGGAGGTGGTCAGGGTCGGTTCCCGTCAGTACCGGTACAATTACACCAACTACGGCCTGCTGGGCGTCTTCGGCGCCCAGTACGCCCTGACCGATAACGTTTCGCTGGGATTGACCGTCTATACCCCCACCGTCAACCTGACCGGGGAAGGATCGCTTTTTTACGGGGTGAGCCTCGGGGACCCGGAGGAGGATACCCTGGTCACCGCCGATAACATGACCAGCAAGAACCAGGTCCCGACCGAGATCATCGCCTCCGCGGCCTACCGCAAACCCAAACAGTTCACGATCGGCGTGGATCTCTCCTACCATCTTCCGACCAGTTACACCGAACTCCAGGGGCGGGACACCTGGTCGGGGGAAGAGATCCGGATCGAAACCAGGCGGGAACCGGTGGTTAATCTCAACCTGGGAGGAGAGTACTATGTCGTTAAAAATTATCCTCTCCGGGCCGGTTTCTTCACCAATCTGTCTTCATCTCCCCCGGTGGACGCGGAAGATCCCCGGGTGGGGAAGGAAAATATCGACATGTACGGAGTGAGCGCCAGCGTCGGCAATGAATCCGAGCATACGACCATCAATGTCGGGGTCAATTATGTCTGGGGCAAGGGAAGGACGCTCGGAATCGGTGACAACTTTCAGCCCGTCGACGTGGCGGCGCGGGAATCCTATCTGTTTCTCTTCTTGTCGTCGGCTTATATTTTTTGACTTTATGCCGCCAAGACACAAAGCCACCAAGTAAGAGATAATCAAGCGAGGTCGTGTACCGTTTCGGAATTTTAAAAATGAACATTAATGTAAAAGACGATAATCCGATATGCGATTCCTGGATAAATATACCGTTTTGCTCAGTCCCGAACATGGAGCCAAAAAGGTTGACGTTGAAGGCGGTAACATCTTAGGGAGGTCGGATATGAAAGTTGTCCGCTGTCTTGCTGTTCTGGTTTTGATCGGTTTTGTGCCCGGGGCGGCCCCTGCCGGAGATGGTAATTACCAGGATTATATCGTCGGGGAGCGGGCTGCCGGCATGGGAGGGGCGGTCCACCGCCATCTGCAACTCGGTAGACGCCTGTTTCTATAATCCGGCCGGCCTCGCCCTGACGCCGGGGAGCACTATCTCACTCTCGGCCAGCATGTACGGGTTTTACAACTTCACGGTCAAGGACGGCTGGTTTCCCGATGAGGACGTGGACATCGATTCGTTCGTTTCCATCCCGACGACTTTCGGGTCCATTTACAAGCTGAACCAGGATACGGCGTTCGCCTTTTCGGCTTTCATCCCGGACCGGTCAAGCAGCAACGACCTGGAGACGTTCGAAAACACGTCTCACTTCTTCAAGTATAACAAGGATGATCAGACGCTCTGGATTGGTCCTTCAATCAGCACCCGGATCACTCCCGAGCTCTCTGTTGGAGTTTCGGTTTTCGGCATTTATCGCACCTTCAGCTACTTCAGAGATTATTTATATGGAGCAGCGGGAGGGGTCTCCTGGGATATTAAATACCATGATCTCAGCCTTCTCTCGGTACTGGGCGTCCGATATGACATCAACGAAAAATGGTCCGTCGGCGTGATGGTCCAGACGCCGGCGGTGCATCTGACCGGTGATGGGGAGTTTCTTTATAAAGTGATTACTCCGGACGGTGTTGTCGGCGAATATATTCCCCATGGAGATACCAAGAACTCCCTCCCTACCGCGATCCGGGCCGGGGTAGGCTGCCAGGTTCCCCAGGAGTATGCCTTCGGTCTCGATCTGTCGTATCATTTTCCAACCGGTTTTGACCGCTTCACCGGAGAGGACACATCGGGAACGCGGGACTATTACCATCTCCAGCGGGAGGAGGTGTTTAATGCCAACCTGGGAGGCGAGTATTACGTGAAGGAACACTGGCCGGTCCGTCTCGGCTTCTTTACCGACCTCTCGTCCGCTCCCAAGGCGGAGCTGGCGGAGAACCCGGAAATTGAGAGCCCGCCGCATATTGACAAGTACGGGGTGACCGCCAGCATCGGCCGGGAGACGGAGCATACGACCCTTAACTTCGGTATCAATTATGTCTGGGGACAGGGCGACTTCTATGGCCTGGACGAGAAGGTCGCCTGGACCACGGTCAGTGCCAAGGAGACGTATCTCTATATTTTCCTGGCTTCATCATATATCTTTTAAAAGGTCGCACCGCTTTCCGCTTGACCCGGTTACTCTATCGTGTAGTATAGGTAAAAGTTACCCGTTCGCGCTTCGCGCTGATTTTCGGTAGCCGCACCCTTCAGGGTGCGCAAGATCACGTTCCGATTTATCGGAGCGGCTACCATTTGAATAACATTGATAGGAATTCGAAGCAGGAATTGTCTTTATAGCACCGCATTCGCTCCGGCGCCGCCGGAGCCGGTTATAACGTGCCCCGCCGGGCGCGGGGTTAATTTCTTCAGGAGAGGAGTGCAACCATGGCAAAGAAGTTATTGTGGCTGATTCTGGCCGCTCTTCTGGCAATTCCGGCCGCGGTCAATGCCCAGGTGTCTCCCGATTCCCGTCTCCTCCAGAGACCGGAGCTGGACGGGGCCAACGTTACCGGAGCCTGGCTGAGAGGGGAAACACGGTATCAACACTGGAAGATCGGCGACGAAGTCAAGGCCGACTCCTTCGTGATCGGCCCCACCTTCGCGGCCCCCATCGCCGATGATCTGGTCGAACTCGGCGGCCGGGTATGGCTGGATTATTTCGACCCCCAGGGCAGCAGCAACGAGTGGGGATTCAGCGATATCGATATCTGGGGCAAATACGTCCCCATCGACGATCCTTTCCTCCTCTCCCTGGGCATGCTCTTCACGTTGCCCACGGGCGCGGAGAAGGTCGTCCTTCCCAATGCCACCGGGGAGTTCAATTTTGAAGTCTTTTCCGGTCTGCGTTATTACGCCACCGATGTCGTCGCCCTGATCGCTCACATGAACCTCCGCTTCAACTCCGACATGGACGTGCAGTATCAAGGAGTGAAGGGAGAGGTCGACGGAAAGGTCTCTTTCGGAATCGGCGGCGGCGTGATCTTCGAGGTTTCCCCCGGCTTTAACATTCTCGGACAGCTGGACCTCGAGACCGAACGCTACGAGGACCAGAAAAACAACATCGAGCTGACCGGCGGGATCGAGTACATGCTCAACGAGATGGTCAGCCTGAACGGCGGTCTCGGCGTCGGGCTGGATAAAGGGGCGCCCGAGTTCGAAATGATCGGCGGGGTCAACGTGCTGTTCTAATTCATCGCAGCCCTGATTTTTCATGGAAAAAAAGGTTTGTTTCCATGAAAAATCAGGGCTGTCAGTTATCAAGCGGAACTGAAGGGTTTGCTTCGACTTCTTATGGTGCATAAATACTATCACAGTATATGGTTCTTCATGGCCTTGATCGTAGCGGGATGTGGAACTACAACCCCGCCGGGGCCTTTGGTGCTTCCGGCGCCGACGCCGGGCCTCTTCCCGACACCGTCCGCCGCCCCTTCCCTAACCCCGTTGTCGTGTACACCGGTTCCATCGGCAATCGAGCCCGGTGCCGGACCCCTGGCCCGGCTGCCGCTGACGCTGGTCGCCTGCTCGGATCGCGACGGCGATAATGAGATCTATCTGATTGATTGCTCTTCCGGTGAGATCCGGCAGCTGACCGACAACAGCGCTTCAGACTGTTTTCCGACATGGTCTCCGGACGGAGAGAAGATCGCTTTCGTCTCCGACCGGGACGGCAATCAGGAAATATACACGATGTCGGCGGATGGTGGCAACGTGGAGCGCCTGACCGACAACTCGGCACCCGACCTTTTTCCCGCCTGGTCGCCGGACGGCGGGTCCATCGCGTTTTTCTCCCGGGGTGAGAAGGGGGATAATCTCTGGCTGATGGATCTCGCCGACAGGCACCTGCGTCCCCTCACTTCTTTCGAGGACGGCAACGGCGGAACGGTAACTTTCTCCCCCGACGGCAGCAAGGTTATCTTCGGCTTCGAGAGGATGAAGAAGTACAAGATATACATGCTGGAACTTCCCGGCGGGGAGCCGAAGGAGATCATCACCCACGCCCGGCCGGAGAGCCGCCTTTCCTGTATTTCCGATCCGGAAGGATTGGCCCTTCTTTATGTCTCCGGGCAAGGGAACCAGGAGGATATCTGGCTGAGTTATGTGGACGACGGACGTTTTCAGCACATCACGAAAAACACCGCCCCCGACCACTCCCCGGTACTCTCCCCGGACGGCCGGGAAATTGTTTTCTCATCCTGCAGAAACGGTGATAATTGGCAGCTGTATACCGTGAGCAGGAAGGGAAATCCGTCCGAGAACAAGGTCCGCCGGATCACCAACGACGGGTTTAATTATTATTACCCGGACGTGAA
>CAWGIE010000004.1:0-10036 GCA_963822585.1 uncultured bacterium
ATTGAGCGTCGAACGTTTATTCTTCCCATCCGCTCTTTCGGGGCTTTTCGTTCGGCGTCCGCCGACGGCGGGTAAATTCGAAGCTTGCACCGCTTGGCGGGGTTGGACGTTCGATGTTCAGCTTTTATTCCCCCCCTCGCCCTCCAGGGAATGTCCAATTTCCAACAGCCAACTTCCAATCTCCAATTATCCTGTTCAATGTTTCCCGCCGTATTTGGAAATTGGCTATTGGATATTGGTTATTGGATATTCACACTATTCGATGTTCGGCGTTGGATATTATTAAAATTTTTCAAAGAAAAATTTTAAAGGATAAACCGCGCCAGGGAGGGGTGGGGGCGGGGGATGACGACGGTCCGGACCAGGGCGCCGATCTCCTTTACCTTTTCTTCCCCGATCTCCATGGCCGCCTCCAGATCGGGGATCGCCCCGGTCAGGGTGACGAAACTTTTTCCTCCCAGGCCGTTGGCCAAACGGATCTCCAGAAGCCGGATCTCGGCGGCCTTGGCGGCCGCGTCGGCGGCCAGGATGCAGGAGGGGATGGAGAAGGTCTCGATAACCCCGACGGCATCCAGTTCTCCCACCGGGCCGGCCGCCAGGATCGCGGGGATGACCTGGGGATGAACGTTGGGCAGAAAAAGATGATCGGTCACGGCGTCGGCGCCGGCTTCCAGCCCGGCCTGGAGGGATTCATCCACGGGGCCGGTCAGGCCGGTGATCAAAACGATGTACTTCCCCGGGCAAACGCTCCGGGAGTCGATCACTTCCACCTCCGATTTTTTCGCCATCGCGTCGGTGGTGAAAATGCCGGCGGCCACGCTGTTGAATTCGATAAATCCTACGGCCGGTTCCATTTTATTTTTTCTCCGAAAAAATAGATTGTTAAGATGCCTGAATCGTTATTGATTCATCGGTCACTTTGGTGACAATACCCGGGATTGAAGCGTGGATGAGGGCGCCCATGGTACCCCGGGGTAAATTCCCGATTACGTCTCCCGCTTTCACTTTCTGTTTCTCCTTCACGACCGGAGACGCCGGTTGGCCGATATGCTGCTTCAAAGGTATGGTTACCGACCGGGGAGAAAAGCCGGTTTCCACCAGGGGCGCGGGCCGATCGTATTCCCCGAGCTGCAGCCGGGACGTCAGCCGGGAAACCGGGATCAGGCTGTACTCTCTCTGCGGGGATGGAACGTATCTCTTCAGCGGCGGCACGCGATCCCAGTTCCACTCCTTCATCCGGCCGGCCACCTGCTTATTGAGACGTCCGATGGGAAGATTCATCGGACACGAATAAACCCCGCAGAGATCGCAGTTGCAGCACATGGGCGCCGAAGAGATCCCGGGCGAGTCAGGAAAAGGGATCCCCATGGATATCTGCCGCATCACGATATGGGGTTTGAAATTATGCCCGATCAGGGCGCGGGGACAGACCAGGGTGCAGTAATCGCACTGGCAGCAGGTCGCCTGGATCTTGCTGAGATCGAAGTTCAGATCCCGGGTCTTGCGCACCACTACCGGATGATCCGCGGGGAGGACGATAAGGGCCGATGTCGTCTTGGTAACCGGGGCATCCGGGTCGGCAACGACTTCGCCCATCATCGGGCCGCCGGACACAATCGCCCAGTGCTCCACTTGCGGGCCCCCCGCCAGATCGAGCGCGGCCCGCAGCGGTGTCCCGACCGGGAGTCTCAGTGTTTTCGGCTCCCCGACCGCCCCGGTCACCGTCAGATAGCGGGAGATGACCGGTTCGCCCCGCGCGGCCCGGGAAATGTTATGGAAGGTCTCGACGTTGCTGACCAGGACACCGACTTTGAGCGGTATCTCTCCCGGCGGGATTACTTTTCCGGTGACCTCGTAAACGATGACGAACTCGTCGCCGGCCGGATAAACGCTCTCCATCAGGTGCAGGCTCAGCTCTTTTTTGTCCGCGATCTCTTTCTTCAGGGCGGCGATGGCGGCGGTATATTTTTTCTTGAGAGCGATAACCCCCCGGACGGCGCCGGTCGCCTTCATCACCAGGGTCAGTCCCCGCACCACCTCATCCGCCCGGGCGGCCATCACCTGCTGATCGTTGCGGAGGAGGGGTTCGCACTCAGCCCCGTTGACGATCACCGTCTCTACCCGGGCGTCGATTTTCTTCCAGGTCGGAAATCCGGCCCCCCCTGCTCCCACCACGCCGGCCTGCCATACTTTTTCGACCAAGTTGTCGGATGTTTTTTTCAAACGGTGAATTCCGCGAGTTATTCTGTCCAGCGGCCCCGCTGAATGAAATGTGGTCGGCCGGATCGGTCGGATCCGACCGATCGGACTGATTTTTAACAATTATCCGAGACCGTCAGGGACGGTTTCAGACAATCCGAAAATAGTCGATCAGCACGCAGCGGCGCTTCCGGGTGAAGTCGGAGGCTTTGGTCAGGCCTTCCCCCGTGGGACTGGCGATGCTGAAGGAGGTGTAGCCCTGGCCGCCGAAGCCGAGACCGGAGTAGCAGGGGCCGTTCTTGACGAAAATGGAGGAATTGCATTCCCGGGCCATCTTGCTCAACTTCTCCACGTTGCGGGAATACATATACATCGAGTGCCGGTAACCATGTTCGACCTCGATTGCCAGGCGGATGGCCTGATCGACGTCGGGGACCCGGACGAAGGGGATGACCGGCATCAGCTGTTCCACCAGCACCAGGGGATGGTGAGCGTCCACCTCGGCGAGGACGATCCTCACCTCGTCCCCCACCGTGATCCCGATTTCTTTCAGGATAACGCTGGGCGGCCGGCCGACAAATTTCTTGTTCGGCGCGCCTTCCTCGCAGTTCGGCCCCGGCATGGTGGCGATCACGACCTTGGTCAGCGCCTCCGTCTGCTCTTTATTCAGTTCATAGGCGCCGTTCCTGATCAACTCCCGTTTCAGCTGATCGGCGATCTTCTCGACCGCGAAAATCTCTTTTTCACAGACGCAGACGATGTTGTTGTCGAAGGAAGCCCCCTCGACGATCAGACGCCCGGCCTTCTCGATATCGGCCGTTTCGTCAACCACCACGGGGGGGTTCCCCGGACCGGCGGCGATTACTTTCTTCCCCGATTGCATGGCGGCCTTGACCACCCCGGGGCCGCCGGTGACCACCAGGAGCCGGATTTTGGGGTGTTTCATCATCTTCCCGGCCGCCTCGATGGTCGGTTCCGTGATGGCGACCATCAGGTTGGGCGGTCCGCCGGCGCCGGTTATCGCCCGGTTGAGAATCTGGATCATGGTTTGGGAAGCGAGCTTGGCGGACGGGTGGGGACCGAAGACGACGGCGTTACCGGCGGCGATCATGCCGATCGAATTACAGATAACGGTCGAGGTGGGGTTGGTGGAGGGGATGATGGCCCCGATCAGCCCGTAGGGAGCCCCTTCCACCAGGGTGAGGCCGTGATCGCCCGTCCAGGCGATCGGCTGGAGATCTTCCAGGCCGGGGGTTTTATTGGAGACCAGCAAGTGCTTCTTGATCTTTGACTCCACCCGGCCCATCCCCGTCTCCTCAAAGGCGATCCGCGATATTTTTTCGGCGTTGTCGCGTCCCGCCTGCCGCATCGCTTCGATGATCTGCTCACGCTTCTCGAGGCTGAGGCCCATCAGTGTTTTCTGGGCGGTATCCGCCGCCGCGATGGCGTCATCCAGCTGATCGAAGATCCCGTCGGCGGCCGCCACCGGGGAGGCTGCCGGACCGGAGACCGGAGGGGCCGTACCGCCTTCTTCGGTGAGGCGCTTGACCACGGTCTGGACGATGGCCCTGATCTGTTCTTCGTTATAAAAATTTCCTTTGGAAATTTTTAGGGGGCCCGACTCCGTCGGGCTCGATTCTGCAGTCATAATCAAACCTCGCAAAACGATTCTGGGTCAGGAAACGCCCGCGGCGCGTTCTATTCCAGGACGATGACTTTTCGGTCAAAGCCTGTCAGCCGGATGAGGAAAGAAATACCACGTTGGACTCCCCTCATCGGAACCGGGTCAAAACCGTGACTTTACCCCGACCGTTGGTCAGGAACGGTCGTCTTCAGCCTTGTCGTAGACGATCTTTCCGTCCACGTCCAGCGTATCCACGATGGCCATGATCGTGGCGTCACAGGGCCGGTTGGTAGTCGCGCTGGTGTACCTGCCGCAACTCCCGGTCACATAAAGGACGACTTCCCCCACCCCGGCGCCGACCGAGTCGGCGGCGATGACGTACTTGCCCAGGGGTTTGCCGTCGATGCCCAGCTGTTCACAGACGTAAAATTTGAGGCCGTCCAGACTCTCCACTTTCTGAGTGGAGACCAGGGTGCCGCGTATCTTTGCTAAAAGCATGGCGCGTACCTTGGTTGATTACTTGCCCTTCTGCGGAGCGCGGCCAAGCGGGAGAACCCGGTCGATATTGGCGTGCGGCCGCGGAATGACATGGACGGAGATCAGTTCGCCGACCTTTTCCGCCCCGCGGGCGCCGGCCTCGACGGACGCTTTACAGGCGGCGACATCTCCCCGGACGATCGCGGTCACGTAGCCGCCGCCGATCCTCTCGTAGCTGACCAGTTCGACCTTTGCCGCCTTGACCATGGCATCGGCTGCTTCCACCATCGCCGCGAATCCTTTCGTTTCGATCATACCCAATGCTTCAGACATCTTTTGTCCCTCCTTTTTAAAATTTTCCTTCGGAAAATTTTAGTTATAATGCTTCTTTCACTTTTAAGAGGCTGTTTCGGGATCTCAATAATTTTATTTTCCCTGCGGAAAACTACAAATGTGCAAGCATTGAACCAGCATCGCAGGAATATTTTATAGTTAATTCGTGTAATCCTTCGGCTACGCTCAGGACAAGTTTCGCGTAATTCGTAGTTTTATTTAGCTGCCCGCGCGCGGCGAGGGCTGTGTTCTTACTCGCCTTTCGTGGGCTGGACGCCGGTGACGGCATTGATCGCGGCCATGGCCGCCTCGCTTCCCACCATGATGTCGCGTTCCTCGCCGCCCAGATAAAGGCGTCCGAAACGGCCAAAAGGTTTGACCTCGATCAGCGTGATATTGGCGGCTTTCTCCGCTTCGTTGGCTGCCAGCACGGCATAACCCGCGGGATCGGTCTCCAGTATGTACAACGTCTGGTCTGCCAAAAGCATCGAACCGCTTCGGCTGCGGTTGATCAGTTGCGCCTGGTGGGCGTCCACCTTGCGGATGATCTGGGTGGCAACCGCCTTCGGTTTCATCCTCTGGTCTTCTTGCAGGCCAAGGGCGTTCAGGATCGCCAGTCCCGCCTCCCGGACATTGGCCTGGGAGTACGAATGGACCTCCAGCAGCCCGTAGGCTCTCTCGACAATCATCATGGCCGGCTTGACGTCGGTCGCCTTGAGCGCCACGTCCATCACTTCATTGATCGCCATCCCCGGCGCCACTTCCACGTAACAGGCCGCCATCCCGGGAAGGGGCTGAAAGCCCTTCGCCGCCGAAGCGACGAAAGAAGCGAACTGCGGCTGCATACTGTCCAAAAAAATATATGTTCTGAGCTGTACCTTCTCCATTTACCTGCCTCCTATAAATTAGCTCGCTGCGCTCGCAAATTTATATCGGGCCGACGGCTGTTAAGCCGGCGGCCTGTCGTTGGTTACACTGAAAGAAACTGATGATTGCGGTATTCTTATAATAAAGGGAGATTTCAGTCAAGAAAAATTTCAACAATCCCCTCAAATTGCAATGATATTATACTATTTTAAACTGATATACGCCACGCGAACGCAGGGCATATATCAGTTCATCTAAATAATCCGGTTCCGCCGGCCGGCGGAACCGGATTGTTTAGCCTTTGAAAATAAAATACTTCCTTACCAGATAGTTGATCATGAGGCAGACCAGGATCATGGCTCCGAAGGCATAGGTGGTGTTGATCCCATAGTAATCTATGAGGAACGATTGCAGACCGATCCCGATTGCCACGCTGACGCCGGCCACCAGATAAAACATGGCTATCTCTTTCCAAAGGGAATGGCGCCCCCTTTCAAAGACCCAGGCCACATTGATGAAATAAACCAACAAGTTGGAAAACATGAACGCGATCGCGTTATCAATGGCGGCGTGAAACGCCCGAACCGAATCAGTAATATCCGCGGGGGGGACATGCAGAAAACCGGCGATCGGATCGGTCGCCGTTATCGCCGGCAGGATTTTCCAGGCCAGAAGGAAAAAGACCGTGGTATGGAACACGGTGGCTATCCCCCCCGCGATGCCATATTTGATGAACTGCACCAGGTGACCGTGCTCTTTTCCCTTGAACTGACGTAAAAAGGTTTTCATGGGCCGGCGTTTGCACATCGGGCGCGGCCCGGTCGCGTCTTTCTTCTTTTCCCGGGCGGCTCGTAGAAAAAGGCATTAAAGCAGATAGCGGATACGGGAGCAAGCGGAATAAATAAGCGAGCCATGCCCCTTTGGAATTTCAATAAACCGCGGATTAAACGGATTAAGCTGATTGTTTTACCTTTAAATCAGCATAATCCGTCAAAGATCCTGAGCACAGCCGAAGGGCACAATCCGCGGTTAAATAAGTTGCCCGAGCCCCGATAAACCCCGATTAAAACTTCGGGGCGGAGGCGGGGTAGACTGCGCGAGGGCTACGTTCCTATAAAGGGGAACGTTATTGCTCTTTCTTTCGTCTAATGTATAGTGGTACCAATTAGCGCCGATGGCGTTAATTAAGTGTTTCGGAATTTTCTGCCCAAGGCTCCCTATCATTGCGGGTGCCACCTTAGACGGAGATGCACGCCTCTGGCGCACAATTTGCATATTTTCCCTCCAGAGAAATAAGAATGTGTATGGCGATGAACCGACGGTGCCGGAATATCTTGAAGAAAATTCGTGAAATTTCTCCGCCCCGAAGCTTTAATCGGGGGCGTAATTCGTAGTTCATATTTTTTGAATGAGTGAAGATTCGCGGTTAAATAAGTCACGAAGTTACGTTCTGAAATCGGACGATACGGATTGAGATGGGGGAACTTTTCCGTTGTTAACACTGATTCGCAAATATTGTTCTTACGGAGCAAGAATAATCATGCTGGTATGCCTTGCCGGTATGGTTCTCGCCTGCGGGAGAGGAGGCGAACCCCGGAAAGGAATTAATATCATCCTGATCTCCATCGACACCCTGCGCCCGGATCACCTGGGTTGCTACGGATACGGGAGAAATACCAGCCCCGCCATCGATGCCCTGGCTAAAAAGGGGGCCGTCTTCCTGAACACCGTCAGCACCACCTCCTGGACGCTTCCCGCCCATATGTCGCTCCTGACCGGAACGGACATCACCGTTCATGGCGTAAAGAACGACGGGATCAGCCTTCACCACTCAATCCCGACCCTGGCCGAGATCCTCCAGGAAAACGGGTACTCCACCGCCGCCTTCTGCAGTTCCCCCTACCTCAACCCGGCTTTCGGTTTTGACCGCGGGTTCGACGTTTACCACAACACCGACCTGGAGACGAACGAATTTCCGGACACGATCTTTCTCGAGGACCGGGACAAGTGGCAGCAGGTTCACGAAGACATCACCAGCCCCCGGATCGAACACCTGGCGGTCGACTGGCTGGAGAAGCATCAAAAGGAACCGTTCTTTCTCTTCCTCCATTTCTGGGACCCCCACTTCGACTTTATCCCGCCGCCGCCCTACGATACCCTCTTCGACCCCGATTACCAGGGCAGCGTCACTTCCCTCCATTTCATGTTCAACAAGGATATCCACGAAGGGATGGACCCCCGGGATCTCGCCCACATCATCGCCCTCTATGACGGTGAGATAGCGTCCACCGATTTTCATCTGGGACGGATCATCGACCGGCTCCGGGAACTCGGCCTGTTCGACCGGACCCTGATCGTCGTCACCGGGGATCATGGAGAAGAGTTCTTCGAGCACGGCAACAAGGGCCACCGGATAACACTTTACGACGAGACCGTCCGCATCCCACTGGTCGTCGTTCTTCCGGGACGCGACCTGCGGGGGATGAAGATCGTTCAACAGGCCGGTATTATCGACATCGCCGCCACCATCCTCGATTATCTGGGGCTCCCGGTCCGCCCCCCCATGCAAGGCCATTCGCTCCTCCCCTTCCTGGAGGGGAAAGCGCCGAACGAAGTCAACCCCCAGCTGCTGGAGCTGGAAGACACCCTGCGGGCGCTCCGTACCAACCAGTATAAACTCCTCTTCAACCTCGATCACCGGGAAACCACGATCCTCGACCTGGAAAAGGACCCCCGGGAGACCCACAATCATCTGATCACGTCGCTGACAGGATGGGCTGAAGCCAACCGGGATTTTTACCGGAGGCTGGAAGCCGACCGGGCACTGGAGGAGGAGTACCGGCGGGGAGAGACCGGTCAGGAGGTCACGCTGAGCGAAGAACAAATTGAAAGACTCAAGGCGCTGGGGTACATTAAGTAGGAAGTGCCTAAAGTGTGAAGTGCCTAAAGTTAAAAACTACGCGAATGTGATTATACAGATCCCCGAAATGTATTTTTTAATGCTTGCACATTCTTATTTTTCCGCGCTGCCCCGAAGTCTTAATCGGGGAAGGAATAATAAATGAAGAAACATTTGATTATTATATCCTTCCTGGCCGGTTTTATCCTGTGGGCGGGAGATCTTCCGGCGGCGACGGAGAAGCTTCCGGATATACTCCTGATCTCGATCGACTCCCTCCGGCCCGATCATCTCGGCTGCTACGGGTACGGGCGCGACACCAGCCCCGCCCTCGATAAACTGGCCGCGGACGGGACGCTCTTCGAGAACACGGTCAGCACCACCTCCTGGACCCTCCCCGCCCATATCTCGCTCTTCACCTCGATGGATATCTCGGTCCATGGGGTCGCTCATGACGGGCTCAGCCTCCATCCCGGGATCGGGACTCTCGCCCAGGAACTAAAAAAGAACGGATACGCGACCGCCGCCTTCTGTTCCTCCCCTTATATGAGCCCGGCCTTCGGCTTTGACCGGGGTTTTGACCTTTACCACAATATCGACCTGGAGGACAATAAAATCGCGGATACGACGCTCCCTAACCCCGAGCAGCGGGACGGAGTGCACGGAGAGATCACCAGTCCCCGGATCACCGAACTGGCAACCGAATGGATCCGAAGCCACCGGGAGAAGCCGTTCTTTCTCTTCCTCCACTTCTGGGACGTCCATTTCGATTATATCCCTCCCCCGCCGTATGACCGCCGCTTCGATCCGGATTACACGGGCAAGATCGACGGCAGGGATTACTGGCACAATGAGAAGATAAACCCCCAGATGGACCCCCGGGACCTGGAACACATCATCGCCCTCTATGACGGGGAGATCGCCTATGTCGACCAGCACCTGGAGCAGATCTTCGGGGTTCTGAAAGAATTGGGTCTTGATGACCGGACACTGATCGTGGTTACCGCCGACCACGGCGATGAATTTTTCGAGCACGGCGGGAAGGGACATCGCAGCACGCTCTTTGACGAAGTGGTGAAGATACCGCTGATCGTCCGACCCCCGGGGGGGAACCGGACCGGCCGGAAAGTCCCCGGACAGGTCAGCATCATCGATATCGCGCCCACCATCCTGGAACTGGCCGGCGTAGCCGTCCCGGGATGGATGCAGGGCGTTTCACTGGCCCCGGCCATCCGGGGGGAAGCGCTCCCCGGCAACCGGTACGCCCTGCTGGAATTGGGCAACGTCCTCAAGGCCCTCCGGACGGACACCCGCAAGCTCCTCTTCAATGCCCTGGCCCTCCATACCATCATCCTCGATCTCAAGAAAGATCCCGGGGAGTCCCAGCAGGCCCTGGTTACCGACCCGGAAGAGTGGAACCGGCTCAACCGGGCGTTTTACGAACGGATACTGAATGACCGGGAACTGGCCCTGAAGTACCGGGGAGGGGAGACGGGGGGGGCGGTCACACTGGATGCCGAACAAGTCAAAAAGCTGCGGGACCTGGGATACATGCAGTAGCTGTCTTCGTTTTGCCCTCCCTGTTTGTCGCGAATCATCAAGATCGCTTCCTGGCCTCCCGGGGTCACTTCCGCTGG
>CAWGIE010000005.1:0-12542 GCA_963822585.1 uncultured bacterium
GATCTGGACCTGGATCTCCAGGTGATCTGTGACTGGCAGGCTCAGGCACTGGTAACCCTTATCGAGGAATTCGAGTTCGAGCTGCTTTCCGTTCCTGAACTGCCGGAGAAGACGCGAGCCTTTGGCATTCGTTGGTTTCATCTCCCGATTGTTGATGTCTGGGTTCCGGACAGGGTGTTTGAAGAAGAGTGGGAGGTGGCAGGGGAGGAGTTGCGGCAGATCCTTCGGGAGGATGGCAGGATTGTGCTCCACTGTCGGGGTGGGCTTGGCCGGACCGGGACCATTGCTGCGCGGCTGCTGGTGGAGTTCGGCATGGACCCGCGTGAGGCTATTCGGCGGGTGCGGGCCGCCCGGATGGGGGCTATTCAGACGAGGGAGCAGGAGGAGTATGTGTTGAGGTGTAAACCATGATTGGCCAGGATAAGGTCTTTACATGGATCGGTTGACTGGAACCGGTCCGTTGCATCTTAATTGAAATATTTTTAATGGTATTGGGTTGTTGCTTCTGGTATTACTGTACGGGTTTGCTAAAGAGGTCTGTCATTTTAGCCTTATCGGGTTCAGGCAGCGTTTTTGAAAAAGGGGAATCGGAATGGGTCGTCTGACAAGATACAGCAGGGTGAAAGCCGCCATGGTCGGTGATATCTGACTGGCGGCTTTTTTTTAAGTGCCTATTATAACGGAATACGACTTATTTTACACTATAAGAAGGAGCTGAAGTGTCTCGACTCACAGACCTCATTGCACAAGCAAAGTCTAAAAACCCCCAAATGGGGATGGACTTGGAACGCGAATTCAAGGCGCTATCATCACGTCTTGCCTTCGGATTGAACTTCGAACGGCACCGGCCCGAAGTAGTGGAGTTACCTCAGCGCCCGGTACGCAAGGGCGACAAGGTGCGGATCCTCCGGGAGCGAGGTTCGACCGCCAAGGGGGATCAGCGGCTCTGGCTGGTCAGGGGCACAACCAGGGCCAAAGGGAAGCGGGTCGCGCAGCTGGAGTTAAACGGTGACACCGGGCCGGAGAGGCGGGACGTTCCGGTTGACGATCTGGTGGTGGTTGCGGAATTCCGGGATTACATCTATCCGGGTCTGATCAGCACCGGCAAGGTCGAGCGGGGTGGGGACAAGCCTTTTCATACGGTTATCAATGGTGAGAACTACCATGTTCTGGAGGCGCTAACCTACACGCACCGGGGGGCGGTGGACGTCATCTATATTGACCCGCCGTATAACACCCGTGATAAAGACTGGAAATACAATAACGATTATGTCGATTCAGATGATCAGTACAAGCACAGTAAGTGGTTAGCCATGATGGAACGAAGGCTTCTGATCGCCAAGAAACTGCTCAATCCTGCAGATTCGGTGTTGATAGTTACGATTGACGAGAAGGAGTATTTGCGGCTGGGGTTGCTGTTGGATCAGGTTTTCCCAGAGGCAACCATTCAGATGGTCTCTACTCAGATAAATCCTAAAGGCGTTTCACGAGGAGGAAGCTTCAGAAGGTCGGACGAATACATTTTCTTCTTGATGTTTGGGGTTGCTCGTCCGGCTCGTTTGCCGCTGTCCAATGAGTGGTCAACGTCTACCCAGATTGAAGATGAAGAATCTGACGATATAGAAGACGCAGAAGTTTTACCGGCCTGGACTTCAATGATGCGCCGTGGTTCAGAAGCGCGCCGGATCGATCGGGAATCAATGTTCTATCCGATCTACGCCGATCCGGATTCGAAAAAAATCGTTAAAGTTGGCTCCGCTCTTCCAAGAGGTGAAAGTGAAGCGCCTCCGATAGATGGGCTAGTTCCGATTCTGCCATTAAGAAGCAATGGATCGGAGGGGCGATGGCAAATAGGACGCGATGAGCTGATTGTACGAATGAAGCAAGGCCGTGTTAGGCTTGGCCGCCGGACGGCATACGGATTCGTCGTTAATTACTTGCCTGATGGCGCCTATGCAGAAGTTATGTCGGACAAATTCAACATCAAAGGTTACGCAGATGACGGATCACTGATTGCTATCGGAGCGGCTGGTGAATCTTCTCGTATCGCACCGACGCAGTGGAAAATTGCTGCCCACAATGCTTCTGAAAATGGTTCAGGTCTTCTCTCGCTTTTCGTCCCCGATAGGAAGTTTCCATATCCGAAATCGCTTTATGCAGTAGAAGATGCTCTTAGATTCTTCGTAACTAAAAAATTAGAAGCTATAATTCTTGACTTCTTCTCCGGCTCCGGAACAACAGCCCATGCCGTGATGCGGCTGAACAAGCAGGATGGCGGCCGTCGGCAGTGCATCTGCGTGACCAACAACGAAGTCGCTGCCGACGAGCAGGTTGCGCTGAAAAAGAAGGGCTTGCGCCCCGGCGATGCCGAATGGGAAAAATGGGGCATCTGCGACTACATCACCAAGCCGCGCGTGCAGGCGGCGATCACCGGCAAGACGCCGGACGGCGAGCCGATCAAGGGCGACTACAAGTTCACCGACGAGTTCCCGATGGCCGAAGGCTTCGAGGAAAACGCCGAGTTCTTCACCCTGACCTACGAAACGCCGGTCGCCGTCAGCCACAACACGGCCTTTGCACGCATCGCGCCGCTGCTGTGGCTGCGGCCGGGCAGCCAAGGGCGGCGGATCGACAAGCTGCCCGCGGAGGGCTGGGAGGTGGCGGACACCTATGGCCTGCTGATCGACCTGGATCAGGCGGACGCGTTTCTGCAAGGCCGTCGCGAAGGCCGAAGGCCTGCGCATTGCCTACATCGTCACCGACGACGACCGCCGCTTCCAGGCGATTGCCCGCCGCTTGCCCGAATGCGGTGGAGCCGGTCCGGCTGTATGAGTCGTACCTGACCAATTTCGCTTTGCCAACGGGGAGTGATGGCATGAAGTTCACGCTGAAGGATTACCAGGACGAAGCGGTCCGCGACGTGCTGGACCAATCTGAGGAAGGCCCGCAAGCGCTGGCATGAGGATGGCGACCGGCACGCCTTCTCCCTGACGGCGGCCACCGGCGCCGGCAAGACCGTCATGGCGGCGGCGGTATTCGAGGCGCTGTTTCACGGCGACGACGATTACGACTTCGAGCGCTGACCCCGGCGCGGTGGTGATCTGGTTCAGCGATGACCCGTCCCTGAACGAGCAGACGCGTTTTCGGCTGATGGAGTCGTCCGACCGGCTGCATCACTACCGATCTGGTGGTGGTGCGAGAACACCTTCAACCGAGCGAAGTTCGAGCCGGGCAAGATCTACTTCCTCAACACCCAGAAGCTGGGCAAGAACAGCCTGCTCGTGCGGGGCTTCGAGGCGGATGAGGATAATCCGGCCTTCCCGGAAATGCGGCCGGACCTGCGCTCGCACACGATCTGGGACACGATCCGCAACACCATCGAAGACCCGGACTCTGACGCTCTATCTGGTGCTCGACGAGGCGCACCGGGGCATGGGCAACGCGAGACGAGCGCGCAGAACGACAAGTCCACCATCGTCAAACGGCTCATCAACGGCGCAGGCGGCGTGCCGGCGATTCCGGTGGTCTGGGGCATTTCGGCCACCGTGGAGCGATTCAACAAGGCGATGGCAGGGGCGCAGGGGCGCAGCACGCTCCGCAACGTGGTCGTGGACTCCGCCGAAGGTGCAGGAATCGGGTCTGCTGAAGGACACGATCGTTCTGGATATCCCCGATGAAGGCGGGCGAGTTCGAACGGTGCTGGTGCGCCGCGCCACCGACAAGATGCAAGGAGTCGACCGAGGCATGGGCCGCCTATGCCACGGCAGCAGGAGAGCCGAGGAGACGTGATGCCGCTGATGGTGCTGCAGGTGCCGAACACGCCGGACCCCAATGAGATCGGCCAGTGCGCTGGACACGATCTTTCAGCAGTGGCCGGAACTTGCCCGAAGACTGCGTTGCCCATGTGTTCGGCGAACACACCACGCAGACATTCGGCAGGCATACCGTGCCCTACATCTCGCCGGAGCGCGTGCAGGATCGACACTTGGGTGCGCGTACTGATCGCCAAGGACGCCATCAGCACCGGCTGGGACTGCCCGCGTGCGGAGGTGATGGTGTCCTTCCGCGCCGGCCAAGGATCGGACCCACATCACCCAGCTGCTGGGCCGCATGGTGCGCACGCCCCTGGCGCGGCGCATTCCCGGCAATGACCGGCTCAACTCCGTGGACTGCCTGTTGCCGAATTTCGACACCAAGTCCGTGGACGCCGTTGCGACGCGCTGATGAAGGGCGGCGACGACGGCGACGCGCTCCCCGGCCGGCGGGTGCTCATCAATCCCAAGGAGATGAAGCCGAATCCGGCTGTGCCTGAAGCGGTATGGGAGAAGTTCGTCTCGCTGCCATCTCAAACCCTGCCGCAGCGCGGGGCAAAGCCGGTGAAGCGCTTGACCGCACTGGCCCATGAACTGGCGTGGGACGAGCTGCTGCCGGATGCCGGGAAGATTGCCCATGCGGAAATGCACAAGGTGCTGGATGCGATTCAGAAGCGCTATGCCAAGGAGATTGCAGCTGCCCGCAAGGACGTCTTGACGGTGGAAGGGAAGAGCCTGACCGCCGACATGAAGAACAAAGCGAAATCCTTCGACGACTTCCTGGAAGAGGCCGACTATGTGGTGATCGAGGACGCCTATCGCCGCGCCGGGCGCATCCTGAGCCCGGATATTTCCCGGACCTACGCCGAATATCTGGCCAAGCAAAATACTGAGGCTGAAGATATGGAAGAGGCGCTGATGGAGGCGCACGCCGATATCGCGGCGCTTGGCTCTGGTTACCAATGTGAAAACCTGCCTCGACGCCGAAGCGGACAAGCTGGCCAAGACATGGTTCGGCACGTACAAGGCACAGATCAAGGGGCTGTCTGACGAGCGGCAGGAGGTGTATCGCTCGCTCAAGGGGATGAGCACGGAGCCGGGAGAAATAGACCTCGCCATGCCGAAAGCGTGGACGGTGGCTACTACCGAGCAGGATGCACTTGGCAACAAAAAGCCGCTGCCGACGTACAAGCAGCACCTGTTGTGCGACGAGAGCGGCTTGTTCCCGGCTGAAATGAACGACTGGGAGAAGGCCGTGCTGGCAACGGAGATGAAACGTCAAGGTTTTCAGTTCTGGTATCGTAACCCGTCGCGTCCAAGCCAGGATTCTCTGGGAATCGCCTACACCGAGGATCAGCAGTACAAAATCATGCGGCCGGACTTCATCTTTTTCTCTATCAATGAGGATGGAACTACCGTTGCAGACATTGTTGATCCCCACGGCACCCAATACGGCGACGCCCTGCCGAAGTTGCAGGGGCTGGCTGCTCTACGCCGAGGCCTATGGATCGGTGTATCGCCGTATTGTAGCTGTTGCCGAGGTTAAGGGTAAATTGCGCGTGCTGAATATTATGGACCCGGCTGTCAGGAATAAAATCGCGGGTGCAAAGGACGCGAAGAGTTTGTACGAGGGGACTTTGGCGAACGACTATTAATAACGGGGGGACGGCTGGCATATTGTCCTTGGGACGAAGGGTTTCGGGGACGGATAGCGGGAGATGAAAGTTAATGACTACAGCCAGCAAGCAGATCCAGAGCGTTGACGAAGCGATTTGTCGGAATATAGAATTGCTCGCTGATCAGCGGGCATTGCTATCGCAGAACGTCCTCTCACAGCTCCGGAACCTAGTCGAGGGAGTTGCTGTCCGTCTCCACACAGGCTCACCCGATGCCGAATTCAACTACGACGCTGTAGAACCGGCGCTCGCCTTCGTCAAGAGCAGGGGAAAGTTCAACTTCCTCGGCAAGTTCCACAAACTGATCCAGAAAAGTGCTTCCCACTACACCTTGGACGGGGACGCTTCAGAGCGTTTGATGCTTAAGTATTACGAATACCTCTACCGCATCCGCAGTTTGCTTCAAGACTACTGTGGTATCGCAGTGCTGGCGAATCTCGAAGCCTTCCCGGTTGACCTCGATCCGTCGCTGCGGGAGTACCACGAGAAGATCGCCGTAAGGGTTGAGGCGGTCCGTTCAACTCCGCCGAACAACATCACCCGGGATCGGTATTACATCCACAAAACGCGCCCGTTCTTCGTTGGCGGGCGCATTTACTACGAAGTCACGTTCTACCGAGCTGTCAACAAGGTGAACAAGTTCGACCGCATCATCGCCTTCACGAAAATCGACATGACTGACAAGTACGCGGCCATGTTGACGCTTCAGCGAGACTCGATCGAAGTACTCGGCCAGACGATGCCGATCACGATCATTCGCAAATGGGAGGTCTCGATCCGTCCGTGCGAGTTCGACAACTTCGCGCGTCTTTTGGGCATCGCCATGAAAGTGCGGACCAACTCGGAAGAATATCGCTATCTGATGCACCGCCTGACCGCGAGCTCGGATAGCTTGCTTGACCTTCTTGATATGCCCGACAACAAGTACGTGACGGTGAGAGCGGCAGGTACGGCTGACGTCGACAAGCCGCAGGTCTTTCCCGTGCTGGATGAAGCGCGTCGCATCGTGAGGTCAGCCGCTCCGGGGCATAATGGGGTCACCACAGAAAACGGAATCTAAAGTACGTTAGTGCGCCGGGAGACCGGCAAGGAGTAAAGGGTGCAAGTCCTTCACAGTAAAGACATAGCGAGTCACACTGTCCCCGAGTCATGCGTGGTGTATCGTGAGGTACGTCGCGAAGCGTTGACAGGGGTGCGGGCAGGCCAGCCATTGAGCCGCGAAAGCTTTAAAGTTCAGGGTGCCGACGCTGTTAGCGTAGCGGAAGGCAACACAGTGCAGGGCGTCATCGCAAGCCCATCAATGGCCCTGCGTGGTCTGAGAACCTGGCATGTTCGTACGCTCCTTGTTTGGGAACCGGGAGATCTCCTGCTTGACCGTCGGTGGCAATATCAACCGACGGCCCGCATCAGGAAGGCGAGGAGCCGAAGCTGATGATGTACGGGCAGGAGAAGTCAGACTCCTCCATAGTAGCTATGAAGTCGGCGAACAAACCCGTGCAAGCGGGCGCGGAGTTGATGGAGCCAAGGGGGGAGGCCAAGGGGAACACGGAATGGCTGCGCATGCGCCGGACACAGTGCCGGGAAAGCGTGTCCCAGCGGCTTGACCGTGTGCGGCAAGCAGCAAAGCACAAGAAGAAGGAACGGTTCACTGCGTTACTGCACCATGTAGACACTGATCTGCTACTGTCCGCGTACTTATGGCTGAAACGAAGTGCTGCGGCAGGCGTGGACGGCATGACATGGGCGGACTATGAGCACGATCTTGAGGTCAACCTCGTCGATCTGCATCGACGCATCCACAGCAACACTTATCGGGCAAAGCCGTCACGTAGGCAGTACATCCCTAAACCGGATGGCCGGCAACGCCCGTTGGGTATTGCAGCGCTGGAAGACAAAATAGTCCAGCGTGCACTGGTGGAAGTACTCAATGCGATCTACGAGCAGGACTTCATGGGGTTCTCGTACGGATTTCGGCCAAAGCGTGGGCAACACGACGCGCTGGATGCACTGGCGGTCGGGATCACTCGCACAAAAGTGAACTGGATTCTGGACGCCGATATCAGCAGGTTCTTTGACACGGTCAGCCATGAATGGCTGATTCGCTTCCTCGAACACCGTATTGGCGACCCGCGTGTAATCCGCCTGATTAGCAAATGGCTCAAGGCAGGGTTCATGGAAGACGGGGTGGTAACGGCTACGGAGGAAGGCACGCCGCAGGGCGCAGTCATTTCGCCATTGCTGGCTAACATCTACCTCCACTACGTCTTTGATCTGTGGGCGAACCAATGGCGGAAACGCCATGCCCTCGGACATATGATCCTGATTCGATATGCCGATGATATCGTCGTCGGTTTCGATAACGCATATGATGCCAAGCGTTTCCAGACGGCACTGCACAAACGAATGGAGCAATTCTCGCTTTCACTTCACCCGGAGAAGACTCGATTGCTCGAGTTTGGGCGCTTTGCGGCGGCCGATCGTTCCCAACGCGGGGCGAGTAAACCGGAGACCTTTAACTTCCTCGGGTTCACCCATATCAGTGGGCAAACCACACAAGGCGGATTCCAGCTTAAACGGAAATCGCGCCGAGACCGGATGTGGGCGAAGCTTGAGGAAATCAAGGTGAGTTGAGGCGGCGGATGCACCATTCCATTCCAGAGCAGGGGAAGTGGTTGCGCCAAGTGGTAAGCGGATACTTTGCTTACCATGCGGTGCCTACCAACAGCAAAAGCCTAAACGCTTTTCGACACCACGTGGTGAACTTATGGCGGCGGACGCTTCGTTACCGCAGCCAGAAGGATCGCACCCGATGGGATCGGATCGCACGAATAGCGGATTGGTTGCCACCACCCCGTATCCTTCATCCATGGCCGGGCGCACGCTTTTCCGTCAAACACCCAAGGTGGGAGCCCGGTGCGTAAATCACGCCCGCCGGGATCTGTGCGGGGGGTTCTCAGTAAGGGGATTCCTACCGCGATAGGATTTTTTGAAAAGCGACTTCCAAATTTCCTCTACAATCGACTATTATGCCCTTGAGAAGGCCACCGACGGGCATGGCTTTGCCCCGCCAGTCTTTTCGAGCGGGTCGTAATCCTGGTTGGAACCTTGCCCTTTTATCTGATTAATCTCTATTGGAAGGTAGACCCTGCTGCGGTTTTCTTCCTGCAGCGACTTGTTAGCGTCCACCCGGAATTACATATGAAACCTTCGTTTGGTTGACCACAACCACGCCCTTCTTAGTGAGTTCCGAAATGCCACTGCGATCTCGGACTCGGAAAGGGACTTCTGGAACATTGAATTAATGGCGCTGGCTAAGGTTTTTACTGTTCTAGGACGAGCGGCACCGCTCTTTGCAAGAATCCCGATTACCACCGAAACGCGGTCGGTAGAAGACTTTGAAATGGCGGCTTTAACTAATGGAAGGCCTGTTACGCACTTCACTCGCCCTACCGACACCTTCTTAGCTTTAAGATGCTCGACAAGAAGATCAAACCCTGTATCTTTGGACACGATATAAAAAAAAGCGTCCGGTTCTTTTTCTGAAAGCTTTCCGAGGTAGTAAGCAATATGGAAGTCGAGTGCGTTCTTTCCAGATCCTGAGATCTTGATATAGGAGGCCCGGTCTCCCATACGCTGCAGTACCGAGGCGACCTCGAACGTTACCTTGGCCTGGTTTGCACCGACGAAGACAATCACGCTAAAATGTTCCTTCTCAAGAGCATCCATCTCTTCCGGCTGAACATTTTCATAGTCGATAAGAACGTAGTTCTTCTTCACTGCAGTTCCTTCCTTATTGGCACCAACGGCTCTGGCCTTGACCTGACGCCCGGCAGTTTGGGCGGTCATGGTCCGAGGCCTTGTTATGCCTTATTTATGCCTTATGTTTGATTAGCCGATTTATTGACCAGGCACAGAAAAGCAAAATACCCCATAATCCTACCGCGCCAAAACCACCGACATAAATGCGTCCAACCAAACTTGCTCCAGCCCAAAAGAAAAACATTGATCCAGCTATAAACCATCCAAACCAGGGGCTTATATTGAGTTCTCCTTTTACTATTTTCCCACCAGCAATGTGCGCCATTGTAAAAAAGGCAAAAACTACAAGAATAATAATAATTGAATGTGTCACTGCTTGCAGGAAACTAACTCTGTTATGTAAGAGAAATTCTGCACAGAAAATATAAAACGCTGCACCGACACCAATAAACGCACCAAATAGCGCTGTTTCTCCAAATTTCCTTTTCTTGAAATAACCATGGATAATTGATTTGGGTTTTCGCGTCTGTTTTTTGGGAGGTACTTCATTTTGGGTTGGTGAGAGCATCTAGCCTCCGAATCAGAGGGACAGATTTTTTGTATTTTTATTTGTTTCTGGCATAACGGCTCGCGGCGTGACCTGCGCGGCAGTTTTTTTGCCGCGTCAGTGTCTGCGCCGTTGTTATGAATTAAATTTTTTATTCGAGATAGCTATTCCAACAACCCCACCAAGAAGCATAAATCCAAGCGTTTCATATCCAAGTTGAGAAGCGTACTTCTTTTGAGTTCAGCCAATATTATCATGTTGCCACTCTCAGGTCTTATGACTGCATTGTAGTAAGTAAATGCAACTAAAGGGCTAAATGCTAATAGGCCGCTGGCCATGCCAATGATGGCATTAATTATCTTTGAACCTGCAAATTTTCGAAACGGAATCCTTAGCAAAATAAAGAACAGTGCGAAAAGAAAACCTTCGACGGCCCATCCTCCAAGTAACACAGGATAATGACTCAGATATGGTGTAATCAGAAAGAAAGATATATAGGCGTATGCCACTCACCGAGAGCACCCAAAAATAGGAATTTAATTTTATCCATATGTTTCCTCTCATAACTATTTAGTCAGCTGCGTATTAGCCGTGATATATCACGGGTTGACTCCCCCGTTTTGATCAATTACCGTCTGTTTATTAGCTTGTTACGGCAATAATCTAGCAGGCCACAACAATACCATATACAGGTTTTTATTAGAAGGGTCTATAGCAATAATCAAGTCAAACAAAAAGCCTATAATGGAATGACGTATTCCGTCACATGTATGTTGTAAACCCTTTCTATACTCATTATAGGAGGAGCTGTGGAAAAGCCAAAATTGCTGGACCAGTTACGTGATGCCATACGTGTTCGCCATTACAGTTATCGTACCGAACAGACATACGTATTATGGTCGAAGCATTTCATCCTGTTCCATAACAAGCGTCATCCGGCAGAAATGACCGAAAAAGATATTGTCATATTTTTAACGTACCTGGCCACCAAACGCAAAGTATCCGCATCTTCTCAGAACCAGGCGCTCAACGCCATATTGTTCCTGTATAAAAATGTCTTGCAAAAGGAAATCGGATTGGTTGACGGCGTGGTCCGGGCCAAGCGCCCGACACATCTTCCGGAGGTATTCACCAAAGACGAAGTCAACGCGGTTCTTGATCGTCTGACTGGCCAGAATTGGCTTATGGCAAAATATCTTGTATGGTGCTGGACTTAGAACTGACGGAATGCCACAGATTGCGGGTGAAGGATATTGACTTTGGTTTCCGCCAGATCGTTGTGCGTGACGGCAAGGGCCAGAAGGACCGAATCACCATGCTGCCGGAGAAGCTCATTCCGCACCTGGAAAAACATCTGGTGAACCGCGAAAGATATTTACAGGCTTGATATGAAAGAAGGTTTCCAGGCATCTATGCCGGAAGCGCTGGCTCTGTAAATATCCGAATGCACCAAAGGAATGGGGCTGGCAATATGTCTTTCCTGGGCAAAAAGCGCGCCGAAGACCCGCGCAGCAAAAACATTTTCCGCCACCATGTCCATGAGTGCATGCTCCAGAAGGCTGTAAAGCATGCAATCCGGTCAGCAGAAATAAAGAAGCTGTCCGGTTGTCACACGCTACGTCACAGCTTCGCTACGCACATTCTGCAAAACGGCTATGATATACGTACAGTTCAAGAGCTTTTGGGACATTCAAACGTGAAAACAACCATGATTTATACCCATGTTCTCAACAAAGGGGGGAGAGGAGTGAAAAGCCCCTTAGATTGATATACGGACCAGAATAACATTTGACAAATATCACATCGCAATCGCTTCAACTTTGTCATTCCCCTGTAATCGATTTTGTTCATCTTTGACGGGTCGTGGGTTGGTGTTCAACTGAAGCGGTATCCATCGATATAACGTAGGAATCGATATGCCAAGATTCTCTGCAACCTCTTTCGGTGAAACACCGTGGGCCAAGAGTTTTTTTGCTGATTCAATCTTGCTGTCGGTCATCTTACGCTTCCGGCCCCCGATTCTCCCTTGCTGTCTGGCGGCAAGTAACCCAGCTTTGGTCCGTTCAATGATAAGCTCCCGCTCCATTTGTGCCAAACTCGCCATCACGTGGAAGAAGAATCGTCCTGATGGTGTGCCGGTGTCAATGCTGTCGGTAAGGCTCCTAAAGTTGATTCCCCGTTCTGCAAGTTCGGTGATGAGGCCGACCAGACCTTTGACGCTACGGCCCAAGCGATCAAGTTTCCAAACGACAAGAGTGTCGCCTTCCCGCAAGACCTCCAGGGTAAGCTTCAATCCGGGACGTTCAGTATGGCTACCGCTCATCCGGTCTTCATAGATTTTCTCACACCCATTTTGGGTAAGCGCAGCGTGCTGCAAATCCAGGTTTTGGTCCAAGGTCGTAACACGGGCATAACCAACCAACATTAATCAACCTCCTTCTGTTCATCCAACGTTTATTAAAATCCGGCAGCGCCGAAATTCTCATTATTCGTTGCAATGGTAACAAAACGAGAATAGTATTTCAAGAATGGTTTTTAAGAATTGCAAGCTATTGAAATTCCGTGCCTGGATAACCCAAGATAAGTAATTATCAAAAACGATCGTTTTAGATAAGGAGTCGCCATGCCCCGTCGCTCCATATTTACCGACTCGGAACGAGACAACCTACTTGCCTTACCCGAAGACCGGGATAGTCTGAACCGGTTTTATTCATTCAGTGAATCTGACTTTGTCATTATCCAGCAGCA
>CAWGIE010000006.1:0-14625 GCA_963822585.1 uncultured bacterium
AGAAGCCGCGAAAAAATAATCTGGTCAATTTCTTTGTTTGCGCGGAGCTATGGTGTAGTTCCACTCTCCGTGAAATTGGCTTCGTCGTAAGCGAAGACTCGCCATTTGTTCGTCGCTTACCTTGATGCCCGTTTTGTAGACATTGGTGTCTAAGGCCGCTTTCACTACCAAGCCTGTTTTGGTCGTTGTGCTCGCGATCAGGTCGACGATCGCTTCACGGCTCACCAGTGGTTGTCCACGCCAGTTCTGGTGATGTAGCTGAACAGGCGATGTTCGATCTTGTTCCATTTGCTGGTGCCCGGTGGAAAATGGCAAACCTTCAAGCTCAGTTCCAACTTGTCTGCCAAGCCTTGCAGGGCCACTTTCCACAATCGACTACGGTGACTGTTGCTGCCACCACCATCGGCGGTGATCATCAGTTCCGCGCGCCCGAGGGAAGCGCATGCTACCCATTCTTCATACCAACGCCGGATGCTGTTGGCTGCAAAATGGGCGGTGTCGTGATCGATGCCCACGCTGACCCAGCCTTGATTGTTGGCCACGTCGTAGACGCCGTAGGGAATCGCTTTGCCCAATTCCTTGTCTTGAAATCATGGACACGCACTGCTTCGGGCATGCCTTCGGGACGCCATTGCTCGCCCGGATTCTTGAAATCTCCCACCAATTCCTTCTTTTTCGTGTCGACCGAGACCACCGGTTGCCCTCGCTTTTGCAAGCGTCCGACCTGCTCGTTGATGTACTCGAACTGAGCGTTGCGGTCGGGATGCTGTTTGCCTTCGCGGGTCTTGCGATTGGCTTGCAGACTGTAACCCATCGCATAGAGCAAACATGCCACTGTGCGATCACTGACTGGATGATGCTGTCGCGTAAGTTCCTCGGCCAGTTGTCGCGTGCTTTTGCAGGTCCAGCGCAAGGGCGACTCGGGATGGCCACGCGTCATCGGATCCACCAAAGCGTCGAGGGCGTCTAACAACTCCGGATCGTGCTCGAACCAACAGTTTACGACCACCGCCCGGACGCCGAATTTTCGAACCGGGCAAGGCATCGCCCGATTCTTGGGCTTTCAATTCACGCACGCCGGCCAGGATCGTGGTGCGGGAGAGCCCAGTAGCCTTCGCCACATGAGTAATGCCGCCCCAGCCGATTTCCAAAAGCTTCGGCAGCAGCCCATTGTCGCCGCATGCGTTCGTCCATAACAACAGTAAGGGCTTGGAACTTTCTCCGAGTCCTTTCGATAGCAGCTGCATCATGCATACAGATGGTAGACCAAATCCGGTCAAAATACGCAATACTAATTTGACCAGGTTATTTTTTCGCGGCTCTACTAAATAAATACAACGAATGGCTTAGAAGCGATTCTATGCGTTTGTCATATTTTCTCGTCTCTCTCTTTTCACAAATGGTCCAGTAAATATATAATGCAATAAATTTGAAGGAGCATGTCTTATGTTTGATGACGTAGCTAAGAGTCCCCTTGATCCTCTTGATCCTGCCCAAATGCGGATTGTTTGCGATTACTGGCTGGATGCGTATGTCGAGCTTGCGGAAGCACACGACAAAAAAACTGACTGGGCCGACGTTGAAGCGACTCGTCTCGCTAACCGAGGCCCTTGTTACACTCCCGGAAGGAAATGGCATCGACTCGACGCCGCTGGTCGAATATCTCCACCAATTAAAAGGCTTCGATTACAATCTCGAAAAAAATCTGCCAGTTCCTGGGAAAGAAGTTGACATTCTTCTGGATAGGCTGAAGCACAAGCTGCATTCAAAGTTGCCGTTGTCAGTGCCACAAATCACGAAGTTGCCAGCAGTCGTGCTCCAGAGGGCAGGGGAAGCCACCACTCGTGAATGGCAAATCCGTGAAGGCACTGACTGCCGCACAGTTCAACGTTATCCAGGCTCTTATTGAGGCGGGCGACATCGGCCTGACCAAGGATGGCCTCGAAAATCGGAGCGGCCATGGTGATGCCCGAAAGATTCTGAGCCGACTCCGGCAAGACCCTGCTTGGGCGGATGTCATCCAGATGGCCGGTAAGACCGGCGGCGGCTACCGCATTTTGCAATAAAACGCTTTTCATTCCTCACCACTATTCCCCACCTCTCTCCACTTCTTCATCGCCACGAAACCCCACCAACGTCTCGATTATTATGGGCAGCGATAGTTTCATCGTTGACTTTGCCTCTTCGTGGAGGTGGGAGTCCTGGCGACTGCTGTTATTGTTATTGGAAGGGAAAAATAATGTGTTTTTCAGAAGAAGAAACTAGCTTGGTAGATGCAAATGGAAGAACAGTGGCCATGGGCAGTCGAGATCAAATGTTTTCAACGCTAAAGCACCACAAGCCTGATGGCGAATATGCCATTGTTGGGCCACGTATCAATATGACGTTCTATCGTGAAAATGGCATGGTATTCCCATCGAGCGGATTCATTGATGGCGGCCGAACGACACCGAGGAACAAACAGGAATGCATTGAGGTTTTGCTTGAGGCTGGGCAGGACGAAGATGTCAGTTGAAAAGGCATTTGTTGTAAAGTCGCCGGACGGTATCTCATTTGAGATTATTGGTCCCGATGGCGGGGTGGTAGCGTGGGTTTCCGACGAGTGGTCGGCCCACGTTATCGCCAGGTTGTTGAATGAAAATGAGGAAATGATGTTTCGAAAACAAAAAGGAGAAGAATGATGTACGTGACAATATTTTGCAGCGATGGTTCCGGAGAAAATATCGAGCGATTAATTGACATAGGCGATGTATCTGAAGACAGTTTTGACTCGATATTGAGAGTGAACACTCAGCAGTTTTGCGACACGTTAGGTCTAGAGCAAAAAGAATTGGCAATTGTTGGCTGGAAACGATGTGAACCAGATGTTAATGATCGTATAGATTTGGTAATGTCTAGTCCGGGCGAGGCGTGGAAGACCCAGGTCGTTGTGGATGGTGTGCCCATAATCGTGAACTTTAACAAAGAACCGAACGACAAGGACATGGTGCGAGCAGTTGAGGAGGCACTTGAAGCCGTCGGGCTGACGGGCGGGTTTGTAGCATACACATCCGAGTGAGTAAGGGGACTTCATGATTACTAAAAGCCACAGCGATAAAAGTGCTACTTGCATTGTCCAAAATGTCGCCAGGGAATGAAGGGTGTTGAGGTCAGGGGAATAATGGTCGCTCTTGGGAGATTCTCTACGAATGCAGCAAGTGTGGCTGGTGGCGATATCGGCCCCATGAATCCAGCCAGACGAGAAGGCCGCTCGGATTTCACCTTCGAGATTCGTAGCGGTCCATCTGTTCCCGGCTCCTTGTCGCTGAAACACATTAGAAATAAATTTGCTCCGGGTTTCGCAACAGAAGCTAGCGACTCCACGTATTGGGTTCGGGCATCGCCAGGGAAGACGTGGAACAGCCCAGAATCAATGATGCAGTCAAATTGCCGTCCAAGTTCATCGAGTTTAATCGCATCCTGGACAATAAACTCGACATCCAAGCCCCGTTCCTCCGCCTTCTGACGTGCTTGGAGGATTGGCCCTTCCAGGAAATCAACGCCTGTTACCTTTTGGCCTCGTTCGGCCAAGAAGAGGGCATTTTCACCGGTTCCGCATCCGGCATCGAGAACGGTTCCGGTGATTTCGTCGGCAGCTTCGATGAATGCTCTTTGAGGTCTTTCGATGTCCCAGGGTGGCTTTGGTCCCTGATACATCGCAGTAAATCGTGCCTGTGGCGTTGTTTCGTCCGTCAATGCGTCTCCCCCCCCTTTGCAAAAGGATTAGCGAATCCCCCCGCCAAACACGGCAAATTGCGGCAAGTGGTCGCTGAGGGCAAATGATCCCTTGTCGGCTATGTTCAGGCGGAATGCCCCCTCAAACAACGGCCTCGATTCCGTGACCTGTTTCGCAACCGGCCCCGTGGCCATGATGTAGTCGATCCGATATTTCGGCATGTCGGCTTTGATCGTCAGCCCTTGACCCTTGCCGACCTTGGCAAAAGTGTCCGTCCAACCGGCATCGGTCCATAGCTTGTATTCCTCCGTATCAGGATTATGGTTGAGGTCGCCTATCAGGAGCATCGAACGACCGGCCTTGAGATCAACTTTCATTGCGGCCAACATCGCCTTGATCTCTTTCAGCCGTATTGTTGGGTCCGGTGACGGATGCAGGTGTGCAGAATGCACGATCAAAGACTCCCCGCTCGGCAGTTTAATCGTGGCCCGCCCCCAGTGGCGGGTGAACAATTCCTTGGGACGGTCGTATCCAAGCGGCACATTCTTCGATTCGGTGATCTCGAATTTGCTCAGGAGCGTACCCGGCCAGTTGCCGCCGCTAGGAAAGCGGACATGGTGCATCCCAAGAAGTTTGGCGACTTCTTTGGTGACGGCCTCGCTGGGCGACTCGGAAAAGTTGATGATGTCCGGATCGTAAAGTGCCAGTTCCATCGCCAGTCGTTTGGCCATTTGTCCTTTCTTGACGGCTTTCTTTGCCAACGGTCGGTTTTCCGGCCAACCTTTGCAGCCGTAGACGTTGTAGGCAATCACACGTAGCGGTTGCGGTTTCTCGTCGTGGGGGAATGCGGGAAGTGCATGAATGCCAGCGCAGCAGCGCCGATTACAGTAAAGAATAGGCGTCGTGAAATACGCATCGTGATATTTCTCGTTGTATGGTTAAGATCAGTCAATGCCCCCGGCAACCTAATCCCGATTCCGTGAATGCACCGACTGCCAGGAACCAGTACTTGGCGAAAAATCAAGCTACGGCGACACATTCCAGACCTCGACAAACCGCCATCCTCTGCTCGTCTTCGCCACGACGCCGCCAATGTCCCATGAAGTCTTGCACAACTTCGTTATTTCTACCGGGACCGGAATCGGACCTATCACCTTCTCGGGATCCATCATCGTTTCCAACCAGAGTTTTCCAGGCTCGATTTTCTCGATCAGGAAATGCCCCTCGACGACTTTGCCCTGGCTTGAAGGTGCGGTTTCTTCCACGAAGGCATCGAGCAGATTGAGCAGTTTGCTGGCGTTGGGCAAGTCTCTAGCCGCTTCACCTGCCCGCTCTTGATCGTATTCGGTGTCTTCGACGTAGCCCTTTTCGGAGAGCCACTTGGCCAGCTTTTTGGTAACGGTGCCAGCGGCTTGCATCGTGTCCTTGCCGCACATCACCTTCCGAGGCATGAAGTAACCGAGAAATTCGCTGTAGCCAGCGGTGGCATCTTCGGGGCCAAATGTTCCGCAGTAAGTGCCTCCCGCCTTCGTGATCTTATCGTAATCACCATCGTGACCTGGCCAGTAGCTCTCCAGGTAGTGCCTGTAGAGGCTGATGATGTTTTCGTACTTCTGCAACGTCTTGGGACTGATCCTGGTTTTCTGGTCGGCCAAGAATTCCTCGAAAACCTGGGCAATGGTCTTTTCAGATGTCTTCATGATAATTCCTCCGTGAAGGGAGTTGCTTTACAGATGGTCTGGTCGCTTCCGGGCAAAGGTCTGGTGGCGGGTGAGTATTGCTCCAATAGCCGATAGTGGGGGCTTTCACCGTTCTGCTGTCGTGGGGTCTGTAATGGTTCAGCCTGAATTGGAAGATTGCTGGGCTCACGTTAGCGGTTAAGGAACGCGGGCTTGGGACCGCTCAGGGGATTGTACTGGTGCTTGATCCTGTGACTACGGTTTCCTCTTCTCTGTTCGCGTTGGCGGCTCGGGGCAATGTTGGTACAGCAAGGTTTAACCTCCCACACAGGTCCAGGGCGGCATCGTAGATCGACAATTGTTGGGTCGCGGCCCACAGATCCAAGGCGTTGCCCGAGCGATTGCACTTGAAGCAGTGGAACGTGTGGGCATGTGTGTTGACGCTGAAGCAACGGGCCGTGCCCCGGTTGGTGGCGTGGAACGGACAAGAGCCGCGTTGTTGGCCATGATGATCCGTGCGTGCCGTGAAGCCCAGCAGGGCCAACACCTGGGTGATGCTGATGGCGGCTCGCAGCGCGGCGAAGTCGATGGCAGGCCGCGATGAATCGGCGTATGGCTCCGTCTGTTCCTGCCGGGTCTGGCGCATGTCTTTGCGGCGTTCGCGAGCCTCGGCCAGTTTGCGGTCGCGTTCGGCATGAATGGCTTTGTCGTTGCCGAGCAGTTTGTCGTTGGGCGTGATGTAGCCGATGGCACTGTGCAAGCGGACGTTGTTGTAATAGTCCACGTATTCCAGAACGAGTCGTCGGGCCTCGTCGAGAGACAGGGGCACTTTGGTGCGGATGCAGTCTCCTTTGAGGGTTTTGTGCCAGCGTTCGAGCTTGCCGTTGCTCTGGGGATGGTAGGGCGAAGTGCGAACGTGTGACATACCTGTGACACGAATGAACTCCTTGAAATCCTTGGCGATGAACTGCGGGCCGTTGTCGGAGATGATGCGTGGAGTGACACCGGGGTGACACTCACGGGCGCGTTGGATGATGGTTTGCACGTCGTTTTGCTCCATTTTCTCGCGGATTTCGTGATGGACGATGAAACGGCTGTAGCCATCGAGCACCGAGCACAGGAAGTAGAAGGTGCCGGCGATGTTGAGGTAGCTGACATCGACATGCCACTCTTGATGGGGCTTGAGGGGTTGCACATAGCCGGTGCCTTTCTTGGTGGGTTTGGGAGTGGGCCCGGCCAGGAGTCCCGCCTTTTTGAGAACGCGATAGACACTGGCCGGGCTGCAGGCAACGACATCGGCATCGAGCATCATGAAGGTCATGCGGCGATAGCCTTCGAGGGGGTTGGCGCGGGCGAAGTTGCAGATGCGTAGCTTCTCATCATCGGTGAGCCAATGGTCACGAGGCACCCAGGCGTTGTGCTCGTTGACCTTGCCGAAGCGGTTGACCCAGTCGTGATACTTGCTGCGGGTGATGCCGAGCCAGGGCATGAAGCGTGCGACGGGGATGTCGGTCTTGTCGCTCCATGCCCTGACGAAATCGACGATGAGGTCGCGGGTGTCGTGGGGTACCCAACATTTGGTCAGTGATCCCCAGTTCTTTTTTTTTCCTCGGTGAGAGCCTCCATGAGCTCGGCCATGACCTCGTTTTTCTTCTGGACCTTGGCTTCGAGCTGCTGGATTTTGAGATCCTTGGCATCTTGAGCGGCCTTGGCCTGGCGTCCATCGCGGCCATTGGCGAAGGCGAGGTGGCCGTTCTCGAAGAACTTTTTGAGCCAGTCGTGGACTTGGCTGGGGTAGATGTTGAGTTGATCGCACAGATCAGAGATGGGTACTTTTTCGAGGAGATGCCGTTTGATGATGGCGACTTTCTCGTGATCGGCAAAGTGACGACGCTGCTTACTCATGGTAGAACCTCCGTACAGGTTATGCTAACCCAAACGCAGCGTTCTTCCAGATTCGACTGAGGCAAAACAGATGACGGTTGTGATTTGAGAAATGCGATTTGCTGGGAAGCCGCCCTGTTTGGCATGTTCCTGGATAGTCGCCTCGTCGGGAGCGATGTAGACGCAATAAATCTTGTCGCCGGTCACGTAGCTTTGCAGCCATTGAATCTTCGGTCCCATACCTTGTAACACGCTACACGACTTCTGCGAAATGGCCTGCAATTCTGCCGCCGATAATTTTCCGGCTCCGGGAATGTCCCGCTCAATCAGGAATTTTGGCATGAAAGTACCCTTCGAAAACAAATGTGGCTGGAGATGAATTAGCAGACACCCGGATTGTCTCGTCGAACTGATTTTACTGACAGCCGTTCTGATGCCGAAGGAAAATCGGCAGCAACTGAACCACGAAACCTATCTTTTTCCGCCGCTGTCGGCATTCGGTGAACGCCAAATTCTGTGACGGGCGACCGGGCCATTGTGGGCAGGAAGGCCGTGATTGTGTTGAAAGGTGAGTTGCTGGCGTGAGGGAATCGAATATGCAACATGAGACCTATTCAAGTGGCACGTCATGGGAGCCAGTTGTCGGTTATTCCAGGGCAATCAGAGTCGGCCAGTTCATCTTTGTTTCAGGCACGACCGCAACTTCCGAGGACGGCAGTATCGTTGGCAAGGGCGACCCGTATGTTCAGACTGTGCAGGTCATCAAGAATATCGAGGCGGCGCTGGAAAAGCTGGGGGCCAGCTTGAAAGACGTGGTTCGCACAAGGATGTACGTCATGAACATGGACAATTGGCAAGAGGTCGGCAAGGCCCACGGCGAATTCTTCGGCGATATCCGGCCCGCAACAAGCATGGTCCAGGTTAGCCGCTTGATTGCACCCGAAATTCTCGTCGAAATCGAAGCAGATGCAATGTTGCGAGATACGTGAGCTTCGTGCCTACTTTTCGGAGATCTCCCGAATCACCCGGCATGGATTGCCAGCAGCGAACACGCCGTCCGGGATGTCCCTCGTGACCACGCTTCCTGCGCCAATGACAGCCTTCGACCCAATTCTCACGCCGGGGCAGATGATGGCCCCGCCGCCGACCCACACATCGGAGCCAATGTCGATGGGTTTGCCAAACTCCTGTTTGCGCCGAAGGTCAGCGTGTTTTGCCTCAGTCGAATCTGGAAGAACGCTGCGTTTGGGTTAGCATAACCTGTACGGAGGTTCTACCATGAGTAAGCAGCGTCGTCACTTTGCCGATCACGAGAAAGTCGCCATCATCAAACGGCATCTCCTCGAAAAAGTACCCATCTCTGATCTGTGCGATCAACTCAACATCTACCCCAGCCAAGTCCACGACTGGCTCAAAAAGTTCTTCGAGAACGGCCACCTCGCCTTCGCCAATGGCCGCGATGGACGCCAGGCCAAGGCCGCTCAAGATGCCAAGGATCTCAAAATCCAGCAGCTCGAAGCCAAGGTCCAGAAGAAAAACGAGGTCATGGCCGAGCTCATGGAGGCTCTCACCGAGGAAAAAAAAAGAACTGGGGATCACTGACCAAATGTTGGGTACCCCACGACACCCGCGACCTCATCGTCGATTTCGTCCGGGCATGGAGCGACAAGACCGACATCCCCGTCGCACGCTTCATGCCCTGGCTCGGCATCACCCGCAGCAAGTATCACGACTGGGTCAACCGCTTCGGCAAGGTCAACGAGCACAACGCCTGGGTGCCTCGTGACCATTGGCTCACCGATGATGAGAAGCTACGCATCTGCAACTTCGCCCGCGCCAACCCCCTCGAAGGCTATCGCCGCATGACCTTCATGATGCTCGATGCCGATGTCGTTGCCTGCAGCCCGGCCAGTGTCTATCGCGTTCTCAAAAAGGCGGGACTCCTGGCCGGGCCCACTCCCAAACCCACCAAGAAAGGCACCGGCTATGTGCAACCCCTCAAGCCCCATCAAGAGTGGCATGTCGATGTCAGCTACCTCAACATCGCCGGCACCTTCTACTTCCTGTGCTCGGTGCTCGATGGCTACAGCCGTTTCATCGTCCATCACGAAATCCGCGAGAAAATGGAGCAAAACGACGTGCAAACCATCATCCAACGCGCCCGTGAGTGTCACCCCGGTGTCACTCCACGCATCATCTCCGACAACGGCCCGCAGTTCATCGCCAAGGATTTCAAGGAGTTCATTCGTGTCACAGGTATGTCACACGTTCGCACTTCGCCCTACCATCCCCAGAGCAACGGCAAGCTCGAACGCTGGCACAAAACCCTCAAAGGAGACTGCATCCGCACCAAAGTGCCCCTGTCTCTCGACGAGGCCCGACGACTCGTTCTGGAATACGTGGACTATTACAACAACGTCCGCTTGCACAGTGCCATCGGCTACATCACGCCCAACGACAAACTGCTCGGCAACGACAAAGCCATTCATGCCGAACGCGACCGCAAACTGGCCGAGGCTCGCGAACGCCGCAAAGACATGCGCCAGACCCGGCAGGAACAGACGGAGCCATACGCCGATTCATCGCGGCCTGCCATCGACTTCGCAACGCTGCGAGCCGCCATCAGCATCACGCAGGTGTTGGCCCTGCTGGGGTTCACGGCACGCACGGATCATCACGGCCAACAACGCGGCTCCTGTCCGTTCCACGCCACCAACCGAGGCACGGCCCGTTGCTTCAGCGTCAACACACACGCCCACACGTTCCACTGCTTCAAGTGCAATCGCTCGGGCAACGCCTTGGACCTGTGGGCCGCAACCCAGCAATTGTCGATCTACGATGCCGCCCTGGACCTGTGTGGGAGGTTAAACCTTGCTGTACCAACATTGCCCCGAGCCGCCAACGCGAACAGAGAAGAGGAAACCGTAGTCACAGGATCAAGCACCAGTACAATCCCCTGAGCGGTCCCAAGCCCGCGTTCCTTAACCGCTAACGTGAGCCCAGCAATCTTCCAATTCAGGCTGAACCATTACAAGCGTTCATGGGATGGGTTGCCGTGTAAATTTGAACGGCAGGCCCGATTTGGGTGAAGTCACCGATCCTCACCTGGCAAACATCAAGAATTACGCAGTTGAAATTGAAGAAGACCCGTTCGCCCAGGAGGATGTTCGAACCGTAATCGCAGAAGAAGGGCGGCTGCATCCAAACCGAATCACCGCCCTCACCGAATAGTGCGATCAGAATTCGGCGTCGGGCTTCCTGGTCAATTTCACGAGTGGCATTCAAGTCTTGGCACAAATCTCTGGCCCGCTCCCTGGCCTCCATGAGTTCCGGGTCGA
The DNA here is from genome assembly GCA_963822585.1 of uncultured bacterium. GTDB lineage: Bacteria > Auribacterota > Erginobacteria > Erginobacterales > Erginobacteraceae > CAWGIE01. The sequence continues at coordinate 10,617 of CAWGIE010000006.1, forward strand.
GCGGGTTGTAGAATTCACCCGCAAGCATCTTTTCCTTTTCGCTTCGCATGGTGGCTCCTGCGTCAAACATCTTTTTCCTTGACGCCCTTCTTGCGGGTGAGGGAGTCATCGAAGGGCATTATGCTCCGTCATCAAGTGCATTGCCAAAAGAACCCGCTGACCTTGCACTGGTCGCACCAGAAACCGTAGCAGATTCCGCCACTGCCCCAGAGCCATTCACGCTCCTCGTCCATTGGCAGATCCGAATCAAGCTGCATCAGGTAGGGCATGATCTTCTGGCAAAGCGGACAGTGAGGGTACTCGGCGTCCTGAATCCAGCAAGGCTCACCACCAATGCGGTTGAGGTTTTCTCGGCTGTTGCTCAATGCCCAATCCTGCCAGTACCAGCGTCGAGGAGTTTCAGCCAGTTTTGTTTCCGTTCCCTTCAATGGGCCAACCGGAAACTGAGGCTTCACGGCAGGGCCGTCGTAGCCGACGCTTGTTGGACAACCATACTGGTCATGGCGATAGAAAAGCGGCTGTTTTGTCCAGCCCAAGCATGAAAGGCATGTGGCAAGTTCGAGACGTGGCATCCGAGTGATGCCCAGACCAGTCGGAAGCGGTTCAAGGAGAATCAATCGGTGCAACGTCTCGCCGCACAGCGAACATCGGTTGGTGCTGACGCCGCCGATTTGAACTGATTGTGTTGAGGCACGCAGCTTCCACGTCGGATGGATTCTCTCAAGCCAAGGAGGGCGGGCGTTTGGCTCAAAATACGAATCAGCAAACTGAATGTGATAGAGGGCGTCGGGAACTGTACGTTGCAAAGAGTGACCGTCGTGATGAAAGCCGACCAGGTGCAGGCTGCGTGTGATCCACTCGGGTTGAGGCCAACCATCAGGAGCAAGACCAGGCAACTTTGCACAAGAAACGGCGTACTCGATGGCATTGGCGTATCGTGTCTCGCACAAATTCGACCAGGCTCGTGTACGAGTCTCGTTGTTCGATGCCGAGCTTTCGATGACACCCCGCAGATAGTCGATATGCAGGTCCCCCGACTCCCGCCAGGAAAAACGTTCGTAGTACGAGTTCTTGTTCGGCCTGACCTGGAAAATGCGTGTCAGATGTGGGTGCAACGCCAACGGACACTGCAAGCTGGCGTAGGCGATCACGGATTCAGCCGCATCATTCTTGCCTCTTGATGCTTCGAGAACGTCCAGGGCGTTCTCGACAAGTGCGTGCCAATCTTCTAGGGGCAGGTAAGTTAAAGCTCCATCGAGGAACGTGCCGCCCTTCGGAAACCGTTTCATGACGGCAACAGCGAGATCGCTCACCGCCTCTGGGTGAGAAGTAGCGAGGGACGTGGCTTCTACTACCGGAGCAACCGGTACTCCTCGTTTCTCCAGTGATTCGACGATAGCTTCGATCTGCTGCTGTGGTGATTGCTCCATTTGTCGGTCCCCCTTTATCCTCTCTGCTTCAAGCGTTCGTCAATGGCCTGCTTCCAAAGTGCGGGGTCGCCCAGGTTCACGGCCACGTTGATCCCAACGTTTTCGAGCAGCAGTCCCAGCATGTTCAGCTGCCCCTCGTTGCTCCAAAACATCTGCCCGATCAGTTCGATCTTCTCCGGACACAACTTGTGCTAATTCTGCTCGATCTCAGCACGGCTCCATTGCGACCCTGACGGAATGTTAAATTCCATGACTATGCCTCGGTAATGCGGTGCGAATTTTGATCGTGTTCCTTGGCTGATTCTACCGGAGGTCATTGGCATCTGTAGAATCACGAGAACGAGAAATATTTAGCTTTGGGCCGAAGAAGGTGGCTGATGATTTTTCGACTTTCGCAAAAGCTGAACACCAAGATCAAAGCAGGCCGCTTGGCGACATTGCCATCGGACGAGAACCCATTTGCTGACTGGTCGGCCAATTTGTTCGTGTCGAGCCGAACGCCGTACATCCTCCTGACGAACACGAAGTCGCTTTATTCCACTGTGATGTTCGGCAAGGGCAACTCGAATGACGGCCTGTTCATCGAGAACGCTCTGGCCGCCATCCGGGAGTTCATGGAGGCTGATGGGCAAGCATTCATTTATCATCGCTTCATTGCACCAGCCAGCGAAACCGTGCAATTTGCCAAGGCGTTGGATCGCTCCGTCACCGGCTCGATGAACGAATTCACAAAGTTTGCGACGTACTGGCTGGCTGATGGCGAAGAGTCCCCATTTGAAATCGGCTTCAAACTGAACGACACACCGATGTCGGCGTTGGGACAAGGCAAGTCCTCATCGCATGGCTTTCCCAAGGATGTGTTCAAAACGTTGGCGGACAGCATCAGAAAGTGAGCATCAAATGGAAAGGCCCCTTCCCCAAACGCCTGCCCAATGGCTGAAAGAGATTGTCTTGGCAATCGCCGACGCTTCCGAGGCCAAACCGTTCAGCCCTCTTGCTGGCACCGAAGTCACGGATGAGAATCTCTTTCACATGGCTCCGCTAGTGTGCCTGAAGTTTCGTGGCAGAAAGCTGAAGGGACGAGAGGCGGATCGGGTCATCAAGGTTGCCCTGGCGAACTACGTTGCGAACACCGATCCTGACGGAATCGACCACGGCCTGGAGCATCATCCAATGATGGCCTTCACGCTTTGCTACGTCGCTGCCCACCTTGCCCTTGAACTGGTCGATGAGCAAGAGGCCGAGGCGATTCTCGTTTATTGCGAAGATCATTTGGGGTAGACCATGCTGAACCTTCACAAAATCTGGATTGAGCAGTGCGATGCGGCCAGGGGAATCGAAGTTGAGTTTGGCACCGTGGATGCCATCAAATACCTCGTTGGCGAGAAGTTCTTGAGCTTCCTCGATACTGCTGAAAAGAATGCCGCTTTTCGGGCCGAGATTCCAGCGTTTGTCGCCGAGATCAAGACGATTTTCGAGCAATGGCAACTCGCCGAATACCTGGAGAAGGCGGGATGGACGGAGCCATTCGATCCTAACTTGTACGACGACGAAGACGACGAGGATTACGACCCAGAAGAGATCGAAATGGAACGCAAGGCCAACATTCGCCGAGTCGCCAGGGAAATGCTGTTGCTTGAGCGGGCCAAGGAGTGGCTGCTGGAGGATGATAGGCGGTGAAAGAAGCATTGATGCCCAACATTCATCAACTGACGCTCCTCCTGATACCGAGCACGAAAAGAGCGCCACTGGCGAGCGTGCCGGAAGCGCCACCTCGAAGGCGTGGGGCCAAACCGTATCCTTCGAAGGGAATGGACCTTACCAGTGTCCTTCTGTGTCTTCCTTCGTTCGGGTGGCGCTGGCGAGCCGCTCAAATCTGGCGCCATTTTTTTGCTCGGTATCACCTCCCCGATACCTTCGCTATTTGCAGGCTCAATGCCGATGCCGCCATTCCTGATTGGGCCACCGAAGGCTTTTCATCGGTCACTCGAACATCGAACGAACTGTCCATCGTCTGCCTGCAATCACACGTCCCAGACAGCATCAAGCATGAGAAAGACTGGCGGTGCTTTCAACTTGAAGGTCCGATCCTCTTCACGATGGTCGGCGTTTTGTCGTCGCTGATTCAACCATTGGCCGAGGCAGGTATCAGCGTGTTTGCCGTTTCGACTTTCGATACTGACTACGTGTTGGTGAAGGCGGCTGATGTGGGAGGAGCAATTAAGGCATGGCGGGGAAATGGATATCAATTCACGTAAGACTACATTCAGTCCAGGGAGATTCTATTGTGGGCGATTTCTTGCAATGGGCAGGTAGCGGAATCCTCGTGGGAATCGGCTGGATTGTGAAGGAACTATGGGCGATCACAAAGCAGCGGGACCAAGATTCGTTCAAAGCTACGATCGAACTGAGACGGATCGAGCATGAAGTTCGATTCAAGCACGTGTATGACAAGGTATCAGACAACTTAATCCAGCTTTCACCGAAAATTACCAAAGTGAAGCGTGACTTCAAGCGGTACTTTGAAGACCTAGAGTTCACTGGAGAACCACCAAAGAAGGAACAGTACCGTATTTATT
>CAWGIE010000007.1:0-273646 GCA_963822585.1 uncultured bacterium
GTTTAACCCCTTCGGGGTTTATCCTCTTCTGGGTGGCACGAATTTATTGTGATAGCTTCGCACTCGCCAGACGATTCAGGCTGACACCTGCCTCGGATGCTTCCACCGCAAGACGTCGGTGAATTCCAGGAGGAACCCGCACCATGAATTTCCCGCTGAAATGATGTTCAGCGAGTGGCTCGGGGAGCTCTTCACCGGTCTTCTTCATATCTACAACCACATCTGCAACAACGGAACGTATTCCTCGAAGCGCCGCTTCAGGAGAAGCTGATAGCCAGCTCAGACTGGGGAATTCCGCGCAAAGCCCGACGTATTCCTTATCCTCATCCGACCAGGTTACACGATACGTATAGTGGTCATTACGTATTGGCTTCATATTCCATCCTTTCGATTGCTTTTAAGATTTGCCTCACCTGATATGCCTTTGCTTTACCTTTCGCATTCTGGATATTCACCCTTGGATCGCCTTTCCAGGGGGTCTTGTATATATGATGGCTCGATCCTTTCTGCCGGGGTTCACCGAAATAATATGTACATACGAGGCATAGATCCGCAAAGCGGATCCTTAATGGGTTCCGCCGCATTTCTGCAACAATCTTTTCAATATTCGACGTCATTATATGATATCACTATTGATACTACTGTCAAGGCATGTTCTGCATTTATTTTAGACTATACGATACGGACAGAGACAACCATTTGATCGATGCCCCGAAGGGGCATACTATTTTAGCCCGGGGTGCCTGCCCGGCTTTAGAAGGGTAAACCCAGGGACAAAAATGCGATTAATCACCCTTATTTCGGGGGCGTTGCCCCGGGATATTTATTTAACAATTGAACAATTGCGCACCTTAAAAGGTGCGACTACCACGGCAAACCCACAAAATAGGTTTATCGGGCATTCTCCGTTGGGGCGATTTACTACGTTGTCTCCGGCCTCACCTTCATCCCGTCGGACAGGGTGGTGGCGGGGGCGATGATTACGGTGTCGCCGGCGGAGAGGCCGTCGGTCACTTCGGCCTGCTGGTCGTTGGTCACGCCGAGTGTCAGCTTCACCAACCGGACTTTGCCCTCCTTGACCGCGAAGGCCTGCCACTCCCCTTCGGGACCCCGGAAAAGCGCCGTGCGGGGGATGATGACGGCGTTCTTCTTCTCATCGGTGTAGATCCGGACCCGGACCCGGTACTCGACGCCGAAGTTACGGCCCGCGTCGCGCAGTTTTTTCAGGTCGTCCGGGGCGATGACGATCTTGACGTTCACCCGCTGCTCCTCGACGCCGAGCGAAGAGACCTTGGTAAACCCTTCCGGAAAGATCCGCTTCACGGTCCCCTTGATCGGGGTCCCCCCGATCGCCGGGCCGAAGATCTCGACCGGGTCGCCCGGGGAGATCGCCCCCGCCTCCTCGGTCAGTATCTCGGCCGTGACCTCCAGGGCGGTGGGATCGCCGATATCGAGGAGGGACTGCCCGGCGCCGAGAACGACCTCGTTCTCGACGTACCGCTTCAGCACCACCCCGTCGATCGGGCTGGTCAAGGCTGAGCGGTCAAGGTCGCGCCTGGTGTAGATCGGCAACAGTTTGACGGCGGCATTGAGCGCGCTCATGGCGTAATAGGTGAGCTGATCTTCCAGGGAGACCGCCTGAGCCTCGACGAAGTCCTTCACCGACGCCTTGACCGCCAGCTCGCTGACCAGTTGATCGGGGTAAAGTTTTTTGATCGCCTCCGATACCCACTTGGTATACTCCTCCACCGCCCGGCTGGCGGTGACCTGCGTCAGGGCGGACTGGACCGACTTATCGAAAGCGTCAACGACGTCATTGTACTGGGAAAGGGCGCTTTCCAGGTTGTCGGTATCGAGCCGGGCGAGCTCATCGCCCTTTTTGACCATGGTCCCCGCCTCGACGGTGATCGGTTCCACCCTGCCGGCGTAGGGCATGGTAATCCGGTAAACGCGGGGGAGCGTGGTCCGGGCCCGTTCCTCGACGTAGGCCTTGATGGTGCCCTCCTGTACCGTCGCCGTCTGGACGTCGACCGGCGGACTCAGCACCCCCGCCGCCGCGCCCACGATAATGACAACCACTGCCGCCCCGATAATCAGCCAGGTGAGCTGTCGTTTTTTTTTCATAATACCGACTCCTTTATCCAGATGTTTGTATAATCATCTATCTAATCAGAATGGAGTATTGGAGTGGTGGAGTACTGGAGTGATGGAGCAGGCCAATCCAACACTCCATCATTCCCTTACTCCATTACTCCGGCTGGACCGATCGGCTGCAGCCGATCGGTCCAGTCTCTTTTTCACTCTTTCATGGCTAACGCTTCTTCCCAGTGGAGGCGGTTGATCGCCCGCTGGACGAAGACGTGGGAGACGAGGACGAAGATCAACGCGAGCACGATCGTCCCCACCCAGCTCGGGCCCCGGATATAGACCGGCATGGTGAAGGCATCGTTGGTGTACTGGGTGGCCAGCCCCTGAAGCATCCAGTAACCGAAGGGGAGACCGATGACCGTGCCCACCAGGTTGACCAGCATGTTCTCCCGGATAAACATCCCCCCGATCTCCCGAGATTGGTAACCCAGCACGCGAAAGGTGGCGATCTCGCGCCGCCGCTCGGAGATCGCGATCAGGGAGCCGTTCAGGATGGAGCCGAAGAAGATCACCCCGGCGAAGAGGATCATCACCATCGCCATCCCCTGCATCGCTCCCGTCATCTGCACCTTGATCGCGGCCTTGGACTGGGCGATCACGGTCAGGGATTCCAGTTTCGGCGATTCTTTCAGACGCCGGAAGAAGGCAACCGTCTCCTCCGGCGTCTGCTTCGCCTTCAACTGGAGTTCGTTGACGGCCTCCGCCTCCCCGACCAGGCGGTTGAGATAGGAATAGTCGGCATAGACGCTCAATCCCAGCATGCTCTTGATGATGGCACTCACCTGCAGCTTATGAGGGTACTTCACCCCCCGCACGGGGATGAAGGTGACCGTCTCCCCCTCGGCGACACCGAGCTGGCGGGCCAGCCGGTCGGTCATCAGGAGCCCGGCCGGGGGCACCCGGACCGCGGTCCCGTCGGCATTGCGGGGAACGTTCAGGGTCGATCCCGGTATCAGGCCGGTGATCGCGCCCTTTTTATGCCGGTTGGCCCGGGAGAAGGTGCCGGCCACGTTGAAGACCGGCTCCGCCAGCGTGACCCCGGGGAGATCCCTGGCCTCCTTGACCGCCCCCGAATCGGTCGCGTCGCGCAGGTTCAGGGTGTAATCGCCCAGGAGCACCTTGTCGAACTCGAAATCCACCATGTAGGACATCGAATCGTTCATCCCGAGGGCGAGCAGGACCATGGCGGAACCCAGCAGGGCCGCCACCAGGGCGATCAGGGTCCGGGCCCGGTTCCGGAAGAGGCTGCGGAGAACGATCTGCCACCAGAAGTCCAGCCGGCTCCAGAACGTCTTCCAGCGCTCCAGCAGGATGGCCCCTCCCGCCGCCGGCATCGCCTCGTGCATCGCCTCGGCCGGGTCGAGGTCGACGATCCGCTTTACCCCGCGGAGGGTACCCAGAACGGCAAAGAGCACCGATATCAGTACCGCCAGCAACATAATCGAGGGATAGGCATGGTTGACCAGGTGAGGGAATTCGAAAAAGCCCTGGTACATGCCGACCATGGCCCGGGAGAGCCAATCCCCTACGGCGCAGCCGCCCAGGCCGCCGACCAGGCCCACGACGAGGCCGAACTTGATATAGTGGGAGAAGAGCTGCCCGTTCTCGTAGCCGAGGGCCTTCAGGGTGCCGACGATCACCCGCTGCTGCTCGGCCATCCGGGTCATCAGGACATTGAGGACCAGGGCGGCCACGCCGAGAAAGATCAGGGGCAGGGAGGTGGCCAGGGTTTTCAAACCTCCCATCTCCGAGTGGAGGGTCAGGTTGGAGAACTGCTGGCGGCGCGGGGTGGTGCTGAAGACCCCGTAGGGATCGAGAATCCGGTCCGCCTCTTCCAGGATCAGATCGCTCATCCCGCTGCCTTCCCGGGTAAAGAGCCCCACCACGTCGTTGCAGGCCCCCTGGAAGCCGTAGGTGTCCTCGGCGAAGGTCCGCTTGATGTAGAAGATCCCGTAATCTCCCGGAGCCGAGAAGAGGCTCCCCGGCGGGGCGATATAGACGTGTTCCGCGCTGATGGCCGTCCCCACCACGAACATTTTCTCCCGGCGTCCGTTCATCGTCAGATGGATATAGTCCCCGGGCTGTAATTTACGGGCGGCGGCGAACTGCTCCGATACGATTACCTCGTTTCGTCTGTCCGCGGTAAAGTAGGAACCGGACCGGACCACAATATTGTTGATGACATCCCCGGGGGTATCGGGCATCGAGACCGAGAGCCCGCTGATCGGGCGGTCCACCCCCTCCAGGTCGACGATCACCGGGAAGGAGATCCGCTCCCGGATCCCGGCCACGCCGGGGATCTTCTCCAGGTCCTCGATCGCGCCGGTCGGCGCCTTCTTCAGACTGATCCAGAAGTCGGCCATCCGGGAACGGGCGTAGTAATCCCGCATCGCCGTCTCCAGGTTGTTGAAGGTGGAGAGCATGCCGACCAGACAGCCGGTGCCGACGGCGATGATGGCGGCCACGGCCAGGAGCATCCCCTTCGACTGCGTGAGGTCGCGGAGCAGCTTCCGGTCGAGGACCTTCACCAGGGGATCTCCCCGGCCGTGATCGGGTGCTCGTTCACGTACTCCTTCTCGATGATCCCGTTCCCGATCCGGACGACCCGGTGGGCCATCTTGGCGATGTTGGGATTGTGGGTGATGAGCACGATCGTGGTGTCCAGCTTCTCGTTCAGACCGGAGAGGAGATTGAGGACGGTGACGCTGGTCTGCTGGTCGAGGGCGCCGGTCGGCTCGTCGCAGAGCATGAGGTTGGGCTGCTTGGCCAGGGCCCGGGCGATGGCCACCCGCTGCTGCTGCCCGCCCGACATCTGGGCCGGGAAGTGGGAGACCAGGTCCTTCAACTGGACCAGGTCAAGGGCCTGGGCCGGGTCCATCGGATTTTTGGCGATCTCGGTTGAGACCTCGACATTCTCCAGTGCGGTCAGTGTGGCCACTAGGTTGTAGAACTGGAAGACGAAGCCGACATTCCCGCGGCGATAGAGAGTGAGGGCCTGATCGCTCAGCCGGGCGATGTCCTTTCCCTCGAAGATGATCCGCCCGCTGGTTGGACGGTCTATCCCCCCGATCATGTTTAGCAGCGTTGATTTGCCGGCGCCGGAGTCGCCGAGGATGGCCGTGAGCTGGCCCCGGTAGATCTCCAGATTGATCCCCTTCAGAACCGGGACCTTGACCTCGCCCATGATGTAGGTCTTGTGGACGTCAATCAGCTTGATCTCGACCGGGGGGCCGGCGGCGTTCTCGGTCATCGGTCACTCCTGAAACCTTCCGGTTTAACCAGCGGGCGGGTAATATTGCCGGGATTGTATCAAAAAGACGGCGGAGGATAAAAGACCTGTTTGAGAGGCTTTCCCGGGGAGGATCCCGGGACCAGATATTTTTATTGCATGCAGAAGAATTATATTACATTAAGGAAAACAAACATTAATGACGAAATCCGAATGACGAATGACGAAAGAATGACGAAAAACAAATATTATTATCGACAAAGGCTCTAAACTCTTTTTATCGCTCTCTTCCTTTTTCACAAATATGCCCTTGAATTTTACCGGCCAGTTCCCGATCATGACAGGGCAAACCGGAGATCAAACCGATGAATATCCAGGAGTATTTTAGAACCTTCCCGGCGGAAAAGAGAAAACGGATGAAAATGATTCAGGCCCGGATCGGCGATTAACCCGGGAATTTGTTTTTCTTGGTGCCTTAGTGTCTTGGTGGCAAAATTACGAGTGAAACGAGTTGATGTGAGCTATTGAAGAAGAAACTACTCGCCAATCTTTTTCTCGCGGCCGGGATTCTCGCGGCCGGCATCATCGTTATCCTGGCCGGGTTCGAGATTTATCTCCGCCGGGCGGAGACCCACATCGTGCGGGAGTTCTCGGCGGGGAAAAATCCCCTCGTCGAGAGCGACGCCGAGTTCCTGGTCAGGTATACCTCCCGGGGAAGACGTCTGGTGCCGAACTCCCGGGTGATTATCCGGAACCACCGCATCTCCGGCCGGGACGTGACGATGGAGGTAAACTCCCTCGGCTTCCGGGACGGGGAACTTCCCGCGGTTAAATCCGCCGAGGAGCTGAGAATACTGGTCCTGGGCGATTCCATCACCTGGGCCAGTTATCTCCCGGCCGAAGAGACCTGGGTCGAGCGGGCCGAGAAGTACCTGGGAGAGGCCCTCCCGGAACGGACGGTCGAGATCGTCAACGCCGGCGTGGGCGACATCGGGCTCACCGAGGAGATCGCGATCCTGCAAGAGCGCGGCCTCTCCCTCTCCCCCGATGTGGTGGTGGTCTCCTTTTACCTCAACGACAGCCGGCCGCCCTGGGGATTCCCGGGAGAGATCGGGCGGCGGGGATGGCTGCGCCGGCACAGCCTGCTCGCGGAAACGATCTACAAGAACCTGAAGCTCCGGCGCTGGATCAGTGAGCACGGGGAAGACCGCCTGATCTGGACGGAAGCCATGAACCGGGTGAACTGGAAAGGGGATCGCGCGATCTTCCTGGAACTGGCCTCCCTGGCCCAGTATGACTGGGGGGCGGCCTGGCAGACCGCATCCTGGAAGGTAATCGACCGGGAACTGGGACGGCTGAAAGAACTTTCCCAAGAACACGGCTTCGCGGTCGCCATCGTCGCTTTTCCGGTGGCGTTCCAGGTCTACGCGGATTTCGTCGAGGACGCGCCGCAGAAGCTCCTGGGGGAAAAGGCGGCCGACCTCGGTTTCGCCTACCTGGACCTGCTCCCCCTCCTGCGCCAGTACCGGACGCGGGAGAAGGACGTCTATTTCGATTGGTGCCATCCCACCGCCAAGACCAACGACATGATTGGGAAGACCGTTGCCGCATTTCTCCGGAAAATAATAGATCGGCTACCTCCGATTACCGTGATGGATGAAGATACATCAATGTAAACCACGAAGGACACGAAGAACACGAAGGATGTTAAGATCAATACAAACATACAAAGGATGAGGCAACATCAAGACCTTATGTAAAATATATTCCCATTTCCAGTTCCCTCATACATATCTATTCACTTTTAACACACGCCGTTTCCGTTTAGCTAGACCTTACTCGAAAAGCTACTTTCAAGAAACAGCAAACCGAAGAATAATAGCATAATCGGGGGAGAAAAGGCATAGTAAAAATGCCGCAATGTGCTACAATTAGCCAACTACCGCAAAATAGGAGGCTGAATATGCAAGCACACGCGGCACATCATAATCTACCATCTCCCCACCTCCAGGGCAACCTATTTTTGCCGGTTCCCGACAGCGATTTCAGCGCTTTTCTGCAACAAAGCGAAGAATTAGTCAGATTTGCCCCTGAAATCCTGGCTGAAATCGATCGGGATTTGGATCAACGCGGGATAGGAAAGAAAATAAAGCGTTTTGCAGATAAACGGCATATGGAGGAGTTGACATCCGAATTGTCTGGCATACGGTTGGATGATTACAGTGTCAACGATTATGAGTACCAGCTTGAAGTAGGCCACCCCCGGATGCCGGCTTACCTGGTGTATATATTTTTGCAGATACGGGGCTATCTGGGTTCGGCAACCAACAGGGAGGCGGTAACCTTTATTCTGGAATCAATGTCGCTATATTCTTTCCTGCAGAGTCGAGGTTATAAGATGCCGGCACCAAACACGATCCTGGAGAACACCAATGCGGTTACGAACCGGACCCGGGAGTTGATCCTGGAAAAGCAGATTGCCTTGATCCGGGAAGAAGGACTGGATGATTTTATAAAGACGACTTTCGATTCGACTCAGGTGGAGGCGAACTCCGCCTGGCCCACCGACTCAAGGATCTTGACGGGTTTGGTAACGCGAGCGCACAAGTTGGGCCAGTTGCTGGAGAATTTTCAACTGCCGAATTTTTCGGTGTGGTGGATGCGGCAATGGCTGAAAAAGATGCGGAGATTGGATCTGGAGATTAATCTGGCGTCAACCAAGTCCCGAATGAAAAACCGGAGAAAGAAGATACGGCAGTATTATCGTCGTCTGTTCGGTTTTGGCCGCCAGGCAATTGCTTATCTGGACGAGGAGTTGACGAAGTTGGAGGACACCTACCAGCCGTACGATTTTATCCTTCCCAGCCAGAGGCAGAGGCTGGAAAATTTATTGCAACAAATCCGTGAAGATATCGAGGATGCCGGGCGAGTGGTCGCCTATGCCGAAGAGCGTGTCTTCGCAGGCAAAGTCGTAAGTTCTCGGGATAAGATATTGAGTTTAGCGGATAAATCGGCGGCTTATATCGAGAAGGGCGGCCGGGAAGCAGTGATCGGTTACAAGCCGCAGATTGCCAGGAGCGGGGAGGGATTTATTGTTGGACTGATCGTCAGGGAGGGGAATCCAGCAGACAAGTCTGAGTTATTGCCTTTGTTTGACGAGGTGGTCGGACGGACGGGGATAGTCCCGGAGGTGGTCAGTGCGGATGACGGTTATGCGTTTGGGGATGCCCGGGACACTATCCTTGAGCGGGGAGTGAAGGTAATGAGTTTGAGCGGATCGCGGGGGAAGAGAATAATCGGGGATAGAGATTGGGAGAGCGATGGATACCGGGAAGCCCGACGGATGCGATCGGCAGTTGAATCCCTGATGTTCGTCTTGAAGCACTGTTTTGAATTTGGACGTTTGGGCCGGCGGGGTCTGGAGGCGGTGCGCGCGGAGTTGCTGGAGAAGGCCATAGCCTACAATACCTGCCGGATTACATATTTGAAGAGGAGGGCAGAACAAGAGATTGTAAGTCAGGCCGCTTAAACAGCGGCCGCAAATAATTGTCAGAGAGAAAACACGGGAGGAGTGTTTCCGCGCTCAGTCCGGAAGAAGCAAATGGGCGATAAATCAGGCAGCAGATAGCACAGAAAACGCAAAATTCGGTGCTCTTGCCGGTTGAGGGAGAACAAGGGGGTGTGGCGGGGGGCTTTTCGAGTAAGGTCTAGCTAATAAGGTTCTCTTCCATTTTGTAGGGGTAAATTATGTTTATATTATGATATTCGAAGATAAAAATTCTCGGGATACCCGGGGGGCCACCCTCCCCCTAACCCCCTCCCTTCAAGGGAGGGGGAATCTGTTCGCGGACGGCGCGCCTCCCCGCCTCACCGGTTCCCCTCCCCCCTTGATGGGGGGAGGCTGGGAGGGGGGTGATCACTAATCTGTCTGACCACGTATCACTTTTAATTATCCAGTATCCCATACAAAATGGAAGAGAACCGCTAAAGATAATATGATTATTACTTTTTCCCTTTTTTCTTCGTGTCCTTCGTGTCCTTCGTGGTAATTTTTCACTTGTTAAGGCTATGGCTTTTTCTATTTATGTTATTGAATTGGACCCGAAGGTCCAGAAGAGCGGCCGGTTCCGGAAAGCCAACCCCCGGATGAACCCGGCCCTCCCCTGTTTCTATGTCGGTCAGACGGCGAAGAGACCGGAGGCCCGTTTTGAGCAGCATATCGGGGGAGGTCGTTTATCGAACAGTTTCGTGCGGAGGTACGGACGGCGGCTCTGCCCGGACTTATATCAAAAATATAACCCCATCCCGACCCGGAAAGACGCTCTCGCCCTGGAAAAATACCTGGCCGGGAAACTGAGGCGGGCCGGACACGGGGTCTGGACAAATTAGCGGCTTCGCCGCTCATTGTCGGCAATCCCTTGCCTGGAGACTGTCCGATAAAACTGTTTATGGAGTCTTATGGTAGTCGCACCTTTGAAGGCGCGAAATTCATTGGTCATTCAGGGCTTCTATCACTATTAACACAGGTTAAAACCTGCGACTACCATAAACAGTTTTATCGGACAGCCCTTCTTAACCACCTCAGACGGGGCGGATCATCTCTCCGGCGCCGTCATTATAAACCATGATGGCGTGAGTCGGCGTGGCGAAGCAGTTCTTTTCGCAGAGACCGCACCCGCGGCAGACCTCCGGCATGACCACCGGCGAATCGATACCGTTCCGGTTCTTTTCCGTCCGGATGGCCAGGTAAGGACAGTACTCCTGGCAGACCAGGCAGTCTTTGTCCAGACTCCAGGCGATACACCGTTCCCGGGCTACCCGGGCGGTCCCCATCTTGAAATCCCGCTTCTTTTCCAGGGGCAGGTACCGGATGGCCTGGGTGGGACAGGACTGCCCGCACTTGTGGCAGAACTCGTCGCACTCACCCAGGGCCGGCACCAGGCGCGGCGTGAACAGCCCTTCCGGTCCGCCCTCCAGAATCGACGGCTGCAGACCCCCGGTCAGGCAGACCCCGATACAGCTCCCGCAGCGAACGCAGCGGTCGACGAAATCTTCTTCCGGAAGGGATCCCGGGGGGCGGATCAGCCGCGGGTAAACACCGGTTCGCCACCGGTTGAAGAGGCGCCAGGCAAACCCGGCGGCCAGCCCTCCCCCCAACGCCAGAAGTGCTTTCCGCCGCCCCGGGTCGCGCGGGCGGTCCCGACCCCGGGAACGAACCCCCTCCTTGAAGGCGGTTATCCAGTCGAATAACGCGCCCAGGGGACAGAGCTTGAAACACCAGAATCGCTTCCGCCAGAGGTTGAGGAGGAGAATCAGGAGCACCGGGACCAGGAAAACCAACCCCACCGCCAGACGGGCCTGCAAAGCGGTGACCGCCCGGTTGGCGGAGACCAGGGGATCGAAGAAAGCGAGCAGGTTGAGGCTGAAGAAGCCGAAACCGAATAGGAAGAGAAAGAAGCGCGTATTGATGACCGAGGTCCGGGTGCGGCGGAAGGAAGGAAACAGGTCCTGGAGGAGACCGATCGGGCAGATATACCAGCAGAAGAACCGTCCCTTGAAAAACGAGAGAATCAGGAGGGGGAGAGCGATCCAAAAGAGCCAGAAAAACTCATGCCGGACGATGGAGGGAAGGAGGTCGGGGCTGAGGTTCTGCCCCAGAGCGGTCAGGTAGGGCCGCTCGAACTGGAGGTAGAAGAAAACCCCCCAGGCCAGGATGATGGGTACTGTTACGAATCTCTTTATCTTTACCATTCTATTAAACCACGAAGGACACGAAGGTCACGAAGAAATAATAGGGGGGTATGTTACTAAGGAGCGCATCAAATACATTGCCCTATTGGAAATAGTCATTGCGAGCGAAGCGAAGCAATCTCTTATTCACCAACTAATCGAGATTGTTTCGTCACGCAATCTACCCCGATTTATCGGGATTCCTCACAATGACATGTAATCTAATTTTATGATCTCTTCACTACTGTCCGGTTATAAGAACTGTAATATCAACTGGTTAGCGGAATCACCCTCTTCAGGAATGTAGTTGGATTCCGTAAGTACTTGCGATATAGGCTCTTTGTGAAATAGGGTAACACTTAAAATCTGTAGAATTGTGTAGAGACTGGCCTCTAATTTGAGTTGTTTCTTCAAGATGGCGACCAAGACATACGTAGAGATAGCGATCCAGATTTGGGTTTTAACGGCGTTAGAAGAATTGCCATAAAACTTTTTAATTCGCAGATGTTGTTTGATCCATTTGAAAAATGTTTCTACGTTCCAGCGACTTTTGTATAGAAGTGTAATAGTCAGAGCAGAGGCTACAAAGTTATTGGTTAGAAAAACATATTTTATCGAAGTCTTTTCATCAAAGAAAGTGATACGCCGAAGTTTCTCCGGATAGTATTCAGATGATCTGGGCCCTGTTAATCGAATGGTCTGATCACATCGCAAACCGGTAGACTTATCTACCTCGCGAGAATAGATTCGTTGATATTGAAAATTCTTTTTCGCTCTGATTACAAAAAACGCCGAAAACATGTGGAGGGAGTATAACCGCAAGAAATCTATGTAAGCGCGATCCATAACATAGTACGCTCCCGGTTCGGGAATCAATTCGTCCAGAATGTTTAGATCGTGAACTTTGCCGTCGGTGATCCAGATCATAGAGGGAATATTCCCTCGTAGATCTAATAATGTGTGCATCTTCACGGCGCCTTTGTATTTTCTGAACCGTGCCCAGGGGAACAAAGACAGACATAAATCGATTGTCGTTGAATCGAGTGCATAAACCGTTTCTTCCAACTCGACTCCAAAGTCTTCGTCTCGATAAAGTTTGCGAGCTATATTGATCAGCACTTGAGCAAAGTCGGCATAGATTCTCCAGTCCCGATTTTCGTTGGCATCGGCCAGGGTGCTTCTGGACACATTCCCTCTGATGCCCATGTGATAAAGTTTTGGCTGCATCGCTCGCAGACAGGATTCGATATCGCGTAGACTTTCGCGATAGGAAAGTTGAGCAAAAGCCATTGACAGAAATTGATCCGTACATGAGAAACTTTTTACCTTGTAATTGCCGTGATATCGCTCGACGCATTTGTGGAATTCGTAGATGGGTGCAAAATCCATAACCTGGGAAAATACCAAATGTCCTTGGTGCATGGGCCACTCCTTTGAGAATAAAGATTTTGAGAGGCCCAAAGTTTAAAAGCGATTTCAAATCGAAAAAAGTATTTTTTGATGTAATCATTTGAATATTAAGGTGGTTACGTTAAATCATGGCTCCAACAACCGGACAGCAGTGTGATCTCTTTAGTAATTATCTTCGTGACCTTCGTGTCCTTCGTGGTTAAATAAGTTACTGATCTATGTGCGATTATTAAGAGGTGGTGAATTTCTGAATTGATCAGGCGCTGAGCGCGTGTTCCCTCACCCGGATGTCGGCGAGGTCGGTGACGCCCAGCTTCATCTCCCTGGCCGCCCGCAGATACCCGATATCCCCCGGGATCATGCCGAAGAGAGTGGTGCCGTAGGAATCGATCGCCACCTGGTCGGTCCCGAGCACGATCCGGTCGAGCACCTTGACGTCGCCGGGGCCTTTCGGGCCATTGCTGGTAAGGATGCGGGTGCAATCCAGTATGGTGAGGTGGGGATGGAGGAAGGAGCTGATATCGGCGATGCACTGATGGAGATCGTTCTTATGGAAAAACCAGCGGTCCTTGACCGCCCCCATGTGGTTTTTCATGGCCATGGTCAGCTGGCCGCTGTGGTGTACCTTGGCGATGGGAAAGTTGATATAGAGATCCGCGTCAAGGAGCTTTTTCCCGACCTCGGCGAATTTCAGCACCTTTCCCCGGGGGATGGTAACCGCGGTGAAGTCCCCGGTCTCGACCAGGGGGATCATCCGGGAGCCCGCGTCCTCCACTGCCTTCTCGATCCCGTTGATCCGGAAGGCGCTTTTGTAATTATCGCAGGGGTTGTCAACTACCAGCACTTCCCCGGCGCCGGCCGCCCGGCAAGCCTCGATCAGGGCGGAGACGAGAACCGGGTTGGTGTTCGCCGCCTGTTCGGGCGTCCGTGACCAGGCCGCGTTCGGTTTGATCACCACCCTTCCCCCCGGCTTCAGAAAGCCGCCCGGGAACCCCATCAGACGGAGCCCCTCCCCGATCAAAGCCCGGTGATTTTTCCCCTTGACCACCAGGAGATCGGCGCCGGTTTGCTCGGTCACGGGCGCGGGAAAGGCGAGACTTCCGGGTAAAAACGACGCTCCGGCCGCGGCCGCGGCGGTCGCGGCCAGCAGTTTCATGAATTCCCGGCGGGAGATACCGTCTCCCGAATCTGAAAAAAGATCACTCGGTATGTTGGTTATCATCGGGGGCTCCTTCTTTTAGTAATAGAATACACCATCACGGTCGGCGGGGCAAGGAGCGTGCTGCCAGGATAAAATAAAGAAGATTGATTCAGC
The DNA here is from genome assembly GCA_963822585.1 of uncultured bacterium. Taxonomy (GTDB): domain Bacteria; phylum Auribacterota; class Erginobacteria; order Erginobacterales; family Erginobacteraceae; genus CAWGIE01. The sequence continues at coordinate 13,833 of CAWGIE010000007.1, forward strand.
AAAAACGGCGGTATATCATCATGATAATTTTCGATTTTCGTAACACCTTAGCCGGGATTATTCATGAAAATTGAAAATTTTCATGAATAATCCCGGCTATTAATTGTCGTTCAATGTATTATGAATAGCAATATTGTTTAGACGGCTACAGCACTCTGCTTTTTCTTCTCCGAAAGGACAACATGGTATTCTTCCTATAAATGCTGCCGGCAGAAGGAGGCCCTTGGCTGTAATTCATTACCGGAGAATTTGATAAAATTAATATTTTTTCATGTGTCTGTTCATATAATCCTGGTCATTGTTCAAAACTAACCCGATTTATGAATAAATCGGGTTAGCCCTTTTTCTCGTTCCCACGCTCTGGGTGGGAACGCACGGCTTTCGTTACGACGCAGAGCGTCGTAATCAAGGGGGAAGGGGTAGCTCACTGCTTTCAAATGGCTAAAATGTTACCAATCTTCATGAATAATCGTGGTTGATGTATTATAATTCTTTTATTTTTCCGGAGGAAAAATAAAAGAAGGGAGGGTCTTTAATGAAAGGATGGATTGCCTTTTTCGCGTGCGCTGTCGTGGCAGCGGCCGTACTGGCGGGCTGCGGCAAGAAAAAAGAAGAACCCCTGATCGGGAAAGATCTCAAGGTCGGTTTCATCTATATTTCCCCGATCGGGGACGCCGGTTGGACCTATGCCCACGACCAGGGGCGGAAAGAGGTGGAGAAGCTTCCCTTTGTCAAGATTGCCCGGGGGGTCGAGAACGTGGGGGAGAACGCCGACGCCACCCGGGTGCTCACCCAACTGGCGGTACAGGGTTACAACCTGATCTTCGCCACCAGCTACGGCTACATGGAGCAGACACTGCAGGCGGCCGAGCAATTCCCCGACGTTATTTTCATGCACTGTTCGGGCTACAAGACCGCTCCCAATATGAGCACCTACTTCGGCAAGATGTACCAGGCCCGCTACCTGACCGGCTTGGTCGCCGGGAAGATGACGAAGAGCAACCTCATCGGCTACGTTGCCGCCCATCCCATCCCGGAAGTGATCCGGGGGATCAACGCCTTCACCCTGGGCGTCCGCGAGGTCAACCCGGAGGCCGTGGTCCGGGTGGTCTGGACGTACACCTGGTTCGACCCCCCGAAGGAAAAACGGGCGGCGGAGAGCCTGCTCGAGGTCGGGGCGGACGTCATCGCCCAGCACCAGGATACCCCCGGACCTCAACAGGCGGCCCAGGAAGCGGGCAAATTCAGCATCGGCTACAATGTCGATATGAGCCGGTTCGCCCCGGAAGCCCAGCTCACCTCCGCGATCTGGAACTGGGGCGTGGTCTACACCGCCGTGGCGAAAGAGGTTCACGACGGCACCTGGACCAACACGCCGATCTGGTGGGGGATCGATTCCGGTCTGGTCGGCATCGCCCCGCTCGGACCCATGGTCCCGGACGATGTCCGGGCGCTGGTGGAGGATAAGAAGGGAAAGATCATTTCCGGAGAACTTAAAATATTCCGCGGCCCGGTCAAAGGCCAGAAGGGGGAAACAGTAATCCCGGCCGGAAAAATCCTCAGCGACCAGGAACTTTTCTCGATGAACTACTTCGTTGAAGGGGTGGAAGGCGAAATCCCGAAGTGACGCTCAGAATCCTCCCGTAAGACAATACAAGCCGTTATTCCAGTAATTCTTCCGCAGGAGGAACGGAGTGATGGAATGATGGAGTAGTGGAGTGATGGCCCACCCGGCGCCGGCGTCCAACACTCCATCACTCCACTATTCCAACACTCCTTTATTATCTCCACATTAATGTAATACGTGGAATCAATGTTAAACAACACCACAATTCAGTACGCGGTTCGCATGCGGGGGATCGTCAAGCGGTTCCCGGGCATCCTGGCCAACGACCACGTCGATTTCGACCTCCTCCCCGGCGAGGTCCACACGCTGCTGGGCGAAAACGGCGCCGGGAAGTCGACCCTGATGCAGATCCTCTCCGGCCTCTACCGGCCCGACGGGGGCGAGATCCTGGTCGGGGGGCGCCCGGTCGAACTGAAGACACCCCGGGAATCGATCGAAGCCGGGATCGGGATGGTTTACCAGCATTTCATGCTGGTCAGGAGGCATACTGTCCTGGAGAACGTTATCCTGGGCCTGAAGCGGTTCGGCATCCTGATCGACTATCGGAAGGCCGCCCGGGAGATCGCCCGGATATCCCGTGATTACGGACTGGAGATCGACCCCGGCACCCAGGTCTGGGACCTTTCCGTCGGCGAGCAGCAGCGGGTGGAGATCGTGAAGATGCTCCTGCGCCGGGTGAAGATCCTGATCCTGGACGAACCCACCGCCGTCCTCACCCCCCGGGAGAGCGACCAGCTTTTCGAGACCGTCCGGGCCCTGATCCGGGAAGGGACTTCGGTCGTCTTCATCTCTCACAAGCTCCGGGAAGTGATGGCGATCTCCAATCGGATCACCATCCTCCGCAAAGGGAAGAAAGTCGCCGACATCCGGAAGGAAGACACGGATGAGAAGGAGCTCGCCCGGCTGATGGTCGGACGGGAGGTCCTCCTGGACATCAGGCGGGAGGAGACCGCCACCGCCGAGCCGGTCCTGGCCCTTAACGGCGTGGAGGCGGTAGACAGCCGTTTCCTCCCCGCCCTCCGGGGCGTCGGTTTTCGGATCCACCGGGGGGAGATCCTGGGCCTGGCCGGGATCTCGGGGAACGGCCAGAAGGAGCTGGAAGAAGTGCTCACCGGCCTCCGCCAACCCCTCCGGGGGGAGATCGTACTCCAGGGGGTGGATATCACCGGCCGGTCACCGGGAGAGATCATCCGGAAAGGGGTCGCATGTATTCCGGAGGACCGGCACGGGGTGGGAACGGCCCCCGGCCTCGGCTATACCGCCAACATCATTCTCAAGGATTATCGGGAACCGCCGATAGCCCGGGGGGTGTTCCTCAACTACCGGGCGGCGGCGGCCGAGGCCGAGCGCCTACAAAAGGAGTTCGACATCAAGGTGCCCAGCCCCGCTTCGCCGGTGCGCCTCCTCTCGGGGGGGAACCTCCAGAAAGTCATCCTTGCCCGGGAACTCTCTTCCCAGCCGAAATTTTTGCTCGCGGTGCACCCCACCCGGGGACTCGACATCGGAGCCACCGAGTACGTGCGGAAAAAGCTGGAAGAGATGAAGCGACGGGGAACGGCGATACTCCTGATCTCGGAGGACCTGGACGAGCTGTCCAGCCTGAGCGACCGGATAGCGGTCATCTACGAGGGAAAGATCACCGGGATACTCGACGCCCGCGAAGCCACCCGGGAGCGATTGAGCCTGCTCATGACCGGACAACAAATATCTGCTCGATAAGGGATTCGAGCAGTAAATCCTAAATCATAATATCGAAATCCTAAACAAATCAAAAATCTTAATGACCAAAATTCCAAACGATCAAGGCCAAGCGCAGATTTTGGTCAGCCTCCTTCGCCATGGTAGCCTTTGGCTACGGCGGCTGAATTTGAATTTGTGATTTGGAATTTGTTTGGGATTTGATGCTTGTAATTTGTGATTTCAAAACTGCTGTATATCTGACCGGGAGCGGTAATCAAATTATTAAATGCCACTCATAACTATTGAAAAACGACTGGAGCCTGGCCGCTGGTCGCGGCTGGGGGTGTCGATCGGATCGATTGTCCTGGCCCTTGTCTTCGGGGGGCTGGCAATCCTGCTCACCGGCACCGACCCCATCGAAGCCTACGCGGCCCTCTTCCAGGGGGCTTTCGGGACCGCCTACGGCCTTTCGGAAACCCTGGTCAAGGCCACCCCCCTGATCCTCTGCGGTCTCAGCGTCGCCCTCTGCCTGAAGATGCGGCTCTGGAACATCGGCGCCGAAGGCCAGTACGTGGTCGGCTTTCTGGCCGCGACACTGGTCGCCCTGCATTTTCCCCGGTTCGGCTGGCCGGTCCTTCTCCCCCTGATGGGTATCGCCGCCGTACTGGCCGGCGGGATCTGGGCCGGCATCGCCGGCGTACTGAAGGCCCGGCTGGGGGTCAACGAGATTATCACCACGCTCTTAATGAACTGGATCGCCATCCTCCTCAGCCAGTACTTCGCTTACGGTCCCCTGAAAGGGGCGGACGGCTTTCCTTACAGCGCCGAATTCTCTCCGGCGGCCTGCCTGGCCCGGATCGGCTGGAACCGGGTCAACGCGGGGCTGATCCTGGCCCTGATCGCGGCGGCGGTTTTTTACTGGATTTTCCGGCGCACCGTCTGGGGGTTTGAGATCGGGGTGATCGGAGACAACGAAAAAGCAGCCCGCGCCGCCGGGATGAAAATAGAGAAAAACATTATCCTGGTCCTCTTCATCGCCGGCGCCCTGGCGGCGTTGGCCGGCTTCACCGAGGCGGCGGGGATCGAACACCGGATTACCCCGCATACCGCGGCCGGCTACGGCTACACCGCGATCCTGGTCGCCTGGCTGGCCCGGACCAACCCGCTTCTGGTCGTCCTGGTGTCCGCCCTCTTCGGAGGTCTCGCCACCGGCGGGGAGATGATCCAGATCGGCATGGGGGTCCCCCTATCGGTCATCATGATCCTGGAAGGGGCGATTCTTTTCTTCCTGCTATCCGGTGAGGTAATGATGAACTACAGGATTAGTTTCCATAAACAACCTGAAAAAGGAACGAAACCATATTCTCAACAACCGGAATAAACAAAAAGGAGTGATGGAGTGGTGGAGTGAAGGAATGATGGAACAGGCGGTCCGGCGGCGCGAAGCGGAAACCACTACTCCAACACTCCAATATTCCATTATTCCATTCTCATCACCATGCTCAACCTGCTCACATCGCTGCTGCAATCGGGGATCGAACAGGGAGCGCCGATCATCCTGGTCGCCCTGGGGGAGATTATCTGCGAACGCTCCGGGGTGTTGAACCTGGGGCTGGAGGGGATGATGCTGGTGGGCGCGCTCTTCGGCTTCATGGGGACCTACTATACCGATAGCTTGCTGTTAGGCTGCCTGGCCGGGATGCTGGCCGGCACCGCCCTCAGCCTGATTCACGGATTTCTCACCATCAACCTCCGGGCCAATCAGATCGTGAGCGGACTGGCCCTGGTCGTCTTCGGCGGCGGTCTCTCCGCCTTCATCGGGGACAAGACCAGCCCGGTCAAGATGACGATGGCGGTGGCGAAGGATTCGTTCGTCCAGTTCCACTTCCCCGTCCTCTTCAAGATTCCGGTACTGGGCCCGATCTTCTTCGACCAGAACCTCCTCGTCTACCTGGCCTACATCCTGATCGTCGTTGTCTGGTTCGTCCTCGGTCGGACCCGGCTGGGGCTCAATATCCGGTCGGTCGGCGAGAACCCGGCCTGCGCCGAGGTAATGGGGGTATCGGTGAAGGCGACCCGCTATCTCTGCGTGTTAGTGGGCGGGGCCTTCGCCGGGCTGGGCGGCGCTTACCTCTCCCTCGCTCTCACCCCCGGCTGGAAAGAGCAGATGACCGGGGGGAGAGGATGGGTGGCGATCGCCATCGTCATCTTCGGGAGCTGGAAGGCCGGACGGGCGGCGCTGGGCGCGATCCTCTTCGGCACCCTGTACGCCCTCGACACCACCATCCAGGCCCGGGGGACGCTCATCCCCACCCAGTTTCTCCAGATGCTTCCCTACCTGCTGACCATCGTCTTCCTGGTCGTCGCCCGCCTGCGGGTTCAGAAGGGAGCGATGGCAGCCCCGGAAGCGCTGGGCAAGCCCTATTCCCGGGAATCGCGGGAATGAATTTGAAACCACGAAGGACACGAAGAAAAGCTGAACGCTCAACGTTCAACATTCAACGTCCAACGTCCAATTCGCTCCGCCCCGTGGCGAAGCTGTACGGGGGTGGTTAATGAAGGGGGCCTTCTGAAACAACTGTTTGCCAAGAAAAGAGTTGGGGAGCTCCAAACCACTTTCACCCCATTGTTAGCCCCTACTTCTTGCGGTAAACATCCTTGCGATCCTGGATCCTGAGAATCAGGACATCCCGGTCTATGATCACAAAGATGATGCGATAGTCGCCGACACGAAACTTCCGCATGCCGGCAAAGGGTCCGCTGAGAGCGGGGAAGCGCTCAGGATTCCTGGTGAGCTCCGCATCGATCTTGTTAAGTATCCGCTTTGCTTGAGCCTTGCCGATGCGTTTAAGATCCTTCGCGACAGATTTTTTATAGGTGATGTTATAACCCAAGGGACGTCCTCATTTCTTTACTGGAGATCACCGGGTCTGTATTGTCGCGAAGGCGATCCAGTGCCACCTGAAGATCGGCGAAGTCATCAAGATACGTTTCGACCGCTTTCTGCACCACGAATGAGCGCGACCGTTCGGTTTCCTTGGCAACCCGGCCGAGCTTTTTAGCGACGCTGTCAGGTAATCTGACTGATATAGCTGTACTCATGGCATTCCTCCCTTTTCTGTAATACAATGTATACAATGATGACAGCGTCGTCAAGTGTATTTATTGGGGTTGACAAAAAAAGCTCCCTTGCTGTGGCCACGAAGCGATCACGGACGAGTGGAGAGACAGGTTAGAGCTTGTTAATTATTTTTTCTTTTAAAAATGCTCATTGCTGAGAGGGTTCCACAAGCGAGGAATCCATACATTAACCCCATCCACATTGTCCTTGTCCATGGAGCAATAATTATGGGGTCTCCTGCATTTGCGGAGAGAACACCCATCCCAAGAATATAAGGAATAAATCCGGAAAATAAACTTATCAGTGGCCAGCGCAGGCTGAAGCCTGCGACTACTTTATGGGAAAAAGCATAGCGCAGAGTGATCGAAGCATCAGCTTACTTAAAGCAATCAAATACTTAATAAAAGAGGGAGAGACGAGGGAGAATTCGCGTAATTCGCGTAATTCGTAGTTTATTTCAAGGGGGTGAGGCGGGGGGAAAAAACTGAACGTCGAACGTCGAACTTCCAACATCGAACTTCGAACGAAAGGGGACATCCCCCATTCCATCACATCCAATCGTCTGTTCTTAAAAGGGGGCGCGGCGGGGGGAAAAAACTGAACATCGAACGTCGAACTTCCAACATCGAACTTCGAACGAAAGGGGACATCCCCCATTCCATCACATCCAATCGTCTGTTCTTAAAAGGGGGCGAGGCGGGGGAGCAATAATTATCTTCGTGTCTTAGTGTCTTCGTGGTTATAAAGGGGCCGAGGCGGGGATGTCAGTGGACGGAGCAGGAGATGCAGGGGTCGTAGGCGCGGACCAGCATCTCGCTCAGCCGGGTGATCTCGGCGTCGTTCTTCTTCTCGGTGAGCGACTGCTCCACCAGGGCCGCCAGGTCGAAGTGAATGTTGGCGTTGTTCTGGGTGGTGGGGATGACGCAGTCGGCTTTCCTGATGGTCCCTTTCTTGTCCAGCCTGTAATGATGGTAGAGGATCCCCCGGGGCACCTCGACCGCCCCCACTCCTTCGCCCGCCTTGACCGTATAGCCGGCGCAGATGTTATCCAGTTTGCCGTCCAACAGTTTGTTGATGATGGCCATCGCGTCGAGCATCACGTGGTAGCACTCGATCACCTGGGCGACGTTGTTCATGAACGGGTTGTGATTAACGGGCTGGAGACCAAGCGCCCAGGCCGAGTCTTTCGCGTCCTGGTGCAGGAGGGAGTAGTTGTTGTTGAAGCGGGCCAGCGCGCCGACCGCGAAAGAATCCCGGCTCAACCGGGTGAACTTGGAGGTGGAAAAATCCTCCTTGTACTCGTTGGTCATGGCCAGGTAATCGTCTTCCGGTTTCGATACTCCGTCGGTGGAGACCAGTTCGCCTCCGATCCAGGGATAATAGGTCTTCCCTCTCAAAGAAACGAATTCGGTTTCCCGGACAAAGTTCGGGATGGTGAAGGTCCGGAAAAGATCGACCGTAGACATGATATCCTGGATCCGGCTCCGGATGGTCTCCCGCATCGCCTCCAGCTGCTTCTTTTCGGGCGCCTTACTCAGGCCGCCGACCACCAGGGTTACCGGATGGGTGGTTCGGCCCGCGATCAGGTCGCAGAGGTCGTTGGCCACGCCCTTGAGCCGCACGGCCAGCGCGGCAACTTCGGGATGGGATTTGATCAGGGGGATGACGTTGTCCACCCCGAAAAAATCCGGCGCGGCCAGAAAGAAGACATGGAGGATATGGCTCTGGAGGGTCTCCCCGTGCTTGGCGAGAAGGCGCAACAGCTGGGCGGGCTTCGGCACCTTGACGTCCATTGCCCTCTCAATCGCCCGGAGACTGGCCAGGGTGTGGCCGATCGAACAGATACCGCAGATCCGGGAGGTCAAGGTCGGGGCCAGGTCGTGGGACATCCCCCGGAGCATGGCCTCGAAGAAACGGGGAGTCTCCACCACCGCCCATTGAGCTTCGACCATTTTCCCGTTCCGGACCTTGATGTGGATATTGCCGTGTCCCTCCACCCGGGTCAGGTGGTGGACGTCTATCTTCATCTCAACTTTCATCATATAAATTAGCGCCTTCGGCGCTATTTTATCTATCCAATCAATCTCATTTAAGATGCTTTTAAAAATGTCATTTTTCACCGGCCGGCGCCGGGAAAGCGTTGAAGAAGGTCATCCGCTCCACGGCCTCCTTCTCGGTAAATCCGTGTTCCTTCAGTATCTGGCGGAAGGAGTCATAGTTCGCTTCCTCGGCCGGACCCCGGCAGCCCAGACACCCCGCTTTGCCGGTGGGGCAAACCGCCCCGCAGCCGGCCCGGGTGATCGGCCCCAGACACATTCGGCCCAGGTCGAAAACACAGGTATTGAGAAGACGCCGGCACTCCACGCAGACCGGGTACCGGGGAAAGGTCACCTCCGCCCCGATCACGATATCGATCACGATCCTCTCCACTTCCTCCTTGGAGATCGGGCAGCCCGGTATCTGGAGATCCACCGGCACGATGTCGCTGATCTTACGGACTTTCAGGGTATCCACCGTGTCTTCGCCGTACACTTCCTTCACCACGTCGGAGATCGGGAAGCGGTTCTTGAGGTGATTGACGCCGCCGAAACAGGCGCAGGAGCCGATGGCGACCAGGACCTTCGCCTTCTGCCGGATCTGCTGGAGGCGCTCGACTTCATCCTCGCGGGTGATGCTTCCTTCGATCAGGGCGATCTCGTAGTCTTCTCCCCGGTCCGAGGAAATCTCCCGGAAGTTGATTATCTCGATCAGGTTCAGGAAATCGACCAGGGTGTTTTCCTTGTTCGCCAGCTGGAGCTGACACCCCTCGCAGCAGGTGAAGTCGAAAACACCGAGGCGGATCTTCTTTGGTTCTATACCAAGATATTTCAATACTAACCCCTAATCAGTCACTCTCGCCAAACCAAAACAATGCCGATTGAAACCACGAAGTACACGAAGGTCACGAAGGGAAGGAAAAGGATTGATAAACTTTATTGTTATCTTCGTGTCCTTCGTGTCCTTCGTGGTAATTTCTATTTGTTGTTTTTCAATTAGAGTTACAGTGATTCCGATGGATGACAGGCTTAAATGGCTTCTTTCAGATTGAGGACCGACCAGTAATCGAAGACCGGGCCGTCCACGCAGGTGAAGGTCGAGCCGACCATGCACCGGCAGCACTTCCCCATCCCGCAGTGCATCCTTCTCTCCAGGGAGACGAACATCCGGTTCATCGGGATGCCCAGGGAGTCGAGGTGGTTGCAGACGAACTTGAACATGATCGGCGGCCCGCAGACGATGGCGTAGGTATTGTCGGGATCGATGGTTATCTCCTTGAACAGTTCGGTGATCAGCCCGACCCGGCCCTTCCATTTCTCGTCCGCCCGGTCGACAATGGTGAAGAGCTTGATATGGTTCACCTTCTCCCACTCCCCGTATTGATAGGTGAAGAGCATCGACGAGGGATCTTTGGTCCCGTAAAGAATATGCACGTCTTTATACTCATCCCGGTGTTCATTCACCCAGTAGATCGGCGCCCGGAGCGGGGCCAGCCCGAGACCGCCGGCAATCAGAAGTATGTTGTGACCGACCATCTCTTCCATCGGGAACGAGGTTCCGAACGGACCCCGGATCCCGACGTGAGCTCCCGTCCGGGCCCGGTGGAGCAACTCCGTGGTGCGGCCGGCCTTTCTCACGCAGAGGGCGATATATTCCTTGTTATTGGATGAGCTGGAGATGGAGATCGGGACCTCACCGAAGCCGGGCACTTCCAGCATGATGAACTGGCCGGGACGGAAATTGAATACGGCGCGATCGGCGGGATCGAGAATTTTCAGGTGGAAAAGTTTTTCGAGTTCGGTGAGCTTGATGATGTTGATGATCTCGCACTTGTACACCTTGTCCGTCCGCATGGTCACGTACTTCCAGTTGAACTGGGGCGGTCGGGTCATGAAGGGCTTGAGGTTAATATCCTGTTTGGGGATCTCAAACTTCATCGGCTCTCTCCAATATCAGGTCCCTGATGACATCCTTGGGATTGATCCCCGCCAGGCAGGAACGCCCGCAGCGGTTGCATCCCACGCAGATCTGCGCGTCGGCGTTCTCGGCAAACCCATGGTAATGGTGATAAAAACGGTACTTCAATCGGTCTTCCTTGAGCGGCCGAAAGTTATGGCCCCCCGCCACCTCGGCGAAATCGACCACCGTGCAGGAATACTGGCATCGCTCTTTCCGGGAGCTTTTCAGGTCGACGGCGATCGTCTCCTCGATCCCGTAGCAGTAACAGGTCGGGCAGACGATGGCGCAGGTTCCGCAGTTCAGACACTTGTCTCCCCATTTCTTCCAGATCGGCGACGTGAACTCAATGTCCAGCAGGTTCGGCAACGCATCGACCTCGACCCGGGTCTTGAAACTCTTCTTGATGGCCTTCTTGCGCTCGATCCACTTTTTATCATCGGCCTTGGTCGGCAGGGCGGTCTTGACATTGCGAAGAAAATTGAAAGCTTTGGATGAATTGATGGAAAGATAATACCGGTCGCCGATATCGGTGCAGAAGAGGTTGAACCCCTGGCGCACCGTAAGCTCTCCCAAAGATTCACAGAAGCAATCGTCGAGGGGCATGTGGTCCATGCCGATCAGGAAGGTGTTATTCCTCCTCGATATGTAGTAGGGCGACGGGTAGGTCCCGCGGACGAAAATGTCGTCGAGCTTGCAGAGGGCGTTGATATCGCAGGCACGAATGCCGACAATGACCCGGGGGTTGACGCGGTATTCTATCTCCTGCTCCCAGTCATTGTCCGTGAAAGAGTAGCGGGAAAGGACCTCCCGGAAGGGCAGGAAAAAGTTCTTCAGGGACGAATAGGTGACGGTATAATCGAGGTCCATCTCATCGAAGGAATGGATCTGGCGGAACTGGTAGATCGGTTTCCCGTTCCTATCCGTGTCCACCTGTCGGGGGCCGAAAGTCTCGTTCCCTTCGATCAGTCCGTCGATCAGTTTCCGGAATTGCTTCTTGGTAATGACGCGATAGATCATGAACAAGTTGGCGCCGGCGGCGCAACTTGTAGCGTAAAGTGTAATGTTTAAAGTGTAATGAAACTTTCCACCTGACACTTCACACTACGTATTAACGTTCCTGAATAGTTAACCGACCCCTCTTCGGTCGCTAATTGATGGAGTAACGGAGTGCTGGAGTGTTGGGGACCGAGCCTCCATCACTCCAGTACTCCAATATTCCATCACTCCCTGTTGATATGGATTGCATATAGTACCTATCCGAAAGCGGACAAACAATAAAAAACATCGGGAGGTTTAACGCCCAGCCGGGAGAGGTAGCCGCCGGAGGGGGTGGCGGCTCCTCTCCCGGTAGGAAGTCCGGATAATGGCTGCCGGTTATGAGGAACAATCGGACCGTTTCGGTCCCGATCTTACTTTCCCGCCCGTTTCTTCCTTCTCCTCTTCCTGCGGTTCGGTAACCTGTTTGATCGTGATGAAGGAACCCACCTGCTCCATCTTACAGCCTGAAACCTCGATGACGGCCTTGAGCGCGGCCAGGTATTCATCTTTGGGTATCTCATCGGGGACATTGAACATCACGCAACCCCCGACATGGGGACCGACAACCACGTTCTGGCCGCTCAGGTCGCTGTATTTCTTAATCAGGCGCCTGATCGGCACGGTTTCGCCCGGGCGGTCGAGTTGCTCGATGATGCCGGCCAGGCGGTTGATATTGGTGGCGGTGTCGGTGATGATCAGGGTGTTGGTCGCCGGGTAGACCGTCACACTGGTGTCTTTCGGTAAAAGCTGTCCCAGTGTTCTCCGGATGGATCCGGCATCGGCGTGCTCGAGCTTGAACATCCGGGTGACGATTTCGTCTCCCGTCGGCGGGGGTTCCTTACCGTCGGGAACCACCAAGGGGACGGATCGCTGGGTGGCTTCTCTTTTCGTCATGATCTTGACCACGTCGCCCGACGGGACCATGGCATACCCCTTCACCTCCAGAATCGATTCCAAAAGGTTCATTGCCTCCGAGACGGGGATCTTATGGGGACAGATCACCGTGATCGTACCCCGAACGTCATCGTCAATGATGAAATTGGTCCCGGTCAGGTCGCTGACGAATTTTATCGCTACCCGGACGTCGACATTGTCGAAATCAAAAGATATCATAACGTCATCCGGTAAGGGGGCCTGATTCATTCCCCCGGCAGCCTTCTTCAGGATAAGCGTTTCTTCGTCATCCGCGCCTTTCAGGACCACGCCCTTTTCGCTGATCTCCGTTATGGTCAGTCCCCGGATAACATCACCGGCCGAATAAAGATTTTCCGTCCTTTTCTTCGCGTCGCTGATAATCGCCCGGTTCCCGCCGGCGGTGTCAGCCACTACGATTCCTTCCACCCGTAAGTCCGATAACGGATGCGGATCGTTGGGCCGGGCAGCGGAAGAGCCGGAGCGGGCTCGCTCGGCGTACGCAGCGGGTACCGCGCCGGCGGATCCCAGAAGCGTAAGGGAGGTCAGGACGGCAACACAAACCACACTACTTCTCATAGTGATCTCTCCTCATCTGGATGCGTTCTTTTCCGGATCGCATCCGGTTCTTGTTGTTGCCTGATATCAGGGTTTTGATGTTACTCCCCCTCCCTTTCCGATACACTACGGCGGACAGGCACCCTTTGTTCAAAAAAATCGTAAAATGCGAATAAAAGAGATCGAAACCAAAACCGCTCTGGTCAGGTCGCGGATACCCGGGGTCGGCTTCGTCATCAACCCCTACCTCGGCTGCGGCCACGGGTGCCGTTACTGCTACGCGACCTTCATGAGGAAGCACTCCCATTTCAATCAGGACAGCCGCTGGGGGGAGTTCGTGGAGGTAAAAACGAATATCGTCGACGTGCTCCGCGACGAACTGGGACGGAAAAGAAAAACCGGCAGGGCGTTTCTCTCCAGCGTCTGCGACCCTTACCAGCCCGTTGAACGCCGGTATAAACTGACCCGGCAATGCCTGGAACTACTCCGGAACTACGGCTGGGAGATCGGCATCCTCACCCGGTCGCCGCTGGTGATCCGGGACATCGATATCATCTCTTCCTCGCTCGACGCCCAGGTCGGGCTCTCCATCCCCACCGACGATGACCGGGTGCGCCGGATACTGGAGCCGAACTCGCCGCCGATCGGGAGCCGGATCGAGACCTTGAAACGGCTGCGGGAAGCCGGGATCCGGACCTGGGCGTTCATCGCCCCCATCGTGCCCATGGATCCCCGCCGGCTCCATCACCTGGTATCCCCCCACGTCGAGTCCGTCCTGATCGACCCGCTGAACTACGCCTCCCAGGTGGAAAAGGTTTTCCGGGAACACGGCTGGGCGTACGCCCTCGCGCCGGGATACGGGAAGAAGATGCGGGGGATCTTAAAACACCTCTTTAAGGAAAAGGCGCAGTAATCGATAATCAGTGATCGGTAACCGGTTCACTGATTACCGATCACTGATTACCGATTACTGATTACTGTTTACCTGCCCCCCCATCCGGTTCAAAGCGCTCAGGACCGCCTTGATCGAGGCCAGGCTGATATTGGTATCAACCCCGACGCCGAAGACCGGCTCTCCATCCGCCTCCTGCAACGAGATATAGGCGGCCGCCGCGCCGGCCGCTCCCCGATGATCGACCGCGTGCTCGTCATAGGATGAAACGGCGAACTGTCTTCCGATGGCTTTCCCGATCCCCCGGACAAAGGCATCGATGGGGCCGTTGCCGCTCCCGGTAAACGCCCGTTTCCCGTCTCCTTCGGCTACCTCCGCCCGGACTTCGGCGCCCCCGGCCGCGTCTTCTTCCACATGACACTTCAGCAAACGATAGGGGACGGCCAGATCCAGGTACTCTTCCCGGAAATACCGGAAGATATCTCCCGGTGAAAGTTCCTTCCCGGTCCGGTCGGTCTCCGCCTGGACGACCCGCGCAAACTCCGCTTGCATCGCCTTCGGAAGCCGGAAACCGAACTCGGTCTCCATGATGTACCCGACGCCCCCCTTCCCCGATTGGCTGTTGATCCGGATGATCCGCTGGTAGCTTCGGCCGAGATCGGCGGGGTCGATCGGCAGATAGGGGACCGACCAGATCGTCTCCCCCTCTTCCCGGTGGGCTTTCATTCCCTTGCTGATTGCGTCCTGGTGCGAGCCGGAGAAGGCCGTATAGACCAGTTCGCCGGCATAGGGATGCCGCGGATGAACGTCCATCCCCGTGCACCGTGAGTATATTTCCCTCACCCGATCGATATCGGAGAAATCCAGGCCGGGGTCCACGCCCTGGGAAAACATGTTCAGGGCCATGGTGACGATGTCCAGATTCCCGGTCCTCTCGCCGTTTCCGAAGAGTGTCCCTTCAACCCGGTCGGCGCCCGCCATCAATGCCAGTTCGGCCGCCGCCACCGCCGTCCCCCGGTCATTGTGGGTGTGCAGGCTGATGATCACGGAATCGCGATCGCGGACATTCCGGCAGAACCATTCAATCCGGTCGGCGTAGATGTTGGGCGTGCCCGCTTCGACCGTCGACGGCAGGTTGAAGATGACCGGGACGGAGGAGGAGGGTTGCCAGACGTCTTTTACCGCGTGGCAGATTTCCAGGGCGTACTCCGGCTCGGTACCGGTAAAGCTCTCCGGCGAATATTCGAATCGGATATCCTGCCTACCCGATTCATCTCTCAACCGGCGCATCAGTTGCGCGCCCGAGACGGCGATGGCTTTGATCTCCTCCCGGTTCTTTCTGAACACAACTTCCCGCTGCCGGGTGGAGGTCGAATTGTAGAGATGAACGATCGCGTGTTCCGCCCCGGCCAGGGTTTCGAATGTCTTCCTGATCAGGTGTTCCCGGGCCTGCGTCAAGACCTGAATCGTAACGTCAGCCGGGATCCTGCCTTCATCGATCAGCTTCCTGATAAACCGGTACTCGATCTCGGAGGCGGAGGGAAAGCCGACCTCTATCTCCTTGAAACCGATTTCAACCAGGAGTTCGAAGAGCCGGACCTTCTCCGGGATGTTCATGGGCACGCTCAGCGCCTGGTTTCCGTCCCGCAGATCGACGCTGCACCAGATCGGCCCCTGCTCGATCCTGCGTCCCGGCCACATCCGGTCGGGCAGCTCGACGACCGGACACGGCCGGTACTTACCGTAATTCATAGTTTTCATGTCATTCCCTCTCAATTCTTGGATTTGTTAGCGGTACGCAGACCATCGTGGAGTGATGGAATACTGGAGTAGTGGAATGATGGAAAAAATGAGCCGACCATTACTCCAGCACTCCATCACTCCGTTTCTCCATTTACCCGGTTTATGCCCTGCCTCATGGCATTTCCCTTTTTGATATGCCGGGACAGTAAAAAAACCACCAGCCTCCGGGAGGTGGTGGTTCAGTTCGTTTCTGTTCTTTTATTTCGACGTATGAACGAAATCCGGACGCACCCTCTCCGTCAGCTCCCGAGGAGGAGCAGGAGAGGAGAACTAAGTCGCCGAACCGGATTTGCCGCATGCGTCTTCATTTTCAATTCACTATACCCTCTATTTTCCTTTTTGCAAAAGGAAAATAATATTTTTCTTCTCCGGCGCGACGGCGGCGCGATGAACGAAGTTAATTCACGAACATCCCACCATCAGGATGACCGGGTGATCTTCGATTTACCGGGCGGTCTTTCCGGTGATATAATCCGCTGTTTCGGAATTTCAATAATCGGAAAAATCCGACTATTGAAATTTCGAAACAGGCAAAAAAGCAACTAGAATAACATATTTCGTTTTTGCTTTTATGTTACTAGCGGCTTCCCGTTATGAATGAAGCGGTTGGTCGCGAACTAATTTTCGGGTCGTTATCAATCTGTTTTATATTCAAAAAGTGAAAATTCGCTCAATTAGCGGCAAAGCCCCTGATTTATATATGAAACCGCCCGAGATTATCGAAACAACGCGCTTGGTCCTCCGTAAACCACGAATGGAAGACGCGGAAGCGATCTTCACCGGATACGCCCGGGACCCGGAAGTTACCCGGTATCTTTCCTGGCGGACCCATCGGAAGATCGACGATACTTTTGCCTTCCTCACTGTCTGCCGCCGGGATTGGGAAAGGGGCTCCAACTTCGTCTGGGCGATCACCGGAAGAGGAAACAGCCGGTGTATCGGGATGATCGGTATCCGGGATGCCGGCTTCAAGGCCGAACTGGGGTACGTTCTGGCGCGACCCTGGTGGGGGAAAGGCATCATGACCGAGGCCGCGGGAGCCATCGTCGACGCGGTCTGGCAGCAACCGGATGTCCACCGGATCTGGGCGGTCTGCGACCGCGACAACCGGGCCTCGGCCCGGGTGATGGAGAAAACCGGGATGAAGCGGGAGGGTATCCTGCGCCGGTGGTCTCGGCACCCCAATATCAGCCCCGAACCGAGAGACTGTTTTTGTTACTCGAAAATTAAATGAACGCCGGTTGCGATCCCCGGATATAGTAAAAGACAGACAAACATAATGGAGTACTGGAGTGGTGGAGTATTGGGAAGCCGGGGCCACGCTGTTCCATCACTCCATCATTCCAACATTCCATTACTCCGTTCTCGGTGTTACTCTGATGATGGAGAGGTTCCCATGAATCATCTAATCAGCCAGTACCGTAACTTCTTAAAAGACTCCGTGCGACTGACCATCGATTTTTCGCGGACGGATCAGCACCGGGGCGTACCGCCGCCTCCGATCGAGAAATCGGTACCCCCGGAGGCAACGCCGATCGATCTGCCGAAAGATAAAAAGTGGGACGAGATCCCCGGGCTGGAACTCGTCACGGCCATCCGGAGAAGAAGAAGCTGCCGGAGATACAGCGGCGCCCCCCTCACGCTGCGGGAGATCTCGTTTCTCCTCTGGGCCACCCAGGGGGTTGAAAAAAGGATCGGCCCGGGGACCGCTCTGCGGACGGTCCCTTCGGCCGGCTGTCGGCATGCCCTGGAGACCTACCTCTGCGCCCTGAATATAACCGGTCTGAAAGCGGGAGTCTACCGCTACCTCCCGCTGGAGCATCAACTCTTCTTCGAGTTCAGCGAAGAAAATCTGCCGGATAAAATTGCCGATGCCGCCCTCGGGCAGGATTTTCTGGGAACGGCGGCGGCGGTCTTCATCTGGACGGCCGTCCCCTACCGGATGGAATGGCGCTACGGTGCGGCCGCTCACAAGGTCATCCTGCTCGATGCCGGGCATGTCGGCCAGAATCTTTACCTGGCCTGCGAAGCCATCGAAGCCGGAACCTGCGCCGTCGCCGCCTATCACCAGGAAAAGATGGACCGTCTTCTGCGGGTTGATGGGGAAGACGAATTTGTCATTTACCTCGCCCCGGTCGGTAAAGTTAGGTGACCGCGGTCAGACCACGGATCGTTATCCGATCGGTTAACGAGCATTATTCATAAGATGGAAAAGGAGGCTCGGTGAAAAAAACCCTGATTATCGCGGTGTTGCTTCTTACCCCGTCAATCCTGGTCTACGGTCAAACAGCGGAAGTGAAACAAGTTGAATCCTTCTGGCCGAACGGGAACCTGAAGCTCCAGGGGTCAATGAAAAAACAGCCGAATGGGGAATTTGCCAAGGACGGCAAATTCGTCACCTGGTTCCAAAACGGCCAGAAGGAAACCGAGGAATCCTGGAAAGACGGCGTCCAGGGCGGCCGCGCAACCGCCTGGTATGACAACGGGGCTGTCCGCCAGGAGAACAACTACAAGGACGGGAAACGCGACGGGAAACAGGTCACTTACTGGCCGAACGGAAAGAAAAAAATCGAGCAGACCTACCGGAACGGGCGGTTGAACGGCAAGGAAATACACTGGTATTCCAACGGGGAGAAGGAACTGGAAGGAAGCTGGAAAGACGGCAAGCGCGACGGCTCCTGGACTACCTACGACCGGAACGGCAAGAAAAAAGAATCAAAGAGATACGAGATGGGCACGCTCTCTTCCAAGGGCCGTTCCCACGGCGGAGGAGACGGCGATGGGGGTTCCGACTCGGATTAATCCGGCAAAAATTCCTTACCCCTTACCCCTTACCCCTTACCCCTTATCCCTGTATTGTATGCACGTCACGCTGCGGGAAGGGGATTGAATAGCCGGCCGCTTCCAGCGCGGTCTTGGCCTTGGCGTAGAAGTCGTTGAGGAGCGCTCCGTAGTCGTCGGGTTTGGTATAGACAAACATCTGGAAGTTGACGCTGGAATCGGCAAGCTCGCTCAGCCGGATGAAGGGGGCCGGATCTTTCAGGATCCGGCCTTCCTCGTTGATCAGCTTCTGCAGCACCTCCCAGGCCTTGTTCTGATCGTCGCCATAGCTTATCCCCACCGTGAAGATCGCCCGGCGGAACGGGGCCTGGGTTAAATTGATGATTTTACTCCCCCAAACACTGGAATTCGGCAAATAGATAATCGGTCCGGCAAAATCTTTGATTTTGGTATTGATGATGGTCAAATCCATCACGTTCCCCATCGTCCCGCCGATATCGACCGTATCCCCGACCTTGAAGGGGCGATAGATCAGGATCAGGAGACCCGAGGCCAGGTTGGAGAGCGAGTCCTTGAATGCGAACCCCAGGACCAATCCCCCGACCCCGATGCTGGCCACAAAGGGAGCGATCGAGATCCCCAGTTTCTCCAGGGCCATGATCCCGGCCAGAACCAGTATCGCCATTTTTGCCGACCGGGTGGCCAGGATGATCAATGTCTTCTCATTTTTTAATTTTCCCCGCAGGAAAAGACGGGGTATAACCTTCCCGACGGCATGGGCGACAATCAGCCCGACTACGAAGATAACAAAAGCGTAGGCAACACAGGCCAACACTTCCGGACCGGTTTTCTGAAGCCAAGTCACGAACGCGTTCACGTGTTCAGTGGGCATGGTACCTCCCTCCATATAACTCAGTCCTCTCGCGGTCCACTCAGATAAAATCAGGTCCCGGTAAAAGAGGAGCGATGGAGTATTGGAGTGCTGTATACCCCGTCCCCCATCACTCCGTCATTCTATCACTCCAATATTTCATTATTCAATTTTTTCTTTTTCCGATTGCTTTTTCAATGCGCCGGCCCGGGGGATTATAGCCAGGTCTTGTACAGCGTCCAGACCCCGAGAACAGTGACCAGGACGCCGAGGCAGGGGCGCATCTTTTTCTCCGGAAATTTTTTTGTGATCATGGCTCCCAGCGGAGTCGCCATCACCGAACCGGCCAGGAGAGGAATGAAGACAATCCACTCCCTGACGATAGCATCCGATCCTTTCAGGAAACAATAAGCAATGAAACCGATGATGCAGATCGGTGCCTCGGCGGCGGTGGTTACCCCGATCGCGCGCTTATGGCCATGTCCGGCGATGATCTGACCGGCGGTGACCACCGGCCCGAAGCCGCCCCCCGACATGCCCTTGTTGAAGGAGCTGAGTATCCCCACCCCGATCATCTTCCGCCACGAGAAGCGAAAACGCAGCCGGGAGAGGAGGATGAGCCCCATGGCGAGTACCAGTGCCCCGATATAAGTTTTCAGCGCTTTCCGGGAGATCTCCGTAGCCAGGATGGCCGCCCCGACAACAGCCACGATCCCCAGAACGGTGATTAAGATAACAATTCTGCCGTCGCGGGAGTGCCGGCTCAGGCTGACATTTTCAAAGCGGTGATGAAAAATGGACGCGGTGAAACCTCCGAAGGATTGCGAGATAAGAATGGAGGGGACGACCACCAGGGGGGGGAACCCCATCAGGATCAGTACTGGGGAGAGGATGGTCCCGTACCCCATGCCCAGCGATGAATCGATCATCTCGGCCACGAAGGCCATCGCCATGAGAAGAAAGAACATCCCGGAAAAGCCGGCATTCCCGCCGTGTGTTTTTCCGTACGACCTCGCGGTTTCCGGGGAGAAGGCAAGGTACGCGCTGACAATGAGAAGTATCAGGCAGAATACCGCGTAGTAGAGTAAGCCCCTTTTCACCATGTATGTTTTTAACAAAGATCGTTATGATTGCATTGAGGCAATACCTGTAACTTGAAATACTTCTGCAGTGTTGCTTCAATGCTTGCACATTCTTATTTTTCCGCCCCGCCCCGAAGTTTTCATCGGGGAAGAAAAATAAGATTAGAGATAGCCGAGTTGACGGAGCTTTTCCTTTATCTGCTCGATTTCCCGCCGGTCCCAGACCCGTTCGGCCCCCGAAGCCAGTTTCGGTGTTGAAGCGATATCGCGGAGAATATACACGATAAAATCGGTTACCGAATCGAATCCGGAATCTTCTATCAGGATCTTGAGATTATTGTAGAGGTTCCTCGGGATCTTGATCGTCGCCTTGTTGTCTTTTTTCATGATAAATCCTCCAGCACTCTTATATGAGTGCAGACTAATCCAACCGCCGGTAACGGTCAAGGGAAGAATAACGAATAAAGTTATCAGTGGCCGGCGCAGGCTGAAGCCTGCGGCTACCTAACGGGACGAGGCACGGCTCAATCAGAGTCCCCGCAAAGTGCCTTCGGCACCGCGGGGTAAAAATCTGTGAAAACTTGTGGTGAGCGAAGTCGAATCCATCTGTGGACCAAAAAGGGACCGCGGAGGGGGAACTATGCGCTTGCTTCCCGGAGCGCGCGGGCGCGCCGTTCGCGATCCAGCTCGGCTTCTTTCGCCAGTACCCTCTGCATCGGGGGGGGGATCTCCATATCCTTCAGGGCGACAAATTCTATCTTCAGCCCCCAGGGAGCCGTGATCTCTTCGATAATCTGCCGGGCGGCCCGGTTGAGAGTGCCGCGGTCTTTGAGGACCTCGTCCAGGCAGTGCTGGCCGATCACGTTCCTCAGAATGGTCAGGGCTGCCTGGTAGGCTGCTGTCTGGTAGTCTTTAATAGCGATGATAGCTTTCCCTGGGTCCAGCACCCGGTAATAAAGGACGGCGTTTATTCTGACAATGACGCTGTCCCGGGTCACTGCTTCCTGAGTCTCGAGGTCCACTGTGATTGTCCGGATGTCCACGCGCACTTTCTGGTCGATCAGGGGGATGATCCAGTAGAGCCCGGGACCTTTGATCCGCCGGAAACGCCCCAGGCGAAAGATGACGCTTCGCTGATACTCCCGGTCCATGCGCAGACCGGCCAGAATCACCAGCAGAATAACACCGATCCCGATCAACACGAATATCATCAATGGCCTCCTTTTTAATCCACCAGCGCCGGGCCGGGATAGCGGGCTCCCGGTCACCAGGCGGTATTCCCGTCAGGATATAAACAATATACTATGCCGATTACTTATCCGCAACTTCCCGGCCGGCCGGGGATGTCATTTTACTCCCTGCCGAAATGGCCCAGAACCCGCAAGGCCCGCAGGGTATTCCATCGGCTGGGGCGCCCCGTTTTCTCCATCTCAAAATGAACCTGGCCCGGGTGCTTCATCTGTAACGGCCAGCGGCCGTCTTGGCGCCGTTTTGCCAGCAGGACCTCCATCGCGTCGCCCATTCTTTCATCGTATCCGGCCCCCGCGGCCCGGAAATAATCCAGCGCCCGCAGGATATCGTATCTCCACCGGTGAGGGTAGGAGAGGAGGAGCATCTTGCGGTCGATGATTTCACCGGTACGGTGAGATCGAAAAAGCCGGTGTTCCAGAATGAATTCCTCCCCCTCCCTGCGAGCGGATTCGATCTCCCCTATCCGGTAACCGCCTCCCCGTTGACCGTATTCGAGAAATCCCTCCAGCACACTGACGGTTGTATGCAGGGAACTGTGGCGGGCGCCGTTGACCCACTGACAGTTCCATCCCCCGTCGTCCATCTGTGTTCGGAGCAGGCAATCAATCAGGGAATTCAATTCTTTGCCGGTAAACCCAAAATAGGAAGCGATGCCGGCCACCATGCCGTTGATGCACACGTCGCTCCGCTTGAGTGTCCGGGAATAATTGACCCCGCCGTCCTGCTCCATGGTTTCGGCGAATATCTTCCGGATGATTTTCCCGGCATTCTTATTGTCCCGCGGAAGCCCGATGTTCTTGAGGTCGAGGAGGGTATAGTGAGTCGATGTCCATTTCGGCTGGTAGAATCCTCTCCCCCAATGCCCGTCCTCCCGCTGGAGGCGGAGAAACCGTCTCCCCCATCCCTCGGTGGTGATCCGTTTTTGCAGATCCGGGCATGTAACGCGGCCGGAATGCAGCAAATCCCGGTGGACCTGGTACTGGATCGAGACATCGCCGTCGAGAAGCCAGCCGATAATTTTCTTCTCTCCGGTCATTTACTTCGTTTTCCTTTTTGTGCTTTTAGGACGTTCATTGAATTGGTAGCCGTTCGAGTAGGCTGGGGCCTCCCCTGACTACAGGATGAAGTTTGTTTTCTCCGTTTGCCGCCTGGTTTCCCGGCGGTGCCCCAATATCTCATCCATACCAGAGTTGTTCCCCAGCCCCTCACAGAACCGGACAAGCGGCTTTCCCACATCCGGCTCCTCGGTTTGCCATTCAGTAAGCCTCCGCTCTACGACACGGGTTCAGGTCTTTGCGGATACCCGCTCTCGGCCAGTCCAACCATTGTAAAACCTGATTGAACCCTTCCCAGGTATATCCCTTCCGCTGGCTTTTGCGGTTAAGCCAGTTGAACAGTATCCTGTTTGCGTAAAAGATATACCTGCCGCAATGCTTCGCGTTATCCGTGATGGCGTAGTAGTTCAGGTGCCCGTTAATGCGGACTTTGGCCTGGCGTAACATCTCCACCTTCCTCAGCCTGTTCCGGGCCTTCATTGCCCAGCTCGTAAACCTATGCAGACTATCCCCGAACTTCTTGCGGCTCGTGCGGCGTTTCACCTTGAAGTAGCCATTCCTGGTCTTCCCGCAATAATGGGTAAAACCCAGAAAGGTGAACTCCTCCGGCTTCCCGCCTCGTTTATTAGCATCTTCACGAGCATATCGTCCAAACTCGATACACCGAGTCTTTCCCTTGGCCAGTCTCAACCCGAACTTATTCAATCGGTCCGGCAACTGCTGCAGAAACGCCTCGGCATCGTCTCGATATTGGAAACACGCAAGAAAGTCATCGGCGAAGCGAAAATAATATGCCCCGCCCCGGAAATGTTTCCCGGCTTTGTACCTGAACCACAGATCCAGCACATAATGGAGGTAAATGTTGGACAGCAGCGGCGATAATATCGACCCTTGCGACGTCCCGGTCTCCGTTGCTCTGACCAGTCCGTCTTCCATGATCCCGCCCTTCAGCATCCGGCTTATCAGTCTGATGATCCGGGGGTCTCCAATCCGATATTGTAGAAACGTGATCATCCATTCGCGATTGACCTTGTCGAAGAATCTTTCAATGTCGGCCTCAACCACATATTTGACCCGCTTCTGTTGGATCGTCCTCCCTAAATCATGCAGCATTGCCAGGTTACCCAGGCTTTAGCCTGCGCACCCTAAAGGGTGCGGCTACCTAAAATTAACGAGAAGGATAATAAACGGCCAGCCAGATAGTCTCCCGGCCGGGTGCCGTCCGGACGACCCGGTGCCGCTTGTGCGCGGGGATCGTCAGGTAATCCCCCATCCCCATTTTCACGGTCTCATTCCCTTCCTCGAAGAGGAGTTCCGCCTCGCCGCTCACCAGGAACACGAATTCATCCTCCTCCTGGTCGTACCAGAATCCCTCCGGCGAGCGGTGTCCCCGGGAAACGATCCTCTCGATACGAACTTTTTTGTTGCCGGAAATAATTTCGACCAGTTCGTCGGATAGCTCTCGGGGTATATCGGATTGAATATTCCCTTTTATCATTGGAAGTATTGTTATGTGTTGACGGGGAAATAGAGTATAATATGTACTCACTTTAATTCACACCATTATCGCGCAACCACCGCGGGAGGTGAATACGATGGCCAAGACCAGAGATACCAAAAAAGACGCCAAGAAGAAACCCCAGAAGACGATGAAAGAAAGGCGTCAGGAGAAACGGGAGAAAAAAGAGAAAAAATATTCCTACTCCTGATACTTCCGGTACCAGGAGAATCAAAACAACCTCCGGAACAGCGAGAGGAGGTTGCGCGAATACGACGATCCCCGATGTTTTTTACGCTGCTCAAGATATACGGGAATCGACGCGGCAGCGGTTCAGAACAGGGAGTAGACAGTGCTTGCTCCGGCTTGTTTTGTGATAATAATCGCCCCCTCTCCGACAAAAGCGCATTCCGCCCGCCAGCGGTCGGCCAGCCATTGGAAAGTCTCCGGGCGGAAAAAGCACACGTGCGTGGGATCGCCAATGTAGTGCCAGCAGGCGAACTTATCTATTCCCGGAGCCAGGCCGGTCATCACCCCCAGGATTCCCCCCGGCTTCAGGCAGCTCCATAACCGGGCCAGTTCCCGCCCGGGGTGATGCAGGTGTTCCAGCACCTCGGTGGCGGTGATGAAATCATACTCTCCTTCCAACGCGGAGGGGTTCGGGGCATAAAAAGGATCATAGAGGACCACGCTGTGTCCCGCTTCTTCGAACAGGGCCGAGAGTGTCGGTCCCGGTCCGGACCCGAAATCAAGACCCCGGCTGCCCGGCGCCAGGCGAGCCTGGAGGGGGAGGAAGAGGCGGCTCAGGAACCGCCGGTACCCCGGATCCTCCGGATTATTCTGATGCAGGTCATACCGGGCTTTCTCCTCTCCCCCGGTAGGAAGCTGATTGGGGGGAATAAAAATCAGGCCGCAGTCACGGCACCGGTGATAGTCACGCCGGGGACCGGAATAAAATCTCTCCGATTTTTTCCCTCCGCATAACGGGCAATCCGGGTTTTTCATTCCGCCTGTCGTCCCCGGCCCGGGAAAGGCGCGGCATCCGTCTTCTCGACGGCCCGTCTCACCCATTCCCGGGAGGGATTACAGACAATATAAAGAACGGGGGCCAGCAATATCGATAACCCCGCCAGTATCTTGCTGAACGTATTGGTCCCTTCGTCCGTGAACGGGTTATAGCCATGGGTGTAGAGGAGGAGGAAGATGATACAGAGCGATCCCCCCAGCAGGACCCTCCGGCCGGCCGTTGTCCGGATCGGGGCGAAGACATAGATCCTGATCATCGTATACCGCAGAAGCCGGTAGAGACACATGAAGACCAGAATGGTCCCGGGGATAAAGACCAGCCAGGGCGAGATGCCCAGACCGTGAACAAACCTCCCGATATCGCCCTCGCTGGAGAAGGTGTCCAGGGGGATGTATCCGAAGATGGCCATCATGTTGAGGACGCAGGACCAGAAGAAGGCGGAGAGGACCCATGGATTCCTGACGCCGTATCTCCGGTTGAGCGAAAAGAGGGAAAAGAAAAAGAGGATGGCGGTGACCGTGAAACCGCTGATCCCGATCAGCGCCGCCCGGAGGCCCTGGCCCGCGGCCAGGATATCGTCGTAGGGAACGGCCTCGTCCGCGTGGAGGAGAAAACAGCCGCCGTAGCGGATGGTAAAAGGGCTCGGTTTATAGCCGAAGAGCCAGGCGGTGGTTCCATGTCCCCATTCATGAAGAAGGACGATGGCGTAATAGACAAGCGGCAGGGAGATGACCAGGGCCAGAAAAACCGTCAAAGATTTTCTTTCCTTCGCCGCCATCACGGTTCCTTCTCCGGGTTATCTCGTATCACGCGGTAATGGAAGCGAGGTGCCCACCCGGTTCATCCCGGATATCCTCGCTTGATCATAATTTTAGCTCGGGATGGTCTTTCAGAATTTTATTCGTGATCAACGCAACCAATTCTTTCGACTGCTGCAGGGTGTTCCGGAGTTCTCTGGAAGACATCGAGAAAATTGCCTGGTACTCGAATTTGTTCCTCGTTCTCCGCAGTCTATCGTATGAGGTGAGCAGGCCTTCCGTCTTTTTCCCGAGTGTTCGTCTTACTCCTTCCAATACTCCCGCATGTTGTCTGCGATCTCCAGGTCGAAATCCCTGGAGTCGTAAAAGAGCATTGGCCGCGTGAAAGATGCTTTAATAAATAAGATCCATGGCCGCGGCCTCGTCATGTGTTAACAGCAATTCCGCCGTTCGGAGATCCCGGGCGGCGCGTTTTAAAAGACGCTCGGCCTGATCGGACCCGTTCCCGGCAACCGGTTTAAGCTGGCTGCTTCTTATTAAGTCTTCGTAATTCCCGCTCATTGCCCTTGAGAATAATCATTGGTGATGAAAGCACATTCTCCACAAAACTCTCCCGTCGGCGAGCCTTTTCCGCCCATTCCTCTATCGGGTAATAGTTCCAGTTAATCTCCCGGTTGAGCGTATGTTCCAGAGCCGCTATCTTATTTTGAAGACCGGCAACATCACATTCCGGATCTTGAACGAGAAGCATGAGATCGACATCCGAATCCATGGAAGCGGAGGCGGAAGCAAACGAACCATAGATAAACGCAAAAGAAACGTCTGGTTCGGATTCGAATATTTTTTTCAATTGCTCGGGGAGACCAATGGTCTTTAATACTACTCCCTTGAATTCTTCATAAAGCCCATATTCTTTATTGAGCGAGAAAAATTTCTGGCGGCCAATTTCTTCAACCCGGAAGAATCCATCACCGGAAAGCCGCTTGAGTTCACGCGAGAGATTTCCCGGGTCTTCGTTGAGGCGTCCGGCCAGATCGCGGAGATGGATCCTGGTTTCCGGGTTGGTAAAAAAGTAGACCAGCAGCTTGGCCCGGAGCTTTGATCTGGATATATCCAATGCTCTCATTGTTGTAATATTTTACAACATTTGTTGTATTATTCAACAACAATTACATACTCACTATGGCACCATCCTGATCGATAATAGCCAACGATAACCCCGGTGAATATTCCAACCGACTGAAGTGGTCACAATTTGCGTCCACCTCATGTCTATTAGTCGTCCGGAGATGTAATTTTATTCCTTATTATTACGGAAAATGTGAAGGATAAATGATGGAATGGATATCAGAAACACAATGGAGGATGCCGGGAAAAATGGATAATGAGCATCGAACGAAGACGAAGGTCCGGATGCGCCTTATCGTATAATCTGATAGCGCAACCGGACCCGACCTCCCGGTTCCCCCCGGGCGGAGAGCAACTCAAGACGGGTGGGCTGTTCATCCGGCTGGAGGTCGGGGGAGACGAAGAGATAGGGCGTCTTGTTCCCTCCGATCAGGGCCGGCAGAAGGATCAGGCTGACCTCATCCACCAGTCCGGCCCGGAGCAGGGCTCCGTTAAGACGGCTCCCCGCCGTGGAGACGACACAATCCACCCCCAGCTTGGTCTTCAGCTTCTCCATCACCCCCTTCAGATCGACCTGCTTCTCCCCGGCGATCAGGTAGGGGATCTCCGACCGGCGGAGGAAGGCCAGGTACTCCGCCGGCGCCCCGCGCGCCGTCAGGTGGAGCGTGTGCCAGCCTTCCCAGCCCGGGAACTCCTTCATCCCGCTCCGCAGTCGCCCGCGGCCGTCCACGGCGGCGAACCACCCCTTATGATCGGGACGCTTAACAACGGAATCGGGGAGGAAATCCCGGTATAGCTCATCGGGATCGAACTCGTTCGGAGGCAACGGAGTCAATTCATCGCCTTCCTTGACGAACGAACCGCTCCCCTCCAGGAAAGCTCCCGGGTGGTAGAGGGAGATCAGTTCCCGGACGCCGTCTTCAAGCGTGGTCTCCGCGGACCAGATCGCCTGCCATCTTTCGTCGCCCACGTCCTCGAACCCCGTCCGGGCCGGGCCCAGCGAGACCCTCCCGTCCACCGAGGCGATGGTGTGTACTATTACCTCCGGTCTTTCCATTTTCGGTCCTCTCCTATTTAGTGTGGGGAAATTTTACTGAACGCCCTCTTAAAAAATATTAAGACCTCCCTCTCCCCTTCAGGGGAGAGGGGCGGGGTGAGGGGTTTCCCCACTACCCCCCTCACCTGAGACCTCCCTCCGTTGAGGAAGGAAGATTAAGTAGTGGTACATTTACGGGCCAGAAATATTCCATTAGACATTTTATTTCGATCGAAATAAAGTGTCTAATTTTATCACCGTTATTTCGTAGAGTCGGGAAGAAGGGGGAGAAGCAGTTGTTCCAGCCCGGATAACGTCTTCTCGACGGCCGGACTCAGGGGAGCGCCCCAGTCGGTGCTGACGGCTTCAATCCCGAGGAGAAAAACGTCGACGCCGGTCTCCTTCTCCAGAAACTCCATGATCAGCGCCGGGGAAAGACCGTGGGTGCCGCAGGCGGCCGACTGCAACTGCTCCCGGTCCAGCAGGACCCAGCCTCTTCCCGTCTCCGCGTAGGGGCAGGCGTCGGCCAGAAGGATGACATCCGGCCGACCGGACAGGACAGGACCGAGGTAATTCTCGGGGGCGGCTCCCCCGTCGACCACGCCGGCTTTGCCTCTCCCGATCAGCCGTCGGGCCAGGATCACCCCGGCCCCGTCGTCCCCCCGCTCGATATTCCCGATCCCGAGCAGGACAATCCTCTTCCCCGCCAGGGCTCGGAGTACGGATTGTGGACTATGTTCAATCTTAGACATAATCAAACAGGCAGTTTTTCAATTGTGGGAGGGCCATCCTGGCCCGATTATAGGGTATTCAGCTAACGCTTCGAAGACGGTTGAACAATGCAATAGTGGAGCGGCGAGAACCAGCTTACCATTATTTCAATACTCCATCACTCCAACACTCCATCTTTTCGTGATTATATGCTTTTATCAGGAAGCAATGATGATTCATAAATAATTTTAACTATCGATACACTTCCCGGCGATGACCAATCGCGACAATAAGGATAGGTTTGGGCTTCTTGTCCAGCCGGTAAACAATCCGGAGAACGCCGACCCGGTATCTCCGCAAGCCCCGGAATTCTCCCAGGAGCATCTCTCCCCGGAGCGGATCGTTACTCAAAACCCTCAAGGCATCGGCGCACCGTTTCTTCTCCTCCGCCGGCATTTTGTCGATCAATTTCCGGGCCCGTTTGGTGATAAATACCGGCGGCATTACAGGGGCTCCTCGAATACTTCCTCGAAGGAATAAAAGGATTCCTCCTCGGCACACTTCAATCCCCCATGGATATCCTTGACCAGCGCCGGATCGGCCATGACGTCCAGGGTCGCGATCAGACTTCTGAACTCTTCGTAACTGATCAGGGCCGCCGCCGGTTCACCGCGCCGGGTGATGACGTAATGGTCGTGCACTTTCTCCACCTCACCGATCAGCGTCGGCAATCTTTTCCGGCATTCACTTGCTGAGATGATCTGGGTAGTCATGATTCCCTCCGATGAATTATAAGTACGGTATAACGTACTATAATGCGTACCATCGGTCAAGGATACATTTCTCGGGATTAATACCGGGGATTTATCTTGAGGAGGCCCCGGCGTGGAGAGTATTATTTTGTTAGGCCTGGTGGCGATATATCAATCATAAGGAGAGCTACTCAACATGTCTCTCTGGATCTGCCAAATCGATAAGTATGTCTGGGAGTCGAGTAAGTGATAAAAATGGAAAACTCTAAATCCGACAGAGCCGGAAAAACCAGGTGGCTCTCTTATCTTCCCATTACTATAGGCGCAGCCTGGTGCCTGCTGGGTCTTCTCGTTCTCACCGTCTTTAATACCACCCTTGCCACCGCTTTATTTTTACCGGTTTGCTTTCCGGCAAACGTAATCCTGCTGTTGATTCCCAATGCGATATTGTCTTCATTAGCAGTCCAAGGGTATTTTCCCGCAGCGGAACCGTTCCTTATCGTCATAATACCGTTACAAAATCTAATCCTGGGTTATATAGCTACCCTTATATACCGGAAATATCGGCGGAAAAACTTGTTTAGAAAAATAAGTCTGGTGGTGGAAGGTTTACTATTCCTCATCTACGTTATTTTCATCATCCCGCTGATTGAAGCTCTACAGATTGACGATCCTCATGCCGTTCAAAGAGCCTTTACTAAGCTCCAACAAGATAAAATAAATGCCGTCTCACCAAAAGTTAACGCGGCTACATACTATAAACAAGCAATCAAGATGGTGGGTAATATTGATTTGGAAGCATTATGTCCAGGAGCTTTTTACCCTCCTCAAACTCCATGGAAAGCAGATGAATATCCGGCCTGGGCTAAATGGCTCGGCAATCATCAAGAGGTACTGGATCTCATTAAAGAAGGAGCTCAACAACCAACGTTGGCCGGTCCAATAACCGTCTTGGAACTACCAGATTACATGGATTGGTATCCTTCCGAGGATGATGGGCAAGGAGCTTGGAAAGTCACTCAAATCGCGCAATTACAAACCGGTCTTTCCTTAGGTGAAAAAGGGATTGAAGAAAGTCTACCCCAGGTACTAACAACAATAAAAATGCTCGAACAATTTCATGAACCGGGATGGTTGATTACAGCAATCATCTATAGTGTCAGTGAAGATTCTTTCTCTCCATTATTGAGAGAAGCCTTGTTATCGGATTCTTTAAAGGCCCAAACCTGCCGAATACTTATAAAGGAACTGGAAAAATTAGATGCGATGCATGGCGACCTCCTCAAACAAAGCCTGCTCTTTGAATTAAACTTCAATAATCTTTGGCTATATGACCTTTATCGGACGCCGGCAGTTTTGAACCCTGGGGATTCGACACTTCAAAAAGTATTAGTAAGCCTGAGTTGGAGATTCAATACGTTACTTACTCCATTTTCGTCCACCATGGCATTGAGCAAGGACTGGCTGGACGCTCTGGATAACTTAATTTATACGCCTCAATATTCACCGGGCTATGATGAGGCGAAAAAACGATTTCAACTGGCCGGTGACCGTATAAATACAAATTGCTTTTTAGCATTTTCTTCTCCAAAATTTTATGACCTTGCTGATCAAGATCGACAGGCAAATGCCGAGCGAAGATTAACCATACTTCTGGCGGGACTACGATTGTATCGGTTGGAGAACGGCATCTATCCAGAAAGTCTGGATCAGTTGGTCCCGGACTATCTCACCATTTTGCCCCCCGATCCCCTTTCAGATAAGCCCTGGATATATAAGAAAGAAAACGGGGAAATCACCATTGCTTCCAATAAAGGGGATGGAGAAGTTATATCGTTCTGCTTCCCGGACGAGTCTATCGAAGAGCAACCCGGGAAGAAGGATAAAAATCAAACAACATCTACTGGAAGACTACGCTCTGTTGAGATGTGGACTGACGAAGAGGTTGAACGGTGGGAAGGTGAATCCGGTGCCAAATTCCCCGGCGATCTCGATCCGATTCATTGATATAAAACCAAATCAATAATCCCTCTCCCAAAGTCGCGGGCAGGAAGGAATAGGAATATACCGGTGAAGCGGCCACCATGTGTAATATGGGCAACTGTAGTAATGGGGTTATTTGTCGTTACAAACCTCTTAATTCTCGTAATTGACCGAGATGCGCTTGATACATCAGATATAATTCTAAGGCTCATATTCTATCCCGGAATGTTCCTGGTGGGTTTCATCGCATTGTTAATGCGTGCCAGGTGGGCAAAACTCTATTCAATAATTGTTTTCTCTCTCTGTGCAGTAGGATTAGCAATTGTAAGTATTATTAATATTATTAATGATGAAGGAGTGTGTATAATTATTATTAGTATAATTATCGGTAGTTTTCTTGGTTTGCTGGTTTACTCCCTAATTCACAGTAAGAGAGCTAACCCGACTTTCGCAATTGGACCTATTTTTGAGTCGTAACTCCCTGCAAATCAACAAAACCTTCCCAAAGGTCTGTACTACATTTCCACTGCTCTTTTTGCAGTTATCTTCGGCGGAGGCTGTTTCGGCAACCGCCAGTCCAGCTGGCTGAGCAGTAGTTGCTGTTCCTTTTCCGGCTGGGTATACCGGGTAAATATCAACTCCCTGCCGTCAGTGGTGGGGAAGTGCACGTCCAGCATCTGCATCGCCCCCAGACTGTCCAACGCCTGCCTCACCGTCAGACCCGGCGCTCTCTGCCGCAACCTCTGGCGGAGGGTAACGTGAATACAGTACGCGAGGAAGGCGAGGAAAATATGGGCCTCGATCCGGTCCTCTCTCTGATGGAAGATGGGACGCAATGCCATATCGCCTTTCAGGTTTTTGAAGGCATTCTCTACTTCCACCAGGAGCAGGTAGAACTCCCAGAGCTTCCCCGGGTCGGTCTCGACCAGATTTGAACGCAGTAAATATCTCCCCTCTCTGCGGCGCACCGCCCGCAGCTTCTCTTTGTTGAGACTGTAGGTGAATGACACCCGCCGGGACCGCATCTTTTTCTCCGGAGGATCGGGCAATTCAACCTCAACCAGAGACCAGACCCGTCCGGCATCTTTTTTTGCCCCGCCCAACTTCAAAAGCAGGTTTTCATATGTCGGCCGCTGACGTCGCAATTCCTTCAAGCGCGCCCACAGCCGTTTAAGCCGCCGCCGGCGCATCGATCTTTCCTTGCCCACCCGGGGCCGGCTCTGCACCCAGACATAAAGATCATCATCACGGGGCAAGAGTTTGACCTGAACTTCCGGTCTCGCTTCCTGCCAGGGCCGGTTCAACAACTCTTTCTCCAGTTTGGTGAGTCTTCCCTTGGGGGTCCCGACCAGGTAAAGCATCCCCCGTTCTCTCATCCAGGCCAGGTGCTCTTCGGTCGGGATCCCCCGATCCATCAGCCAGATCCGTCGGGCCTTGCCATATCTCGATTCGATCTTCTTCAGGAAATCCGGCAGAGTGGCGTTGTCCCTGGTGTTCCCCGGCATAACCTCGTAGGCCAGGGGAAATCCTTCCGGTGTCACCACCAGGGCGATCACTACCTGCACGCAATCGGGCCGATGATCCCGGCTGTAGCCATATCTCCTTTTATCGTTCTTGTCGAAAGGCGGGTCGCTCTCAAAATAGGTGCTGGTCAGGTCGTATAAGATCACGTCGTAGGTGATCCCGAAAAGATCGTGCCAGCGCTCAGCCAGAAAACTGAATAAATCCTCCTTGTGTTCCAGAAGCCTGTCCAGACACCGATAAAGTTTATCCTTGGCGACCAGGGAGAAATCTTCTCCCAGCAGATCTCCCATCGCGCTCCGCTTGTACCATTGCCGGTGAAGGCGCCACTCGCTGCCGGGGTCAATCAAGCGATACGCCGCCAGGACCATTAATACCCGGTACCACGATGTTCCTTTGCGGCTGTCCTTCAGACGCTCGCTCCAGAATCGATCCAGTTCCAACTCGTCCCAGATCCGACAAAATGCCCAACAGGCTCCCCATTGCCTCGGCCGCCGCAGCGTGAACTCTTCCAGGCAAACTTGCACCCCCTGATCGCTCGCGTACTCCGGTATGGCGCGATCAGATGGAAACAGGGCCAGCTTCGTCTGGCACCTTTGCTTAACATCGAATGCGTCGATACACCGTAACCAGGACTCTTGCTGACTGTCGTTAATCTCTCCCAGGTACAGGATGTGGCGATCAACCACCCGACCGCCCCGGCAGCGGTGCTTCTCCGCAATGCTCCAGTAGCGGTGTTCCTTCCCATCTTTGAATCGGCGATGACACTTCAGGTACATGGTGGAGACAAAATATAGTAATCTCCCTGTACCTGACAAGGGGGTAGGTCTGTACCACAAACACTTTTAAAAATCCGGTTGTTGTCGTACAATGACTTCTGTTAATTGACCCCCCGAAAATAGTTGTTTTTAAGGCCCAATTGCGAAAGTCGGGCTAAGCAGTATTTTTCCTTAACCCTGGAGGAATAAGGATCAACAATTCCATAAATTAATACCCCACCCCCCTTTAATTGTAGGGGGTCGGGTTTCCTTCAAGCAGGGCTGAAGCCCTGCACTACGAACGGGGATGGCTGAATAACCAATGACCAATTTCCAAATTCAACTCTCAACATCCAACACTCAACTTTCAACGTTCAATAAAATCGTCTTGTCCCAAAATCGTCCTGTCAAATTGAAGGGGGAGAGGCCGAGGGAGTAATTCCTATTCAATCACATTCGATCGTCTGTTTCCCAGGGGGCGAGGCAGGGGGAAAACAGTGGTCAGTGATCAGTAATCAGTGATCAGAAAGCGGTAAGCCGTGTCCGGCAGGGGCGATAATCAGTGGAATCTGTAAAAACTTGTGGTGAGCGAAGTCGAATCCATCTGTGGTCCAAAAAAGGGCGTGAGGTAGAGGGAGCTTTTGCGCTTTTTGCGCCTTTTTGCGGCTATTAAAGGGGGCGCGGCGGGGGAGGAATAAAACTGAACGTCGAACATCCAACGTTCAACGCTCAACGTTCAACGAAAAGAAGGCGAGGCAAGTGGCGTTTCGTGTAATTCGCGAAATTCGTAGTTCTTATTAAAGGGCGCCCGAGGGGTTAAGGGCGGTCGGAGAGGACGGCCTCGCGCTTGCAGCGCGGGCAGAGGACCCGCATCCGGTCGGCCCGGGTTATCTCCCGGTCGAGCTTCTCGGGCGGGGGGGTCCGGTCTTCGCGGGAGCCCAAAAAAACGGTGGGGTTGGTAAAGGCGAGGGAGCCCAGTTTCTCGTAGATCCAGCGGAGATGGTCCCGGGTGGTGACGATCTCTCCGCAATCCTCGCAGAGCACCAGATCTTTCTTGATGGTCTCGATCGACTCGTCGCGCTCGACACAGACCTGGTCGTATTCGATCGTGTGGTTGCAGCCGGTCAGGGTGGTGCAGAGGGCATGGCACTGCCCGCAGTAGATGCACATCCCGTAGCGCCGGATCATCTCCCGCCGGGGATTCGTCCCGGCCGGCGTGTCGACGATCTCGATCGCCCCCGGGGGGCAGACCTGGGCGCAGGCCCCGCAGCCGACGCAGACGGAGTCATCCCACTTCATCTGGCCCCGATAGGTGTCGAAGGGGACGGAGGGCTTTTTCGGGAAGGGAAGCGTGTACGGCCCCTTGATGACCGCCTTGATCGCTTCACCCAGTTCTCTTATCTTTGGAAGCTTCATTAGCTCACTTTTATTACCACTAAGACACGAAGACACTAAGGTAACTGATGAATAGGAGTTTAGTTTATATTCTTCTCTCTTTTCTTTGTGTCTTGGTGTCTTGGTGGTTATTAAAGGGGATTAACTCTCCTTATCGTCCTCGTATTTATCGCAGACGCTCTTCGGCCAGAGTTTAATCCCTGACTTGTGGGCCCCCCGGGCCAGGGCGTGGGCGGCGGTGGGCGAGGTCAGGAAAATAAAGGTCAGGCAGAGGAGCGCCTTTAGGCCGGTCGGACTGATCCCCCTGATCAGGAGGACGCCGGCCAGGATGAAACCCGACCCCAGGGTAACGCACTTGGTCGAGGCCTGGAGACGATTATAGATATCGGGGAGACGGTAAAGGCCCACGCAGCCGAAGAAATCGAAGAGCACCCCGATACAGAGCAGTATTATTCCGATAACCTCATTCATCGAATCCCTTCCCTTCCAGATGCTTGGCCAATGCGATCGTGCCGATAAAGCTGAGCAGCGACCAGGCGATGGCGATATCCATGTAAAAGTCCGTGCCGTAAATGAGGGAGAGAACGGCGCAGAAACCGACGATCACCATCCCCAGAATGTCGATGGCGACCGTCCGGTCGGGCGCGGTCGGGCCTCTTCCTATCCGGGAGAGACAGAGAAACATCGACCCCGTCAGAACAGCCAGCGCGCTGTAAAAAATAATCATACCGTCACTCTTCTCTTTTTTTAATTACCACTAAGACACGAAGACACTAAGGAAATCTAATAGAATATTTATTTAAAATTTTTCTCTCTTTTCTTCGTGTCTTAGTGTCTTTGTGGTTATTCTATTTAATTTCTTTTCTTGGTGCCTTGGTGTCTTGGTGGCGAATTATTTATTCGAAAATTTTCTTCAGGATTTTCTCGAAATGGTAAACGATCTTCTTTGTCGCCCCCTCGATATCCTCCGCCCTGACAACGATCCAATGGACATACAGGTAGGTGTCGCCCGTCTCGCCCTCTTCCGGCATCTTCAGATCGACCGTAAGCGTCCCCGGGGTCAGGGTGATCGAGTTGCAGAGGGCGGTGATCGCTCCCGGCGACTTCAGACTGGTCCTGACCTTGACGATCCCGGGGTTGATCGGCATCCGGGGATGGATAACCCGATAAAGCACGTCCAGGTTGGAGAGAAGACAATACCAGAAGAAATAGGGGATATACACGATCACCCAGAACCATCTCCTCGGGGAGAAAAACCTGATCGTCCCCGGCAAAAATAAGCGTCCGGTAAAAATCGCCACCGCCGCCGCCACAATCACTCCCAGGACAATCCCCTGCCAGATCCGGGAGGATGCCTTTTCCGGACCGGGATACCCGAGCATCAGCCAGATGATGAGTAAGACGATGAATAACCAGACGATTTTTGTTTTTCCCTGCTTCATTGTAAATTAGCGCCTCCGGCGCTAATTTAGAAGAATTGCATTTTATATAATATAAAATAAATCGTTAACAACTCGAGAAACAGTTCACATCCAACTGATCAAGCCATAACGGCAAGCCTTTAGTATCATAAAACAAAAACTAACTATTTTTACTTTTGTTTACTGCCCGAGGACAAACCGGGAATAAGCGGAGGCGTTTTCCAGGACCCGGACCGCCGGCATCAGCACCAGTTTCGCTACCGACGGTATCAGC
This sequence comes from uncultured bacterium, assembly GCA_963822585.1. Taxonomy (GTDB): domain Bacteria; phylum Auribacterota; class Erginobacteria; order Erginobacterales; family Erginobacteraceae; genus CAWGIE01. The sequence continues at coordinate 50,762 of CAWGIE010000007.1, forward strand.
AGCAGCCCCAGGCCCACGCAAAGCACCGCCATCACGATCATGGAAAAAGCCATCAGGCCTTTCCGTTCCCGGATCGATTCCAGCCTTCGCGGCAGCTTGCCGAAGAAGGCGTATCTCTGGACCTTCAGGAACGACGCCAGCGTCAATATTGAAACCACGATCGCCAGGATGGCGTAAAAGAGTTGTCCGGCCTGGAGACAGGCGACGACGATGATCAGCTTGCTCCAGAATCCGTTGAACGGCGGCAACCCCGCGATGGAGAATGAGGCTATCGCGCAGGTGGTCCCGGTTACCGGCATTTTCTCCCGCAGGCCGCCCATCTCCTTCAGCTGCCGGGTATGGGCGGTGTACTCGATCGCCCCGGAATTGAAGAAGAGAAGCGATTTGAAGACCGAGTGATTGACCAGGTGGAAGATACCTCCGAGGAACCCCAGAGGCGTCCCCAGGCCGATGCCCACCATCACGTAGCCCAGCTGGCTGATACTGTGGTAGGCAAGCAAACGCTTGAAGTCCCACTGACCGAGCGCCAGGAGAACCCCGATCAGCATCGAGAGGCCGCCCAAGACCAGAAAGATATGGAAGATGATGGGAGGCGCGCCGAAGACACAGAAGAAAATCCTGATCAGAGCGTAAATCCCCAGGATCTTGATCAAAATGCCGGAGAGCATGGCCGAGATGGGGGCCGGAGCGGATGGATGGGCGTCCGGAAGCCAGGTATGAAAGGGGACCAGGGCCGCTTTGATCGAGAACCCGGCCAGGAAGAGGGCCATCGCGAAGAGCAGGATCGGTCGCCGGCCGTCCCCGTTTTCAATCATCCGGGAAAGATACGCCATATTCAGATTGCCGAGCTGGCTGTACAGCAACCCGATCCCGATTAAAATGGCCAGCGATCCCAGAGTGCCCAGGATCATGTACTTGAAAGAAGCCTCTACCTCTTCAGCCTCGCAGCCGAAAGCAACCAGAGCGTAAGCCGCGATCGAGGCGATCTCGAGGAAGACATAGAGATTGAAGATATCACCGGTCAGGACCACCCCGCTCATCCCGGCCACCATAAGGAGAAAGAGGCTGAGATAGCGGACCTTGGCGGTGTACATCTCCATGTAGGGCAGGGAAAAAAGAATCGCCGTCGTACTGACCAGATAGATCAGTATCAGAAGCAGCCCGCTCAGGCCGTCCAGAACCAGGTTGATCCCGAAAGGAGGCATCCAGCCTCCCATCACGCAGATACCGGAGCGCCCAAGCAGGGAGAGAGAGAGCCCCAGGGGGAGGAGACAGGATAGGACCGCGATCAGGGAGGAGACCCCAGCCGGCAGTTTCCGGAGAAACGGAATCAGAAAGGCCGCCCCGAGAGGGATAGCTATAAATAGGATGAGGACGTTCATTATAAATTAACGCCTCCGGCGTTAATTTAGCGAATTATTATCTTTTAAATATAATAACGATTGATAGAAGTCAAAAAATCAGTTCGAGTCTAACTGCTCAATCCGCAACGGTGAACCCTTGGTAACATAAGGCAAAAACTTAATCTTTTGTTGTGGTTGCTTTTCGCTTAATTAATGCCGAAGGCATTAATTAACCCTTCAGCTTGTTCATCTTGGTCAGGTCGAACGTCCCGTACCGCTCGTAGAGTCGGATGCAGATGACCACCATCATCGCCAGGATTCCGAGACCGATCACAATCGAGGTCAGTACCAGCGCCTGGGGGAGAGGATCGACCGAGCGCGCCGCCAGATCGGCGGCGTTCATCCCCTCTGAGGCGATCGGCGGTATGCCCTGCTTCTGGTATCCGAGCAAAATCAAAAAGAGATTCACGGCGTATTCCATGATGGCAACGCCGAGCACGATCTTGACCACGTTCTTCTTGACGATGACGGCGTAGAGGCCGACCATGAACAGAACTAAGCAGAGCGCGTACAGCATCTTTTAATCCTCTTCTACCGGTTTCGATGACTCCATCTTCCGTTTTCCTTCCCTGACCACCACCCGGTGGAAAGAGAGATAGGAAAAGATGAGAAAAATGGCACAGGTGACCAGGAGAGCGATCCCGATATCGATCGGCTGAATCGTTCCCGCCCCCAAAAGATCAATGCTCACCGCGATCTTTTTCCGGAAGAGAAAGTTGGCCAGAAAGTAGCCGCCCAGGGGAACGGCGATCAAACCGACCAGGAGAAAAAACATGATCCCGGCGGCGGCCAGGGAGACCGTCCGGTCGAGACGGAGCAGTTTCAGACATATTTCTTTTCCGAACGCGAGCATGAGCAGGATAAAAGCGGAGGCCAGAATAACCCCCCCCGAGAAGCCGCCGCCGGGCGAATGATGCCCGTAGAAAACCTGATAGAGGCCGAAAACGAGGATGAAACCGGTCACCCAGCGGGTCACGGTCTTGACGATCACGGTCATCCCTCTGGTTTTTTGCGGCTGATCCAGTATCATGATCTCTCCGCCGGCGGACAGCCGGTATTGTTCTTATGCGCCCGATGACGGAGAAGGGCCAGGACCCCGATCAGAGCGGTGAAAAGAATCGTCCCTTCCCCCAGAGTGTCGTAGGCCCGGAAATCGATCAGGATCGCGGTAACGACATTGGCGGAACCCGTCTTCGCTAAGCATTCCCGGAGATAGTACATCGCCGGCGCGGATGAAATCTTCCTCATCACCGGTTCCCCGAAGGCGGGGAGAAACCCGGCAAGCCTCATCCCCACCACCAGAATAACCAGGAGGAGGGCGATCGTGACCACCATCCCGAAAAATTCCCCCGGTCCCGCGATCGTGGTCAGGTCGCGGCTGATGGTGGCCCGGATCAGGATCACCAGGACCAAAATCTCCACCACCAGCTGGGTGATGGCCACATCCGGGGCCTGGAGGAGGAGAAAGGCCACACTCAGTCCGAACCCGGCCGCGCCGACCGAGATGACGGCCGAGAGCAGATCGTGGGTTTCCACGGCGATGATGGCGCCGATGATCATGAAGACCAGTAATATGCCGAGAAGCAGTTCCATTTATCCGGACCCCAGCAGAACCAGCGTTAAAATCAGCAGCCCGAATACCGCCCAGGTCAGATAGACCGAAAGTATCCCGGTATGCAAACTGCGCAGAAAATCAATGCAATAGAACGTGACCCCGGTCAGCACCGTGTAGATATCGAAGACCCCTTTCCCGGCCAGGCGGTACATCACGCGAAGAACCGGCAGATCCCGTATCGTTCCATAGAAGTCGGTTCCGGTCACGCGGTTCCGGGGAGGGAAATTCCGCTCGCCGCCGATGTAGGGAACGGACTCCCGGAATTTGGCCACGGTCCCCAGCCGGTAAATCAACGCCCCCAGGACCAGGCCGATGACGATCAAACCGGTGGCCAACCCGGGGCTCCACCAGCCGAGCCAATCCTGGACCGGGCCCAGGCCCGGCACCACTCCGGCCAGAATTCTCTTCAGAGGCAGCGAATAGGCGAAGACCCCGAAGAGGACGCAGAGGAAGGCCAGCGTCATCATCGGCACCCACATCATCCAGCCCACCTCGTTCCTTTTTTCATCCGCCCGTTCTCCTTTCCCCAGGAAGACGGCAAAAAGCAGTTTCATGAAACTGGCCAGGGTGAGGGCGGAACCGAACATGGCCGCGATCAGCCAGATTACCCAGAGGCTGCCCGCCGGACCGCCCCCCCGCCCCGACTCGATGATACCCTGGTAGATCATCCACTTGGAGACAAAGCCGTTCAGCGGTGGGATCCCGGAGATGGCGAGCGCGGCGATCAGGAAAGAGATAAAGGTCAGGGGCATCACTTTCACCAGTCCCCCCAGTTTATCGAGCTCGTCGGTCCCGCACTTCCGTTCCACGGCCCCGGAAGTCAGGAAGAGACAGGCCTTGTAGATGGCGTGGTTGAGCATGTGGAAAATCCCCCCCACGATCCCGATCGGGACTCCGGTCCCGATACCCAGAACCATATATCCAACCTGGGAGACGGCATGGTAGGAGAGCAGTTTCTTCATCCGGTGCTGAATCAGAGCCATCATCACCGCCGCGAGCACCGTTATCGCCCCCAGTGCCATCAGAATGATCGAGAGGGCGGGGTTGGAGAGCACCTTGAACATTTGGAGAGAGATCCGGACCAGCAGATAAATTCCCAGAAGCTTGTCAAGAGAGGCCGGCAGAAGAGCCATCACCGGCACCGGCGCCGATTCGGCGCAGGCCGGGATCCAGGTATGGAACGGCATGGCTCCCGCCTTGGCGAAGGCGGCGGAGAGGAGGCAGAGAAAGGCCAGTATCAGCAGTCCGTTGTCCAGGGGAAGGGAGGATTCACTCATCCGGAATACCCCCGTGTGGAGCCAGACGATAGCCAGGCCGAGAAGCATCAGAGCGTCCGAGCCGCCGACAATGAGGAAAGTCTTCTTAGCCGCGGGCGCCGCTGACGCGCCGCCCACACCCACCAGCATGTAGAGGGTAATCCCTACCAGACCCCAAAATACCAGAAGCAAAAGAAGGTTATCGGCCAGGAGAACTCCATTGGTCCCCCCCAGGGTGATCAGCAGATACGCGTAGTATTCCTTTAAACGGGGGTGACCGGCCATGTACTTGAGCGAATAAAGCACGATCAGGATGCCGAAAAGACCGGCAGCGGGGAGAATGAATCCGCTCAGCTTATCCAGGCGGAGGAGAAGACTCCCCCCGCATGACCAGGAAAGCGGGACCCGGAAAAAAAGCATGCCCGCCAGGACAAAAACACAGGCTGAGACGAGAAGAGCGATTGCCTCCGCGAGCCCCTTGATCCGCGAGGGGAGCAGAAGAACCGCCAGACCGGCGGCAATCGGTATGATTATCAGCCAGGGCATCATAAGATCTATTTAATGTTTAAAGTGTAAGGTGTAAAGACCCCGGCATTCCAGCCCCTCTCGCCGGCCGGGGCGGTTTTTCACCGGCACTTTACACTTCATACATTACACTTTACACTCCGTAGGGTGCTTTCCGGCTCGACACCAAGCTCATGGGCCACGGTCATGGTTTTCTCTCTCGACAGCCGGAGAAGGTCCCGGGAACTCAGGACGGCATTGCCCGCTCCATCCCGGGCGACTGCCATCCGTTCGGTACAGCAGTAACAGGGATCGACCGCCGCCAAAATGATGGTGGCGTCGGCGACCGTTCCGCCCCGGACGGAAATATAGTTCGTGGGCAGGTTCATATAGCTGGGGGCACGGACCTTGTAGCGGACCGGCATCGAGCTGCCGTCGCTCAGGATATAATGGAATGTCTCGCCTCGCGGAGCCTCATGACGGCCGATCCCCTCCCCCGGCGGCAGGTCTTTGACCCGGCAGTCGAACTCTCCTCCCGGAAGATTTTTCAGGCACTGCTCGACGATCTTGACCGATTCGTACATCTCCAGGATCCGAACCACCGCCTTATCGAAGACATCCCCGTTCTGGGTCACGATCACCTTCCAGTCCACCCGGTCATAAACGCCGTAGGGGTCGTCCCGCCGGACATCGATGTCCACCCCCGAAGCCCGGGCGGTCGGCCCCAGAGCCCCGGTCTTGATGATGTCCTCTTTCGTCAGCACCCCCACTCCTTTCAGGCGGGCGTGGAGAACGGGGTCGTCCGAAGCCGCCTTCAGGAAAAGATCCAGGGACGGTTTCAGGGCGTCCAGCGTCTCCAGGATCCAGGGGATATCGTCATTGTTGAGGTCGCGGCGGACACCGCCGACCTTCATCATGGCATAATGATTGCGGTTCCCGCTGATCTTCTCCATGATATCCAGGATCGGTTCCCGCGACTTCCAGACCCACATCCAGAGGGTGTTATAGCCGAGGAAGTGGCCGGCCAGACCAAGCCAGAGAAGATGGCTGTGGATCCGCTCCAACTCCCCGATGACGGTGCGGATATAGAGGGCCCGTTCCGGGGCGGTAAAGCCGGCCAGGTCCTCCATCGCGTTCACCGAAGCGATCGGATGGCTGGTGGAACAGATCCCGCAGATCCGTTCCACCAGGAAGACCACCTGGTCGTACGTCTTCGACTCGGCCAGTTTCTCGATCCCCCGGTGGTTGTACCCGATGTTGATAACGAGTTCCTCCACCCGCTCCCCGTCCACGTGAAGCTCGAAGAACTCCGGCTCCTCCTGGAGGGGATGATAGGGACCGATGGGTATTATGGTTTTAGCCATGATCGTGTGCTTATCTTCCGGGGTAAAACGCCCGGGATATTTATGGTGTTCTTTTCAACGTTGAACATTCAACGTTCAACTTTCAACGTTGAACCTGCCTATCGTCCGGCCCGTTTATCGTTGGACGTTGAACGTTGGACGTTGAACGTTTATTCTTTTACCCTGTTTCCTTCCTCCCCAAAATTTTTTCGCAGGGGGTAGACTCCTTCCGGCCAGTCCTCGCTGAGCAGCAGTCGCCGCAGATCGGGGCGTCCCCGGAACCTGATCCCGAACAATTCACCCATTTCGCGCTCGATCCAGTCGGCGGCAGGGACTATCTCGGTGATCGAATCGACCTCCGGATCCTTTTTCCCCAGCTTGACCCGGAGCGAGAGGATGACACCGCTCCGGTCCAGCGAAAAATGGTAGAGGATCTGAAAACCGGCCAGTGTCTGGACCGCCGCCGCGGTGGCGAACCGGGCTTTTAGTTCATGAAAGATATATCCGGCTATCTCCCGTAAAGACCCCGGATCGATCCCGGCGTAGAGACGGCGGGGATTTTTCTCCTCCCACTTTAAAATTTTCTCTGAAAATTTTAAAGTGAGGTTATTTTTCAGCTGCGAAGCATCCATCGGAATTCTAATAAGCAAAAATTATTGTGTCGGCGTGAACGGTTGGATTTAAACTAATCAAAACAGTGTTAATGATTCCTTTTTATCGTACAAGAGAATAACTCACTAAATTAGCGGCGAAGCCGCTAATTTATTTTTTACTTAATTTCTGTTTGACCACCTCGAGCGCCTTTACCAGACCCAGGATCATCTCTTCCGGCTTGGGCGGACAGCCCGGAACGTAAACGTCGACCGGGAGGTACCGATCGACCGGCTCGGGGGCGTTATAGCTGCCGTGGAAGATCCCCTGGTCCATCGAACAGGCCCCGAAGGCCACCACCGCGCAGGGCTTGGCCATCGCCTCGTAAACTTCCCGCGCCCGGGGCATCGCCTTGCGGGTCATCGCTCCCGTTACCAGGAGAACGTCGGCATGGCGGGGGCTTCCCACCAGGACTACTCCGAAACGTTCCGCGTCAAACCGCGGGGTCAGCGTATCCAGGATCTCGATATCGCAGTTGTTGCACGACCCGGTGCTGAGATGAAAGACCCAGGGTGACTTCAACAATGCTTTTTGTTTTAAATTCATATTACCAAGACATCGTTTCAAAATACCTTAACAAGAAATTCCAAATCCCAAGCACCAAATACCAAATAAATTCAAAATCACAATATCCAAAATTCCAAATAAAAAAGCTATAACCCAAGTAATGCTAAAACCATCGCAATTATTGAAAGCGCGAACATGGGGCCCCAGAAAAACTTGACCGCCTGGTCGATCCGGAGGCGCGGGTTGGTGTTCTTGATCAGGATAACAATAACCAGAATCAACACGTATTTCAAGATCCCGCTCAGGATATGCCAGCCGGAGAAGTCTATCCCCCCCATGAACACAACCACCAGGAGAAACGGGACCACGAAGAGCATCATCAGCCGGGTCAGCTTATAAACTGCCAGTGTCGGACCGGAATACTCCAGGTAGGGGCCGGAGACGATCTCGGTCTCCGCCTCCGGGATATCGAAGGGGATCAGTGTCAGCTTGGCCTGCTGGCAGATCAGGGCTACAATAAAAGCCAGTATCCCTGAGATGCTTCCCAGGAAGATGCCGTGCGCCCCCTGAAAGGAGATGAGCCCTCCGATCTTGATCGATCCGGATTGGGCGACCGGGACCAGGAGCGCCAGAACAAAGGGCAATTCGTACGCCAGGATCAGCTTCATCTCCCGGCTCGCCCCCAGGGCGGCCAGGGGGTTTCGGGACGCGAATCCGCCGATGATCACCGCCGTCGCGGGAATGGTAAGAAGGTAGAGGACGACGATCAGGTCGCCGACAAAGGAAGTGGCCGGGGTGAGGTCGCTCAGCCAGAGGATCATTGAGACGATTACCACCGCCCCCAGCCCGAAGAGCGGAGAGAGGAGGAAGACGGTCCGGGAACTGCCCGAGGGGATGATCGTCTCCTTACCCATCAGCTTCAGGAAATCGGCAAAGGATTGATACCAGGGAGGCCCGACCCGCCACTGGACCCGGGCCGAAACCTTCCGGTCCACCCATCCCGCCAGGCAGCCGACCACGGCGGTGAAGATGAAACCGGGAAAAATCAGGAAATAAAATAGCCAGATCAATGCATCCATGATTCGCTTTTCAGACGACGTTCAATTATCTTCCCCCCAACCTCGCCCCCTGAAAAAAACAGACGATTGAATGTGATTGAATAAGGATTTGCGTTCGAAGTTCGAAGTTCGATGTTCGACGTTCGATGTTCGACGTTCAGTTTTTACCCCCGTTCTCGCCATTGAACGTTGAATGTTGAGCGTTGAACGTTGAATGTTCATTCTTTGATATCACACGTCCCCCGTCTTCCAGGCGATCGCTTTCACCAGGAGATGGTCGTTGACCTGGTAAATCCCCTCTTTCTCATCCTCCTCGTAATCGCCGAAGAGGATCGCCCCCTCCGGGGCGCTCCGGACGCAGAGGGGGATTTCCCCTTCCGGCAGCCGGTCCAGGCAGTAATCGCAGACCGACGTCTTCATCGGGATATATTCCGGGATGATCGTCCCGAAAGGGCAGGCGGCGGCACAGGAGTAACAGTTCGAACAGCGCAGCACGAACCTCCTGACCACTTCGTTCTCCTCCTTCTCCAGGGCATCCTGGGGACACGCCTGAACGCAGGTGCCGAGTTCGCAGTGCCGGCAGATCAGAAAGAAGGTCCCTTTCTCGATCAGCTCGACCACCCCTCGGTTATCCGGGTGATCGCTGTAGGAGCAGGCGATATCCGCCGGCTCCAGCTTCCGCAACTTCTCTAAATCTAACAGCAGACGTTTCACGCTAATCCCAGATCCCTTCCAAATCCTTGATTTTATCAAAGGTCAGAACCGGGCCGTCCTGGCAGACGAAATACGGCCCCAGCCGGCAGTGCCCGCATTTCCCGATCCCGCAGCTCATGTTCTTTTCCATCGAGAGGTAGATCGCCTCGGGGGGATACCCCACCTCCGCGGCCAGCTTGAAAGTGACAAACTTCATCATGATCGGAGGGCCGCAGACAACCGCCAGACTCTCCCGGATGGTCAAACCCAGCTCATCCAAAGTGGTGGTCACCAGCCCGACGTTTCCCTGCCACCGCTGTCCTTCGGGCACCTTGTCCACCGTCACCCGGATGGAGATGTTTTTATGCAGGGCCGGCCATTCCTTCATGACTTTCTCTTTGTAGATCAGGTCTTCCGGCGAGCGCGCCCCGCAACAGAAAAGGATTTTCTTATAGGCGTCAACATCATGGGCCAGTGCCAGGAAGAGCGCCCGAAGGGGCGCCAGCCCGACGCCGCCGCCGACCAGAAGGATCTCTTTTCCCCGGTACGTCTCCAGGGGATATTCTTTCCCGAACGGCCCCCGCAAGCCGACCACCGATCCCGGCTTCATCTCGTGCAGCCGTTCCGTCACCGCTCCGACTCGCATGATGGTGACCTCCAGCCTCTCCGTCTCAAAGGGCGACGAAGAAGGCGTGAAAGGGGCTTCCCCCAGGCCGGGGACGGTGATGCCGACAAACTGCCCCGCCCGGAAGGTGAATTTCTCCGCCGGCTTAAAGACAAATGTTTTGATCGTGGGAGATTCCGTAATCACCTCCTCGATCTCGGCCGGTATCGGCTGATAAGGATTCTTCATCAGAGTGGAATGTGTAAAGTGTAAAGTGTAAAGCGGTCAGACTTTCTTGATCAGACCGACTATCATATTTCCGAGCGCCACACATTCACCGCGCAATTCTTTCATCTTTTTATCGGTGATATCCTCGGTTTTATGAAGAACCGAAATTGAAGGGATGCATTCCCTTATCGAAGTTAACGAGTAGCTATAAAAGCGGCTTTTATCACCCTTACTTATTTTGCCGCTTCCTTCCGCTATATTATTTATAAAGGACATCGCAGCCCGGATAAAATTACCCCCGACGGTATACCGCAGACAGGCGGGCAAATCTTTAACAACAGCGCAAACCTTACAAACAAACTCCAGACCCCTTTGATAGACATTCAATCTCTCGAAGTCAAAAATATAACCCTCATTCTCCTGTGCATTCATGTAATCCTAAGCCATTGGCCACATCAATCATTACACTTTACACTTTTAACTTTACACTCAGGAAGATTTTAGCCTCGCTAAAATCTTCCTGATATCGATCTTCCCCATGCAGGCCTCGAAACAGCGGCCGCAGCCCGTGCAGGCGATCACGCCGGCTACGTCCGGAAAAAACTGGAATTTCTTGGAAAAACGGTTACTGAGCCGTTCCGATCGTTTCGGGCGCGGGTTGGCGCCCCCGGCCACCCGGGGGAAGCCCGGGTACTGGCAAGAGTCCCAGTTCCGGTACTTGAGCGACCCTCCGGCGGCGCCCACCTCTTCCAGGATGAAACAGTGACAGGTGGGGCAGACCAGGTTGCAGGCCCCGCATTCGACACAGGGGAGCGCCTCCTCCTGCCAGAGCGGGTCGGCGCTTTTGGTCCGGACCTCATCCGCGGAGGGGGCTTTCTCGATCTGGCCCTGTTCGGAGAGCTGTTTTTTTAAATCCGAGAGAACCTTCGCCCGGTGTCTGTCCCTATCCTGCAGCTCTTCGGGCGTCGCCGGACGGAAAGCGTCCCCCCCTTCTCCGATCAGCTTTTCGCCCCGTTCGCTTCCGGCCTCGACCAGGTATCCGTCGGCCAGTTCCGTCAGGTTGAGATCGAATCCTTCCCGGGGAAAGGGCTCCCTCCCCACGACCGGGCAGAAGCAGACCTCCTTGAATCCGGTACAGTCACCCGAAACGAGGATCGTCTTCTCCCTCATCTCCCTGTAAAACGGGTCGGGACACTCACCTTCCCGGAATATGTAGTCAAGGACCGGGAGGCAGGCCAGATCACAGGCTTTCAATCCGAAGACGATCCGTTCCCGCCCGGATCCGTACTTATCAATCTTGGCGGGAAGGCTGGCCACGACCACCCGTTCCGGAAAGAGAAAATTTTTCAGTGATTCCACCGCGCGGTAGGGGGAAATAGCGGCGGCATCTTCGCTCTCCCCATCCCACTTGACAAACCGCCAGTCGCCGTTGATCTGACGGGGGTAATAAAGATCGCGATCCCGGGCCAACCCGGTCAGAAAGCCGGGGAAAGCCTCCCGGGAAAGAAAATAGCGTTTCCGTTCCATTAAGTTGATCCCGATTACTGGGCTTTACCCCGCTTTATTTATAAATCGGGGTAGTTCTGAACCATGACAAAGATTACATAAACAGCCACGAAATAATATCGATCTTATCGAGTTCATCGGCAATACATGACCGCCAAAGGTCTATTTCTACCGGCAACGTTAACAGAAAGAATAACACGTTGTCCTTCCGGAGAAGAAAAGAAAGTTACTGTAGTCGTATAAGTAAGATTGCAATCCCCAATACATTGAAGAAAAATTAGTAATCTGGGTTAACCATGAGAATATTTAATTTTCATGGTTAACCCAGGTTAAACTGTAGGCCAGGCCTTCCAGGCCGATGGCCAGGTCGATATTCTCCACCCGGACTTCTTCCGGCACGGCCAGCCCCATGGGGGCGAAATTAAGTATCGCTTTGACCCCCGCTTTCACCAGTTGCTCGGCGGCCTCCTGGCCGGCGACCGCCGGCACCGCGACGATCCCGATCCGGACTTTCTTCTCCCGGATCACCTCCATTAAATCGGAGGGATCGTTGATTGTCAGTTCGTCCGGACCGATGCGGCTGCCGATGCCGGCCCGGTCGAAGACCGCGACGATCTTGAACCCTCTCTTCTCGAACCCCTTATACGCCAAAAGCGAGCGCCCCAGGTTGCCGGCCCCGACCAGGGCGACGTTATGGATTCGATCGGTCCCCAGAATCCGGATGATGGCCCGGACAAGTTCGCCCACGTCGTATCCCCGGCCCTTGGTGCCGAACTGGCCGAAGTAGGCCAGGTCCTTCCGCACCTGGTCGGGCTTGACGCCGACCAGCTGACCGATGGACGCGGAAGAGACGGTCGTGACATCCTCCGCCGTCAGGCCGTTCAAAGCCCGGAGATAGAGGGAGAGACGGTAGACGACGACCCGGGGTATTTTTCCATTTTTGGTCAATTAAATTTTTACTTCGTAAAAATTTTTACATCCCCCGCCTTCGTCCTTTTCCCGGCGGAGATCGAGCTGAAAGGAGCGACCATAAACCAATCCCGATCCTTCGTCAATAGTTATTGTGATTTTTTTCACATAAAAATTTTTCTTTAAGATTTGAGACTTTCATGAAGCGCCGGGACGGTCGACCGGCCGGCAATTTATCCGTTGATTCCGGAGATCTTTTCATCTACTATCTATTCTGCCTGGAAATATCACTATTCGGCATTATTCAAAATTAATCGGATGCACCGAAAAGGAGTCCGCCATGAAAAGAAATCTTCTGATCATTCTCGCCGGTATCAGCGTTGTACTTTTATTCAGCGCCGGCTGCGCCCATCGGCGCCAGCCGGTCACACCTCCCCCGCCCCCCGAGGAACCGTTGGAGATGGACGTGGTGGAGGAAGAAATAATCGTCCCTGCTGAAGGCGTGGAAACCGGAGAAGGCGAGATTGTCCCGGTAACCGAGGAAGCCCCCGCCCCCCTTCCCGCGAACCTGTCCTGGGAAGATATCAAGCAGCTGGGGACCCCCTACACCATCCAGAAGGGGGACACCCTGAGCGGGATCGCCGCCGCGCACAATGTCGGCACGGGCCTCCTGGCCCGGATCAACGATATCAAGAATCCGAACCTGATTCGGATCGGCCAGACACTGACCGTGATCGACGGACCGTTCCGGATCGTCGTGGATAAGAGCGACAAAACCCTCGCCGTCTACCTGGGCGACGCCTTTATCCGATCCTACCCCGTGGCTCTGGGGAAGAATAACAGCACCCCGGAGGGGGAATTCACGGTCCTGAGAAAACTGGTCGATCCTCCCTGGACCGATCCCTACAACCGGACGATTATCCGGGCCGATAACCCCGAGTACCCGCTGGGGACGCGCTGGATCGAGTTCATCCCGCCCCCGGGAGCGTACGGCATCCACGGCTCGAAGGTCGCGGAGGAGATCGGGACCGAGGCTTCCTTCGGCTGCGTCCGGGTCCTTCATCCCCAGGAAGAAGAGATCTACGACTTCGTAGTCCTCGGCTCCCCGATCGTGATCACGCCCTGACACAACTTATTAAAACCACGAAGGACACGAAGTTCACGAAGGGCAAGTTTACTTTATCCGGTAAATCTTCGTGAACTTCGTGTCCTTCGTGGTGAATTACCACATTGATTCCGGCCGGTACTGGCGCAGGGCTTCCGGCGATACTCGTAATGCAGGGCTTCAGCCCTGACTGATACGAGCGGCCCGGAAGTTCCGCACTGCATAATTGTTTCGAAGATGCCCATTGCGATAGGAATGCTCTTTCCGGCCCGACTCCATTTATCAACGCCCGATTTTCCCGCTGCTCTCCCATGATAACGGCACGGAATATAACCAAGCATTTCGGCGCCCAGGTCCTTTTCGAGAACGCATCCTTCTCTCTCGGACCCGGCGAGCGTTTCGGTCTGGTGGGACGCAACGGCTCGGGTAAGACCACCCTCTTCATGATGATCACGGGAGAAGAGTCCTGCGATACCGGAGAGATCGTCGCCCCGAAAGAATACCGGATCGGTCATCTGGACCAGACACTTCACTGGCAGGAGTCGACAATCCTGGAGGAAGGCTGCCGGGGCCTCTCCCCGGAGGAGAAAGATGACACCTGGAAGGTGAAAAAGATCCTCTCCGGCCTCGGTTTTTCCGAAGACGACTTCACCAGATCCCCGGCTGAGTTTTCCGGGGGATACCAGATGAGAATCGCTCTCGCCCGGCTCCTGGTTTCCGGACCCGATCTCCTCCTGCTTGACGAGCCGACCAATTTCCTCGACATCCTCTCCATCCGCTGGCTGACCGACTTTCTCCGTTCCTGGCCGGGCGAACTGATGATCGTCAGCCACGACCGGGCTTTCATGGATAACATCATCACTCACACCATGGGGATCCACCGACAGGCAATCCGGATCATCGGCGGTTCCACGGAACGGTATTACCGGCAGATCCTGGCCGAGGAAGACGTACACGAACGGCGGCGGATCAACGACGAGAAGATCCGGAAAAAAGAAGAGGCGTTCATCAACCGGTTCCGAGCCAAAGCGCGCCGGGCCAGCCAGGTCCAGTCCCGGATAAAACGGCTGGAAAAAAGGGGACTGACCGACCGGCTGACATCCCTCGAGAACCTGGACTTCTCCTTCAACTATTCCCCCTGCCCCGGGAAAATCGTCCTGGCCGCCGACAGGATTTCCTTCAGCTATTCCGGCCGTCCTCCCTACCTGATCGATTCTTTCTCTTTCACCCTGGAAGCGGCCGACAAGATCGGCATTATCGGACAGAACGGGAGCGGGAAAACGACCCTCTTGAGACTGCTGGCGGGGAAACTGACGCCGCTGGCCGGGGAGACCAAGAGGCACCCCCGGGCGGAGACCGCCTGTTTCGACCCGGCCGCGGCCGGAGAACTGCACCCCGAACGTACCATCGAAGAGGAAATCCTCTCATCGCTTTCCGTGGGAGACCGGGGCCGGGCGCGCTCGATCTGCGGGGCGATGCTCTTCTCCCAGGACACCGCGCTGAAAAGAATCGCGGTTCTCTCCGGGGGAGAAAAATGCCGGGTCATGCTGGGTAAAGTCATCGGCGCCCCGGCCAACCTGCTCATGCTCGACGAACCGACCCATCACCTCGACATGGAGTCCTGCCGGGCCATGATCCTGGCCCTGAAGAGATTTGAAGGGGCCGCCGTCATCGTCTCCCATGATGAATATCTCCTGCGGGAGGTGGCGACGAAGCTGATCGTGCTCCAGGGAGGGGAGGTCCGGCTCTTTCTGGGAACCTACGATGAATTCCTGGAACAGATCGGCTGGACGTCGGAAGAATCGCGAAAAAAAGACGAGCGGGCCGATAAGACGGTTACCAAGAAGGACCGGCGGAAGGCGAAGGCCGAACAAAGAAACCTCTATAACAAAACGGTCGGGCCGCTGAAGCGGGAGTCCGAACGATTGGAAAAACAGATCGCGGAGTTGGAAGCCGGGCACGCCCGGGCCATCCGGGAACTGATCGCCGCTTCGGAGAAACAGATCGTCCCGGAGATCAGGGACCGGGGGCGGGACCTGGCGGAATTGGAAGAAACGATCAAGCAGTCGTACGACGATTACTGCCGGGTGCACGACGAATACGAAAAGAGGCTGTCCGAGATGGACGCGGACTGACCGTCATCCGGCATTGCTCGTCCCTTTTCTCGCGGGCGGCTCCCCTGCCTCCGGCAACTCCGGATATTACTCCGTGGGTGTCGGATCCTGCTTCTTTTTAAATATGTCGTTAACCAGCTTGTTCCTGCTTTCGATCGCCTTGTTCTCCTTCTGCTGAACCGCGCCGGCTTGATGTATGATCTCCATCCGCTCCGAGAGGGATTCGCGGGCCGGCTGTTCTTTCTTCTCCGGTTCCCGCAGCTGCTCTTTCTTCTCCGGTTCCCGGGAGCAGCCGGAGCACAGCAGAACACAACAGACAATGAAGAGTATCGCGTTTTTCATATATACGTCTCCGGGTTATTGGTAATAGTGATAAGATTCCCGCGACCATTTTCGTCAAGCTTCAGGATTTAGGTGGTTGGATATCGCAACACTCTCTCGATCGGCGGCCGTTCTTTTGAAAGTTGAAGAATAAAAAACCGCAGAGGTTCCGGAAGGCGGCGGTATTGCCACTCCCGTTCGCCGGGCACGCCGGCGGCTTCGGCGGCTTTGACGCCATACCAGGCGGCGCCGATAGCGTGGCTGGGAACATGCGCGGTCGCCACCGCCTGACCGGCCGCGCGAGCGGCAAAACGCGCGGCGCTATCCTCTTCCGCTTCACGGGCGGCGGCATGCGCCGCCAGCGAATCTCTTCGTACGTCGGCCATCCTGAAGATACCGGTACGTACCCACATCCGACAGGCGTCAACGGCTTTTCGAGGACGATCGTCTTCCGGAAATCTTTCCTCGAAATATGAAAGCACATGCTCGGCGCAGTCAGCAGCCCACAATGCCAGTGCTTTCTGATCATGTTTACTGATTTTATGATTCATATCCAAAAGGCCCCCGGCTGGGTCTCACCGGCCATTGACGGCCGCGGCTTCGCTGCTGTCAGTGGCAGGGTGCCGGCCTTTGTTCCGCGGCACTCTTTCCCATTGTCGAATTCCTCCCGGAACAATCTCGAAGAGAGGGTGGCATTGTGGGTCCGATATGTGACGTAAAGAAGCGAAATGCATCGGACTCCTCGTCTTCATCTTTGCCAGGAGACGTGACCATTCGTATAGTAGTTGTCCCCGTGTTTCGGGTATGAGCTTGTGCATTCTTCGTTTCTGGATTCTGTCAAAGTCAAAGCTGTAGCCACGTTGGCCCGATTCTTTAAATACGAACTCCAGGTATGTCGCAATGGCGGCGACTGGTGAACGCTGGGCGCGAAAACGGTCAAGCTGCGGGTGGTGCGTGTACCCCTTCGTTCTCCCCAGCAGCACGGCCTGGGCAAGGAGTCCCTCCCGCCAGAGGGCGACGATGCCCTGTCTGTCCAAGTAACGAGGATGTACAGTCCAGAGTCTCATTTCTTTTGTCCGCCGAACGGTATATTTTCGCTTAATAAAAAAGTTTATCCGAATAACCCTTTGATGGCAAAAGAAATTGGAAATGGGAAGGAGCGCCTGGCGGATATAAACCGCCCGGTTATTTTTGAGGATAGCCGGGAACAGATATATCCATGGTCTGAAGCCGCGGGGGGCGGTCAGGGGGGGGTGCAGGAAGGGGTTATTGAGGTTGGTAATAGGAGAGAGCTTCCGGCATCATGTCCCGGATTTCGCGGATGCGGTTCTCGGTGGCGGGGTGGGTGGAGAGGAACTCGATCGGCATGCTCTCGCCCTCGGCCATCATCCGTTCCCAGAAGGGGATCGCCTCCCTCGGGTCGTACCCGGCCTGGGCGGTCAGGATGAGGCCGATCCGGTCCGCCTCGTATTCCTGGGTCCGGCTGTAGGGGAGAAGGATGCCGACCTGCGAACCGAGACCATAAGCCGTCATCCAGAGCGCCTGCGTCGTCTCCGGCTCGTCCCGCAAAGCCTCGGAGAGCCCCACCGCTCCCAGCTGATAAAGAAGCAGCTGGCTCACCCGCTCCCGGCCGTGGCCGGCCAGGGCATGGGCGACCTCATGCCCCATCACTACCGCCAGGCCGGTATCGTCGCTGGTTACGGGCAAAATTCCCGTATAGACCGTGATCTTCCCCCCCGGCATGCACCAGGCGTTGACGGTCTTATCATCCTCGATCAAGGTGAACTCCCAGTCATAGTTGCTTATCTCGCCGGCATACCCCTGCTCCCGCATGAAGTCTTCCGCCGCGGCCGCGATTCGCCGGCCGACCCGTTCGACGGTAGCGACGGCTTCGCGGTCCCGGGACGGCTTTGATTCCGAAAGTACCTGCTGATAGGAGTTTCGGCTCATCTCCATGATCTGGCTGTCCGGCACCAGCGAGAGCTGAGAGCGGCCGGTGTAAGGGACCGTCGAACAACCAGTAAGCCCAATAAACAAAAGCGGAAAGATAAAGATATATTGCCGTTTTTTCATCGTCAGTCTGTTGTATTTCGAAAATCACTAATCTCAAGCACCAAATAACAAACAAATTACAAATACCAATAACGAAATTCCAAACTATCACTCCCGTGGTGATCTTTCCAGACAACGGATACTAAATTTTGTTTAGGATTTTTGAATTTCGGTCATTGGTGCTTATTTGGGACTTGGAATTTGTTATTTGTAATTTCCTGCCTTTGTCCGGTTAGTCAATAGACGAAGCACGCGAAAATATATTCAACCAACAGTTATGACGGGAACTATTCTAAAGGCAGGAGGCGGGTGCTGATCTGGTGGACGCGGCGGGAGAAGAGGGTGAGGAGGACGATCTTGATATCCATCAGCAGCGACCAGTTCTCCAGGTAGTACATGTCATACTTGACCCGCATCTTGATCGAGGTGTCACCCCGGAGGCCGTTCACCTGGGCCCAGCCGGTAAGCCCGGACTTGACCAGGTGGCGGGACATGTAGCGGGGGATATACTCCTTGAACTGCTCCACGAAGACCGGCCGCTCCGGGCGAGGACCGACCAGGCTCATGTCCCCCCTGATCACGTTCCAGAGTTGGGGGAGTTCATCCAGGCTCAGCCGGCGGAGAAACCGGCCCAGGGGGGTAGCCCGGGGATCGTCTCTCCGGGGTAGAACCGGCCCACTCTCTTTCTCGGCGTCGGCCGGCATCGTCCGCAGCTTGTAGAGAAGAAATGCTTCCCCGTTCTCCCCCATCCTCTCCTGCCGGAAGAGCACCGGCCCTTTCGAGGAAAGCTTGATCGCCAGGGCGCAGACCAGGAGAATGGGAAAGGTGACGGCCATCCCCAGGGAGGCGCCGATCAGGTCGAACGTTCTCTTCACGAAGCGGTTCCAGGCCGAATGCAGCGGGAGCGCCCTCAGGCCGACCAGGGGAACGCCGTCCAGGTTCACCACCTCCACCTTGCTGGTCATGATGGAGAAAACGTCCGGGACCAGTTTCACGCTGAGCAGGTTCTTTTCGCAGAGGAGGATGATCTCCATGATCCGGGAGTGGGGTAGGTCGAGGCGGGTGATGATGACCTCGTCAATCGGATGTTCCCGGATGACGTCTTCGAACTGCTCGACCGTCCCCAGGACAGGCAATCCGTTCCAGTCCTCGGCGAATGAAGCATCGTCGAAGCGCAAAACACCGACCACCTCGGCCCCCCAGCGGGGATTATCGGCAAAATTCTTGAGGACGCGGCGGGCCATCTCTCCCGCGCCCAGAAGAAGGATCGAGCGGAATTTCCGGTTCCGCTTCCAGATGCCGAGTTCCAGCTTGTCGATCACCCGCCGGGAAAACGTGACCAGGACGATGCTGAAGAGCCATCCCCAGGCCAGCAGCCTCCGGGAATAGGTAAAATCCTCCCGGTAAAGAAAGGTCAACGCCATCAGGCTGAAGAGGGCCACGGTAACGGCCTTGGTAATGGTGAAAAAATGCCAGGATGAAGAAAAGTAGGTCTTCCGGCGATAGAGATGGAAGGCCTTGAAGACGATGAAAAACACCACCAGTGTCGCCGGGAAGGCTTTCAGGTACTCGGCCAGAGGGGGTACCCCCTTTGTCGGGGGGAAGATCCAGGTCAACGGGGAAAGAAAGCTGACCCAGAAGGCGAGAAGCATGCTCACGAAAAGAGTCAATCCGTCCGTGACCAGGGAGATCAGGGTAAAGATAACGGTATGGCGCCGGATCTGCGACATATTTTTTTGCTCCGCAAAATAATAGTAACTATTTAACTGAAGTGATACCAGGATGGCAAAGTGATACAAAAGTCTTATTTATACAACGCCGGCATTTACTTCCCGGAAAGGCACTGTACTACAGTCGGGAATATATACCTCTTATTTTTTCTGCCTCCCCGAAGTTTTAACCGGGGAAGAAAAAATAACATCAATTTTTCGTTTAAATTCATTCTTGAACCTCTCCCGCCCGAAACGGAGGGCATGGGAGCGGATGGATTGGCTTGTAAATGCGGCTTCATTCTCCAGAAAAAGATTCACCGCCCTTGAGAGTGCCTCCTCGGTCTGCTCCGTGAAAAATATCCCGGTCGGCGCTTCTCCGTCACCGCCCGGCCACGGTACGGCGGTCTCCAGCAGACCCCCCTCGCCGAAGCCGATCACGGGCCGGCCGCAGGCCTGCGCCTCCAGGGGAACGATCCCGAAATCTTCCAGGCCGGGGAAGATAAGCGCCCGGCAATTCCGGTAACACTCCCGCAGGTCTTCATCGCTCAGCCAGCCCGTAAACTCGATGTTCGGCCCGGCGAGGCTTCGCAACTTCACTTCCTGGGGGCCGCTCCCGACGATCTTGAGCGGGAGCCCCAGGCGATTGAAAACGGCGATCGCCAGCTCCACCTTTTTATAGGGGACCAGGGCCGAGACGATCAAAAAAAAGTCCCCGGCACCCGATCCCGGATGAAAATAATCGGTATCCACCGGCGGATAGATGATTTCAGCCTCCCTATTGTAGATACGGCGTATCCGCCCGGCAACATTTTTCGAGATGGCAAGGAAGCGGTGAACACGGGCCGAGGTGCGAACATCCCACCGGCGCAGGTAGGAGAAGAGCGGCCCGAGAAAGATTTTTTTCAGAATTCCGGCGCCGAAATAGTCCTCGTACAGGAACCAGACATACCTCATCGGGGTGAAGCAGTAGCAAACATTGACCGCGCCTACGGGCGCCCGGCACCCTTTGGCGACCGCGTGGCTGGTGCTGATGACGTGGTCGAACCCGGTCAGGTCGAACCTCTCGATCGCCATTGGAAAGAGGGGCAGGTAGTTCCGGTAATACCGGCGCGCCAGCGGGAGGTTCTGGATAAAGGAGGTGTGGATCTTCATCCCCCGGATCCGGGGAGAGACCTTCTCCGGTTCGAGCAGAAGGGTAAAGATCTCGGCATCGGGATAGAGTTCGCAAAGCGCCTCCAGTACCCGTTCCCCTCCCCGCATCCCGTTCAGCCAGTCGTGAACAAGAGCTACTTTCATGGAATGTAATGTTCGCTTGCCCGCAGGATAGTTTGAAAACCATATCCGTTGCGGACTGGAGTGATGGAGTACTGGAGTGCTGGAATGATGGAGGCCGGGCAATCCCAGTACTCCATTACTCCACCACTCCATTACTCCATGTTGATTTATCTTATTATCTTGCCCCTCCCTGTTATGCCGACTAAGCCATCAGACTCTCATACACCCCCCTCGTTTCCCGGGCGGTCTTCTCCCAGGAGAAGTCCCGGGACCGGGCCAGGCCTTTCTCGCGCAGTTCCTTCCGGAGCGGGGCCGAATCCCAGAGTTTCGTAATCGCCCCGGCAATCTCCTCTTCCCTTTCCGGATTGACGAGAAGGGCGGCCGTGCCGACAATCTCCGGGAGGCTGCCCCGGTCGGAGGTGATGACCGGGGTCCCGCAGGCCATCGCCTCCAGGGGGGGCAGGCCGAACCCCTCGTAGAATGAAGGGAGAATCAGGACCCGGGCCCCGTTATATAGGCGGATCAGTTCTTCCTCGTCGATACCATCCAGGAAAACCACCCGGGAATCGAGACCGAGAGACGCAACCGTTTCCACCGCTTCCGGGTAGCGGGGATCGGGGTGGCCGGCCAGCACCAGGCGGGGATCATCAGTCCTTCCCCGGCGGAAGGCGGCAAAGGCCCTGATCAGCCCGGGAACGTTCTTGTAGGGATCGAACCTACCCACGTAAAGAAGGAAGGGGTTCGGAAAACCAAGCCTTTCCCCGCAGAAGCGCTTGACACCGTCTTCCGGAAGGGGTCGGTATTTCTCGTCGATCCCGTTATAGACAACCGCTATTTTTTCCGGCGCCACTCCCAGATCGGCGATCAGGTCATCCCGGGTATGCCCGGAGACGGTGATGATCCTGTTCGAGCGGCGGGCACAACGGGCGAGCACGAGACGAAACACCCGGTTGAAACGGGTCTTTTTCGCCCGGGGGGTAAAGTGCGGAAATTTGAGCGGGATCAGATCGTGGATGGTCGAGACGGCCCTGATCCCCCTGATGAAAAGGGGCAGAAAATAATTCGTGGAGTGGAATACGTCCAGCCCCATCTTCCGGATCAGGGAAGGCAGCCTTACCTGGCCGGCTGGGGAAAAGATCCCCCAGGGTACCGGTACCGGCCGCAGGTTGGGGTATCCTTCCCAGCGCCGGGCGTACCGTTCCATCACTTCCTGATCGCTGAAGAAGAGGAAGTAGCGATTCAGCCGGTCGATCTCTCCCAGGTGATGGATCAATTTTTCGGTGACCCGGCCGACGCCGGAGATTTGCGGAAAAATCCAGCGGGCATCAATGCCGATGCGGAGCGAATTCATGATAAAATCCACATACTGTCAATCCATTCGTATGCTTTTACCTATTCCCGCCAAAAAGGAATAATGGAGTGGTGGAGTACTGGAGTAATGGGTATACACGGCCGGACCTGCCGGCCGGCCGGGCTCCATCATTCCACCACTCCATCACTCCATCAATTCATCACCCTGTTATTGTTATTCTCCATCCTTCTACAATCATATTCTTGATCGGAACCCCTCACCCCAGCACTCCCCCCAGACCGGCGGCATTCCGATACACTTCCATCGTCTTTTCGGCGGCGCGGACCCAGGTAAAATCCTTCGACTGCCTTTTCCCCTTCTCCCGCAACTCATCGGCCAGTTCTTTTCTGGTTAAAAGGGCTTCGATCGCCCCCGACATATCCCGATGATCCAGCGGATCGAAGTAAAGAGCCGCGTCACCCAGCACCTCGGGAAGAGACCCCGTCCGGGATGCCGCCACCGGGATTCCGCTCGCCATCGCTTCCAGGGGAGGAAGTCCCTGGCCTTCGTAGAGGGACGGGAAAACAAAAGCGGAGGCTCCCCGGTAAATCGCCGGCAGCGCCGTGCGGGGTACGTACCCGATCGCCATCACCCCCCGCTGGCCGGCCTGGCTCCTGAACTGCTGCTCGATCTCCCCGCAGAGCCATCCCTTCATCCCCACCATCAGCAGCTTATATCCCCCCACCCGGTCGTTGGTGCGCAGGGCATGCCAGGTCTGGAGCAGCCGGACCAGGTTCTTCCGGGGTTCCCAGGTGCCGACGGTGAGAATATATTTTTCCGGCAGGTGGAACCGGTAGCGTATCCGGAGGAGTTCGTCATCGGTGATCGGCTCCCGGAAACTGTCATCGATGCCGCCGGGGATCACCGTTACCTTGTTCTCGGCGACCGGGTAAAGAGAGATCAGCTCGTCCCGGGTAAACTCGGAGATGACGATGATCCGGTCGGAGCGCTCCAGGCTGCCGGGCAGGGCCGCTTCCAGATATTTTAAATTCTTGGGCTCAGTGAACTCCGGATAGCGTTTGAAGGAGAGGTCGTAGACGGTGGTTACCAGGGGTTTTCTTTTTACCGGCCGGGCGATGAAATCGGGGAAATGATACACGTCCATCCCCCGGACGAGCCAGTTGAGAGGGGGGAACCCGAGCCTTTTCCATCCCAGGCTTAAGAGCCGCCCCGGTATCTTTCTTCCCACGGGGGGCATCTTCCGGTAGACCCGGACCGGAAGATCGACGTGACCGCGGGCGCTGAAATAAAAGGGGCAGATGCGCCCGGGATTGTCGAGGGAAGTCAGCCCGTCCAGCAGGCCCAGGGTATAGTAACCGACACCGGTCAGGGGCCGCGTCAGACACTGAATATCTATTCCGACTTTCACTATAAATTAGCTCCCGGAGTCTACCCCGATAAAATCGGGGGTCGCTAATTTATTTGAGCCCTCCGATTGATTCAATCGGAGGGCTATTAGTTAAACATAACTACTTCTTGGAGACAACATCGCCAAAAGTATTTCTCGCCACAACCAGCATACTATTCGCGGCGCGATGGTTATTCATAATATATTGGACGACAATCAATACCCCGGATGATTCATGAAAATGTCCACCTTTCATGAATCATCCGGGAAAGAGTATAGTACAATCAATACTTAGTTACAATACTATCCCTGCCTTCTTTGGTACTGTTTAAAATAACCCCCCCGGGCGCTCTAACGCACGATCGAGATCATCCCCGCTTACCCGGAAGCGATGACCAACCCGGCCATCAGCCGTAAAATCTGGATGAGCTGGCGGAAGCGGAAGCAGTCATACAAAACCATGATCGCATAAACGAAAACCGGACATTTCTCATTTGGTTGTACAACATGATTATTCTTCCTTGACCGTTTTCCCGGCTTCCGCTATACTAAGAAATCCTTTATCCCTCTCTCACTTCCGCCGGACTAAATGAAAGACAGCGCACTGACAAAAAAACAGCTTCTGGAAGAAGTCCGACAACTCCGGGAGGAGGTGAGCCGGCTGGAGAAAACCCGAAAAACGGATACCCCGGAGGAAGACGGGGAAACACAGCTGCGCATGCTGGTGGAATCCCTCCCCGACGTGGTCCTGACACTGGACGGCGAGGGGCGACACCTGAAAGTGCTGGCCCAAAGGGACGGCCTCCTGTTGGCCCGGCCGGAGGACATGCGGGGGAAACTCATTCGTGACATCATGCCCCGGAAGACAGCCGACCAATGCGTCGCCATCATCCGCCAGACCATTGCCTCCGGGGAAGGACAGATCATGGAGTATGAGCTGGACGTCGTCGAGGGGCACCGGTGGTTCGAGGGACGGACTTCACCGCTCAGGGAGCCTGACGGTTCGATCCCGAAGGTGCTCTGGATAGCACGCGATGTCACTGAGCGGAAACAGGCTGAAGAGAGAATACAGACCGCCCTCAAGGAGAAAGAACTGCTGCTGAAGGAGATCTATCACCGGGTAAAGAATAATCTCCAGATCATCATCAGCCTTCTCAAGCTCCAGGCCGGTTATGTAACTGACGACAGTACACAGAAACTCTTCCGGAAAAGCTGCAACCGCATCGCCTCCATGGCGATCATCCATGAGATACTGTACCGCGCCGATAATCTTGCCCAGGTGGATTTTAACCTCTATATCAACTCCCTGGTCAGCCACCTTTTCTACGGATACGCGGTCGGCCAGGAGCAAATCCGGCTGGAGACGGAGATCCGGGATATCTTTCTCGATATCAACACGGCCATCCCCTGCGGATTGATCATCAATGAACTGGTCTCAAGCTGCCTCGATCTGGGTTTCCCCGAACATGGGCGGGGAATTATCCGGATAACGATGCTGCGGCCGACGGAAGACGAGATTGAATTATCTTTCTCCTGCCGGAGAGACGGCTGGCCGAAAGACCTGATCGACGAGAAGAATCTGTCATTCGGCATGGAATTGATACAGACGCTGACGAAACAGCTCGGAGGTGAACTGAAGTTAGAGAGGAACAAGTGGACGACAGTCAAGATAACCTTCTCCGATAGATGAGGGCCGGTTGAGAATGAAAAAACGGATCATGATCGTCGAAGATGAAGGCATCGTCGCCCGTGACCTGGAGAAGACACTACTGCGGTTGGGGTATGAGGTCACGGCCATTGTTCATTCCGGCCAGGCGGCTGTTACAGAGGCCGCGGGGGGAAAACCGGACCTGGTATTAATGGACATCCTCCTCCGCGGGGAGATGGACGGGATCACGGCGGCCGCCCAGATCCGCGAACAGGCCAATATACCGATCATCTTTCTCACGGCCTATGCCGACAACGAGATCCTGAAGCGAGCCATAGCGACCGAGCCGTTCGCCTATATCCTGAAGCCGTTCCGGGAGCGGGAACTCCACACCAACATTGAGATGGCTATCTACCGGCACGCCATGGAGGAAGAGCGGGAACAGCTGATCAGGGATCTTCAGGAAGCGCTGGGCCGCGTCCGGACACTGGAAGGCATCCTGCCCATCTGTGCCCACTGCAAGAGAATCCGCGACGAAACGGGACGCTGGCGCGAGGTCAGCAGCTATATTCACGATCACTCCCGGGCGGAGTTCACGCACGGCATCTGCCCCGATTGCGTGCAAAAACACTACCCCGGTTTTTCCGGCTCCTCCTGCTCTACCCCAGGGCCTTAAGTGGCCCATTGCATAAATAAGGTGGCATTCGGACGTTCATGCATCCCGTTCTGCTGCGTTACTCGTCGGTTAAATACCGCAAGAGTATTCGCCCTCCTCGCGCCTTGCAGAACGGGCGCCTCAACGCCCTCGATACATAACCTTATTTATGCAATGAACCACTAAGGAACCGCTTGAACTCGCGGTAGTCGTTGGGCATCGAGACCGGTTCTCCCTTTCTTTTTTCCAGATCCCGCAGGCTGGGCGGCGCCGGGGGGATCAGACCGAGGAGAGCCTCGATTTCATCGGGGAACTTGGCGGGGGAGGCGGTCTCAATCGAGATGCAGAGCGGGAAATCCCCTTCTTCCTCCAGATATTCCTGCAGACCCTTCCAGCCCACCGCGCCGTGCGGTTCCAGAAGCAGTCCGTACCGCCGGTATGCCTCCACGATCGTTTCTCTGGTCTCCTGATCGCTCACGCTTACCGAGTAGAGCCGCCTTCTCATCAGTGCGAGATCGGGGGAGGAGTGCACCCGGCCGACCCGATCGATCGTTCCGCCGTAGATATCGAAGAAGCGGGCCAGATTACTGGGATGCCCCACATTCATGGCGTTGGAGAGACATTTCCGGGAAGGCTCGACTTTCCGGTAATTCCCGGAGGAGAGAAGCCGGGGAAACTCGTCGTTTTCGTTGGTCGGCATCAGGAGCCGATGAACGGGCAGACCCATCCTCCAGGCCAGCTCGCATCCGAAGGCGTTGCCGAAGTTGCCGGAAGGAACGCAGATGACGGCCTCCTCCCCCGCTTCGGCCACCTGGGCATATCCCCAGAAATAGTAGATCGCCTGGGGAAGGACCCTCCCGATGTTAATGGAGTTGGCGGAAGTGAGGTTCAGACCTCTCAGGTCGGGGTCGAGAAAGGCCCGCTTGACCATATTCTGGCAGTCGTCAAACTTTCCTTCCACCATCAGGGCTTGCACGTTATCCCCGAGCGTATCCAGCTGTTTTTTCTGACGGGGACTGACCTCGGCGGCCGGGTAGAGGATGTAAACGGCTATCCCTTCCACCCCTTTGAAAGCATCGCCGATGGCGCTTCCCGTATCTCCCGAAGTCGCGACCAGGACATTGAGATGACGCCCGGGCGGACGCAAATAGCTCATCAGGCGGGACATCAGCCGGGCGGCAAAATCCTTGAAAGATGCCGTTGGTCCCCGATCGAGCCGCATTACGTAGGTACGGTCATGGACGCGTTCGAGAGGGATTTCAAAATTATAGGCGTCCCGGAGAATGGCCTTGAGATCGGCAACCGGCACCACGTCCTCCCAAAAATGCCTCCCCACCGCCAGGGCGGCTTCGCGGTACGGCCTGCCCTTGAGGGCGGCGATCTCTTCCCGGGAAATGGTCGGAAACCGATCCGGCATAAAGAGGCCGGCATCCGGCGCCTGGCCCATGATCAGCGCCTCGGAAAAGTCGACGGTCTCCCGAAAAGGAGGAAGTTCTTCTCCTTCCAGTTTCCGGTTGGTGCTGTAATATCGAATCATTATAAATTAGCGCCTCCGGCGCTAATTTAGTTGAATTTTCTCTTTCTAAGTATAAACCAGATTGATAGCAATCCGAACTTTAGTGCGTGTCCAACTGCTTAATCCGTGCCGGTAAGCCTGTGGTATCATAAAACAAATACTGATTATTTTATTCCGTTGGCTTGGAGTATTTCACCCTTATTTTTTCGAAGAAAAAATAAGCAATACAATAATATACCGGAATTGCCGCCGCAAGAAAACACGCATTGATGTGGAGGATACAACCGGAGGGAATTCTACTCCGCCCTGCTTACTCCGGAACCGCGACGCCTTCGACGTAGGTCGTCACTTTTATCTTATTGCCGGAATGATCCCAGAAAGTCCATTTGCCGCTGGGGAGGTTATTCCTGTATTCGCCCTCGGCCATCTTCTGACCGTTTTCAAACCAGGTGGTGAAGGGGCCGTTCCGGTCGCCGGAGAAGTATTGCACCCGGCTTTTCAGCTGCCCGTTCGGGTATTGGGCTTCATGGGTACCGGTTACCCCGGAGAGGGCTTCCAGCCTCTGCGCCCGCTTCTGCTCTTTGATCTTCTGTGAGACGAGATATCCCGCCGTCCCCAGACCGGCGACGACCAATACGGCGATCATGATCAGTATCAACCGCCGTGTCCGCCTCTTTTTCTCCTCGATCGACCGCAGGTATTCTTTGAATTCTTGCCAGTAGTCCCTGGTCCCGGCTTTTTTAAAGATAAGCTCCAGAGCTGACCGCATCCGGGGACTGGGAGTGAAGTGGTAGTATTCGCTCCGCATCACCCCCTCGATCTTGGTCTGGAGAAGGCCGGCCCCCTTCAGGTCTTCCAGCGCCCCGGCAACAGACTTGATCTGATCGGCACCCAGGCCGCCGGCAATCCCGGGCGCGTCGTCATCTTTTTCGGGGTTATCGTAAAAGAATGCGACAATATCAGCCTTCAGGGGATTGTCGACAATCTCAACGATCGGGGCGAATTCGGCTATCTCCTCGATTTTTTTACCCGGTTCAATCATGCCTGGAACACCTTCTCTGCTATTGTTTTTCCTCCCACCACTTCTCCCACCGTCGGATTGCGGCTTTCCGGTCCTCCAGGGAAGCCTCGGGATCGAAAGCAAAATTATGCCCTGTTATCTCCCTGAGATACTCAACCGCCTGTTCCCTGACCGATCCCTTCTGGTCCCGCACGTCCGTACTCAAGTTGACGATTAACACCGGAATCCCCTCGGTATCTCCCAGGCGGGCCAGGGCACGGGCGGCGGCGTTCCTCACCCAGTAATTGGGATTGTAGATACTGTTGCGGAGGGAAGGGATGGCCCTTTTATCCCCCAGCTGTCCAAGCGCGTTAGCGGCGCCGCTGCGGACATACGAACTCTCGTCCTTGAGGCACGCTATCAATTCCGGATACGCTTCCTGGACCGTGAGGTTCCCGAGGGCTTCCGAGGCGGCCCAGCGCACGTAAGAACTCTTGTCCTGGAGGGCGGTGAGGAGGGGCTGATGGACCCGAGGGTCCTTAAACTTGCCCAGCGCGACCACGCAATCGTACCGGACATAATCGCTGCCCGCGGCGGCGGCCGTGATCAAAACCGGTATGGAACTGTTGTCATGGATGTTGCCCAGTGCCTGGGCGGCGTAACGTCGAATCTGTTCCTGAGGGTCCTGCAGAGCGACCTCCAGGTAGGGGACGGCAATAACATCATTTCCGGTCGCCTGGATGGAGAGTTCTTTCGCGGCCGCCATCCTCTGGAGAAAGTCTTCTTTGCTCAGATCGGAGATATAGTTGACAATGTCTTTTTCATCTCCCCCCCGCCGCAGGCGGTGAGAAGGAGACAGGCAAAGGCCAGGAAGAGCCCATAGGGAAGGGTACGCCGGGAAGGAAAGGCGGTGCTGGCTACATGGAGAGCTCGAAGCTTATGCATGATGGCCGCTGGAGACGGGAATATCGATACAATTATTTCTCTGAACGTGTACGCTACCACTTGTCGTCTTATCCGTCAAATAAAATCCCGGAAATTCGCAGCCTTGTTCATGAACCGCTCAGGACACAGTGAATTATCGGTTACGGTTGCGCGGCTCGCATCATTTGCGGGTGTCGGTTACGGTAAAAACCGCACGCAACCGTAACACGTTCTCCCTTTTAAGCAGTCTAACCGTTCGACGATACCTAAGAATTCACCGTGCCGCGGGGATGTCCCCCGCCGTTCCGAAATAGGCGCGGCTTATCCCCCGGACCGCCCAGCGGCCGCTGTTCTCCCGGAAAACAGCGCAGTCCGTGCTGCCGTCGCCGTTAAAATCCCCCGGGACCGGGCGGTCGCCGGGTCCGCCGTAATAGAACCGGCTCAGCCCCCGCACCGCCCAGAAGCCGGCGCCCTCCCGGAAGATTCCGCATTCCGTGGTCCCGTCCCCGTCAAAATCCCCCGCGATCGGACGGTCGCCGGGAGCGCCGTAATAGAACCGGGTCTGTCCCCGGATCGCCCAGAGGCCGCCGCTGCTCCGGAAGACGGCACAGTCCGTAGTCCCGTCACCATTAAAATCCCCCGGGACCGGGCGATCTCCCCGGGCGCCGTAATAAAACCGGCTTAACCCCCGCACCGCCCAGAAGCCGGTGCTCTGCCGGAAAACCGCCGGATCGGCGAGCCCGTCGCCGTCGTAATCCGCGGCCAGGGGGAGATCGTTGACCGTTCCGTAGGAGAAGCGGCTCACCCCCTGTACTATCCAGAGACCGGATAACCGCCGGTAGAGAGCGATCTCCGCCGTCCCGTCCCCGTTAAAATCGGCGGGACAGGGGATATCCGTCGGCAGACCGAAGTATCTCCTGGTCAGCCCTCGCACCGCCCAGAGACCGAGCGTGTCGCGGAAAACCGCGAAATCGGAATCTCCGTCGCCGTCGTAATCAACCGTCCCGGCAAAGACCGGTTCCGCCGTCTCTACCGGACCGATATCGGGACCCCTCCCCGCCTGGCGGGGATTGCCGTAATAGTCGAACGCGGGCGAAAGAACGCCGGCCGCGGTGCCCCGGTCCCGGCAGGGCGATCCGTAGGGAGTCCGGAAATCCTCGTCCGCCGGGGCGGCCAGAAGGGGATCAAGGGCGATGTTGCTGGAAGAGGCGGCCAGGCCGTTCAGGGCGGTGACGGTGGCGGCGGGTACCTGGCCGGAATAAAGGCCGGCCGGCATGTCGTAATAGAGAGAATTGAGTGAGCGCAGGTCCGGCGTCCCCAGGTAAAAGGTATGGTCGAGATCGATGAAGATGGAATTAACGACCTCGAACTTCCCGGTACTGCCCCCATCGTAGGCGTAGGTCCCGCAGTAACCGTCCCCTTTCTTCATCAGGATGGAGTTGATCATACGGCAGGGTCCGTCTTCAATGACGAAGGCGGCATCGGCGTCGGCTTCGTAGATGATGGAGTTGATCACCTCCCCGTTATGCCAGAACTTGACACCGTTGCGCCCGATCCCCGAGAGCAGGGTGTTGACGACGCAGACGTCGAACGATTTGGTGTCGATCCCGTCCCCCTGGATATTCTCGATCAGGCAATCGTCGATCAGGACCCCGCGGCAGTTGACCACCGCGAAACCGTCCACGGCGGTGGACCCGCTTCCCTGGGGGTCGTTGCGGACCGCCACGTTGGAGATCCGTACCCCCTTCACGTTGGCGTCATCCTCGTCGCCGATATTGATCGGCATGTCCACGTCTTCCAGGGTAACGCCGGAGATGATCAGCCCTTCGATCTGGTACTTGATCCCCGGATCGTCGGGATCGAACTGCCGGCCGGAGAAATACCCCGCCGAGACGTAGTTGGTCGAGAAGAGCTGGGTGATGAAATCGGGGCCACGCTTTTTGAACTCCCGGGCCCGGATGTTTTTTATCACCAGGTTCTCCTGGGGGGCCTGATCATACTGGGTCCCGAAGTAAAAGGGGGTGGACCATCCCTCCAGGGTAAGATCGCTGATGGTGATATTCCGGCAGGGAGCATATGAAAAAAAGAGCACCTCCTCGCCCCAGGAGGTGGGGTCCGCCGGCCAGATGTCGGGGCGGATGGTCACCTCCTCTCCGGGGTAGGCGGTGATCACCAAATCGCCCCGCTCGATCTCCAGATATTCGTAGGCGGAAGAACGGTAATAAACCCCGCCCCGGAGATAGATCACGAAAGGAGTCGAGGAGTGGGCATTGGCATAGGCGATCGCCGCGCCCAGGTGCATCTTGGGGGTGGCGATGGAGAGCCCTGAATTGGAGTCATTCCCGTCGGTCGCCACGTAAAGAGGGGTCTTCCCGACCGCCGTGGTCGTATCCTCCGGGATGTCTCCGGAGGCCAGGTATTCCGACGCCGCCAGGAGCTCGGAGAGGGGCGGGATCGTCCGGCCGGGAACCGGAGAGGGAACGGCGCCCAGCAGACAGAGGCCCGGCAGGAGCATCAGCAGCGGCAATCGTTTTCTTCTCATCGCAATGGTTCCCCCTTCTTTGCCTAAATATACCTCATTTCCCACTTAATCCCAACCCCCTCTTTTTCCCGCTTGACGCCCCCCGGACCCGGTGCGATAGTGATTTTATTTTCCCTCCCCCGATTAATACTTCGGGTCGGCGCGGGAAAATAAAAATGTGCCAGCATCGAACTAATATCGCTAACTTACTGCTTCGGAATTTCAATGAATGTTGCGGCGGCGACCTTCAGGTCGCCACTAAATGGCAGCCTAAAGGCTGCCGCTACGAAGTTAGCGCCGAAGGTGCTGAGCTCTTTAATAAAGTAAATTCGTGTAATTCGCGTAATTCGTAGTTCTTTTATTATGAAAGAAGGCATAAAGACGATCCGGGTGCCGGCCCGGCTGGAGAACCTGGAAAAGCTGGTAGACTTCGTCATCGGCTGCCTGGAATGCTCCGGGATCCCCCCGCAGGCGGTCTCCGACATCCACCTGGCGGTGGACGAGGCCTGCACCAACACCATCAAATACGCCTACCCGGAGGGTGAAAAGGGTGAGATCGAACTCACCTGCGGCGCCGACGGCTCCACCGTCACCGTCACCATCCGGGACTGGGGGGCCCCCTTCAACCCCCTGGAAGCTCCCCCTCCCGATCTCAGCCTCGATATTGAAGATCGCCCCGTCGGCGGACTGGGCATCTTCCTGATGAAAAAGTTCTCCGATCGTCTCGAGTACCGCCGCGAGAACGACTCCAACCTCCTCACCATTATAAAAAAGGCCGGGTAGATTCTCCGGATCCACCCGGCCTTTTTTATATTCGAATAATCCGTCGAACCTGACTTATCGAAGCAACTGCCTTCCTGATGGTTTTAAACAAAAATATGTGCCACGTGGCACATTTAGCTTCGATTTTCGTGATTTTTTGCCTCTGAAGGAACTTTTTTGTCAGTATTTTCTATTCCCGCCCGCCCGGTTTCGGCCGCCACTCTTTCTCGGCCGTCCACCCGTTGGACGCGGAGCCGATACTGTCAAACTTCGGTATGTACGGCTTGATATCCAGCAAAGGCGTCCCGTCGAGAATATCGAGGTTATCGACAATCAACACGTTCCCTTCCCGGCGCCGCAGCCGGACGATGGACAACCCGATTCCGTTCGGGCGGCAGGGGTGCCGCGAAGCGTAGATGCCGTGCGGATTGTCATCAAGAAAGGTAGGTCTCTCCAAGGCGATCTCACCGGCCCGGTCAAACAGGTAGAGCAGATAGAGGTGAGAAAAGGTTTCGATATCCTTGAGTCCGGCGGCGTATTCTTCAAATACCTCGACCGTGCCCTCAGCGCCCGCGGCAAAGACCGGCTGGATCGGGCACTCGCTCTTTGTCTGGTGCGGCGAATGAATAATTCCGATGGGATTAATTTCCATGATGGTTATCCAATACGGGCGAATAAAAAAATCATCAAGGCTCTCTGCCGCGTGGCAGACAAAAGTTGGGTGGAGCAGCTTGATATCTGCTGATTGTGCGGAATAAACCTAAATTTTTGTCACTTCGGGCCAATACCCTGAAAGGGTATAACATTTCAGCCCGGGGTTTCACCCCGGGAATTCGTTCCACGCATCCCCCTCCCCCCGCACGGAGTGTGGGGGAAGGTCGAAGATCCGGCAGTATTGACGGAGGTTAGGGGATGGGGGTTTTCATATATGGTACCCAGGGTAGCTTGCCCTGAGCGGAGTCGAAGGGTAACCCTGGGCTTTCATGTTTAACCCCTTTGGGGTTTTCCGCCTCCTGTTCGCCCTCTCGCACATATCGCCAAGCTCACTCGCCAGGGCCCGCAGCGCGGGCCATGGTCGAGTGGAGCACCTGGTTATCTATCGATAAATCTCTCGTCTATGGCCCACCTTCACCACCCAGACAGTAAGCTTCTCGTCTTGGATGGAATAGATGATTCGGAATTTCCCCTGTCTAATGCGGTATCTCTCTTGGCCGGATAACTTCTCGCATCCATGAGGCCGTGGATTGACTGAGAGATTTTTTATACGCTGAATGATTCTTTTAAGATCTTTTTTGGGAATAGGAGATAAGTCCTTCTTAACCGAACGTCGAAGATATATTTTATATTCTGCCATCGTGCTTGAGCTCTTTTAAGAAGGATTCGAATGAAATAAGGGGTTCTTTGGCCCGTTCCTCGAACACGGACAGGTCCTCGGCATCTTCGGCCAGTGATTGCTGTAAAGATTTGTTAATTAGTGCCGACATTGATTGAGAAGTTTCGGCGGCTTTAATCCGCAATGCCCTATGCAATTGTGGCTCTAAATATACCGTTGCTCTGTTTGTTAACGTACTCACTGGTTCACCTCCATATTTAGCAATATAATGCGATCTTATAACAACGTTATAGCATTATAACGTCATGACGTCAAGTGAGGGATTGCTTTGAATTTTATGGGAGATACTCGGGATAGGGAGAGCCCTCACGGACTCTCTCCTCTCACACCACCGGGCTTACGGATCACGTACCACGGCGGTTCCGTTACACGTTCACATGAAGCAGGGGTAACCCCAGTCCGACGAAATAGCGAGTTGGAAGCCGATTATTTTCTAAAAAGGTCGCTATGGGAACCTGTGCGTTCGAGACGAAGAGAATGGTGGTCGACTGAATAAATCAGGATCCAGTCCGGTTCAATATGGCAGTCGCGGCAGTGACTCCAAGAAGGCCACCAACGAGAAATCCAAGAACTACGGGGATAGCTTTTTTTATCCTGATTTTCCTCTACAGTTACAACGCCGAGCTCACTCGCCAGGGCCCGCAGAGCGGGCCATGGTTGAGTGAAGCGGCTGGTTATAATCAGATACTATCTTCCAAGATATGTCTGAATTGTTCCTTCAGATCCTCAAAGACGTGAAAAACGATCGGACAGATGAAACAATTTTCAATAGCCTGGATAGTTTTAAAAATGAATTCGCCTTTATCAAGATGAGGATAGGAACGGCAATCATCCGGCCTGTCTTCGTAAATCTGACATTTATTATTACTAAGAAAGGGGCATGGTTGTTTGTTAAATATTAAATCTCCATCATCATCGACGGAGAGATATTTATTTTGCACCTCTGATGGCGCAATATTTAAAGTTTTTGCAATCCTTGTAACATCATCGGGTTTTAAAATCGGCGTAATCTCCCGGCAGCAATTCCCACATTGTGTACAATCGATTTCACTGGAATATCTTTGAAAAAGAAGAAATACTTCCTGGTCGATTTCTTCACTTGGTATATCGGTTGCTTTTAAGGCCGTACGAAAAGCCCAGTTTTCATCATCTCGTTCTTCGGCGAGTCGTTTGATTTTTTCAAGATCTGGTTTCATTAGGGTTATAAGGAGAAGCTAAGGGACCGGAAGGGACAGACTAAGAAACATTGCTTACCCGGAAAACCATGGTGAACTAAAAACGTTTGATAGCTGGATCAGTCCTTCCGGTCTGCTTGAGAGACAGGTTATCCCCCGATGATCTCATTTAGGCCTTCGATTATGAGAGCAAGTTCCTCAGGGGAAGCTTTTCCGATTCTCTTTCCGAGGCGTTGAATCGAGAGCGTCCGGATCTGACTTATCTTGACCCATGACTTTTTAGGCAGCTTGGCACTTGAGAGTTGAAGTGTTAGAGGAAATCCTGCGCGCTGGGTCTGACTTGTGAGTGCCATGGCAATTACTGTTCCCGAACGTTCATTGAAAACGTCATGACTGAGAATGAGTACCGGGCGCATACCGGCCTGCTCATGTCCTCTGACCGGGTTTAGATCGGCCCAGATTATATCTCCCCTTAATATTCTGGCCATTGTTTAATCTCCGCTGAAAGGCCTTCTTCCGCCATGGCTTGCTCAAAGTTTGGATTCAGCTTTGAGCATTCTTTCGCGAGACGATTTCGATTTATTCTTGAGAGTTTATCCTTCACCGCTTCTTGGATGGCCTTGCTCCGGTTTGGGAAAACATGGGATGAGACTAACCTGTCTAATTGGTTCAAAATATTCTTTTCGATTGAGATGGCTACTTTTGCTGTGCTCATGATTCACCTCCAGTATTACAATACATCATACCTGATAATTATGCAAGTTCTATAGCTAAATTATTTGGGTTAAATATTTTTGGGGGATAACGGGAGAGCGAAGCTCAGCTCCCCGATAAGCGGCGAAGGTTTAAAATGCCACCGTTTGCCAACCCGATTTATCTTTGTCTTTCTTTTCTTCTTCCGCGGCGCGTTCGCCGCTTATCGTAGAGCTAAGCTGCCGGAAGGGGCCTACCAAAAAACCATGCTACCCCGGAAAACACCGGCGAAGAAAAAACGTTCGATAGCTGCATTAGCCCTTCCGGTCTGCTTAAGCGCCTGGTTCGGCCTTCTCTCTTTTTTCTTTTTTCTGCTGTTTATGTGGCTTATAGATGTTGTAATACGCCCAATGCTGAAGAAAGGCAGCAAGGATAATGCCTGCGATGACCGCACCTTTGATGGCTGGTACCGTTTCTTGATTGTCAAAACCACCAAAAAAGAAAAGACCGAACACGGCCATCCACAATAATAGATTGAGTTCTATGGCCCAAAACAAGGCAATGGATCTGGTCTTCATTATTTATTCCCCTTTAAATCATTAAGACCGAACGGGGAGCTGAGTTGCCCGCCGTGAGGGGACGCGGAGCGGACCCTTCAGGCGGGACAACTCGAGCGGGTGGATAGGCGGCAGCGCCGCCTGTCCACCCGGGAGAGCGAAGCTCAGCTCCCCGATAAGCGGCGAAGGTTTAAAATTCCACCGTTTGCCAACCCGATTTATCTTTGTCTTTCTTTTCTTTTTTTCTTCCACGGCGCGTTCGCCGCTTATCGATCAAGCTCTGCGGCGGCTGTAAGCCGTACGCAGCAGCGCCATGTTCGACAATTTCATATTGCTCCGCTCACAGGTGTGTGGTATATATCATGATAGATACTGGAGGTGAGATATGCAAACAGCAAAGTTGTTTGAGAATGGCCGCAGCCAAGCGGTGCGGCTTCCCAAGGAATGCCGGTTCAGCGGGAACGAGGTATTCGTGCGCAAGTACGAGGACATCGTTATTCTTTTCCCGAAGCGAAGCCCCTGGGCTCCGCTCGTGAACAGCTTGGATAAGTTCACGGATGATTTCATGGCGGAGCGCAACCAGCCTGAACAACAAGAGAGAAAGGGGCTGTGATGCGCTTCATGCTCGACACGAACACGTGTATTGAGCTCATCCGCAACCGAGACGAGCGGGTGCTGCGGCGCATGAAGCGCCGCAGCACCGATGAGATTTGTGTTTCCTCTGTTACGCTTAGCGAGTTGGAGTACGGCGTGGCAAAGAGCACGAATCCGGAGAAGAACCGACTGGCGCTGGCTGAATTCATGACGCCGCTCACCGTTGCTCCGTACGACGACGCGGTCGCGCCAGTGTACGGACGTATTCGAGCGGAGTTGGAGCAAGCGGGCACCCCCATTGGTTCTTTGGACACAATGATCGCCGCGCACGCGTTGTCCCTGGGGCTGGCTGTCGTGACCGGCAACGAGCGCGAATTCCGCCGGGTGCCGGGGCTGAAAGTTCAGAACTGGGCGAAGTAGTCTCATCTTCCTCTTGTCGAACGTCTCGCCTCAGCCTCGAGGCTGCCGCCCCGGCAGCCGAGTAGGCTGAAGGCGCTGGTTCGGCATGTTCTTCCTGTTTCTCTCCATGATACGGCGATGAAACTCGTCGATGTTTTCCGAGTGTTGAACAATGTCCAGAAGCTCCTCGATGGAGATCTTGGACAATCGGTAGTGCAACGCCGCGCTTGTGCTGCCTCCGAGGAAGATCGCGGAGTAGCAGTCCTCTGGCGCGCTGTCTTCTTCCAGTCCCCAAATCATGACGTAGCACAGGGAGGGGCAGGCGGGTAATGATGTCAGGAGTGTTTGCCTCACAGCTTCCAGCGGGACACTCTTTCCTATCCAGATGCCTTGGGGGGTATTTGTTTCTTTGCCTGTCAGGGCAAAGTCGTCGATGTTTGCCTCAATTCCCTTCTGGCGCAGAGCTGTCACGATGTTCGTGGCATTGTCCATCCTTATGCTGACTTCAACACGGCACCGGAGGGGATTAGTTGCCTGTGCATAGCTGGTCGGTTGACTGCAGAGAAGCAATGGCAGGGATGCGATCAGGAAGGTGTTGCAGATGGTATTCATGTTCATATGCCGAACGGGGAGCTGAGTTGCCCGCCGTGAGGGGACGCGGAGCGGACCCTTCAGGCGGGACAACTCGAGCGGGTGGATAGGCGGCAGCGCCGCCTGTTCACCCGGGAGAGCGAAGCTCAGCTCCCCGATAAGCGGCGAAGGTTTAAAATTCCACCGTTTGCCCACCCGATTTATCTTTGTCTTGCTTTTCTTTTTTTCTTCCGCGGCGCGTTCGCCGCTTACGCCGAGCTCACCCGCTTTTACCCGCCGCATGGCGGGTAAAAGTCGGGTGGAGCAAGTGGTTAGACCTTGTTGTTTTATTCTTTAAAAATCGTCATCAAGAATTATAGGGTTAAACATTATTGCGCAAATCTTCCATGCTTCAGACCATTCTGATTTCAAGCTGCCAAAAGTTAGAATAAATAAAGTGTCGGTTTTAGGATTGGCTATTGCATACACTCTTACCCGGTACTCATTTTCACTTCCTTCAATTTCGATAGGCTTAGTCACTTCACAAATGAAACGAACAAATGGTCCATAAGTATCATTCCTCTCTACGATTACTTTTGTGGCTCCCTTAATATATTCTTGAATATAATGAGCACCATACACCAGTGCATTTACATTAGTCTTTTTCGAGACTTCCTGAATAACATTTATTGTCAATCCAGTTTTGCATGGTGTATTAAGGTCTACTTCATCTTTGCATATGCGGTATGCAATTGTATCCTCGCTCTCTAGTCCATTCACATACCAATCATTTGGTTTCAAAACAATTGCTTTTATTTCTTCTATTTCAACCCACTCAAATCCTTTTGGTGGTGGAGGAGGTTTAATTTTTTCTCCGGATTGGACTGTTCCTGAGAAACTAAATAATAAGATTACCAATAAGTATATAGCTTTCATAAGGTCTAACGTAAAGCTAAGCTGCCGGAAGGGGCTGACTGAAAAACTGTGCTACCCCGGAAAACTCTGGCGAACTAAAAACGTTTGATGGCTGGATCAGCCCTTCCGGTCTGCTTGAGCGATTGGTTGGGATGATTTTTTCAGCAAATACTCTTTCGATGATTTTCGATAAATCAAATAAAACCATAAACCATGCCAGCCAAGAATGAAAATAACAACGATAAGCAAATTTACATTATTAGGTTTAATACTTAAATTCCCCGAAGCGAATCTAATAATAGAAAAAAGAGTAACAACTGAAATGGTCCAGAGTGCCATTTTCCTTGACCAAATTTTTTTTAATAAAAGTCCGACGCCGGAGATAATAAATAGAATATTCAAGATGAGGTCTCGGGTATAGGTTATTAATATCTGAACGGCAACTTTTTTTGGCTTTATTAAATAATATGAATAATAGGATTGGGATTGTCTGATATACATGACCAGCACAAGTATCCCAAATATTCCAGCAATTATTAGGTATATAGCAGCTATCTTCAATCCCAGGTGAAATTTTATTAGTTTAGGTTTAGGTGGTTTTGTTGATTCGCTTTCGCTCCTTTTTCTGCACAGTGCAAGTATCGTGGTTATAGGAATCAGCACTGTATGCACGATTGCCATTGGACCTACAACTTCCAAAAAGGTAAGCAACGGAATAAGAGCATTGAGATCCGGGTCGGACTTTGGCGGTGGGTGAATGGTATACCATGCAAAAATACCGATTCCGGTGATCCCGGTCGCGGCGGCAGTCACCACCGACAACATTCCCATCAGACGTGCTCTTTGACTGCGCCATGCCCATAGTCCTACCCACAATGCAATGATTACGGAAAGTGGCGAAATCCACGCTGACCACCCCAGCACAAACATCATCATATGTTTCATTATATATTTAATCCCAACGTAGAGCTAAGCGGCCGGAAGGGGCCGACTAAAAAACCATTCTACCCCGAAAAACACTGAAAAAGATAATATGTTTGAAAGTAGCATCAGCCCTTCCGGTCTGCTTGAGCGAATGGTTAGCCCCTGTTTAGAAAAACCAGTTTTTCCTGAAGGTAGGTTTAGCTGTAATTTTGAAATTATCAGAGATGGTTATTGTAACTAAATAGCCTCCTGAACTTTCTATGTAAGCTAAATCATCTTTCTCGAACTCGCGAAAATTTGCTTTAAACTTGATTTTTAAACCAGATTCACCAGGAGGGGTTACTTTGATTACGGTTGATGTTCTCGGCTCAAGAGATTTGATTTCTTTTGAAAACCCTAACCACTAACGATTAAGTTTTGGAGTACACTGTTGGAATTATTGATTATCGTAATTTTTGGTGGACTTGAAAATTGGTAAAGCAAATAGCCGAAGTAGCAGGCAATCAATGTTGCAATGAGAAAAATACAAAGAAATGAAATTTTAATCCATTTTTTCATTGCTGGGCTAACAGATATTAGGTTGAAGGTTTAATATTGGAAAAATGCAGAATGCCCCAATATTGTAATAGACAGAATGCCTTGGTTAGACCGACATATTCATCAATCGAATTGCTTTTAAGCAATGGTTCAAGTTAAAAGAACTACGGCATCAGAACATATTGATTATAAGAATAACGGAATCACAAGGATGTTAACGCATATTTTGACAATCGAGATGAGGAAATCCTTGGTTTTATTTGATGAAATCTCAAATTTCCCAAAGAGAAGCCGCCGCCTGCCGGATAAAAACCGGGTAAAGTGCCGATTGACCGGAAACATAATTGAACATATGTAAATCCGGCTTAATACCCTGAGCCGCCTCCGCCATAGCAGCGCAGCTGCGACGGCTGGAAAGGGTATAACATCTCAGCCCGGGGGTTCACCCCGGAGATAATGTCGTCCGAAACACCCCCCATACATCCCCCTCCCCCCGCGCGGCGCGCGGGGGGAGGGGTTAGGGGAGGGGGGAATTTTGTATATATATTACCCAGGGTGTTACCCTGGGCTATGATGTTTAACCCCGTTGGGGTTTTTCTGCATCCTGTTCGCCTTCTTTCATATAATCGGGATAGGGAGAGCCCTCACGGGCTCTCTCTTCCCACACCACCGGGCATACGGATCACGAAACACGGCGGTTCCGTTACACGTTCACATGAAGCAGGGGCAACCCCCCTATTCCCTGTTTTGCGTTGGGCTTCCTTCAGACCCCGCCTCGCGGCGACGCCCTTGCCCTTTCGCTTGCCTTCGGCTTCTCCTATACCTGGCGCGGGGACTTTCACCCCGCAAGCTACGTGCCATGCCCGGCACACACGCCGAGCTCAGCTGCCGGAGCCCGCACTGCGGGCTCCGGTCTGCTGGAGCGGGTGGTTGGGGCCGATTGGGATTATGTCAGATTTTATATACTCAATGCGCATGTCCATGCCATTATCAATTTTATTTTTATCAATAACCATCCTGTATAATCCACCGACATTTCTGAGAGGATGATTTTCGGGTATTTTATATCCTATGATGCAAAATTTATTTAGGTAATCTTCTTCTGCAATATTGAATACCTTAAAATCTTCGGGAGAAATTACTTTAATGCATGCCATATCCAATCTAAAATGTTTTCGTTTGTTGTCTATCTTTGGCCCAATCGCACTCACAAATTTTGGATAAAATTCCATTACTTCGAAATCTATAGTAAGTAAGTTTTCGATCCGAAAATCTGTTTCGCGATCGTTGTGTCTGGTCAAATATTTATAAGTAAATAATGAAACAAAGATCGCAGCTATGATAATTAAAATGACAATTGAAAACTTTCTCAGACTAAGTTTCATTTAGCCCCAACGGGGAGCTGAGTTGCCCGCCGTGAGGGGACGCGGAGCGGACCCTTCAGGCGGGACAACTCGAGCGGGTGGATAGGCGGCAGCGCCGTCTATTCACCCGGGAGAGCGAAGCTCAGCTCCCCGATAAGCGGCGAAGGGTTAAAAATTCCACCGTTTGCCCACCCTATTTATCTTTGTCTTTCTTTTCTTTTCTTCTTCCGCGGCGCGTTCGCCGCTTATCGATAAGCTCAGCTGTCCGGGCCCGCACAGCGGGCCCGGGTCTGCTGGAGCGAGTGGTTAGAGCTTGATATAGAGCTACTCTTGTTTGTAGAGACTGACCCCCGTCAAGATTGCACAAACAAGCGATACGTACATTAATCCCAACAACATAGTTATGTTCGCTGGAGCAACAAGATTTGGGTCTCCCCTATTCTGAGCTAGAGCTAGCATCACCATTCCAATAGCATAAGGTATAATTCCTACACAAAGACTGAGCAACCCAACATATGCCAGTTTCAACTGTTTCTTAATTCTGAAATAATAATATACGGCAATTAGGGGCAGGAATGTTACTACTACGGCTCTTAGTTGGAATAATTCTTGGATTCTCCAATCAAATATCCAGAAAATATTATCCGGTATTGAAACCCAAACATCTTTTGTCAAAGCCATCCTTGGTAAAAAGGTACCGTCTAATAGTGATTCGTCTGGAATTTCTTTTGGGGGATGATACATACTGGAGGCTAAGTAATGGGTCGTAGTCACTACCATAACTAGGATAAGAGATGCAAATATGATAATTATCCGAATCAGATTCTTCACATCATACACCCCCAACACAAACGGGCTCTAACAGGGAGTTGAGTTGCCCGCCGTGAGGGGGCGCGGAGCGGACCCTTCAGGCGGGACAACTCGAGCGGGTGGATAGGCGGCAGCGCCGCCTGTTCACCCGGGAGAGCGAAGCTCAGCTCCCCGATAAGCGGCGAAGGTTTAAAATGCCACCGTTTGCCACCCCGATTTATCTTTGTCTTTCTTTTCTTTTTTTCTTCCGCGGCGCGTTCGCCGCTTATCGTAGAGCTCACCCGCTTTTGGCCGCCGCATGGCGGGTAAAAGTCTGGTGTAGCGACTGGTTGGGTAATATCAAGCACTTTCTTTTTCTTCTAAAATACCAATTCGATAAAGTAAGGGATCTACTAAAATAGTTTTTCCCGTGTTTTCTAACCAATGATTTATCTCCTTTAAGAAATCACTAACTATTTTAGCGTATTGAGGGAGGAATTTTTCGCTGACAGTATATATATTGAGTAACTTGTCGTAATGATATTGATTAAAATCTCCAAAATCAAAAACGATGTATTTATCTTCATCTAATGGTTTCAAAAGTATGTATCGATCTGGAAATTTTGTATTTTTCTCATTCAATTCTGAACCTTTTTTAATCTTATAATCATTTGATATATCCCCAGTATCTTCATAGAAATCGTTTAGTTGACGTTGAATAAAATGGAACGCTCGAATTTCAAGTAAAATTGCGAT
Organism: uncultured bacterium; assembly: GCA_963822585.1. Lineage (GTDB taxonomy): Bacteria > Auribacterota > Erginobacteria > Erginobacterales > Erginobacteraceae > CAWGIE01. The sequence continues at coordinate 94,009 of CAWGIE010000007.1, forward strand.
TAGTGAAATAATTTGATCATCATCTAAAATTTGGAGAATAAATGGGCTATCTAATATGGATTCTAAAGCTTTTTGACTAACTGACCAGTGACGGAATATTTGAAATCCTAAATACTTATTATTTTTTAGAATATTTTTAATTTGTTCTTCAGTAAATGAAAGAAAAGAATTAAGACCTTTAAAGGAAAAATCATGTAAATTATAAGGCTGAACAATTTTTGTAAGTTGTCTAACTATAGTCAATAATTCGCGATCGACTTGCATTTTCGCATAATTAAACAGCTCTTTAGTGAGTTTTTTCTTGGATGATCTTTTTGATAATTCATAAATAAAATATAATAGAGGTATTGCGATAAATGCGGCAGAAATGTTCTGGAGGAGAGCTTTATACTCTGCATAGTCTTTCTTCAAACCAGATCCAATAAACAATATTCCTACTCCGGTAAGTAAACATATTAAGTAGGGCCATAATTTGATAAATGCTTTTTTCATTGACTCGCTTTCCCCAAGATTACTCTTCAGGCGTGGCCTTTAGGAAGTCGCTGGCAGGAGATTGTTGAGAGTCCCGTTCTCATTTAGTCCTCTCACGGGCGCCCTCCTTGAGAATCTCAATTGCCTGTGGAGCTAAGTCTCCATCTCCATCAATGAGGCCATGGGCCTCCATATCTTGGATGAAGCGTTCAGGAAGTTCGTCTCTGATCGCTTGGAAACGGCGGTTGATACGACTCGAGGGGGCACGTGTAACGTACTCCCGCTCAAGCTGGTCAATAACATTATTCTTAAGATAGCTGACCATCTCGGTATCGAGTTTTCGATGGGATGAGAGCGACACTCGCTGACGCAATGCCTCCGCTCTGCGCAGACGGTGCCTGAGCAGCGCCATCTCTCTTCGGGCATCGCTGAGGGCCTTCTCGCGCTCGTCCAACTGTGCAATGAATTGCTCTTTCTCCTCATCCCTTAGTTGGGCTTTGGTTGCCAGTTGCTCGATGAGTTTCTCACGTTCGGCTAGCGCCTTCTTGAGTTCTTTCTCTTCTGCCTTCAGTTCCTTTTCTGCATCCTTCACGTTGAAGCGCTGAGGTAGCCTGTCCATATGCTCTTGCATGACTTTGTAGCCCTGGTCGAGATGATCCAGTTTCTCGCCGAAAGAACTCTCGATTCGGACAAGTAACTCTGCGATCTCTTTCGTGAACCGGTACGTATGATTATAGAATGTGTTGCTCGTGTCGGTTGCCTTGAAGTAGAAGAGGGCAGCAAGCCCAACAGAAAATAGCGCCAGCAGCAGGGAGAGAAAAGCTGCAAAGTCGAATTGGAGCGAACAGGGAGTGGTAACCATCTTATAGGCAAGCACAGCCGTCAGCACAATTACAACGAAACTGCGAACGGCAATTGGCACAAATGCCGGTTTCTTCTCAAGGCGATCTGTTTCTGACATGAGATGTTTCCTCCTTATACCCAACAGATATTAGGTTGAAGGTTTAATATTGGAAAAATGCAGAATGCCCCAATATTGTAATAGACAGAATGCCTTGGTTAGACCGACATATTCATCAATCGAATTACTTTTAAGCAATGGTTCAAGTTAAAAGAATCACGGCATCAGAACATATTGATTATAAGAATAACGGAATCACAAGGATGTTAACGTATATTTTGACAATCGAGATGAGGAAATCCTTGGTTTTATTTGATGAAATCTCAAATTTCCCAAAGAGAAGCCGCCGCCTGCCGGATAAAAACCGGGTAAAGTGCCGATTGACCGGAAACATAATTGAACATTTGTAAATCCGGCTTAATACCCTGAGCCGCCTCCGCCATAGCAGCGCAGCTGCGACGGCTGGAAAGGGTATAACATTTCAGCCCGGGGTTTCCCTTCGACTCCGCTCAGGACAAGCTCCGACCCTCTCCCCTTTTAAAAAGGGGAGAGGGGGAAAGGATTCAGCATGGTTGAATAGAGATCGATCAGACAGATATTTACTCATACGATATGAAAAAGAACCTTATTTATTCGCGTAACCGGCTTTTTTCTCCGCCACCACTTTCGGCTTCTTCTCCAGCTTGATAATTTCCAAACGAATTGTTGCGCCAAGGGCATTCGTTATTCTGCGCAGCATGCTCAGCGAATGGCCTTCATAGGAAGGAGATTCCAGGCGACTGATCTGTTGCTGTGAGGTGCCGGCTTTTCGAGCCAGCTCCTTCTGTGACAAACCGGCTTCTTTGCGTAATACCGCCAATTTCAGGGCTATGTCCCAGGCTTCACCGGCTTTTTTAAAGCGGGCGGCAAAATCGTTATTCTTCAATTGCTCTTCCAGATAAAGATCAAAATTTGTTTTGACTTTCATGAAGAACACCTCGCCAACCATTCACTTTTCCTGCTCAAGGCTGATTCCCGGTCCCGCTTGGAGATTTCCCGGGCTTTGTTGCGAATACCATGAACCAGGATAATCCTTTGCCCTTTGCTGAAAAAATACAGCACCCGGGTGTTAAGTTTGCCGATATGTCTCAATTCGAACAGGCCGTCACCTATCGGTTTAGACAACGGCTCCCGATGATAAGCACGGTTCTTTATTTTACAGAGGCCGGCCAGGATAATCGCGAAGTCGTCCGGATCGGATTCTTTGAGCCTATCTAAAAATTCCCGAACCGGATTTCGGCCGGTTTTCGATTCATAAAATTCTACTGTAAATTCCATAATGGCGCAACATCAATATTGTTGTATCTATTGGAGGGGAGGAAAATATTGTTTATCTTTAATCCCGCTTGAACGATAATAGGGCTGGAATTGGCTCAAATCCGAACTATCACCGTATGGTGCGCGTGTCCTCACGGACTAGGATTTGGGCCGTTTTATGCCCGGTAAAGGCCCGAAGCAAATATCCCTGATCTTTTGTGCAAGTCTATCGAGATTATTTCGAGGACTTTTCTATTCGATGTCCCCTTCATGATACCTTTCCTGAAGATTTGACTATGTCGTGTTTGTTGGGTTTATGTCCCTATTGTCCCCATTATGTCCCCATTACATGTGAATCACGTTATTTGTCTCCATTGTCCCTATTGGGAGCGACAGCAAAGCAATCAAAATTCCAAGGAAACCGATGAGATTGTTTCGTCGCTCTGCTCCTCGCAATGACTCCTTTTAAACAAGTTATTTCAGAGGTGATATACTAAGTTATTACTGAATTAGTCGGAAAAAAGGAGCTTTTTATTCCCCCTTTTCCTGATTTATTATTTCCTTCATTGCGTATGAGATGAAGCAATATAACGAATAAAAAACAAGGATTGCTTCGTCCCCCTCACGTCGTTCGAGGCCCCGCAATGACGTGTAATCTATTTTATGCTCTCCTTAATAAAAGGTTCACTATCGGATACAACATTCATTAATCGTCATTTTGTCCATCAGTTTTGGCCGATTTTCGGCGCAGGGTGGTTGTAACCTATTGATTATTATGGTATTCCGCCAAAGTGGTGAACGGTTCACCACTTTCTTTATAACAAAGCGATCACTTTCCACTTAAGTGCATTCCCGATGTACGCTATGATACAGAAACTCTTATCTGGAGCAGGCGGTCAAAAGCAGAAGGTTAATGGGTCAGATGGATAATTAAAAGTCAGTTTGCTCTTCTTGACGAGATCGGAGAATTCGATCTCATCCCCCAGTAATTCCTTGATACCAGGGTCATTCTCCGCCATTTGGTGGAGTAATTCCCGGTCACCGCTCAACCATTTTTCGTCAAGTTGATTGACCAGCTCACGAACCTGGGCTGATTGCAGCTTATCACGAAGAATCGCGCGATATACCTTGAGCATCGCTTTATGGTCGGGGAGACGGTAAAACAATTTCAGATAGGCTTGTTTGACGGTCCCGTTTTCGAAACCCTGTATAATCTCTTTAGGGAACTTGTCGAAGATGCCGATCGAACGGACGACCGAGGTGTGGGACTTTCCTATCATAGTCCCCAGTTCCCGGTAGCTCTTGAAGTAGCCGGTCTCCCAGGCCAGTTTGTAGCCCTTGGCCTTCTCGAAGGGGGTGAGGTCGGCCCGGTTCTCGTTGATCGCCACCTGCCGGCGGACCGCCTCCTTCGGTGTCATCTCCTCCACGATGGCCGGAATGGTCATCCACTTGCGGCCTTCCTTCTCGTAGAGGGAACTGTAAGCGCGGTAACGCCGCTCACCGTCCACCAGTTCGTATTGCTCCTTTCCCACGGGACGGACAATGACGCGGACGAGGAGGCCGGTGGTGAGAATGGACTCGGCCAGCTTATTGAGGGCCTTTTCGTCGATGCTCTGGACGCGTATGTGGTTTTCGGGAATGGAGATCGCGCTCAGGGGGATGTCTTTCAGTGTTTCCATCTTACCCTCCCGGGTTTTTGCCACCAAGGCACCAAGACACTAAGAAAAGATATTATTATAATCCCTGTTCGCGAAGTAATGGAAACATTCGGGAGATGGATAGTGTAACAATTTTTGGGGGTGGCGGACAACCGAAAAGATGGTTGCCGCCTTATGAGGTGCAAGTGGATTGCCGGTGAACTTATTCACCCATCCCGGTAAAAACCGGGGGGGATTTGATGGGAGGGATACCCGTGACATACTACACGGGACGATCAGGGGGTGGCAACGTCTTGCTCGGCGCGCTCGCGGCGGATTTTCTGGAACTGTTCATCCCGGCGGCGGCGGGATTCTTCTCCGGAAGCGGCCAGTTTCGGGTCGTTCCACATGGCGTTGTACTCGGCCAGGAAATCGTCGACCAGGTGCTTCTCCTCGGGGCCGGAGAAGATCATGATGTTCTCCAGGTTCTTGATCTCGGCCGAGCTCGACCAGTTGTAGCTCCCGGTGGCGAGGAGGTCGCCGTTGACGATTACCGCCTTGTGGTGCCAGATGTGCGACTTCTGGTGGAAGTGGTCATAGGCCGGACCGCCTTCCTGGTCGCTCCAGGACCACCCGGGATAGTAATGATACTTCACCTCGATATTGGGGATCGGCTTGCCCCGGAACTGGCTCATCAGCTCGTTGTAGACCTTTTCTTCCTGGTAGGCCCGCTTTTCTTCATCCTTGATATAGGAAGACTCCCTCTTCGCCTCGGCCCGGTAATGCTCCTTGTCGCCGGAAATGACGTTCTCGATGTAGGGGATCATGGAGTAGTCCGAGTCGAGCATGCTCAGGTTGGCGAGGACCCGGATCTTGACGTCGGGGAACTTGTGGCCGATCCGGAGGAGCGTGTCGGCCAGGCGGCGGGAGGTGAAGCTGAAGATGGCCACGTCGATCGTCCCCTGCCCTTCCTTTTCGGCCCGGGCCACCGCCTGCGAGAAGCACTGGAGGATCTCGTTGGAGAGAGGGGTCTGGCTGTTGAAGACGACCCTGATTTCAGCCGAGGCGGAAGCGGCCGTGAGCAGGATAGCCGTCAGCAGCAGCATAATGACGACCGGTCTCCTCATCATTTCCCCTCCCCGGGCGGCGGCCCTATCCGCCACCGCCCCATCGCCCAGAGACGTTCGAATTCTTCCTGGAAGGCTTTGACTACTTCGGGGCAGTTCCAGAAGAAGAACCGGTTCTCGTGGTAGATCAGCGTGGCCAGGCGGCTGATGTTGGCCGAGCCGTTGTAGCAGTCGGCGCCGTCGAAGATCCCGAACTTCTCGTGCATGGTTTTGAAGGGAATACCGGTAAGCTTTTCCGCCTTTTCCGGGTCGAGCACCTTGACCTCGATCATCGGCCGCTCTTTCGCCAGGTCCTCGATCATCGGATCGATGATCGGTTGTTCGGTGACGAAATCGGCGATTGACTCGTCGAGAAAGAGCCGGATTTTCACCCCCCGGCGGTTGGCGGCCAGGAGTTCAAAATACTCATCGGAACGGTTGTCCAGGATATAGGAAGCGATATCGATCGTCTTTTTCGCCCGGCGGATCATGTCCACCAGGGGGTTGCTCATGTTCCCGGAGGCTTCCTTCTCGCTGGTCAGGTCCGGCTGGAGGAGCATGATCTTCTTGTTGTAATTTTGCGGGGCCAGGCCGCCGGTGGGGCCGAAGAAGACCTCCGTCCGGCAGTGCGGAGCGGGTTCCCCGGCGAAAACCGGGAATGACAGCAGTGCGATGAATAAGATAAATGCCGCGATCTTCATGCCGGATCATTATACCGAATTCACGCCATCACTCCAAAATCTTTTTACGGCAATAAATAATCTTCCTGCTTTCATCGACTTGCCGATTTGGATATTAAAAGGAGGAGCAAGCTGTGTAGTATCGCCCTTCCGCTTTGCTGCAGGGCTTGTAGGATCAGAATGCCTCCGGCATTCTTTGTAGGATTTGTAGGACCGCTTCGCTTGCAGTTAAGCAAGCCGTGCCTCCGGCACGGCGATACTACATTTACTACATCTCCTACAAGTCCTTCATGGAGTGAAGGACAATCCGGCATAAATGAGCGAGCGCGGCGAGCTAATTTACCGTTTCGGAATTTCAATAATTTCGTAGTACAGGGCTTTTCCGCCCAATGCGGATCAGCCTCAGGCTGAAGCCCTGCCTAACAGGGGCAGGACTGAAGTCCTGCACTACGAAGTTGCGTTGGAAGCGCTAGCTTATTTCCATGAACGACTTAAATCGCTCAAACGGGGTTGCCGTGGGCAGGCCCCGTTTCTCCAGGTAGGCGATCACCGCCGGGTCATCGGTCCGGATGTAGGGGTTGATTTTCTTTTCGTCGCCGATGGTGGAGACGACGGGGGGCGGAGAGTAGGCTTCCCGGAACCGGCGGATGGCTTCGTTCCCCGGCTCGATCTCCCCCGCCCGCCTCAGCGAGTGCTCGGTGTAATCGTGGCCGGGGTAAACCACTGTGTCATCGGGGAGCGAGAGCAGCCGGTCGAGCGATTCCCGGAAGGTCGGGAGCAGGCCGGGGGGGCAGTTGCCGGCGTTGGCGATGAAGAGGGTGTCACCCGTGATCACCCAGCCGTCGTCGGAAAAAACAGACCGAATCCGGGGTATGGCCCGGCGTCGGGATCACCTCGATCGTCTCGTCTCCCAGGGAAATGTTTTCTCCGCCGGCGGAGGGGACGACCCGGACGCCGAATTCGGCCGCCAGCCGCCGGTTGCCCGAGGTGTGATCCCCGTGGGAATGGGTGTTCCGGATCTCCTGCAGACGAAGGCAGTGCCCGCGCACGTAGCCGGCGACGAAACCGGGGTCGCCGGGATCGATCGCGAGCGCCTCCTTCCCGTCGTGAACCAGGTAGCCGAGGTTGTCCCCGCCGTACCCGAACTGCACCACCTGCAGCATCTCTCCTATTCCTCCTCTCTATACCTCATGCAATTCTACACCATGAAGGACACGAAGAAAATGCATTAAGAGGTAAGGGGTCAGAACAATATCTGTTTCATCTTCGTGATCTTCGTGTACTTCGTGGTCATCATTGTGGTATTTTTCGACAGGGAAATTTACTAATGCAGCAAGAATCGTTTCAATGAAACAATTGTACATCCTCGATCCGTTCGAAAAGCTCGGTATCGAACACGACACCTCCATCCTCCTGATGAACGAGGCGATCGGACGCGGGAGCGAGGTTTATTCCTGCACCGAGTTCGATATCTCCCGGGATAATCGAGGGCTCTCCTGCCGCGCCCGGCGCCATGAAAAGGAGATCGGCCCTTCCATCAGGGATGAGGCGGCGGTGGCTCGTTCCCAGCGATCCGGAGTCGTTCGACTGCGTCCTGATCCGGAAAGACCCTCCCTTCGACTCCTCTTACCTGACCCTGCTCCTGCTTCTTGAGGAGCTGAGGCGTCCCCTGGTCATCAACAGCCCCGGCGCCCTCCTCCGTTACAACGAAAAACTCTCCATCTTTCTCTTTCCGGATTATATCACCGAGACGCTCGCCTCCTCCTCTCTCGACCGGATCAGGAATTTTATCCGGGAGGTCGGCGGGACGGCCGTCCTCAAGCCGCTCTTCAGCTGCAGCGGCCGCGGCGTTAAACTCCTCCGCGATTCCGATCCCTCGCTCGACGATGAAATTCTTTCTTCGACCGGCAACGGCACCCGGAAGGTGATGCTCCAGCGTTATCTCCCGGTGACGACCGAAGGCGAAACGCGCGTTTTCCTGCTCGAAGACCGGGTCCTGGCGGTGATGAAAAAGTTCCCGGCCCCGGGGTCCTTCAAGGCCAACTTCGACTTCGGCGCCCGGGGTCTTCCTCACACCCTGACCTCCCGGGAAGAGGCCGTCTGCCGGGCCGTGGGAACGTTCTGCGCGAGAGCGGGGATCATCCTCTCCGCTCTCGACCTGATCGACGGCTGCCTCTCCGAGTTCAACATCACCAGTCCGGGGCTTTTGGTCGAATCGAACCGGGTAAACAACGCCCGCTACCAGGAAGATGTCATACGATTCGTAACCGATCGATCAGGGCGTTGATCCCCCCTTCCCCGGTGAAGACCTCGCGGGCGCGGTCGGCCGCAGTCCTCCCTTCCCGAAGAATAACTTCAATGGGAGCCAGGTACTTCGCTTCATCCGCCGGTAGGCCGGCCCGGGCCCGTTCCAGCAATACGGCCGGCGTCACCAGCGGATCGTAAACCTCCTCACCGTAGAAGAGTCCCTTCACGCAAGCGGTAATCGCCAGCACCATCTCGGGGCGGTTGGAATCGAAGGTCCGGATCTCCAGCGTGGTATTGTTGAACCGCACCAGGGAGAAGATCGTGTTCAGGTGAGTGCGCCAGTCGTCGAGATCGGGGTAGGTCCCCTGAAAACCTTTCAGGAGAAATTCCCGGAAGGTAAGCCGCTCCTTCATCTCATGATACCGTCCGTCCCGGTAGAGAAAGATGATCGGGACACCGAGCGCGTAATCGACATAATCGGCGAAGGAACCGATCGCATGCCCGCAGCCGGCCGGGACGCCGCTCCTCTCCCGGTCGGTCCGGCACCAGATTCTCTTCCGGAAGCTGCCGGTATACCGGTAGGCGCGGTCGTAGATCGGGGAATTGGCGAAGATGTCGGTCAGGAGATCGGAGAGGGAGACGGCGTTCTGAATCTTGCGAACGGCGTCCTCTTCCGAGTTATAGTCGATGCTGACCTGGACGGAGGCCGTCTGTTTCATCATGTAGAGGCTCAGGCCCGTCTTCGCTTCCCAGTACTTCCGCATGATCCGGTAGCGCTGCTTCGGCATCCAGGGGACGGCGGGAAAGGAGTTGACCGGATCGACCCCGGAGGCGATAAAGACGGTCCGCGGGGAGCCGGCTTCTTTCAGCAGGGAGAGGTATCTGTCCAGTTTACCGGATAGTTCCCCGACCGTGCGGCTGGGGGTGAAGGAGGCCTCGAACTGGCCGCCCGGCTCGATACTGATGCTGAAATCATCGTCCCGGAGGCCGATCGGGCGGCCGGCTTCCATCACCGCCTCACCGCCGGTGAGTTCGAGAAGAGCAGCCAGGATTTCCCCGATCCCGGAGGATCCGTCATAGGCAAGGCGGGAATAGTCGTCTTTGTTCAGACAGAATATCTCGTACTCCGTTCCCACCCGGTTCCGGGAAGGGGGCACCACCGACCCCCGGAAGGTTTCGACCAGATCATCGGCAGTCAATCTCACCTGTCCGCTCATGATAACGGTATCTTATCAAAGCCCCTCCGGAAAGGAAATCCCAAATTATTCCAGAAAAAAGTGGATAATCACCGTCGATACTGTAGACTCATTTACTGATGAAAACAACCGCCACTTTTAATTTTTCCGGAGGAAGAGCATGAGCACGATCCGAGACATCAAAGCGCGGGAGATTCTCGACTCCCGGGGCAACCCGACAGTGGAAGTGGACCTGGCCCTGGAGGGCGGAGGTTTCGGCAGGGCATCGGTGCCTTCCGGGGCCTCCACCGGGGAACACGAAGCATTGGAACTGCGCGATAAGGACCCGAAGCGTTACCAGGGAAAAGGAGTTTTAAAAGCGGTCGGGAACGTTAACGGTCCGATCCGGGAGGCTTTGGCCGGCCGGGATTTCCCCGGCCAGAAAGAACTGGACGGGGCGCTGATCGACCTGGACGGCACCCCCGGCAAAAGCAAGCTGGGGGCCAATGCCATCCTGGGGGTCTCCCTGGCCTTCGCCAAGGCCGGCGCCGACCGGGCCTGTCTCCCCCTCTTCCTTTTCCTGGGCGGGGAAGAGGCGCGGGTCCTCCCCATCCCCATGCTCAACATCCTCAACGGGGGGCAACACGCCGACAATAACGTCGATCTCCAGGAATTCATGATCATGCCCCGGGGCGCGGATTCGTTTCGGGAAGGGCTCCGGATGGCCGTGGAGGTCTTCCATACCCTGAAGAACGTCCTCAAGTCGCGGGGTTTTTCCACCGGGGTCGGAGACGAAGGAGGGTTCGCCCCCGACCTGGACTCGAACGAAGAAGCGGTCCAGGTCATCCTGCAGGCGATCGAGGAAGCCGGCTACCAGCCGGGGAAGGATATCTTCATCTGCCTCGATCCGGCCGCCAGTGAGTTTTACGATGACGGCCGCTATGTCCTGAAAGCGGACCAGGGCGCGGCGAAAACATCGGCCGAGATGGTCGAATACTACGCCGCCTGGGTGAAAAAATACCCCATCTTCTCCATCGAAGACGGGCTGGCGGAAGACGACTGGGCGGGATGGAAGCTGATGACCGAACAACTCGGCGCCTCCATCCAGCTGGTCGGGGACGATCTCTTCGTCACCAACACCGGGCGACTGAAACGGGGGATCGAGGAAGGAATCGCCAACGCTATCCTGATCAAACTGAACCAGATCGGAACCCTGACCGAGACCCTGGAAGCGATCAAAATGGCCAAGGACGCCGGTTATTCCTGCGTGATCAGCCACCGCAGCGGCGAGACTGAGGACACCTACATCGCCGATATCGCCGTGGCCACCAACATCGGCCAGATCAAGACGGGGTCCGCCTGCCGCTCGGAACGGGTGGGGAAATACAATCAGCTGCTCCGGATCGAGGAGATGCTGGGCGACCGGGCGATCTACGGACTGAAGTAATAAATTAGCTCGCTGCGCTCGCAAATTTATGTAGGATCGTCCTTCACTCCGTGAAGGACTTGCAGGAGATGGAGTAAATGTAGTATCGCCTTGCCTGCGGCAAGACTTGCAAATACAAGCGAAGCGATCCTACAATTCCCACAAAGAATGCCGGAGGCATTCCGATCCGACAAGTCCTGAAGCGAAGCGGAAGGACGATACTACATGTCATTTAATGCATCTCTCTTCCTTTGAAATCCCGAAATAGAAAATTCGCGCTTTGAACAGATTTTTGAAGATATTCTGGCTGCTTTTGCTGCTGGCGCTGCTGTCCGGATTCGGCTGTCTCTTCTACCATAAGCTCGGCCAGCTGAACGAACTCCGGCGGCAGCGTATCGCTTATGAGAAGAAGGTCATCTTCCTCGAAGCCGAGGTGACACGGCTCAGCCGGGAGATCGAGGAAATCCGGAATAACCCGGATCGCCTCGAAAAACTGGCCCGGGAGAAACTGGGCATGGCGGGGAAGAACGAGAAGATCTTCATCATCGAGCCGACACCGGGTGTTGAGCAACCGTTGCCCGGAAAGGACAAATCATCCCCTAATCAACATGGAGTAATGGAATGATGGGGTGGTGGAGTAATGGGGGATCGCCGGGCGCTTGTCCATTATTCCAGTATTCCATCACTCCAACACTCCCTCTTGCCGCCCGATGGCGGCAACTCCCATGACATTCGCGCCTCTTGATTACATCGTCCTCGGCCTTTACTTCGTCTCCATCGCTTCCATCGGTCTCCTGGCCGGCCGGCGCGAAAAAAACACCGAAGATTACTTCCTGGGCGGACGGTCGATGCCCTGGTGGGCGGTCACCTTCTCCATCCTGGCCACCGAGGTGAGCGCGGTTACCTTTATCGGCGCGCCGGGGGCGTCATACCGGGGCAATTACGCCTATCTCCAGTTCGCCTTCGGTTCCCTCCTGGGCCGGGGCCTGATCGCGTGGCTCTTTCTCCCCGCTTTCTACCGGGGCCGGGTCACCTCGATCTACGAGTTTTTGGCCCAGCGCTTCGGGGAACGGAGCCGGCTGACCGCGGTGATCTTCTTCTTCGTCACCCGGCTTTTGGCCAGCGGGGTGCGGCTCCTGGTCGTTTCCCTGGTGCTGAGCGTGGTCACCGGTTTCCCTCTCTTCGTCATCATCATCGCGGTGGCGGTGATCGCCCTTTTCTACACCCTGATCGGCGGGATCAAGGCGGTCATCTGGACCGACGTCTTTCAGTTCATCATCTTCATGGGGGGGGCCTGGGTCGTTATCGGCTTTCTCCTCAATGCTATCCCCGGGGGATGGTCGGGGATGAAAAACCTGGTCGCCCCGGATAAGCTGCGGATATTCGACTTCCACCTCTCCCTCACCGGCAGCACTTTTTTCCTGGTCGCCTTCATCAACGGCTGTTTCCAGACCTTCGCGGCGCTGGGCACCGACCAGGATCTGACCCAGCGGATGCTCACCTGCAAAAACCTCCGGCAGGGGCAGCGGGCCCTGCTCCTGACCGGGATCATCGATTTTCCCATCGTCTTCACCTATCTCCTGATCGGGACCGCCCTCTTCTGCGTTTACGACGTCATGGGGGGACACCTTCCCGACCGCCATCTCATCCGATCCCGATACCATCTTCCCCTACTTCATCATGACCGCGCTCCCGGCCGGGGTCCGGGGGCTGCTGATCGCCTCCATCTTCGCCGCCGCCATGTCCAGCCTGGACTCGGCCATCAACGCCCTTTCCTCGAGCGCGATCATGGATATCTACCGGCCCTTCATCCGTCCCGGGGCTTCCGAGAAACACTACCTCGCCGTCTCCCGGGTCTTCGTGGCCGTCTTCTGCCTTCTTCTGATCGGGGCCGCGATCCTCCTCAACAACATTCCGGGAGGAAAGCTCTGGCTCGGTTTCAAGGTGACCGGGTTCACGTACGGCGCCCTCCTGGGCGTCTTCCTGCTGGGGGTCCTGACCAAGAAGAGCAACGACCGGATGAACCTCTGGGCGATGGTGAGCAGTTCCCTCCTCCTCCTGGCCCTTACCCTGTTCGAGCATTTTTTCCTGGCGGGAAAAACCCTTCTCGCCTGGCCCTGGTATGTGGTGGCGGGGACGGTCTGGACTTTCTTCTGGGGTTGGCTTCTTTCTTTGCCTTCATTTAATGCTTCGAAATCGAAAAGCAACTAACAAAGCATTTTCACCACGAAGAACACGCAGCTGCTAAGACATTCCCGTGCTGTCACTACACTATTCTATCCTTCGCGGCCTTCGTGTACTTCGTGGTAAAATAGCTTTCAGAGCCAGCTGATTATATCCGACGATCATGGACAAAGAGATCGGAGAGAAAATCCGGCGGCTGGTTTCCCGCTGCGACGTCTGCATCGTGGACCTGGATCAGTGCGTCTATCCCCGGTTCACCCAGACGGCGCTGGGAAGACTCCTTCTCATCCGCAGCCTCTCCCCGAAAAACCGGGTCTTCTTCCCCCGGCTTGTCGCCGACGCCTTCTTTATCAGCCTCACCAGAACCCGGCAGCTTTTCGGCCGCAAGCCCACCAACTTCATGTTGATGTCGGCCTTTTCCCGTGTCATCCGGGGGATGCCCCTGAAACTGATCGAAGAGTGCGCGTCCCGCCTGCCGGGAAAAGGCCCCCGGGACTGGAGAGAGGCGCTGGGCCGAATCTCGTCCGCGATGGATACATACCTCCTGACTTTCTCCATCGATCCGGTGGCTGCCGCCTACGGGCGGACGCGGGATTCCGCCGGGCGACCCATCTTCCGGGGATGGAGGGGAACCCCCCTGGCGGTAAGCGGGGAGACGATCGACAAAGTGATTTTTTCGCCCCGCTCCCTCTCCCCCGAAGCCAAGCTGAAGGCGATGGAAGAGATCATGGCCTCGGGAGGGGGCGAACGGCCGCTGATCATCGGGCACGGAGAGGACGAGTCGGCGATGGCGATACGGGCCCGGCGAGAGGGGGGCGGTTCGATCGGCTTTTCGAAAGCGGGGGGAACGGTCGCCGAGTTCGACCTTGTTCTCCCCGGCAACGCCTGGAAAACCATTGCGAGAGCGTTTTCCGACGTATAGTATGAGCCCATCCGAGTAACCTCGAAAAAGTCATTGCGATCCGCCTCCGGCGGAGAAGCAATCTCGATAATTATCGCAACAAACTATCATCGAATGGGATGAGATTGCTTCTTCTCCCTCACTTCGGTGCTGTTAAAAATTTTATGAAAGAAAGAATTCGGTAAAGGGGAACTGAATATCCACTATTCAACAGAAAGGAGACATAGTCATGGATCAACCAGACGACTACCGGCTGCAGGACCGCAACGGATCGCCTAACGCCCCGGCGGGGGGAACGATCGGTTTTCTGGCGGTAACCGCGATCGGGATCGGGGGGATGGTGGGGGGCGGCATCTTCGCCGTGCTCGGGCTGGCCGTGATCCTGGCGGGCGGCGGCACTCCGGTCGCCTTCGCCCTGGCCGGCATCGTGGCCATTCTCACCGCCTATTCCTATGCCAAGTTATCGGTCAGATACCCCAGCGAAGGAGGAACGGTCACCTTCCTCAACCAGGCTTTCGGGACCGGTTGGATAACCGGAAGTCTGAACATTCTACTCTGGCTCAGCTACCTGGTGACCCTCTCCCTGTACGCCTATGCCTGCGGAAGCTACGGGGCGACATTCTTCCCGGCGGAAGAGCACGCTCTCTGGAAACATCTCATCCTGAGCGCGGTGATCGTGATCTTCACCGTGATCAACGCCCTGGGGGCGACTTTCGTCGGCCGGGCGGAGAAGTACATCGTGGCCGTCAAACTGGCGATCCTGGTCTTTGTCGGCGCTGCCGGGATGTTCTTCGTGAAATGGGTCCGCCTCTCCCCGGACACCTGGGCGGCCGGGCACGGCTCGCCCCTCGCGAACTATCTCTCACTCCTCGCGGGGGGCATGATCATCTTCGTCGCCTATGAAGGTTTCGAACTCATATCCAACACCGCCAACGACGTGAAGAACCCGAAGAAGACGCTGCCAAGGGCTTATTACACGTCCGTCGGGTTCGTGATCGTCCTCTATATCGCGATCGCGATCGTGACCGTCGGCAACCTGCTCCCGCAACAGATCGCGGGCGCCCAGGACTACGCCCTGGCCGCCGCCGCCCGGCCCAGCCTCCATCACTTCGGCTTCGTTCTGGTCGCGATCGCGGCCCTGCTGGCCACCATGTCGGCGATCAACGCCACCCTTTACGGATCGGCCCGGATCAGCTACATCATCGCCAAGACCGGAGAGTTGCCCCGTCGTTTGGACAGGATGAGCAAAAAGGCGCCGATCCCGATGGAAGGGCTTTTGCTGACCAGCGTCATCTCGCTCCTGATGGCCAATTTTTTTCATATCGACCGGATATCGACGATGGGGTCCGCGGGCTTCCTGATCATCTTCGCCATGGTCAATCTCGCCAACGTCGTTCTTTCCCGCGAGACCGGCGGCAGCAGGTGGCTCTCCGCCATCGGCTTCGCGGTCTGCCTGATCGCCCTCACCGCCCTGATCTGGCAGACGGCAGCCACCTCCCCGGGCAACCTCCTGGTCCTGGCGGTGATGGCGGCCCTCTCGGTACTGATCGAGGTCATTTACCGGTCCCTGACCGGCCGTGAGATCAAGCTGGCATGAAGACGCGCCCGTTCTTCGGGGTTGAGGATCAGCTGAATCTCACCACCGTCCTTCTGGGCGGCATCCAGCACGTCCTGGCCATGTTCGTGGGGATCGTCACTCCCCCCCTCATCATCGCCTGTTCCCTCTGTCTCGACCCGGCCAAAACCGGCTTCCTGGTGAGCATGGCCCTCTTCACCTCCGGCATCACCACCTTCATCCAGGTCAAGCGCTTCGGGCCGTTCGGTTCGGGACTGCTCAGCGTGCAGGGGACCAGCTTTACCTTCGTTCCCCTCTCCATCCAGGCCGGCCTGGCGGGGGGACTGCCCCTGATCTTCGGGATGACGATGGCCGGCGCGCCGGTGGAGATGATCCTGAGCCGCTTCATCCACTTCGCCCGCCGGCTCTTCCCCCCGGTCGTGACCGGCTCGGTGGTGATGCTGATCGGGACCGGGCTGATCGGGGTTGGGATCACCGACCTGGCCGGGGGTAGCGGCAATCCCGACTTCGGCAGCCCCGCCAACCTTCTTCTGGGGATTTTCGTGATGGCGGTCATCATCGTTCTCAACCGCTTCGGCCGGGGCTTCCTCAGCACCATTGCCATCGCCCTGGGCATAGTAGCAGGTTACCTCCTGGCGTCGCTACTGGGCCGGGTTGACTTCTCCCCCTTTCATACGGCCGGCTTGCTGACCATACCGCAACCCCTGAAATTCGGGATCGATTTTGACCCCCGCTACCTGCTCCCCTGGATCATCGGCTACCTGATCACCACCATCGAGTCGATCGGAGATCTGACCGCCAGCTCCGGTGTCTCCCGGGAACCGGTGGAAGGGCCCGTTTTCATCCGGCGTCTGGAAGGGGGCATCCTCTCGGACGGGACGGGAAGCCTGCTGGCGGGGTTTTTCAACGCCATGCCCAACACCACCTTCTCCCAGAACAACGGGGTGATCGGACTGACCGGCGTCGCCTCCCGGCGGGTCGGATATGGGGTGGCCGGGATTTTGGTCCTGCTCGGCTTCTTTCCCCGGGTGGCCGCTTTGATCAGCGTGATGCCGAAGCCGGTCCTGGGAGGCGCCACCACCATCATGTTCGCCATGGTGGCGGTCGCCGGTCTGAAGATAATCGTCTCCGGCGGACTGGGCGTCCGGAACCAGTTCATTCTGGCCATCACTCTGGCGGCCGGGTTGGGAATCGAGATGGTACCGGGCGCTCTGGACGGGCTCGGGGGAACAGGCGCCGGGTCCGGAATTTTGTTCGGGTCCCTCTCCGCCATCCTGCGCTCGGGGCTGGCCATGGGAGCGATCGTAGCCACCACCCTCAACCTGATCCTACCCCGGGACGCCGGGAGCGACTAAGACGGAATACGCTTTATGCGGCAGGAAGCGAACAATCGGCCAGACGCCTCTCATCCCCCGGCCGGGGTGCTCGTCCTGCTCGCGCTGATCCCGGTCGTCATCGGCGGATTTTTACGCCTGATCTTTTTCGAGCAGATAGAATTCGGGATGGACGGGGTCACCGCCATTCTGACCACGAAATTCTGGCTCAGCCACGGCGTTCCTTTCTACGGCCAGATGAGCGGAGCCGGGGTGATGATGCCCCCCGGCTTCATTTTCTTCCTCTATCCCCTGGTCAAGCTCACCGGGTCTCCCCTGACGATCTGCTTCGCCGTCACCTGCTGCAACATCGCCGCCGTCTGGCTGATCTGCCGGCTGGGGGCGGAGGCCGGCGGACCCCGGGCCGGATTCTGGGCCGGCGCCTTCATGGCCGTCCATCCCTGGCTGATCATCTACTCCCGGATGATCTGGCCGCAGTGCCTCCTCCCCTTCTTCGTCACGCTTTTCCTGATCATCCTGGCCGTCTGCACCCGGCGGCCGAAAAGTCGGCTGATCTTCTGGTGCGGGCCCCTGCTCAGCCTGACCTGGCAGATCCATTACTCGGCCTACTGCGTCCTCGTCTTCTTCATCATCTGGTTCGCGGCCCAGGCCATTGCCGGACGAATACGCTGGACCTGGGCGGCGGCGGGGTTCCTGGCCGGGCTTCTCATCTTCTATCCGCACCTTCATTTCCTCATTTACTCCGACTTCCAGTCCCTGCGCCAGGCGGTGGCGGGCGCCGGCGAAAGGATACCTTTCTTCACCAACCTCCGCTCGCTCGTCGTCCTTTTCGGCGCGACCTCTTTCGCCGGGGGGCTCGGTTTTTTCTTCCAGAATTCGCAATTCCACCTTCTTGCCATCGCCCAAACCCCCCTGGGACAGCTCCATCCCTGGCTGGCCCCGGCGGCCGGCGGCAGTTCGGCCGCCGTGATCCTCCTGGTCCTGGCGGGGTTTTTCTTCCGGCGACGGATCTTGTCCGGCTTCACCCCCTGGCTGGGGCTGATGGCCGTCCTGCCGGTGATCCTCTACTCCGTCAAGGGGGCTAGAGTCCCCCCCTGGTATTTCCTGGTCGGGTTGCCCGCCGTGGTCACACTGGCCGGCGAGGGGATGGAACGCATAACCGAGGCCGGCGTAAGGCGCCTCCCCCGCGCCATCGGGCGACGGCTGCCCCTTCTCCTCGGCGGATTCATCGTCCTGGCGGGAGGGCTGATCTGGCTCGTCTTTCTCGGTTACATCAAGGAAAACGGAGGAACCGGAGGGATGTATGGCCCGACCTACCGGGTCCAGAAACAGGCGGCGGAGAAACTGCTGGAGGAGCGGATCCCCTTCGACCGGATCGATCTCTCCCTCACCCGAGGGAAGGGGTTCGGGGTCGCCTATCTCCTGGATTACCTGAATGGGTGGGGGCGCAAGATCGAACCCGGCGGTTTCTCCGAAAATCAGGCGCGGGTTGTCGACACCCTGCTTTTTCCGGGCGAGAGATGTTCGGGCGAAGAAACCCCGGCGGCGCTGCCATCGCCGAACCCGTTGCTAATCTGCATCTCCCCGGCGGATTGATGTAATAAGAGCTTACTCGGAAAATTCGTAAGCTCTCAAATCCTAATATCTAAATACTAAATCCTAAACAATATCAAATGACCAAAACTAAAAAATCCCAAACGATGGGGCTGAAACCGGCGACATTTGAAACATTTGATCATTTTGATTTTGGATTTATTTAGGATTTCGATATTAGGATTTAGGATTTTCTGCTCGGAATCCTTTTCGAGCAGGGAATAATTAGCACCTGATTAACTCTGCTTGACCTGAAAAAGCAACAATCAGGGTTCTCTTCCGTTGAGTCCGGTAATCAGTCGGTGTCAGATCAGCCCCTTGAAGGGGAACCCCTTGTAGACGACCAGGTGATTCTGGAACTGGACCAGGGGCTGTTTCTTCAGCCAGAATTCCCGGTAGATATATTCCGTTATCTCTTCTTTCTGCCGCCGGTTATAAACATGAACATTGGGATAGAGCAGGATCATCCAGATCACGGCCATGAACTTCCCGAAATCATCGACAAAGAACTTGACCTCGTGGGTGCGGAGAAGCACCTGGGCTTTTTGAAAAACTTTATTACGCCCCAGCCGGTTACCAAAGGCCAGAAGGTCCTGATCGTTGTGACAACCAAAGAATTTTCCGGCAAAGTGGTTATAGAGCCACGTCGTCGAACGGCGGTCCGAACTTTTTGAGGCCATCATGACGGCGTGGATCGCCCCCCGCGGGGACAGGATCGTCCTCTGCAGGTTCTCGAAGAGCCCCTCCCATTGCCCTTCCTCCGAGTAATAGAGGGAGTGGTGCAGGGTGACCAGGTCCATTTTCTTCCCGGCCAGCCGGCTTGCCAGAAACGCCCGGGCGTTGCCGGGTTCCATCAGGACCCGGTTATAATCGGCCCGGATCGTTTTCACGTGCGTGATCCATTGCCGTCGAAGCCGTTCCTGCACGATGCCGAGCGGCACCCGGTCGATGTCCAGCAGGAAAAGTCCGCCCCGGAAGGCGGCTTCCAGGATCCGGAACTGCGGCTCCGACCCCGAACCGATGGAGAGGGCGCGCAGGCGCCGGGAGAGGGGGACCGCCCGGTCCAGCGACCGGATGACCGCGGTCAGCACCTCCCCGATATCGACCTTGTCGGAGCTGAACCGCGACCATATCTCGTCTTCGTTATACATGTCGGCATCGCCCGCCCGGATACCGGTCTCGATCAATTTCGTCATCAGGTTTTTCATGATCCTTTATCTCCTTCTAAATTAACGGCCATGCTGTTCATTTAAAAAGTAATATTTCCCCGGTTCCGATATTTCTACCCCGGTTTAACATATCCTGGCACCGTTGGTCTGTTTTTTACACGCTATTATTTTTCCGCAGGAAAAATAATAGACGATAGGCGATGATCCCGAGCCATTCATGGAGACACCGGGTGGAGACGGCAAGACACTGCGCGCTGGGCAGGAGACTGAGAGGGTCGAGCGAAAAATCGCCGGCCAGGAAATCGGCGGGAGCGGGCAGAGGCTCGATCCCGGCATTCTTCATGACCAGGACCGAGCGGCTCATGTGTGTCGATGACGTCACCAGGACGACGCGGTGAACCGGTCTGCCGGGGAACATACGATCGAGAAGCCGTTTTGTTTCCCGCGCGTTTTCATACGTATTGCGGGAGACCTCCTCCGTCCGGAAATCAGACGCCGGGATACCCATCGAGACGGCGTAACTCCGGGCCAGACCCGCTTCGAATGATTCCGGGTCGAAAGGATTGCCGCTGCCGCCGCTGTAAATGATC
The DNA here is from genome assembly GCA_963822585.1 of uncultured bacterium. Lineage (GTDB taxonomy): Bacteria > Auribacterota > Erginobacteria > Erginobacterales > Erginobacteraceae > CAWGIE01. Next base: position 114,295 of record CAWGIE010000007.1, read on the forward strand.
GGCAGCCGCCCGCCGTATTCCCGGTAGAGTTCAATGCCGTGCCAGAGCCGGTTCCAACTCGGTCCCTGCAGTTCGGGTCGAGGGCTGGCGGACCCCTTCTTCACGGCTCCGCCGGCCAGGACGACGATCGCTTCCGGCCCCGGATCCCCGGGAATCGGAAGGGGGGTGGCGGGAACCGCGCTCTCCAGGCTTTTCACCAGCAGGAAGGCGACCGGGCCGGTGGAGAGGAGGTAATAGCCGGCCAGAGTCACGGCGAGGATTATTCTTCCCCACTTCCATTTTTTCCTGAACAACAGGTAGAGGGAAACCGCCATCCCGATCAGGATCGCGGTGGGCGGGAGAAAAAAGGGTTTTATCAGTTTTAAAAAGGTAAACATTATAAATTAGCGTCTCCGGCGCTCATTTAATGAATTTTCACTTTTTAAACTTAAAACAGATTGATGATAGTCTAAAAATGAGTTCGTGTCCAACAGCGCAATCCATAACGGTAAGCCCTGAGCATTATACGGGAAAAAACAATACTTTTTCGTCTGTTTCGGAAAAGCAACTAAAACAGCAGTTCGGCAAAGACTATTCGCCTCGCACGCCGTGAACGAATATCAGGTCGGGGGGCGCGCCCGACCGGTAGGTCTCCTCGATCGTCCGGAGCAGGGGGTACTTTTCCGGATGGGCCCGGATGTACTTGATCGTGTAATAACACCAGATAAGCGATGGGTCGTCGGTACCGAGGGGGGCCAGATAATGCTGCCCGTAGAGCAGGTACCGGATCGCATACCGGCGGATCAGGTTATCCAGGACGGCGGGCGAAACCGGGAGCGCCAGCACACGCTTCCCGGTCAGATAAGCCAATTCCGGCGGATAGCCGACCTGGGCCATCACCCCGTCACCGGGAAGGCCGTTGATGAAGGCGGCGGTCCGGGACGCTTCGACCTCTTTTTGCTGAAGAAAGACAAGATGCCGGGCATCTTTCAGGTATATGACCGCGGCCGCGGCGAGAACCGCGACCAGGGTCCAGGCCAGCACCTTCCTGAAGAGCAGGGGTCGGGGGAAGCGTCCCGCCAGCAGGTTCAGCCCCTGGCTGAAGAAATAGCTCATCGGCAGAAGGATCGGGATCAGGAAACGAGGCTCCGGGTGGAGGACGACCGGAAGGGCAAAAAGGAGCAGCATGACCGCGAAGAAAAAGTCCGCGCTCCGCCGGAGCCGCCCTCTCAGGAGCGCCCGGAGGGCGCTGTAAACGGCGACAACGGCGATGAAGAAATAAAAGATCAAGTAAAAAAATCCGGGGATGATGACGAGCGGGGAAAGAGGGTAGACATTGGCGTTGATCCGGAACTCCGAGAAGTCGGGGCTGAAATTAAACATGGTCCGGGTGACGGGGAAATAGCGCGGCGTAAAAAGATGCCGGGCCGTAAAATCGCGCACGTACTCGATCGTGCCGTCCACGCCGGCGGGATAGAAATCATTCTCCGTGAAGATCCGCCATCTCACCGCCAGCCAGCACCCGTAAACGGCCAGGAGAAGAAGCAGGGGGATAAGAACCGCCTTCAGATGAACGCCGCGGGGACGGAAGATCAAGTAGGCGGCCGCGAAACAGGGAAAGAGAGAAACGGCGAGGTCCGAGGTCAGACCGCAGGCCGCGGCCGCTCCCCCGGCGCCCAGAAGAATCGGGACGGAGGGATAAATCACTCCCCGGATAAAGAGATAAAGGCTGAGCGTAAAGAATCCCAGGAACAGGGAGTCCTTGTAGATGACCCGTGAGGTCGGGATATGCAGAGGCGATACGGCGAGGATGAAGAGGGCGATGGTGATCCAGTAGCGGCCTTTGCCCAGGAGGCGAAAAAGGCAGAACAGCGACCAGAAAACGACCATGGAAAAGAACAGAGAGACGGCAATCCCGGCGATATGGTCGGGGAGGAGCAGGGAAAAAAGACGGATGGCGCCGGGGAAAAGGGGCGGATGGACGATGTACAGCTGATTATTGAAGAGCAGGTGCCGGGGGAAGGAGCGCGCCAGGGCGAGGTATTTCGCTTCATCCAGGGAGATGAAGCAGAATGAAGATGAAACAAATATCCGTACCAGGAGAAAGAGAAGAAAGGTCGCAATTACCGGGGCATTCTTCACTCTTCCTCCCTGATCTCCGTTTCCACGATTACCGGGATGGCGGGGGTTTTTCTTTCTTCCGTCACCGCGTTGCCCGATGCCTGCGCTTCCTTGAGCCAGAAGATCAGGGTGTAGGACTGCCAGCCGCTGTACCAGTCGGTGGTCAGGTCGACGGTTTTCAAGGCCCCCAGTTCGCGGCTCTTTTCGGTCACCATCCCCACGGCGCTGTCGGGGCTGACGGTATCACGGAAGAAATGCCAGCTCCCCGGTTCCCGGCAACTCCCGGTGATGACCGGGCAGGACTCGAATCCGAGGAAGTAGATTCCCCAGATGTCGGAGTGGACGTGGGCGACCGGGCGGGCGCCGGACTCGGTCAGCTGCTGGTCGTGCAGCTCCGAAGTCACGAAAACGCTCGAGCACCCCGCGGCGACCCACGCCGTCAGACCGAGGAGGCCGGGAATTATCGTCTTCGACGGGATCATCGTTTCACCTCTTCTTCGTCTTCGACCAAGCTGTACATTAGCGCCGAAGGCGCTAATTTAAGAGAATATACTATTATCTTCTTTTCCCGCAGAAAAAAGTAACCTTTTCCCGCCGGGGAACGATTAGGGTGACGCGGGAAATAGTAACAACAACCCGCGTCAACCAGCTTAAACCCCGAAAGGGGAAGGAGGAGAAAGGCATGAAGAAGAAAAAGACAATGGCGATGGTATTGATCGGGCTGGCCGTTGCCGGCGGAGCGATCCCGACCGTCCAGGCCCGGGATGCGGGGGATGTTACCCTCGCTCCGGCGGCACGGATCGGGCAGTTGCTGCTGAAGCTGGATCTGAGCGACGTCCAGAAAAAAGAGATCGCCGAGGTCATCACCCGCAACCGGGAGGGGAACCGGGAAATGATCCGGGAAATCATCGCCGCCCGGCGGGAGCTGACAACTGCCATTCACGGCGGCGCCTTCGACGAGGTCGCCGTCCGGACTTCCGCCCGTGTGGTCGGAAACATGGCCGAGGAGTTCGCCGTCCGGCGGGCCCGCCAGTCGGCCGAGATCCGGTCGATTCTCACCGAGCCACAGCGGGCGCTGCTCCGGGAAGCCGGGGAAGGAATCTTCGAAAAGATCGAGGGGAGACTGGACCAGGCTTACCTGCTGGTCGATCTCTGGGCCGCGCGGCAGGCGGAGTTGTAACCCGCAAAATAAAGGACGGGCAACGGCCCGGACGGCGCGAGACGCCCTCCGGGCCGTTGCCCGGTCCGAAACGAGTCGGAAGGGGATGAAAAAATGAGAGGAGACGTCCGGCGACCTCACTGACGGCGCCCCTGGCCGCCGCGACTACAAGTTTGGCGGTTATCATTTTTTGTCCGATATGGTATCTATAGGGATCCCCTTGATGCGGATTGAAGCCTGATTTTTCTCAACCGATAGGCCGACATTCTTCAATGAAACGGGGGATGGCCCGGGAACGGCGGTTCGTTCATGACAGACCGGAAAGACAGGGAGATCATCGAGGAAGTATTGGCCGGCAACGTCGATGCCTTTGAAGAACTGATCGTCCGCTACGAGAAGCGGGTATTCTCGATCGTGAGCCGGCATCTTCCCTCCGATAAAGTGGCGGAGACTGCCCACGAGGTCTTCTGCCGGGCATACCGGTCCCTGGGCGGTTACCGTCCCCAAAAACCTTTCGAGCACTGGATATCGAAAGTGGCGGTGCGAACGTGCTGCGATTACTGGCGGCGGGAGAAACGGTCCCGTGAGGTCGTATTTTCCGCCTTCGCAAAAGACGGCCAGGAAGTGATGGAGGCCGTTCTCTCCGGAAAGGCGAACGATCAATACGATCTCGAACAGCGCCGGCTCCACGCCCGGGAACTTCTGGCCCGGCTCCTGGACCGGCTGTCGGCGGATGACCGGATGGCTCTTACCCTGACCTATCTGGAAGGGCATTCCCTGCGGGAAGCGGCCGAATTGACGGGCTGGAGCACGGCGGCGATCAAAATCAGGTGTCACCGGGCCCGGCGAACCTTGCAAAAATCCCTGGTGGATGAAACGGGAGGTTAGCCATGAATGATAAAGAGGATAAGAACCAACGGCTGATGACGGCGCTGCGGGACGCGCATAACAACCCTCCCCCCGTGCTTCCGGACCGGCCCTGGCGGCAGGAAGTGATGGGGGAGATACGCTCCCTGCGGCCGCCGATCCGGGGAGGAACGGAGCGCGTCATCGTTCCGCCGGCATTTTACCGGTTGGCGCCCGTTCTGACGGCGGCCTCGATAGCCGTTTTCGCCCTCGCCTGGTCAACCATGGGCGGTCTCTATAACGAGCTGACCCTGCTCGCGCTGACCAATCTGCCCCGGACCGTCGAGCTGTATCTCTCCGGTCTTTAGAATCCACCCGCATGAAAATAAATAGAAAAAATAATTACTAACCACGAAGAACACGAAGTACACGAAGAAAGACAGGAGAAATATACCGATCATCTATATTTTAAAAATTTCTTCGTGATCTTCGTGTCCTTCGTGGTTAAATAGTGAGCTTTTACCCCAAAGGAGAATATCGATGAACCGCTGGAAATTCTGGATCGTGGCGGCCGCGCTCTTCGTCTCCGGCGCCCTTCTGGGGAGCGCCGGGACCGCCTTATATGTCAGGCATTCCCTCCGGCAGATAATGGCGGGTGATTCCACCATTGTCCACCGGGCCATCATGCGCCGGCTGACGCGGGAACTCGATCTGACGGACGAGCAGCAAACCCGGGCGAAAGAAGTTATCCGCGCCGGGCAGGAGCGCATGGCCGTCATCCGCCGGGAGACCGCCCCCCGGATCGGCATGGCTATCGACGAAACCATCGCTGACCTGAAGAAGATCCTCTCGGTCGAACAGGGGCGGGATCTCGACCGCCTGGTGGGGAAGATGAAGTCCCGCTGGAATATCCCCGGGAGAGAGAAAGCGGCTGCCCTTCCCTGACGGCGAAGATACGGATGTCCGCCGCAATGGTTCGTCCGGCGAAAGCCTTCGGGAAAATTGCTTGTATCATCCCTCCTGTATTCTGTATCCTTTATTCCGTATCCGATACCTGCGGGATTGCATAGATATTCAGTAGTGAAGAATAGTGCCAACGAACGCCATAAGGAGGGGTATCATGACAGCGCGCCTGTTCTCGGCCTACCTGTTGTCGCTTCTGTTGATCGTCCCTTCCGCCTTGCCGGCGGATAAGCTTCCCCTGGTCTGGATCGTCTCCACCGGGGGTACCATCGCCGAGAGGATCAATCCGGCCACCGGCGCCGCGGTGCCGGCCGTCTCCGGGGACGACCTGATCAAAGCGGTCCCCGACCTGGCCAAGGTCGCCCGGATCAAGGTCTTCTCCCTCTGCAATATCGACAGCTCTCACATGACCCCGGAGATCTGGAGGAAGCTGGCGTTGAAAGTCAACGAGCTGCTGGCCGACCCGGAAGTGAAGGGTGTCGTCGTCACCCATGGGACCGACACCATGGCCGAGGGAGCGTTCTTCCTGGAGCTGACCGTGACCTCGAAAAAGCCCGTGGTCTTCGTGGGGGCGATGCGGAACGCCTCCGATCTCAGCCCGGACGGTCCCGCCAACATCATGAATGCCGTCATCCAGGTCTGCTCCCCGGAGGGCACCGACTGGGGGGTGACGGTGACTCTCAACAACTACATCAACTCCGCCTGGTACGTGAAGAAGACCGAATCCACCAACCCCCAGACCTTTGTCTCCGGCCCGCACGGATACCTGGGCTATATAATGATGGGCAAGGTTCAGCGTTTGAACGACCAGCCGCGGTCCCTGAAGTTTCCCATCCCCGGGAAACTGCCGGAGGTCATCCCCCACGCCGCCTTCGCGGGCGATGACGGTTCACTGGTCCGCCGCGCCGTCGCCGACGGCGCGCGGGGACTGGTGATCGAAGGGGTGGGATCCGGGAACGTCAACCCGGAGGTCACCGCCGCGATCCAGGAGGCGCTGGACAAAAAAATCCCGGTCGTCATCACCACCCGGGTGGAGTGGGGGGGCGTGGTCCCGGCTTACGGGGACATCGGCGGGGGGGAATATCTGCAGAAGATGGGGTGCGTGTTGGGGGGGCAGATCGATACCTTCAAGGCTCGCCTTCTCCTCATGCTCGCACTCGCCCAAACCGACTTCTCGACGGAGAAGCTGAAATCGTACTTCGAGTATGACATTGACTGAGAGATCAGCGAACCGGATACTTCGACACGCGTTTCGATGGTTTTTAAGCGGGAGTAATGGAGTGATGGAATAATGGAGTAATGGACTCCGCCATACATTCCCAACACTCCACCATTCCATTACTCCATCACTCCATTCAGACGTAACCTGTATTTCGAATAATTCATTAAACACGGTTTCATTTCAACCACGGAGGTATAAGCCCATGGACAGAGCGAAAGTCGAAAAAAAATACGAGGCGTTGAGCCCTTTCGAGCTGAAGGACCAGCTGATCGCGATGGCGCAGAACCCCCGGATCAAGATGATGCTCAACGCCGGGCGGGGCAACCCGAACTGGGTCGCGGTCTTCCCCCGGCTGGCCTTCTCGATCCTGACAATATTTGCCATCGAGGAAGCGCACCGGGTGATGAGCCGTCCCGGTATCGCCGGCGCGCCGGACTCCAAGGGGATGGGCGAGCGTTTTCTGGATTTCTGCAAGCGCAAAGCCGAGCAGCGGGGTACTCAGCTGTTGGAGAACGGATATCAATACGTGACCGGGGAGCTCGGTCTGGACGGCGATTCCTTCATCGGAGAGATGGTCGATGGGATTCTGGGCGATCATTATCCGGTCCCCGACCGGGTCCTCAACAATACCGAGAAGGTCGTCCGGGCCTACCTCGATAATACCATGTGCGATAACCAGCCCCCGGCCGGGACGATGGACATTTTCGTCACCGAAGGCGGGACCGCCGCCATGACCTATATCTTCAATACTCTCAAGGAAAACTTCCTCCTCAACCCCGGCGACAAGATCGCCATCGGCACACCGATCTTCACCCCCTACATCGAAATCCCCCCTCTTAACGATTACCAACTGGTCGAGATCGAGGTTGAACAGGATGAGGACAGTAACTGGCAATATCCGGCCGCGGAACTGGAAAAGCTGGCCGATCCCGCCATCAAGGCCTTCTTTATCGTCAATCCCTCCAATCCTACTTCGGTGAGCATGGCCCAGGAATCGCTGGACAAGATCGCCGAACTGGTCAACACGCGGCGGAAGGACCTGATCCTCCTCACCGACGACGTTTACGGCACCTTCGTCAACGGCTTCAAGTCGCTGGTGGCCATCGCTCCGAAAAACACCATCCTGGTCTATTCCTACTCCAAGTACTTCGGGGCCACCGGCTGGCGGCTGGGGGCGATCGGGATCTACCAGGACAACGTGATGGACAAGATGATCGCCGCCCTCCCCGCGGAGAAGAAGCAGGAACTCTATGAGCGCTACAAGACCATCTCCACCGATCCGGCCTCCATCAAGTTGATCGACCGGATGGTGGCCGACAGCCGGGCGGTCGCCCTCAATCATACCGCGGGGCTCTCCACCCCCCAGCAGGTGATGATGGTCCTCTTCTCGCTCCAGGAACTCCTCGACTCCGACTACCACCTCTACAAGAAAGAGATGCAGGCCATCGTCCACGAACGCTATGAGACCCTCTACCAGGCGTTGGGGACCGAGGGGCCGGAGCTGCCCTTCTACGCCTGTTATTACACGACGATCGACATCCGCAAGCTGGCCCGGGAGCGCTACGGGGACGCTTTCGGCGAATGGATGGAGAGCGCCCACGAGCCCATCGATTTCGTCTGGCGGCTGGCCCAAGAGAAGGGGATCGTCCTCATGGACGGCGGGGGATTCGACGCCCCCGAGATGTCGGTCCGGGTATCGCTCGCCAACCTCTTCAAGCCGGATTACGAGAAGATCGGCAAGGGCATCAGCGACCTCCTCGACCAGTACAAGAAGGAGTGGGAGAAAAGTAAAAAAAAGTAATCAGTAATCGGTGATCGGTAATCGGCGAAAGCGGTCAGCCGGTTACTGATTACTTGATTACTGATCACTGATTACTGTCTTTCTAAGGAGGTGTTGGCATGATCCATACTATCTTAGCGTTCCTGCGCGCGAACCCCTCTATTCTTCTCTTCGCGGCCCTGGCCGGGGGGTACGCTCTGGGAAAAGTCAAGTTCGGCAAGTCCTTCTCCCTCGGCTCCACCACCAGCGTCCTTCTGGTAGCGATCGTTCTGGGCGCGTTAATATTTCACGGCCATGACCAGGGGCTCGACCTGGGACTGATCAAGACCGTCTCTTTCGGGTTCTTCATCTTCGCCATCGGCTACAAGGTCGGTCCCGACTTCATCGGGGGACTGAAGCGCGGCGGGGTAAAATACGTTCTGGTCGCGGTCTTCTTCTGCGTGGTGGCGCTGATCGCCGCCGTTTTCCTGGCCAGGGCCTTCGGCCTCACCAAAGGCTACGCCGGCGGCCTGATGGCCGGAGCGCTGACCCAGTCCTCGATCATCGGGACCGCCGACGGGGCTATTCAGCATCTTGCCACCGGGAAGACCGTTTCCATCCTCAGTTCGGCCATCAATCTCAAATCCGAAGTGGCGGTGGCCTATGCCGTCACCTATATCTTCGGCACCGCGGGTCTGATCATTCTCCTCAAGGTGATCGGCAAGGTCTGGCGGATCGATCTTCCCGCCGAGGCCCGGAAAGCCCAGGCCGCTCTGGGTGCCGTCCAGGCCCAGGATACCCTGGAAGCCTTTCACTGGTCGAATCTGATCGTCCCCCGGGCGTATCATCTGGAAAACCCGGATGTCATCGGGAAGACCGTTAAAGAGGTTGAAGAATCCTATCAGAAAGACGGCCCCTCCGACGCCTACCATGACGCCTATGTATCCATCATCAAGATCAAGCGCGGAGACCAGGTCATCGACACCGTTGCCGAGGACATGAAATTGGAGAAGGGAGATGTCATTATCATCACCGGTCGGCGTTCCAGCCTCTTCGATTCCTGCGTGGAATTCGGCCCGGAAGTTACCGACTCCGTCATCGAAGAGATGATCGGGGAGATCATCCCGATCTGCCTGACCAACAAGAAACTGGACGGGAAGACCTTCGATCAGATCTTCACCGATTACGGACACGGATGTTTCGTGAGGAGCGTCACCCGCCAGGGCCACGAGCTTCCCCTCGGCCCGCAGCTGAAAATCTACCGGGGTGACATCATCAATGTGATCGGAGACCGGCCCGACGTGGAGGAACTGGTCCGGGTGATCGGCTACCCCGAACGGCAGTCAAATATAACCGACCTGGTCACGGTGGGGATCGGACTCATCGTCGGAACCTTGATCGGTCTGGTGGCGATCAAGATCGGGGGCATCCCCATCACCCTCGGGGTGGGAGGAGGGGTCCTGGTCTCCGGTCTCTTCTTCGGCTGGCTCCGCTCGGTAAAGCCCACCTTCGGGCTGATCCCTACCGCGACGGTGTGGATTTTCACCGACCTGGGGCTGAACTTCTTCATCGCCTGCGTCGGGATCACGGCCGGTCCGCGGGCCCTCGACGCCCTGAGGACGGCGGGGATCAACATATTCCTGGCCGGGATCTGCCTGACCTCCATCCCCCATATCCTGACCTGGATCTTCGGCCTCTACCTGCTCAAGCTCAACCCGGTTCTTCTCCTGGGAGCGATGACCGGGGCCGGCACCTGTACCGCGGCCATGAACTCGGTGAAGGAAGACGCCCAAAGCGCGGTGCCGGTGATCGGCTACACCGTACCCTACGCGATCGGGAACGTTCTCCTCACCGTCTGGGGGGCCTTGATTATTAGTCTTGTCTGACGGCCGAGATGGAAGCGAAAACCAAACTGCCGGTTATCACCGCGTCTTTCATCATCCTCGGCAACTGCCTGGGCGTGGGCGTATTGGCCCTGCCGGTCAAATACGGCCTGGCCGGCTTCGTGCCCGCCCTGATCGGCATCTGCTGCATCTGGTTCCTGATGATGGTGTCGGCGTTCGTGATCGCCCATAAAATATGTGAGGCCAAAAGTGACACCTTCGATATCCCCTGGTTCTTCACCAACGCGCTGGGGGACACCACTAAGTGGCTGGCCATTGCCTGCAACCTGATCCTCCTCTACGGGGTCTTGACCGCTTATTTAAGCGGCATCTCCACAATGGCCGATCAGCTTTGCCACCCCCCGATTAACAAAGCTCTGCTGATCATCACCTACTTCATCATCACTACCGGCCTGGTTCTCTTCGGAGCCAAAGCATACGCTAAAGGCAACATCCTGATAATCATCGCGGTCTGGGCCTGCTTCTTCCTGCTGGTCATCAGCGGCGCGCGGCGGTTCGATCCGGCTCTCTTAAAGACGGTGGACTGGAAGTGCTTCCCGATCGGCCTGCCGATCGCCGTCTCGGCCTTTCACTTTCACAACATTATCCCCACCGTAGCGAGGTCGCTCCACCATGACCCGAAAGCGACCCGGAAAGCGATCTTCCTGGGGATCTTCCTCGGCCTCGTCATCAACATGATCTGGGTGACCATCGTCCTGGGAAGCCTCGATCGCATGGGTGTCTCAGCGGATACTATCGAGGAGAGCTACTGGCACCAGCTTCCGGCCAATGTCCCGATGGAAGATCTTCTTCATTCAAGAGTGTTTTTCGGATCCAGTTTCGTCTTCGCCATTCTCGCGGTAACCGCGTCCTACATGGCCAATGGAACGGGGCTGCACGGCTTCATCCGAAATCTGACCAGCACCTATCTTAAAAGCGACAATCAACTGCTGATCGGAGCGCTCGCCTTTCTCCCGCCTCTGATCATCACCTTGATTTATCCCAGTATATTCCTGGGCGCGCTGGATATCGTGGGAGGAGTGGGCGAGTCGGTCCTCTTTGTGGCGCTGCCCGGATTGATCCTGGTCAAGATGGCGAAAAAACACTACCCGGTCCTGGCCGTCATCGGATATTTGATGTTCATCCTGGGCTGCCTGATCACCGCCTACGTCATCGCCGACAAGATCGGCCTCGTCGACCTGGTCCCGCCTCTTCCGCCTTCGTCGTGATTTAAATAAATTGAGGAATGTTCCCGATGGATACATCTCAACCCCAGGAATTTCATCATAATCGGGAAAAATATGATGTCTCTGAAGCTGGACTGACGGGGACAGCTTGAAGATATCGCTATTTATCAAGAACGAATACAAGGAAGAATCGGCCGCGGCTATTCAATCTCGTTTCTGTAACAACAGCTGTATTTGAAACGTGGCCAGAATGCACCAATCCACCGGGGCCGCGGGGATTTGAGTAACGGCCCCTAAACATCTGAGGGGGCGGGACGGCCACTGTCGGGGTTCCCTCTTCCGGGGTAACGATCCCTTGACTTCTTATTACAATTTCGCTATCTTAAGACGGTTATAAGACGATAAAAAGAACGCCGGGTGCGGTTTTCGCCCGGCGTGTTTCGTGAAAATTATACGCATAATGTATCCCAGCAGCCGCACATACCCCAAGCCAAGTCTGACTTTCCTGAAGACTTTTCTGCAGAACCCGATCGGGATCGGTTCCATCACCCCCAGTTCTTCCTCGCTGGCCCGGGAGATGATCCGGGGCCTGGATCTGAAATCGGGGGAGACCGTCCTGGAATTCGGGCCCGGAACCGGCTCATTCACTTCCCAGATCCACCGGATCATCCCCGATCCGAAAGACTACCTGGGGATCGAGTGCGAGCCGGCGTTCGTCCGGCTGCTGAACAGACGCTTCCCGGACCTGGATTTCGTGGCCGCGGCGGCGGAGAACGTGAAGGAGATCTATGAAGAGGCCCGGCTGAACCCGATCAAGGTGATCATCTCCAGCCTCCCGGTCACCGGCGTGAAAAGCTCGATTCACGACCTGATTATCGAGAGCATCGATCCCCTGATGCCGCCCGGGGGCATCTTCCGCACCTTTCAGTACGTCCACACCTACTGGCTCCCCGACTCGATCCGCTTCCGGAAAAAAATGAGCGCCTTATACGGACGGCATTACCGTAGCCGGCCGGTCCTGGCAAACGTCCCCCCCGCTTTCGTCCTCTCCTGGACGAGATAGCTGGCAACGGGATCCATCTGGCACCTACCCTTCGACAGCCAACGGATCAGCTGAAGGCACCATGGAGTAATGGAGTGGTGGAATGATGGGGTAATGGGCGCCCGGCCTTCCAGTACTCCATTACTCCACCACTCCATCACTCCGAAATCGGGGCGGGAGTCGATTTATCGGCATCCGCCCCGATTTCTTTTCCCTACTTCTCCGCCCAGTCCCGCAACTCCCGCTTGATCTTCTCCTCGATCTTCCGGCTGATCTCCTCCCATTCCGCGGTATCCTTCTTATCCTCTTCTCCGTCCAGCCAACTCTTGATCCCCCGGCGGACCTTTCTCTCCAGCTTCTCACCGATCTCGTCCCACTCCACCTCGGCCGGGCTCTTTTTCTTGCAGCCGGCGCCCCAGCTTCCCCCGAATATGATACAGACGCCGAGGAGGAAGCCGAAGTTATACCAGCCCCCGGTGTTATTGACTTCGTACATCTGCACGTTCTTGGTGAAGAGGCTGATGATAAAAGTCACGATACAGATCAAGCCGTGCCAGAGGCCGGCCCAGAAACCGGCCGGATGCTCGGCGAACCGCGATTCGGGCCCCGCCGCGCAACCCGCGATGGTGACGACTACCAGCAGAGAGACAATACCTATAGTCGCTGTCTTCCAGATGCCTTTCATATCTCCTCCTTTCCCGGCCCCGATCGGGTGGTTGTCCGTCTAACTTTAGAGATCACCCAGATTTCTCCGCCATGATATATGATATCCTGCTTTCCGTTCCACCCTATTTTTTATGCTTCACAATATTTTTTCAGATAGTATAATTCTCTCTACCGGGGTGATTCCTATACCATATAGGCCGGAATCACGCTGATTCGGCATTTTCCCGACATCCGCCGAGATTCTGGAAGAAACTCACAATGAAAGGAGGTCCGCGATGAAAAGGATCGGCATCGGCTTGGCCTGTCTCTTCCTGTTCGGAGGCACGGCTTTCGTTCCCGTCTTCGCCCAGAATGATATCGTGGAGGAAGAGGAAAACATCGCTCTCAGCGGGGGGGTGGAGACCGGCATCTATTCCAAGTATATCTGGAGAGGAATGGAGCTGAACGATAAGGGGGTTTTTCAGCCGGAAGCCTGGCTCTCCCTGTACGACTTCGAAGTGGAGATCTGGGGGAACCTTGATCTGACCGATACCCTGGGCCATAAAGGCAAGATCACCGAAGTAGATTATTCCGCCTCCTACACGTATGATTTTGATCTCCTCTCCGCTTCCCTGGTATACGTTTACTACGACTATCCGAACACCGACGAGGAAAAAACCCAGGAGATCGGGGTGGAACTGGAAGCCGGCGAAGATCTGCAGGTCGGACTAGAGGCGTATTATGATATCGACCAGGCCGAAGGAGCGTATATCAAACCGTCCGTCGGTTACTGTATCGATGCCCGGGATCTCCTGGTGACCCCGTCGGTCGGGCTGGGCTGGGCCAGCAAGAAATACAACGAGTACAATTTCGGCGCCTATAAAAATTCGCTGGTGGACCTGGAGCTGACGGTGAAAGGGGAAGCCGAGCTCTGGAACGGCATCTACCTCACGATGACCGTTGCCTATTACAGCCTTCTCGGAAGCGATCTTCGGAAGGAAGTGGAAGAGGGGAAAGACGGTTTCTGGGGAGGGGGCAGCCTGGGGTTTGCTTTCTAGTCGAACACCGGGTATATTGACGGCGACCATTCAATAGAAATTAGCTTCGCAACCGAGGGAGGGCACGGCGGCCCTCCCCTACGTAGGGGCCGACCGCTGTGTCGGCCCGATTTATTGAAATTCCGAAACAGCAAGTTAGCCCCTTCGGCGCGACGTGTAGTGTAAGGTGTAATGTTTAAAGTGTAATGAAACTTTCTGCTTCACATCTTACACTTCACACTACGTTACTGTGCGCCAGAGGCGCGTCAGACTCAGGCTGAAAATTCCGAAGCAAGGGCTTCGTAATAGCAACGGGCTGAAGTATGAGCGGTTCGAAAAAAAAGGTCGTGGTCCTGGACGACGAACAGAATATCGGGCGGCTTCTGGAGTTGATCCTGGAAGTCAATAACTTCGCCGTCAACTGGACGACCACGGTTGATAAGGCCCTGAAACTGGTCGATTCCAAGAAGCCGGACCTGATCATCTCCGATATCATGCTCCAGGAAAAGTGCGGGTTCGATCTCTACTGGGAACTGCAGAAATCACCCAAAACCTCTTCCATCCCTTTCATTTTCATTTCCGCCTATCCCGAAGAGTCAGTTGCCGGGCGGGAGAAGATCGAGAAACAACGGGGGGCGAAAGTGGTCTTCCTGGCCAAGCTCTTCTCCCCGCAAACGCTCCTGCACGCAATCAAGAAGGTGCTCGGCAATTAGACGCTGCTCAAAAAGGTTTTCGAGCAGGAAATCTTAAATCCTACTATCTAAATCCTAAATAAATTCTAAATCCAAATTTCAAATGTTCAAAACATCGGTCGCCGGCGCTTTTGTTTTGAATTTATTATTTTGGTCATTCGATATTGTTTAGGATTTCGTGCTTAGATATTAGGATTTGAGAGCCGGCGAGCTTTTTGAGTAAGGTATAACTAGTCGAAGATCCGGTATCCCAGGCTTTTCCCTCCCGGAATGCCCCGGCCGAAGATCAGGCGGACGGTGTGATAGACCACGAAGCACTCGACCGCGAAAGGCAGAAACCCCAGAAATCCCGCCAGAGGCATCTCGAAGATTTTAATCCCGGATGTAAAGGGGGCGAGATAGAGCCACTTCGATCCGGCCCAGAAATTCCAGAACTCCCAGAGAAATCCGCAAACCACGCCCGACGCGAAAAGGGCGGCGAGACGGCGTCCTTCGCCCTGGGTCAGATCGGCCAGGACCGAGTCGGTCCTCGAATAGAGGTTGACCGGGTCGAGAAAAAAGATCCATCCCAGCCAGATGAAGATGAACAGATAGACGGCGATCCGGGTGGGAAGCAGCATCGGAAGAACCAGGAAAATCATCCCCAGGAGGATCAGAAGGTAGGCCCCGGACGGCGAGATCCGGAGCGGGGGCAGCTTGATCCGTTGAAAAAGGCCGAGCATGTCGAATATCTCGGCGGTATAGAAGATTCCGGGCACGATGGTCGCGAAAGAGAGCGCCATCCCGACATACGTTTCCAGGGGATCGGAGGGAAGATCGACATAGATCCAATTCCGCACATGAAGATTATTCAATTCGAAGACAATCCAGAAGAGGACGGAGAAACCCGCCTGGTAAACAAAGAGGCGGAAGTTGTTCCTGATAATACTCTTGCCCCGGACACGGAGAATCACCGCGTCCAGGACCAGCACATACCCCCACCAGCAGACCGGCGTCGTCCAGTCAGCCAGACGCGGTGAACCGAACCAGGCGTTCAGCATCCCTCCCAGGACCATCGCTATCCCGATGTAAAAATAGACTATCATTTAGTGGTTATTCACTTTTTGTCGTGGTCCAGATTGATAATGATCGTGGAATTAGTTCGTAACCAACTGTTCAAATCCATAAGGGAATACCCGGAATCACCAGGAGCACAAACACATTATATTGTTTTAGCTGCTTTTTCAACTTTTTCGGAGGTTTAATAATCGGAGTCCGGGCGCGGCACCTGGCACAAGTCGCATTCATGTAGTATATTAAATTTGCCGATAACGGGATCGTTCCCGGGCATCCAGGGAAGGGAAACAAAATAAGTTACACCCCCATCGGAAAATGCGCCGAACAGCCGCCATCTGTATCTTTTTCACCGTCTTCCTGGCCCGATTCCCCTCCAGCGGGGTAACCCAGCCCCTCTGGGTGGATCTCGATGGCACGGGCGGCCCGGGGGCCTCCGGAACCGGAAGGCGCGGGAGCGGACCGGAGACAGTCCTTTCCTCGGCCAAGGAACTGACGCTGGGTATCGAGATACCGGGGTTTTACCGGGGTGAGGAACGGCTCGCCGACGGCAAGACATACGCCACGGTCGCGGCGGCCGGCGCCGGCCAGGGCGGAATCGGGATGCCCGATCTCCCCGTCTTCGGGTCGGTTATCCTGATACCGAACGGTACCGTGCCCGTTTTGACAATCGAACCGGGAAAACCGCGTTTTTTCACTACCACCGAGATCGCCCCGGTGCAGCCCCCTCCCACCGATGAAGATGACGGCGAGACCCCTCCCTTTCGCAAGAACGCGGGCGTGTATGCCGGCAACCGGGACTATCCGGCCGAGTTCGCCTCCCTGGAACCGGTCCGGATAATCCGGGGACAGGAATTCGCCATTCTTCACCTCCAGCCCTTCCGCTATCATCCGGCTGGACATCTTTTAAGCGTCTACCCGGATCTGCGCGTAACCGTCAGCTTTACCGGGAAGGCCGGGGCGATCCCCCGCCGGCTGGAGAACCGGAATTTTCGGGATCTTTTCCGCCGGACGGCGCTCAACGCGGACGTGGTCCTGGCGGCGGAAGAGACGCCGGCGCAACGCCTGGCCACGCCGGCGGGAGAGGGAAGCGGGGGCGAGGGCGGATGCGATTACCTGATTATCGCGCCGCCGGAATTTCAGGCGGCGGCCGAATCGCTGGCCGCCTGGAAAAGAAAGTGCGGGTTTAGAACCTACGTCGCCACCACCGGCGAGACGGGCGCGACCGCAACCGCCATCCGGGACTTTATCCAGAACGCTTACGACACCTGGGACCCCAGCCCCGCCTATGTCCTCCTGCTGGGGGACGTTGAGTATATCCCCACCAACTATGAGACGGTCCATCCCTACGATGGAGACATGATCGGCACCGACCTTTATTTTTCGACGGTGGACGGCGCGGATTACTTCCCGGACATCAGTTTGGGGAGGATCTCGGTGGACACGGCCGCGCAGGCGGCCAAAAGGGTGAGCGACATCATCTCCTACGAGAGCGACCCGGTTCTCGACAGCTCGTTCTATCACACCGCCGCTCTTTGCGCCTACTTCCAGCACGATTCCGACGGGTACGCCGAACGGCGGTTCGCCCAGACGACCGAGGATTTGGCCATCTTCCTCTCCGACCCTTCCTATCTGGGTGAATACTCGGTCGAGCGGATCTATTATGCCCTCTCGACCGTCGATCCGCGGTACTGGTCGAAAATCTACTTCAGCGGGGGCCCGGCCGGGGACGCCGGGGATCCGATCCCGGACTATCTTCGCAAGCCGGCTTTCGCCTGGGACGGCAATGGATTCAATATCACGTCCGCGGTCAACGCCGGGCGCTTCCTGGTCACCCACCGCGATCACGGATCGGCGACCGCCTGGTCCAGCCCCGGTTATCCCGCCTCCCAGGTCAGCGCCCTGACCAACGGCAACCGCCTCCCGGTGGTCTGGTCCGTCAACTGCCTGACCGGGTTTTTCGACAAGGAGACCTGCGAGAATCCCAGCGCCACCGTCTCTTTCAGCGAATGCTGGGAACGGAACCCTTCCGGAGGAGCGGCCGGGATCATCGCCGCCACTCGGGTGAGCTACAGCGGCCATAACGACCGTCTTTTCTGGGGCTGGATCGACGCCGTCTGGCCCCAATTTCTCGGCAGTTACGCCGGGCACGCTCCCTTTGCCAGCCCGGATTACCGGATGGGGGACGTGCTGAACTACGGCAAGCTTTATTACGCGACCACTTACCCGGATTACATCATCCGGAAAGTGGAATTTGAAATTTTCCACTGGTTCGGGGACCCCTCGATGATGATGAGGACCGCCCTGCCCCACGATCTGGCCGTGGAGCACCCCCTCTCCGTCCGGACCGGGGCGGCAATCGACTTCACCGTGCGGGTGGAGTCCGAAGGCGCGCCCCTGGCCGAGGCGACGGTCGTTATCTGCCGCGACAACGCCCCCGATGATTACCGGACCGCGGTGACGGATGAAAACGGCACCGCTCTCTTCGACGGACTGCTTCTCTCCCGGGACGGTGACTATGACCTGGTGGTAACCGCTCCCAACTCCGTTCCTTACCAGGGAATCGTCACCGCCGGCCCCGCGCCGACACCGATTCCGGTCCCGACCGGCGACCGGACACCGACACCGGCTCCCCCCCGCCGACGTCGACCGTGCCGCCGATACCGGCGCCGACACCGACCGCCGGGACGCCCTTGGCCTGGCCGGCCGGCGGGGGGACGGAGATCGGAAACCTCCTCCCCTCCGGCTACGAGCCGAGCGGTGCTCTCTGGCACGAGCGGATCGGGTCGCTTTTCCTGGTCAGCGATGACGGGTGGATCACCCGGGTGAACCCGGACGGGACCGACCCCGTCACCTGGATCCCGGGATCCGACGACCTGGAGGGGATCGCCGTCGCCGACGAAGAGTCAGACTATCTCTATGTCGGTGACGAAAACCCTGATTCGATCAAGGAATTCGATCTCACGACCGGCGCTTACACCGGGAAAAGCTGGGACCTGACCCCCTGGATGACCGGCGCTCCCAGCCAGGGGCTGGAAGCGCTGACTTTCGTTCCCAACGGCGATCATCCCTACGCCCTCTCGAACTCCGGAGGCCTTTTTTACGCCGGTCTCCAGGCGGACGGCCGGATCTATGTCTTCGACGTCGACCTGGCGCACTCCGGCGTCGTTTCGCACGTCGATACCATCGAGCCCTCCCCGGGCCTGACCGATCTCTCCGGGCTTTTTTACCAGGCCGAGACCGGGGTCCTCTACGCCGTCTTCGACACCGCGAACCTTCTGCTGGAGATGGAGACGGACGGGACGGTGATCGAGGCCTTCTCTCTCCCCGGAGACACCCAGGAAGGGGTTACCCTGATGCCCTCCTGCCCGATTTCCGCGACTTCTATCTTTATCGCCGAGGACGCCGGGGAGGTCTGGCGCTACGACGGATACCCCGTGATCTGTCCGGCCACGCCGATCCCCTCTCCGTCGCCCATTGCCGCCCTGACCCCGACACCGCCTCCGACGATTGCCACCCCGACTCCCGCCGGATCGCCGACGCCGGTTCCACCGCCACCGGTGACACCGCCACCCCGTCTGTCGCCGTCCCCGACGCCGGTCATTTCCACCATATCCACCCCGACGCCGGGACCGGCCCTCCCCACCGCCACCCCGACCCCCCGGCCGATTCCCTCGCGCCCTCACCCCTCTCCCTCTCCTTTGCCGCGGGTCGCCTTTGATTACAACGGAGACGGGACCTCCGACATCGCCGTTTTCCGGGCCGGGAACGGCCTCTGGGCGGTCCGGGGCGTGACCAGGGCCTATTTCGGAGGGGAAGGGGATGAACCGGTCCCCGGCGATTACTGCGGGGACGGCTGTACTTCGATCGCCGTCTTCCGTCCGTCCGACGGCCTCTGGGCAGTCCGCGGCCAGGATCGTATTTATTTCGGACAGGACGGCGATATCCCCGTCCCCGCTGATTATAACGGTGACGGGGTCGATGAGATCGCCCTCTTCCGGGAAGGAGCGGGCCTCTGGGCGATCAGGGATGGGCAACGGGTTTATTTCGGCGCCGCCGGGGACCAGCCGGTCCCCGGCGATTACGATGGAGACGGCACCGATGAGATCGCCCTTTTCCGGGAGGAAAGCGGGCTCTGGGCGATCAGAAACGGGCAACGGGTCTACTTCGGCACGGACGGGGACTGGCCCGTTCCCGGCGATTACGACGGGGACGGGGACTGCGAGATCGCCATCTTCCGTTCCGGCCTCTGGGCGATCCGGGGCGGCGACCGGATTTATTTCGGCAACGGGAACGACTGGCCCGTACCCGGGCAATACGATGGGTCGGGACGGATGGTACCCGCCGTCTTCCGGGAAGGGCAAGGGCTCTGGACGGCCCGGGGTGTTTTCAGGGCCTACTTTGGAACCGCGGGGGACCTCCCCGCGACCAGGTAACACGGCATCCCGATTCAGGTTTCCCGGTTCTCGATCGTGATCGGGGGCATCATTATCTTGCCGGGGAAGCCGAGGACCCGGGAGTAAAAGAACAATTCGACGGCCAGCGCCTGCCGGATCGTCTCCGCCCGGCGAAAGCCGTGTTCCTCATTATCGAAGTAGAGCGCCTTCACTCGTATTTTTTTCGTCCGCAGCGCCTCTACCATTACCGCTGTCTGGACGGGGGGGACGACCTTATCATTCATCCCCTGGAAGAAGATGACCGGGCAGGAGATCTTATCCGGGAAGTGGACCGGCGAGCGATTGTAGTAGAGGTCCCGGCGTTCCGGAAAGGGACCGACCAGCGTATCCAGGTACTTCGCTTCGAACTTGTGGGTATCTTCAAGGAGCAGTTCCAGATCGCTGACGCCGTAATAGACGGCCCCAACTCGGAAGATGTCGTGAAAGGCGAGGGCGCAGAGCGTGGTAAAGCCCCCGGCGCTCCCGCCCCGGATCGCCATCCGGTCCCTGTCAACCAGGCCCCGCCGGGCCAGAAAAGCCGCTCCCCGTACGCAGTCTTCGACATCCGCTATCCCCCATTGACCATAGAGCCGGCGGCGATATTTCCGGCCGTAACCGGTGGACCCGCGGTAATTCACGTCCAGCACCGCCCAGCCCCGGCTCGTCCAGAACTGGATCTTCAGCTTGAGGGCGCTCCCGGAGGCGCCGGTGGGCCCGGTGTGCATCACCACCAGCAGCGGGGGCAGCTCACCGTCGGAGGGGGAGAAATCACGGTTTCGGGGGGGGTAGAAGAAACCGTAAGCGGTCTCACCCTCGCCGGTGGGGAACTCGATCGGCGAGGGCGACGAGAGGTAACCGGGATCGAACTCTACCTCGCTCTCGCTCCTGATTATCTCCATTGTCTCCTTCCCGGGTTTGTACCGGATAACCGCGGGCAGCGACACCGGCGAGGAAGCGATAAAAGCCGCTTTCGGCACGCCGACTCCCCCGGCCCGGATTCCGGTGATCTCGGTATAGGGCGTCGGTATCTCCCGGAGGCGGCCGGTCGCGGCGGACAAGATACCCAGTGTCCAGATTCCCTTCCGGGCGAAGGCGCAGACGATCTCCTCCTCCGAAAGAAAAGCGTAGGTGGACATCCCGAAGTTCCACTGGGGAAGGCCGAACTCGGCTTCCAGCGGGCAGACCGGTATTATTCCGTCCTTTTTCGTTTTGTAGATATTCCACCACCCACTCCGGTCGGAGATAAAGTAAAGGACCCCTTTCGGCGACCACTCCGGCTGGAAAACAGACTCGGCGGGACCTCCCGCCAGCAGCCGAGCGGTACCGGGCAACCCGTCCCCGTCCAGTTCCGACAGCCGCAGTTCGGTTCCGTCCCAGGGCATCCGGGGAAAGTTCCAGGTGAGAAAGGCCAGTCGGACGCCGTCGGGGCTGAGGCGGGGAGAAGAGTAAAAATCATTTCCCGAGAAGAGAACTTCTACCGGGCGGCGTCCATCCGGATCGATCGCGACCAGGGTGTTTTCCGGCAGCGGTGACTCCCCGGTGTGGTCTTCCCGGACGCAGATCAGGCGCCGGCGGCGGGGATCAAAGACAAGATCGGCATAGCGATAGTTCCCTTCCGGGGTGATCGGCCGGGGGGTACCTCCGGGGGATAATCGGTAGAGACGGCCGTCAGCGGCGTTGGAGAAAAAGATCTCGCCCCCGGACACGGTGTAGGCCCCCCCACCGTAATCGTGGACGCGGGAACGGGCGCTGAAAGGAGGAGGGAGGAGGTCGGAGATCTCGCCGGAGGGTGTTTTCCGGACGATAACGCAGCGGCCGTTCTCGGCCGGGCGCGTCTCCAGCCAGTAGATGTCATCGCCGTCGAGGACAATCTCATCCAGCCCGATGCTCCGGGAGGCGATCAGGCCGGTGGTAATCGGGGATGTCCAGGACCCGCAGGGCGCCTTCATGAATTCTCGTGATCGGTAATCAGTGACCGGTAATCGGTATCGGGCGCCCGCGGCACTGATTACCGATTACTGATTACTGATTACTGATTACTGATTACTGGTTACTTGAAGTTATTGGCTCAGGGGTGGAATATAATCTGCCGCTAACTGATTATTCATCCCACCAGTCCTTTCTCCTTCAGCTCCTCCGTCGCCCGGTCGCCCAGGTCGTTTGCCTCGGCCGTCTCGCTCCACTCGATCAGCTCCTGGAACCCGTCCTCCAGACTGACCCGAGGCTCGAATCCGAGGTCCTCCCGGATCCGGCTGATGTCCGCGAAGCAGTGGCGGACGTCGCCCTTGCGGAACTTGCCCACGATCTCGGGCTCGATCTCCTTGCCGAGGAGGGCGTTCAGGGTCCGGGCGATATCGAGGACCGAGATCTGGCGGCCGGCGCCGACGTTGTAGATCTTCTGGTTGGCCTTCTCGCTCTCCATGGCCATGATGTTAGCCCGGACGATATCGTGTACCGAGATGAAATCCCGGCTCTGGAGCCCGTCCTCGAAGACAATCGGGGGATGATCGTTGAGGAGACGGCTCATGAAGATGGCGGCCACCCCGGTGTAGGGGTTGGAGAGGGACTGCCGGGGGCCGAAGACGTTGAAACGACGCATCGCCACCACCGGCAACCCGTAGGTCTGGCCGAAGAGCATGACCATGTCTTCCTGGTCCTTCTTGGCCAGGGCGTAGTAGGAGTTGATCTCCTGGAGCTTGCTCTCCGGCGTCGGGATGGGACGGGCCGCCGCGCCGCACTTCGGGCAGTAGACCTCGAAATCGCCGGCCGCCATCTGCTCGTCCGTCCGCAGCGGCGGGGCCACCCGGCCGCAGTTCGGGCACTCGTACGCCCCTTCCCCGTAGGTACTCATCGAGGAGGCGACGATCAGCTTGCCGACTTTGTTCTTCCGGTTGACCAGGATGTCGAGGAGGTTGGCGGTCCCCAGGGTGTTGGCCTCCATGTAGCGCTTGATCTGGTACATCGACTGGCCGACGCCGACCATGGCCGCGTCGTGGCAGACGACATCGACCCCTTCCACCGCTTTTGCCAAAGCGTCGTAGTTAAGGACGGACTCCCGGATGAACTCCGCCTCCGTATTAAGATAGTCGGGGACTTTCCCCCCGGGATGGACCTGGGGCTCGATGTTGTCGTAGATCCGGACCTCGTGTCCCTGCTTGATCAGTTCATCAACCAGGAAACTCCCGATAAAACCGGCCCCGCCGGTGCAGAGAATCTTCATTTAATACTCCTTCTGTTGTTTCACGAAAAAGGTAAATCAATAACGTTTTTAGAACAGTAAGTCAACCGGGGAGTTGCGGGAGGGGATTACGTTCAGTCGAATCAATCACAACTCGCGGTGCGGTCAATATGTCAATCCTCGGCAAGTTCCCAATCGTTTCCTCTTACCTGTTTTTCAGGTAACTTGACAGATCTCGATAGTAATTCTCGTGTGGACCGATCATTATCAATTCAAGGTTACCGCCGACGAAGCGATAGGCAAGAAGATACTGTGTGGTATGTATCTTGAACTTGTGGACAAAAACACCCCTGAGATCGCCTTTCTTCTCTTCTCCTATCGCCGGGTCTTCAACGATCTTTCGAATCTGCCGGTCAAGAATTAGCTTTTCCCGTTTAGGAAATCGCCGGACCTTCTTTCTAAACGATCTTGATTGGATGATCTGCATGCCGGATCAATCGAATTCGTATTCCGAAGATTCGCCCCGTTCCAGTTCCTCGACCCCGATCATGATTTCCTTTATCAAGGCATACGTCAGGTCGGGGTTTTCCTCGGAGCACTTTCCGATTTTGGCCCAGTACTCGATCTGGCCGGTGACGGAACGGTTGTCCACGGCGCTGACCAGCCGTGCTTCCCTCACCAATTTGTCGGAAACTCTTACTGCCGTAGTCATGGTGAAATCTCCTCTCTCAAGTTTATTACAAAATACAATGTAATGCTGCATTATGCAACATAAATATCTTGAGTCAGGGCTATTGGAATTTTAACATTGAGGAAAACTGCGGGATCATCTTACAGCCGTCGCCTTGAAGAAAGTGTAGCAGAAGGTGCCGTCCTCCCCGGCGGTCCGGTAGAGGTCGGCAATGCCTTTTTCCCACGACTCCGGATCTATCAGGCCCCGGGCGAGCGCCTGCTCCCGCACCCCCTCGACCATGGCGGTGAAGGTCTTTTTCGTGAACCCCTCCGCCAGGTCCGGGCGACTGGCGTCCGCGTAGACCATCCGGGGCGAAACCGAGACCTCCCGGAAACCGGTCTCGGCCAGAAGCGGATACAAACGCCGGCCGATCAGGGAATCGCCCCCCGCCGCCGCCTGCAGCCGGATCAGGCATTCTATGGCCCGGCGGGCGGGGACGCTGTCCGGGTGGAAATAGGCGGAGCCGTGATCCCCCTCGATGACCGTTAAGGTTCCCCCCGGCTTGAGAACTTCCTTCAGCCGGAGCAGGGCATCCGCCGGAGAGGAAAGGTGCTCGAGAACGAAACAGACGAAGACATGATCGAAAGATTGCCGATCGAACGGCAGCCGGTAAATATCGGCCTTCTGAAAGGCGACGCTGGCCACGCCTGCCCGGGAAACCCGCTCAGCCGCCCGGTCGAGCGACTCCTCCGATTGGTCGATGGAGACGATCCGGGCCCCGGGACTGTTCCGGGCCAGTGTCACCGTCTGGGCGCCGACGCCGCAGCCCGCTTCCAGGACCAGGCTTCCCGGGGGATAGCTTGTGTCATGATGGAGCAGATCGGTGAGCGCGCCGGCCTGATCGATCAGCCGTTCGACCTCCCTGCCCGTATAACCATGGACATACCGGTGTTCGCTCATGGCGGATCAATAGCTTGAGCTTACTTGAAAAGGTATTTTTGAGATTTTATCTAAAACAACGAAGGAATTTACCACGAAGGTCACGAAGTACACGAAGAATAGTCGGGAAAATAAAATAAGATGTAGCTCATTTTTCAAAAACTTCGTGATCTTCGTGCCCTTCGTGGTTTCAATTGATTTTGTTTCAAAGTGATATAATTTTCGAGCAGGGCATAGCTTGATTTTGACGCAGTTTACGGGTGTCCGGCAATGCCCCGGAGCGATGGAATCCGGAAAGCCGGGTCAGGCTTATTCCATCGTTTCCGTCACCCGGAGCAGGGCGCCGTTCGGCACGGCCCGCAGGGCGCCCGGGTCGTCCAGGAGTTTCCCGAAGACATTGACCGGGCTATAGGCCCGCGGGTTCGCATCGGTGCTGACCGGAGTCGGACCGAAGAAAACACAGAACGCCATCCCGACCGGCCAGTAGCCGAGTTCGCCGATCTCGACTTCCGCCCGGGCCTCCGGCTCCACCTTGAGCGCGACCGGGATGGGAAAATAGATCTCATCACCCCAGAGGGTTGCCGCTCCTTCCAGAGGGAGGATCTCCAGGATCTTACGGGCGGTGGGGGTGTCGAAAAGTTCGGCCCGTACTGTCACGTTATCGCCGGTGATGGTAATTATATTCATTCCTGGTTCGCTCCTATTCGGGTGTCTGTTCATTGATCGGCAGGGGCCGCACCACTATCCGGGGTCCCTCGACCGCGAGAACCTCTATCGCCGTATCGGGGGGGATGAACGTCCCCTCGGTAACCACCGCTATCCTCTCCCCCCCGATCCGGGCGATGCCCGACGGACGGAGCTGGGAGAGCGTTCTCCCCCGCTTGCCGAGCAGCCCGCGATCTTCATCGTTCCCCGCATGGAAGCCGTCAGCCGACCGCGATTCGTTCTGTAAAATCGTCTGCCGGGCAAAACGTGAATGGGGGTTTTTCAGGGCCCGGAGGACCACGACCCAGAGGACGATGGAGAGGATGAGAAACGCCGCTACCGAGATGATCACCGCGATCTTAAACTGGTCCGGCGGGAGCAGACCGTGGAGGATGACCAGGACGACGATGATAACGGCCAGTAAGACCAGCTTCGGGATCAGGATTATCGGTTGGAGAATCATGGATCTGTCTCAATCATTCTTTTCCCGAGCATACGCGCCCCGGAGTGCCGCGTCGATCTCCTTCTCATCCGCACCGGGACGGGGAACGTGATCAAAGAGTTCCCATTCCTCCCGGTGTTCCACTGTCTCCCCCGGCCGAAGGTGCGTCAAGGGGGAGAGGGTTTCCATCTCGAGCATGTAGTCGTTGGTATAGGTCTCGTAGGAGACGCCGAAGTCGGGATACCGGACGGCGGGGAAATGAGTATGCCTCTTCAGGAAAAGCCTTCCCCGGTTGAAATAAGCCGCCCATTCTTCCCGGCCGGGAATTCCCAGTTTGAACGGCTCCGATGTCTCCGGATCCTGCCGGAGGAGGATATACCGGTCTCCCCACCTGACCCGGGGATCGTCCATCCGGCTGTAAGGCCAGAGGGCGATCAGGCGGTCGGGGAGGAGCCCGGCGGCTTTTTCCGGCTGAGGGATCACTTCCAGTCCCCCCGGGGCCATGACCGTGATCGCCCAGGCGGCCAGCTCCACCGGCCAGAGTCCCCGGTTGGTCAGACGATGCCGGAGCTCGACCCGGCTCCCCCGGGGGGAGAGGCGGAGTTCCAGTTCTTTCCCGATCCCGGTACCGGACTCCACCGACTGTTCCAGGGAGATCCCGCCCTGGATTTCGCGCCAGGCGACCTCGCTGTTATCCGGCCGGTAGGTCCGTTCCCGGTCCTCCGGGCTGTGCCACAGACGGTGGCCGCCATACATCCGCCACTCGTCCCCGCCGGTTTGGCCCCGGTCCCCCGCGACCTCGCAGAACTCGTTCTCCTTCCCGACGAAACCGTAACGGATCACCCGCGGCCCGACGTCGGTCGTGACCACGACGTCAACCCGGCCGTTCGCCAGACGCAGGCAGTTCTCCCATTCGCCGTAAACGATCTTCTCTATTTTCACTTCTTCCATAACCTCAACCCGGGTTTTGCCACCAAGACACAAAGACACCAAGATACATTAGCGCCTTCGGCGCTAATATATGGTATCGGAAACAAGACATTCAACATGCTTTTCTTGGTGCCTTGGTGACTTGGTGGCAATTAAACTTCCGGCAAGTCGATATCTTTTGCCTCCTCCTTCTCCCGCGGCAGGATCAGGTTCATGACCACCCCGACGATGCCGGCCAGTCCGATACCGGAGAGGGAAAAGGTATAGATGGAAAATTGCATCCCCCCGATGCCGCTGACCAGGATCAGCGCGCAGATGATCATGTTCCGGGGCTTCATCAGGTCCTTACCCGCCCTGACCAGCGTGTTCAGTCCTACCACCGTAATCGCCCCGAAGAGAAGGATCATGATCCCGCCCATGACCGGGGGCGGGATCGTCCGCAGAAGCGCCCCCAGCTTTCCCAGGAAAGATACCCCGATCGCGATGATCGCGCCCCAGGTCATGATCGCCGGGTTGAATATCCGGACCAGTGCCACCGCCCCCGTCACCTCGGAATAAGTGGTGTTGGGGGGGCCCCCGACCAGGGCGGCGGCCGTGGTGGCGATCCCGTCCCCGAGCAGGGTGTTCTGGATGCCGGGGTCCTCGATATAGTCCCGCCCGGTAACGCAGCCGATGGCCAGGATATCCCCGAAGTGTTCGATGGCGGGGGCGATCGCCACCGGGAAGATGTAGACGATCGCCTCCCAGTTCCAGCGGGGGAAGACAAAACCGGGAACGGCCAGCCAGGGCGCCTCCCGGAGGGGAGTGAAATCGACCAGTCCCAATAGGAGCGAGAGCAGGTACCCGGCGAGGATGCCGCAGATGACCGGGATCAGCCGGATCAGCCCTTTTCCCAGGAGGGAGACCGTGATGCTGGTAAAGAGGGCAACCGCGGCTACCAGCAGGGCCAGGCCGGGGGAGACCAGAACGGTCCCCCCGTCCCCGCTTTTGCCCATGGCCATGTTGACGGCGACGGGGGCGAGGATGAGCCCGATGACCATGATCACCGGGCCGGTGACGACCGGCGGAAGAAGCCGGCGGAGGAAGCCGCTTCCCTTCCAGCGGATCACCAGGCTGAGAATCACGTAAAAAACGCCCGCCGCCGCCAGACCGCAGAGGGTGGAGGGGATCCCCCACGCCTTCACCCCATAGATGATGGGGGCGATAAAGGCGAAGGAAGAGGCCAAAAAAATCGGCACTTTTCCCCGGGTCACCGCCTGGAAGATCAGGGTGCCGAGGCCGGCGGTGAAGAGAGCGACCCGGGGATCGAGACCGGTGAGCAGGGGGACCAGGACCAGAGCCCCGAAAGCGACAAAGAGCATCTGGGCGCCGACCAGACAGTCACGGAAGCGAAACCGGTACTCGGTGGAATGAATGGAAGAGGTCATATAAATGTGCTCCCTTCAGTCGCGCATTTATGCAGGATCGTCCCTCACTCCGATTCCTTCGACAAGCTCAGGATCTTCGATAGGACTTGCGGCAGTTGTAGTAGATGTAGTATCGCCTTGCCGGAGGCAAGGCTTGCTGAGGTGCAAGGAAGCGATCCTACAATTCCTACAAAGAATGCCAAAGGCATTCTGATCCTACAAGTCCTGTCGCGAAAGCGAAAGGACGATTCTACACCCTGAATTTCTCTATACCAAACTTCCAAAGCGATACTTATAATAATATACTATCCCATAAGAATTGTTAACCGGATTTATCCATTTAACCCTGTATCCCGCATCCTTTATCCTGTATCCTATATCCCCTATTTCGAAGCCGCGCCGGAACGGCTTTTACCGGTTATCACCCGGGAAGGAACAATCATGAAAACATATCGGTCGGAATACAAGAAAAGACTGACCACGCCGGATGACGCCGTGAAAGGCATCGGAAACGGCGAAACTATCGTTTATGGGATGAGCGTCGCTCAACCCCCGGCGCTCCTGGCCGCGGTTGCCGCGCGCGCCCGGGCGGATGACCTGAGAGATATCAAGCTCTACTCGTTCCTTCCCCTCAAGCACGCCCTGGAGACGGTCCTCGATCCCTACCTGGCGGACTGCATTGAAAATCTCTCCTGGTTCGTGGGGGGGGCGGACCGCCGCCTGGTTAAGACCGGCCTCACCTATCATGTCCCGACCTATCTCCACCAGATCCCCCGGCTCTGCCGCGACTTCATGGAGATAGACACGGTGATGACCACGGTCTCCCCGATGGACAAAGCGGGTTATTTTACCTTCGGGACCGGAAACGACTACATCTCGACGGCGGCGCGGCACTGTAAGCGTTTGATCGTGGAAGTGAACGAAAACATGCCCCGGGTATTCGGGGATTCACTCCTCCACATCACCGAAGTCGACGCGATCGTCGAGAACACCGTCCCCCTGATCGAGATGCCGCCGCCGGCGCCCCGGCCGGAAGACGAGATCATCGGTCCGAAGCTGGCGGAAATGGTCCCGGACGGGGGCGTCCTCCAGCTGGGGATCGGTGGCCTCCCCAACGCGATCACCCGCTATCTCACCGGACACAAGGACCTGGGGATCCATACCGAACTACTCACGCCCGGGATGATCGATCTCCTGGAAAAGGGGGTGATCACGGGCCGGAGGAAAAATCTCCACCCGATGAAGAACGTCTTTACCACCGCCTCCGGAACGAAAAGAATGTACGAGTTCATGGACGACAACCCTTCCATGGAGAGCTACCCGGCATCTTACGTCTGCAGTCCGGCTGTCATCGCCCGCAACGACAACATGATCGCCGTCAACGCTATCCTGGAGGTCGACCTGCTCGGACAGGCCAACGCCGAATACCTGGGAGGAACAACTTACAGCGGGACCGGCGGACAGCTTGACTTTATCCGGGGCGCCTTCGACTCCCGGGGGGGGAAGGCGGTCCTGACGTTTTATTCAACCGCCAAAAAGGGAACGATCTCCCGGGTCGTCCCCCGCCTGAAGGAGGGTTCGATCGTCACCACCCCCCGGAACGACGCCTTCTACCTGGCCACCGAATACGGCGTGGTCAATTTGAAGGGCAAGAGCACCAAGGAAAGAGCCCTCGCCATCATCAGCCTCGCCCATCCCCGGTTCCGGGATGGGCTTATGAGAGAAGCGGAGAACATGTACATTATATAAAATCCGCTCCGGCCCGATTTGTGACAAATCGGGCATGAGCGGATTT
Organism: uncultured bacterium; assembly: GCA_963822585.1. GTDB lineage: Bacteria > Auribacterota > Erginobacteria > Erginobacterales > Erginobacteraceae > CAWGIE01. The sequence continues at coordinate 144,387 of CAWGIE010000007.1, forward strand.
TATATAAATTATTCCTCGACAACCCTGATATATATGGTTCGTGCTTGTTGACCGGACAAAATCAGTGATGTAAGCGAGCAATTCCTACAAGGCGGAGCCGATACTACAAGCCCCCGCAGGCGCGGGGGCGATCCTACCTGACTCAGCGCCTGCGGCGCTGAGTCAGTACCGCCTCAATCACCGCCCCCAGCCGGCGGTCGAAGGTTTCCTCCGAAAATTCGCCGGCCGCCCGGAGGCGCCCGGCTTGCCCCATCCGCGCCGCCCGGTCCGGATCGGCGAGAACGTCCGCTATCGCGGCGGCCAGGGCGCCGGGATCGCGGGGAGGAACCAGAAAACCGGTCTCTCCGTCAACCACCAGCTCGGGGATGACCCCGACCCGGGTGGCGACGACCGGGCGCCCGGCGGCCATGTACTCTCCCACCGCCCGCGAATTTTCTTCACTCCCGATCGAGGAGGAAACGCAGACCGCGGCGGAAGCGAGAAACCGGGGAATGTCTTCCCTCCGGCCGGCAAAGACCACCGCTCCGCCGATCCCCAGCTCCTCCGCCTGCCTCCGCAGCCGGCCGGGCTGCCCTTCCCAGGGATTACCCACCAGCACCAGCACCGCCCGGGGAAACCGGCGATGAACGGAAGCCATCGCTTCCATCAAGTGGTCGTGTCCCTTGACCGGGGCCAGGCGGGCGACCTTGACAATGAGCGGCGATCCTCCAGGCACTCCGAGCTCCCGGAAGAGATCGGGGTCGGGGGGGGCGGGGCGGAAACGTCCGATATCGACCGGAGCCAGAATCCGGTGAACCCGTTCGGCGGGCACGTGCAGATGTTTCCGGACCCATCCTTCCACCCTCGAGGAGGAGACGATCACCCCGTCCGTCAGGTGCCGGTAAAGATACCGGTTGAAGGGATGGCCGTACGGCTTCTTGGCCCCACCCCGGAGATGAAGCAGAGGGACTCTTTTCCAGACGGCGCAGCCGGTCAGAAAGTGGGCGGTCGCCCGGGAGGAATGAATAATATCGAAGCCGCCACGGCCGATCAGACGGGCAAGCCAGGCCAGGTCTCTCATGAAATCGACCGGGGAGCGGGAAGGAGCCGGGCCCGGAAGTTCCAGCACGCGGACCGCTGAGGCGAGCTCACCGGTGAAGGCGCTATCCGGGGGCGCCACCACGGTGACGTCCATGCCCATCCGTATCTCGGCCTTCACCAGGCCGGCGGCATATTCCGTTTCCCCGTTCCAGCGGGAGGAATGGGTAACAAGTAATGACTTCCTCATGACGAATAATTGATACCCTGAGTGCAGCCCGGGTGATGACAGCAAGGAGTGGTGGAGTGATGGAATGATGGAGTAATGGGTCCCGGCGCGGCCGGCGGACTTTTCCACCACTCCAATACTCCATCACTCCAGTACTCCATTATGTCTTTCCCGTAACCCGATCTACTGATCGGGATTTTTTCATCTTCTGCTGTTCACTCCTGGTCAACTCCCAGAGCTTCGCGTGTTTCTCGGCGACATAATATGAGGAGAGGATGGCCGAGACAAGGCCGCGGTCGCCGTCGAGGAAACCCAGACGAAAAATGTAGTTTCGGCAGAAGTTATAAAGCGGGTGGAATAAAATAGTGGCGGCTCTTCCTTTCCGCCCCCGCCGGAAGTACTTGCGGGCGCCCCAGGTCGCGTACCGGTGGGCCTTCTCGGTAAATTCATCGATCGTTCGATGAGTATAATGATCGAGCCGATTCCGGAACAGTCCCGGCGTGTCCGCGGGGAGAAGGACGGGATGAACTTCGTCATCGCTGAAGCGGTATCCGTCTCTCCGGAAGAGGATATTATTCTGATCCCGCTGCCAGCCCCCGTGCTTCATCTCCCGGCCCAAAAAAATACCCCGCCGGAAGACCCGATATTTGCCGTAACGGGGATTTTTCATCTCCTCCCGGATTTCGTCGCGGAGCGCCGGCGGCATTACTTCATCAGAGTCGATGATCATAATCCAGGGATGGGAAGCCTGGGGGATGGCCCAGTTCCTCTGGGCGGATGCCGAACGATACTCGTGTTCGAGTATCCGGTCGGCATACTTGCGGGCCCGTTCCACCGTCCGGTCGGTGCTTCCGGAATCGACCACGATCATTTCATCCGCCCAGCGTACGCTGGCCAGACACTGCTCGATCTCATTCTCCCGATTCATGCAGGTAATGATGGCCGTGATTTTCTCCACTGTTATTTTCCTCCTAACCATTTTCCTTCGCAAAATAGTATCATAATCTTATTCTTCCTGTGGAAAAAAGCGGGATTGTCGGCTATGGTGAACGTATTGCCTGAATAAAATCAGGGTCGGCTTTGTTTAAAACGAAAAAAAAAGGACCTGCCGTGAACTTACCAAGGCGAAATTATCTCCGAAAACTACTGGTCTACCTGGTCATTCCCCTGCTCCTTTCCGCCCTCTTCATCGCCGGTTACTATTTCGGGAATCTCCGGATCCAGGAGGTGATCGCTCCCCGGATGAACCGGGAATACGGCCTGCTGGAAAATCTTCAAAATCTTTTCCTGCTGGCGATGATCGCCCTGACCGCCTATGGGCTGTACCGGAAACGCCTGCTCTTCGAGAAAATCCTGCTGGTCATGGTGCTGCTCGGGGGGATCTTCCTTCTTCTGGAAGAAGTCGATTACGGTCGCCTCCATTATCGATACCTGATCGGCAACCCGGTCGAGGATCGGGGAAAGGACAGAAACACCGACCTGAACCTGCATAACCGGGGCAACCTCAACCAGGTTTTCAAGCACACCCTGGATTTCGGGATGATAGCCTTTTTTGTCCTCTTCCCGCTGGCGACGGGGAAGAGCCGGCACCGGATGGTGCGTTACTTGCGTCCCGATCCCTGGTTCATCATAACCATGGTGATAACACTCCTGGCCTCCCGGACCGCCAAGGCTTTTAGCGGCATGGGACTGGGCGGGGACGGGGGGCTCCAGTCAAATACCGCCGAGTTCCGCGAACTCCTCGTCTATTATATTTTCCTGGTTTATATCTGGGAACTGATCTTTCGGCGCCGTTACCGGAGCGATCCGGAGAAAAAGCCGGAATGAAAAAGCTGCTGACAACGGTTCTTGTCCTGGCGATTCTGGGGGGAGCCGTCTGGTATCTCTTGCTGCGGCCGGGAGAAAAACGGGGGGATCATAACCTCCATAACCTTCTGGCTCTCCCTTATATCTCACTCTCTTCCGAAAATGCCGACACCTCCCTGACCGGTGTTACCCGGTATATACCGGAGAAATCTTCACCCGGCTATAACCTTTACAGCGATGAAAAGCATGCCTATTTGATCGATCGGGAGGGCCGGGTCGTCCATCGCTGGAATTTTCCCAGCGACGATTCCGGTTGGGAGCATGTTGAATATCTGGGGGAGGGTGTGATCCTGGCCAACTGCAACGGGGAAGAGATCGTCAAGCTCGACCGGGATTCAAACGTCATCTGGTCCCGGCCTTATAAGGTTCATCACGATATCGCTCTCGATCCGGATGGGTCCCTCCTGGTCCCGATCGGGACCGATCATCGGCTCTACCGGTACCGGCTGGTCCAGTTCGATTCCATCCTCCGCCTCTCCGGGGAGGGAGAGCGCGAAGGGGAGTGGTCGTCATTTTCCAATTTCGAACGTCTCCATACCCTTCATCACCCGCTCGAACTGGATACCGACCCCGATATCTCGGGTATCTCGGCGGCCGTGAAGAGGTTCTACTTCCGGAGGATCCGGGGGATTACCGTCGGGGTCTATGAAATCGACAAATGGCTCCGGGCGATCGTCGGCCTGGACAAGTACGATTACTATCATCTGAACACCGTGGAAGTCCTTCCCGAAACCGAGCTCGGGAAACGCGACCCGCGGTTCGCGGCCGGGAATATTCTCACCTGCCTCCGGCACGCGAACCTGATCCTGATCCTGGATAAGAAGAGCCGGGAGATCGTCTGGAGCTGGGGGCCCGAGGAACTGGACTGGCCTCACATGCCGACCATGCTTGAAAACGGCCATATCCTGGTCTATGACAACGGCGCTCACCGAACTTATTCCCGGATCCTGGAACTCGATCCGGTTTCCGAAAAGATCGTCTGGGAGTACCGGGCCGATCCCCCCGAGGCATTCTATTCGAAAACCCGGGGATCGAATCAGCGCCTTCCCAACGGCAATACCCTGATCTGCGAATCCGAGCGGGGCCGGGTTTTCGAGGTCACTCCTTCGGGAGAAGTGGTCTGGGAGTTCTATAATCCCGACATCCGGGACGGCAAACGCCGCCTGATCTACCGGATGGAACGAATCCCGCCGGAGAAAGTGGAGAACTGGCTGGATAAAAACAAATGAACGTTCAACGTCGAACGTCCAGCTTCGAACGTCGAACGAAAAGCCCCGAAGGGGCAGCTTGCCCTGAACGGAGTCGAAGGGGCAGACAATAGGCCGGGGCGTCAGCCCCGGTTTTGAAAATGAAAGGAGATCAAATAGCCCGCGCGACCGCCTTCCTCCTCTGCCTGGCCGCCCTGGCCTGGGGGGGGATCGGGGGGCGTTCCCTCCAGCCCCCGGATGAGCAGCGGGAGGCGGAGATCGCCCGGGAAATGACGACGGGAGGATCGCCGCTGATCCCCCGCCTGGCCGGCCGCCCATTCGTGGAGAAACCCCCTCTCTACTACTGGGTCTCAAGCGCCGCCATGAAAACCCTGGGGAGGGTGGTCGGTCTGACCGCGGCCGCGCAGGGGGTTTCCTTCCTCTGCGCGGTTCTGTTGCTGCTCGTAATCCGGCTCGTCGGCGGAAAATACCTGGGGCGCCGGGGAGCTTTCACGCTGGTGCTGGTCCTGGCCTCCATGCTGGGCTTCCTCGACGCCGCCCAGAAAGTTCTGACCGACCCCCTGCTGATGTTCCTGACCGGCGCCGCCATCCTTTTGTTCTTCGCCGGGCTGGAGCGCGCTAAACCGGCCTGTCTCCTGGGGGGATATCTGGCGGCCGGGCTGGCCTTTCTCACCAAGGGGCTCATCGGCTGGGCCCTGATCGGCATCCCGGGGATCGCTCTCGCCCTTCTCTATTTCCGGGAGATCCGCCGGCACCCGCACCTCCATCTCCTGGGGGTGCTTTTCTTACTGGTACCGCCCCTGGCCTGGGCGGCGCTCTTCCGCCTGCAGGGAGGCCCGGAACTCTGGCGGCAATGGCTGATCGAGAACCAGGCCGGGCGCTTCCTGGGCAGCACCGGACATCTGGGACATATCAAGGGGCCCTTTTATTACGGGGAACTGCTTCCACTGGCGCTCTTGCCCTGGACGCCGGCGGTCATCGGCTGGATCGTTCACCGCGGCTGGCGGCAGTGGAAAACGGAATCCACCGGCGCCCGGAACCTCTTCATCACCGCGGCCGTCTGGTCATTCGGCGGTCTCCTTTTACTCTCCCTGGCCGGGACCAAACGCAATATCTACCTTTTCCCGCTCCTGCCGGGTTTCGCCGTCCTGGCCGCCTCCTACCTGGAGAATCGGCCGGCCGCCTGGGTGCGGGTGCTGTTGCGGCTTATTACCGTCCTTCTTCTCCTGGCATCCCTTTACCTGGCATTCTTCAACCCGGTTGCCGGTGAAGCTCCCTGGCACTGCTCCTTCAGCTTCCCCGCTCTCCTGGTCGCGGCGATCGGGGGCGGTATATTCCTGACCTCAAGAAAAGATCTCCCGATCTGCCTGGCCGGCATAACGGCGGTCTTCTACCTTTCCTGCCAGTTCACCTTTCTGCCGGTTATTGACGGCCGGAAGAGTTACCGGCCGATGGTTACCCGCCTGACGGCGGCGATCCCCGACGGCCAACGGAACCGGGTCTGCGGCTGGAAGACGGATGAGAGGACCGTGGCATCCTTTGCCTTCTACGGGGATCTTTACCTGTCCGATCCCGGCAATCCGGCGCGGCTGGCCGACGTTCTCCGGGGGGAGGACGGGGAATACGGGCTGGTTATCGTCCGACGAGAGCATCTCCTCCAAGCCACGGGCGAACTCCCTCCCTGGAAAATCCTCGCCGGAAGGAAGGCGGAAACAAGAGATTATCTCTTGATTTCGGGGACGGATGATCAATAATCATGAAAGTCCCTTCGAAACGGATCTTATGGATAGTGCTGGGGGCGATCCTGGGGAGCGGCTGCGGGGATAACCATTCACCCGCCCGGCCCGAAAAACCCGAAGCCTGCATCGTCGATATCGATAAAACGATCACCGACGGCAATTATCAGCGGCATACGCTGCACAAGGTCCCCCTGCCGGCGGCGGCGAGCGTCCTGCGGAGGATCGAGGAGGGCGGCGTCAGCGTCTTTTACCTGAGCGGACGCTACACGAGCAAGCTGCCCCGGACCCGCGCCTGGCTGGAAAAAAACGAGTTCCCCGCCATGGGGCGGGTTATCCACAGGGAACCCGGCGCGGAAGACACAGCCAGCTATAAACTCCGGGAGATCCGGAAAATTCAGGAACGCTATGAAGTTCTCTGCGCGTTCGGAAACGAGAGCGACCTCCCCGTTTATCGCCAGGTCGGTGTTCATCCGATCTGCCGGGAGATGTGGAGCAACGAAGACTGGGCGGCAGTGAGCGACAATCTGGACCGCCTGGAAGAATTCGAATGATCGGTAATCAGTAACCTGGATTACCGATTACCGATTACCGATCACTGATCACTGATTACTGATTACTATTATCGGGCATGCCGATCAGACTGATGCCGCATGAATAGCGACCGGATAATACCCTGGTGGGTGGTACTGCTCTGCCTGGCCACCCTGGCGGTCGGGATCGCGGGCCACGAACTCTGGACGCCCGACGAACCCCGGGAAGCGGCCATCGCCAAAACCATCGCCGACGGCGGACCGCTTTTGATCCCGCGGCTGGGCGGAACCCCCTTCGTTGAAAAGCCTCCCCTCTATTACTGGTTTTCCGCTCTCCTGATGCGTTCCCTGGGAATCATAACCGGTCCCACCGCGGCGGCGAGGGGCGCTTCCGCCCTCTGCGCCGCCCTCACCCTCCTGGCGGTCTGGGCGGTCGCCCGGCGCTTCTGGGGCCGGTACCGGGGGATCGCGGCCGTCCTCATCCTGGCCACCATGCTCGGCTTCGCCCGGGCCGGCCACTGGATACTGATCGACCCGCTCCTGATGCTTTTGGTCACCGCGGCGGCCCTCTTTTTCTTCCGGGGACTGGAGGATGACCGGCCGGGCTGGATCCTGGGAGGATATCTCTGCGCGGGTTTGGCCTTTCTCACCAAGGGGTTCATCGCCTGGGCGCTTCTCTTCTTCCCCTGGGGGACTCTGGCGCTTATCCATTTTCCCCGGATTACCCGCCGACCTTTCCTGCACCTGGCCGGATTACTCATCATGCTGGGATTGCCGGGAGCCTGGATGGCGGCCTTTTATCGGCAGGGCGGGACGGAACTGTGGCGGGAATGGTTGATCGATAACCAGATCGGGCGTTTTTCCGGGAGTTCCGCCCACCTGGGACATATCAAGGGCCCTTTCTACTATCTCTGGCTGGCCCCCCTGCTCTGCCTGCCCTGGACACCGGCCCTGATCGGGGCCATCGCCGACGGAGGATGGCGATCCGTTCTCAACCGGGGGGAAAAAGGAATACGTTGCTTCTCCTCTCAATCGCCTGGGGATGGGGAGGGCTCCTCATCCTCTCCCTTGCCGGAACCAAGCGGGAAGTCTACTTTTATCCCCTCCTCCCCGCCTTCGCGCTCATGATCGCCGTCGCCGGCGATCAGCTGCCCCGTTGGAGCGCCGTCTGCCTCCAGGCCCTCGCCGGCCTCCTCCTCCTGGTCCTGCTTGTCTTCTCCTTTTATATCATCGACTGGCAGGACGGGGAGATCATCCGGGGATTGGGGTTCAATCCGCCGGTGCTTCTTCTGACCCTGGCCGGGGTCTTTTCGTTCCTTTTTCTGAAAAGGCAGCCCGTCGCCCGGACCGCCGCGGTGACCGCCTGCTTTTACATCGCGGCCGCCCTGGCGGCGTTTCCGGTCCTGGATAAGGTCTGGAGCTACCGGGAAATGACTCAGACCCTGGCCGCGGCCGTTCCGGAAGTGTCGCGGGAGAGGGTCTGCGTCTGGGGGGAGGACGAAGCCACCCAGGGCGTCTTCTCCTACTATTCCGGAATCGTTCTCCCCAAGGTTGAAGATCCGGAGCGCGCCGGCGCCATTCTCCGGGGCGAAGACCCCCAGTTCGACCTGATCGTTATCCCCCGGCTGAACGAATTCACGGACGCCAATCCCGCCTGCCCGGACTTCCGGGTACTGGCCCGGGCCCGGAAAGGGCCCCGGCGGGTGTTTTACCTGATTGCCGGGGCGGGTGAAGGCCCCTAAAACCATCATAAAAAGTGATTGAAACAGGAGCAGAATGCGCAGATAATCCGTCCGATCAGTCAGATCCGACTGATCCGTCCGATCAGTAAAAGCCATGCTCGAAAAATCGAACATAGAAGAAAAGCCAACAATCCCCCGGTGGGTCACCCTCCTCTGCCTGGCCACGCTGGTCTTCGGCATCGCCGGGCACGCCCTCTGGACGGCCGACGAACCGCGGGAGGCGGAGATCGCCCGCGAGATGTCGGTGGTGATCCAGAGCCGGATCGTCGGGACTGATACCGGCATCCGGACCGACTGGGCGGTTCCCTACCTGGCGGGGAAACCTTTTGTCGAGAAGCCGCCCCTTTATTACTGGCTCTCGGCCCTGATCATGCTGACGGTGGGGAAGCTGATCGGGGGCGCCGTGGCGGTGCGGGCTCTGTCGGCTCTCTACGCCGCCCTGACTCTCGCGGTAGTCTGGTGGACCGCGAGAGATTGCCTGGGGCGATATCGGGCGGCGGCGGCGGTCATCATCCTGGCCACCATGGTCGGATTCTTTCAAGCCGCTCACTGGATCCTGATCGATCCCCTCCTGATGATGCTGATTACGATGGCGGTACTCTGTTTGTTTAATGGGCTTGATCGTGACCGTCCATTATTGATCCCGGCCGCCTATCTTTCCGCCGGGCTGGCGTTGCTGACCAAGGGTTTTGTGGCCCTGGGTCTTCTGGCTCTCCCCGGGATCGTTCTCTTCATTTTATACCGCCAATCGTTGCGACGCCGGTGGATCTTCCATCTGGCCGGAATTATCCTCCTGCTCGGCCCGGGACTGCTCTGGGCTTCTGTTTTTTATTCCCAGGGCGGCCCGGCATTATGGAAAGAATGGTTCGTCAATAATCAGATCGGACGGTTTTCAGGGAAGACGACCCATTCCCATATTCACGGGCCGCTCTACTATTTCGGGGTTGCCCCGGGGCTGCTCCTCCCCTGGACAATTCTGCTCCTGGGAGGCCTCTTCCGAAGGCGGGAACGGAATACCGGTGAACCGACTCAGAGAGCCCGGTCTTTCCTGAAGATGTCCTTCGCCTGGGCCATCGGCGGGTTTGTTCTTCTCTCCCTGGCCGGGACTAAACGGGATATCTATCTTTATCCTCTTCTGCCCGGCTTCGCCATTCTCTGTGTCTTCGTCCTCAGCCGGGTCCCCCGGTGGGTGGAGATTACCTATCGTTTTCTTCTCCCGATTCTGGTGCTCCCGGCCGCGGTACTGGCCTTCTTATCACCGGTCATCGGAGCGGGCACATTCAGCATCGCCGGGGATTTCAAGCCGGTGGTACTGCTTTGCGCTCTGATCGGTATTTTCGCGCTGCTCCGGCTGAAAGATAATCTCCCGGCCCGGATCGCGGCCGTAACCGGTATATTATATCTCACCGCCGTCTTCGCGGTCTTTCCCGTGATCGACGCGGAGAAGAATTATGAACCCGCCACCCGGCGGATCGCGGCGGCGATCCCGGAAACGCAAATGAACCGGGTTTGCGGATGGAATACCGACGAGACCACCCAGGCTCTCTTTTCCTACTATACCGGGTTGACCCTGACCGACCTGCGTGATAAGGTACAGCCTGAGAAAAATCTGGGCCGCCTGGCGGAGATTCTCAGCGGCCGGGATAAGCAATACGATGCGGTCATCGTTCTCTTGAAGAGAGAGAGCGAGTTTCCCCCGGAAGGGATGCCCCCGGCCCGGTACCGGATGCTGGCCGAGGCACGAATGGGAAAACACCGCCGCCTGCTCCTCCTGATCGGAGTCAAGGACGCTGATTTGCCGTTACGGGCAGGTCAGTTTGACTTGAACTGATCCTCTGGTTGTTATCAATCTATCTTAATTTAATAAATTAAATTTTTTTATGTATTAGCCCGAAGGCGCTGATTTACTATTTTTCTCCGGACTGTTTCCCGGAGGGAAATAGTCCGGAGAAAAATAAAATGAGAGAGACATTCCTGCCCTTCTCCCAACCCGCGATCAATCAGGATGATATCGACGGCGTGGTCGAAGTCCTGAAATCGGGCTGGATCACCACCGGACCCAAGACCGCGGCCTTCGAGAAAGCTTTTCTGGATTACCTGGGGGCGAAATATGCCGTCTCGCTGACCTCCGCCACCGCCGGGATGCACCTGGCCCTGATGGCCCTGGGGCTCGATCCGGGGGACGAAGTCATTACCCCCTCCATGACCTGGGGCTCCACCGTCAACCTCCTGATCCTCCTGGGACTGAAACCGGTCTTCGCGGATATTGACCGGGGGACCCTGATGGTGACCCCGGAGACGGTCCGGGAGGTCATCAGCGGCCGCACCCGGGCCGTCATCCCGGTCCATTTCGCGGGCGCCCCGATTGATCTCGATCCCTTCCGCGCGCTGGCCGACGAACGGGAGCTGATCCTGCTGGAAGATGCCGCCCACGCTCTCGGTACCCGCTACCGGGAAGAGGCGGTGGGAAGCACCGGGACAGCCGTATTCAGTTTCCACCCGATCAAGAACATCACGACCGGAGAAGGCGGCATGGTCGTCACCGATGATCAGGAACTGGCGGAAAAAGTCAGGATTTTGAAATTCCACGGGCTGGCCAAGGACGCCTGGCAGCGGTACAGTCGGAACGGGAAGTCCCAGGTGGAGATCATCATGCCCGGTTTCAAGTATAACCTGACCGACATTCAGTCCTCCCTCGGACTGACCCAGCTGGCCCGGGTGGAAGAACTGAACAGAAAACGGGGTGAACTGTCGGCTCTCTACGATCAACACCTGGCGGGGATAGAAGAGATCGCTCATATCCAGTCGCCGCCGTATCCTCACCGGAACAGCTACCATCTCTACATCGTCCTTCTGGACATCGATCGCCTGGCCATCACCCGGGACCAGTTCCTGGAGGAACTGAAAAAACGGAATATCGGAACCGGCATCCACTTCCGGCCGATTCATACCCAGGAATACTACCGAACGACGGGGGGATATCGCCGGGGGCTCCTCCCGGAGACGGAGTGGGTCGGCGACCGGCTCTTCTCCCTCCCGCTTTTCCCGGCCATGAACGAACAGGACGTAATGGACGTGGCCGAGGCAATCAAGGATACCGTTAAGGAATTCAGTAACCAAGCACATCCAGCATGAGTATTACTATGGAATAATGGAGTGTTGGAATAATGGAGTGATGGAGAAATTGTTTTTCCCAACACTCCAACACTCCATTACTCCACCACTCCTCATGGATCTATTTACGGCGCGTTTGATTTATTAATTATTTGCGGTCCAAATATGAACACCGATCTTCCATCCGTCTCAGTCGTTGTCCCCGTTTACAACGAGCAGGAGAACCTGCGGGAGTTCATCCGGAGGACCGTCGCCGTTCTGGGGGGACTGGGGCGGCCGGCCGAGCTGATTTTGGTCGATGACGGCAGCCGGGACGGGTCTGCCGCCATTATCGCCGAAGAAGCCGAGCGGACACCGGGCCTGATCTCCGGGGTCTTCTTCAATCGCAACTACGGACAGCACACCGCCGTCATCGCCGGTTTTGCCGAGAGCAGGGGGGATATCGTCATCACCCTTGACGCCGATCTTCAGAACCCCCCCGAAGAGATCCCCAAACTGCTAACCAAAGCCGACGAAGGTTATGATGTCGTGGGCTCGGTGAGGGTCGGCCGGCGGGACTCCGCCTTCCGGAAGACCTTCTCGCGGATGATCAACCGGATAACCGCCCGGGCGACCGGGGTCCGGATGAAAGATTACGGCTGCATGCTCCGGGCCTACAGCCGGCCGGTGATCAACGCTATCCTCCAGTGCCCGGAGCGGAGTACCTTCATCCCGGTCCTGGCCAACACCTTCGCCCATAAAACAATCGAGATCGACGTCGCCCACTCCGAACGGCCGGCCGGGGAATCGAAGTACGGGCTTTTAAAACTCATCAACCTCCAGTTCGATCTTCTCACCAGCATGACCACGTTCCCCCTGCGGCTTCTGAGCTTCATCGGGGCGATCATCTCGCTGGTCGGGATCGGGTTCGGCGTCCTGATCCTTATCATCCGTCTCCTCCAGGGACCGGAGTGGGCGGCCCAGGGGGTCTTCACCCTCTTCGCCGTCCTTTTCGTCTTTATCGGCGCCCAGTTCGTCGCCCTGGGACTGATCGGGGAGTACATCGGCAGGATTTACACGGAAGCCCGCGCCCGGCCCCGGTATTTCGTCCGCGACCGGGTCGGCAGTTCCTCGCTGCCGGAGATCGAAACCGGGGTGATGGACTGTAGTTAAATTACGGTGAACGGACCGCGAAAATAGTCAGCAAACATTGTTAAAAAGTGTATGATCATTTTTTCGTGGTCCGGTATCAGATGTTAGCATTCCCGTGTCCATCTTCTTTGATACAATCAGAAAAACATAAGGTTGCGAAAAAATGAAAGCGATCGTTCTCGCCTATCACTCTATCGGCTGCGTGGGGATCGAAGCCCTCCTCCGTCACGGCTTCACCATAGAAGCCGTCTTTACTCACCGGGATAACCCGGATGAAAACATCTGGTTCCCGTCGGTCGCGGAACTGGCCGCCGTTCACGGGCTGCCGGTATACGCTCCCGATAACATCAATCATCCTCTCTGGGTGGAACGAATCAGGGAGCTCGCCCCGGACATTATCTTCTCATTCTATTATCGGAAAATGATCTCGAAAAAAATCCTCGAGATCCCGCCCCGGGGCGCCCTTAATCTCCACGGTTCCCTGCTTCCCTCTTACCGGGGCCGCTCCCCCCTTAACTGGGTGCTGGTAAACGGCGAGAAAGAGACCGGCGTCACTCTTCACTACATGACCCCCCATCCGGACGACGGCGATATCGTGGCCGCCCGGGCTTTCCCGATCGGCGAAGACGACACCGCCCGGTCCCTCTTCGACCGGGCGGTTGCCGTCTCCCGAGAACTGCTCGATGAAACAATGCCCCTGATCGAGAAGGGGACGGCCAAGCGAACCCCCCAGGATCATTCCCGGGCCACCTATTTCGGCGGGCGCACTCCGGACGACGGCAAAATCGACTGGTCGAAGCCGGCCCCGGAGATCAGGAACCTGGTCCGGGCGGTCACCCATCCCTTCCCGGGGGCCTTCACCTTTAAGGGCGATCAAAAACTGTTTGTCTGGAAAGCGGATCTCATCCCCGGCGACCGGGAGGAAAAACCGGGGTGCGTGATTTCCACTGACCCCTTGGTGGTGGCCTGCGGGAAGGACGCCCTGGCCCTCACCCTCGCCCAGCCGGAAGGATCGGTGCAGATGTCCGGCACCCAGGCGGCGGGGGAACTGGGCCTGGTCCCCGGGTCCCGGCTGGGAACGACCAGCACTTTTCTGGCGTCTTCTTCCCCGGTGCGGGTCCTGATCCTGGGGGTGAGCGGTTTTATCGGCAACTCCCTGGTCGATCGTCTGATCGAAGAGGGCGGCTACGAGATTTACGGCATGGATTTGCAGTCGGATAACATCCGGCGCTTCATCGGTCATCCGGCGTTCCATTTCGTGGAAGGAGATATCAGCATTAACCGGGAATGGATCGAATACCACGTGCGGAAATGCGATGTCATCCTTCCCCTGGTCGCGATCGCCACCCCGATTGAATACGTGCGCAACCCCCTTCGGGTCTTCACGCTTGATTTCGAGGAAAACCTGAGAATCGTCCGTTACTGCGCCCGATTCAAGAAAAGGCTGATCTTCCCTTCCACCTCGGAAGTGTACGGGATGTGCCCGGACAAGGAATTCGATGAGAACCGGAGCAACCTGGTGACCGGACCGATCCGGATGCAGCGCTGGATATACAGCTGCAGCAAGCAGCTTCTCGATCGGGTGATCTGGGCGTACGGAGCCAAGGAAGGACTCCGGTTCTCTCTCTTCCGCCCCTTCAACTGGCTCGGCCCGCGTCTGGACAGCCTGGACTCCGCCCGGATCGGCAGCTCCCGGGCGATCACCCAGCTCATCCTGAACCTGGTCACCGGCACCCCGATTCAGCTGGTGGACGGTGGGGAGCAGAAGCGCTGTTTTACCGATGTCCGGGACGGTATCGACTGTCTTTACCGGATTATCGAGAACAGGGACAACCGGGCCGGCGGGGAAATATTCAATATCGGGAACCCCGAAAATGAGGCCAGCATCCGGGAACTGGCCGAGATCCTGACCGCCCTTTTCCAGGAACACCCCCTGAGAAAGCTCTTCCCTCCCCCCGCCGGGATGACATCGGTCGAAAGCGGCACCTACTACGGAAAGGGAGGTTACCAGGACGTCGTCTTCCGGAAGCCCTCTATTCGGAACGCGAAAAAAAAACTCGGCTGGAACCCGAAAATCCCCCTGGAAGAGGCAATCCGGTCAACCCTGGACTTCTTCCTCCGCGAAGCCGCCGAAAAACTCCAGGCGAATAACATTTCTCATAAAGCAAATCAACCACGAAGGACACGAAGAACACGAAGAAAGAATATGAAATAGTGGACTGATGAAGTGTTAGGGCAATTACTCCAGAGCCGCCTGTTGCGTTATACTCTTTAATTCATTATTCCATTGTTTCACTGCTCTGACCGGACTTCTTCGTGTCCTTCGTGTCCTTCGTGGTTTCCAACATCATGTACTATGATTGTTGGTTTAAGAATTGACGTCGACACTTATAACGGCACCCGGAGCGGTGTTCCCGTGCTCCTTGATATTTTGGCCCGGGAAGGCATCCGGGCATCCTTTTTTTCTCTCTCGGCCGAGATAACATGGGACGGCACATCCGGCGGCTATTGAAACCGCGGTTTCTTCTCAAGATGCTGAGGAGCAACGCCGCCGGACTCTACGGCTGGGATATCCTCCTCCGGGGTACTTTCTGGCCCGGACCCGATATCACGCCGATTCTCTCCCCCTCTCTCCGGCGGGCTGACCGGGACGGCCATGAGATCGGGCTCCACGCCCTGGATCACCACCGGTGGCAGCAGAACGCGCATAAATTCAGCGTGGAGGAAATCACCGGGGAGTTGCGGGAAGGGTGCCGGATGATCGGGGAGATCACCGGGAGGAAACCGGACTGTTTCGCCGCCCCCGGCTGGAAAGGGACCGAAAATCTGCTCCGGGCCGAAGAGAATCTCCCTCTCCGGTACGCCAGTGACTGCCGGGGGAGAGACGTCTTCCGGCCGCGGGTCGACGGCCGGGCCGGAGCGGTCCCCCAGGTCCCGGTTACGCTGCCCACCTATGACGAAGTGATCGGCGGCGGTGGGCTCAGTGACCATACCTATAATGAGTACATCTTCTCGCTGATGGTGGACGGTCGCCCCAATATCCTGACCATCCACGCCGAGGTGGAGGGAATGAATAAACGGTGGCTGTTCGATGAATTCATCGAGAAGGCACGGAAACGTTCGATCACTTTTACCCCGCTCGGGTCGTTTCTCTCCGCCGATCCCTCCGCTATCCCGACGGGGACCATGGGGAGGGGAACGATCCCCGGACGCGAAGGTTGGGTGGCAATCCAGAAATAAGGTAAGCCAGCACTTTAACCGGCGTCCGGTTGAGCGGACGCACTAATGAAAGAGAGTGATCCCTATGATGAAAACCACCGATAACCATCGGAAGGAACTTCCCCCGATACTCTGGCTCGGTTTTCCCATCGCCAGCCTGTTGATCTTCTGGCTCACGCCCCTGTTGGGGTGTCAGTGGTGGCAATTGCTGATGACCGGCGAACACGGATTTGTCGAAAACGGCACCTTCGTTTTCCTGCTGCCGGCGATTGTCCTGGGTGCCGTCCTGGCAAAACGTTTCCTTCGCTTTCCTCTGCTTTCCTCCCGCTCGGCCCGCATTATGGCCGCGGCGATGCTGGCCTTCGCCGCCTGCGCTTTTTACTTCGCGGGGGAGGAGATCGATTGGGGACAGGTCTGGTTTCATTGGAAGACCCCCGAGCAGTGGGCCGCCGTCAATTATCAACAGGAGACCAGCCTGCACAACATCGAGGGGTTGAGCATCCTGAACAACATACCCCGCTTTCTTCTCCTGATCATCACCATCGTGGGCGGGATTATCCTGCCGCTGCTTCCGACTTTCCGGCGCCGGCCCGGGGAAGAAGGCAAACTCCGGTATTATCTGATCCCATCCTGGCGGATCATCCCCGCGGCGGTGATCGCCGCCTGCATCTCGCTCCCGCACAAAGCGTTCGAGAAAGGATATGAAAAAATCCACCTCCCCTCCGATTATTCTTTCTCCTACATGGCCTTCGCCGCCAACAGCGGCGAGATGAAGGAATACGGATTCGCCCTGGTGATGCTGCTCTACGTGGTGGGGATGTATATTCTGGTCCGGTACCATGATCAATACCAGGCTTAAATTAATCGCGCAGAACAGAAAGTTGCTGATATGGAGTATTGGAGTACTGGGATACTGGAGTATTGGAAAGAGACGTCTCACTTCCCATTAATTAATCCTCTCCTCAGTAATTACTGCTTCAAATTGAATTCTGGTGAACAATTCAAAAAAGTTCGGATACGCGGAACTGCTGCTCATGCTGGCCGCCTGTTTTCTTCTTCTCTGGGCGGTCGGCGACCGCGGACTCTGGGCGGCGGAGGGACGATGGGCCGAGATCAATCGGGAGATGTTCTTAACCGGTGATTTCTTTCACCCCACCATCAACGGGGATCCGTACTTCGACAAACCGCTTCTGACCTACTGGCTGATCTCGCTGGTCTCCGCGTTCAGCGGGACTCTTAATGAGTGGACCGTCCGCATACCCGGCGCTTTGGCCGGGCTGGGGGCGGTCTGGGCCACCATGCGGCTGGGCCGGCGACTCTGGTCCCGCCGGACGGGATTGATCGGGGGATGGTTCCTGCTCACCGGGTACGGATTTCTCTTCTGGTCCCGGACCGCCACCGCCGAATCCGAGAATCTTTTCGCCATTGTCCTCTGCGTCGCCTGGTACTGGGCCCGGCGGGGCCGCTGGAACTTCGGCTCCTTCCTGGTCTTCTGGCTGATCGCCTTCCTGGGAGCGCTGACCAAGGGTCTGACCGCGGTCATAGTCCCGGTTTTAGCGATCGCCCCGGACCTGCTCCGGGAACGGCGCTGGAGGACCTGGCTCTCCCCCGCGCAGTTTTTGGCACTGGGGCTGGCGGCCGCGGTTTACCTGGCACCGTTCATCTATGCCTCCCTGACCAGACCTGAATACGGCGAGAGCGGCCTGACCCTGGTCTTTGAAGAGAATATTCTTCGCTACTTCAAGCCCTTCGACCACAAAGACCCGATTTATGTCTACCTCTACCAGATTCCGCTTCTTTTCCTTCCCTGGACGCCGCTCTTTTTGGCGGCAGTGGCCGGGACACTTACCGGCTGGAAGCATCTGGATGAGAAGACCCGCTGGCTGATTCAGGCGGCAGCCCTGATCTTCCTCTTCTTCACTCTTTCCGGCTCCCGGCGAAGCTATTATATCCTGCCGATCTTCCCCTTCTGCGCTCTCTGGACGGCTGTTTTCACCGTCCATCTTACATCGGGAGGGCTGCGGCTTTTCCGGCAATGGGGAATCCGTGTCCAGGCGATCCTGGCCGGCATCCTGGCGGCGGGAGCCGTTATCCTCCCCCCTCTCTGGGTCCTTTTTCGGGGAAGGGTCGCTTTCATCCCTCCCCCTGTTCTTTTACCGGTTATTCTGGCTCTTGGTCTCGGGGCGACGGCTCTGGGACTAGCCAGCTTCCGGGCGACCCGGTCCTCGCCGCGGACGCTGCCGGCATTGATCGGGATGATGGCGGTTCTTCTGGGCGGGTACTTCTGCTTTATCCTCCCCGCCCTCGATATCTACCGGACCGAGCGCGCCTTCGGCATCGAACTGGGGAAAAAGACCGCCGGCATCCCTCCCGATAAGATAGCTTTCTACCCGGATGTCCGGTCGAATATGATCTTTTACCTGGATAAGGAACACCCGGTCCGGGTATTCGATGAGGATGACGAGGAAGAGCTGCAAGCTTTTCTGGCGGCCACACCCGGCGCGGTGCTCGTCGCCAAACGCCGCTATGAGCCGCGTCTGCGCCCGCTTTTTCCGCCGCGGCGGGTGCCCGGCGCTATGGTTCTGGAGACGGTTTATCCCTGGGAAAAGAAGCGGGCGAACGGCCGGCGGGCGGCCTGGTTCTTTCCCGGCAAATAACTCCGGGAGACCGGGCCGTTTCAATTACCCTGCTGGTTTTTCGTTGACGGAATCAACGGCTCTGCCTAGATTAGCTGTTTCACCGCTGGTTGACCGTTTCGAAATTTCCCCGATAGGTATCGGTTACGTCTATGGCGCCCAATAATCTTATTTCTCCGGTGGGAAAATAAAAGAAATCAATCAATTTTGCCGGACTATTTTAAAGTCAATTCGTGTAATTCGCGAAATTCGTAGTTTTTTGTTGCCCGAGCGGAGCGCGGGCTCGGATCGGGGAAATTTCTCATGGATTGGCTGATCGACGGATATAATCTCCTGATCTCAAACGACCTCGGACATGATGAAGCGTCGCGCGGCCGCTTCCGGTCCCGGATCGCCGGGCATTTCTCCGGTAAACAGGTCCGGGTCAGCGTCGTTTACGACAGCAAAAACAGCCTCACCATTCAACGGGAGCGGATTACCGGCAATCTTACTGAAATCTACGTCAGCAACGCCGATCAATATCTCATCGATACCGTAGAGCGGCACCCCCACCCCCGTTCGATCGTCCTGGTAACCGACGACCGGGAGATCATGGCTCTCGTCGGCAAGAGCAGGCCGCAGCACATGAGTACCGCTGCATTCCTTTCCCTGATCGCCTCCCCCGCTGTTCATCGTCCCCCGGGACCGGAAAAACCGGAACGCGACACTCCGGAAAATATCCAGCGCTATCTCCGAATTTTCACGGAGAACGGGCCTTGACAGGAATAAACGGGGGGTGTAGATTGTAACAACAACCTATAAACCATATTTATAAGTAACTTTAATATGAACTTCACAGATATTCAAAAAAACCACCACGACCAGCCGCTCTTTACCATCGGGATTGTTGCCGATATGATCGGAGTCACCCAAACCACGCTCCGTATCTGGGAGAAGAAAGGGCTGATCAAACCCCAACGGCGGGGGAAGAACCGCTATTACTCGTACCATGACCTGGGGAAACTGAAAGAGATCCATCACCTTCTCCAGGTCAAGAAGATGAACATCGCCGGCGTCAGGAACCTGCTGGAACGGGAACAATGCTGGGATATCAAGCAGTGCGGGGACCTCAAAGATAATTGCCCTGTTTATAAGGCATCGGTTAACAAGGAATAAATCCTGGATATCGGACCTCAAATAACCCGCCGGGCGAACACCGTGTTCACCCGGCATTGATGTCTCATCTGTCGGATCCGACCGATTCGTCCGATAGGCATAAAATAATCAACGGACTTTAATAGGAGGCGGCTATGAGTAAGAGAGCGTCAACGGTACTTGACCTGGTTGGAAATACCCCGTTGGTGGAACTCTCCGCCCTGACCGACGGGGATGACGCCGCCATCTGGGCCAAGCTGGAGAGCTTCAATCCCCTGAGCAGCGTCAAGGATCGAATCTGTCTGGCCATGGTTACTGCGGCGGAAAAAGACGGGACGCTGCGGCCCGGGGGGACCATTATCGAGCCGACCAGCGGCAATACCGGTATCGGCCTGGCCATGGTTTCGGCGGTCCGGGGATATCGCCTCATTCTCACCATGCCCGATACGATGAGCATGGAGCGGCGCAATCTTCTCGCCGCGCTGGGAGCGAGACTGGTCCTCACGCCGGGCAAGAACGGGATGAAGGGAGCGATCGAGGAGGCGAAAAAGCTCGTTGGGGAAACGCCTTCCGCCGTCATGCTCGATCAGTTTTCGAACCCGGCCAACCCTGATATTCACCGGAAGACCACCGGACCGGAGATCATCGAACAGGCGCCGGTACCGGTGGACTCCTTCGTTGCCGGTGTCGGCACCGGAGGAACGATTACCGGGGCTGGAGAAGTACTGAAAGCCCGTTATCCCGATGTGCTGATCGTGGCGGTGGAACCGGAAGATTCACCGGTACTCTCCGGGGGCAATCCGGGCCCCCACAAGATCCAGGGCATCGGGGCCGGGTTCGTTCCTGAGGTACTGGACCGGGAGATCATTGACGAGATCATCCTGGTCACCTATGATAACGCCCGGGAGACCGCCCGGCGCCTGGCCGGAAAAGCCGGGATACTGGGCGGGATCAGTTCCGGGGCCAATGTCTGGGCGGCCCTCCAGGTAGCCCGAAGACTGGGTAAAGGAAAAACGGTTGTCACCGTCATCTGCGATACGGGCGAACGGTACCTGAGCACCGATCTTTTTAGTTCACATAACGTTTGACATCCAGCATCGAACATTGTAGGGGCGATCCTCTGTGTTCACCCGGATGTCCACTCAGTCTGATCCGTCGGATCCGACAGATCCGTCTGATATCAATCAAAAAAGGGCGGGACGGGGGTAAATTCTCCGTTTAAAAGGGTTATCAATACATGAGCAAGACGATCGCGGAGATAAACGAGAAGATCAAGGCGGGGAAAGCGGTTGTCCTGACCGCCGAAGAATTGATCGCGATGGTCGGGGAAACAGGGGTCGCGAAAGCGGCGGCGAAGGTGGATGTGGTCACCACCGGCACCATGGGCCCCATGTGTTCCTCCGGGGCTTATTTTAATATCGGCCAGGGGAAACCCAAACTGAAGTTGGGCGGCGGCCATGCCACCCTCAACGATATCCCCGTCTATACCGGCCTGGCTGCCGGAGACTTCATCGTCGGGGCCACCGCCCTCTCCGAAAACGATCCCCGGAACAGGATCTACCCGGGCCGGTTCGCTTACGGAGGCGGCCACGTTATCGAGGATCTGGTTTCAGGTAAAGATCTGCGTTTTGTAGCCCATGCCTACGGGACTGACTGCTATCCGCGCCGGGAACTCTCCACCTGGCTCAACCTCAAGGATTTGAATGAGGCGGTACTCTTCAACCCCCGCAACATCTACCAGAATTACAACGTGGCCGTGAACTGTTCCAACCGGGTCATCTATACCTACATGGGAGTATTGAAACCGAACCTGGGCAATGCCAGCTACTGCAGCGCCGGGCAGCTTTCTCCGCTGCTCAAGGACCCCCGCTTCATGACCATCGGCATCGGGACCCGGGTTTTTCTGGGCGGGGGGACAGGCTACATTGCCTGGTGGGGCACCCAGCATAACACCGCGGTCGAGACCGATCGGCACGGGGTCCCGACCGCGCCGGCGGGATCGGCCGCCCTGATCGGCGATCTCAAGCAGATGAGCCCGGAGTGGCTCAAGGGTGCCAGTTTTACCGGGTACGGCGCTACCCTGGTCGTCGGGGTGGGTGTGCCGATACCGGTCATCAATGAGGAAATCTGCCGGTGCGCGGCTTTGACGGATGAAGACCTCATGACCAGGATCGTTGACTACGGCCGGGATTATCCCCAGGGCCGGGACGGCAACTTCGGCACCGTTACCTACGCCCGGCTGAAGAGTGGAACCATCCGGATCCGGGACCGGGAAGTCCCGACCTCTTCTCTCTCCAGCTATCCCCGGGCCCGGCGCATCGCGGAGATTTTAAAGGAATGGATCCGGGCCGGGAAATTTTTCCTGACCGAGCGGGTTGCCGATTTCCCCGGTCCCGGCAGCGGATACGCCTACCATCCCCTCAAGGAACGCCCGTTGACTTAAATGGATGAACAACGCCGATTGGCGAATTTGGCAGGATTGAGATTGCCCGAATACATCCCGAAGAGAAAAATTCTAAATCCTAATATCGAAATCCTAAATAAGTCATAAATCCAAATCATCGAATGTTCCAAACAGTATAGATCTTGAATTCATTAATTTTAATTTGTGATTTTGAGCATTTGCTATTGTTTAGGATTTCGGATTTAGAAATTAGGATTTTTAATTGAAGAGCTTGTTGAACAAATTTCACATTGCAATTAAGTTTGAAATTTAAATCATTCTTGAGAGGCAATCCATGGTCTCCAAACGCATAGTTCTGCATTTTCCCAAAGATCTGGTCAGCGTCCCGATCATGAGCCGGCTGGTGAAGGAATACGACCTGGAGTGTAATATCCTGAAAGCGAACATCACCCCTCGGCAGGTGGGCATCATGATCCTGGGCCTGAAAGGAGAGAATAAAAACTACAAGCTGGCAATCGCCTACCTGAAGAGCCTGAAGGTCACGGTGCAGCCACTCAGCCAGGATGTTACCAGAAACGCGGAGCGGTGTACCGACTGCGGCGCCTGCGTCTCCATCTGCCCCTCCCAGGCCCTGACCAAGGATCCGGAGACCCAGGAAATTCGTTTTGACAAAAACGCCTGCATCGGCTGTGAGCTCTGCATCCCCGCCTGCCCGATGGGGGCGATGGAAGTGCACTTCTAACCAGATTTAAGCTGCCCACCGGCAGCTTAAATCTGGTTAGTTTTGAACAATTTCAGAGGGAGATAATTCGCTCTTTCTGAATTTCAATAACGTAGTGTGAAGTGTGAGGTGTAACGGGGACAGTTCCATTACACTTTAAACATTACACTTTACACTACAAGTTGCGCCGGAGGCGCTAACTTGTATCATGAAAACAGTTTATCTCGATCATAATGCCACTACCCCGGTCCGGGAAGAAGTCCTGGAGGCGATGTTTGCTATCTACCGGGGAGTCACCGGCAATCCCTCGAGCATTCATTCATTCGGACGGGAGGCCCGGAAAGAGGTGGAAGAAGGCCGGGCCCGGGTCGCCGGCGCCATCGGAGCGCGGCCGGAAGAGATCGTCTTTACCGGCGGCGGGACCGAAGCCGATAACCTGGCCGTCCAGGGGGTTGCTTACGCGTACCGTAAAAAGGGCGACCATATCATCACTTCGACCATCGAACACCCTGCCGTTCTTCATGCCTGCCGCTTTCTGGAGAAGGAGGGATTCACCGTCACCTACCTCCCGGTCAGCCGGGAAGGATTGGTCGATCCCGCGGAAGTGGAAAAGGCGATCCGGCCGGAAACTATTCTGATCACGATCATGACGGCAAACAACGAGACCGGCGTCATCCAGCCGATCGCGGAGATCGGGGAGATCGCCCGGAAGAAAGAGGTCCCCTTCCATACCGACGCCATCCAGGGGTTGGGGAAGATCCCTCTCTCGGTCACGGAACTTAATGCCGGGCTCATGTCCCTTTCCGCTCACAAGGTTTACGGCCCCAAAGGGGTGGGCGCTCTCTACATCCGCAAGGGGATACGCCTCCGCCCGCTCACCTACGGCGGTCATCATGAGAAGGGCAAGCGGCCGGGAACCGAGAACGTGGCCGGGATCGTCGGCTTCGGGAAGGCCTGCGAACTGGCGACGGCCGAGCTGACGCGGGAGGCGGACCGCCTGCGCGTCCTCCGGGACCGCCTCTGCAGCGATATCTCGGAGCAGATCTCCCATGTCAAGCTCAACGGGGCGCCGGGCCGGAGACTCCCCAACACGCTCAACATGAGCTTCGAATTCGTGGAGGGGGAAGGTATCCTGCTGGGGCTGGAGGAGAGCGGGATAGCGGCCGCTACCGGATCGGCCTGCACTTCCGGTGAGCTGGCTCCCTCCCATGTTTTGAGCGCGATGGGGGTGCCGGCGGCGCTGGCCCAGGGATCCATCCGTTTCTCGCTGGGCCGGGAGAATACGCTGGAAGATATCACCTATACCGCAAAGGCGCTGATTCCCGTCGTTGAACGCCTCCGGCTGATGTCGCCGTTTTACGACCAGACTCGGGACGGAACGGATTCGGGAGGAGAAAACACATGAGTGACGATTCTTTATACAGTGAAAAAGTAATGGATCATTTTCATCATCCCCGGAACGTCGGGAAGATCGACGATGCCGACGGCGTCGGTACGGTCGGCAACCCGGTTTGCGGCGATGTCATGAAGCTGTACATCAAGGTCAATGACAACCGCATCACCGACGCCAAGTTCCAGACCTTCGGCTGCGGCGCGGCCATCGCCACCAGTTCCATGGTCACCGAGATGGCCAGGGGAAAAACACTGGAGGAGGCGATCGCCCTCTCCAACAAGGAGGTGGCGGCGGCGCTGGACGGCCTCCCCCCGGCCAAGATGCACTGCTCGATGCTCGGGGAAGAAGCCCTGAAAGCGGCGATTGAGGATTACCGGAAAAAACAAAACTGAACGTCCAACGTCGAACGTCCCACACCGAACATCGAACGATCCCCAGGAGCGCCTTCCGTTGTCGACCGAATAACCAATAACCAATCTCCAATAACCAATATCCAGATACATTGCGGCGATAGTGGCTGGGATAATTGCAGATTGGAAGTTGGCCGTTGGAAATTGGACATTCATTATGGGTGGGCGAGGCGAGGGTAATAGTCTTGTCCCAAAATCGTCTTGTCTAAATAAAAGGGCCGGGAACGGGTGACAGACAAAAATATAATCACGAAAATTCGGAAGCTGAAGAAAGAGCGCAACGCCGTCATCCTGGCCCACAACTACCAGGTTAAAGAAGTTCAGGAGATCGCCGACTTCCGGGGAGACTCCCTGGGACTGAGCCGGACGGCCGCCGAAACGGAAGCCGAGGTCATCGTCTTCTGCGGGGTTCACTTCATGGCCGAGACCGCCGCCATCCTGGCCCCGGAGAAGACCGTGCTCATCCCCGATCCGGAAGCTGGCTGCCCGATGGCCGATATGATCACCCCGGAGGAACTGCGGGCGGTCAAGGCCGCCCATCCCGGGGCGGTGGTGGTGACCTACGTCAATTCCAGCGCCGCGGTCAAGGCGGAGACCGATATCTGCTGCACCTCGGCCAACGCGGCCGAGGTGGTCGAGTCCATCCCCTCCGATCGGGAGATCATCTTCACGCCGGATAAATTCCTCGGCGCTTACGTGATGAGGAAGACCGGCCGGCGGCTTATTCTCTACCCGGGATACTGTCCGGTCCACCGCAAGCTCCTCCCGGAAGACATTCGGAGACAGAAGACGCTTCACCCTGAAGCGGTGGTCATGGTCCATCCGGAGTGCACGCCGGACGTGATCGCTCTCGCCGACGAGGTCCTCTCGACCTCGGGGATGGAACGGTTTGTCCGGGCAGCGACCGTCGATGAGTTTATCGTGGGGACCGAAGTGGACATGGTGACCCGGCTTCGGGGCGACAACCCCGGCCGGCGCTTCTTCCCCGCCTCAGAGCTGGTTTTCTGCCCGAACATGAAGAAGATCACCCTGGAAAAGGTCCTCTGGTCTTTGGAAGAGATGCAGTTCACGGTCACGGTGCCCGAGGATATCCGCACCCGGGCGCGAGCCGCGGTCGAGGCCATGATCTCTCTGGGAAAATAAAACTGAACGTCGAAGATCGGTCCGATCCGACCGATCCGTCTGATAAGTATCTAAAAACGGGGCTGCGCCGGGGGAAAATTCGCGCAATTCGCAGCCCAAATTCGCGCAATTCGCAGATTGGAGAAATACCCATGGAAGAAAAGATTTCGAAGGCGATAATAGAGAAGTACTTTAAAAAGTTACTGGAGAACCTGTCGGTTGACGTGGCGGTGGTCGGGGCCGGACCCTCCGGCATGGTAGCGGCCCGCGACCTGGCCGTCGCCGGAAAGAAGGTAGCCGTCTTCGAACGGAAGCTTGCTCCCGGCGGCGGGATCTGGGGCGGGGGCATGCTTTTCAATGAGGTGGTGGTCCAGGAAGACACGCTCCCCCTCCTGGATGACTTCGGTGTGACTTACCGTGGCGCCGGCGCCGGCAACTTCACGGTCGATGCGGTGGAACTGGCCAGCGGCCTGATCTTCGGAGCCTGCCGGGCCGGGGCAGCTTTCTTTAACGCGATCAGTGTCGAGGATATCGTCTTCAAGGAAAACCGGGTGGGGGGCGTGGTTATTCTCTGGAGTCCGGTCAAACGGCTCGAGATGCACGTCGATCCCCTGGTGGTGACGGCGCGGGCCGTTCTCGACGGCACCGGCCATCCCAGCGAGATCGCGGCCCTGGCGACTAAAAAAGCCGGGATCAGGATCGAAACCGAGTCCGGCGGAATCATGGGCGAACGGCCGATGTGGGTCGAAAAGGGGGAAGAGTCCACGGTGGCGGACACCAAGATGCTCTGCCCCGGTCTCTACGTCTCCGGGATGGCGGCCAACAACGTCAGCGGCGGCTTCCGGATGGGCCCCATTTTCGGGGGGATGCTGAAGAGCGGCCGCAAGGTCGCCGCCCTGATCCTGGAGGAACTCGATAAACAATTGTAACAACCTAAATCATCTTCTTTATACCAAGAAACTATTAACCACGAAGAACACGAAGGTGTTAAAAATCAGGGTTCTCTCCCCTTTTTAATTTTCTTCGTGTCCTTCGTGTTCTTCGTGGTTTATTTTTGCGGTGTTATGAAAAAAGCTTTCGGTCTTTACGTCATCCTGACCGATCCGGTCGCCGGCTATGAGGCCTGCTCCCAGGCGGCGGTGGCCGAAAATATCCGCTACCTCCAGCTCCGGATGAAACGAGCGCCACGCCAAGAGGTCGTTGAGACGGCCCTCCGGATCCGTGCCATTACCGCGGGAACGGAGACCCTCCTGATTATCAACGACGACCCGGCCCTGGCGGCTGAGGTAGGGGCCGACGGGGTGCATCTGGGACAGAGAGACATGCCCCTCCCCGAGGCACGGAAACTCTGGGACACACCGGGTAAGGTTTTCGGCCTCTCCACTCATAACGAAGAACAGGCCCGGACGGCGGGAGCGCTTTTGCCCGATTACATCGGTGTCGGCCCGGTCTTCTCCACCCCGACCAAGGAGGTGCCGGACCAGGTTCTGGGGCTGGAACAAATGGGCGGGATCGTGAGGGGAACACCCCTGACCTCGATCGCCATCGGGGGGATCAACGAAAAAAACCTCGGGCAGGTTCTCGCTCACGGCGCCGTTAATTTCGCCGCCGTCCGGCCGATCATGTCCGCCCTTGATCCCCGCCAGGCCATCGGCCGCCTCCAGCAGATCTGGCGGGAGCATTGTGCCCTGACTACCGGCGGGAGATACAGATCGTCGCCCTGATCAACGACCGCGGTAGGATCGAACGCGATCTTTATCCCGGCGATTTCGTGTCAATGTGGCGGATCAAGAACTGCCCGGATATAGCGGGAGCCTCGTTTATGGTCTCATCTCGGAAATATTTTGGCATTGTAATCGGAGTTTTATTAATAATCCTCGTTTCCCCCCTTGCTTCGCTCCCTTCCGGCTCCGCTTCCTTCTCCTCCCCCGCAGAGGAATTCCGTTCCGCCTATCTTCTCTGGAAAGGAGCCGAGGGCTTATTCAGGGAGGAGGAATATGAAAAGGCGCTTCAAAATTATCGGGCGGCCGAAGCGCAGCTCGCCGAGCTCAAGACGTCCCATCCGGATTGGCGCCCCGAGGCCGTCGCTTTCTATATCGATCGATGCCGGAAAGAGATCGACGAAACGGAGAAGGCCTTTTCCGAACAAAAGTCCCGGAAGAACCCTCTCCGGGTACACTTCATCGATGTGGGCCAGGGCGACAGTTCCCTGATCCAGTGCCCGGACGGCTCCACCATCCTCATTGACGGCGGTCCGCCTTATGCCTACCCTTTTCTGATCGACTACTTGCGGAAAGCGGGGGTGAAAAAAATCGACCTGATGATCGCCACCCATCCGGACGGCGACCATATCGGCGGATTGGTGAAGGTCATGAAAAAATTCCCGGTGGAAACCGTCCTCGATTCCGGCAAGGAGCATACCTCGGAGTTGTATGGTCGTTACCTGAAAACCATCAGCGACCACCCGGAGATCGAATTCAAGCTGGGAAGGGCCGGCGACCGCTACCATTTCGGCGAGGTGGAATTATTGATTCTCCACCCTTCCGCCTCCCTTCCCAAGGACAATAACAATTGTTCGATTGTTGTACGGTTGCGATACGGAGAGCATAGCTATCTCTTTACCGGCGACGCCGAAAAGGAAGCCGAAGATGAGATTCTGGGCCGTGGTTATAATATAAAGAGCACGGTCTTGAAGGTGGGCCATCACGGGAGTAAATCCTCTTCCTCTCCCCGGTTTTTGCGTTCGGTCTCCCCCCGTCTTGCCGTGATCAGCGCCGGGAGGAACAACTCCTACGGCTTGCCCAAGCCGGAGATCCTGAAAAGGCTGGAGGCGATGGGGATCGAGGTCCACCGGACCGATCTTGAGGGGACGGTCCTGATCGTCGACAACGGGAAGGAGTACCGCCTGGAATTCCCCGGAGCGGCGGTCTACCCCGATTACGAGATCCCTCCGGAAAACGCCGGTCAGATCGTGGGCGATCAAGAGGCAATGATCTACCATCTCCCCGGCGGGAGGCTTTATCTCAAGATTCCCCCGGAGGACCGCCGCTTTTTCCACACCGAGGAGGAAGCACTGGCCGCCGGGTTTCGAAAGAGTTGGTATTGATCTTATCGGGAAGAAAAATATTCGCGGTTGACTCCGGCCGATGATAAGGCGGGGCTTTTTTAACGGTTGCGCCAAGTTTCCACCCTTTGGCGCCGTTTTGACGGCCCGGGGGCGGAAAGCGAATAGGCGGGACGACGACCTCTCAATCCCTCAGCTAGTGAGAGGACGATTACCTTTCTCATCACCCCGTTTAACAATTTATAGAGACGCCAGGACACGTTCCGGCCGGTCGAGCAGTTCCTGAAAAAGCTGAAAATGCCGCCCCACGTGGAGTCCGTCCGCCAAAGCATGGTGAACCTGGACCGAGTACGGAAGCAGGAGCCGGCCTTCCGCACGATAATACTTCCCCCATGATATACGGGGGATCGAGTCGACCGGGGTGAGGTGAATGGGATGCGTGAGGCTGGTGAATGATATCCAGGGAATGGAGGTAAAGAAGATCACGTCGTCCCGGGTGGTGTCCTCGACGATGGTAGGGTTCTCTTTCGCTTCCGCGATCACAGCCGCCGCCTCCGCCAGAAACGTCTCTGCCTCCGGGTGGAACCCGATCGTGCAATAGCCGAAAATCCCTTCTTTCCCCAACACCGTTATCGCGGGATCGACCTTCTCGTGCTCGATCACCTTCCCCTCCCGGATCCGGTAGCGGAATTCCGGGACCGCGTTGACCGCCCGAGCGGAGAGATAGAGCGCGCTGGCAAAGAAGGGCAGACCGTTTTCTTTAAGGAAAGTCGAGAACGCGGTGATATCCACATTGGCGCAGATGTTGAACTGGGGATAGTCCATTTCGTTGAAAAAACGGAAATGCTCCCGCCGCGCCCAGGACTTTATATCAATATCTTTCATATAAATTAGCGCCTTTGGCGCTACTTTATCTGGACCCGACTTTGTCGGGTCTGTTACTTAAACGAAATTTATTTCACCAATGCAAAACAAGAAAAAAGCTTTCCTAACCTCAGTCAACATTTCACACTCATGGCATGATTTATCTTGTGGCCACAAGTTCAACAAATATTATTTTTACGGCCTGCCCCGAAGTTTAATCGGGGCAGCAAAAACAATATGATATTCTCCAAAGCCGGGTTCGGTCCAGCGGACCAGCGTGGGTACGATCTCGATATGGACAAAATTGGGGTCATTCTCATCCGAGAAGTGGCCGCCGACCCGGGGGTTGAGTTCGAGGAGCTTTTTCTTCTTCTCCGGGCCGCCCGAGATATCGACGATCCCTTCAATCCGGAGATGGACTTTCTTCTTGTCCGTGAAGCAGATCTCAACCCGGTTATTCTCTTCTATCTCCCTGATCTTCCCGCTCTGCCGGTAAGTGGAACTCCAGAGGCGAAGGCCGTCCCTGACCACGAATGACATCGGCCGGACTCGGGGCTGTTTGCCGGACATCGTGGCCATATCGCCGAAACCGGCATCTTTGATAATCTCTAACACTTTCTCTATCGTCATGAGCCCCTCCAATTTTTTCTTCGAAAAAATTATGCAGTTTCTACTATTCGATACTATATTCTATCCGTAATCATTACAATGCCTTAACCTGGATTATTCATCAGAATTTTCAATTTTGATGAATAATCCAGGTTATCATCATTCGTCCAATATGTTATGTATAGTAATCTCTGTTATGCGGCCGTAACAGACTGTTTTTTCTTCACCGATAGGCCAGCGTCTTATTTCTACTCGAGACAATTCAATTAATGTTAGATGTTTGCCGGCAAATGATTGCCCGGGAGCACTCTATAGATTATCATTTTATATTACTGCTATCAATGCCGGCTCTGGCATTGTTCAAAACTAACCCGATTTATGAATAAATCGGGTTAGCATCTTAGGATCTAAAATTGTCAGCTGCCTCGTCGTGCAGGGCTTTAGCCCTGCCTGATCTGAAAAAAGCAGGGCTAAAGCCCTGCACGACGAAAACAACAAAAACCAGTCACTAACATGTCCCTCTTAAACCAAAGTTTAATCCACGCTCCCAGCGCCGGGAAGATATCCCACTACCCCTTCCTCGACCACCTGAAGATCGCCGATGTTCACCTGGTTCTCATCCCCTGGAATATCTTTTTAGCCCTGGCGC
Source organism: uncultured bacterium (assembly GCA_963822585.1). Taxonomy (GTDB): domain Bacteria; phylum Auribacterota; class Erginobacteria; order Erginobacterales; family Erginobacteraceae; genus CAWGIE01. The sequence goes on from CAWGIE010000007.1 coordinate 175,188, forward strand.
CGGCGATCCTGGGGGCTTATATCCTGAAAAGATGGAGTTCCCGGCCACTCCGGGAGCTCTCCCGGGGAAAGCAGGCGCATCTGGCGGCGCTCCTCCTCCTCTGGCTCATCCTTTATCCCAACTCGATCTACCTGATCACCGAAGCCCGAAAAATCCTGGTTTATGCCCCCCAGGACCTCCTATACAGCGCCAGCGTGGAACACATCTGGAAAGTTTTCTTTATCTTTGCCTACGCCCTATTCGGCTGGATCGGATTCGTTCTTTCCCTGGGCCAGATCAGGAGGTTCACCGCCCGGGTGCTCTCCCGGGGCTGGTCCCGGGCGGTAACGGCGTTATTGATCCCGCTGGGGACGCTGGGGACATTTTTAGGACTTTTCAACCGCTGGAACATCTGGGAGGCGCTTACTCATCCCGCCTTCATTTTCCGGGACGGTATCGACCACCTGTCCGACCCGGTGCGCCTGAAGAACCTGGCAACCGTCTCCCTCCTTCTCTTCTTCCTCTACCTGGTAGGTGAACTCCTCTTCCGCCTGCTGTCGTCAGCTTTCCCTCAGGCCACACTGAAGATAAACCACGAAGGACACGAAGAACACGAAGATAAATAAAGGGGGAGGAGGCGGGGGATGAAAGACTGAACATCGAACGTCGAACGTTCAACTTCCAACGTCGAACGGGAAAGAGCCAGGGGCGCTATTCCTATTCAATCACATTTCCGTCATAAGTGACGTTCCGGATCTTCGACAATCGTCTGTTAATTAAAGGGGCCGGGGCGGGGGACTAATTCGTGTCAATCAGTGTAATGAGTGGACTTAAAAGGGGGAGAGGCGGTGGGCACTTCGTTTAATTCGCGTAATTCGCAGTTTCTATTAAAGGGGCCGGGGGAGGGGATTAATTCGCGCAATTCGCAGTTTAATTCGCGTAATTCGCAGTTTCTATTAAAGGGGCCGGGGGAGGGGATTAATTCGCGCAATTCGCAGTTTAATTCGCGTAATTCGTAGTTTCTATTAAAGGGGCCGGGGGAGGGGATTAATTCGCGCAATTCGCAGTTTAATTCGCGTAATTCGCAGATTCGAACGGGAACCGGTACTGCGTCAGCCCCAGTTCGTCCCGCATGACCGTCATCTCTTGCTGGAGCGCCTCCGGCAGGGGGACGCCTTCCTTCTCATTCTCCCGGGCGGCCAGGTATTCCTTCTCTCCCGCCGTGTAGATCCGCTCGGCGCCGGGGGCTTTCCGGGAAGCCCGCAGCCCGCGGCAGATATCCCCGGCGATCTTTTTGAAGGTATCCAGCCCCATAAAAAACTCCGGGTTGACGGCGAGAAAGTAATGGCCGATCCGATAGGGGACCCTCTTCCCGTCCTTCCATCCCGAGAGGTCCTTCATGAAGACGCCTTTCTGGAAAGCGGCCGAAAAAATCTCCACCGCGGTCGCGTAACCGTATCCCTTGTGGCCGCCCGCGGTATCGCCCTGACCGCCCAGAGGCAGAAGGGCCGCGGCCCCCTTCACCAGATCCTCCAGAATCCCGTGGGTATCGGTCCGGTCATGCCCCTCCCGGTCCACCACCCATCCGGCCGGCGTCTCCTGGCTCAGCCGGTCGAGGACCTCGATCTTCCCCCGTTGGGTGACCGAGGTGGCGCAGTCGAGCAGGAAGGGGAAGGGCTCGTCGGTCGGGGCGCCGATGGTGATCGGGTTGGTGCCCAGCATGTTCTCCACCCCGAAAGTGGGGGCGATCGAGGGCCGGGCGTTGGTACCGACGAGCCCGACCATGCCGTTCTCCGTAGCCATCAGGGCGTAATACCCGGCGATCCCGAAATGGCTGGAGTTCCGGCAGGCCGCCATCCCCATCCCGAGATCCCGCGCCTTCTCGATCGCCATTCCCATCGCCTGCTTCCCGATCACGTGTCCCATTCCGTTGTTCCCGTCGATGACGACGGTGGTCGGCGTCTCCTTGACGATCTCGGGGTTGGTCACCGGGTTGACGATGCCCGCCCGGATCCGGTCGTAATAGATCGCCTTCATCCGCTGGATGCCGTGGGAGTCAATGCCGCGCCGATCGGCGGTAATCAGGACGTCGGCGCAGACGGCGGCGTCAGTGGCAGGGACGCCCAGTCCGATAAAGACGTCCCGCATGAACTTTTCCAGTAGATCGAGTGAAACCCGGCATTCCATGGCATCTTCCTTATCGCGAAATAAGCCCCTGCCTTGCTCCTTTTCCAGGTGCTTATCAGACGGATCGGTCGGATCCGACTGATCAGACTGATCGGAGGAGTTCGCGCTTTTCCCCGGCCACCGATCACCGATTACCGATTACCGATTATCTGCCCCCCCATTACTTCCCTCGCCCTCCGCACCACTTCCTCCGGCGTGATCCCGAGCTTTTCGTATAGTACCGGGCCCGGCGCGCTGGCGCCGAAGCGGTCCACTCCGACTGCCGCTCCCCGCAGCCCAATATAGCGCTCCCAGCCGATGGTGACGCCGGCTTCCACCGCCACCCGGGCCGTAACCTCCGGGGGAAGGACACTCTCCCGATACTCCCGGTTCTGCCGGTCGAAGAGTTCCCAGGAGGGCATCGAGACCACCCGGACGGCCGCCCCTTCTCCGGCCAGTTTCCGCCCAGCGGCGAGGGCGATCTCGACCTCGGAGCCGGTCCCGATCAGGATAATGTCGGGCTGGCCGGCGGATGATTCCCAGAGTACGTATCCGCCCCGGCTGAGTCCTTCCGCCGGGGCCAGGTCTGACCGGTCCAGTACGGCCACGTTCTGTCGGGTGAAGACCAGCGCCACCGGCGTCTCCTTCTCTTCCAGTGCCGCCTCCCAGGCCGCTATCGTCTCGGTGGCGTCGGCCGGACGGATGACGATCAGGTTGGGGATCGCCCGCAGGGCCATCAGATGCTCCACCGGTTGATGAGTGGGGCCGTCCTCCCCCAACCCGATCGAATCATGGGAGAAAATAAAAAGAACGTGTTTTTGGGAGAGGGCCGCCAACCGGATCGCCGGGCGCATGTAATCGGAGAAGACCAGGAAGGTGGCGGTATAGGGGATGACCCCGCCGTGGAGCGCCATCCCCACCGCGATCGACCCCATGGCGTGTTCCCGGACGCCGAAGTGAATGTTCCGGCCGGCGTATCCCCACTCATCTCCCACCACCCCCTGGAGATCGTCCCTGTCGGTCCGGGGGGACTGGAAGTCTCCATATCCGTTCAGCGTGGTCTTGGTGGAGGGGTTGAGATCGGCCGAGCCGCCGATCAGCTCCGGGATGTTCTTCGCCAGGGCTTGCATCACCTTCCCAGAGGCGGCACGGGTGGCGACGGGGGGGGAACCGGGAGGAAAAGTCGGGAGGCCGCTGGTCCATCCGGAGGGGAGTTTCCCCGCGATAATCCGCTGCAATTCGGCCGCCGCTTCCGGGAAGGCTTCCCCGTATTGTTTCAAGGCCTCCTTCCATGCCGATTCCCGTTCTCCTCCCCTTTTCAGGGCGCCCCGGAAATATTCGAGCGCCTCGTCGGGGATAAAGAAGGGCGGCGAGAGCGGCCAGTTTAATCGTTTCTTAGCCCCGGCGATCTCCTCTTCTCCCAGGGGGGAGCCGTGAGCGCCGAAGGTCCCCGCCTTGGTGGGGGCGCAGCACGCGATGACCGTCCGGACCATGATCAGAGTCGGCCGGTTCTTTTCCTCCCGGGCCCGGCGGAGAGCCTGGTCGATCGCGTTCAGGTCGTTGCCGTCGGCGACCTTGATCACCTGCCAGCCGTACGCCTCGTACCGTCCTCCCACGTCCTCGGTAAAGTCGATCCCCGTCGATCCGGCCAGCGAGATCTGGTTATCGTCGTAGAGGACGATCAGCTTTCCCAGACCCAGATGGCCGGCCAGGGAAGATGCCTCGGCGGTCAGCCCTTCCATCAGGCAGCCGTCGCCGGCCAGGGCGTAGGTATAGTGATCCACAATTTCGTGGCCCGGTCGATTGAAGACGGCGGCCAGGTGCGCTTCGGCTAGCGCCATGCCGACCGCGTTGGCAAGGCCCTGGCCCAGGGGGCCGGTCGTCGCTTCGACGCCGGGGGTCAGGACGTTCTCGGGATGGCCCGGCGTCATGCTCCCCCATTGACGGAACGATTTCAGTTCCTCCAGGGGAAGCTCGTAACCGGTGAGGTGAAGAAGCGAATAGAGGAGCATCGAGCCGTGGCCGGCCGAGAGGACAAAGCGGTCCCGGTTGAACCACCGCGGGTCGGCGGGGTTATACCGCAGGTACCGGTCCCAGAGAACGTAGGCCATCGGGGCCGCGCCCAGGCAGATCCCGGGATGGCCGGAGTCGGCCTTCTGGATGGCGTCGGCGGAGAGAAAACGGATAGTGTTGATGCACTTCCAATCAAGCTGTTCCTGATCCTTCGTCATGATACCTTTCCCTTTTATTATTTTGCGCTTAAAGCGCAAAATAGAGTCCTTGTGATTCCCGATTCGAGTCTGGTATCTTGCCATAAAGCCGGTGTTTGTGAAAATTAAATATTTCATCGGAAGAATATACCAATGCGCCAATCTGTCAATATGCTGTCTTTATCCGTCCCTGGGCCGCGGGCGCCGGGTTTTATCATTTGGAATTTGATAATTTGAATATATTTAGGATTTAGTTATTAGGATTTAGGATTTTTAGTAATACGCATCAGTCTGTTTTTTGAGAGACCCTGATGTTATATATTATTTTTGCCTATGTAACTGTTTTCCTCCACCTGACCTTCATTATCTTCGTTCCGCTGGGGGGGTTTTTAGTCCTCCGGCGGAGGTGGTGGGCCTGGATTCATGTCCCCGTCTTCGCCTGGGGGGCGGCGATATCGTTCGGAGGCTGGATCTGCCCCCTGACACCGCTGGAGAACTGGCTCCGGCACAAAGGCGGGGAACTGGGGTACGGCGGGGGATTCATCGACCACTACATCCTGCCCGTCATCTATCCCGGCAACCTGACCCGAAGCATCCAGATCGCCCTTGGCATCGGCGTCCTCGCCGTCAACCTCACCATCTACGCCATTGTCATCCACCGGGCAGTCCGTAAAAAGAACTCTGTTGCGTCCTAGACCAAAATTAAACGAGGAAAGGAGTGAACCGCGATATGGAGACCACCATCATCCCCAAACTGGCGCTGAGCTTTCTGATCGGGGGAGTCGTCGTATCCATGGCTACAGGGATGGCCGACCGTTTCGGGAGCAGGATCGGCGGGGTTATTGGGGGACTTCCGTCGACTGTGGTGGTGGCTCTTCTCTTCATCGGATGGATCCGGGGACCGGAGAGAGCCGCGGACGCGGCCACTCTCGTGCCGCTGGCGATCGCCTTGATCGGCCCTTTCCTGATCGTGTACGCCCTCACCGCGAAAGCCGGGTTGATCCGCTCCCTTTCCCTCACGCTCGGCACGTGGTTTGTCCTCTCGGCCCTGATCGTCCTGATCGGAATCAATAATCTCCTCCTCAGCATGATTGGAGGCGGCCTGATCTTCTGTGTCTCCTTCCTGATCCTGGAGAAGGGACTCAAGATCCGGTCCATGCCCCGTTCGACGGGTGTCTTCAGTCTGCAAAGAGCCGTCGAGCGGGGTCTCTTCGGGGGAGGGGTGATCCTCGGCGCGGTACTTTTAAGCGAACTGGGCGGTCCGTTTATCGGGGGTATCTTTGCCTGCTTCCCGGCGGTGCTTATCTCGATCATCGTGATCGTGTACCATGAGCGGGGCCCGGCATTCTCCGTCGCCGTGGCCAAGTCCCTCATGGTCAGCGCCATAATCAATGTCGCGCTCTATGGAATCGCCGTCTATTACCTGTACCCGGCCGTCGGCATCTGGGTGGGAACGCTGATCGCCCTCGCCATCGCCTGTGTTTCAGGATACGTCACCCTCCGCTTCATCGCCCCCCGCCTCTCTTGAAGACAATTGGGGGCCGGTATTAAAACCCCGATACTCCCCTGCCCCATAACAATCATATTCCACTTTTTCTGTGGCCAAATTTCTGGTAAACTTACTTGATTTTTTGGATTGCTTATCCTCTGTCTCTCGGTCTATAGCAGCCCATAACCTACTATCATGGAATTTTTTCTATGTTTGTTGGCTTTCTGAAGGGGATATTTCCAATATACATAGAAATAATTCTGCTCAACCAATAGTTGCCGCCGAGTTGAGCCCATTACAATTATCAATATGCAACCTTATCTAAAAGTGGTTGTTGTCATTGCTTGTATATTGCTTACAGCATGCCGCGCTGATAAAGATAAAGTCGACTATACAAAAGTGGAATCCAAATCATCTCCACTGATTACTGGATTTGATAGTTATGCCAGCATAATTAGCGTGGAAAATTCTTTCTTAAAAGATAAGGAGTGGACAGTCATAGAAGATTCGAGCGAACCAAAATCTTGGCGACCTCCATTTGATACCTTTAGAATCTCATTGTCAGAATTTAAACATCTGGGGCATTCTGGTGAGCTTCAGCTTGAATTTTTCAATAATCGCCTTATGAGCACAAGGTTTTATCCAAGCGATCTCGAAAAATATCTCCAAGCACTGAGGGATCAAGGAATTGATTTAATTTCAGATGCTGAGGTAGTACTACCACCTCATACCCGAATCCGTATCTCCGGAGACAAAAGAGGTAAAACATGTGTTGTTTGGGAGGATTATCGACTCTTCGAACAGTCAATTCGGTGGATCAGTCGTTATTCCTAAATTGGGCTTAACAATTCGCTCCACCCGACTTTTGACCGCCATACGGCGGCCAAAAGCGGGTGAGCTCGGCTTTAGTTCCCAGAAAAATCAGGCTATCGGCCTTGCATAATTATCTGGTATGATATATTGTAATACTGGAGGTGAATTATGAGCACTTCAAAAGTAGCAATCTCAATTGAAAAGAATATCTTGCACCAATTAGACAGGCTGGTTTCATCCCACGTCTTCCCTAACCGGAGTAAAGCCATCCAGGAAGCGGTGAAGGAGAAAATCTCAAGAATAAATCATAGTCGTCTCGCCAGAGAATGCTCAAAACTGGACCCGGTCTTTGAGCGAGCCCTGGCGGAAGAAGGCCTTTCAGCGGAGGTCAACCAATGGCCCGAATATTAAGGGGAGACATCCTCTGGGCCGATCTAAATCCGATCAGGGGACATGAGCAGGCGGGCATGCGTCCGGTGCTTATTCTCAGTCACGACGTTTTTAATGAACGTTCAGGAACAGTAATAGCCATGGCACTCACAAGCCAGCCCCAGCACGCAGGGTTCCCTCTGACATTCCAACTATCGAGTTCCAAGCTTCCTAAAAAGTCATGGGTCAAGATAAGTCAGATCCGGACTCTTTCGATTCAACGCATCGGAAAGAAGATCGGAAAATCATCGCCCGAGGAACTCAATCTCATAATCGAAGGCCTGAACGAGATTATCGGGGGCTAACCTAATTTATTCCTATTTGCGGGCGGGAATAAATCGGATTCCGGAGTATCGCGAAGTTCAGCGGGGCCGGCGGCGGAGCCGTCCGATCCGTGGATAAGGTTAAACAACCGATCACCGTGTCTTCGCTGACTCAAAAGAAGCGGAGCGGACAAATCTTGCTCGATCGAGCAGATATTGTCCGTTCCGCTTTCGCTTTTCTTCACACTGTCGTCCGGCTATAATGGGAGCGGCTGAGATTGGCTGCACGGGGACCTCTTAAGGAGCAGGCTGCTATGTCACCGCGACCCGGTTTTCACTATGCCTGGATCATCCTGATCGTCGGGATACTGGTCACCTTCAGCGCGGTCGGGCTGGCCCGCTTCGGTTACACGACGGTGCTGCCCTCGATGCAGGCGGCCCTGAAGATGGACAACACCGAGGCGGGGGCGATCGCGACCGCGACCATGCTCGGCTACCTCTTCCTCTCCGTGATCGGCGGGGCTCTGGCCGCGCGATACGGCCCGCGGGCGATTATCACGGCCGGTTTGGCCCTGGCCGGGGGAAGCATGCTGCTCACGGGGTTGGCGAACGGGTTCTTGGCGGCCCTGCTCTGGCGGGGATTGACCGGGATCGGCAGCGGGGCGAGCAATATCCCGATGATGGCACTGATGGCGGCCTGGTTCGCGCCCCGGCGACGGGGGCTGGCGGTGGGGATCACCGTGACGGGATCCGCGGCCGGGCTCATTTTCGTCGGCCCCCTGGTACCCCGTGTCCTCTCCTCTTACGGTGCCGACGGCTGGCGGGTCTGCTGGTTCATCTTCGGGGGTATAACCCTCACTGTGGCGGCGGCGAGCGTCCTTTTTCTGCGAAACCGGCCCTCCGTGAAAGGGATTGAGCCCCTGGGCGCCGGCCCCGGCGACTTACCTTGCCCTTCCGGAACAGGCCCTCTCCAGTGGAGAAAGGTCTATCGGTCAGCGCCGGTCTGGTACCTGGGCCTGGTCTATATCGCTTTCGGCTTCGCCTATATCATCTATATGACCTTCTTCGTCAAGTACCTGGTCGCCGATGGAGGTTACAGCACGGCGGCCGCCGGCCGGCTCTTCATGACGGTAGGCTGGATAAGCCTCTTGTGCGGTCTCCTCTGGGGAATGCTCTCCGACATAATCGGCCGCAAACGGGCCCTGGTCTGCATCTACCTGATGCACGCGGTCTCCTTCAGCCTCTTCGCCCTCTGGCCCGAACCGGCCGGTTTTACTCTGTCGGCGGTCATTTTCGGGCTCTCGGCCTGGAGCATGCCGGCGGTCATGGCCGCCGCCTGCGGCGATCTTCTCGGCCCCCGGCTGGCCCCGGCGGGTCTCGGCTTCGTCACGCTCTTCTTCGGCGTCGGGCAGGCGATCGGCCCCAGCGCGGCCGGAGCGATCGCGGACGCCGCCGGGTCGCTCGCCCCGGCCATGCTCCTGGCCGGGGCTGTTTCCCTGCTGGGAGCGCTCGGGGCGGCACTGCTCCGGCCGGTCGATTCGAGGTTGAATTTCCCGCCGGGCAAAGAGTAGGATAAAAATGATGAAACATTGCAAACAGCCCGGGGAGAAAGCGGGATGTGACGCCCGTCTCATCAACCGCCTGCTTCAGGTGATGGAGGACGAGATCGTCCCCCTGACCCGCCGGGAAGTCGAAAAAGGGAACAAGATTTTCGGGGCCGCGATCCTCCGGAAAGGCGACCTCTCCACCGTTATCGTCGGTGTGAACCACGAGACGGAAAATCCTCTCTGGCACGGCGAGGTGTACACCATCAAGCTGTTATACGAACTTCCCCGCTCCGAGCGGCCCGATCCGAAAAAATGTATCTTTTTCTCGACTCACGAGCCCTGCCCGATGTGCCTCTCCGCCATCACCTGGGCCGGGTTCGACAATTTCTACTACTTTTTCAGTCACGAGGATTCCCGCGACGCTTTCCGGATCGGCCATGATCTGAAGATCCTGAAAGAAGTCTTCAAACAGGACCCCGGGGGGTACGCGCGGGAGAACAGCTACTGGACAGGCTACAGCCTGAGGGATCTCATCAACAACTGCGATAAAAATATCAGGGATGGTTTTCTCGCCCGCGTCGAGCGGCTGAAAAATGACTACCGGGAACTGTCCGGCGTCTATCAGAAAAATAAAAACAAAATAAACCCGAAGGATATTCCCCTCCGCTAAAAGGCATGGATAACCTGCGGAAAAAAACGGCAATCGCGGCCGCAATCGGGCTCGCTCTCTACCTGGTATTTTTTCTCTTCCTCGACCGTGCTGTGGATCTCCGGGTGCATAACACCTGGTCGGACACCTGCCTTTTCCGGCTTGGCGCCGATATCTCCTATTCCGCCCAGGGATCGTATTTCGATCTGGCCATCGCCGTCTGCGCTATTTTCGTCATCATCCGCGACCCGGGTCTGAAAAAACGCTGGACCAGAAACCTGCTTTACCTCTGCATCAGCATCTCGATGGCGATCATTGTCGGGGAAGGGCTCAAATTCCTGCTCGGCCGTTACCGTCCCGTAATGCTGTTCGAGCATAACCTCTACGGGTTCACCTTCTTCTCATCGGAATGGGCGCGGAATTCAACACCTTCCGGCCACACCCTGCGGGCGTTCTCGTTAATGATCGCCCTTTCTCTCCTCTTCCGGCGTTGGACCGCCATCTTTATTCCATCGCCGTCCTGATCGGCCTCAGCCGGGTAGCGGTCACCGCCCATTACCCCTCGGACGTGCTCTTCGGCGCCTTTATCGGGGCGTTCACCGCCCTCTGGACGTATAAGTTTTTCTTCGGCAAGAAAGAAACGTCCGTATAAAGGATTAAAAGCGGAACTTCAGACGTCGAACAAATGAAGTGCCTAAAGGTGAAAAAACTGTTGTATCGCCGCCTTCGGCGGCTTGTAGGACCTCCGCCAGAGGCGGATTGTAGGAAATGTAGGATCGCTTCGCTTGCTTCGTATCTTAGTGGTTATCAAAGGGAGCGTGTACGGGAAGAATCTGAGTAATCTGTGTCCCCGCAAAGCGACTTCGTCGCCGCGGGATAAAAATCCGTGGACTGCAAAGGGGCCGAGGCGGGGATTAATTCGCGAAATTCGTAGTTTTTATTCCAGGGGCCGTGGCGGGGGAACAATTGGTGTAAATTAGTGTGATTAGTGGATTGAAAAGGGGGCGAGGCGGGGATCAGCCGAGCATCTTCCGCACGTCGACGGCGTCCATCCCGGCACGGTGCGCCGCCATCAGGCCCAGGTCGCTGTCCTCGTAGACGCAGCACTCGCCGGGCTTGACCCCCATCCGGCGGGCGGCTGCCAGGAAAATATCCGGGGCCGGCTTGGGGTTGTGGACGTCTTCGGCGCAGACCAGGACGTCAAACCATTCCCGCATCCCGATCTGCTGGAGCGTTCTTTCGGTGAGCTTCCGGTGGCTGCCGGTGGCCACCGCCATCGGGACCCGCCCCCGGTTACGGCGGGCAACCGCGGCGACCTTCCCCACCGGACGAATTTTTTCGACCTGCTCCATGAAAGCCCGGTCTTTCTCCCGGGCCACCTCTCCCGCGTCGACCGTGACCCCGGCTTCCCGGGCCAGAATCTCCACCACTCCTCTCGCCGGGACACCGCCCAGGGAATAAAAACGCTCCTCCGACAGCGGTATACCGTACCGGCCGAGGACCTCTTTCCAGGTGGCGAAATGGGCCGGCATGGTGTCGGCCAGTGTCCCGTCGCAGTCGAAAATAAGCCCCGCGTACTCCATCCTTACCCCTTATCCCTTACCCCTTACTTTCTGAACCGCGAAGATGCGAAAAGCGGGGATAAAAGGGCGGTAAATCCCTTGGACGTTGAGCGTTGAACGTTTTTTAACCCGAGATGACCGGAGGTCATTTTTCGGGTCGACGTTCTGCTTTTAATCTTTTCCTTACCCCTTATCCCTTACCCCTTATCTCTATCCTTCCACCCCTGCCTTCTCAAAAGCCGCGGCCACGATGACCCTGGCCTCGCCCTGGATCGCTTCCAGGTGTTCCCGGCCCAGAAAACTCTCGGCGTAAATCTTGTAGATGTCCTCCGTCCCGGAGGGGCGGGCGGCGAACCAGCCGTTCTCCGCCACCACCTTCAGGCCTCCGATCGGGGCCCCGTTCCCGGGCGCCGCGGTCAGTTTGGCGATGATCTTTTCCCCGGCCAGCGACCCGGCCTCGACCATATCCGGGGAAAGACTTTTCAGCGCCTTTTTCTGCGTCGGCGTCGCCGGCGCGTCCAATCGTTCGTAGACCGGGCTGCCGAACTTCTTTTCCAGGTCGCGGTAATGCTCGGACGGGTCTTGTCCCGTACGGGCCGTGATCTCGGCGGCCAGAAGATCCATGATGATGCCGTCCTTGTCCGTCGTCCAGACCGTCCCGTCCAGCCGGAGGAAGGAGGCGCCCGCGCTTTCCTCCCCGCCGAAACCGAGCGAGCCGTCCAGGAGCCCGTCCACGAACCACTTGAAGCCGACCGGGACTTCGCAGAGGGCGCGGCCGATATCGGCCGTCACCCGGTCGATCATCGTGCTCGAGACCAGGGTCTTGCCGACCGCCGCCTGGCGTGACCAGCCGGGACGGTTCTGAAAAAGATAGCTGACCGCTACCGAGAGATAGTGGTTGGGGTTCATCAGGCCGGCGCTTCTGGTGACGATCCCGTGACGATCATGGTCGGTGTCGTTTCCGAAGGCGATATCGAAATCGTCCTTGAGCTTGATCAGGGACGCCATGGCGTAGGGCGAGGAGCAGTCCATCCGGATCTTCCCGTCTTTATCCACGGTCATGAAGGAGAAGGTCGGGTCGACGCGCCGGTTCACCACCGTCACCTTCAACCCGTACCGCTCGGCGATGGGGTCCCAGAAGGCGACACCGGCCCCGCCCAGGGGGTCGGCCCCGATGGAGAGACCGGAGGCGGCGATCTCATCCATCATGATAATCTTTCCCAGGTCATTCACGTAGGGAGTGATGTAATCGTACTCATGAGTGGTGGAAGCGCTCCGGGCGGCCGAGAGGGGTATCCGTTTAACCTCTCTTAACCCCCCGGCCAGGAGGTCGTTCGCCCGGTCCTCGATCAGCGTGGTGGTCTCGGTATCGGCGGGGCCCCCGTTCGGCGGGTTGTACTTGAACCCGCCGTCGGACGGCGGGTTATGGGAGGGGGTGATCACCACCCCGTCGGCCAACCCCGATTTCCGGCCTTTATTGTATGTGAGAATGGCATGGGAGATGACCGGGGTGGGGGTATATCCCAGTCCCTTCTGGATCATGATCTCGACCCCGTTGCCGGCGAAAACCTCGATGGCGGTGGAGAGGGCCGGCTCGGAGAGCGCGTGGGTGTCCATCCCCAAGTACAGCGGACCGCTGTACCCCCGGGTTTTCCGGAACTCGCAGATGGCCTGGGAGACGGCCAGGATGTGATCCTCGTTGAAGCTGTTATCGAAAGACGATCCCCGATGGCCGGAGGTGCCGAAGGCGACCTTTTGAGCGGGGTCGGCCGGATCGGGATGACCCGTGTAGTAAGCCGAGATCAGTCTCGGCACGTTGACAAGCAACTCCGGGGGCGCGGGTTTTCCCGCGTATTTGCTGATACTCATGGCAACCTCTCCTTTATTATTTTTACTTCCTAAAAATAATAACTGTACATTATTTTTGTCCTGTCGAAATTATAATGTTACAGTACCGGGTTCTAAAATGAAAATCTATTATCCATCAAGAAATATATCACTCATTATCGCGATGGGCGTACTGCTGGCCCTGGCCGGGGGATGTCACACCCGGGAGAAAGCAGAAAAAAAGACCGAAAAACCAGCGGCCGGCTCTTCGCCCGGTCCCTCACTGCCACTGGAGCCGTCGGTCTGGGACGGATTCGTCTTCCCCACCGACCAGCATGCCCTTCTGGACGCTGATCCGACCGGCGCTTTTCAGCCGACCGCCTCCGGCAAAACGGAGTCGGCTTTCTACGGCTCCGTCCGGACTACCCGGCAGGGCAAAAGGCTGCTCTCTTCCTTCCACGAAGGGATAGATATCGCCGCCTGCCGGCGGGACCGGAAGCGGAACCCTCTTGACCGGATCTACGCGGTCGCCGACGGCACCGTTGCCTATGTCAATACCATCGCGGGAAATTCTACTTACGGCCGCTATGTCGTCCTCACTCATGACGACCCTCTGGGTCCGGTATTCACGCTCTACGCCCATCTGGCCAAGATCTCTTCCGGCCTGAAACCGGGACGTCAGGTCCGGGCGGGTGAAGTCCTGGGGGTCATGGGCAACAGCGGGTTATTGAAAATCCCCCTTTACCGCGCGCACCTTCACTTCGAAGTCGGCATGATCCTCAATCTCCGGTTTGTCGAATGGGCCCGTTCCCGGAAGATGAAGGCCGATCACGGCGTCTACAACGGCTGGAACCTGCTGGGGATGGACCCATTGGCCTTCATGAACGCCGTCAAAAGCTCAGAGCACTTTTCTTTTCAGAGCTATCTCGAATCCATCTCCGTCGCCTTCGAGGTTGTTTTTAATGTCCGGCGGCTGCCCGACTATTTCCGCAGATACCCGATGCTCTGGAACGGCCCCGATTTCAGCGCGGGAACCATCACGATCGCCTGCTCCGAAAACGGGATTCCTCTCAACGGGCGCGCCGCCAACCGGGCGGAGAAGGAGGCCCTGGGAGAGAAAAAGCAGATCGTCCGCAAAGTGAACCGGGAGGCCCTGGGCCGGAACGGCTGCCACCTGATCTCTTTCCAGAAAGGGAACTGGACCCTGGGGAAAAAGGGTGAACGGTGGCTTTCTCTGCTTACTTATTAATCCTTATTGGACAAAACAGGTAAAGCGTTTTTCGTCCAATAAGGAATCAGGCGCGTCGCCAGATATGGCTCCGGCGAGCCTCGTCCGCGCCCTTGGCATGAGCATGGTCGAGGCGCAGGCCGGCCTCATGGATAACCTGCTGAACGATATCGGCCATCTCGCCCCGGATCCGGACCCCGGCGGCGCCGGAGTGACCGCCTCCGCCCAGGTTCTTGGCCAGGGTGGCGACGTTGATCAGCCCCTGTGACCGCATATCGACCAGGATATTCTCCGGCTCATATTCCAGGAAGAGTACGCCCACCTCAACCCCCCGGACGGAGAGCAGATAGGGAGTGAGCATCGCCAATTCATCGACCCGGGGGGTGAACTTCTGGTAGAGGTCGTATCCCACCACGGAATAGGCTATCTCGTTTCCGTGGGTAAGCTGGACGTTGAAGATGGCCAGGCCGGCCAGCCGGATAAAATCAACCGATCGATCAAGCGCCAGCTTCCGGTGGATCTCGTACGGGTTTACCCCCGCCTCCAGCAGGATGGCGGCTTTCTCATGGGTCCGGGGGGTGGTGGACGGGTAATTGAAGTCTCCGGTATCAGTGACAATAGCGATATAAAGGGGGGTAGCGACGGGCAGCGAGAAGGGGACTCCCAATTCCTCGAGAACATTCATGACCATCGCTCCCGTGGAAGATGCGTCATGGATGACGTAATTATAGGTCCCGAATAATTCGTTGGTGGTATGGTGATCGATCACCACCATCGGCGTCTCCAGAGTCGTCATCTTTTCTCCCACCTCACCGGCCCGATCGGAGGAGGAGCAGTCAAGCATGATGAAGAGGTCGGCCCTTTCCAGTACGGCGTCGTCACGCTCCGCCCGGTACCTTACCACCTCCTCTTCATTTTCAAGCATGAAGGTAAAGCCGATGGGAACGTGAGAGGGGCTGATCGCCCGAGATTCTTTTCCGATCGCCTTCAGCCCCCGGAGCATGGCCAGGGTCGATCCCAGGGCATCGCCGTCGGGCTGGATATGAGACGTGATGACTATGGAACGAGCCTTTTTAATTGCCGCAACAGTTTCCCGCATCATTACCGCTCACCTTATTGACAGTGTTCAAAACTAATCCATTGCCTGCCCGCTGAAGATGGCCGGGCGGCGGATTACCGGGGATGAAAATCCCGATACAATTCCGTGTTCAGACGGATCTCCGAGAGACCGGGCTGGAAATAAAGTTCGACCACGCCGGAGTCGACGATAGTATTGACATACGTCAGATCGAAAAAGCGTTCTCCCTCTTCAGCGCTCTCCAGCTGGAGAAGCGTGGTGGGTTGCCCCAGCTCCCTGATGACGGATTCCATCGTCATGCCCGCCCGCAGTTCATCCAGCTTCTGCAGACCGGCGGACCGGCCGGCGGAGCAGCCCATACCAGCTGTCAGGCAAAGAAGCAGTGCCGGACCGAGATACAAATATTTCATCATGGTTTTATTCTACGTCATCGATCATGGATTTAAAATAAAAGATATCGCAACAGTTGAATTTTATGGGTTCTCAGTCATTTTGTGTAAGCACCGGTTAGGTGGCGCCCCTCCTCCGCAGGTAAAAACCCGTATAGATAATGACGAATATCGCCGCGATTATGCCGTATCGCACCAGCGACTGCCGGAAGACCGGTTCCGGACAGAAGCTGACGTTACTCCACCAGATCTCACGGTAATTTTCCGTGATCAGGGGCCGGAATACCCGCATCAGGTAAAGCTGGGCGCCCACCAGGAACCCGATCATGAGGCCCTTTTTGTAAATCGACCGGTGTCTCTTCATTGCCGCCGCCGCCGTGATCAGGACAGCCGGAAAGCTGATGAAATTGATCCGGCAAAGATCGGCCCCGCCGGTCATCAGGAAGAAGATGGAGAAAAGAAGGTAGGCCGCCAGATAGCTGTTTTTTTTCAGATACCCGATGGAGAAGGGAAGACTCATCAAAATGATGAAGATCGCCACTCCGTACACGTTGAGATATGAATGAGCGACGCGACGCCAGTGGATAAAGAATATCCGGGCAAAATACCCCGCGTGGCTCCAGTAGCTGAAATCGGAGTTTGACTTCGGGATCAGGAGGCGCAGAAGAATGAAGAAAACCACTGGAAGAGCGGCAATTTTAACCGTCTTCCAGAGTATTTCCCGGTCCAGGAAAGAGCCTTTCTTCTTCCGGAAAAGATAATAGACCGGGATCAGGGAAAGGGCGTATTCCCTGGTGAGAACCCCCGCGGTGAGAGCAGCCAGAAAGAGAAGATCGTTCTTCCGGAAAAGAGCCGAAAATGCCAGGACCAGAACCAGGTAGTACGTCCCGTCGATGTGGATGGGATAGAAGATGCTGAAACGGGCGTTGACCCATGAACTGAGAAAGAAGAATACCCCCAGGCTGGCTTCCAGATTGGAGCCGCCGCTATCGATCAGGAGGAAAAAGAGGAGATACGCGGAGAGGGCGCAAAGAACAGCGTTATAAAAAGCAAAGGCGGTCTCCGTCTTCATCGGGAGGAAATGCAGCAGCCAGGGGGCGAGGACCCGGTAACTGTACGGGGCGGTAGTGGTCTTCGCGTTATCGGAGATCAACTCCCGGGACATCGCGCCGTAAAATTCCGCGTCATAGCCGGTATAGGTCCGGGGCGTGATCAATTTCAGAAGAAGCAGCCCGGCAATGATAGCCCCGATAAGGGTAAGCTTAACCTTCATCTCTGATGGAAATGATATGACGTTTATTTAACCCGTGAATTATAGTACATTATCCATTATATTTTTTCGGAGGAAAAATTACGGAGTAAAAATACTATGCGGGAACGTGAAGAGACAATTTTATTCCGGGGCGAATGGCTCTCGATCAAGCGGGCCTCCTACCGGTCGGCGGCCGGGGAACCCGTTCACTGGGAAGTGGTGGAGAGGAGCAGGTCCGAGACCGTCATCATTCTCCTGGCCCGCCTGGTCCCCTCCGGGCGGGTTGTTCTCCTGCGGCAGTTCCGGGCCGGGATCAATCGACCCGTGATCGCCCTCCCCGCCGGCGTGGTCCGGCCCGGGATCGATCCCCGCGAGCAGGCTCTGAACGAACTGAGGGAAGAGACCGGTTTCACCGGAATGATCGTCGATGAAAGTCCGGGGCTGAAGATCAACCCCGCCATTCTCGACTGCGATGTCATTGTTTTCCGGATGGAAATCGACGAAGCCGCGCCGGAAAATGCCGCCCCCCGCCAGGAGCTGGAACCGGAGGAAGAGATCGAGGTTATCCTGGTGGAGCGGAAAAGGATACGGAAGTTCCTGGTCGAAGAACGGGAAAAGGGGACCGCGATTGACATCGCCTGCTGGTTTTGCTTTTCAGTATAATCAAACCGTGATAAACACGCGGATCCATATAAGGGAGATAGGCGGGGAGTGACGGAGTATTGGAGTACTGGAGTGATGGAGTAGCCCGGTAAGCCGTAACCGGTTGGTCCCACTATTCCAACACTCCCGTATTCCATCACTCCCAGCTTTTTAGAAGTACACCACCAGGCCGGTGCGAATCTGCTGGTGGTCGAGGTTCAGGTCCTGCCTCTCGCCGCTCCCCAGATAGTCGTCGTATCGCAGTTCCGTCCGCAGCCAGCTGTACCGGTACTCGGCCCGGACGCCGATGTGCTCGCTGATAACGAACTCGGCCCCCGCCATCGCGAAATAAATCAGGTCGTTGGAGACGCTGAGGTCGTATACCCCGCGGGCCGCGTAATAGCTCTCAATTTCGTCGGTTGGCTGGAGACGGCAGATCGCGTAGCCCAGCCCTCCTCCCCCGAAAATATAGAAACGTCCCAGGGGAAGACCCAGACGAAGCGCCGCCGTCAGGGGGCTGATCTGAAGGGGGGAGTCGTCGAGATCCTCGTCCTTGGTCTTGATCCAGTCGGCCCCGAACTCGACCCGGACGGCCGGGATGAAAGAGAAGAAAAAGGTGGCGCCGCCGCCGAAGACATCGTCCAGCTTGTCCTGGCCGAACGCTCCCGCCTCCCCGTTAAAATCATAGGCGTAGATGCCGTGGGCCTCGAAACCGTATGGCTGCGCGAACGAGTAAAAACTGCCGATAAAAAACAAAGTTAAAACCAGACTTATCGAGAGTGCCAGACGCATGTGTAACCTCCTCCGATCTGGATTATTCCTGAATGGGTAATTCGGATTACTGATTACCTTATCGATATGGTACAGATAGTACGTCAAAAAACGAGATCTGTTCAAGACAATAACCCGGCAGGGAGAAAGTTTAAAAGCCAAACCGGCATCAAAAGTAAAAAAGCCCCCCGATCATGGATCGGGGGGCTTTTTGAAAAACCGGGGCCGGCTTTAGAAGTAGACGACGAAGCCGCCACGGACTTGCATGTGGTCCATCTTCCAGTCTTCTTTGTCGCCGGTTGCCTTAGTTTTCAATTCCGGCTTCAGCCAGACATAACGGAACTCACCCCGGAAGCCGATCGTCTGCTCCGGTGTAAACATCAACTCGAAACCGCCACAGGCATGGTAGGTAAAGCTATCTTCAAGTTCGAATAAATCATCAATATTGCTTTTGGTATCCAGGCTGTTAAAACTATAGCCTGCCCCGCCACCGGCATAAATATATGCGATGTCTCCAATTTTAGGCCCTACCCGGAGTGTGCCGGTCACCGGGATCATCTGTACATAATCATCATCCGTGTCCTTTCCCTTGGGGCGTATATAATCGCCGCCCAGGTCCAGCTTGACGAATTCTCCCAGGCAGAAGACCAATGACGCGCCCCCGCCCCAGCCATTTTCGAGTTCAGCAAAGTCATCGCTGTAATTAAAACCGTACAGGCCGTGGAACTCGAACCCGGCCTGCGGCTGGGCCTTGGCCACGGTGCAGAGGAAAAGCACCAGGGCGGCCCCCATCAGACACGCTGTCCATTTCTTCATCTCATGCCCTCCTTTCCCGGTTGCCAGCTTTTCAGCTGGGATATCTTAGCCTAAAAAATTATAATTATTAATGCCGCCCGTCAAGATAATTCAATCAAAACGCCACCCGGGGCGCTGTCTCGGCGCCGGTGGCCGCTTCAAAATATTCCTTGGGCGTGCTCAGCCCCCGCATGCCGGCCCAGAGCATTCCCGGTATTTTCCTGATGTAGGTGTTGAAGACGCGGGCGGATTCGTTATAGCGCATCCGCTCGACCGCGATCCGGTTCTCGGTCCCTTCCAGCTGGGCCTGGAGTGTCTGAAAATTCTCGTTGGCTTTCAGCTGGGGATAGTTTTCCACCGTGACCAGAAGACGGGAGAGCGCGGAACCCAGGCTGTCCTGGGCGGCCTGGAACTGTCCGAACGCCTGGGGATCGTTCAGCATTTCCGGGGTCACCTTGATCTGGCTCACCTTGGCCCGGGCCTCGGTCACGGCGGTGTAGGTCTCCTTCTCGAACCCCGCCACTCCCTTCACCGTCTCGACCAGGTTCGGGATCAGGTCAAACCGCCGCTGGTATTGATTCTCGACCTGGGCCCAGGCCGCGGCCACCTGCTCGTCCAGCGTTACCACCTTATTCAGTCCGCCGACCACGATCGCGATCCCGATCAGCACGATCAAGACAATGATCACAACCGCAATAATCAATCCTTTCATCTCAACCTCCAGATTAGTACCTGTACTACTCAATAACTATTATTGTAACCACGAAGGACACGAAGATCACGAAGTAAGAAAAAAATAATAGAGTTTTATATTGGACGATAAAATGGTGATTTTTCCACATAGCCGGGAGAAGCAGACCAAGTTCCCATTACTCCATCACTACAGTACTCCAACACTCCACTATTTCTTATATATTCGTTGTAACCTTCGTGTCCTTCGTGTTCTTCGTGGTTCAATCACTCTCTTTCTTACCATCCCCCGCTGGCGCCGCCGCCGCCGCTCATGCCGCCGCCGAAGCCGCCGCCGCCGCCGCCGAAGCCGCCGCTGAAACCGCCCGTGCCGCCGCCGGTCCAGAAGCCGCCGCTCCGGGATCCCTTACCGGAACGCCGGCCCCCCGCGCGCAAAAGCGAAAACAGAATCAACGCCAGCACCACCAGGGGAAAAATCCATCCCAGCGAAGTTTGGGAACCCTGAGAGGAGGTGGAAATCTTCTCGGGGGCGGCCGCTCCCTCAATCTCCTGGCCGGAAGCTTTGGCAATCAAGCCGATGACGGCGCGGGTCGCCTGCTCGATGCCGCCGTCAAAATCACCCCTCCGGAAAAGGGGTCGCATAATATTCCGAATAATTCCGGACGCCTGAGCATCAGTGATCGTCCCTTCCAGACCATACCCGACTTCAATCCGGGCTTGCTGGTCCTTAATAGCCACCAGGATCAGGACACCGTTGTCCTTTCCCTTGTCTCCCAGGCCGTACCGCCCGTCGGGACTTCTACCGACGTTCTGAAACAGCTTGACCGCGTACTCTTCCAGCGAAACCGGAGCGGTGGTATCAATGGTAACGACCGCGAGCGCGTCGGAGGTCTTCTTCCTGAGTTCATCGATCAGCTTGGTCAGTGATGCCTCCGTCTCGGGGGTAAGAACACCGGCGAAATCATGAACCGAGTTATACAGGGCCGGGTACTTCGGTTCCGCTCCCGCCGCCGGAAAGCCGAATAATCCAGCCGAAAGAAGTGCGACCAGAATCGTCATGTAACATCGGGTTTTCATATCGCGTCGATCGCTCTCGCCAGTTTCACAAGCTGGATGAGATACTTCTCCAAATATACCTCGACGTCTTCTCCCTCGATCTTTTCGTCATCCCGCCTGTCTTGCCGGATGGCCAGAAAAACTCCCTCTTCCAGATCGAACGACGCCGCCACTTTTTTAAGGATCTCCTCTTTCCTTCGGGGCGGCTCTTCGCCCCGCAAGCGGAGCACGTTCCGGAAGATCGGCATCAGGCTGGAGAGTGATCTCTTGAGGAGCGACTCGACGCCGCCTTTCTCCAGGCCGATTTCCAGATAGGCCTGCCGGATCCGGACCAGCTTGCCCTTGACCTGCTCCTCACACTGATGGCGGAGGTTCTTGATGTTGACCTCAATCCCGGAGAGAAAATCTTCCCCGTAGAGAAGTCGATGATTCTCTTTCATCTCCAGAAACTCCACCGGAAAAACGTCGGACGAAGTCTCAATGTAAAAACGGGTGAGAAAAAGCGGAGCGGGTATCCGGTCCCGGATCCCTTCCCGGATCAGCCGAAGGCTTTTTTTCAGGACGGGAAGATCAACCGATTCGCAGATCAGCAACAGATTGATATCGGAGCTCTTCTCCGAATATTCTTCACCGGATGCGCTCCCGTAGACGGCCGCCGACAGGAGGTTTTCTTTCTGGATTTCGATCATCTTCTCCAAGTAGGGCCGCACTTTCCGGGCGACCGCCTCCGGCAGTTTGTCGAGGTTGAGCAATTCTTTCATCATCAACGCCTCTTATAAGTTAGCTCATTTCGTTCACAACTTGGGGAATAAAGGTTGCGGTTATGCGGCTCGGATCGGTTGCGGGGAACGGTTGCGGGACCAAGCGGCCGCAAGCCATCTCCGTTCATCGTTACGAGCGGCGCAACCGTTCAACGACCGCTGTTTTCCGAATTTATTGTCCCGATTCATTTATGCAAAAATTTTGTTCTCGGGATTCCGAATGGTTATCTATTATTTTTTCGGAGAAAAAATAATATTAATCTTCTCTGGTAAGCTTCAGCTTTCGGGCCAGCCAGGGCGTCGATAAGGCCTGGACGAGCAAAGTGACGAGGATGGCCATGAAAACAATGGCCTGAACGAATTGATTGTAGATTGCGCCCCAGTTGCCCGGGAATCCGAGGGAGATTGAGGCGAGAGAGCCGGCCAAGGCAGCCGGCATGACCCCGGTCTCCCTTACCCAACTCAGGAAGAGCCGCTCCTTGGCTGTCCATCGGTTTTTCCGGTCGAGGCCGCAGAAGAAAAAAATAACCGCCGGGCGGCTGATAAAGATAAAACCGGCCAGAAGCAGCAGCCCGGGCAACAGGTAGGACTTGACCGCCGAAAAATCGATCTGGCTGCCGAGGATAACAAAGATCATCATCCGGCAGATCAGGGCCAGGTCCACGCTGAATATCTCGATTTCCGGTCCTTCCTCCCCGTCGATCCCCATCGGGAGCAGTTCCCGGCAGTTCCGCAGAAAGACGCCGGCCAGAAAGGCGGCCAGGAAACCACTCCCTCCCCACCGTTCGGAGAGGGTATACGCGCCGATCGCGATCGGGATGGTCAGGATGTCGGCGGAATTCCGCAGGAAGCCGACGTGGCGTTGGGAGACCATGAGTCCGGCCAGGATGCCGATCCCGGCTCCGACCCCGCAGCCGATGGCCAGTTGGGTGCAAAAGCCCCCGACCGCCGAGAAAAGGCTGATGGTACCCTGCTGCAGAAAGGTCACGATGGTGATGAAGATAATGGCGCCGGTGGTATCGTTGAAGGCCGATTCGCTTTCGATCACCACTTCCAGCCGTTCCTTGAGACGGACCTGATGGAGGATCGGGATCAGGGTGGCCGGGTCGGTCGGGGCGAGGATAACCCCCAGCAGGAGGGCGGCCGCCCAGGGGAGGACCGGGAATATGAGCCGGGCGAAAGCGCCGACCAGGAAGGTGGAAAGAAGCACGCCGGCGATCGCGAGAAGAGTTATGATCCAGGCGTAGCGCGCGATGGACTTCAGACTCAGGCCCAGGCCGCCCTGGAAGAGAATATAGGAAGCCCCGAAGGTGACGACCATTTGATTGGCGATGGAGGACTGCCTGATCGGGACCCAGAGGGGGACCGTCGGGCTCAGGAAGACTCCGGCCAGCAGGAATAGAATGACATCGGGGATCTTCAGCCAGATCGAAAGCTGTTCCGCGACCAGGGCCGCCGCCAGAATGATGGTTATGTCACTGAAGGCGGTCAGGATAAAGGCGCCGGTAGAGGCAGGGGCGGCCCCGGTGATGGTGTGCAACATGCCGTTAAAAAACGGGATCATATCCATACTATCAGTATAACATCTTACCTTTCGTCTGGATAGAAGCTGGCCTTCACAACAATACTTATATAGTACCGCCGGGGAAAAATGAAATAAAAAACGGCTCCACCGGTTTTTTCGTGCTACATTATCCCGGCAGGCGCCTGCCGCATCCCGCCATGAGCAGACAGGACAAAAACATTTGTCACAATTTCATCCCCAAACGCGTCTCCACCCTGGCGGTTCCGGTCATGCTCGGCATGATGTCCCAGGTCCTTTTAAACGTGGTCGACGCCGCCATGGTCGGCCACCTGGGGGCCTCCGCCCTGGCGGCGGTCGGACTGGGATCAATGGCCTTTCTGGTGATCGCCCTCACCTTTGAGGCTTTGGGAACCGGCACCCAGATCCTGGTCTCCCGGCGCTGGGGGGAAAAAGACCCGGAGGCGGCCAGCGCGGTCCTCCTCAACTCCCTGGTTCTGACGTTCCCCTTCGGTCTGCTTCTGACCTCACTGGGGGTGTTGAAGGCGCTTCCATTTATCAGCTTCCTGGTCCGGGACCCGGCGGTCCTGACCATGACCACCGATTATATAAATATCCGTTTTCTCTGCCTTTTCTTCTTCCTCGTCTTCACTTCATTTCGGGGATATTTCGACGGAGTCGGGAAGACCCGGATACGGATGAAGTATATGATCCTGGTGGTTCTTCTCAATGTCTTTCTTAATTACCTGCTCATCTTCGGAAAATGGGGCTTTCCCCGGATGGAAGTCGCCGGCGCCGCCCTCGCCTCCACGCTCTCGGTGGTGGCGGGCTCGGTCTATATACTGGTCTGCGCGCTGCGGGACGATGTTCTCCGTCACCATCCTTTTTTCCGGCGGAATCACGTTCATTGCGAGGTCTTGAAAAAGATCATCAGCTTCTCCCTTCCCAAAGGTGGTCGAATGTTTTTCACCTTCACCTCCTTTTTAATGTTCTTGAAAATCATCGGTATGATCGGCGTGAAAGAACTGGCGGCCAGCAATATACTCTTAGCGATCCTTTCCTTTTCTTTCATGCCCGGGATGGGGATCGGAATCGCCGGCGCCACCCTGATCGGGCAGTCGCTGGGGGCCCACAAGTTCCGGGCGGCCCGGTATTTCGGCTGGGCCTCGGTACGGTTCGGTGTCCTCTTCATGGGACTGGCCGGGGCCGGATTCATTATCTTCGCCCGGCCGATACTGGCCTTTTTTACGCCGGATAAGGCCGTTATCGGCGTGGGGATTACCCCCCTGATTATCCTGGGCGCGGTCCAGCTCTTCGACGCCGTCGGGATCGTTCTCGCCTCCTGCCTGGAAGGCGCGGGGGCGACCCCCTGGGTAATGCGGGCGGACCTGGTCATCAACTGGCTCATCCTGCTTCCGCTGGCCTATCTTCTGGCCGTTATTCTCCACTGGGGGTTGGTCGGGGCCTGGGCCAGCATCGGGGCGGGGATGGTGATCTACGCGCTGGTCATGGTCCTGAAGTTCAGGTCCGACAGCTGGATGAATATCCCCGCGTAATTTTTACATCGTGATAATTATGCCCTGAATATTAGCCGGCCTTCTTCGTCAAAGTGGGGGACAAAAGAATATTTTTGACTGTGCGCCTTCTTCGTGGCACTATTTTGATACGCGCGGCGATGAAAAACCGCGTTCAACAATAATAAAGGGAGGAAATCTCTATGAAAGCAGGGAGAATCGTATTTCCGCTGGCCTGCTTTATCTGCAGTGCCGTTCTGCCGCTCTTCGGACAGGGAGTAAACGAAGAAACGGCGGATGAACAGCCGATGCTCCGGGCGGCGATCTTCGTGCAGAACCGGGCGGGGGCGGCTTATGAGGACAAGATCGACGTCCTCAACGACCTGATCACCGCCCGCCTGACGGAGAAAGGATTCTCCGTCCTCGACAAACAGTACGTGGCGGAACGGTTCCGGGAAGCGCGGGACCGTAACGCCGAAATGAAGAAGACGATCGAAGCCCTGACCGGCGGGGAAGTCGACTTCACCCTCGACGACGCGCTCAAGGATGCCTCTGCCCTGCGCCTGGCCCAGATGGTCGGGGCGGATTACATTATCGTCGCCACCATTACCTCGATCGGGCATACCGAAAAGACGTTCACCGGGCAGGGCACCACTTACGGGGTCAATAATAAGGTCACCGACTACACTGCCCGGGTGGGGCTCCGGGTCCTGGAAGCGGCCCGGGGCGGCTCCGTTTACGGAGATGTTATCAAGGCCTCCGAACGTATTCCGGAGACGGACAATTTAAAGGTCGTCTCTTCGGACATTATCGACAACCTGCTCGACGCCGCCTCCGGCGAGATCGCCGACAACATCGGCAGACGGATGAAGCAGATCGAGATGGCAAAAGCGGCCCAGCCCGGCGCCGTCCCTTTCAAGGTGAGCATCAACGGGGTCGAGGGCGCCACGATCGAGCTTGACGGGGCCGCGATCGGCGCCTCCGGAACGGAACCGGCTGAATTATACGCCCTGCCCGGCATTCATTCCATGAGGGTCACCCGGGAATGGTTCGATCCCTGGGAAAAGCCGGTCAATATCCAGGCCGATCAGACCCTCACCGTCGCCCTCGAACTTTCCGATGCCGGGATCGCCCGGTTTAAGGACCTGGAAGGGTTCAAGACGGCCATGGCCATCGCGAAAGAAAAGAGCGCCGCCGACGCTTATGCGAAGCGTTTGATCGCTGAGGGTGAAAAGAAGCGGCTGGAAGAAAGCTACGAAAAGATCGATACGTCAAACGTGGAGCGTCTCTCCGTGGGTGACAACACACCCCGGGTCATCGTCGAAGAAGAGGAGGCCAAGTAATGAATAAAAATCGGATGATCTGTGCAGGCGTCATCACCCTGCTCTTCACTGCCGGAGCTGTTTTCGGCCAGCTGTCGGAGGGCGCCAAGGACACCCTCTTTATCGGGTCGATGAAGATACAGCCCTCGGTCGAGCAGCTGGCGGCGCGGGAGGGGACGGCCCTCGAGCTGCAAAGAGCGGCCCAGTCCCTGGAGACCCAGTTTATCAACGCCGTCAGCGCCACCCGTGTCTTCCAGCTGGTTGACCGCAAAAGGATCGCCGATCTTCAGCTGGAGCAGTCCTTTGCCGCCGTTTCGGTGAACCCCAATGACAAGAACGCCGCCCGTGCCCTGCAGATGTCCGGCGCCCGGTACGCCTTCCTACCCGAGATCGACGGGTTCCAGGTCCGGACCGATACCGATCAATACGCGGTCGGGCGCGAGTCCGTGACCCGGAGGTACTATCTCTCCGCCCTGGTCCAGATCGTCGACACCACCACCGGCGAGCTGCTCCCCGATGTCCCCAGCGTCGAGCTGAACGAGATCGAGACGACGGAGATGGCTGCGATCGGCCAGGCCCAGGCGTCCGACCAGGTGATCGTGACCCTTTCCAAAAAGATGGCCAACCGCCTGAGCCAGGAGGTGATCGCGCTCCTGCGGCCCGCCAAGATCCTGACCGTGACCGGAACGCAGGTCATGATCAATCGCGGGGCGGAAGCGGGGTTTGTTCCCGGCGTTCCCGTGGAGATCTATGCCTACCAGAACGTAGTCGACCCGGATAGCGGGGAGACCTTCCGAAACGAGGTCCCGGTCGGAAAAGCCATGATCCAGCGGGGCGATAATCAAAAGAGCTTTGCCGAGCTCGTCGGAGAGGACCTGGGGGTCGTTCCGGGCTGTATCGTGAAGGCCGTCAGAGGCGCGTCCAAACCCCAGGTGATCGAACCGGCCACCTGGTCCGGTGGCAAGGAGGACGTGGGCACCGAGACCGCGCCCCGGCAGGTCAGTCCCGAAACCCCCGGATCGAGCGAGAAACCCATGGCCTGGTGATAACCCGATATTCAACGGATCGGTCGGATCGGTCGGATCGGTCGGATCGATCTGATTGGAAAACTGAAATCAGTTGCCAATAAGGAGGTACTATGATGAAAAAGACAAAAACCATGCTGACTGGAGGCATCGCGCTCATCCTGTTTCCAGCGATAATCGCGCTCACCGGCTGCTCCTCCACCTCGGTCAATGAAAGCACCTATGCCGTGACCCAGGACGCGGAGGGAAACTACCAGGTCAGCGAAAATTTTTTCGTCAACAATCCGAAGCTGGCCCGCGGGCTGCGCATTACCGAGCAGAACTCAAAGTTCGTGGGCGATCTGCTGACGGTGCAGGTCTCGCTGGCTTCTCTGTATGACGACACCCAGAATTACAAGTACAAGTTTTCCTGGTACGACGCAAACGGGTTCGAGATTGATGCGGGGTCAAACGCCTGGCTTCCGCTGATAATGTACGGCTCCCAGACCAAGACGATCCAGGGCGTCGCCCCTAACCCATCCGCCCGGCAATTCAAGCTGATGCTGAGAACCGATTAATCGCATGGTATTTTTTTCTCACTCGGATACCCAACAAAGGAGGCTGTATATGCAGATAGTGAAAAATAACGTTTTCGCGATCATCGGACTCGGCGCTCTTCTCGCGCTGGCGGTCGGGTGCAGCACCACCTATCAGTACGGCGACGCGGGCGACGTCCCGGTCTACGACACCGACTTCGGGGCGACCGATCTCCAGCAGGTCGCCGACCAGATGACGGGCTCTCTCCTCACCTTCCCCCCGATCGTCCAGGTCACCAACGAACGGCGGCCGGTGCTGGTAGTGGAGAAAGTCAAGAACAAGACCACCCAGCATATCGATACCGAATCGATCACCGATTCGATCCGGACCAAGCTGATCCGTTCGGGAAAGTTCCGCTTCCTGGACAAGAGCACCGACGGGCAGACCATCGAGGAGATCCGAAGACAGCAGGAAGAGGGACTGACCAAGCAGAGCGCCGCCGCCCAGTTCGGGACCCAGGAAGCGGCCGAGTACATCCTCACCGCCAACCTCTCCGAGATCAGCCAGAAGAAGGAGGAGTTCTGGAACAAAAAGACGGCCGTCTATTATAAGTTCACCATGAACCTGAAAAATCTGAAGACCGGAATCCTGGAATGGTCTGACGAGAAAGAGATCAGCAAACTGAAGGTTAATCCGCGATTCGGATACTGAACAGAACATAACGCCTTTGGCGCAACCTCGTAGCGGCGACCTTTAGGTCGCCACAATCTGGCAGCCTGAAGGCTGCCGCTACGACATTTTTTAATTCCGACAACCGCAGGTGCAATCCAAGCTATGAAAACAAAATTGATTTGTTTTTTGGGCGCGGCCGCCATGGCGGGGCTGTTCACGGCGACGGCGGGAATGAGCCAGGACATACCGGGGTTCTCCCTGGGCGGTTTCTTCGAATACCGCGTCGAGAACGAGGTCAGCGGCGACGATATCTCCTTCACGTACTATGGGGCACGAATCAAGTTCCGGGATGAACGGTGGATCGAAGCCTTCATCGACGGCGGCGGGGAGAGACTCTCTTACGATCCGGTACAGGACAAAACCGCCGGCTGTTTCGGCCTGGGGGCGACGTTCTGGCTCATGCGCGGGGATCCCGGCTACGGCCCGATCGACCTCGGGCTCTTCGGCAGCGCCCACTTCTCCGACTACTCCAACGTTAAGATTAAAGACACCGACGATTCGACCGATATCAAGCATTTCCGGTACCTGGGCCAGCTGGTCATCCGGGGCTACATCAATCAGAGCTTCCGGGCCTTCGCGAAGGGAGGCATCCAGTATACCAGGCTCGATCCCAGCGATAACCTCTATGACGACAACGACCTGACCGCGACCAAGGCGGCCGTCAACGCCGGGGTCGAGATCCAGCTGGTGGATAACCTGATCGGGACTCTCGAACTGAACTACTCGGAAAGCGTCGGCGGGGCGATCCATCTTGACTACTGGTTTTAATTTATTCCCTCCGGGAATAAATTAAGTGAGGTGATACCGGAGCGCCCCGCGCTCCGGTATCACCGTTTTATTACCACGTGTATCGGTGCCCACAGTTGCCTGAATACACCAGTTCGATTAGCGATTAACGGAGTGGAGCGAATATCCCAAGGCAACCTGGTGGTTTCGGAGCGCTTTTCGGGACCGATAACCGATTATCGGAGCGCAGCGGAGATCTCGAGGTTCTGACGAAGTTAGAACTTTTCGGGACCGATAACCGATTATCGGAGTGAAACGAAGATCCCGAGGCACCCCGACACAATCGGGGTGCTTTTCGGGACTGATCACTGTTTACTGATCCCCGGTCACTGACGATGGGAAGAAACATCCGAAAAACAATACTTGTTCTCGCCGCCGGCGCACTCATCACTACCCTGGCCGGCTGCGCCAGCTACCCCCAGAGAATGGCGGTGATGAAGCAGGATTTCGTTCGCGGGGATTACGAAGGATCACTGGCCGCCATCGATCCCGATGATTGCGCGGACGGCCGTGAACGGCTTCTCTGCCTTCTGGAACGGGCAACCATTAAACAGAACATGGGAGACTTCGAAGGCAGCAACCAGGATTTCGAAACCGCCTATGAGGTAATCACGGACTATGAAAGCCGCCCGTCCGTCAGCATCCGGGACGCCGGGTCGGAGACCGCCGCCGTACTTGTTAACGATACCGCGCTTCCTTACAAGGGAAACGGGTTCGAAAAGATGCTGGTCCACATTTACAAGGCCCTGAATTACCTGATGCTGGGAGATCTGGAGGGAGCCGGGGTAGAAATCCGCCGGCTGGACGAACGGAGGAAGATCGAGCTCAAGAAGCGGGAGGACGAGATTGAAGAAGCCGCCCAGGCCGCCCGTGATCAGGAGGTCGCGGAGGACCAGCTTTCCGACATCAGCGGCCAGCTTTTGAAGGCATACGGCCCGGACCGGAACAAGGCCGAGACGGTGAACAACCTCTATCTTTCCGCCTTCGGCTCTTACCTCTCCAGTCTCCACTATGACATCCAGGGCAGCTACTCCGAAGCCCTGATCGACTGCCAGAGAGTCCTGGAGCAGGTTTCTTCCTTCGACTACGCGCGGATCGACGCCGTCTCCCTGGGCGCGAACGACATCCGGGCGCCCGGGGCGGCCCTTGACCTGACCGCCAGCGGCGATCTCCTTCTTTTCTTCCAGTGCGGACTGGCCCCGGTCAAGGAGGAGGTATTCATACCGATCCCGACCAGCCGGGGCTGGCTGGCGGTCGCCTTCCCGGTTTTCCGCGCCATCCCCACCAGGCTGGAGCAGGCGGTTGTCTACATCGACGGAGCGGAAGCCGGGCGGACGGAGATTCTCAGCAACATCGAGGCCAAGGAGATCAGAACCCTGATCGATCAGATCCCGGTGCTGATCATCCGTCAGATCATCCGGGCGGCGGTCAAGGGGGTGGCCCTCGAGGCCGCCAGCAAAGAGGCCGGAGGCTGGGGCGAATTCGCCCTCAGTCTCTACAACCTTTTCTCCGAGCAGGCCGACCTGCGCAGCTGGCTCCTTCTCCCGAAGAACATTCAGGCCCTCCGCCTTTATCCTCCCACGGGAAAACACAATGTCCGGATCGACTTGGTTGGCGGCGGTGGCGCCGTCCTGGGCAATGTCATCCTGGACCTCGATTTCGCCAACGACCGCACCGTTCTGGTCAACCTCCGCGCGATCGGCTTCACGCCCTCCCTCCCCGATGGGTTAACCGTCACCCAGCAATGGCGGGAGATCCCCCGCGCCCCGCTGCGGTCGCGCCCCGTTCCCATTCTGCGCGGAAAGTAAGTACCGGTAATCATTGATGTTCTCAAAACAGGTGACGGTAATCAGTGATCAGTAATCGGTAATCCGGGCGCGCCGACCGGAATGCACAGATTCGTGCGGATTAGCGAGATTCGCGGTTTTCTCAAAGGGGGCGAGGCGGGGACAAAAACAGAAACATCGAACGTGGAACATCCAACGTCGAACTTCGAACAGATGGGACCGGGGCGGGGGAAATTTTCCCTATTCAATCACATTCAATCGTCTGTTTATTTAAAGGGGGCGAGGCGGGGGAAACATTAGTTTTCTTGGTGTTTCTTAGTGTCTTAGTGTCTTGGTGGTTATAAAGGGGCCGAGGGAGGGGCGTCTGTTCTTTTTCCCCGGCGGGCGATGGTGATGCAGATGAAGAGGCCCCCGAAGAGGACGGCCGCCGCCAGGCCGCAGAACAGGGAAGTGGCCAGCGGCGCGGTCGCGGGGAGGAGCAGCCAGGTGGCCAGGGAGACCGCCGCGCCGAAGGCGATGAGCCCCAGGATCTTCCAGAGCCGGGCCAGGCTGAAGGCGATGATGAAGAGCACGGCGAAACTGACCGGGGCGGCCCAGAGATAGCGGTCGAAATCGGTTCCGCTTGCCCCGTAAAGGTTGTCCCTGGTCAGCTCGGCAATAAAATTGGAGAAGACCAGGTAGCCCAGGACCAGGGGTGTAATGATCCGGATGCAGAGTTCCCACCATCCCCAGAGCTTGATCTCCGACACCCGGTTGATGTAGTCGCGCAGCACATCCGTCTTGAAGAAGTAGCCGACGATCACACATTGAAGAAGCCCCACGATTACCAGCCCGTAATCGTTTGCCCAGTGGTCGAAAATGTCGAGCCAGTGAATCCCGGCCCGGGAAGCGAAGAAACCGGTCCCCACGATAAATGAGAAGAGACAGACCGCTCCGGTCAGGGATTTTTGCCCCATCCAGGAGAACCGGTCCCGCAGACCGGTCGTGATCCCCTCGATCAGGGAGAAGAGGGAGTCGATCCCCAGGAAAAGAAGCATCACGAAGAAAAGGATGCCGATCAGCGGGGGCCAGAGCCAGCCGAACTGGCCCATCTGGGAGACGGCGGTGGGGTAGGTGACAAAGACCAGCCCCGGCCCGGCGTCGATCACGTTGCTCACCGCCACCCCGCCTTTCTGATAGGCGAGGAAACCGAGGACGCTGAAAACGACGAAACCCGCGAAGAAGCTGGTCGCGCAGTTGGCGAAACAGGTGATGAAGGCGTTGTTGGTGATGTCGCTGTCCCGGGGCATGTAGCTGGCGTAGGCGATCATCACCCCGAAACCGAGCGTGAGGGAGAAGAAAATCTGGCCGTAGGCCGCCAGCCAGGTGGCGGGATCTTTCAGCGCCGCGAAGTTGGGGGTCAGATAATAGATGATCCCATCGGAGGCGCCGGGAAGGGTCAGGCCCCGAACCGCCAGGATCGCCAGTACCGCCACCGGAAGGGGAACGGTCAGCATCACCACCTTGCCGACCCGCCGGACGCCCCGGCAGAGAATGAGGTAAACGGCCGCCCAGGTCACCGCCAGGCCGCCCACCACCGGCCAGACCAGCTGCCACATTTCGGATACGCTGGAGCTGTGGTGGCGGATGACCTTGGAAAAGAACGCCGCTTCGTATGTTCCTGAAAATCCCGATGGGGGGATCGACCAGGGCATCCGTCCGCCGGCGAAGAGGCCCTTCACGGAGTAGATCAGGTACTCCACGGAATAAGCCATGATCACGGCGTAGTAAACGGAGATGACCAGGCCGACCAGAAGGGCAAACCATCCCACCCACTCGGTATGCTTGTTGATCCGGGAGAGAGACTTCGGCGCCGAACCCTGCATCATCTGTCCGATGCCGTATTCCAGGATCATCAGGGGAACGCCGGCGGTCAGGAGGGCCACAAAGTAGGGGATAAAGAAGGCGCCGCCGCCGTATTTATAACAGGTGACCGGAAACCGCCAGACGTTTCCCAGCCCAACCGCGCTCCCGATCGCCGCCATCACGAAGGCGGACCGGCTGTTCCAGCGTTCTCTTTCCGCCATCTCCCGCTATTCCTTGCTGCTCACCTTGACTTTGCCGAAGGGCGTGATGATGATGTCCTGCAGCTTGCTCCCTTTTCTGACGCTGCTGTTCGGCCAGATGACAACCTCCTGGAGATGGCACCTTTCGCCGATCGTGGAGCCGGCGCCGGCCAGGAGACCGGAGCCGAGAACGCTCCCTTCCCCGATCCGGCAGCCGTCGCCCAGGTAGACCGGAGGTTTAAAGCTGACCCGGGGACCGAGCTGGCATCCCTTGCCGACATGGAGACCGCGGCGGGTGAATTCTTCCCGCCACCGGTAAAAGTAAGCCGGCAGCCGGCCGCGCAGAAAATCCAGGTTGGTTCCCCAGTACCCCGGGAAGGTGCTGATCTCCCGCCAGTAGCCGGTGGTGATAAATCCGCTTATCCGTTGGTCTTTCTTCCGGGAGCCGATGATCTTCTCATACCCGTCCTTGATCAGGCAGGAAGGGCCGGCGGCGGGGAGATATTCCAGAAATGCCGGGGAGAGAACCTGGGCGCCGATGAAGGAATATCCCGGGGTAGCCCGTTTCTTGCCCCCGATCGCGTCCACGTTCGAATCCTGGTCAAGATAGATCGGGGTGTAATCGGAATGAGTCCCCAGCGGCTTGAGGGCCATGGTCGCCACCGCGTCGGACGCCTGATGGTAGAGAATCAGTTTCCCGATGTTGATCTCGAGGAGGTTGTCGCCGTTGATCACCAGGACGTCCTCGTTCCCCCAGAAGGAGGCGGCCTTCCGGACTCCCCCGCCCGTTCCCAGAAGCTCTTCCTCAGTGGAATAGGAGAGGTGGACTGAGAATCGGCTCCCGTCACCCAGCGTCTCCCGGATCTGGTCCCCGAGATGGTGGACGTTGAGGACGATCTCCTTGACGCCGTACTGCTTGAGGAGTTCAAAGAGATAGGTGACGATTGGCCGGTCTCCGACCGGAAAGAGCGGTTTCGGACAATCATCGGTCAGGGGAGCCAACCGCGTCCCCTTCCCCGCCGTCAGTATCATCGCTTTCAAAATTTTTACTCCGTAAAAATTTTGGATTAGAAGCTTAACAGCCGGAACGCAATAATATCGCTTTAGTATCAGGTGGCCGCCCGGATAAATCGGGGCGCCCGAAGAAGACCGGAGTCTCACCTGCCGGATTAACTGATACCAGCTTCCCCCCTCGTAGTGCAGAACTTTAGTTCTGCCAACTGATAGCAGCCTCCCCGTTCGTAATGCAGAACATTAGTTCTGCCAATATTTCATCGGGCTTTAAAGACCGCGTACTTCTCCAGAAGTTCTTTCAGGCCGAGCAGTTCGGGATATCCGGTCAGGATTTCCCCGACTCTTTCGAAAACGGCCGGGATATGCTTCGCGTATCCGTCTTTCCCCTTCTCCACGGCCATGTAGCCGTAGGTACCTGCCGCTTTCAGCAAACGTTGAACCGCCATCATATCATAATCCCGCTGAAAATCACCCGGAAAATTTTTTCCCCGGCGCGGAAACCGGCGTAACAGGTAATAGCATTTCAATTCATCCCGCGGGGCGGCGGGAAGTTCCGCGTACGGGTCCTCCAGGAGCGAGACCAGATCGTACGTATAGGGCCCGAGCCGGCCGTCCTGAAAATCCACGATCCGGAGTCGAGCGCCCTGCACCAGAAGGTTGCGGCTGTGGTAGTCCCGGTGGCAGAAGACCTTTTCCTGGGCCAGCGCTTCCCGGCAGACCGAGAGAAAGAACACCCGGAAGGCGGCCTGTTCTTCCGCGGAGATAGCTGCGCCGAGATATCCCCTGATGGTATGGTCCAGGAAGAAGTTGAGTTCCCCGGCGAACTTTTCCTCGTCGAAGGGGGGATTGAGCCGGGCCACGGCGGGAGAGACTTCTTGCTGCATGGTGACGATCATGTCGATTGCCTGCCGGTAGAGCGGGAGCGGATTACGACGACGGATACTGTCCTGGAGCAGTTCGTCGCCGCAATCTTCGGCCACGATATACCCTTCCCGGGGATTGACTTCGTCCAGCGCCGGGACCGGCAGGCGGACCGCGGCCAGGTTCTCGTCCATCA
Source organism: uncultured bacterium (assembly GCA_963822585.1). Taxonomy (GTDB): domain Bacteria; phylum Auribacterota; class Erginobacteria; order Erginobacterales; family Erginobacteraceae; genus CAWGIE01. The sequence continues at coordinate 210,104 of CAWGIE010000007.1, forward strand.
GGGCGTAACGGACGATCTCCTCCTCATCCGTCTCCTCCGGGAAAACGATCAAGATCGCGCTCGGCCGTTCTTCTGCTCCCGAGAGCGGCAGCCGGAAAAACCGCCGGGCGGAAGCGTCCCCCGTCAGGGGAGTGACGTCTTCCTGGGCAATTCCCAGCTTTTCCAGTATCGCCTCGATTTTTCGGTCGGATTTCATGGAGCAGCTTTTTCTTTTTGCGCTGAAGATTTCCTGATAAACTCTGTCGGTTGTTTATAAAGCTTATCTTCCGGCTCTCTGTCTCTATCAGTCCATAACCTGATATCAAAGAATTATTTCGACGTATATTGGATTTTACAGAGGAATTTTTAATATCATAGAAATAATTCTCCTCAAGTAATAGTTGCTGTCGCCGACAGCGGCGATATCATTGTTTCCGAAGGTTATTGACATGAAATACATCTTGATAAATATCCTTTTGCTGACACTAATATATTCTGCTTGCGATTCAACCAATTCAAACGCTCTTCCTCCAATAGAGATGGTTTATATCCCCGGTGGAGAATTCATCATGGGTACAAACCTGACTCCGAAGCAAATTCTCGGAGACAGATATGTTCATAAAACTTCCTTTCTGGGATTTGAACTATATAGCTTTGATGACTCAGATCTTGTTTCCTTAGACCAATCCCATCCCGCGCATAAGGTTTATATTAAGGGATTTTATATTTCCAAATACGAGGTGACGGTGGATTTATTTAAAAAGTATCTGGAGGAAACCAAACTCGAAGCTCTGGGTAAAAAAGAAAATATTACTTGGGGGAAACACCAAGGGAATTACCCTGTAAATCATATAAGTTATAATGATGCTTTGGAATTCTGCCGCTGGCTTTCCGACAAGACAGGGATCGGATACCGTTTACCCACGGAAGCGGAATGGGAGAAGGCGGCCCAAGGCGGGAAAAAGAATATTTTTCCCTGGGGCAACTCCCTTGATAAAATGCCTAAAGGATTAAGGTGCGGACCAGTGGGTTCTTATCCACCAAATCCATATGGGATCTATGATATGGAGGCCAATGTAGCGGAATTCTGTTCTACTGATTACGCCCCCTATCCAAATAGCGATTACACTCTCAAAAGCTGGGAACGGGGAAATAAAAAAGTAGCTAAAGGGGGATTTCCCTATGTTGATAGTATGACAGAAGTACTCTATATGTGCGCATATCGTCAGGCGGTTTCTCCCGAAGAGAGATACTGGTATTGCGGTTTTCGTTTAGCGGCTGATTCTTTGAAAGCCGATTCAATAAATAAAGAAACCGGAAAACAACCTCCACACTCCAGCTGACCAGAGCCAGTGACGAGGGTTCTGGCATTTGTATTAAGCGTTATATTATCCGGAATTCGTTTACACCTGGTGAGTTTATCTCGCCGGAGTAAAATCAAAGGGAGGGAAAAAATGAGTTCACCATCAAGAACGGTTACCTGGCTGGGGATTATTCTGATCCTGATTGCCGGACTCATCCATTTCATCGAAGCACCCGACGCTTTTGAAGATATAACGTACAAAGGGGTGCTGTTTATCCTCAACGGGCTGGGCGCGGCCGTCGCGGCCATCGGCATCTACCGGGGCGCGAGAAGCTGGGGCTGGTCGCTGGGGCTCATCATCACTGCCCTGACCGTCATCGGCTATGTCGCCAGCAGAACGGTGGGGCTCCCCGGTCTGCCGGCCGAACCCGAAGAGTGGCTGGAACCGCTCGGGGTGGTATCGGTCCTGGCGGAAGCCGTCTTCGCCGGCATTGCTCTGAAGGTATTATCGGGTTCGGATCACCGTTTCACGTTGCCCGATAAATAATCAAGCATAAAAACAGGGGCGCCCGGTTACCCAGAACTGGTCCACCGAGATCAGCCTGATCCGCCGGCGGACCGGGGGAGGGAGAATTTAGGAGTCTTTCCGATGAAGCATGATACTATAGAAGAGGTTCTTGTTTTTTGGTTCGGCCCCTTGCCGGACGATTCGTACTGGCCGGCTGAAAAAGCCGAGCGCTGGTTTAAAAAAGATCCTTCTTTCGACGCCGAGATCAGGGAACGCTTCGAAAGCCTCCTGAAGGCGGCGAGCCGGGGGGAGAGAGACGATTGGCTGGACACCACCCGCGGGACCCTGGCTTTCGTTGTTCTCCTCGATCAATTTTCCCGAAACATGTACCGGGATCGCTCGGAGGAGTATGCTTTCGACACCCGTTGCCTCCGGGTCGTCCGGCAGGCACTGGAGAAGGGTATCGATAAAGAACTGCGCCCGGTCGAGCGGAAGTTCCTTTATATGCCCCTGATGCATTCCGAGGATATCGATGATCAGAAGCTCTCGATCTCCGTTTTTACCCGGCTGCGGGACAACGCTCCCGAACCGTTGAAGGAGTATTTTCAGTTAACGCTTGATTACGCGTACCGTCATAAGGCCATGATCGATCGTTTCGGGCGGTTTCCCTACCGGAATAGGCAATTGCGGAGGCCATCAACCGCCAAGGAGATCGAGTTTCTCAAGAGACCGGACTCCCGGTTTTGAAATACCGTCATTCCGACCTCATATTTTAAGTTTCTCTGATGATATTTACCTGATCCGGTCGGTGCGGGGAGCCCGGCAGCGAAGCGATATTATCAGACCGGGTGAAAAGAAGAGAACAGGTGAAGGAAACCGAACCACTGAAGCGTAAAAAACTGATCATCTTCGACGCCGACGGCACGCTGCGTCGCTGCACCGTGCCCGGGCAGGTCTGCCCCAACTCCGACGACCAATGGGAACTACTCCCCGGCGTCAAAAAAAAACTGGCGGAGTTTTCCTGGGGTTCCCCGGAAGAGGGAAAAACGGCTCTGGGGATCGCCAGCAACCAGGCCGGGATAGCGAAGGGGTACCTTACGGAAGAGGCGGCCGGGCGGATGATCCGCCAAACGGTTGCGGAGGCGGCCGGATTCACTCCGGTGGAAGGTTCGGTTCAAATCTGCCCTCATCCTTCCCGGGGCGATTGCGAGTGCCGCAAGCCCGGACCGCTCATGCTGCGGCGCCTGATGAAGTTCTGGGGCGTCGGACCCGATGACACTCTTTTCGTGGGGGACATGGAGAGCGACCGGCTGGCCGCCGAGAACGCCGGCTGCGATTTCGCCTGGGCCCGCGACTTTTTCAGGTGGAATACTCCAAGGCCTCAAGAGCCCGAACTAAGATAGAGGCTGCTTCGGAACTTCAGCAAAGAGGAATCAAGTGGTGAAGCTTCGCTTCCTGCTTACCGGCAAGCAGGCACGGGCAGCATTAATACTGCAAGCCTTGCCGCAGGCAAGGCGATACTACATTTATTACATTTCCTACAAGTCCTGAACGGAGTGAGGGACGATCCTACATAAATTTGCGAGCGAAGCGAGCTAATTTATATGAATATATCGATCATTCTGGCTCATCCCGACAAGACGAGTTTCAACCACGCGATCGCCCGGTCCGCGGCCGGCCGGGCCCGGGCCAACGGTCACCGGGTCTTCCTGCATGACCTTTATGCCGAGGGGTTCGACCCTGTTCTTCCCGCCCGGGAGATCCCCGACGCCGCCCGGATTCCGGAATCGATATCCCGGCACTGTCGTCAGATCGCAAACGCCGGCGGCATCATTGTTGTCCACCCGAACTGGTGGGGCCAGCCCCCGGCCATTCTCAAGGGATGGGTGGACCGGGTGATCCGGCCCGGGGTCGCCTACCGGTTTCTCGCCGGCGACAGCGGAGAAGGAGTCCCCGTCGGTCTTCTCCAGGCGCGGGCGGCGCTGGTCTTCAACACATCGAACACCCCCCCGGCCCGGGAAAACAAGGTCTTCGGCGATCCTCTCCGGCTTCTCTGGAAGAACTGCGTCTTCGATCTCTGCGGGGTTCCCGTGTTTTACCGGCGGATGTTCAGGGTTTTAGTCACCAGTACCCCCGGCAAACGGCGGCAATGGCTGGCAGAGGTTGAGAGCGCGGTCAACCGGCATTTCCCTCCCGATGAACTGGATTAAACAGCTCCCCTGTAATCCCCTGCCGGCCCTCCTCGCCGCCAAGAACGATGCCCTGGTCTATTTTACCCGGCGGGACCTGCTCGGCGAGAAACCGGGACCGGTGAACACTCTCTGGACGCTGCCGGAACCGCTTCGATACCTCCGCCGCCAGCGGGAAGACGGCGCCTGGCCGGCGACGGGACGGAAAGAAACCACCTATCCCGCCATCAACCGCCGCCTCTATCCGACCTACAAGCACCTCCGGCTGCTGGTCGGGAAGTACGGGTTTGACCGGGACCATCCGGCCATACGGCGGGGGGTCGATTATATCTTCTCCTGCCAAACCCCCGAGGGGGATATCCGGGGAATCCTGGGTAACCAGCATATCCCCTATTACAACGGCGCCATTCTCGAAGTCGTCATCAGCGCCGGATACGGTGACGACAGGCGCGTGCAAAAAGCTCTCGAATGGCTGCTGAGCTACCGCCTTGATGACGGCGGCTGGACCATGCCTATTCTGGGAAAATGGCACCAAGATGCCGCCATATACGGGAAACCGCCCCTTCCTCTTGACCGCGCCCTTCCTTTCTCCCACTCCGTTACCGGCATGGTCATCCGGGCTTTCGCGGCCCACCCCGGATACCGGGATAAGAAAGCTGTTCGGGCAGCGGGGGAACTTCTTAAAGGCCGCCTGTTCAAAGAGGATGGATATGGTTTCCGCCGAGCCCCTCATTACTGGACGAAACTCCAGTATCCTTTTTTCTGGACCAGCCTGCTCACCGTCCTCGATTCCCTCTCTTGGTTCGGGTTTTCCAAAACCGACAGAGATATTGTTCCGGGACTGGACTGGTTCCGGAAGAACCAGGCAGATGACGGTCTCTGGACGACCCGCTACGAAAAAACCCGTAACTGGACGGAGAAGGACCGGGAGAACAGAGCGTGGGTCGCCCTGGCGGTTTGCCGGATGCTGAGAAGGTTTTATGCAACACTTAATTGAACGATATGTTATAGATTTAATCTAAATAATAATGATGCACTCTATTTTCTGCCTGTTTATCGGTTTATTCATTATGCAATCCGCCGTGTCAGCACAAACCGAGACGGAGACAGCCACCTTCGCCGGAGGCTGTTTCTGGTGCCTGGAACCGTCCTTCCGGGAACTGGAGGGCGTCGTGGACGTGGTTCCCGGATATACGGGCGGTCACACCGAACGGCCCTCTTACGAGGAGGTTTGTTCCGGGACGACGGGCCACGCGGAGGCCGTCCGGGTGACCTACGATCCTTCCCGGATATCCTATCAGAGCCTGCTCGACGTCTTCTGGAGGCAGATCGACCCCACCGACAAAGGCGGCCAGTTCGCCGACCGGGGGAGCCAGTACCGAACCGCCATCTTCTACCACAACCAGGAGCAGAAGCAGCTGGCCGAGAAGTCGAAGGAAGACCTGAATAATTCCGGCAAGTTCGATCGAAAGATCGTCACCGAGATCGTCCCGGCCGGCGCATTTTACGACGCCGAAGAATATCACCGGCAGTACTACCGGAAGTGCCCGGTCCGGTACAATATCTACAAGCAGGCCTCCGGCCGGAGCCGGTACCTGAAGAAGACCTGGGGAGCCGAGAAAGTAACGGCCCGGTCAACGGTAACCGGGGAGATGTCTAAGAAACCTTCCGCGGCCGAGTTGAAAAAAACGCTGACGCCGCTCCAGTACGCCGTCACCCAGGAGTGCGGGACGGAACGTCCCTTCGACAACGAGTTCTGGAACAACAAGCGGGAAGGCATCTACGTTGATATCGTCTCCGGGGAACCGCTCTTCAGCTCCGTCGACAAGTATGATTCCGGCACCGGTTGGCCGAGTTTCCGCAAGCCGCTGCAGCCGGAAAACGTCAAAGAAGTGGAAGACCGGAGTCTTTTCTCTTCGGCAACCGAGGTAGTGAGTATGAAGGGCGGCTCCCATCTGGGACACGTCTTCAACGACGGCCCCGCGCCGGCGGGGACGCGGTACTGCATCAATTCCGCCGCGCTCCGCTTTATCCCCAAGGAAGATTTGGAAAAAGAAGGATACGGCCGTTACCTTTATCTTTTTCAGTAAGGGATCCGTCTCAGCCTCTCCCTCCTTTTTATGATCTCGGAGATCCTCCAGGAAGAACTGCGGCGACTGGCCGACCCGGAACGGGCGGCCGCGTCACGAAGATTCTTTAAAACCGGCCCCGGTGAATACGGTGAGGGCGATCTCTTCCGCGGCATCCGGGTCCCCTCCCTCAGGAAGCTGGCCCGCCGGTACCGCGAGGCCCCCCTCCCCGATATCGAGCGGCTCCTGGTTTCCCGCTTTCATGAGGATCGCCTGCTGGCCCTCCTGCTTCTTGTCAGGCGCTATGCCGGCGGCGAAGCGGAAAAACAGCGGCGGATCTACCGTTTTTACCTGAGTCATACCGGTTACATCAATAACTGGGACCTGGTCGACAGCTCGGCGGAACATATCGTGGGCGATTATCTGGAAGGAAAAAGCAAAGCGCCTCTTTATGTCCTGGCCCGTTCCGGCTCGCTCTGGGAAAGGCGGATCGCTGTCCTGGCCACTTTCCGTTACATCAAGCGGGGGAGTTACGATGAGACGCTGAAGATCGCCCGGGTGCTGCTCGGCGATCCGGAAGACCTGATTCACAAGGCGGTGGGATGGATGCTCCGCGAGGTGGGGAACCGAGAGCGGGGAACAGAAGAGACGTTTTTAAAAACCTGCTACCGGCGGATGCCGAGAACGATGCTCCGGTACGCGATCGAAAAATTTCCCGAAGCCAGAAGGCAAGCCTATCTCCGGGGCGCCACTGAATAACTGGGCCCGGGCGAAAAATATCACCACGAAGGACACGAAGATAATTATTGTCCCCCGCCCCGGCCACGATATAACCGCCAAGACACTGAGACACAAAGCCCGCCCCGCGGCCGCTCATTATGCTATGCGATTGCATGCGATTGGGTTAGGAAAAGGGATCCTGCTTTTGATCTCTTTCCATAGCATGGTTCGTTATCTCCTGACCCATACAATATAACCTGTTACCCATGTCCCCGGATTGTACCGAGCGCAGCTCAATCGGGTGAGGGGCCCATTCGTCATTCGGATTTCGTCATTCGTACTTCGTCATTCTTTAATATCCTGCCGGAATCGAGAGGACCCGCTTATCGAGAAATCGCACTTCAACACCATAGTATTATTCGTGCCCTTCGTGTCCTTCGTGGTAAAATACTCGGTAAAATTTATAACTTGGCGAGGATTCGGAATGATGAGAGTGAAAAAATATCGGCGGGTGAGATTAATCCGCGGCGGGGCCGGTAAGGGAGCAACCGTCCTGGCGGTCGTTCTCCTGCTGGCCGGATGCGCCGGCTATCAGAAAAAGGTCCAGGAAGAGGCCCTGGCGGGCATCGCCAGCGAAACGGGACTGAAGAAGGTGGATGTCCCCGGTACCGGGGGCGAGTATCTCGGCAAGGAGCACCGGGGATACCGGGTCCTCTATACCGGGAAAGCGGGAGACGTCTGGGGACGATACGCGGCCCGGCTGACGATGGGGGAGATCGGGAGGGAGGTGGGCGGAATCATGGCCTTCCTCACCAGCAGTTATGAATACGGTGGGAATGTCGCCGGAAGCCCGCTTGACCGCCTCCTGGCTGACATGATCGGGCAGCCGATCTCCATCACCATGATTCTGGTCCACGGGAAACCGGACGCTCCCCGTCTCGACATCGTCGGCGACTACGCCAACGTTCTCCCGGAGGAGCAGCTGCCGAAGTTCAAAAGGCTGGGGATCGGCCCCGGTACCATCTATACCCGGGACCAGACCTTCGGGCGGCGGATCGTGGAGAACACCGCCCTGATCGACCGGCTGGACGATATCTGGGGCGCCTATATCCGGGTCGATGGCGAAACGGTCTCCCTTTTCTGGGCCGGACAGGAGGTTGACTTCAGCCGGATGATCAATGACCACGGCGGTTATTATGAAATGCTCAACTCCTTCCTCGATGATCTGGCCGACATCGCCGACGCCATCCCTACACCGGGCGAATCCCGGGCCGAGAACGTGGAATAATACCGTGAAAGATTCCTGCGGCAGAACCATCGACTACCTGCGGATATCCCTCACCGACCGCTGCAACCTGCGCTGCCGGTACTGCATGCCGGAGGAGGGCGTGCCGAAATTTCAACACCGGGACATCCTGCGTTTCGAGGAAATCCGGCGGGTGTTGCGGATCTGCCGGGAACTGGGCATAACCAAGTTCCGCTTCACGGGGGGGGAACCGTTCCTCCGGAAAGGGGCGCTGGATTTCTTCGAGAGTCTCCCGGAGGGTGATTACCACATCACCACCAACCTGGCGATCGAGGACCTGGAGGCGGAACGGATCAACCGGCTCAATATAGCGGGACTCAACGTGAGCTGCGACTCCCTCCGGCCCGAGCGATACCGGCATATCACCCGGCGGGGGGAACTGCCGGTCTTTCTCGAGAACCTGCAACGGATCCGGGTCGATAACCTGAAGATCAATGTCGTCGTCATCAAGGACTTCAACGAGGACGAGATCGTTGACTTTATCCGATTCGCCGGGGAGCACCGGGCCACGGTCAGATTCATCGAGAAGATGGACTTCGCTTCCGGTGAGCCGGAGTTCTCTTCTCTCTCCGGGGTCAAGGAGCAATTGATCCGGGAGGGGATCATCGATCCGGAGGGATACCGGATTCACAACTCCGTTTCCGAATACCACGCATTGACCGGGCAGGAGGGAGTGGTTGGGTTTATCACCCCGATCAGCCGCCACTTCTGCGGGACCTGCGGCAAGATCAGGCTCAAGGCCAACGGCGAACTGAAGTTATGCGTCTTTGAAAAAAGCGACTTTAACCTGAGGGACGTCCTGCGGTCGGAGACGGACGATGAGGCGATTAAACGGTGGCTGACGGAGGTTATCCGTCACAAGCCCGCCGAGCCGGCGATCAAGAAAAACCTCGAAACCATGGCCGAGATCGGTGGATAATAGTCTGACCAGCCGAATATTCAAACCACGAAGGACACGAAGTTCACGAAGGGGATAAAATCCTGGAGTCGTTATTCTCCTTCAAATCTTTCTTCGTGTTCTTCGTGATCTTCGTGGTAATTTATTCATTCAGATTATTAATACCGGCCTAAATCCATATGAGGAGAATGTGATGAAAATGCATGACCTGTCACACTGGTCGGAGGACGGGAATCTGCGGATGATCGACGTCTCCGGGAAGACACCCTCTTTGCGAACGGCGGAAGCATCCGGGAAGATTCTGATCAAAGAAGAGACGATCGCTCTGATCAGGGCCGGCAAGACACCCAAGGGCGATATCTTCACTGTCGCCAAGATCGCGGGGATACAGGCGGCCAAGCAAACGCCCTTCCTGATCCCGATGTGCCATAACCTGAATATCACCCATTGCGACATCCGCTTCCAGGTGGAAAAAAACGCGGTCTCGGTAACCACAACCGTGAAGACCGAGAACCGGACCGGGGTCGAGATGGAGGCGCTGGTCGGGACGGCGGCGGCCCTGCTCGCCATCTACGACATGCTCAAACCCGTCGACAAGACTATGGTGATAACCGATATCGAACTGATGAAAAAAACGGGAGGGAAAAGCGGTGACTGGAAAAAATAACTATACCGCCGCCGTTCTCACGATCTCTACCGGCTGCGCGAAAGGAGAGCGGGAAGACACCAGTGGGCCGGCTTTGCAGGAAATCTGCCGGAAGATCGGCCTGGGGGTCATCGAGACCGGCCTGGTCCCCGATGACAGCGAGGCCATCCGGGAAAAACTGCTCTTTTTCTGCAATGAACGCCGGGCGGATCTCGTTCTCACCACCGGGGGGACCGGCCCCGGCCCGCACGACATAACCCCCGAGGAAACGGGGTTCCTCTGCGACCGGCTCATCCCCGGCATCCCCGAGCTGATGCGCTCGGAAGGAGGCAAGAAAAACCCGCGGGCGTACCTTTCCCGGGGGATCGCCGGCATCCGGGGGAGGAGTCTCATCATCAACCTTCCCGGTTCCCCGGACGGGGTCCGGGAATCGCTGGGGGCGATCGCGGGGGTCCTTATCCACGCTCTGGACATGATCTCCGGCGGCGGACATGATGAACAGTAATCGGTAATCGGTGATCAGTTATCAGTGGCAGCCTCGCCGAGTACTGATCACTGATCACTGATTACTGATCACTGTTTTTGACACGACGGGCAATAATGCGCGGTCCGGCCGGCGATCCGCTCCGTGCTGACGGGAACGCCGCAGGAGGGGCACGGTTTTCCTTTCCGCTGGTAGACGTTGAGGCGGTCCTGAAAGCGTCCCAGTTCACCGGCGGTGGTAAGGTACCCCCGGTCGGCGGCGCTTGTCCCCTGGAGCCGGATGGCTTCCTTCAATACCTCCCGGATACTCCTGAACAGCCGCTCAATCTCTTTCCCGGTCAGATCGCAGCTCTTCCGGAGCGGATGAATCCGCGCCCGGAAGAGCGCTTCATCGGTATAGATATTTCCCAGGCCGGCGATCACCTTCTGGTCGAGGAGGACCGCCTTGATCGGAGCCCGGCGTTCCCTGACCTTCTCCTCCAGGCGCCCGGGCGTGAAATCTTTCCGGAGGGGTTCCGGGCCCAGCCGGGAAGGATCGACCCGGACGTCCCCGGCTTTCTCCGAGAAGAGATAAATTTCTCCGAACTTGCGGGGATCGACAAAACAGAGGCGCCCGGCGCCGTCGATCCGCGCAATCAGCCGGGTATGCGGGGGGAGTTTACCGCGGGGAGGACGGAGGAGAAGCTGGCCGCTCATCCCCAGATGAACGATCAGGGTTTCATCTTCGTTCAGCCGAAAAAGCAGGTACTTGCCCCGGCGGCGGATATCGATGATCTTTCGTCCGGATAAACGCCGGATGATCCCTTCCCCGCCCGGGTAGCGTCGAAGGAGACGGACCCCCCGGGGGTCGGGAGGGATGACAACCCGCCGGATGGTTCTTCCCCGGAGACGGGGGAGGAGTTCTCTTCGAATGGTTTCGACTTCCGGCAATTCAGGCATTTTTCATTTTCTCCTATCCTGTTTAACAGGATAGGAGAAAATGAAAAATCAGGGAAGCAAATAGTCGGCGGGACAATCCCGGCGCGGACTCAGAGGCGGGATCGATCAGGACAGGGCGGCTTCAATAACGTCGGCCTGCTGCAAGCTGCTCCGGGCCCCTTCCCAGTCTCCCAGGTTCTTGTAGGCGCGCGCCAGGACCCGGTAGCCTTTTATCTTGTCCCGGATAAACTTTTCCGGCGTGCGCTCAAGCTGCCCGTTCAGCATCTCGATCGCCTTCAGGGGATAGCCCTTGAAGATCTCCACCTCAGCCTCGGCGACAACGATCCGCGAGTTGTTGGGAAACATCCGGGCCAGTTCTTTCAAAACCCGTCCGGCGGTCGTCATCTCCCGCTCTTCGATCTTCTCTTCCGCCAGTTGGATGAAGGCAAGGTAGGCGTCGGGAGCGGAATGCAGCGAGCCGGAGAGAAGCCGGCAGAAAGCAGCATCCTCCTCCCGGCCCAAGCGGCCCTGGGCTTCTCCCAAAAGACGATACCCTCTTTCCAGTTCCCACCGGTAGTAATAGGCCGTGCCCCGAATCCCGGAACGGAGGGCCTCCTCCGCGGCGGCGTTCTCCCCCTGGAGAAGGGCGATCTCTCCCCGGGCCAGGGCGGCCCGGGAGTTACTGGAATACAGCTTCTCGATCTTTTCCAGGACCGCGGCGGCGTTCTCCAGGTCTCCTTCCTCGATGGCGAACTCGCAAAGGTTGATCAGGGCGGCAAAGGAGTTCGGCTTCTCCTTCAGAATGATATCGATCTGTTTCCGGGCGGCGGCATATTTCCTCTGCCGGGCGTAGGCCAGAGCCAGTGTCAACCGGAGTTCGATCGTGCCCTCTTCCAGGGAAAGGGCTTTCTCCAGCCAGTGGGCGGCCTCCTTAAAGTGATCCGCCTTGAAATGAAATCGGCCCAGGTCGCGGCTGCGGCGGGAGGTGACACCGTATCTTTTTACCAGCTTTTTCAATGCCCGGAGCGTCCCCGGTATGTCCATGGCCTCTTTGCAGACAAAGACAAGCCTCTCCAGGCTCTTTTCCAGCAGCGGGTCGTCTTCCGGGACCCGGTGGTACATATTAACCGCCTTGGTCACCTGGCCGGAGCGAACATAGAGACGCTCCAACTTTTCATAAGCCAGGAAACTATCAGGGAAGAGATTTTTCACCCGGCGCCAGGTCCGGGCGGCGGCGGTCGAACAGCCCCCCGCCTGCTGGGCCCGGGCCAGATTTTCGAGGAGACCCTGGTCGTCGGGCAGTTCTTTGAGCCCGGCCCGGAGAACCCGGGCAGCCTGGCGATGAGACTCCATCCCGATCAGAATACGGGCCATTTGTTTGTATGTTGACGCGCGATCCGGGGTTTCAGCGAGTTCATCACAGAGTTTTTTCAGCGCGGGATTCAGCATCTTTTTCGGCAGTTGCAGAGTGGTGGTCATCGTATACTCCTTCGAAATCAGTACCTCGCCCCCGCTCGTGGGGGGCGAATGAACATGATCTTGCGTCTCCGCAGATCCGTCATTGAGAGACGGCGGATAGTTCACGGGCCTGCCGGCGGAAACGGTCGGCTTCATCCGTCATCCCTTTCTCGCCATACAATTCCGCCATCAGTTCCAGACCTCTGATTTTGTCATTCATGTAACGCGGGTTGTTCTCCTTGCTCGCCCGCTCGGCAAACGAGATCGCCGCGTCGATCATTCCCCGGATCCGGGCGATCTCCGCTTTCTTGATATAAGCCAGGGAGTTCATCGGGAACCGGGCCAGCAAACCGTCCGCGACCTTCTCGGCCATATCCAGATTCCCGGCCGCGATCCGCTCGTCGGCGATAGCGATGGTGGTCTTGAAGAAATCGCCGCAGCCCTTGATCCTCTCGGCCATCAGCTTATGGTAGCGGGCCTCTTCCTTGTTGCCGAGCGCTTTGTGCGCCTCCGCCTGGACCTGGTGACCAAGGCTTAATTCATCCGTGTAATAGAAGGGAGTGGTGGAGGCGCCTTGCCGGCAGAGCGCGAGCGCCTCTTCCGGGTGGCCCTGTTTCAAAAGGATATGGGCCCGGTTGATCATGACCCGGGAATTTCCCGGAAAACGGATATCGATCTTCTTCAGATGCTGCTCGGCGGAATCAAAGAGCCCGTCCTCGATATCCATCTCCGCCAGCTGGATGTGCGACCCATACCAGCCCGGGCTGTAGTTTAAAATCGTCTCAAACGTTTTCCGGGCTTTCTTCCGCAGGCCGGATTTGCGCGTGGAGACCCCGATCATCAATTCCAGATCGGGGTTCCGGGGCTTGAACTTCAATGCCTTCTTGTAATAAACGATCGATTGCCGGAGATTGCCGGTCTTCTCGTAGAGTCGCCCCAGGTCCTTGAGACGCGCGTAATCGGGCCCGCATTCGGCGATGAGAAGTTTCAGGTCGCGGCGCGCGGAGGTGAAGTTCTGGAGGTCGGTCTCCAGCCTGACCAGCCGCTTGAGGGCGCGTTCCCGCTGGGGATTTCCCTTCTTGACCGTGCGGTAGATCTTGATCATTTCCTTACCGCGCCCCTGCTTCCGGTACATCCGTTCCAGCCGCTCGTAGAAAATGAGCGTATCCGGATATTCCCGTATCAGCTGCCGGTAATTGCGGACGGCCATCCGGGTGTTGCCGGCGGCTTCATACAGCCGGGCAATTTGCTTCTTCGTCTCCCTGATCTCTCCGATTTGGTCCGGGGGTATTTTCTTCAAGGCCAGCCGGAGAATGGCAAGCGCTCCGGAGAATCGTTTCCGCTTTTCCATCAGGCGGCTGAGACGGCGATATCGGGAGAGACGGCCGGGGGTTTGGGAGATGTCTTTCCAGAGCTGAGTCTCTTCACCCGGCTGGAGTGTGACATTGGACGGCAATGTGGGCATAAAAGCAATCCTCTTGCAGAGCAGGGACGTGAAAACAGACCATGCGGTTAAAAAGGGGGGCTATTGTAGCCCATTACAACAATCTGTCAACACGTTTTCCACAGATTTCCACAACTTTTCCACAGCTTATCCACAATTTTTACTTCTTCAGCCGGCTATTTTCGTTCTCAAAGGGATGAAAAGGGTGAATTACCGTGGATAAACGGTGGATAAACCGGGGATGACAGGGGGTATCTCTCGTGGATGGGCCAACACATGTATTTATAGGGTTTTCCTTGCCTGATGGTTGCTTGTCAATGACCAAATCCGCTCTATGCCCTCTGCGTCCTCCCTCTTATCCTTTCTTTTTGGCAACCTTTCGTAACTTCTCGTAACCTCTCGTAACTTTCAGCACCCACTCCTCATTCATTCGTCATTTTTAACCCGAGATGACCGAAGGTCATTTTTCGGGTCGAGTTTCGCCATTCTCCGCCAAAGGCGGATCAGCCTCCGGCTGAGGATTTAGTCATTTATCCTGTCATCCTCCCCCCACCGGCTGGAAAATATGTACATCGTCCCCGTTTTTCAGGATCGTGTCCTCCTGAACCCGTATATTATTGATCAGGGCCATCCGGTAGACAGGATCGGGGAGGTGAAGGCGGTCCATCAGTTCCTTCAGGGAGCTGCCCTCCTCGACTTCCAGGGGAAATGAGGGGGAATCCGCCAGTTTCCGGAAGTTTCCGTAAAGATGTACCGTTATCTCCATCTCTATTTACCTGGTTATTTAACTACAACCTGCTTTAATAACCACGAAGGACACCCCGTACAATGGACTTCATTCATCACGGGGCAGGCTCCGAACACGAAGGATAATAACTAAAAATGCGTATCAGAAAATCAGGGGACCAATAGGAGGGGTTTCAGGTAATCAGTAGACCAGGTTGATGCCATGGCTATCCTGATAGCCTGGTATCCTGATATTCTTCCTACTGATAACCTGATCACCTGATATCCACTGTAAGAATAATCGCCCATCCCTTCAATCTTCGGATCTTCCAAAACAAAAACGCTAACTTACTATAGTTGCTGGGTTAACTTAATCCGGGTGAAATTGGCCGACTCCAGTTCCAGGTAAAGCAGTTCCCCGTTAAGCAGATCTCCCTTCTTCAGGAGCAGCTTGACGACCTCCATCGCCTCCAGGGAGGCGATCACGGCCGGGGTTATCGTAGGGGTGCCGAGGACGGATTCAACGCCCCGGGACGGCATCCTTTCTCCCGGCCCGTAGATTGAAGAGAGCGTCTCCTCCCCGGGAAGGATCGTCGTCACCTGGCCCAGGAAGCCGCCGATCGCGCCGTGGACCAGGGGTATCCGCAAGTCTGCCGCCGCCTGTTCAAGAATCATCCGGATCGCGATCCGGTCCAGGGCGTCCACCACCAGCTGGACTCCCTCCAGCAGGCTGGGGGCGTTCTCCCGGGTCAGGAAAACCGCCTCTGGTGTGATCTCGACCGCGGAATTGATCTCTCCGATCCGGCGGGCGGCGACCGCGGCCTTCTCCAGGCCAAGGTCATTCTCCCGGCAGAGAATTTGCCGGTTCAGATTGTCTTCCGTAAAACGCTCCCCGTCGATGACGGTGAGATGCCCGATCCCCAGCCGGGCCAGCAGTTCGATGACCGTGCCGCCCAACCCCCCGGCCCCGACTACCGCTACCGAAGAAGAAAGCAGCCGGGCCTGGCCATCCGTCCCCAGTGAAGCAATGTTCCGCCAGTAGCGGATGGGGATGATCCCTTTTGCCAGAGCGGCGATCTCAACTGTCCGTTCAGCCGTCTTGGTTTCCCGGGCTATCCGCCGGACGTCCGCCAATCCGATGCCGGTATATTCTTCCTTGGTCGAAGTCCTGACCGGATTGCTGAATTTTTCCAGTAAATTATCGATCGGGGTGGACATTTTTTCTTATCTAATTTTTGCGGAGCAAAAATTATTCTACTCGACCGTGACCGATTTCGCCAGGTTCCGCGGTTTGTCGATGCTGCAGCCCCGTTCCCGGGCGATGTAGTAGGCGAAGAGTTGGAGGGGGACCGTGTTGAGGAGGGGCTGGACGATATCTATCGTTTGAGGAACGTAGATGACCTGATCGACATGAGAGGCGATGTGGTTGTCCCCTTCAACGGCGATCGCGATGACTTTTCCGTCGCGGGCCTTGATCTCCTGGATATTATTTACCATCTTGTCATAGGTGGAATCGCGGGGCAGGATGGCGACGGTGGGGAAATCGGGATCGATCAGGGAGATGGGGCCGTGCTTCATCTCCCCCGCCGCGTACCCTTCGGCATGAAGATAAGAAATTTCTTTCAGCTTCAGCGCGCCTTCCATGGCGATGGGGAAATTGTAGAGCCTGCCGATGAAGAGAAAATTATTATAGCGGGCGTACTCCCGGGCGATCGCTTCGATCTCGGCGGTTTTTTTGAGCATCTTCCGGATCTGGTCGGGAAGACTTTTCAGGGCCCGGGTGATGAAAAGCCCCTCGGTCAGGGAAAGCCGCTGGTAGCGCCCGATCAGGAGAGCCATCAGGATCAGGATCACGCACTGGGAAAGAAACACCTTCGTCGAGGCCACGCCGATCTCCGGTCCGGCATGGTTGTACACGCCGGCGTCCGTTTCCTTGGCGATGGTGGAACCGACCACATTGACCAGACCCAGGCAGAGCCCTCCCTTCCGGCGCGCCTCCCGGACGGCGGCCAGTGTATCCGCCGTCTCCCCCGACTGGGAGATGGCGAGAACGGCCGTCTTGTCGTCAAGCTGCAGGTTCCGGTAGCGGAATTCGGAGGCAAACTCGACCTCGACGCTGAGATCGGTCAATTTTTCGAAAATATATCGGGCCAGAAGCCCGGCGTAATAGGATGTTCCGCAGGAAACGAAGTGCATCTTCTCGATCGATTTCAGCCGGTCCAGCACCCCTTCCAACCCCCCCAGGCGGGAAACTCCCTCCCCTTCCAGGATCCGGCCCCGGAGCGCGTTCTTGACCGCCTCCGGCTGCTCGAAGATCTCCTTGAGCATGTAATGATCGAAGCCCTGCTTGTCTATCTCCCCATAGTCGCATTCAATCGTCTCCATCTCCCGGACCACCTTCCGGTCCTGGAAATCGCTGATGAAGAAATCGTTGCTGTTCAGCACCGCCAGTTCATTGTCGTTGAGATGGATCACCTTGTTGGTATACCGGATCAGGGCGTTGACATCGGAGGCGGCCAGGAATTCGTTCCTCCCGATCCCCAGGATCAGGGGGGAGCCGCGACGGGCCAGGACTATTTTATCGGGGATATCACGATGGAAGAGAGCGATGCCGAACGTCCCCTGGACCCGGCCGAGGGCGTTCTTCACCGCCTCCACCAGATCGTCGTCGTAGTATTCCTCGATCAGGTGGACCAGGACCTCGGTGTCCGTCTGGGAATTGAAAGTATGCCCCTTCTCGATCAGCTCTTCCTTGAGGGTGAGATAGTTCTCTATGATCCCGTTATGGACCAGGAAGATCTTGCTGTCGGGACCGGTGTGCGGATGGGCGTTGGCCACCGTGGGGCGGCCGTGGGTGGCCCAGCGGGTATGGGCGATACCCATCCTGCCCCGGGGGTGGACCTCCCCCACCTTTTCTTCCAGCCGGCTGACCTTCCCCACCTCCTTGACGAGATAGGTCTCCAGGCCGTCGGTGACCGCCAACCCGGCGGAATCGTATCCCCGATATTCCAGCCGCCGCAAGCCTTCGAGCAGGATCGGGGTCGCTTCTTGTTTACCGATATAACAGACAATGCCGCACATATTCTATTCCTCTGAAAAGTATCTATTATTTATATTCCGTAACGGATTGGTTATATTTAATATACCAAATAAAACAAAAATCACCAATCCGAAAGAATATTTTAGCCAACTGCTTCGGAATTGCAATAAATTGAATAGGAGCAAAGATTACAGAAAGTATATCAGGGAATCAGGAGATCAGTTGGGAGGATACCAGATAACCAGGAGATCAGAGGAGGGCGCCCTGATATCCTGGTATCCTGATATTCTTCCCCCTGATACTCTGATAATCTGATACCCGCTTTACGTTAGCACCAAAGACGCCGATTGATACCCAATACCATGGCATCAACAGAAAGCAAATTCGACATCATCGTTATCGGTGCCGGGCACGCCGGGATCGAGGCGGCCCTGGCCGGGGCGCGCATGGGCTGTTCCGTTCTTCTCCTTTCCATGGAGATGGACCGGATCGGGGCCCTCTCCTGCAACCCGGCCGTCGGCGGCCTGGGAAAGGGTCAGCTGGTCAAGGAGATCGACGCCCTGGGGGGGGAGATGGCCCGAGCCGCCGACGAATGCGCCCTCCAGTACCGGCGGCTCAATACCCGGAAAGGGCCGGCCGTGCAGGCGACACGGGTCCAGGTCGACCGCCACCGTTACCAGCTCTCCATGAAGCGGCGGCTGGAATCCCAGCCCCGTCTCCATCTCCGCCAGGGCCGGGTGGAAACCATCATCCGCGAAAACGGCCGGGTGGGAGGCGTAACCACCAGCCTGGGGGAAGAGTTCCGCTCCGGAATGGTCATCGTCACTCCGGGGACGTTTCTCAACGGACTGATCCACGTCGGGATGGAGCACTTCCCCGGAGGGAGGATGGGAGACCCCGCCGCCGGAGGCCTCGCCGCGTCCCTCCGTGAGATCGGGTTCTCCCTGGGACGGTTCAAGACCGGGACCTGCCCCCGCCTGGACGGCCGGACCATCGACTTCCACCGTCTCGAAATCCAGCCCGGAGACGAACATCCGGTCCCCTTCTCCTTCTCCTCCCCGCCGGTCACCATCGAGCAGGTCCCCTGCCACATCGCCTGGACCAGCCCCGAGACCCACCGGATCATCCGGGGCGGCCTCGACCGTTCCCCCCTCTTTTCCGGCGTGATCACGGGGCGCGGCGTCCGCTATTGCCCCAGCATCGAGGACAAGGTCGTCAAATTCGCCGATAAGGACCGCCACCACATCTTCCTGGAGCCGGAAGGCCGGGAGACCGTCGAGTATTACCCCAACGGGATATCGACCAGCCTCCCGATCGATATCCAGCTCGACCTGATCCACAGCATCGCCGGCCTGGAAAAAGCCGAGATCGTCCGCCCCGGCTACGGGATCGAACATGACTACGTTTATCCCACCCAGCTGAAACCGACCCTGGAGAGCAAGCTCCTCCCCGGACTCTACCTGGCCGGGCAGATCAACGGCACCACCGGCTACGAGGAAGCCGCCGCCCAGGGCCTGATGGCGGGGATCAACGCCGCCCTCGCCTTCCGGGGGGAGGTAGCCTTCATCCTTTCCCGGTCGGAGGCCTATATCGGGGTCCTGATCGACGACCTGGTGACCCGGGGGACCGACGAGCCCTACCGGATGTTCACCTCCCGGGCCGAGTACCGGCTCCGGCTGCGGGAGGATAATGCCGATCTCCGCCTCCGGGAGACCGCCCACCGCCTGGGTCTCGTTGATGATCGGACAGCGGAAAAAACCGCGGAAAAGAAGCGGCTGATCGAAAAGGCCGTGGCCAGGCTGGAAGCCGTCACATTGTCGCCGGGCGCGGAGACCGCCCGCGCGCTGGCTGTCCTCGGGTGCGGCCCGCTCCGCAAGCCGCAGTCCCTGAAAGAGATCCTGCGCCGCCCCGAGATCCGGCTGAGGGACCTGAAAATCTTCGATCCGGAACTGGTGGGCCTGGACCCGGCGGTGGAGGAGCAGGCGGAGATCATTGTCAAATACGAAGGCTTTCTGGCCCGGCAGGAGGAGGAGATCGGTCGGCTGAAGCGGCTGGAGGAGATGGCAATCCCTCCGGGTTTCGACTATTCGCTCCCGGGGCTGAAGACGGAACTGAAGGAAAAATTATCGGCCCTGCAGCCGGTAAACCTGGCCCAGGCCTCCCGGATCCCCGGCGTCACCCCCGCCGCTATTTCCATCCTGATGGTCTATCTTAAAAAAGCCAAAATTAAATTGAACCACGAAGGACACGAAGATCACGAAGTAAACTAATATAATTACAGAGAGCACGGAGTCCACGGAGATAAGCTTAGGAGAATCCACCAACCCTATCCCTTTCCCCCTCTCCCCCCATTTTTTGGGGGGATGAAACGGGGCCTCCTTATCACTTATCCCTTACCTCTTCCCACTGCTTTATCGGGGTGAGGGGGGTGCGACGGTGATATAATTCCCCTCCCCTTTTTCTTCGTGTTCTTCGTGTACTTCGTGGTGATACCGGGGCGGGGGGAACATCAACTTTCTTGGTGTCTTAGTGTCTTGGTGGTCATCAAAGGGGGCGAGGTAGGGGAATAATAATTTTCTTCGTGTTCTTCGTGATGATATACTCCTGTCGGTAATGAGTACCGGAGAAAAAAGCATACTGGAGTGAGGGAGTGATGGAGTAATGGAAAGCCCGCGAGCCCAGTGCCCAACACTCCAGTACTCCCGATCGCTCTGAGAAGCGGATCAGATAATCAGGGGATCAGAATGAAGGGTATCAGAATATCAGAGGATCAGTCAGGGAGGCCAACCGCCTGATAATCTGATAATCTGATATTCTGCCCACTGATATGCTGATAACCTGATATCCCTTTCGTGGATAAATATACAATCTGTTTAATCCCCGGACGTGGCCTCAAAAAGATTAACGTCTAAGATTCTAAGTCTGGACAGATAATGACATCTGAAAAATCCCATTACTCTAAGCTTAAAGAACTGGCCTTCGAGCTGGGTTTCTCTTCCTTCGGCGTGGCGGCCCTCCCCGACCTGGAGGAGCTGGCGACCGATCTCTCCCCCGAGACCACCCGGAACCTGCAAACCGGGATCTCCCTGGCCGTCCGTCTCTCCGACGCCGTCCTAGAGGACATCGAGGACCATCCCACCCGACTCTATCTTCACCACTACCGCCAGGCCAATTACTTCCTGGACCGGAACGCCTTCGAGCTGGCCCAAAAAATCGGGGAGATGGGGGGAAAGGCGCTGGCCATCGGCGCGTCCCAGAACGTCGACTGGGTGAACCAGCGGGGGCATATACCCCACAAGGAGATCGCCCGCCGGGCCGGACTGGGCTGGATCGGGAGGAACAACCTCCTGGTCACGCCGGAATGGGGCGCCCGGGTCCGCCTGGTCACGATCCTGACCGACCTCCCCCTCCCCCCCGACCGGCCCCTGGAGCGGGACTGCGGCGACTGCCGGGAATGTGTTTCCGTCTGCCCCGCCGGGGCCATCGCCGAGGACCCCGCCGCCTTCGATCACCGCGGGTGTTACGAGCGGCTGACCGTCTTCAAGAACACCCTCAGCCTCGGCCACCATATCTGCGGCGTCTGTGTCAAAGCCTGCTCCCCTGAGAAGCCGGTTTAACGTACCGTTTCGAAATTTCCCCAGTATGGAATCGGTAGTCGCAGGCTTTAGCCTGCGCTCGGTAGCCGCCTCGATTTATCGTGGCGCGAGGCCATGCCATCTTCCCCTTAGAAAGGGTCAAAACCCCTATTGACTGATATGCATATTTAATGCATATTAGTATGCATGAGAACAACACTGAACATAGACGACACCCTGGTGAAAGAGGCCTCCCGCCTCACCGGCGTCAGGGAGAAAACAGCCCTGGTCAAGATGGGGCTGGAGTCTCTCATCGCCCGGGCCGGCAGCCGGCGGCTCGCTGAACTCGGCGGGACCGAGCCGTCCCTCAAACCCGTACCCCGGCGATCCCCATAGCCATGGTCCTTGTCGATACATCCGTCTGGGTGTCATACCTGCGCGGCGGCAATTCACGGCTGGCGGCGTTGCTTCAAGAAGCCGAGGTCGCCTGCCACCCCTTTGTTATCGGGGAGCTGGCCTGCGGGAAGATGAAAAACAGAGGGGAAATCCTGACCTTGCTGGGAATCCTTCCCGCCACACCGGTCATTACCCAGGATGAGTTCCTTCATTTCATCCACGCCAACAAGCTTGATGGCAAGGGCCTGGGGTTCGTTGATATCCACCTCCTGGCCGCCGCTCGCCTGGCCCGGATGCCGATCTGGACGGACGACCGTAATCTCAAAGTTGCCGCCCGGCAGCTCCGGCTCGCGTACGATTGAGCCGGGGAGTCGATCTTAATCCGGCAATCCGGAGCTGCAAAATTTATCCGCCATACAGCAACAGAGGCAGGTGTTCGCTCATCATGGTGAAGTGCCTGTCGGCGGTCAGAAGCTGCAGATCGTTCCGGATGGCGTGCTGCACGATGATGAGATCGGGTATGCCAACCCCATTGATACCATTTCTGAGACAAGTAAGCTGCATCTGCACGATCTCGTCCCAATCAATTGAGACCGGATACCTCTTGAGTTCTCTAAGCAGCGCGACCAGACGCTTATGCCTGCCGAGGAGAAGGGGCGGAGCGAGTTCGGCCAGGATCAGATCGTTAGTGACCGCGAGGTTCTCTTCAATCAACAGATCCACGATCTCCGTCTCGCCGGTCCCCCGAAAGTAGTCGATCCAGACCGAACTGTCGATAAGAACGCTCACTTCCGATCGCGCAGCGCGTTCAAATCAAGATCGAGATCGACCTTGCCTTTAAATTTCTTCAGCCCCTGGATCCGGCACCTGCGGACGAATTCCTCCAGCGCGCTGATAATCACCGAGGTTTTTGTTCTCTGATGCGAAAGCTTCATAGCTTCCTCAAGCAACGCTTCCGGCAGGTCGAGTGTCGTTCTCACGATAGCTCCTTATGTATATATTTAACTTTCTTAGCATACTTATTACATATAATATACAATATCTATGCATACAAGCAATATTCGATTTAATTTATTGTTTCGGAATTTTCAGCCTGAGGCTGATGCGCCTCTGGCGCACAATAATCTTATTTTTCCTCCTGAAAAATAAGAATGTGCAAGCATTGAACCGACATTGCAGGGATATTTTAAAGAAAATTCGTGTAATTTCTCCGCCCCGCCGCGCCCCGACGTCTTAATCGGGGAAGATTTAATCGGGGGCGTAATTCGTAGTTCTATTGAGTTGCCCGAGCGCAGCGAGCTAATTTATAATTATAAATCGGCCGGGCTTATCACCGCGATGCCGGGGCGGTTGAGAACGTGGGTATAGATCATGGTCGTGCTCACGTCGCTGTGGCCCAGAAGCTCCTGCACGGTCCGGATGTCGTACCCGGCTTCGAGGAGGTGGGTGGCGAACGAGTGGCGCAGAGTGTGGCAGCTCACCCGCTTGGTCAGCCCCGCCGTCCGCGCCGCCGCCTTCACCGCCTTCTGAAGCCCGGTCGAATGAGTGTGATGGCGCCTGATCTTCCCGGAACGCGGGTCCGCCGAGAGCCGCCCGGCGGGGAAGACGTACTGCCAGCCCCACTCCCGGGAGGCGTTCTTGTACTTCCGCTCCAGGGCGGGAGGGATATAGGTCTCCCCGAATCCTTTCTCCAGGTCTTCATCGTGAGTATTTTTGACCTTTTTCAGATGTTCTTTGAGGGCCGGCTGATATTTTTCCGGCAGTATCGTTACCCGGTCCTTGTTCCCCTTCCCATCCCTGACCACGATCTGATTTTGCTCGAAGTCAACGTCCTGGACCCGGAGGCGGATGCATTCCATCAATCGTAATCCTCCCCCATAGAGGAGGCCGGCCATCAGCGAGTATGGTTCACTCAATGCTTCCATCAACCGGTCCTTCTCTTTTCTCGTCAGCACCACCGGCAGCCGCTTCGGTTTCCTCGCCGGCGCGAACTCACCGATTAAACCAAGCGGTTCCTTCAGTGCCTGGTCATAAAAGAAGACCAGCGCGTTCAGGGCCTGGCGTTGGGTGCTGAGCGAGACCTTTCTCTCGACGGCCAGGTACTCCAGATACTCTCTCACCTCTTCCGCTCCCAGTTCCCGGGGCGCTTTCAACCCGTGGAAGGAGAGAAACCGCTGAGCCCAGTTGGCATAGGTCTCCTCGGTCCGCATCGAGTAATGACGAAGCCGCAGTTCCGCCCGCAGCCGCTCGAAATCCGCTTCAAAGCGCGTCTGCGCCTCGCCGCCGACGGCTTGATCGCGGAAAGTTGTTTCCAGCACTTTTCCGGGGCATCCCCCCTTGACCGCCATCCCCGCGGCCGCTCCGGGGCCGGATTTTTGCCCGGTTTTTCGCGGAATGTTCCGGGCCCATTCCACATTTAAAAAGACCCGGTAGAGGATCCAGAGGGCGTCTCTCGCCTGCTCTACCTGCCAATCCTTAATCCCATCTCTTCGGGCCAGATGGTCCAGGTAAGCCCGCACTTCCCCGGCGTTCCGGTTCTGCAGCGGACTCCCCCGCAGTGATTTGGCGAAATCTTCCGCCCATTTCACGTACCATTGGATCCGGGGAGCCGGAACATCCTGCCGGGCAACCACCGCCGCGTAATCGGACCAGAATTTCTTCAGGCCGCCGGCGCCGGGTCCCCGAAATTTCTGCTTGACTTTTTGCCGTTTTCCGGTATACATGGGATAGTGGTATTCCTCTTTATATACGATGCTTTCATCAATCTAAATATCGATTATGTGTCATAATATACCAGTATGTCTATTCTGTCTATTACAATATTGGGGCATTCTGCATTTTTCCAATATTAAACCTTCAACCTAATATCTGTTAGAAAATGAATGAGAAGATCATTCGATACATATTATCCGGAATAATTTCCGGGATTTTCTTTTTACTCGCCTTTCTTACAAAGCAAGTTTGGGTTTGCGGTTGGGGATTCATTTTCTTTCATTGGTTTATGAATCCACATAATCTAACAAAGAAAATCAAAATTCCGCGACTGCATACTAAAGATATTCCCGCTCTCATCGCGTTCCTCCTTTTCATTGTCGCCTTCATAATATTCACAGACTCAATCAAAGATTTGGAGGTTTTCAAAACTGCATCAACAAACTGGAAGGTCCTTTTATTACTGTGGTTAACACTAATGGTGTTTAAACTAAAAGTTTTTTTTCCAGAAAAAGAACAATAATTTTCTAACCATGCGCTCCACCCGACTTTTGACCGCCATGCGGCGGCCAAAAGCGGGTGAGCTCTACGTTAGGAAGTAAACAACCTAAGATTGGTGAAAATCAAATCAAAAGGAATAATTGTTATTATTGTAGTGTGTATTCTAATTTTCTCTTATTTATGGATAAGCCACGAATTTCATAAAAAGCAGTTGAAAACAAGATTACTTGAAACAGCTTTCAAAGAATTTGAGTTAAATGAATCGTTTGCGGGAGATGATGATCTTAATGATTTTTCTGATGTATTAAAAAGCTGGAAAAAAGCTACTGGTTACGAGCTAATATCGTTCAAAGGAACCATCAATTCCGAAATTATAAAAAATCACACCATTTTTATACTGCAAGATAATTCTACAGACCTCGGAGGAAGAAGATGTGCATTAGCTTATTCGCCAGAAGATAATCATATTTTCAGTTTGGTGACTCAATATTCTTCTGGGTCCCAGAATAGAGAAGACTGGCTAATACTTAATAATGTTCAACACCTAATTAAATCTGAAACGAAGTCTAAAGTGACTGAACCAATTGCACGGGAAATAGTAGATCTTTTTCTAAAATTATATGATATCGACAGAAATTTTAAATTATTGAAAGATTCTCAAGATATCGAATTGCCCAAAGATGATTTTGGAGAAAATATTCCTATTCCCAGTGATATCCAGCAAACAATTCGACCTCTTGAAGTTGAAGCAGTAAATGACAAATATATTTTGACTTTTTTCACTTGGGGAGGCCCTGAAGGAATTCTAAAAGAATGGAAGTTTATTGTGGAGAAAGACGGTACTATCAATTTCGAAATCATTTCCAGTAGAAAAGAGATCGGTCGAACATATTACACTTGGTAGCTTCCAAGTTATTTCTTCATTCAAAAACTTCCTAACAAACCGCTCAAGCAGACCGGAAGGGCTTATGCTACTGTCGAACATTTTTAACTTCGCCGAAGTTTCTCGGGGTAGCATAGTTTCTTGGTCGGCCCCTTCCGGCCGCTTAGCTCTACGTTATGTTACAAGCACAAATAAAGACGATAACTCCTGGTTCATATCCAATTGAGACATGGCAGGGCATTGCGTTGCTAATAGCATTTATCGCCATTATTATTCTTTTCCTAGCCTATCTCAAATATAGACATTTTGCTTATAGCTTAGATTCAGAATTGCTAAATTCTGGGGTTCAACTGTTCAACCGCAACATTATTTGGAAGGGCGGATTTGAGAACTTGGTGTCATTTCTTGGGAAATATCGATTATCTGGAAGGCTAATTAATAATGAAGCTTCTCTATTTAGGCCCGTTAAATCATTTTTTCGTCTTAATCATCTCAGCATCTATTGGTTACAGGTTTGCCAAAATCCCGAATCAAAACATATTCAGCTAAGTTTAAGAACATCTGTTATCCCCTGGTTCATCTACATAGCAATTATTTTATTATGGCTAATACTAAGTTATCGAATGCCAATAGGAATGAAGGCAGTGGTCTTTTTAATATTAATTCCAGATATTATTGCGTTTTTCATAATGAGGAAGAATTGCTTAAATTTAGTATCTTCATTTGAACAAAAACTAACAACATAACGAGTCGCTCAAGCAGACCGGAAGGGCTAATGCTACTGCCGAACATTTTATCTTTGCCGGGGGTTTCCGGGGTATCAAGGTTTTTCAGTCGGTCCCTTCCGGCAGCTTAGCTCTACGTTATCCATGATGAAAAATATCTCAATCTTCATCCTATTAGGATTACTATCAATTTCCTGTTCTCCTCCATCGCATCATGATGTAATTCAATGGGAGAGAGCACACAACGAGGGACAATCACTTTTTCAAAAGGGAGATTACAAATCCGCGATACGTAAAGCAACCAAGGCACTGGATATAGCAGAAAATCTCAGTGTTCCCAGAGAGATGTATGTTGTGAACTCCCTTAATAGTCTTGCTCAATATTTGCGCTATTATGGAGAATATGACAGGGCTATTCCTCTTTATAAAAGGGCTCTTGCTATCATAAAAAAATTTACCCCCAATAACAGACTATCAATAGCAACAATCCTTCATGGACTTGGTGCAACATATTATAGCCTAAAAGACTATGATCAGGCGGAACCAATTCTTGAAGAAGCACTGGCAATTCGCGAAGAGGAAGGTGGGCCAAGTTATTTTACTATTCATTATCTTGCCCATCTCAATTATCGGAAAGGAAATCTTTCTCAAGCAGAAAATTTATATAAAAAATCGTTAGAACTGAGAGAAGATAAATTTGGCCCGCAACATGCATATATCATTCCTTCGTTAAATGGCCTGGCGAAGGTGTATGGGAAACAAGGGAAGTATGAAAAGGCCAAAGCTCTATATGAGCGAGCTTTAATAATCAGTAAACGTTTTGATCCAGAACATCCTCAACTCGCATCTACATTAGCTGGATTGGCGAAAATAAATAAGGCACAAAAAGAATATACAGAGGCTGAAAAACTGTACTTGAGATCATTACAAATATTTGAGAATAAATTAAGTAATCACCATCCTGTTATTATTAAAATATACCAAGATTTAATTGATTTATATGAATTAACCGATCAGAACGATAAAGCGACTTTTTATAAATCACGTCTGAATAAACTCGAAACAAACTAATATCAAAAGAAATGGATAACCATTCGCTTCACCCGACTTTTGACCGCCTTGCGGCGGCCAAAGGCGGGTGAGCTCCCCGTTAGCATATGAAGACAAGTTTAATAATCATTTGGAGGATTTACTTTTGGTTTATCCTTGCATTTGTTTTATTAATCACAATCTATTCCCTGCCAGTGAACTTCCTTGGCTGGATATCCAAGGCTATTCTCACTGTTTCGCTAGTGGGACTATTTATGTTCGTATATCAGAAGCCATTTCTGTCAAATATGTTTTGGAAATTATGGTTTTGCTTGCATATGCTCAGAGAAGTATATGAAATTTATTTTAATATCATACTGAAGCATAAAGGTTCATATAAGGAACTCATCATAGGAATAATTATTGCATTGCCAACTTATCTTGGATTGTTTCTTTATGGTTTTCGCTCAACAGAGATATGGGCAAAATATTCAGACCACTCAAGTTGGTCTAAGCCAGAAGTGGAAGCTCAGAAAGCTAATTTTCTCGTTAGGCCAATACTGGAAAAACATTTATCCATCATGCTCATCGCTAGCCTTGCTATATTATTGTTGGTAAAAATATATGCTGGGTCGGAAATAATATTTAATTCTTCAAATATACTAAATCTCTTGGGCATAGCCATATTTTCAACGATCTCACCAGTATTAATAACATGTATTCCCGCAGGGATATATTGGTTGTCAAAAAGAAAGCTTATGCCAGCCTTTTATCCCATTATTTGGATTTCATGGATCACTATTCTATATTTTTATTCTGTGAGTCAGATAAACAAAGTAATACTTTAATATCTATTTTTGCCGCGTAATATACACTTTCGATTTTCCCATAATAATTCTTATTAAAAATTGTAAAAAAGAAGAATATCGGACTACTAATTTTTGCTAACCAGTCGCTCAAGCAGACCGGAAGGGCGAATGCAACTGTTGAACATTTTTAGCTTCGCCGGAGTTTTTCGGGGTAGCAGGGTTTTTGGGTCTGCCCCTTCCGGCCGCTTAGCTTTTCGTTATGCAATCATTAAAAATTAGTTTTATTTATATAATCCCAGTAATTATCGGTCATCTTTCCTGTCTTACTGCGACTTCTTGTTGCGTAAGGCATCAGAATATAGACGGCTTAGTATTCATCTATAATTCTCAGAAATATCCTGAAGATATCGTTTTTGGCTCCATGGAATTTACTTCCCGAGAAGAAATCAGGGGATCTCATCAATGTTCTCAAAATTTACAAGTTCTTTTGAAACCAGGTGATGTAATAGGCTATCGATCATACAAGGAAGGTAAATTGCTTGAGGAGCTAATTGGAACTGTTGATAAAAATAGAGATATAAATTTTAACAATATGGCTATGGCTCAAATAGATCATTTCAATATTTTTGATGCCTTTGTAGAATTGAAAATATACTTCTGCGATAAATATCCAGGCATTTGCGAAGATAGGTGGAGAGCCAGTGATCAACCATTTTCCATATTTATTAATGAAGAATCATATGAAATACCTTAAAAATTCCAGTATGGCATAACCAGGCGCTCCACTCGACTTTTACCCGCCGTGCGGCGGGTAAAAGCGGGTGAGCTCATCGTTAGCTACTTCTTAATCAAACACATTGTATATAACAAATGATTACCCAATTAAAAAACATACTGATTATTCAATCAATCTTGTTCTTTGTGTGCTCAACCTCATCGCAAGCAAGGCTTTTAAGAGACTGGGATGAGGTCGACTCGAAAGCTTATAACTTTATAGAAAGCAAGCAATACTCCGAGGGGATTAAGTTTGCTGAAGAAGCTTTACAAAACGCCGTAGAGAATTATGGCCCCAAACATCTTTCTGTTGCAAAGGCTCTATATTGGATGGCTTGCTTTTATAAAGAACAAGGAAATTGTTTAAAAGCAGAGTCTTTGTTTAAAAATTCACTTGCTATTTGCGAACAATATCTAGAATCAGATCCAGATTCACATATTCCTCTTATATATAGTCACGTCTATGATTTTTCTCTTCTTTCTCTGTGCGATATTTATAAATCTACAAATGAGTTTACTAAAGCAGAAGCCGTTCTGAGACGATATATAGAAATGCATGGGGGGCTGGAAAACAATTCCCAAGAGCTATTTTTAAAAGAACTAGCAGAACTCTATAAAATATTGGGTTGGGAAAAAAATATGCTTGTAGTTGAAGAACGGATAAAAGAAATTCAATTACAAGATAAGAAATAACAATCTGTCATTTTCATAATACTAACTATCAGTAGCTAGACCTTACTCGAAAAGCTACTTTCAAGAAACAGCAAACCGAAGAATAATAGCATAATCGGGGGAGAAAAGGCATAGTAAAAATGCCGCAATGTGCTACAATTAGCCAACTACCGCAAAATAGGAGGCTGAATATGCAAGCACACGCGGCACATCATAATCTACCATCTCCCCACCTCCAGGGCAACCTATTTTTGCCGGTTCCCGACAGCGATTTCAGCGCTTTTCTGCAACAAAGCGAAGAATTAGTCAGATTTGCCCCTGAAATCCTGGCTGAAATCGATCGGGATTTGGATCAACGCGGGATAGGAAAGAAAATAAAGCGTTTTGCAGATAAACGGCATATGGAGGAGTTGACATCCGAATTGTCTGGCATACGGTTGGATGATTACAGTGTCAACGATTATGAGTACCAGCTTGAAGTAGGCCACCCCCGGATGCCGGCTTACCTGGTGTATATATTTTTGCAGATACGGGGCTATCTGGGTTCGGCAACCAACAGGGAGGCGGTAACCTTTATTCTGGAATCAATGTCGCTATATTCTTTCCTGCAGAGTCGAGGTTATAAGATGCCGGCACCAAACACGATCCTGGAGAACACCAATGCGGTTACGAACCGGACCCGGGAGTTGATCCTGGAAAAGCAGATTGCCTTGATCCGGGAAGAAGGACTGGATGATTTTATAAAGACGACTTTCGATTCGACTCAGGTGGAGGCGAACTCCGCCTGGCCCACCGACTCAAGGATCTTGACGGGTTTGGTAACGCGAGCGCACAAGTTGGGCCAGTTGCTGGAGAATTTTCAACTGCCGAATTTTTCGGTGTGGTGGATGCGGCAATGGCTGAAAAAGATGCGGAGATTGGATCTGGAGATTAATCTGGCGTCAACCAAGTCCCGAATGAAAAACCGGAGAAAGAAGATACGGCAGTATTATCGTCGTCTGTTCGGTTTTGGCCGCCAGGCAATTGCTTATCTGGACGAGGAGTTGACGAAGTTGGAGGACACCTACCAGCCGTACGATTTTATCCTTCCCAGCCAGAGGCAGAGGCTGGAAAATTTATTGCAACAAATCCGTGAAGATATCGAGGATGCCGGGCGAGTGGTCGCCTATGCCGAAGAGCGTGTCTTCGCAGGCAAAGTCGTAAGTTCTCGGGATAAGATATTGAGTTTAGCGGATAAATCGGCGGCTTATATCGAGAAGGGCGGCCGGGAAGCAGTGATCGGTTACAAGCCGCAGATTGCCAGGAGCGGGGAGGGATTTATTGTTGGACTGATCGTCAGGGAGGGGAATCCAGCAGACAAGTCTGAGTTATTGCCTTTGTTTGACGAGGTGGTCGGACGGACGGGGATAGTCCCGGAGGTGGTCAGTGCGGATGACGGTTATGCGTTTGGGGATGCCCGGGACACTATCCTTGAGCGGGGAGTGAAGGTAATGAGTTTGAGCGGATCGCGGGGGAAGAGAATAATCGGGGATAGAGATTGGGAGAGCGATGGATACCGGGAAGCCCGACGGATGCGATCGGCAGTTGAATCCCTGATGTTCGTCTTGAAGCACTGTTTTGAATTTGGACGTTTGGGCCGGCGGGGTCTGGAGGCGGTGCGCGCGGAGTTGCTGGAGAAGGCCATAGCCTACAATACCTGCCGGATTACATATTTGAAGAGGAGGGCAGAACAAGAGATTGTAAGTCAGGCCGCTTAAACAGCGGCCGCAAATAATTGTCAGAGAGAAAACACGGGAGGAGTGTTTCCGCGCTCAGTCCGGAAGAAGCAAATGGGCGATAAATCAGGCAGCAGATAGCACAGAAAACGCAAAATTCGGTGCTCTTGCCGGTTGAGGGAGAACAAGGGGGTGTGGCGGGGGGCTTTTCGAGTAAGGTCTAGCTAGACCTTACTCGAAAAGCTACTTTCAAGAAACAGCAAACCGAAGAATAATAGCATAATCGGGGGAGAAAAGGCATAGTAAAAATGCCGCAATGTGCTACAATTAGCCAACTACCGCAAAATAGGAGGCTGAATATGCAAGCACACGCGGCACATCATAATCTACCATCTCCCCACCTCCAGGGCAACCTATTTTTGCCGGTTCCCGACAGCGATTTCAGCGCTTTTCTGCAACAAAGCGAAGAATTAGTCAGATTTGCCCCTGAAATCCTGGCTGAAATCGATCGGGATTTGGATCAACGCGGGATAGGAAAGAAAATAAAGCGTTTTGCAGATAAACGGCATATGGAGGAGTTGACATCCGAATTGTCTGGCATACGGTTGGATGATTACAGTGTCAACGATTATGAGTACCAGCTTGAAGTAGGCCACCCCCGGATGCCGGCTTACCTGGTGTATATATTTTTGCAGATACGGGGCTATCTGGGTTCGGCAACCAACAGGGAGGCGGTAACCTTTATTCTGGAATCAATGTCGCTATATTCTTTCCTGCAGAGTCGAGGTTATAAGATGCCGGCACCAAACACGATCCTGGAGAACACCAATGCGGTTACGAACCGGACCCGGGAGTTGATCCTGGAAAAGCAGATTGCCTTGATCCGGGAAGAAGGACTGGATGATTTTATAAAGACGACTTTCGATTCGACTCAGGTGGAGGCGAACTCCGCCTGGCCCACCGACTCAAGGATCTTGACGGGTTTGGTAACGCGAGCGCACAAGTTGGGCCAGTTGCTGGAGAATTTTCAACTGCCGAATTTTTCGGTGTGGTGGATGCGGCAATGGCTGAAAAAGATGCGGAGATTGGATCTGGAGATTAATCTGGCGTCAACCAAGTCCCGAATGAAAAACCGGAGAAAGAAGATACGGCAGTATTATCGTCGTCTGTTCGGTTTTGGCCGCCAGGCAATTGCTTATCTGGACGAGGAGTTGACGAAGTTGGAGGACACCTACCAGCCGTACGATTTTATCCTTCCCAGCCAGAGGCAGAGGCTGGAAAATTTATTGCAACAAATCCGTGAAGATATCGAGGATGCCGGGCGAGTGGTCGCCTATGCCGAAGAGCGTGTCTTCGCAGGCAAAGTCGTAAGTTCTCGGGATAAGATATTGAGTTTAGCGGATAAATCGGCGGCTTATATCGAGAAGGGCGGCCGGGAAGCAGTGATCGGTTACAAGCCGCAGATTGCCAGGAGCGGGGAGGGATTTATTGTTGGACTGATCGTCAGGGAGGGGAATCCAGCAGACAAGTCTGAGTTATTGCCTTTGTTTGACGAGGTGGTCGGACGGACGGGGATAGTCCCGGAGGTGGTCAGTGCGGATGACGGTTATGCGTTTGGGGATGCCCGGGACACTATCCTTGAGCGGGGAGTGAAGGTAATGAGTTTGAGCGGATCGCGGGGGAAGAGAATAATCGGGGATAGAGATTGGGAGAGCGATGGATACCGGGAAGCCCGACGGATGCGATCGGCAGTTGAATCCCTGATGTTCGTCTTGAAGCACTGTTTTGAATTTGGACGTTTGGGCCGGCGGGGTCTGGAGGCGGTGCGCGCGGAGTTGCTGGAGAAGGCCATAGCCTACAATACCTGCCGGATTACATATTTGAAGAGGAGGGCAGAACAAGAGATTGTAAGTCAGGCCGCTTAAACAGCGGCCGCAAATAATTGTCAGAGAGAAAACACGGGAGGAGTGTTTCCGCGCTCAGTCCGGAAGAAGCAAATGGGCGATAAATCAGGCAGCAGATAGCACAGAAAACGCAAAATTCGGTGCTCTTGCCGGTTGAGGGAGAACAAGGGGGTGTGGCGGGGGGCTTTTCGAGTAAGGTCTAGCTAGACCTTACTCGAAAAGCTACTTTCAAGAAACAGCAAACCGAAGAATAATA
Source organism: uncultured bacterium (assembly GCA_963822585.1). Lineage (GTDB taxonomy): Bacteria > Auribacterota > Erginobacteria > Erginobacterales > Erginobacteraceae > CAWGIE01. Next base: position 243,742 of record CAWGIE010000007.1, read on the forward strand.
GCATAATCGGGGGAGAAAAGGCATAGTAAAAATGCCGCAATGTGCTACAATTAGCCAACTACCGCAAAATAGGAGGCTGAATATGCAAGCACACGCGGCACATCATAATCTACCATCTCCCCACCTCCAGGGCAACCTATTTTTGCCGGTTCCCGACAGCGATTTCAGCGCTTTTCTGCAACAAAGCGAAGAATTAGTCAGATTTGCCCCTGAAATCCTGGCTGAAATCGATCGGGATTTGGATCAACGCGGGATAGGAAAGAAAATAAAGCGTTTTGCAGATAAACGGCATATGGAGGAGTTGACATCCGAATTGTCTGGCATACGGTTGGATGATTACAGTGTCAACGATTATGAGTACCAGCTTGAAGTAGGCCACCCCCGGATGCCGGCTTACCTGGTGTATATATTTTTGCAGATACGGGGCTATCTGGGTTCGGCAACCAACAGGGAGGCGGTAACCTTTATTCTGGAATCAATGTCGCTATATTCTTTCCTGCAGAGTCGAGGTTATAAGATGCCGGCACCAAACACGATCCTGGAGAACACCAATGCGGTTACGAACCGGACCCGGGAGTTGATCCTGGAAAAGCAGATTGCCTTGATCCGGGAAGAAGGACTGGATGATTTTATAAAGACGACTTTCGATTCGACTCAGGTGGAGGCGAACTCCGCCTGGCCCACCGACTCAAGGATCTTGACGGGTTTGGTAACGCGAGCGCACAAGTTGGGCCAGTTGCTGGAGAATTTTCAACTGCCGAATTTTTCGGTGTGGTGGATGCGGCAATGGCTGAAAAAGATGCGGAGATTGGATCTGGAGATTAATCTGGCGTCAACCAAGTCCCGAATGAAAAACCGGAGAAAGAAGATACGGCAGTATTATCGTCGTCTGTTCGGTTTTGGCCGCCAGGCAATTGCTTATCTGGACGAGGAGTTGACGAAGTTGGAGGACACCTACCAGCCGTACGATTTTATCCTTCCCAGCCAGAGGCAGAGGCTGGAAAATTTATTGCAACAAATCCGTGAAGATATCGAGGATGCCGGGCGAGTGGTCGCCTATGCCGAAGAGCGTGTCTTCGCAGGCAAAGTCGTAAGTTCTCGGGATAAGATATTGAGTTTAGCGGATAAATCGGCGGCTTATATCGAGAAGGGCGGCCGGGAAGCAGTGATCGGTTACAAGCCGCAGATTGCCAGGAGCGGGGAGGGATTTATTGTTGGACTGATCGTCAGGGAGGGGAATCCAGCAGACAAGTCTGAGTTATTGCCTTTGTTTGACGAGGTGGTCGGACGGACGGGGATAGTCCCGGAGGTGGTCAGTGCGGATGACGGTTATGCGTTTGGGGATGCCCGGGACACTATCCTTGAGCGGGGAGTGAAGGTAATGAGTTTGAGCGGATCGCGGGGGAAGAGAATAATCGGGGATAGAGATTGGGAGAGCGATGGATACCGGGAAGCCCGACGGATGCGATCGGCAGTTGAATCCCTGATGTTCGTCTTGAAGCACTGTTTTGAATTTGGACGTTTGGGCCGGCGGGGTCTGGAGGCGGTGCGCGCGGAGTTGCTGGAGAAGGCCATAGCCTACAATACCTGCCGGATTACATATTTGAAGAGGAGGGCAGAACAAGAGATTGTAAGTCAGGCCGCTTAAACAGCGGCCGCAAATAATTGTCAGAGAGAAAACACGGGAGGAGTGTTTCCGCGCTCAGTCCGGAAGAAGCAAATGGGCGATAAATCAGGCAGCAGATAGCACAGAAAACGCAAAATTCGGTGCTCTTGCCGGTTGAGGGAGAACAAGGGGGTGTGGCGGGGGGCTTTTCGAGTAAGGTCTAGCTAACGAGGCGCTCCAGCCGACCCCTTACCGTAGTGCGGCTGTGGAGTCGGATTGATTGGTCGGGAGTATTATTGTTATCAATATTTTTCGGTTGTAATCGGGGCAGCTGAGCTCGGCGTTAAGCTAGGAGATAAAATATGAGAAATGTATATTTAACTTTTATCTCTCTAATACTTGCGATTTCATTTCAATATAAAATAGCCACAGCTGACATTGTTATTCCATACAAGAATCTTGATGAGGCTATAATTAAGGCTGATGTAATTGGTATAATTTGTGTTCATAACACTCTACCACCAAAACATGATGAGATCGTCAGCATAGACACGAATTGTGAAGCTAGCATAGTAAAGTGCTTGAAAGGAGATCTGCCAGAAGATGAGGTCATTACTATTCGTCTGCGTCCAAGCATTATGATTAATACTTCATGTAGTACTGATATTAAACATTTCCGCAACTTAAATTGCTGTAATTACCAGTTAGTTTTTCTAATCAAACATCCTTCGTGGAACTATTTCGGTTGGTATTTAGAAATTTCATCAAACTTCGATCAAAATAAAATAAAAAACATGCCTTTAAAAGAAGCAATAAAAATATTATTAGAAGATTTTGTCGTAGAAGTTAAATCTGAAGTCAATGATCTAGCGATTACGTATAAAGAGATTTTAAATAGTCTTAGTGAATAGCTTAACAAATCGCTCCACTCGACCGTGTCCGCTTCGCGGCCACGGCGAGTGAGCTTTTCGTTAGCATGAACAAGAATGAGAAAAAGCTCCTTGTTCGTTTAATTATTTGGATTATTGTTGTATCCGTCTTCTCATTACCTCGGTTCTATCCACCCCGGACTCCATTTATTACAAAGAATTTCTTTGGCATGGCTTTAATTCCTATTGGAGCTTTACTATTCGCTTGTCCAAATATTCATTGGCGTTGGTTCCTTTATTATGGGTTAATTGGAGCTGTCCCATTCGTATTATCCTCCTATGAAATCTCTTCAATAAATTTCTATCTTTCCTGCAAAGTCGGTAAATACCCCAATGTTTTTAAATTGTTTTTCCCTTGTATCCTACCACTCATCATTATTCCGCCGCTTACTTTGGGAGCAGTCTTCCTACGAAATAAATTGTCGAATTTTACTATAAGAAAAACATGCTAACCCTTATAAGGCCTCCGGACGTCAATAGAGAAAAATAGACAAAAACCTCCTGTCGCGGAAAAAGCGTCATCCACGTTTATTTTTCCGGCTGCCTCAAAAAGCAACGACCATCCTGACTTGATTTCTCAAACGCAGCTGGCTGCGGGACATGCCCGCTCCAAACCCCTATCGAGGCTCAATCATCCGATTCGCTGAATATTTTTGCGCCGGACGACTGCGGATCTGATTTATTCATCTCCGCGACCTAGAAATATTACCTGGCCCTCATACCGCCCTATTCAAACCGCGGGTTCTGCGCCGGAGGCGCACATCCAGTTAGTTCCGGGGTCGGGTGAGGGGCAGGACATGTCGGTACTCCTTGATGCTTCCGTTATGTTGAGGGAGGGAGACGGACCTCCAATCCAACCGATAGGCTCCCGGGCATTGGCGCGTGGTCTCATCCGTGGTCTTCGCCACATACAATGCACCTGTATCTTTCAGAGACCTCATGAGCGCTCGCCCTCTACGGTCCAGTTAGGAATTAGGTTCGTCCGTCCCCTCCCTCTGCGCCCCGACAACGTCGGGGTTCATGACGCGTAAAACTTCTCCCGGTCAAATGGTTCTCCCCGTTGCAACATGAAGTAGACCGCTCTTCCCAGACGTGCCCCTATAATCGACAACGCTTTTCCTTTCCCGTGTTTCTTCTCCAGGCGTTTAAGATATTGTTTCCCTCGGGGATTTCCCCGAAGGAACAATGCCGTCGCCTCCGAGAACGCCCACTTGAGATGGACATTCCCGATCTTTCCCCCGCCGAATCCTTGAATCTTGCCGGCCGAGCCCCGGGCGCACTTCACCAGCCGGGCGTAGGAAGAAAATTTCTGGACCCGGGGAAAGCGTTTTATGTCTTCGATCTCATACAGGATTGTCGTCGCCAGGATCGGCCCGATTCCATCGACGCTTTGCAGTAGATAATAACCGTGGGCATTGTGAATCTTCACCATCCGGTCGATGTAGTTCTCCAGGTCCTTGATCACCAGATCGAAGTAGTCGAGCAGTTGGAGGTCCGCTTCCACGTTCTTGCGGACCGCCGGGACCGGAAAGTGCTCGGCTTCCCCCTCCCGGTTCTTCTTCCGGTCAAGCCTTCTCCCGATCGGCTCAAGGTTGTATTGGCTGTTGGTATTCTGGATGTGGGCTAAAAGCTCCGCCCGACGCCGCACAAAATAGCTCCTCCGCCGCCGCAGGTCCCGGTCAGCCCGCATCTTCCGGGGATAGACGTACGCGATTGGAAACATCCCCCCCTTAATCAACCGGACGATCTTCTCGGAATCGACTTTATCGTTCTTTGCTTTCCCCCCGTGAATAGCTTTCATGTAGAGAGCGTGCCCCAGGATAAAAGGGATTCCCTTCTCCGTGCAGAGATCGGCCAGCCAGTACCAGAGGAAGACGCATTCGACCCCGACAACAATATCTTCTCTATAGGGCTCGATCACCTTCATGAAAGTCTCTCGGTCCGTCGGGATGTTTTTGTGGGCCAGAATATCCCCCTCCTGATCGATGACGCAGAGATACATTGACCTTGCATGCAGATCCACCCCGCAGTAAAATTTATGTCGCTGGGTGTAGAATCTCATCGGCCTCCTCCTTTCCCCGCTTGTCGGGGGTTGAGGTTTAACGGTTCTCTTCATCATACCAATAGGCATGATAAAGGAGGAGGCCTTAAACAGTATCCAGTCGCTCAAGCAGACCGGAAGGGCTGATGCTACTGTCGAACATTTTCTCTTCGGCGACGTTTTCCGGGGTAGCAAAGTTTTTTAGTCGTCCCCTTCCAGCAGCTTAGCTCTACGATAAGCGGCGAACGCGCCGCGGAAGAAATAAAGAAAAGAAAGACAAAGATAAATCGGGTGGGCAAACGGTGGCATTTTAAACCTTCGCCGCTTATCGGGGAGCTGAGCTTCGCTCTCCCGGGTGAACAGGCGGCGCTGCCGCCTATCCACCCGCTCGAGTTGTCCCGCCTGAAGGGTCCGCTCCGCGTCCCCTCACGGCGGGCAACTCAGCTCCCCGTTAGAACATAAGATAATATGACTCCTACCGAATCATTACATAAAGCTATCTCTCAGTTTGAAGGTGTAGCTTGGTCTAATTTTGGAGACCCCGAGCCTGATCGGAATGATGAAAAAGGATGGTCTCCAGGATGGGTCAAATTTGGGGTCAAAAAGAATGAACTTGGTTGGAGAACATTAGAATTTTTTGCTTGGGCTTTCGAAGATTTGATTAAAGCAAAGTATCATATGTTCTTCTTCCCTTCTTCTCCCCCACCTTACCTTAACGAACCTGGAGAATGTCTTTCATTTATTGTCGAATGCTATATTGATTCCCCAGATGATGAACAAAATATTGAGGAAATGGCACAGCATCTCAACAAATGGTTTGTTACTCAATGGCCTTCATGCAAACCAAAGTAAGTTCTAACCATTCGCTCCACTCGACCGTGTCCGCTTTGCGGCCCCGGCGAGTGAGCTCTACGATAAGCGGCGAACGCGCCGCGGAAGAAAAAAAGAAAAGAAAGACAAAGATAAATCGGGTGGGCAAACGGTGGAATTTTTAACCCTTCGCCGCTTATCGGGGAGCTGAGCTTCGCTCTCCCGGGTGAACAGGCGGCGCTGCCGCCTATCCACCCGCTCGAGTTGTCCCGCCTGAAGGGTCCGCTTCGCGTCCCCTCACGGCGCGCAACTCAGCTCCCCGTTAGCCCAGCAATGAAAAAATGGATTAAAATTTCATTTCTTTGTATTTTTCTCATTGCAACATTGATTGCCTGCTACTTCGGCTATTTGCTTTACCAATTTTCAAGTCCACCAAAAATTACGATAATCAATAATTCCAACAGTGTACTCCAAAACTTAATCGTTAGTGGTTCAGGGTTTTCAAAAGAAATCAAATCTCTTGAGCCGAGAACATCAACCGTAATCAAAGTAACCCCTCCTGGTGAATCTGGTTTAAAAATCAAGTTTAAAGCAAATTTTCGCGAGTTCGAGAAAGATGATTTAGCTTACATAGAAAGTTCAGGAGGCTATTTAGTTACAATAACCATCTCTGATAATTTCAAAATTACAGCTAAACCTACCTTCAGGAAAAACTGGTTTTTCTAAACAGGGGCTAACCATTCGCTCAAGCAGACCGGAAGGGCTGATGCTACTTTCAAACATATTATCTTTTTCAGTGTTTTTCGGGGTAGAATGGTTTTTTAGTCGGCCCCTTCCGGCCGCTTAGCTCTACGTTATGTTTTAAAGGAAATTCTCAATGAGATTTAAAAAGCTCACAATAGCAGTAGTCTATATCCTCATAGGAATAATAATTGGATCGTTTGGAACCATGTCATGGGTTGGAATTAAAATGGCCAAAACCTTTCTCTTCCTTAAAGAAGTTGAATTGGGGAAATCCGGTTCTATGGCATGGGAAAGATATAACTCTGGAAATCCATCAATAGCTATATGGGCTTTACAGCAACACCTTAAAAATCTTGGGGAATGGTCAAAGATTATGGAAGACCCAGAAATTGATTGGCCTTATAAAGACAATATTGAAATAGAATTGATTATTACACATGGGAGATTGGCGAAGTTATACAAAGATACTGGCCAAACAGAGGGAAAAGAAGTTCATCTTAAAGAAGCATTATCTATTTCACAATCCTCGGATAAACCGGCGTTTAATTGCCTTTCCAATGAAGCATTGCTTTTCGATAAGGTAGCTGTTTTCGATAAATATTTATATCCACGATAAAAAACATAACCATTCGCTCCACCCGACTTTTGACCGCCATGCGGCGGCCAAAAGCGAGTGAGCTCTACGTTGGGCAATAAAAAAATAATGTCTAATTCCTCAAATAACAAATTTTCACTCATTATTTCATTATTAATATTGATCAATCTTTCATGTTCCAGCCCTGCTGGAGAAAAAATGGTTATTTCTCTCACTATAGATCAAGGAGGAGCCAAACAAGCACAATTGATAGAACGGATTAAAGAATACTATACGTATTTTGAAAACAAAGACTGGGGTGAAATGTATGAACTGCTTTATTTGAAACTACAAACAACACTCCCTGATGCTAAGTCAAAATTCATTGAAGGAATGCAAACTAAAATCATGTATGGCAAGGTCAGATGGGGATTTGACTCTATAGAATTAAAAGAAATAATCATGCGGGATAATAAAGCTTTTGTTGAAATCGAATATTCATTGACTGACAAATGGCATAGGAAACCTTCCCCAAAAGAAACATGGTGGGATGAGTGGATATTTATTGATGGAAAATGGATGATAGAACATTTTATGAGCGGTGGAAGAAGACCTGACCACTGGCCAAATTGATAAAATTTGCCCAACCACACGCTACAGCAGACCGAAAACCGCTTTGCGGCTTTCGGCTGCTGAGCTCGGCGTTAGGAATAAAAAAAGAGAGGATATCACCATGATTCTTTTTTCTTCTCGAAAGTTGGAAATAGCGATTGCTGAAGGAAAACTCCCAAGTTGGCAGAAAGCAAAATATATAATTATTCCTACAGTGCTCTCAGGACCTTTTGCATGGTCATCTTATGTGATCAGACCAATATTTGGGAAGAAGCCTCCAACACTTAATACTCTTATCTCAATATTTATTTCGATATTAACAATGTTTATAATTTATTATGGAATCAAATCCTGTTTTAAAGTGAATCAGAAAATTGACGATCAAAACTTCATCGAGCGATTTTGTATTCTTTTGCTTCCTGTATTATTTAAATTAATAGTAATATTTCTGCCTATTTCAATGATATTAACAGGGATTGCCTACGCTATTACAAGACACGATCCTCTCCTATCTCAAAGAGTCCCCATATTATTCTCAGTATTCGGCCCATTGTTTATTCTCATATATTATTCACTATTAAAGCGCTCTTTTAAGAGACTTGGTGAATTAATTAAAATAGAAAGTTCCTAACCAGGCGCTCAAGCAGACCGGAAGGGCTATTGTTACTGTTGAACATTATATCTTCGCCGGGGTTTCTCAGGGTAGCATGGTTTTTTGATCGGTCCCTTCCGGCCGCTTAGCTCTCCGATAAGCGGCGAACGCGCCGCGGAAGAAAAAAAGAAAAGAAAGACAAAAATAAATCGGGTCGGCAAACGGTGGAATTTTTAACCCTTCGCCGCTTATCGGGGAGCTGAGCTTCGCTCTCCCGGGTGAACAGGCGGCGCTGCCGCCTATCCACCCGCTCGAGTTGTCCCGCCTGAAGGGTCCGCTCCGCGTCCCCTCACGGCGCGCAACTCAGCTCCCCGTTAGGCAAAAGAGAGATTCATTTGACAATTGACGACACTGGAAAATGGTGGGTGGGCTCAGAGCCCGCGGATATTGAACATTATTTGGCCGCCTATATACGTTCTCAGGGTGGATACCCCCCCATTATCTATCGCATGATTAAATGTTCTTGCGGCTCGGTATATTTCCATCTGGAGCGAGCGTCTGAAGTGACTCGGCGTATATGTAGTGTCTGTGGACAAAGTGATTTCATTTGCCGCAAAATTGAGGATTGGGAAGAGGCTGAAGAGTTGGAGGGTGTTGAAGCATATGCCTGCGTCGAGTGCGGATCGTCCGAAGCCAACGTCATTATCGGATTCGCTCAATATGAGGACCCATCCATAGATGCTGTGAAATGGTTCTACGTGGGCATTCGCTGTACCGTCTGCGGTGTTTTAGGTTGTTTCAATGACGGCAAGGTTGGGTGGGGTCCGGCAGCCCAAGTTTACGACACAGTATAGGAATGCCTAACAAACCGCTTCACTCGACCATGGCCCGCTCTGCGGGCCCTGGCGAGTGAGCTTTTCGATAAGCGGCGAACGCGCCGCGGAAGAAAAAAAGAAAAGAAAGACAAAGATAAATCGGGTGGGCAAACGGTGGAATTTTTAACCCTTCGCCGCTTATCGGGGAGCTGAGCTTCGCTCTCCCGGGTGAACAGGCGGCGCTGCCGCCTATCCACCCGCTCGAGTTGTCCCGCCTGAAGGGTCCGCTCCGCGTCCCCTCACGGCGCGCAACTCAGCTCCCCGATAGGCTCAAACGAAGAAATCCAATGATTGAAAGGAATGGATATTTCAAATCGGCGCTATATTATTCGACAAAGGTCGTATTGTTCTGCCTAATTCTATCTTATTCCGGGATAATCTATTGCAATGACAAAATAGACATTACCGCATTAAAGTACTGGAGCAACAATTCTGATTTAATTTTGGTGGGGAAGGTCTTAAAAGTAGGCCCACCACCTTTAAGGTGGAGTGGTTATATTTTAGCATCACAGAAAGTAAAATATCAAAAATTAGAGGTCTTGCAGGGGGAGTATCTTGAGGAACAAATTGAGGTCTACCATGATATCAATATGGCTAGTAAAGATGTTGATCTCGAAAAAGTATGTTTATTAGAAAATATTTTTAAAGAAGGTAATATTTTAATTCTATTTTTAGAGTTCGACAAAGATTATGACCGTTATTTTCCGTCAGATGGCTCATTGATCGCTACCCCAGAAAACATTGATCTAGTTAATTCTATAATCGCAGCGGAGTCGAATCCTGAGAAAGATATAATCCGACCATAATATAAATTCACCCGACAAAAGTACGCAAGAAAAGCCTATCCAGTCGCTCAAGCAGACCGGAAGGGCTGGTGCAGCTATCAAACGTTTTTAACTGTGCCGAAGTTTTCCGGGGTACATGGTTTCGTGGTCGGCCCATTCCGGCTGCTTAGCTCTACGTTAGAAAATGAATGAGAAGATCATTCGATACATATTATCCGGAATAATTTCCGGGATTTTCTTTTTACTCGCCTTTCTTACAAAGCAAGTTTGGGTTTGCGGTTGGGGATTCATTTTCTTTCATTGGTTTATGAATCCACATAATCTAACAAAGAAAATCAAAATTCCGCGACTGCATACTAAAGATATTCCCGCTCTCATCGCGTTCCTCCTTTTCATTGTCGCCTTCATAATATTCACAGACTCAATCAAAGATTTGGAGGTTTTCAAAACTGCATCAACAAACTGGAAGGTCCTTTTATTACTGTGGTTAACACTAATGGTGTTTAAACTAAAAGTTTTTTTTCCAGAAAAAGAACAATAATTTTCTAACCATGCGCTCCACCCGACTTTTGACCGCCATGCGGCGGCCAAAAGCGGGTGAGCTCTACGTTCGGTTTTAGAAAATGAAATGCAATTGCGCTAAGCTGCCCGACGCTTTCTATCTCGACGAAGGCCCTCATAGCTTTGCTCAAGAGCTAAAGCGAGAGGATACCGGCAACTGGATCTGGCTTGGCTCGTGCCCCAAGTGCGGAGCACTTTGGGCAGTGGATGAATGGGACAAGTACCAGCACCAGGTTGTCACTCGCGTCAAATCCCGAGAAGGTTGGAAAGAAGCCAATACGATCGATTTGCGCAAACAACTCTTACTCAAGAATCGTGGCGGTCTCACCGACGCAAAGTGCATTTGGGCCGGATGCCACGGCAAAGCCGTGGCCGGAGTTGTGTACTGTCTCGACCACCTTTGGGAAACCGGAGCAAGACGATAGAAAACCGAACCAGGCGCTTAAGCAGACCGGAAGGGCTGATGCTACTATCGAACATTTTATTTTCGCCATAGGTTTCCGGGGTAGCATGGTTTTTTAGTCGGCCCCTTCCGGCAGCTTAGCTCTCCGTTATATGAAATCAATACTACTATCATTAGCTCTCTTTTTTTTCATAGTTTCTGCTTATTCTCAAGAAGCAACATCTACTCCAGAAGCAAAATCTACTCCAGAAGCAATATCTAACTTTTTGGATATGGCAAAAGAAGACCCCGAGGGATATAAAGATATCCTTACTCCAGAATCTACGCGTAATACTTTCCACAAATATTTAATTGAATTATTAGATCAGGATGGAGAAATACAGGAAGGCGCTGAAAATTATAAACTATCCGCACTAGAAGTATGCTCAATGGTGCTTGCAGAGCATCACAATTTAAGCGGTCAGCCCCCAGAAAAAGTAACTATAGAGTATGGTTACCCGCAGACTATTCATAGAATCAAAGAAGAATTTACATTATTCAAATCATACATCCCTATAACAATAGATTTTGGGACGACCAAGGATCTTAAAACAGTCAAAACGATAAATAAGGGATCTCTTGAATGCTATGAATATCCGGATTTCTATATTTGGCTCATTGTCGATAAATCAGCCGCTGAAAATAAAGATATTAAAAGAGTTCTTGCAATCAGTCCACGATCCGAGCGCTTTGATATTTATCTAAAGAAATACGCATTTCAATAATTATAAAATTTTCATATAACCAATCGCTACAGCTGACCGAAAACCGCTCTGCGGTTTTCGGCAGCTGAGCTTTTCGATAGGTTTAAAAAATGAAAATTTGCCCAAAATGTAAAACTCCTGCACCGGATAATATTCAAAAATGTTGTTGTGGATATGATTTCAGCGCAATCCACAAGGACCGTATTCCAGTTGCTATACTTTGCCTCCGTATTGCAGCAATATTATACGTTCTTATTAGTGCATACATTATTTTCCTGTCATTAACAATTGATGACTCAAAGATAATTAATGGAGTGAAATTCATATTTGTAAGTCCCACTATTGTCTTTTTAGGAATTGCGATACTTAACGAAGTTGTAGCAAGAGCTATAAAAAAAAGGAAATTCTGGGGTTGGGTAGTTGGAATAATTTTATTCGGCTTATACATCCCATCCCCCTTTCTACCGATTGGAGGATTTGGGATGTGGGCTTTGCTCAGACCTGATTCACGAAAAGCTTTTGGCGCTGGAACAACACAATCCGATAAGTTAGATGGAAAAGGGTTTAATACATAAAACCTATCAAGTCGCTCAAGCAGACCGGAAGGGCGGATGCAGCTATCGGACGTTTATTTTTGGCCAGTGTTTTCCGGGGTAGAAGGGTTCTTTGGTCGGCCCCTTCCGGCAGCTTAGCTTTACGTTAGGCATCTTTAGGAAGGCTTTATGGGCGTTTGGGGCACAGGAATACTCCAAGACGACACAGTTGCAGATGTAGTTGGCTCCATCAAGGATTTGATGAAGAAGGGCCAGCCACTTGCTGCAGCCGTTGCTGAGGTTCGCAAGCAATTTGCAGAACTTGAGCAGGACCCGGATGAGGCCCCCCTTTTATGGCTTGGGATAGCTCATGCGGAATGGAAGTACGGGAAGGTTCAGGCAATTGTCCTCGATCGTATACGAAGCGATATCGCTCAAGAAAATGGGCTAGAAAGATGGAGGGAGGACCCAAAGGCACTAGCAAAACGTAAGGCATCTCTTAGAAAGTTTCTGACTCAAGTAGAGGAGCCAAACCCCAAGCTGAGTGCGCCGCCAAAACTGGTGGTTCGTAAGGCTCCCTTCCGCAAGGGAGACTGCCTATCCATATCATTGCCAGAGGGACGCTACACGGCCGCGCTCGTACTAAATGAGGACAATTCCAACCCTGAACTTGGCAGGAATCTGATTGGAAGCTTGGATTACTGGGAAACCCAGCCGCCGGATCTCGCAGTCTTTAATGCAAGACGGTGGCTGAAGCGTACATGGGGAGCTTGGGATGGCTCACCAGAGATTCTTTGGTATCTCCCCGTTGGATTCAGAGAAGCGAGCAAACGCATATCCGTCGTCGGGAACGTCAAGCTCAAGTGGTTGGACCCGCGCAGTGCCACCCAATACGCTAGTTGGAAAGGCTTCGGAGACGGGATCTTGTATAGCGTGGGAGCGAAAGATGCCTAACAACTCGTTGCAGCCGACGTCGCCCTCGTCGCTTCGCTCCTCGTGCGCCGCGGCTGAACTCCATCGATAAGCGGACCGCTCGCAAAGGCTCGCTTTCGCCTGACGGCGAATCCGCTTATCGGAGAGCTGAGCAGCAAGCTGCTCGATCAGCTGGAAAGGCTGCGCGCTTCGCGCTCCGCCTATCCAGCCGCTCGAGCAGAAATCGGCCTAATCGCCGAGCAAGCTCGGCATTAGGTCGATTCTGCTCAGCTCTCCGTTATGCGTAAAAGAATATGAAACAGTTCACATCACCAGACGAGCTTTGGAAATACTCATTGGCATTAGCCTCTGCGATGGTGGCAAGAGGATACGAGAAACAAGCAGCGATTTTGGAGCACAGGACAAGACTACCTTGCACGTCTGGCTGGGAATGGCTAGGCGAACTAGCAGATGGGATCAAACAAATAAAGTCAATGGGAAAGCTCCCAAAAGACGTCGAAGATAAACTAGAAGTCATACTGGGGACAGCGAAATCTAAAGATCCCTACCGTTGATACATGCTCGGCGCATAACCAGCCGCTTCACTCGACCATGGCCCGCGCTGCGGGCCCTGGCGAGTGAGCTCTACGTTAGCTGAGATAAGCAAAGATATGGGAATGCGTATAATGAAGAAGTTCTCGGTCATATCCGCAAATGATGCTCAAAAGTCTCCCTATCCTTTTATCTTTGTTAATGATGACGGAACATATCGAGAACTTGAACTGCATGAGCGCGAGTATCTTGAAGAGACCTTCCACCCAGCGGATGGCAACCGGCCTTATGTGAAATCACGTTTTAACGCTTGTAACGGATGGGGACAGATATCAGGTTTCTTGCATCGAAAGAAATTGCCCAAGAACGCCACCTTACAAAAACTGAAAAAAAGCAGCTAACCAGCCGCTCAAGCAGACCGGAAGGGCTAATGCTACTATCGAACATTTTTTCTTCGCCGAGGTTTTCCGGGTTAGCATGGTTTTTTAGTCGGCCCCTTCCGGCAGCTTAGCTCTACGTTAGGAAAGAGGGGTAAAAATGGGAAAAGTACTTACATGTATAGGCACAGGATTAATCCTACTCTTAATTATTGTATTGCTTATATGGAATGTGGGAGGCCTACATGGTAGGGACCTTATACTCAAATCAATCTGTTTGGCCATTCTATTTATACTAGTATATTTACTGATTATTGCGAAAAGGAAGCATCCGGAAAGAAAAGAAAAGAAATAGAAACATTTTGGGAGCAACAACAACTTCAAAATTATTTAATCATTTCCTAACAAATCGCTCAAGCAGACCGGAAGGGCTAATGCTACTATCAAACATTTTCGTTTAACCGGAGTTTTCGGGGTAGCATGGTTTTTTGGTTGGCTCCTTCCGGCCGCTTAGCTCTACGTTCGAATCGAGAATATGAAACTTTCGGGTAATATTATCATCAGGCTCACCTGCGCCGATGAACACGACCTATCCGATTTGATTTGTCAATTGACAGTTCGCTCCGGACATAAAAACCCATACTACATCTTGTTTCCAAAGACAGATGCTCATGGAGAAGCTATCCTCACGCCAGACGATTTCCGTGGTCAGTTTGAGGATCATTGGGAACAGGGGCTTATGGACTATAATGGGACCATTGAGACAGCTTCTCCGGTAGTGTCTGCTCAACTTTACGATCGCCAATGCGCCCTATCTAACGAGGCCCTCCTTCGTATTTGGCCTCTGTTAAAGAACGAGAAGCAGAAATGGCACTCCCGAGATGAACAGTTAGATTACCTTCTCTCATGCCGTAATGATGCTTTCAAGATGACCGAACGGTCTTGGAATCTTGAGGCAGAAGCGGAGAAGACAATTGAGATTCGAGTCGCTCAAGCAGACCGGAAGGGCTAATGCTACTGTCGAACATTTTTATTTTCGCCAGAGTTTTCCGGGATAGCAAAGTTTTTTTGCCGGCCCCTTCCGGCAGCTTAGCTCTACGTTCGGCAACAAAAGGGTGACGATGAAGACTCAATGGACGTGGGCGGGGTTGTCGCAGGGCCATGGGGGTTCTGCAAGAGCCCCTCTAATGAGAAGAAAGGAGGCAGTGATGAGGACTACAGGCAGGTTACCGATTTCTTATCTATCGACATGGGTGTTCCTTTTCTTGGTTGCAATCAACGCAGCCGGTATCGCCAGTGCTGATGTGGATTGTACGGCATACCAATCATTGCCGCCCGCTGAAGCGATTCAGCGAATCAACGTTGAAATGAAGATTCTTCGAGAGTCGATCGCTCACCACGAGAATATGCAACAAAACAAGCTAGTGTGGTTCGGGTTTGGGCCATCACTGAAGACCATCGACGAAGTAGTCAGAGACCTTTTGGTGAAGTATGTTGACAACAAGTATGATCTTGAGGAGTTTGAGGATAAAATCCTGGCCTTAATCAGTGCCGTAAAAATCCAGAATTTAATGATAAAAGAGCTGCACGCCGAACTGGAGAATTTGTCTCGATGCCATACAAAGATCACAAGCACGATGAATCAGGGAATAAGACAAGAACGCATACCTGCGCTCAATGCTTTGACCCTGACGACCGAAGTGGCGGAGTCGGAGCAACTGGAGCAGGTCTCCATCGAGAAAAGCGAGAGAGAAGTTAGTTACCAGATTGATTCTCCTAAATCTAAATGCAGCTACAGCTGGTCTCTCAGCGGTGTGCCTCAGACGCTGGAGCCTAATCAAGTCTTCACTATTACAATGAATGGGAACGCTTCAGGGAAGACTTCTTCAGCAGGCGGAAGTTTCGGTGGAGCAATCTTGGTCATCAAAGGCGGTTTGAAGCTGATGTCTGGTCCAGCGCAGAACAGGGTGCTTGTTGGAATACCACAGACGGGCCGCCCGGCCAGACCGGGTCAGGTGGCATCTAATAGTGCTCAATATCAGTTGCGACTGGAGGACGGGAGTAAAGAGGCAACGATCGAGTTCAGGGTGGGTCACGGCAGCGGCACGAAACTCGTTGCCACCTACTCATGGCGCTGATCCGTCACGTATGCCCTGTGAACGCAACCAAGAAATGGGATCATGCGACGCGATGCGGTGTCAGACTGTAATTGCGTGTTGCCCAAATCCCCGTTCGGCGGGAAGAAAGAAGGGAGAGATTCGGGTGTACGAGTACGGGAAGACCAATCGGACCGAATCCCCTTACTCGTATTACCCAGATCTCTTGGAACGTGACGGGAAGGCAAGTAGAATAAGCGACACGGCAAGACAGATCGCCGAACCAGCAGGTGCAGGCGACGCTTGAGAGCGCGCCTGACCTGCCCCGTTATCCCCCAAAGATATTTAACCCAAATAATTTAGCTATAGAACTTGCATAATTTTCAGGTATGATGTATTGTAATACTGGAGGTGAGTCATGAGCACAGCAAAAGTAGCCATCTCAATCGAAAAGAATATTTTGAACCAATTAGACAGGTTAGTCTCATCCCATGTTTTCCCAAACCGGAGCAAGGCCATCCAAGAAGCGGTGAAGGATAAACTCTCAAGAATAAATCGAAATCGTCTCGCGAAAGAATGCTCAAAGCTAAACCCAAACTTTGAGCAAGCCATGGCGGAAGAAGGTCTTTCAGCGGAGATCAAACAATGGCCAGAATATTAAGGGGAGATATAATCTGGGCCGATCTAAAACCGGTCAGAGGACATGAGCAGGCCGGTATGCGCCCGGTACTCATTCTCAGTCATGACGTTTTCAATGAACGTTCGGGAACAGTAATTGCCATGGCACTCACAAGTCAGACCCAGCGCGCAGGATTTCCTCTAACACTTCAACTCTCAAGTGCCAAGCTGCCTAAAAAGTCATGGGTCAAGATGAGTCAGATCCGGACGCTCTCGATTCAACGCCTCGGAAAGAGAATCGGAAAAGCTTCCCCTGAGGAACTTGCTCTCATAATCGAAGGCCTAAATGAGATCATCGGGGGATAACCTGTCTCTCAAGCAGACCGGAAGGACTGATCCAGCTATCAAACGTTTTTAGTTCACCATGGTTTTCCGGGTAAGCAATGTTTCCTAGTCTGTCCCTTCCGGTCCCTTAGCTCTACGTTGTGCTGCAGAAAATAATCCTTCCCCTTTAATTAAATTATGATATATTTACAATATCATTATGAATAAACTAATATTTTCCTGGGACGAGCCTAAAAATAAGGCTAATCAGAAAAAACATGGGATCTCCTTCGAAGAGGCTCAAACAGTTTTTTTTGATGAAAACGCTATCGAGTTCTATGATCCCGATCATTCAGAATCTGAAGATAGATTCCTTATGCTCGGCCTAAGCGTTCGCCTGAGAATTCTGGTGATTTGTCATTGCTATCGAAAAAGTGATTCTGAAATCAGGATAATCTCGGCCCGAAAAGCAACCAAGAATGAACAAGAATTTTATACCGGAGGAATCAAATGAGAAAAGAATATGACTTTTCACAACTTAAGGGCAGGAAGAATCCCTATGCCAAAAAGCTCAAAAGGCAAATTACAATTCGGATAGGAGTGGATATTATCAACTACTTCAAAGAAATGGCTGAACAAACCGGCGTTCCCTACCAAAATCTGATCAATTTGTACCTTCGCGATTGCGTGGAACATAATCGTAAGCTGACCCTCGATCGGGCTTCCTGAAAGAGCAGCACAACCACCCGCTTCACCTGACCGTATCCGCTTCGCGGCTACGGCAGGTGAGCTTATCGTAAGCGGCGAACGCGCCGCGGAAGACAAAAAGAAAAGAAAGACAAAGATAAATCGGGTTGGCAAACGGTGGAATTTTTAACCCTTCGCCGCTTATCGGGGAGCTGAGCTTCGCTCTCCCGGGTGGACAGGCGGCGCTGCCGCCTATCCACCCGCTCGAGTTGTCCCGCCTGAAGGGTCCGCTTCGCGTCCCCTCACGGCGGGCAACTCAGCTCCCCGATAGAACTCAAGATCAGAAATGACCATCCGATCACAACTTGAAAATATAAGGCGCAAATTTTTCATTTTTGCTTTCTCAGGCTTGGCCTTATCCATAATAGATTTTATTTTATTAACACCCATATATCCTGCATTTGCAACCATTGGAATTCTTGGTTTTATTGTATTCATGACAGGAATCTTACTTCTTCTTTTTGGGATTCGTTGTCCAAAATGCAAAGGTGCTCTTGGTTACGCTATTTCATGGCCACCTAAAGGATTATTTAAAATTTCAAAAAAGATTAAATTCTGTCCTTTCTGTGGAGTTGATATAGATTCTGAAATTTAGATAAGAAGTTCTATCAAGTCGCTCCACTCGACCATGGCCCGCGCTGCGGGCCCTGGCGAGTGAGCTCTCTGATAAGCGGCGAACGCGCCGCGGAAGAAAAAAAGAAAAGAAAGGCAAAGATAAATCGGGTGGGCAAACGGTGGAATTTTAACCCTTCGCCGCTTATCGGAGAGCTGAGCTTCGCTCTCCCGGGTGAACAGGCGGCGCTGCCGCCTATCCACCCGCTCGAGTTGTCCCGCCTGAAGAGTCCGCTCCGCGTCCCCTCACGGCGGGCAACTCAGCTCCCCGTTCGACAAGAGAAAAATGAGACTACTTCGCCCAGTTCTGAACTTTCAGCCCCGGCACCCGGCGGAATTCGCGCTCGTTGCCGGTCACGACAGTCAGCCCCAGGGACAACGCGTGCGCGGCGATCATTGTGTCCAAAGGACCAATGGGGGTGCCCGCTTGCTCCAACTCCGCTCGAATACGTCCGTACACTGGCGCGACCGCGTCGTCGTACGGAGCAACGGTGAGCGGCGTCATGAATTCAGCCAGCGCCAGTCTGTTCTCCGGATTCGTGCTCTTTGCCACGCCGTACTCCAACTCGCTAAGCGTAACAGAGGAAACACAGATCTCATCGGTGCTGCGGCGCTTCATGCGCCGCAGCACCCGCTCGTCTCGGTTGCGGATGAGCTCAATACACGTGTTCGTGTCGAGCATGAAGCGCATCAAAGCCCCTTTCTCTCTTGTTGTTCAGGCTGGTTGCGCTCCGCCATGAAATCATCCGTGAACTTATCCAAGCTGTTCACGAGCGGAGCCCAGGGGCTTCGTTTCGGGAAAAGAATAACGATGTCCTCGTACTTGCGCACGAATACCTCGTTCCCGCTGAACCGGCATTCCTTGGGAAGCCGCACCGCTTGGCTGCGGCCATTCTCAAACAACTTTGCTGTTTGCATATCTCACCTCCAGTATCTATCGTGATATATACCACACACCTGTGAGCGGAGCAACATGAAACTGTCGAACATGGCGCTGCTGCGTACGGCTTACAGCCACCGCAGAGCTTGATCGATAAACGACGAACGCGCCGCGGAAGAAGAAAAGAAAAGAAAGACAAAGATAAATCGGGTGGGCAAACGGTGGAATTTTTAACCCTTCGCCGCTTATCGGGGAGCTGAGCTTCGCTCTCCCGGGTGGACAGGCGGCGCTGCCGCCTATCCACCCGCTCGAGTTGTCCCGCCTGAAGGGTCCGCTCCGCGTCCCCTCACGGCGGGCAACTCAGCTCCCCGTTATGTCTCGGATATTTACATATTTACTTCTTATATTATTCATCACAACGATTTTAAATGGTTGTGCATCGAGAGATATTTCAACTCCGGGAGAGGCTTTGCTCGGACATTGGGTTTGGAATGATATTGAGGATGATTTACATTTTTTCTTCGATGAGGATGGCTCCCATATCGCAGATCTTAAAATTAGTAGGTATTCCAAATACTGGAGAGCGGGTCCAGCCCACGGGCAATATAGAATAATTCAACAAGATTTAGAAAATAGAAAGATAGAAGTAACTATTAAATATAGTTACATTTGGAGGCATCCTTTAGCAGAGATCTATTATGGTAAAGCCGAACTATTAGTTGTTGGCGCATTCTCGGAAGACTATAAGGCTTTTTCTGGAGTTGCTTATTTAGATGTCCAGGGTGATAAAGAAAAGATGAACGATTCCATTTCTTGGACTTATGTCGACAGTAAACGGAAACCACAAGATAAAGTAGACATAACTAACCACTCAAGCCGACCTTAGCCGCGCTGCGGTCTAAGGCGGCTTAGTTTCTCGATTAAGCCGTGACCGAATATATCCACATCCGTAAGGAGATTTTTCACAATGGACATCCCAAGAATATTCAACATCACCGAAAGTGCTCATCGCATCCATAACCCGTTCACACCCGAAAAGTTCGCCACTCTCGGCGCGGCGCTGCGTCTGGAATCAGGGACCCGAGTGCTCGACCTCGGCAGCGGTTCGGGGGAGATGCTATGCACCTGGGCACGCGATCACGGTGTCATCGGCACCGGCATCGATATGAGCCAGTTGTTCACAGAGCAGGCAAAAAAACGTGCTGAAGAACTCGGCGTCGCCGATCAAGTCAAATTCATCCATGGCGATGCTGCCGGCTACGTCTCTGAGGTGAAAATTGATGTAGCAGCTTGTGTCGGTGCCACTTGGATCGCCGGCGGAGTTGCCGGCACTATCGAGCTTCTGGTGCGGAGCCTGAGAACCGGAGGGATCATCCTCATCGGCGAGCCCTATTGGCGGCAGTTACCGCCGACAGATGATGTTGCCAAGGGATGTCTTGCCAACTCAATCTCCGACTTTCTCATGCTTCCAGAACTTCTCGCATCTTTCGGCCATCTTGACTACGACGTCGTTGAAATGGTTCTGGCTGACCAAAACGGCTGGGACAGATACGAGGCGGCCAAATGGCTCACTATGCGCCGATGGCTTGAAACTAATCACGATGACGAGTTAGCGAAAGATGTTCGAGCCAAATTGACCTCGGAACCTGAGCGCTACGCCGCTTACACACGTGAATACATGGGCTGGGGCGTATTCGCACTGATGGCGAGGTGATGAGGGTATTACCGGGCTACTCAGAAAGTGGGAAAAATCCAATCATGCCTAACAAGACAAATGCACTCGGACGGCAAAAAGCGGACCGCTCGCTAAGGCTCGCTTTCGCCTGACGGCGAATCCGCTTATCGGAGAGCTGAGCAGCGAGCTGCTCGATCAGCTGGAAAGGCTGCGCGCTTCGCGCTGCGCCTATCCAGCCGCTCGATCAGAAATCGGCCTAATCGCCGAGCAAGCTCGGCACTAGGTCGATTCTGCTCAGCTCTCCATTCTGCCAAAAATAATACCTTTCCGCCTTGACATGACCACTCCAAGTGACTATATTCATATAAATGAAACTTCAAAATGGAGAAGTTGATATACGATGAAAACTATGGCAATAACTGATTTTAAGACGCATGCACTACAGGTTTTGTGCGAAATCGCTAAGACCAAAGAACCTATTCTTGTAACAAAACGGGGGAAACCTCTTGCCGAAGTCATTGCTTTTTCAGAAGAAAAACCATTGCCCGGGAAATTATCGGAAGCATTGGTTTTTGAGAACGATATTGTCTCTCCTCTGGGAGAAGAACTTTGGAACGCATGTAAATGAAGTACATCCTCGACACACATACGTGGATCTGGTGGAACATGCATCCTGCCAAGCTCTCCGGCAAAGTACGATCCCTGGTTACAGACTCAAATCGATATGAATGCCTCTTGCTTTCAGCGATTTCACCATGGGAGTTTAGCAAGCTTCTGGAGAAGAAACGGATCGGTATTTCGTGTGATCCGGAAGAATGGATAAATCAGGCTCTTGATATGCCAAAGCTGAGACTTGTTCCTCTTTCCCCTGTTATTGCATATAGATCCACAGTATTGCCTCAGCCCTTTAACGGAGATCCCGCAGATCAGATCATCGTTGCAACCGCAAGAGAAGAGAATGCTACCATACTGACTAAGGATAAAATGATCCTGCAGTACAAGCACGTTCGCACTTTGTGGTAACTAATAAGGCAGAACCAGACGCTCAAGCAGACCGGAAGGGCGAATGCGGCTATTAAGCATTCTTATCTTCTCCGGCATTTCTCGGGGTAACATGGTTTTTTAGGCGTCCCCTTCCGGCCGCTTAGCTTTTCGTTTGTTGTTGACATCATGTATATTGTCATGATATACATTCATCATGATTAAACCTAAAGATATCCTGACTCAATGCAGCGGTTTTGAATGGGATGATTGTAATCTCACGAAGAATTGGAAAAAGCATGACGTGACTGATGGAGAATGTGAGCAGATCTTCTTCAATCAGCCTCTCATTGTTAAGAGAGACAAGAAACACTCCCTACTTGAAAACAGATATTATGTTCTAGGCAGAACTAATGCGGAGCGGCTGCTTTTCATAGTTTTCACTGTTCGAAAGGACAAGATCAGAATCATCTCGGCACGGGATATGAACCGTACGGAACAGAAAAGGTATAGGAAATGAAGAAGAAACTCCCAAAGTTCAAGACTGAAGCAGAAGAACGTCGCTTCTGGCAAACGCACGATTCATCTGAATACGTTGACTGGTCCAAAGCGGAAGATGTCGTTTTATCAAAGCTCAAACCATCAACGCGCACAATCTCGCTTCGTCTTACCGAGTCGATGCTGGATGAGTTGAAGCTAATGGCCAACAAGCGTGACGTTCCTTACCAGTCTCTCCTCAAGATATTTCTCTCAGAGCGTATCGACTCGGAACTGCACAATGCCTAGGTATCGAAAAGGCAGAACCAGTCGCTCAAGCTGACCGGAAGGGCTAATGCTACTGTCGAATGTTTCATTTTTCGCCAGCGTTTTCCGGGATAGTATGCTTTTTTAGTCGGCCCCTTCCGGCCTAATAGCCGGGCAAGCCCGGCATTAGGTCGACTCTGCTCAGTTCCCCGTTAGATTATAGAGACAGATTAAAAAACAATGGCCACATCCACCAACAAAACTTTTTGGAGAAGGTGGATAAAGTATTCTCTTATTGTTACCACCATCTGGATCATTCTTCTTTTCTTGAGCCCCAACTTTGATGTCTTTTGGTATTTTCTTACTCCAGCCAGTCCGCTTATATTATTTATGGAGAAAATTGGCATAGCACATTTACTACTAGGTTCAGAATCTGTCCTGCTCGCCATTGCTTACGCTTATTACTTGATTGCCTTTGCTATCATACTTCTACCACAACTTTCACCACGAAAATCTGCAGCAAGAATTATCTATTCTATAATATCGGGTCTGTTTCTAATTGTTTGGATAAGTTTAATCATCATTTTGAACTAAATATACTCTAACCAGACGCTTCACCCATCTTTTACCCGCCGTGCGGCGGGTAAAAGCGGGTGAGCTTTTCGTTATATTATGAAGATAATAGTGCTTTCCCTGATTGTTTTTTGTATATTCGGCCTGGGCCCGTTTTCCCGGTGCCCGGGTGAAGATTCCGGCGAGATTCCGGCCACTCCATTACCCGCGTTATCTCATTCTGTCCCGATGCAGGCCACACTTGACAATTGGATCCGGCACGAAGCGATTCCCTTCTCCGTCGATTCCCCCGAAACCTTCAATGCCGCCGTGGACAAAGTCATCGCGTCACTGGGCGACCCGGTGGAGCTGCTCGGCGTCGGGGAAGCGCTTCACGGGGGCGAGGACATCCTCATCCTCCGCAACCGGATCTTCCAGCGCCTGGCGGAGGCGCATGGCTACAGCGCCATCGCCGTCGAGAGCAGTTTCCCCCGGGGTCGCGTGGTGAACGAATACGTGGCCGGCCGCGGGCCGGACTCGTATGAGGCCGTGCGGGACACCGGCTTCAGCCACGGCTTCGGCCGGCTCGACGCCAATCGAGAACTGGTGGAGTGGATGCGGGGATACAATGCCGATCCTGCCCATCGCGTCAAACTCCGGTTCTACGGCTTCGATAGCCCGACTGAAATGATGGGGAGCGATAGTCCCCGCCACGTTCTGCATTTCGTTCTCGATTATCTCGCTTCGATAGATCCCGCCGGCGGCCAAAAGCGCCGCGAACGCATCGACCGGCTGCTGGGCCCGGACTCCGACTGGGAAAATCCCGCGGCAACGATGGACCCGACGAAGGCGGTCGGCCTCTCGCCGTCCGCCACCGCATTGCGGATCGAGACGGAAGATCTTATTACGGAACTGCAGATCCGCCGGCCGGAACTGGTGGCAAAGAGCGACGAAAACCGCTACCGGGAAGCCCTGCAGTTTGCTTCCGAGGCGCGGCAGTTGTTGAACTATCATGCCGCGCTCGCGCAAAAGTCGGACAATCGGGTGGCCGAAACACTCGGCATCCGCGACGCGACGATGGCGGACAATCTGGCTTACATAGTCTCCCGGGAGCGGGGACGGGGGAAAGTGCTGGCCTTCGCGCACAACGCTCACCTGCAACGCGGGGTAACAAATATGCAACTCGGGCCGAACCTTTACACCTGGTGGCCGGCGGGATCGCAACTCGACGAGATGTTCGGCCCGGGTTATGCCGTTATCGGCTCGGCGGTGGGCGTCTCCGAAGCCAATGGGATCGGCACGCCCGAAGCCGGCACGCTGGAGGCGCTGCTGGAGGCCGTGCCGGGGCCGGCGCTTTTTATTCCGACTCACCGGGGCCGGGGGCTTCCGCCCTCGGCAATCGCGGCTCTTCCGACCCGATCCGGGAGCATGAAGAACCCAGGCTATTTCCCGCTCACCCCGCGAAGCTTCACCGATTTCGACTGGCTGGCTTTCCTGGATTCAACGACATACAACCGCGGGGGTCCGCCGCTGCCGCCGGCGATGCGGACGCCAAGCAGTAACCTCCCTACTGGCGAAAAATAATAATGCTCGGCTCCCAGAAAGCCACCCTGACTTTCTCCCCCACGGCCAGGTTGAGACGCTGCCGGATATAGACCGGGAACTTCAGTTCGAAATCGAAGGGTTCGGGGCTGCCGTCAATCCGGAACCGCATCAGGCAATGTTCGGGGAGCATGAAGAGGGAGACGATCGTCCCCGAAAATACGTTTCTTTGCAGCGAATCCCTGAGCGGCGCGCCCTCCCTGACCACCTTGATGTCCTGCTGCCGGGCACAGACCGATACCCGCGTGCCGGCCGCGATCGTTTCCCCGACCGTGATCCGGAAGTGGCCGAGGTCTATCTCCGCTCCCCCCGGGACCGGCCGGGCGGACCCGGAAAAGATGTTCCGATAGCCGAGAAAGCGTCCGATCCGCTCCGAGGACGGATGCTGGAAGATATCCTCCTTCAAACCGCTCTGAACCAGCCGTCCGTCGATCAGGACCGAGAGCTTATCCCCCAGGGTGTAGGCCTCTTCCAGGTTGTGGGTGATATGCACGGCCGTCACCCCGGCCCGGCCGATCGCCTCTTTTAGCTCGAACCAGAGCAGGCGGCGGCTGCCCTCGTCGATAGCCGAGAATGGTTCATCGAGGAGGATAACCTCCGGCTCCGCGATCAGAGCCCGGGCCAGGGCCACTTTTTGCTGTTCCCCGCCGGAGAGGGTGCGGACGTCTCTTGCCAGAAGATTTTCGATCCGCAAGGCCTCGCACTGGCGGCGGAGCGACCTTTCCGCCTCCCCGGCCGGCAGCCGGCGGGTGAAGAGTCCAAAGCGGATATTGCCCTCGACCGTAAGATGAGGAAAGAGGGCATAGTTCTGGGGGAGATACCCCAGGCTGCGCTTTTCGGGGGGAAGCCCGGTCAGGTCCCGGCCGCCAAGCAGGATGGTCCCCCCCCGGGGCCGGTTGATACCCAGGATACATTTAATCAGGCTGGTTTTTCCGCTCCCGGTAGGCCCGAGGAGGATATGATATTCACCCCGGCGGCAGGAAAACGCTACCTCCCGGAGACAAAAATCACCGGCGTGAAAGTTCAGCCCGGATATGTCCAGATACGTATTATTCATATCCCCAGACACCGGTTTTACGGACGCTGAAAAGAATGCCCAGGGAAAAGCCGACCAGAATCAGGATAAAGATCAGCGCGTTGGCGATATCGGCCGACTCGAAGTTCAAAAAAATCGCCACCGGGAGCGTCTCGGTCTTGAAGGTGGTGGCCCCGGCCAGGGTGACGGTGGCCCCGAACTCCCCGATCGCGCGTCCCCAGATGAGGAGAAAAGCCGAGAGCAAGCCGCGGCGGGACATCGGGAGAACCACACGGGTGAAAACTTGCAATTGGTTCATGCCCAACGACCGCGCCAGATGTTCGTAGGTGATATCCACTCCCTCGAAGGTAGTCTTGAGAAGGCGGATCGCCAGGCCGACAACGACGCAGAACTGAGCCAGGACGATCCCTTTTACCTCGAAAACGAAAGACCCGAAAATCCCGGATAAAAACCGGCCCGGTGCGGTGTTGAAAAAGATCAGGAGCAACGCGCCCAGGGCGATCGGGGAAAGAATGATCGGGAGGTCGAGGAGGGTGTCCAGAAGGGACTTGCCGAAAAAGGCGTGGCGGGAGAGCAAATAAGCGACCGGAACGGCGATAATGATCCCCAGGAGGGACGCGACGGTGGCCGTGAGAAGCGAGAGCTTGATCGCGAAGAAGATCTCCGATGTGTTCGGCGCTTCCAAAAAGCCGCCGGAAACCAGTTCCCCGGCGGCGCCGGCCAGGAGCAGGAGGAGAAACCCGGCCAGGACAAGAGCGGGCAAGAGAAGGATCAGGTTGAAGAGCCGGTTCATCTGTTGGCGAAATGGTTTTTCACGATCTCGAAGTATGACGGCTTGAGAACATACTCCCCGCCGATGGCCGCCGTGGGAGAAAACTCCCTGGCCTTCTCTCTCGCGACTACATAGCCGTACTTTTCGTAGATCTTCCGGCCCCGGGGGGAGAGCACAAAATCGATAAACCGGCGGGAAAGGCCCTCATCCCGGGTGCAGGCGGGGATGGAGATGGGAATATAGGAGATCCGGGGGATCCGGGCGGGATCGATAGGAACATATTCCATCCGTTCCGGATTCCAGTAATGAAAAACCCGCCAGCCCAGGATAGCGTCCACCTGCCCCAGGGCCGCCAGATTAGCCGTCTTGGAACAACTCCCGCCAAAAGTGACCACGTTCTCCATGACACCGGCCAGCAACCCGTTCTTTTCCAGCAGCTCCACGCCATAGAGTCCGAGGCAGACAGTCTCCGGATTTCCCATACCGACCCTGACGCCAGGACGGGTAAGATCGTCCAAGGCATGAATGGAAGCGGGGTTGCCGGCCGGGGTGATGATGGCGGGGATGAGATAGGCCACTATCCGGTCGCTGCCCGGTATCAGCAACTTTTTTCTCACCCCTTTGATAATATAATCAGGGGATCCCGGCAGATAAATCTCGCCCTGCCCGCTCAGTTCCAGCTGGGAGAGGAGCGTTCCGGAACCTCCGAAAGTCATGTTGACGGTGATCGCGGTCTCTTTTTCGAAGAGGGCGGCGATCTCTTCCATCGCCGGCTTGTTAGCCGAACCGCAATACACAAACAGCGATGGCGCTTTTTTCTCTTCGCCCGGGCGGGTGCAGCCTGACAGGGCCGCGAAGAGAACGAGGAGGAACAGGGATAGATATCTCCTTCTTTTTCCTCGCCGTCGCCATTTTTTTCCGGGCTGCTTGTGCTTCATTGTCAGACTCCCGTTAACAGGTGAATACCGTTATATATTCTAAAATATATCGGGAATCGTCAATGGAAAGATGCTTTCAAGGATAACAAAAAGGGAAATTCAACGCCGAACGCCCACCAAATGAAATGCCTAAAGTTGAAAAACTGTAGTATCGCCGCCTTCGGCGGCTTGTAGGACCGGCTGCGCCTTGTAGGAAATGTAGGATCGCTTCGCTTGCATATGGGGCACGGGGCATAGGGATGGTAAGGCTGGTAGCCCTGTGTCCTCCGTGGTTCATAAGGGGGACACCGGGAGGGAACATAAATATTCTTAGTGTCTTCGTGTCTTGGTGGTCATCAAAGGAACGCGAGGCGAGGGGTCAATTCGTGTAATTCGCGTAATTCGTAGTTTTATTAATGGGGCCGCGGCGGGGGGTCAGGGAAGGAGAGGGTTTTTTTTGTCCAGCTTCGAACCCAGGGACTCGCCGCAGACCGGGCAGGTGTAGTCATACTTATCTCCTCCCGGGAGCACCAGGAGAAGCTTTTTCCTGACCTCGACCGGCCGCCGGCAGCGGGGACAGTAGAGGGTTACCGCGTCAAACTCTCCGAAATAGTCCTGCCTCATAAATTCGTTCACTCCGTTCGCGAATTTAGTTTTGAACAAAGACAAAGCTTATAGGGACAGCAGTGTATAAGGCAATAATAATATCATGCTCTCGGGCAAGCACTTGCTTGCAGGCAACTATTATTTATTGCGTTGTCGCGAGTAGAAATATGTCGTGGGCCGGCCGATTGAAAAAACAGTATATTTTCGCGTGTCTGTTCATGTATTCTTGGTCGTGGTGCAAAACTAACCCGATTGAGGAGTAAATCGGGTTAAACTAAAATCTTACGAAGTAAAATTTTACAGTGATCGCGATTATCGATTACGGGATGGGCAATCTGCGCAGCGTCGAGAAGGCGCTCCTTTCCCTGGGGGCGGACTGTTCGATCATCTCCCGGCCGGGCGCCGGCATCCGTTATTCCGGCGTGATCCTTCCCGGCGTGGGGGCTTTCGGCGACGCGATGAAAAGCCTCCGGCAGGAAGGCTGGATTGATTGGATTCAGGAGACAATCAATTCCGGGCTGCCCTTCCTCGGCATCTGCCTCGGCCTCCAGCTCCTCTTCAGCCGGAGCGAAGAGGGGGCAGGCGCTGGCGGACTCGGCGTGATCCCGGGCAAAGTCGTCAGGTTCCCCGATTCCGCGGGGATTATCCCGCATATGGGTTGGAACCAATTGAAGATAACCTCCGCCACCCCGCTCCTGTCGGGGCTGGAAGACGGCTGTTACGTTTATTTCGTCCATTCCTATATTGTCATACCCGAGGACCCGGGTGTCATCGCCGCGCTGACCGATTACGGGGACGACTTTGTCTCCGCGGTGGCCAGAGACAACGTCTACGGCCTCCAGTTCCACCCGGAAAAAAGCCAGGCGGTGGGATTGGCCATCCTGCAAAATTTCATCGACATCACTCGATCATCACCAAGATAATCACTGATAATAAAGACTGATTAAACCACGAAGGACACCCCGTACAATGAACTTCGTTCATCACGGGGCAGGCTCCGAACACGAAGTTTAGGAAGGGGGGAAACAACGTTGCTCTGTTCTGTAATCAAAATCAGATCATAAGCTCTTTCTCATAGATGCAAATGCCATTAACATCATCAAGCACATCGTCCATATCAATGAAGCGCGCACTGCTTAGTAAAGGAATAATACAAACTACCCGTGTTTCACCGTCTATTTCTGACTGAGCCCCGATATAATCGGGTGTGAACTCATTAACAAAGAGTTTTTCTTCGTGTTCTTCGTGTCCTTCGTGGTGATATTTTCTTTTTGTCTGAGAATGAAAGAATAGCAAAGGGTTCAATTATGTTAGCCAAGAGGATTATTCCCTGTCTCGACGTGGCTGACGGCCGGGTGGTCAAGGGGATCAACTTTGTTGACCTCCGGGACGCCGGCGATCCGGTCGAGCAGGCAAAATTTTACGAAGAAGAGGGGGCCGACGAACTGGTCTTTCTCGATATTACCGCCTCCGCGGAAAAGAGAAAAACGATCATCGAGCTGGCGAACCGCACCGCCGATCAAGTTTTTATGCCCTTCACCATCGGCGGGGGAATCGAGGATTTGGACGACATCCGCGCCATCCTGAAAGCGGGCGCCGATAAGATCTCCATCAATACCGCCGCGGTCAATGACCCCCCTTTAATCAACCGGGCCGCGGCGCGTTTCGGCACTCAGTGCATCGTGGTCGCCATTGATGCCAGAAGGCGTCCGGGCGGCTGGGAAGTCTATACCCACGGGGGGCGGAGGGCGACCGGGAAAAACGCCGTCGAATGGGCGCGGGAGGCCCGGGAACGCGGAGCCGGAGAGATCCTTCTCACCAGCATGGACGGGGACGGGACTCTCGCCGGATATGACATCGAACTCACCCGGGCGATCGCCCGAAAGGTCACCATCCCGGTCATCGCCTCCGGCGGGGCGGGAACATTGGATCATCTCTACCGGGGACTCGTCGAGGGGGAAGCACAGGCTGTTCTGGCCGCTTCCATCTTCCATTTCCGGACCTATACCATCCGGGAAGCGAAGGAATACCTGCGGGAGAGAGGGGTGACGGTCAGGCTGTAAGGCCCCCCGTTAGTTTACTTCGACCTGCTGC
>CAWGIE010000008.1:0-127225 GCA_963822585.1 uncultured bacterium
TATTGGCCATCAGAATCGGCCGCAGGCGGATCGCGCAAGCGCTGACGACGGCATCCTCGATCGACTTCCCTTCCTTGCGCAGGAGATTGCTGTAGTCCACGATGACGATGGTGTTGTTGATGACCAGCCCGACCAGCATGACCATAGCCATCAGGGAGAAGATATTCAACGAGGTGTCGGTCAAAAGGAGAGTGATGAAGACGGCGGACATGGCCAGGGGAAGAGAGAGCATGATCATCACCGGATACCGGTAGGACTCGAGGATCCCGGCCAGCATGAGGAAGGTCAGAATGATGGCCAGGCCGAGGGCCATGAAGATGTCGCTGAAATTTTCCTGCATCCGCTCGATCTCTCCGCTGAAAAAGTAGGTATAGCCGGGGGGGAGGGCGGCTTCCGTCTTCATGAAGTTTCTCAGCTTCCCGGCCACTTCCCCTGACGTGGCGCCGATCACGTTGGCCGATACCGTCACGATTCTTTCCCGGTCCTTCCTGGTGATCGTGGTCGGGCCTTCCCGCATCTCTATCCGGCAGACGGCCGTCAGGGGAACGGGCAGGGAGTTTTTATCCAGGATCGAGATCTCCTTGATCTGCTCCCGGAAGTTCCGGTTTTTTTCGTCCAGCTTGACCCGGATATCGAACTCATCGTCCATTTCCCTGAACGTGGAGGCCACTTCTCCGGTCAGCGCGTCGCGGATGGTTCGGGCGATCTCCGCCACGGTGATCCCGTATTGACTTGCTCGCTCCCGTTCCGGGATGATCCAAATCTCCGGTTTTCCCGTTCTCCAGTCGGTGTCCACATCCGCCGCTCCGGGGATGGACCGGGCGTAAGCGACCGTCCGGGCCGCCAGCTCATTGAGAATGTCGATATCATCACCATGGATCTCGAGCTGGATTGGTTTCTCCCCGCCGCCGCCTCCCTGCCGTGTCTCCTGCTGGGTGAAAACCGCCCCCGGGATGGCGGCCAGAGCCGGTCGGATGGAATTCATGACCTGCTCGGTCGACCGGGTTCTTTTAGCCTGATCGACCAGGTCGACGGTGATCTCGGCCAGGTTGATTCCCTGGTTGCTCCCCCCCAGCATCTGGCTCAGCTTCCCGATCGTGGTGAATATTTTTTCCTGCTCGGGAAGTTCCCGCAGAATGGCCTCCACCTGCCTGGCCACTTCATCGGTTGTCGCCAGGGTGGCCGCGACCGAGGTCTCGATGGTGACCTTGAAGATCCCTTCATCCGCCCGGGGGAAGAATTCGGAACCGATCCGGGGGACGATCAGGAAAATGACCGCGACAAAGATCGCTATCGCCAGGCCGCTGACCGACCATTTGAAGCGGATGATCTTTCGGACCAGGTCTCCATAGCGATGGGAGAGGGATATGTAAAAGCGGTCCCAGTGCTCAAAGAGTTTCGCTTTCTTCTTCTTCTCCTTCAGGAACCGGGCGGCCAGCATGGGGGTCAGCGTATAGGAGACGAAGAGAGAGAATATGGTGGAAAAGACGACCGTCATGGCAAACTGGCGGAAGAATTGTCCGACGATGCTGGACATGAAAGCGATCGGTACGAAGACGACGATGTTGGTCAGGGTGGTGCTGGCGACCGCGGAGGCGATCTCGGATGTCCCGACCCGGGCCGCTTCCACGCGCGTTTTCCCCATATCCAGGTAACGGTGAATATTTTCCAGTACCAGGATCGAGTTATTGACCAGGATCCCTACCGAGAGAGCCAGCCCCAGCATGCTCATGATGTTGATCGAGTAGCCGAAGATAAAGACGAGCAGGAAAGTGGAGACGATGCTTGTCGGCATGGCTATCGTGAGAATAAGCGTGCTTCTGAGATCGTGGAGAAAAAGGAAGAGGCAGATCGCGGTCAGGAGGATCCCGATGGCCATGTTGTTCCAGACCTCGCTCAGGGAGCCGCGGATGAACTCCGAGTTATCCTCCGCGATGGCGATCCGGATATCCCCGGGGAGAGTCTTCTTCAGGGATTCGATGGTTTCTTTGACTCGATCCGCGACCGCTATCGTGTTGGCGTCGGCCCGCTTCCTGATAACCAGACCCAGTGCCGGCTTGTCCTGGAAACGGGCCAGTTCCCGGACCTCCTTGACCGTGTCCTTGATCTCAGCCAGGTCCGAAAGGCGCACTTCTTTCCCGTCGGGGGTCGGGATTTTCAGGCTGGCAAAACGCTCCACTTCCTCAATCTTCCCGGCCAGTCTGACCGTATACTCGGTCATCTGCTGGGTAATGTGTCCGGAAGGAAGTTCGAGATTGGCGGCACTGATGGCCCGGGCGATGTCCCCGGGCTTGAGGTGATAGGCGTTAAGACGATCGAGGTCTATCGAGACCAGGATCTCCCGTTCCTGCCCCCCCACGATCTCGGTGGAAGCCACGCCTTTGATCTTGGCAAACTGGGGCTTGATCCTGTTATCGGCTATCAGATATAGATCCTGAGGCGAGTGCTGACCGGAGACGGCCAGCTGCATGATCGGTTTCGCGTTGATATCGAACTTTTGGATCAGTGGCTTGTCCGCTTCATCGGGCAGGTCCGGTTCCACCAGGGCCACCTTGTCCCGGACGTCCGCCGCGGCGACATCGACGTCCTGGTCGAGCTCAAACTCGAGCATGACCAGAGAGATCCCCTCCTTGGAGACGGATTTGATATGCTTCAGGCCTTCCGTGGTGCTCAACTCTTCTTCCAGAGGCTTGCTGATCAGGGTCTCGATCTCTCGGGGTCCGGCCCCCAAATAAGTGGTGGAGACGGTGATAACGGGGATGTCCACCGGAGGGAAAAGATCGATCGGAAGTTTTACGTAACCGACGATCCCCAACAGGACGCAGATCAGGATGCATACCGTCATCAGGACGGGGCGTTTGATTGAAAGATCGGAGAGGAACATGGTGTTGGTGTATCCCTATCTGCTATGAATTTTTATATATTTTTGCGAGAAGCCAACTGTAAGACAGTAATCGGTTATCGGTAATCAGTGGCCTCGCTCGGCTGTAAGTCATTGATCACCGATTACTGATCACCGATTACTGATTACCGATTACTGATCACTGATTACTTTCACCTTGTTGCCATCGGCCAGGCGGTCCTGTCCGCTGATCACCACTGAAGCATCCGCCGGCAATCCTGCGGTTATTTCGATCTGGCCCCGGTAGGCGACCCCGGGGGTGACCGGCTGGAATCGTACGAGCCCCGTGTTTTCTTCCACCAGAAAAACACCCTGTTCACCGCGTGAATTCTTCACGATCGCTTCCTGGGGAAGGACCGTGGCTCCGTGATGAAGATCGATGACGATCTCCACCCGCACGTACATCCCGGGCTTGAGGAGTCCATCCGGATTGGGTATCTTGATCTTTACCGTGAAAAGACGGCTGCTGCCCTGCGCGGTCGGGTTGATCGTGTCGACTTTCGCCTCCCAGACACGGCCTGGGTAGGCGTCCGGGTAGACCAGGGCGGTCTGTCCGATTTTGACCTCCCGGATCAGCATTTCGGATACCGGGCAGTGGACCTCTACGTTTGTAATGTCGACGATCTCCAGAATGGGTTTCCCTTCGTCGGAGAGTTCTCCCGGTTCCTTGTAGCGGTGGGAGACCAGGCCGGTCAAAGGTGAGTTGATCCGCGTGTCCTGGAGCATATCCCTGGCCTTCAGGTAGGTCGCCTCGGCCTGGTCCACTTTTACGCCGGCCTGGTCAAACTCCTGGCGGGAGATGGCCCCCGCCTCGAAAAGGGCCTGCGCCCGCTGGAAATTGCGCTTTTCCTCATCCAAAGCGGTTTGCCCGGCCTTGACGCTGCTCTCGATGGATTCCTTCTCCAAAAAAATGGCGGTGTCGCCCCGATTGATCCGATCGCCCTCGTCCACCGTGATGGAGTCGATCATCCGGTTCACCCGGGATACCAGGACGGCTCGGGTCTCCGGTTCGATGGTCCCGTCGAGGAGAAGAACCACC
The DNA here is from genome assembly GCA_963822585.1 of uncultured bacterium. Classification (GTDB taxonomy): domain Bacteria; phylum Auribacterota; class Erginobacteria; order Erginobacterales; family Erginobacteraceae; genus CAWGIE01. Next base: position 3,942 of record CAWGIE010000008.1, read on the forward strand.
GGCATGTCCGTTCTGGCCGGGGAAGTCGTTTTCACTGGAATCCCCTCCCGCTTCTGTATGCCCTCGATGGACGGCGGTCGCACGATTTGTTTTTTCGCCTCAATTTTCCAGAGGACGGCTCCCGCCAGGAAGGCGGCCGCCCCGATCAGGATAATAAGCAGCAGTATTTTTTTCTTTGTTTTCATATCAGCTCTCGGTTTTTGATTCAGTCTCGACGGCCCCCCGAATCTCCGGCAGGGGCATCCCCATCATCTGGGCGAGTTTGGCCAGGGATATCCAATGAGCGGCCAGGGCCTCCTGGAGCATCAATCTGGCATCCGAGAGGTTCAGTTCGGAGTCGGTCAGTTCCAGCGAAGTACTGATGCCGTTCTCCCAGCGGATGCGGGCGATCCGGTAGGCCGCTTCCGCCTGTTCCACCGTTTCTCTCTGGGATTCAAATGCCTTCTGGGCGGCCTGTATGTCTAAGTAGGCCTGCTTGATTCCCAGAAGCACCGTCCGGGTCGTGTCTTCGGTATCGATTTTTGCCTGATTGTAGAGGGCCTTTGCTTCCTGTACCCGCCCCGGGGTCATCAAACCGTCAAAAAGATCCCACTTCAGCGCGGCGCCCGCCAGCCACTCGAATTCGAACCGGTCTTCGGGGGGAAGACCGCTCTGCGGCTGCTCGCCCTGATAAGTGGCGAAGACGGAAAGACTGGGCTGGTACCCGGAATGAGAGGCCCGAAGATTCTGTTCCTGGATTTGCTCCTGGAGAAGCACCTGTTTCAAAAGCGGCCGGTGATCGAGTCCGAGGCGGTTAAGTTCATCCAGCCCCGCCTGGAAAGGGCGGTAGGAAAGCTCGCCGGTGATATCGAAATCCGCGGCCTCGATGCCCATCTCCCGGAGAAGGGAAGTCTTCAGTATGTCGACGCGGTTCTCGGCCTGGATCAGGGGCGGCCGCGAATTCGCCAGCCGGACCCGGGCGGTGATGAGGTCGAACTCCGAAGTTGTCCCCTGGTCATATCTTTTCTGGGTTATCTCCAGGGAATCCTCCATGTGGGCGACGGTGTCGCGGCGGACCCGGACGATCCCTTCCTGCAAAAGCAAAAGGTAGAAATTTTCCTTCACCCGGTAAGTCACTTCAACCAGAGCTTCCTGGAAATATACCTCGGCGTATTCGTTATAAAGAGAGGCTGCTTTTATCCCCGCCAATATCCGGCCGCCTTTATAGAGGTTCTGCTCGATCGTGACGCCGGCGTTGTAGTTATCATGAAGGTTGAGGGGAAGTTCACCCATCTCGGTTTCATACGATTGGATCCGGTTCAGGTACGTATAGCCGGCTTCACCGGAAATATGCGGGATTGCCTCGGAGAAGGCCTGGAGCTCGCGGCCACCGGCGGCTTCGATCTCCTGGAGGGCCCTGAGGATGATGGGGTTCTTTTCATATGCCAGCTCCAGGCATCTCTCCAGTGAATACGGACCGGCGGGGGCGGCCGGCTCGCCGTTGAGATCGCCCCCGATCGCCGCCAGGAAGATGCCGAAAACCGTCAATGCTGTCGAGCCGGCTTTCATCTCGCTCCGATGCCCTTGAACAGTATCTCGATGATCTCTTCCGGCGGGGTGAGAGGGATCCTTTTCGTGCCCTTGAGGAAGACCAGCATCTGGCCGTGAAGGATCCCCATCAGCTGGAGGCTCAGTTTCATCGGGTCGAGGGAACGAAAAACTCCGGCTTCCATCCCTTCCCGGAATATCCGGGCGATAATCTCGATGCTGGTCCGGCCGTATTCCTCGACGTCGACTTCGGGGGCGAAAGTGTCACCACGGTAGAAAGCCATCAATGTCAGCTTCACCTGTTCGGGATGCTTCCGGCAGTGTTCCAGGTTGTACTTTGCCACCCGGATGAGCTTGTCCCGGGGGGGAGTCTTCTCCGCGGCGATGGCGGCGACCTCCCGGTTGAACCTCTCGAAGTTTTCCTCGATCAGGGCGCGGTACAGTTCTTCCTTGGAAGGGAAGTAGTAGTAGAGGGTGGGTTTGGTGACCCCGCTCTTCTCGACGATCTCCCGGGTGGAAGCCCCCGCGAATCCCTTCTCGGTGAAGAGGCGCAGGGCCGTCTCCATGAGTCGTTGTTTGGTTTCAAGAGGTTCTTTCATTATGCATACCTACCGGTAGGTATACCAGAGGGTGGAAAGTCTGTCAATAGGGTGTAATGAAAAAAATCGGGACGGGAGGAAGAGGGAAAGATAGTGTTCGCATAACCCCGCCGGGGCACGGTGGGTCGGGAGCTGGGATTACGAAGGCCGGTCTTTCGAGGGCGTGGTCTGAGCGGCGTTGGCCGCGGCTTGTTTCAGGGCCAGGATCTCGTTTTCGATCTGCTGGCTGGAGGTCTGGCTGGTGTAGAGGCCGACCAGCCGGGCGACCAGGATGGCAAGGTAGAGCTGCCCGACCATCGCTTCCAGGTTGGCGAGGACCATCGCCAGTTCGCTCTCGGGGATGATATCGCCGTATCCGGTCGTGCTCAAAGTCGCGAAGCTGAAATACTGGGTTTCGCCAAAACTGCTGATCTTCACTCCGTCGGAGCGGCTGACGGAACCCCGCTTGATCAACTCCAGCGAGGAGAAGAGAAAGGACCACAAGACCCCCAGCAGGAGGTAGACCACGATCGCTCCGTATATCTTGTTCACGGTGACCCGGGCCCCGGAGAAGAGGTCCTTGATGATCAGGATAATGAGGACGAGAACGAGAAAGGCATAACCGATCAGGGTGATAAAACTGAGCAGGTGGAACCAGAAAAGCTGTCCGGATAGCTGAGAGAGACCGGCACCGTCCGGGAAGAGGTCTCCCTTTTTCCGCAGGGTCGCGTAGAGAACGTTCTGGGCAACGTCGGCCGTGAAGGCGACGGCGATGATCAGTTTTATTCCCGTCTTGAAGAACGGTCTTTCCGGAGCCACCCCCTTGGTGGAGATCATCTTGATCGCGGCCAGGAGCAGGGCCAGGAAGAAGATCGAAACGATTATGTTGTCGAGGACGGCCTGCTGAACCTCGATGAAGGGCATCACCATGGTCAGGGCGACCAGGGCGATGAGGAGCAGTAAGTAGGAACGGGTTTTGGCGGATGGTATAAACATGGCTGATAACCGAACCGGCCCGATTGAATACTCCTTATACTATGACTGCAGAATAACGTCCATTACAAGTTAGCGCCTCCGGCGCAACTTAGTGTAAAGTTTAAAGTGTAAAGTGTAAGGGATCTTTACACTTTACGCCTGACACTTTACACAATGTTTTGAAATCCCGAAGCAACCCCGACAAATCGGGATGCAAGCATGAGTTAGCGTTTTCGGCTTAACTTCGTAGTGCAGGACTTCAGTCCTGCTTATTTTGGGCAGGGCTGAAGCCCTGCACTACGACAATTATTGAAAAATCCAAAGCAGGTACTTTTTGCTCAACAAATGAAAACGATTCAGGTAAAATCTTCGCCGGAGAATGAATATTTTTAACTGTTCCGAGAATTCGATAATGAGTTACTATTATTCCGCTGTTGCGCAATTTTAATATGGTTGTCTTTGTTCAAAACGTAAATTTGCGGACCCCGATGAATCGGGGTAAACTGCGTGAGCTCATTTATTATGAAGAAGACGAAAATAGTCTGCACGATCGGACCCGCCTCGTCCGCCCCGGCAGTGATCGAAAAGATGATAGAGGCGGGGATGGACGTGGCCCGACTGAACTTTTCCCACGGAACTCATGAGGAGCACGCCGCCGTGATCCGGTCGATCAGGGAAACCGCTGAAAAGCTGAACCGCCCGGTCGCCATTTTGACCGATATCGCCGGTCCGAAAATCCGGATCGGGGAAATCGCGGCCGGCTCGGTCGAGCTGAAAAGCGGGCGGAACTTCTGTCTCACCGACCGACCCGTCCCCGGCGACGAAAAAGAGGTGTCGGTAAACTACCGGGGGCTGCCCACACTGGTGCGGAAGGGCGACCGGATCCTCCTCAGCGACGGGGCGCTGGAACTGGAGGTGATCCGCCGCACGGCCGACCGGATCGTCTGCCGGGTCATCACCGGGGGCACTCTCAGTTCCCATAAAGGGGTCAACCTTCCCACCCGTTCGACCGGGATCCCGATCCTGACCGAAAAGGACCGAAAGGACCTGCGGTTCATCGCCGGGCAGGATGTCGATTATATCGGTATTTCCTTCGTCAGGACGGCGGAAGAAGTGAAGAAAGTCCGCTTGCTGCTCGCGAAGAGAAAAAGCCGCGCCGCGCTGGTAGCCAAGATCGAAAAACCGGAGGCGGCCAGGAACCTGGACTCCATCATTGACGCCGCCGATGGGATCATGGTCGCCCGGGGCGACCTGGGCGTGGAGATCCCCTACGCGGAGGTGCCGGTTCTCCAGAAGACGATTATCTCCCGGGCTCGCCGGGCGGGCAAACCGGTGATCACGGCTACTCAGATGATGGAGTCGATGGTGGAAAGCCCCCGTCCCACCCGGGCCGAGGTCTCCGATGTGGCGGGAGCTATCTTCGACGGCACCGATGCCGTTATGCTCTCGGAAGAGACCGCCGCCGGCAAGTATCCCGTCCAGGCCGTCCAGGCGATGGCCGGGATCGCCCGGGAGATCGATGCCGATCCCGTTTACCGGAAGTGGACCCGGGAATGGGTCGAAAAAATGTTCGATTGGGAGGAAAAACTGCCGGTGGAGGAATCGGTCGCCCGCTCGGCCTGCTCTCTGGCCGAAGGAATCGGCGCCGCCTGCATCGTCACCCACACCGCGACCGGAAGCGCCGCCCGCCGGGTGGCCAAATACCGTCCGCCTGTCAATATACTGGCGGTGACTTCCAGTGTTGCCACCTGCCGGTCTCTCGCCCTGGTCTGGGGGGTGGTCCCGCTCCTGATCCCCCCTACCGACGATTTCGAAGAGGTGGTCCGGCAGACCGCCGCCCTCTCCCTGAAATCGGGTCTTCTGAAAAAAGGGGATTTGGTGGTTACGACGGCCGGCGTGCCGCTCAATCACCCCGGGCATACCAACGTGATCAGGGTGATGACGGTGGGGGAGGGGTGGAAAACCTTCTGAGGAGTCAGGGTTCAGGGTTCAGGGGGCAGGGGAAGGCGGAAGGAGAAGAACGACAATAAGTAATCGGTAATCAGTGATCAGTGATCGGTGATCGGTTCTGTGCCGGGCCAGCGTACTGATTACTGATCACCGATTACCGATTACTGATTAAAGGACGAACGTCCAACCCCGCGAAGCGGGGCAAGCGTCGAATTTTCCGCCTTTGGCGGACGTTCAGCGTCCAACGTACAAAGAAGCGCGGCCAAGGTGTACTGATTACCGGTCACCGATTACTGATTACCGCAAAAAGGAGATATCGTTGAAAAAACAGCTGTTGATTGTCCTGTTGGTGTTGTCAACTGTTTCGGTTGCCGCCGCTCTCCCGGCGGCGGACTTCCGGGAGGCGGACTGGGGGATGGGCGTGAAAGAGGTCCGGCTGACCGAGAAAAACCTGCTTCCGGTTGTAGATAACGAAACCTCCGCCGGAAGCGGTTATATCCTGGGTCTTAAGTATAGCGGGACCCTGGGCGGTTCCCCGGCCATGATCAGCTACTTTTTCTCCCGGGGAAAACTGGTCCAGGGGGAGTATTATATCGAATCGAACATCCTCAAGGACTCCAGCGGGACCTATCAGAAGATCAAGAGTACGCTCTACCAGAAGTACGGCGATCCCATCTCCGAGGTGGAGAAACGGTCCGACGATCTCTTTCGGATACCGCTGGGATGGGTGGTGAAGTGGCGGACGGAGAGGAGCGGGATCGTGCTCTCGATCAAGGAGCCGGAAGGATCGATCACCCTGACCTACACGGACCGGACGTTTCAGGACGTTAGTGTGCCGAAGAGTCTTGAACAACAACTGTAGGAGTAGTAAGAGCCAGAGAAGTACTGGAATCATACTCCTCTTGCCTAATGGAGTGATGGAATGATGGAGTCATGGAATGATGGGTAAACTCCCGCGCCGCGCCCGGCGGCTTCCAACACTCCATTATTCCAGCACTCCCTGTTGGCAGTGCCCAGGTGTTTATGTCCCGGGTAAACAATGGATAATTAAACCGGGTTTACAATAAAAATCATGCCTTTTTCCCAGATACTGATATTTTTACCGGTACTGCTTTTTTCGGTGATCGTTCATGAGATCGCCCACGGCTGGGTGGCCCTCAAGTGCGGTGATCCGACCGCCCGGGATGCGGGTCGGCTGACCTTCAACCCCATCCCGCACATCGATCCCTTCATGACCATCCTTCTCCCCTTGCTTTTGATCATCTCTCACGCGGGGTTCGTGTTCGGGGGCGCCCGGCCGGTGCCGGTCAACCCCTATCTCTTCCGGAGGGGGGAAAAGGACAATCTTCTGGTTTCGCTCGCGGGGGTCGGCGCCAATCTGCTTTTGGCGGGCTGCGCGTTTCTCCTGTCCCTCCTCAGCGCGATTGTTTATAGACAGACAGGGGGGGCGGTAGTGTTGGCGGTCCTGAATTTCTTCAACGTTATTATTTTTCTTAACCTCGTTCTCGCTAATTTCAATCTTCTCCCGATCCCTCCTCTCGATGGTTCCCATGTCCTGGCTTATTTTTTAAAGGGCGAAGCCAAGATCGCTTATCTAAGATTGAGCCGGTACGGTTTTATGATCCTGATCGGCATTATTATTCTGGGAGACAGGCTTCCGATCAGGGGAGGGGTCTTCTCCCTGCTGCTGGGGCCAAGTTTCTCCTTACTGGACGCCGTGGCCGGTATCCAGACATCTTTGCTGAGATGACGGCTTGGAGAGATTTTCAAGCGATATGATCTGGCGTTTTCAGCCCGTTGACGAAAAAAAGGCCCAAGGTTTAGCAGGATCTCTGGGAATCTCGCTCCCCCTGGCCCGGCTTTTGATCGGAAGGGGATATGAAAACGAGGAAAACGCCCGCCGTTTTCTTTCCCCTCATCCCTCCCAGCTGCGCGATCCCTATCTTCTGACGGACATGAAGAAGGCGGTCGAGCGGACGCGGAGGGCGATCGAGGAGAAAGAGAAAATCTTCGTTTTCGGCGATTACGACGTCGACGGGGTGACCTCGATCGCCATCCTTTCCGCGCTGCTCGACGCCGCCGGCGTTCCCTACCGGACGTATCAGCCCAACCGGCTTCGGGAGGGATACGGCCTGAGCCGGGAAGGAGTGGACCGGGCCCTTGAGTACGGCGCCTCTCTTCTCTTCGCCCTCGACTGCGGCACGGAAGCACAGGAAGAGATCGCCTTCGCCCGGAGCCGGGGGCTGGACGTGATTGTGATCGATCACCATAAACAGAAAGGACCGCTGCCCGAGGCCGTCGCTATCCTGAACCCGAATCGTTCCGATTGCTCCTACCCCTTCAAAGGCCTGGCCGCGGCCGGGGTGGTCTTCAAATTCCTCCACGGCGGTCTCACCCGGTGGTCGGTTTCCGTGGACTGGGAGCGTCTTTATCAACTGGCCGCCCTGGGGACCGTCGCCGATGTGACCCCTCTGGTGGACGAGAACCGGGTGCTGGTCGCGGCCGGGCTTCATTTCCTGGAAAGGAGACCTGACCCCCCGCTGCGGGCGCTGTTGGAGGTTGCCGGGTTCACTTCCGGCCCCGTGACCGCGGGTCAGCTTGCTTTCCAGATCGCTCCCCGTCTCAACGCCGCCGGGCGGATGGGGAAAGCGGAACTGGGGCGGGAGCTCTTAGCCGCCCGGGACCGGCGGAAGATGCGGGACCTGGCGGGAGCCCTGAACCGGCTGAACCGGGAGCGCCGTTCCCTCCAGGCCGCGATCCTCGCCACCGCCGGAGAAAAGATTGAGGCGGAGAGGGAAAAATATCTCGGCAACGCCATCGTCGTTGAGGGAGAGGGGTGGAACAAGGGGATTGTCGGCATCGTCGCCTCAAAGATTCAGGAGAAGTATTACCGTCCGACCGTGGTGATCGCGCTGGAAGGGGAGAGCGGTACCGGCTCCGCCCGCTCCATCCCCGGGTTTGATCTCTTCGCGGCGGTCAGCCGCTGCGCGGAATGCCTGACCGCCTTCGGCGGCCATCAGGCCGCCGCCGGGATCAAGATCGAGCGGGGAAGGATAGATGATTTCCGCCGGCGGCTGAACAGGGTCGCCGGAGAGATGCTGGGGGAGGGAGGAGCGGTACCCGAGCTGGAGATTGACGCCGGGATCGAACTCGAGGAGGCTACCCTCGATCTGGCCGGGGAGCTGGCCCGGCTGGAACCCTTCGGACAGGGCAATCGCCGCCCGATCTTCTCCACCGCCGCCCTCACCCTGGCCGGCGCCCCGGCCGTTATCGGGAAAAAAAACAGCCACCTGAAGATCCGGGTGGCCGGGAAAAGCGATACCCGGGAGTGTGTGGGATGGGAGATGGCTCATCGGAGAGCCGACCTTGGCGCCGGCTCAATCGATATCGCTTTTCAGATCAAGGAAGACACCTTCCGGGATCGCCGTCGTGTTCAGCTGGTTTTGAAGGACTTCCACCCTTCATTTTCAGGTGCCGCCCCGGGGGCGGGACCTGAAAATGAAGAATGTTGATTCGATTAAACATAATGGGGGCATTCATGATGAACCTGATAGACTGCCACGCCCATCTTAACGAGTTCAGCGAAATCGAGGGCATGCTGGCCCGGGCGGTTGCGTCCGGGGTCGTCGGCATACTCGGCGTCGGCATCAACACCGCCACCAGCCGGAAGATCCGGGAGATCTCGCGGACCTATTCTGCGCCCCGGATAGCGCCGTCGGCCGGTCTCTATCCCGATGAAGTCACGGAGGCTGAAATCGGGACCATCCTGGAACTGATCGATCGGGAACATTCAGCTCTGGCGGCGCTGGGTGAGATCGGGCTCGATTACTGGGTCCGGCCCCTGCGTAAAAAACAGCCGGGTCGGGAACGGATCAAGGCGCTCCAGCAGGAAGCCTTCCGCCTGCAGCTCAGGAAGGCCCGGCAGTATTCTCTGGTGCCGGTCGTACACAGCCGCGGGGCCTGGTCGGACTGTTTCCGTCTGGTCGAGGAGGAGGGTCTGGAGCGGGCCGTCTTCCACTGGTATACCGGTCCGCTGGACGTGCTGCAAAAAATCCTGGCCGCGGGTTATCACCTTTCGGCCACGCCGGCGACGGCCTACAGCCCGCAGCTCCGGGCCGTTCTGGAAGCCGCCCCCCTGGAGAAGATCATCCTGGAGACGGACTGCCCGGTACCCCGGTGGGAAGGGGAGGAAAGGATCCGGACCGAACCGGCCGACGTCCGCTACTCTTTGCAGGCACTGGCGGAACTGAAGCATCTCCCGGAAGAGGAAGTAGCCTGTATAACTACGCGCAATGCAGAAAATTTATTTGATGGTTTATTTATTCATAAAAAATAAGAAACACCGGATAACAGACAAATAACAAACAACAAGCACCAAATAACAAACAAATACCAATGACCAAAATCCCAAATCTCAAACATTGCCCGGTCCACGGCTTTAAACCCCATGAATCAACCGAGTTCCCGCTCGCGTTAGGGCATTATTAATATTACCCGGGAGGAATGGCGTCTCGCCGGCCGGTTTGGAATTTTGGTCATTGTGATTTGTAATTTGTTTGTTATTTGGTGCTTGTTATTTGTGATTTCGTTTTTGGTTGAAATTGTTTGATCTTCAATGAACTCAGAATCTCCCCAGCGGCTTTACACTGCCGAATTTCTAAAGGTGACCGTGGTCATGTTCCTGATCATGACCACCATGACCATGTTCCTTCTCCTTCCCCTGCTGATCGAGCGGATGGGGGGCGACGCGGCGGATATCGGACTGGTCATGGGGATGACCCCGCTGGGCGCCGTGATCAGCCGGATCTTCTGGGGCCGGTGGATGGACCTGGCGGGTCGGAAGAAAATACTTATTCTCAGCACCGTGCTCAACACGGCCGCGGTCCTGCTTTTTCTCACCATCCGCGGGGTGGGGATCCTGATTGTCTCGCTCCGTCTTCTGCAGGGCCTCGCGCTGGGAGGGAACATCACCGCGGTCTGGACGATCATCGCCGATATCACGCCTCCCCGCCGCCTGGCGGAGTCATTGGGGATCTTCGGGATCGCCGGGATGCTCGCTCTGGCCTTCGGCCCCTGGGGAGGAGAACTGATCATGAACAAGTACGCTTTCCGGGGGTTGTTCATCTCCTCCGGTTTGCTCTCGCTTCTCGCCGTCCTGGTATCCCTGCGGGTCCGGGAGAGTCGGCCGGTCTCAATATGCGATTCGATCACCCCTTCCTACCGGAAGATGCTGAGGGGCGGGGTGATGCCTGTCTTGCTGGTCACCTTCGCCTTCGCCGTCAGCCGCAGCGCTTTCGCCTCTTTCTTCGCCGAGTACTCCCGTCTCCAGCAGATCGGCTCGATCGGTATTTTTTCTCTCATTTATTCCGCCACGACGATCGGCTTCCGTCTTCTGGCCGGCAGACTCCCCGACCGGATCGGGCGCAGCCGGGTCCTTATTCCGGCACTGATCGTCTTCGGAACAGGGATCGCCCTGATCGCCTTCATCCGGTCCTGGCCCCTCTTCATTCTCTCCGCGTTTCTCTGCGGTCTGGGGCATTGTTTTCTTTACCCGGTCCTGAACGCCCTGGTCATCCAGAAGGTGCACTCCTGCACCCGGGGCACCGCCACCGGTCTTTTCATCAACTGCTTTGACGGAGGGATCGGAGCCGGCTCGCTGCTCTGGGGACTGACGGCCCAGCTTGGCGGGTACCACCTGATGTATATCCTGGGTGGAGCGACCGCTGTTTTAGGCATTTGGGGAGTAGGTAATTTATTCAGAAAAGAAGTTGCCGAGAAGAGCAATCAGCCGGTTACCGGTCATCATGGCGGGGGGGGAGTCGGCTAAGGGTCTACCCGAGGTAATTCCGGCCGCCGGCTCATCAGCGGGGCCTCTTCATCCCGGGGAAGGTGACTCAAGATTTATGGACCCCGAGTGACCTCTCTACCCGGTCCCTGATCTTGTCCAGTTTTTCGCGTTTTTCCGTCTCCGCCATGAACCGTACCACCGGCTCGGTGTTGGAGGGGCGGACATTCAGCCAGAAATCCGGGCCTCTGATGGTCACCCCGTCCGTGTAATCCGGCTCTCCGCCGTCCTTTTGGAACTCCCGGGCGATTTGCCTCACCGCGGCGTCTTTATCCGGGACCTCGTAATTGATCTCTCCGGTGGAACAGTACTTCCGGAGAGGATGCCAGAGTTCGGAAAGCGGCCGGCCGGCGGCGGTCAGAATCTCCAGAAGCCGGGCGGTGGTCAGGCTCGATGATTCGGAAAAATAATTTTCCCGGAAGTAATAATGGCCGGCGATATCCCCTCCGAATACGGCGTCCGTCTCCCGCATCTTGCCCTTGATGTACGAATGGCCGACCCGGCTGCTGATCATGACCCCTCCCCTTTGCCGGATGTACTCTGCCACCGCCCGGCTGCTTCGGAAATCCATCACGATCGTCGCCCCGGGATACCTCGATAGATAGTAACCGGCCAAAAGCGCCGCCAGGAAGTCGTTGGGGATGAACTCCCCGGTCTCGTCAACGACGGCGGTCCGGTCGGCATCGCCGTCGAAGATAAATCCGGCGGCCGCCCGTCCGGCCCGGACGCGCTCGACCAGTTCCCGGCGGCTCTCTTCCAGCAGGGGGTTGGGGCTGTGATGAGGGAAGGCCCCGTCCAGCTCCTCGTTGAAGAGGTCCACCTGAAGAGGGAGATCCCGGAAGACGGCCGGGAATTCCAGGCCGGCCATACCGTTGCCGCAATCAACGGCGATCGGGAAAGGCGCGATCTTTCCGACCAGACTCCGGATATGCCGACCGTAGTCGTCCGCGGTGCTCTCCCGGGTGGAGAGGGTCCCTTCTTTCCGTTGCCGCGGCGGCAAGGACATCCCCTCCCGCAGGCGGTTCAAGCCGTTCTCGTATGCGATCGGAATGCTCCCGGGACCGACGAACTTCATCCCGATATATTCGGGGGGATTATGGGAAGCCGTTACCTGGATCCCGCCGGCATATCCGTATTTCCCGACGGCAAAGTAATGCATGCAGGTGGAGAGTACGCCCAGGTCGACTACGTCGCTGCCCGCCGCCAGCAGTCCCCTGACCAGGGCTTTTTTAATGGCGGGAGCGGAGAGGCGCATATCCCGGCTTACCCCGATTGGTCCCCGGGGGAAAAGGATGGGGGAGGTGAGCCCGATCCGGTACGCCGCTTCCTCGTCGATTTCTCCGGGATACTTTCCCCGGATATCATACGCTTTGAATATTTTCTCCAGGAGCAAAATGGCGGACCCCGTTACCTTGAATGGACAAATAGGTCGTGTAATAATTCCTCTTATCGCCGGGAGGCCAACCGTTGCTGCTCTGGGCACTCAGGCCGCCGGCAGAGATGCCGTCGCCGTCCTTGGGCCACTTTTGGCTTCCCTATCTGATAGTAGCATGACCGGGCCTTTTTTTGTCAATAGCAATAGCCGTGGCGGATTGCTATACTATCATTTCAGGATTTCAATGACTGTCACAATACTAAACAACGGACCGGCCGCAGCGATTCTTTTAACTTTAGGCACTTTAGGCACTTTGAACTTTAGGCACTTAAAAACGTTGCCCGAGCCCCAATACATCCAGGTAGACTGCGCGAGGGTTACGTTCTAAAGATACTGAGTGAATCCAATGAAGCACGACCCATCAGAAAAGATCATTATCCGGGGAGCGCGGCAGCATAACCTGAAAGGGATCAATCTGGAGATTCCGCGCCGGCGCCTGGTGGTGATCACCGGCCTCTCCGGGTCCGGAAAGTCCTCCCTGGCTTTTGATACCATTTATGCCGAAGGGCAACGACGGTACGTGGAGAGTCTCTCCGCGTACGCCCGACAGTTCCTGGAGCAGATGCAGAAGCCGCATGTCGAATCGATCGAGGGGCTTTCCCCGGCAATCGCGATTGAACAGCGGAAAGCCGGCTCCAACCCCCGCTCGACCGTGGGAACGGTAACCGAGATCTATGATTATCTCCGTCTTCTCTATGCCCGGGTCGGCATTCCTCACTGTTATCTTTGTGGTCGGGAAATCAGCCGGCAGACGGTGCAGGAGATTGTGGACCGGGTACTGTCATTTCCGGAGGGGATGAAAATCCAGATCCTGGCCCCGGTGATCCGGGGTCGGAAAGGCGAGCATCGCGACGTTCTGGAAAATATCGCCCGCCAGGGATTTGTCCGGGTCCGGGTGGACGGCGAGACCATGAATCTGGACGAGTCAATCGAGTTGGCCAGGAACGTCAAGCACGACATCGAAGTAGTGGTGGACCGTCTGGCGGTGAAGAAGGATATCCGGGAACGGCTGACCGATTCCGTCGAGACCGCCCTGATGCTGGGGATGGACCTGATCCTGATACATTGCGGTGCTCCCTGGGAGAAAGACGTGGTCTTCAGCCGGCGCTACGCCTGCGTGGAGTGCGGGGTCAGTTTCGAGGAACTCTCCCCCCGGATGTTTTCCTTTAACAGCCCGTACGGGGCCTGTCCAACCTGTTCCGGCCTCGGCACCACCATGGAGATAGATCCCGAACTGGTCATCCCCGACCGGGATAAGTCAATCTCCGAAGGAGCGATTATCCCCTGGAGCAACCCGATCACCACCCGCCGGCACCGCTGGAAAGGCGCCGCCTCCCGGTATTACTATACCATGCTGGAGGCGGTCGCCCGTGAGTATGGATTCGATCTCGATACTCCTTTTAAAGATCTGACTCCCCGGCAGAAAAAGGCGGTGCTCTACGGGACCGGTTCCCGTGAGATCAGAATGGAATGGGAGAGAGCCGGCCGCTATCAGGTGAAAAACGCGCCCTTCGAAGGGGTGATCTCCAATCTTGACCGCCGTTATCGGCAGACGGACTCGGAGTACGTACGGGAAGAGATCTTCAGCAAATACATCACTCTGAAAACGTGTCCTGCTTGCCGGGGAGCGCGGCTGAAACCGGAAAGCCTGGCCGTCACCGTGCAGGGGCGCTCGATCATGGCGGTGACGGCTCTTCCCATCACTTCCGCTTTGGAATTTTTCCGAGAAATGAAACTTCCCGGCCGGCAGGGTATTATCGCCCGCGAGGTCGTTAAAGAGATCCGGGAGCGGTTGATGTTTCTGGTCAACGTGGGCCTGGGTTATCTGACAATGGATCGGCAGAGCGGCACCCTCTCCGGGGGCGAAGCCCAGAGGATCCGGCTGGCAACTCAGATCGGCTCCGGGCTGGTGGGAGTTCTTTATGTGCTCGATGAACCCAGCATCGGGCTTCATCAGCGGGACAACTCACGCCTGCTCGACACTCTGAAAAAACTTCGCGATCTGGGAAATACCATTATTGTCGTCGAACATGATGAGGCGACCATCCGGGCCGCTGACTTTATCGTCGACCTCGGCCCGGGCGCCGGGGACCGGGGGGGTTACCTGGTGGCCGCCGGGACCCTGGAGGATATCCTGAATTCCCCCCGTTCGCTTTCGGGGAAATACCTGAAAGGAGAATTGAAGATCGAGACCCCGCCTTCCCGGAAGCCCCCGTCCGGAGAATTTCTGGTCATAGAGGGAGCCCGGGAGCACAATCTGAAGAACATCGAGGTCAGGATACCTCTCGGGCTCTTCTGCTGCGTGACCGGCGTCTCCGGGTCGGGGAAGTCGACCCTGGTCGAGGAGACGCTGAGCCGTTCACTCCGCCGGCTTTTGTACCGGTCCCGGGAAGTCCCCGGTGACCATGACCGTCTATTGGGAGGGGAACTGATCGACAAGGTGATCGATATCGACCAGAGCCCGATCGGCCGCACTCCCCGTTCCAATCCGGCAACCTACACCGGAGTTTTCAGCCATATCCGTGAGCTTTTTTCCCGCCTCCCTCTGGCGCAAATGAGGGGCTACCGTCCGGGCCGGTTCAGTTTCAACGTGGCCGGAGGGAGATGCGAGTCCTGCAGCGGTGACGGGATCATCAAGATTGAGATGCACTTTCTCCCCGATATCTACGTCGAGTGCGAAGTTTGCCGGGGCCGGCGGTATAACCGGGAAACGTTGGAGGTTCTCTACAAGAATAAGAGCATCGCCGACGTTCTGGAAAGTTCCGTTGACGAGGCCCTGGAATTTTTTGCCAATGTTCCCCGGATCAAAAATAAGCTCCAGACGCTGGCCGACGTGGGGCTGGGCTATATCAAGCTCGGCCAGGCGGCGACTACGCTCTCCGGCGGCGAGGCCCAGCGGGTGAAGCTGGCCCGGGAACTGAGTAAAAAAAGTACCGGAAGGACGGTCTATATCCTGGATGAACCGACCACGGGACTTCACTTTGCCGATATCAGCAATCTCCTGCAGGTCCTGAAAAGGCTGACCGCCTCCGGCAACACGGTTATCGTGATCGAACATAACCTGGATGTTATCAAAAATGCCGACTGGATCATCGACCTCGGCCCGGAAGGCGGCGAGGAGGGAGGTTATATCGTGGCCGAGGGGCCTCCGGAAAAGATTATCAGGGAAAAGAAATCCTATACCGGAAAGTTTTTGAAGAAGGCCTTGCGGGAAGGCAATGTAAAACGCTGAGTGGTTTGCCTTCCGGTAAGGATAACCATGAAAGGAGTGATGGAATACTGGAGTGATGGAGTGGTGGGTAAAAGCCCGGCCGGGGCCGCTCCAGTACTCCATCACTCCATCACTCCATTACTCCATTACTCCATTTTCTCCTTATATTATTTTCTGTGATTCATGGTAATATCGGATCAGCTTTGAGCCTTTAAAGGAGGAGCAACATGTCCCTTGATCTCTTTAATCAGGGCGGCCCCCTGATGTATCTGATCCTGCTCGGCTCGGTCATCGGCCTGGCCGTTTTTCTGGAACGTCTCTTTCATCTCCACCGGGCCCGGATCGATACCGACCAGTTCATGGAAACAATCCGTGCTTTGATCCGGAAAGACGATATCAACCAGGCCATCGACCTTTGCCGGCGGACGCCGGGGCCGGTCGCTCATATCCTGTCAGCCGGTCTGGTCCGGCATACGCGCGATCGTCTGGAAATCAGGGAAGCGATCGAGGATGCGGGTGTCCATGAGGTACCCCGCCTGGAGAAGAACCTGGTTGTCCTCGCCACCGTTGCTCACGTCTCCCCGCTCCTGGGGCTTCTGGGAACGGTCGTGGGCATGATCCGGGCCTTTATGACCATCCAGGAAATGAAAGGCATGGTCAATCCTTCCGATCTGGCGGGCGGCATCTGGGAAGCTCTCCTGACCACCGCCTTCGGGCTGGTGGTGGCGATCATGGCTTACGTGGCGTACAATTATCTGGTGGCCAAGGTGGGGAAGATGATCCTGGACATGGAGACCAGTGCCACCGAGGTCGTCAACCTCCTCTCCGACAAGAATTCTCCCGATTGATTAAAACCACGAAGGACACGAAGAACACGCAGGGAAGAATAAAAATTGGTTCTCTTCCATTTCTTGTGGGCGGTTATTATACTCAAAAAGTGCGGCTAATCACATTCTGGAGCTATTTTGGAGTGCATTGACCGTGTCAATGCATGCAGCGACATGGTCGCTGCACTCCATAAGAATCATAATTTACTCACACAAAGCAGGTTCACGTGAAGTTTAAGCGGAAGACAACGCTGGAAAGAGGAAGGCTCGATATCACGCCCTTGGTGGACGTGGTCCTCCTTCTCCTTATCTTCTTCATGCTGACCTCCAGCTTTATCACCCCGGTAGGTGTGCCGGTTGATCTTCCCGAATCCAGCGCCGCCGAGCCGCAGGAGAAGGGGAACCTGGTTATTGTCATCTCGGAAGAAGGGGAGTTGTTCATTGATGATGAACCGGTTTCCTGGGATGCCTGCCGGCAGCGTTTGGCCTCCAGTCTGCTTGCTTCCTCCGATAAGGTCCTGATCCTGGAGGCGGATCGTCAGACCCGCCACGGAGTGGTGGTGCGGCTGATGTCCCTGGCCCGGGAACTGGGCTGGAAACGGATGGCGATCGCCGCCCAGCCGGAAACGAATATAACAAACGAAGATTAGTTCTTCCCCCGCCTCGCCCCCTTTTTACCGAAAAAGGCGCAAGACGCGAAGGGGGGTAGAGTGAGTAGTTTGTATGCTCCCCCGCCTCCCCCCTTTTTTAACCGAATTAGGCGCGAATGACGCGAATTCAAAGCGCGTTGAACGTTGGACGTTGAACGTTGACGTTGAACGTTCAGTATCTCCTCCCCACCTCCCCCCCTTTTTTAACTACGAATTACGCGAATGACGCGAATTGGCAGTTGAACGTTGAGCGTTGAACGTTGAGCGTTGAACGTTCAGCCTCCGGCCAATCGCCCTCTACGAAGACGAAAAGCCCGCCGGTTCGACGTTCGAGTTGCACGTTCGACGTTCGATGTTCAGTTTTTATGCTCCCCCGCCGCGCCCCCTTTTAGCCGCAAAAGGCGCAAAGACGCGAAAGTTCCCGCCGCGTTCGACGTTGAGGTTGGACGTTAGACGTTCGACGTTCAGTTTTTCTGCTCCCCCGGCCCGCCCTCTTTTTAGCCGCAAAAAGGCGCAAAGACGCAAAGTCCCGCGTGTCGACGTCGAAGTTGGGGACGTCGACGTCAGTTTGCCCCCGCGCGCCCAGGCAAAGGGCAAGGAAGGGGGAGGAGGGGGAGGAGGGCGGCGAGGCAAAGGGCAAGAGCAAGGGGGAGGAGGGGGAGGAGGGCGCGCGAGCCGCAAAAGGCGCAAAGACGCAAAGTCCCGCCGCGCGGTCGAGTGGACGTCGAGGGCGCGCCCCGCCGGCGCCCCCTTTGAGCGGGGAGAGGGCGATTGGACAGAGATAAGGCCCGCAGCGTCGGTCGAAGGGAGCGAGCTCGAGCGGTGCGGAGGCAGGCGCAAAGGGGGGAGGAGAGAAAAGAGGAGAGAAGAAAAAAAAAAGAAAAAAAAAAAAAAAAAAAAAAAAAAAAGAGAGAGCCCACCCTTTCGGGGGGAGAGGGCGATTGTCAGAGGGGGAAAAAAAAGAGGAGAGAAAGAGAGAAGAAAAAAAAGAAGAAAAAAGAAGAAGAGAGAAAAAGAAAAGAAGGAAAAGAAAAAGAGAGAAAGGAAAGAAAGAAAGAAGGAGAAGGAGAGGGTCAGAGATCGGAACCGCGAGAGCTGGCGCGAAAGGAGCGAACGGAAAACAAAGAAGAGAAGGGAGAGGGAGCAGAGTAGAAAAAAAGAAAAAAAAAGAGAAAACAAACAGAACGACAGAGAAAAAAACACAAGAAAACACACAAACAAACGAGAAAAAAAAAAAGAAAACAGGGGCGAATAGATACCTGAGCTTGTCGAAGGGAGCGAAGCTCAATGGAGAAAAAAAAAAAAAAAAAAAGAAAAAAGAAAAAGAGAGGGGAGGGAGGGGGGAGGGCAGAGGAGAAAAAGAAAGAAAGGGGAGAAGAAGGAAAGAAGAGGAGGGGGAGGGGGAGAAGGAGGGGAGAAAAAGCGGGTCATGGAGAGGGGGGGGCGTTCGCAGTTGGACGTAGGATATTCGAAGTTCGTGGTTCAGCTTTTTTTGCTGAAGATTAAAGTTTTGTTTGTTCGATGTTTGATGTTTGATGTTCGATGTTCAGTTTTTTTACTCCCCGCGTCGCTCCCTTTTTTAGCCGCAAAAAGGCGCAATAGTCGCCATATAATTGTTCCCCCGCCGCGTTCGACGTTCGATGTTAGTGTTCGACGTTCGATGTTCAGTTTTTCTGCTCCCCCGCCTCGCCCCCTCTTCAGCCGCACCACGCGCACCACACCCACCAACCCCCCCCCGCCGCGTTCGACGTTCGAAGTTGGACGTTCGACGTTCGACGTTCAGTTTTCATCCTCCCCCGCCGCGCCCCTTATTAGCCGCAAATGCGAAAAAACGCAACATTTCCCCGACCGCGTTCGACGTCAAAGTTAGACGTCGACGTTCAACGTTCAGTTTTTCTCTCCCCCGCCCGCCCCCTTTACCCCAAAAACCCAAAAACCAAAAGTTCCCCCGCCTGTCGACCGAATTAACCGATTCAATCCCCGACGAAAAACAACCGACCAACACAGGTGAAAATCGTAAAAATCACTGATTTTTTCGAAATTTCTTTTTTTCACCTCCTTCCTGTAGTAAACTGATATTTGGTGGCAAATAACTCCCTTAATAAAATTTTTGCGGAGCAAAAATTTTAAATGAATTCCTCGGATTTCGTTCATCTCCATACACATACGGAATACAGCCTCCTGGATGGCGCTTCCCGGATACCGGTTCTTCTGGAGCGTGCCGCCCGTCTGAAGATGCCGGCCCTGGCCATTACCGATCATGGTTCGATGTCGGGGGTGGTGAAGTTTTATAAAGCGGCCCTGGAAGCCGGGATCAGTCCCATTATCGGTTGCGAGTTCTACATCGCTCCGGGCAGCCGTTTCGAAAAATCCGCCGGGCCCCGGACGCACTCCTTTCATCTCACTCTCCTGGCCCGCGACCGGGCCGGATATCATAATCTTCTGATTCTAATCTCAAAGGCCCACCTGGAAGGCTTTTACTACAAGCCCCGGATCGACCGGGATCTGCTGGAACAGTACCATGAAGGACTGATCGGGTTAAGCGGCTGTCTGAAAGGAGAAATCCCTCAGGCGCTGGTGACGGGTGACAGCGGTGCCGCTGATGCCTGCGCAGCCTATTATTCCGGACTCTTCGGGAAGGATAATTTTTATCTTGAACTGATGGATCATGGTCTTCCCGAACAAAAGAGAATCATCCCGCTCCTGCTCGAACTCTCCCGACGGCATGGTGTTCCGCCGGTGGCTACCAATGATATCCATTACGTCAATCGTGAAGACGCCTATTCCCAGGAAGTTCTCCTCTGTATCCAGACCGGGCGGATGCTTGAGGACGAGGGCCGGATGAAGCTTTCCTCCGAAGAGTTTTATCTGAAATCCTCCGAGGAGATGGAGGCTCTCTTCGGAGAAGTCCCCCAGGCGCTTCTGAATACCCGGAAGATCGCCGACCGTTGTTCACTGGAGATTGAATTCAGAAATGATCTGCTCCCGAACTTTCAAACCCCTCCGGGAAAGAACCCCGGGGGATATCTCCGCGAGCTCTGTGAAAAAGGTATCCCCGGGCGCTACGGAGAAGAGACCACGACGATCCGGGAGCGTCTGGAGCACGAATTGAAAGTTATCGAGGGAAAACGGTTCGTCAATTATTTCCTGATTGTCTGGGACCTTATCCGGTATGCCAAGATGAATAAAATCCCGGTTGGTCCGGGCCGGGGATCGGCCGCCGGGAGTATCGTCTCCTACCTGCTGGGGATCACCGACATCGATCCGTTTCGTCACAATCTGCTTTTCGAGCGTTTTCTCAACCCCAATCGGACGACGATGCCGGATATCGACATGGATATTTCCGATCAGGGGCGGGCGGAACTGATTAAATATACCAGTCAGAAATATGGGGAAGAACGGGTTTGCCAGATCATAACCTTCGGGTCCATGAAGGCGCGGGCGGTTATCCGCGATGTCGGAAGAGTGATGGGCATGCCTTACGGGGATGTTGACCGGATTGCCAAATTGATCCCCCCGGGCCCGCATATGAGCCTGAAAAAAGCTCTTCGTGCCGAACCCAAACTGCAGGGTCTCTACGAGAAAGACGCCCGGCTCAAGGAACTGTTCGAGATCAGTTTCAAGCTGGAAGGGATCTCCCGCCATGCCGGTACGCATGCCGCCGGAGTCATCATTTCCCGCCAGCCTCTGACTGACCATGTGCCCCTTCGCCGGGGTAAGGACGATGAAGTAATCACCCAGTTCGACATGCATGACGCGGAAGAAGTCGGCCTCCTCAAGATGGACTTTCTCGGTCTCCGGACTCTCTCCGTCATTCAGGATACCCTGGATCTTATTGAGAAGATCCGGGGTGAAACGATCAACCTGAATACCCTTCCCCTCGACGATCCCGAAACCTTCCAGCTCCTCTCCAAGGCCAACACCATGGGAGTATTTCAGCTGGAAGGATCGGGGATGAGGGATCTTTCCACCCGGATCGGGCTGAAGAGATTCGATGACATCCTGGACCTGGTGGCTCTCTACAGACCCGGGCCGATGCATATGCTGGAGGACTACATCGCCCGGAAGCACGGCAAGGTGAAGATCAAGTACGCGCATCCGCTTCTGGAGCCGATTTTGCGGGATACCTACGGTGTCATGCTCTATCAGGAACAAGTGATGCTGATCGCCAACCGGTTGGCCGGCTTTACCCTGGCCAAAGCAGACACCCTCCGCCAGGCGATGGCCAAGAAGAAAGCCGATAAGATGGCTCAGCTGGGTGAAGCGTTCATCCGGGGCGCGACGGAGCGGGGGATCAAGAAAGCGCTGGCGGAAGATATTTTCAAGGACATGTCCCGCTTCGCGGAGTATGGCTTCAACAAGTCTCACAGCGCCGCCTATGCCCTGATCGCCTACCGGACCGCCTACTTGAAGGCGCATTATCCGCGGGAATTCATGGCTTCATTGCTCACCAGCGAAATGAACGACATGGACAAGATGATGTCCTATGTGGCGGAGTGCCGGGCGATGGGGATTGAGGTCCTTCCCCCGGATATCAACGAGAGTGAGGCCACCTTTACCGTGGTCGGAGAAAATATCCGCTTCGGATTGAATGCGGTCAAAAACGTGGGCGTGGGGGCGGTCTCGGCGATCCTGGCCGCCCGGCGGGAGGGAGATCTTTTTGTCTCTTTCTTCCGGTTGCTGGAGAGGTTGGACCTCTCCGCGGTCAATAAAAAAGTTCTGGAGACTCTGATCAAATGCGGAGCGCTTGATTCTCTCCCCGGATATCGTTCGCAGAAACTGGAGGTCCTCGAAGACGCCCTCCAGAGGGCCCATCAGACGCGAAAAGACAGGGAAAACGGACAGGCCACTCTCTTCGCCCGGTTTGACGCCGAAAAGACGAAGAATGGGGAGCCTGATTTCCCGCAGATGGATGAATGGCATCAGAACAAGTGTCTGGCCATGGAGAAGGAACTGATGGGAATGTACATCTCCGGTCATCCCTTGAGCCCCCATGAGAAGACCATCCGCGCGCTGGCGACGCATTCGATCATCCAGCTGCGGGAACTCAGGGATGGTACCCAGGTCAGGGTGGGGGGAATTATCGAGCAGGTCAAGGAGCAGACGTCACAGAAGACCGGCCGGGCGTTTGCCTTTTGCCAGCTGGAGGACCTGACCGGGGTGGTCGAGGTCACGGCCTGGAGCGAAGAGTACGCTACATTCGGGCATCTTCTGCAGCCGGGGAAGATTGTTTTTGTGGAAGGTAAAGTCAAATCCCGCGACCGCGGGAGCAACGTCCAGATCACGGCGGTCCATTCCCTGGAAGATGCACAGGCGCAGTTTGCCCGGGCGCTCCATGTTTACCTGCACCTTGCCTCGATTGACGGTGATCGGATTCAAGCCCTGCGGCAAGTACTGGTGCGGGTACGAGGCACCTGTCCGGTTTTCCTTGATTTCGCTTTCGCCACCGGGGAAAAGGTTCTGATCCAGGCCGGTGACCGGTTCCGGGTCCAATGCACCCCCCAGCTGATCAAGGAAATAGAGGATCTGCTGGGCGAAAACACCGCTTTTATCAAGACAAAATGAGGGTCCCGGTCCGTCATTGTTTTTTATATTGCTTTGGACCGGAGGGGTTGATAAAATACGGACACTCTGGAAAGAAGAGTTTTCAGATCGCGATAATAACGAGCGAAACCCGTGTCGTGGGGTTCAGTCGCACCTATTCTCTTATCGAGGAAGCGTTGAAAGGGGGGAGATGATGACAAAGCGAGACTTAGTGGTAAAAATCGCCAGTGAGACCGGTCTCACTCAATTGGCGGTCAAGGAGGTTATCCAGAAGTTCCTGGACAGCGTTATCGATGATCTGGCCCGGGGAGATAACGTTGAATTCCGCAATTTCGGGGTATTTCAATGCGTCTACCGGAAACCGCGGATCGGGCGGAATCCCCGTAAACCCCAGGACATTGTACAGATTCCGGGCCGGCGCGTGGTCCGTTTCAAGCCGGGCAAGGATATGAAGATCAAGATGTCCCGGACCGGCTGATTCCCGCCCCTCCTCTGCTTCTTCAACACCCTGTTCCAGGACAAGAGGCCGCGCCAGGCTTGTCTCCAAGTTGTCGCGCCTTGAATTTGGATTTTTTGTTTGGCCGGGCAGACCCCAATCATCATGATTGGGGTCTACTATTTATCGATGAAAAAAAAATTTCAGGCAGTAAAAGGAATGCAGGATATCTTCGGGGAGGAATCCCGGCGATTTTCCGCTCTCGAGGCCCAGGCCCATGCGGTGGGGGAGCGCTATGGCTACGAGGAAATTCGTACGCCGCTGGTCGAGCCGACCGAACTCTTTGTCCGCAGTATCGGTGAGGCCACCGATATCGTGGAAAAGGAAATGTTTACCTTCACCGATGCCGCCGACAAATCCCTGACTCTGCGCCCGGAAGGGACCGCCGGGGTGGTCCGGGCTTACCTGGAGGGGAATATCGGAGCCCGTCAGCAGCTGGCCAAATTTTTCTATCTGGGGCCGATGTTCCGGCGGGAGAAACCCCAGGCCGGCCGTCGCCGCCAGTTCAATCAGTTCGGGACCGAAGCCTTGGGAAGCTCCAATCCGGCCCTTGATGTTGAGACCATCGATCTGATGACGGGGTATGGCCGCAGCCTTGGTCTGGAGAACTGCGAACTGGCCGTCAACAGCGTCGGTTGCCGTAAATGCCGCCCGGCTTATATCGGAAGCCTGACGGAGTACTTGCAAAAACGGGAAGCGGCTTTCTGCGGTAACTGCCGAAAGAGAATAAAGCGGAACCCGCTTCGTGTACTGGATTGTAAAAATCCCGATTGTGAAAAGTTGGTCGAAGCCGCTCCCCGGATCACCGATAATCTTTGTTCGAATTGCGCCGAGCATTTTGACGCAGTGAAAAAGTACCTGGAGTCCATCTCCTTGAAGTTTATCGTCAGTCCCCTCCTGGTCCGGGGACTGGACTACTATACCGGGACCGTCTTTGAATTATACAGTTCCGATCTTGGCGCCCAAGCCGCCCTTGGCGCTGGCGGCCGTTATGACAATCTGGTCGAGGATCTCGGCGGAGACCCTACCGGGGCCGTGGGATTTTCGATCGGGCTGGAACGGATTTTGATGCTCCTGGAAGGGAAGGAAATTCCGAAAGTCGGGAATGACGAAATGAAGTGGTCGATATTTTTGGCTGGACTGGGAGATGATGCTTTCAAGATGAACTTTGTTCTTCTTGCCCGACTGAGAAGAAAAGGATACCCGGCCGGAATCGACTATCTTGGTCGGAGCCTGAAAGCCCAGATGCGCGAGGCCAACCGGCAGAACACAGATATTGTGATTATCCGGGGCGCCGACGAGATTGAGAAAGGGGGCGTCCAACTTAAATATATGGCGACCGGGGAAGAAAGTTTTGTGGCCGATAATGAAATTATAGAGACATTGGCAAAAAGACCACCAGTGTTAGATTTGAATATGGAGTAGACGTATAATGAAATTTTGGAAGCGTGATCATATCTGCGGCGAATTGCGCCGGGCGGATGAGGGCAGCCGGGTTGTGCTCTCGGGTTGGGTGCGTCGTCGCCGCGATCACGGCGGCGTGATCTTCATCGATCTCTGCGACCGGTCGGGAGTTACTCAGGTTGTCTTCAGTCCGGAGGCCGATCCGGAAGCTCACCGTTTGGCGGAAGGTCTCCGGTCGGAGTACGTTATCGCTGTTCAGGGAACGGTCCGGCCTCGTCCGGAAGGAACCGTAAATCCAAAATTACCGACGGGCGAGATTGAGATCTTTGCCGATGCTCTTCAAATTTTAAATCCCAGCAAGACACCCCCATTCCCGATTGAAGACGAGGAAGATCTCCAGGAAGAGGTTCGCCTCAGGTACCGATATCTCGATCTGAGGCGACCGGCGATGCTGAAGAACCTTTACCTGCGCCACCGGGTAACCCGGCGGATCCGGGAAATTCTCGGCGACCGGGGTTTCTGGGAGATCGAAACGCCGCTTTTAACTAAAAGCACCCCCGAAGGAGCACGGGATTACCTGGTCCCCAGCCGGGTTCATCCGGGCCAATTTTACGCTTTGCCCCAGTCTCCCCAGCTTTTCAAGCAGATGCTGATGGTCGCGGGCGTCGATAAGTACTTCCAGATCGCGCGGTGCCTGCGGGATGAGGATCTGCGGGCCGACCGGCAGCCCGAACATACCCAGATAGATTTGGAGATGTCTTTTGTCGAGCCGGAGGATATTTTCGAAGTGATCGAGGATATGCTCTCCCGGATCTTCTCGGAGTTCGTCGGTTTCACGATGGAGCTGCCGCTTCCCCGGATGACCTATGCCGACGCGATGCTGCATTTCGGGAGCGACAAGCCGGATCTTCGGTTTGATCTCCGGATTTCCGAACTGAGCGATATCTTTCGGGAGAGTGAATTTCGGGTTTTTCAGGAGGTCCTGGCCGGAAACGGCGTGATCAGGGGATTTGCCGTTCCCGGAGGCGGAGGGATCTCTCTCAAGCAGCTGGATGACCTGACCGCGTTTTCTCGGGAATCCGGGGCCGGGGGGCTGCTCTGGATCCTGTTCAAGGAGGACGGGAGCCTGAAATCCCCCATGAAAAAGTTTCTTCCCGATAACGTGCTCCTCTCCCTGCGGGAAAGGCTGGGCTGCCGTCCGGGGGATTGTGTGATGATGATCGCCGATCAGCCGGCCGTCGCCGCCCGGGTCCTGGGTCGGCTGCGCGGCCGGGTCGCCGCGGATCTGGATCTGATCCCTGAAGGAAAGTATGCTTTTCTCTGGGTGGTCGATTTTCCGCTCCTGGCGTATAACCCGGAAGAGAAGCGTTATGAGGCGGTGCATCACCCCTTCACGAGCCCACATCCCGATGATATCCCGCTCCTCGACACGGACCCGGGTAAGGCCCGGTCCCTGGCCTACGACGTGGTCCTGAACGGCACGGAATTGGGAGGGGGGAGCATCAGGATCCACCAGGAGGAGGTGCAGGAAAAAATGTTCGCCCTGCTAAATATCAACCGGGAAGAAGCCCGCAGCCGTTTCGGATTTTTGCTGGAGGCGCTTCAGTACGGTGCCCCTCCTCATGGCGGTATCGCCCTTGGCCTGGACCGTCTCCTGATGCTGATGGGCGGTCTCGACTCAATCCGTGACGTGATCACCTTTCCGAAAACACAGAAGGCTATCTGCCTGACGACCGGGTCCCCTTCCGCCGTTTCTCCGCGCCAGCTGAAAGAGCTGCACATTACATTAGCGCCCGAGGCGCTGACATAACTGCTTCTGAATTTCAATAATTATTAGCCACCAAGGCACAAAGACACCAAGGAAAGAGGGAAAAAGGTAAGATACTCATCTCATCTGGTTTTTTCTTGGTGTCTTAGTGTCTTGGTGGCAAAAGTTGCGAGCGAAGCGAGCTAATTTATTAACGAGGAGATGCTGATGACCGGATTAACGATTCTTACTTTATTGGCCGGGAGCGTAATTGCCGCGCTGCCTCCCGGAGGGATTGCCGCGGGGACTGACACACCCCGGCCCGGTTCAAGCGTTCCCCCGGCTGTCGTCTCGCCCGCGCCGTCGCCCGGGGAAACGTTCACCCCCGAGCCTCCGGGGCAGGAGAGCGATACCCCGCTCTCCAGGAGGGAGGATATCATCCTCCTGAGCAAATTTTACCGGGGGATGGGGAATGGCAACGCGCCCAAGGGGTGGAAACTTGACGACAAGAAGGCCCCGATCGATATCTCGCTGGTAAAAGAAGGGGATCAGATTGCCGTCCAGCTGAAGAGCGAAGACAGCGCCTTCGGTATTTACAACACCCAGGAGTTCGATATCCGGGAGTATCCTTTTGTGAACTGGGAATGGAAGGTGCTTGATCTCCCGATCGATGGAAGCTTCCTGGACAAGGACAAGGATGACCAGGCGGCTCAGGTTTATATCTCGTTTGGCTCCCTCTCCACTTTCAACAAGCCGTTTGTCAAGGCGGTTGGATATTACTGGTCCAGCACTCTTCCCGTCGGGACGGAGGGTCCCTGTCCTACCTGGGGGAAAAGCCGGGTCATCGTTCTCCAGACCGGCGATGAGAAACGGGGGCAATGGGTCGCCCAGAAACGCAATGTTTATGATGATTATGCCCGGCTCTTCGAGGATAAGGAGCCGGCGAAAGTCAGCGCGCTCCGTCTCTATACCAACTCGCAGCACACGCAAACGTCGAGCGAAGCGCTCTTCCGGAATATCTATTTTTCAAAAGAGTGACCGGGGGAGAGAAAAATACGCGAGAAAAAATTTTATTTGACAAGGATGAATAAATTGGTACGATGTTATCATATTTTTTAGCGGAAGCGGGATGGCGTTGTCGTCCCCATAACTAAAATTTTCCGACAGGAAAATTTTACAAAGGAGGACCGTATGAAGGGATTGTTAGTTGTTGGTATGCTGGCTGTGCTGGCTGTCTCCATCACCGGTTGCATCTCCCCGGTCGGCGCCCCGATCATGGGTGCCATTTACACCGGCGTGAAAGGTCCGGGCTATGCCATTGATTCTTCGGCTGCTTTTTCGAAAGTCGGCCAATCTGAGGCGCAGGCGATCATCTGCGTTGCCACCGGCGACGCCAGTGTGAACACGGCCGCCAAGTCGGTCGGGATCACCAAGATTCATCATGTGGACGTCGATTATATGAGCATCCTCGGTGTCTACGGCAAGGTGACCACTACTGTTTATGGCGAATGAGCCTTGAAAGAAATGCCCCTCACCCGGAAACGGGTGAGGGGCATTTTTTTATTCTCGGAAATTTATAAAAGGAATGTCGGAACATTCAGGGAAAAATAATTGAAGAGCGCGGGGAGAAAATCCCCGTCACGCGGCAGGCGGCGGCTCAGTTCCTCCATCGGGCAGATTCCGCCGCCATCGGCTTTCCTGATCACATCCGTCGTCCGCGCTCCGGCTGTCGCTATTGCGTTGGTTTCGAGATAATGGAGCGCTTCTTTCGAAATCACCCCTGCCTCGACCCGGTTAACCATGCCCGAGACCGCGATCAGCCGGGCCGCCGCCATCCCGGTTACACGGTCGGCCAGGCAGGCCCCCTGGATTTTCCCGCCCCATTCCGTCACGCATTCCAGCAGGGGCCGCAGCCCCCGTTTCCGGGATTTGAAGAGCACCCGCTCCCCATCTCGCAGAACCAGCGAATAACCTCTTCCCGAATTCGTCTCTGTACTTATTCCCTTCATTATTGTTCTTCGTCATAGTATAACGAAGTCCCGCTTCGGTCGGGGAAAAAACGACGAAGTAAACGAAGTATACTCATGGGGTAGAAATATTTCTTCGATGTCTGTTCAGCGCTGGTCGCGCTTATATTTTTCCGCAGGAAAAATATAATGTTCCTGATAGTCATTATTCTGTTTGTCGCGATCGTTATTCTCGGCATCAGCCAGGGCCGGAAACGCGCCCTCGCCTGGCGCGGCTTCTCTAGCAGGTTTAACCTGCGATTGGTCTCCGGCGCGACCTCTTTTTTCTCGCCGGGTGTCCCGGTCCCGGCCGCCTGGGGAATCTTCCGCCTTTTTTCACGGGGTGACAGCCGGCGCGTTCCCTACCGGGCCCGGGGCGAATACCGCGGCCATCCGATAGAAGTCTTTGATTACCAGTATAGCACCGGTTCGGGAAAAAACCGGCAGACTCACTTCTATACTCCGCTTATGGTGCATACCCCCTGGATGCTCGGCAGGATCATTATCCGGCCGGAAAACTTCCTGGACAAGATCGCCGCCGCCATCGGCTTCGACGATATCGATCTTGATTCCCATGAATTCAACAGGAAGTTTTTTGTTAAATCTCCCGACAAAAAATATGCCTACGACCTTCTCCACCCCCGGTCGATGGAATACCTGCTCTCCCATCCGCGGATGACTGTTGAAACCGCTGAAGGTATTTTTCTTTTCTATTTTGAAGGAAAACTCGATCTGGGAAAGGCGCCGTCTCTGCTGGATGCCGGTGTCGGCTTTGTCGAACTTCTTCCGGAATATCTAACAAAACCGAAAGGTGCGTGATGATTATATTTGCTGGTCTTTTTCTTGCCGTTGTCCTGGTCTGGCTGATCGCCACCTATAACAGATTCGTCCGGCTCGGCAATTTAATCCGCGAGTCATGGTCGAATGTGGATTCGGAGCTGAAGCGGCGCTACGACCTGATACCGAACCTGGAGCGGGCGGTAAAAGGCTACGCGCGTCATGAACGGGAGGTTCTGGAGAATCTGACCCGGGCCCGCAGTCAGGCTCTGGAGAGCACCGGCTCTCCGGCCAGTCAGGCCAGGGACGAAAATGAGTTGATCTCCGCTCTCCGTTCGGTCCTGGCAGTGGCTGAGAACTACCCCGAATTGAAGGCCAGCCGGAATTTTCTTCAGCTCCAGGAAGAGTTGGCCAATACCGAGGACCGCATCCAGGCCGCCCGCCGTTTTTACAACGGCAATGTCCGTGAAAACAACGTTCTGCTGGAGACGTTTCCTTCCCGCCTGGTCGCCTCTCTCGGCGCCTTTACCGGGAAAGAGTATTTCAGCATCGAAGAGAGTGTTCAGCGGCAGCCGCCACGGGTCGACAGTGCCCGGGGCACCGGCTAATCCGCTCCCTCTTAACCCGATTTATGAATAAATCGGGTTAGTTTTGAACCATGACAAGGATTAAATGAACAGACACACAAAAAGATATTCATTTTATCAAATTCTCTGGCAATGGATTACAGTCAAAAGTCTACTTCTGCCGGCAGCGTTAATAGAAAGAATACCGCGTTGTCCTTGCGGAGAAGAAAAAGCAGAGTGCTGTCGCCGCATAAATAGGATTGCTCTTCAGAATACATTGAACGAAAATTAGTAACCTGGATTAATCATGAAAAGTGAAAATTTTCATGATTAATCCAGGTTAAGGCAGATCACCCTGCTCTCTTTTCGCTCCCTCCGCTGCTTCCGCTTCCTCTGCTTCCTTTGCCTGCTCTTTAAGCATTTTCTTTTCGTCCAACCCTTCCTTCCAAAGGTAGATATCGCTGTAGACGAGCCGGGTATTTTCAATGCCGTAGTGAAGTTCAGCTTCCGTGTTCAGCCGGGTCCAGACGAGCAGAGTGGCCCCCGGGATGCTCTCCCGGGGCTCCCCGAATGATTTCTTCAGTTCTTCCTGAACGAACAGTCCGAATGAAGGAGGGTCCCAGACGATCGTGACGGAGTATAGTTTCTGGCCGAGCGGGGTAAAGGCGAAGGTGACCAGACAATCTTTTCCCTCGAGGAAAGTGTCGTATTCAAGCTGGGGATGCAACCCGGTGATCTCCTTTAACCGCAAATTGAAGTTGTGCTCCGCAGCCAGCGCCTCGATCTGGAGCAGCGTCAATCCCCAGGAAAAATCCTCGAACTGGATGTTTTTGGGATAGACGGGCCCCGAAATGAGAAGGCCAAAAAGTATTAATAAACTTATTTTCCTCATTATAAATTAGCTCGCTTCACTAGCAAATTCATGTTTTGAACCAAGAACATCATAATTCCATTGAGGCAATAATGATAACTTGAAATATTTCTGCAATGTTGCTTCAATGCTTGCATTCTTTTACTTTTTTCGCCTCGCCCTGAGTTATTAATCGGGGCAGAAATAATAAGACTATGCTATCATGTAGAAAGAAGTACTAAACTATTATTTTTCGGAGAAAAATAATAATGAACTATTCCCATACCAGGATTTCGGCCTTCGAAAACTGCCCCCTCCAGTATAAGTATAAATACCGGGACCGGTTGACGCCCACCCTGGGAACGACCATCGAAGCCTTCATGGGGAGCCGCGTGCACGAGGTCCTGGAAAGTCTTTACCGGGATCTTCTGATGACCCGGTGCCCCTCCCTCGAAGAACTGCTCGGTCTCTATGAGGCGGTCTGGGAGAAAGCCTGGGACCAGAGCGTTCGCGTGATCAAGAAGGAATATTCCCCCGAGGACTACCGGCGGAAGGGGGGGAAGTGTATCGAAGATTATTATCGTCGTTATCATCCCTTCGACCAGGGAAGGACGATCGGGATCGAAGAAAGGGTGCGGGTTGATCTCGGCGCCGATCGCGTCCTGACCGGCATCATAGACCGCCTGGCGCTCCGGGAAGAAGGCCGGTATGAAATCCATGATTATAAGACCTCCAATTCGCTGCCCTCACAGGAGATGATCGACCATGATCGTCAGCTGGCTCTCTACCAGATAGGGGTCAGTGAAAGATGGAATGACGTGGAGGAGATCATCCTGGTCTGGCATTATCTGGTCTTCGACCGGGAGCTTCGTTCGACCCGCGGCCCGCGCGACCTGGAAGAACTCCTGGCCCGGACGAACGAGATCATCGACCGGATCGAATCCACGGTTAAGTTCGAACCGAAGAAGAGCGCGCTCTGTCATTGGTGTGAGTTCCAGAATATCTGTCCGCTCTGGAAACATCTCTTCCGCCTGAAAGAACTCCCGCCCCCGGCGTTACGGGAAGACGACGGCCGCCGGCTGGTCGACCGGTATGCCGGTCTTCTGGACGAGGAGCGTTCCCTGAAAGAAGAAAAGGAGCGCGTGAGAGCCGCCATCATGGAGTATAGCGCCTCCTTCGGGTATGAAGTCGTCTTCGGTACCGACCGGAAGGTCCGGATTCAACGGGTTAAAGATCTTCATTTTCCCCCGGCCGATGATGAACGGCGACGGGAACTGGAGCGGCTGATCGCGGAAGCCGGCCGGTGGGAAGAACTGTCGACGCTCAGTACCGCGAAGCTGACCAGGGCGCTCCGTTTCGGCAAGCTGCCCGAATCGCTGGCGGAACAACTGACGCCGTTCTATACCGAGCAGGAAACCTACCGTCTCTCTCTCTCGAAAGCAGGTGTCGAACCGGTATCTTGAGTCCGTGAGTCAGGTGGATTGAGGGCTACTCGGACAGGCTCCTGGGGTGAAATTACCAGGAAGCGCTCATTTTCAAAGAGGATCGGCCGGCGGCCTTCCCGGACGGCTTGGATCGCCCTCCAGTTGATGAGGCTCTTCCAGAGGATGAAGCAGCCTGCTCCCTGTTCTTCCAGGAAGGCCATCTGTTCTTCGGTCGGCTCTCTCCAGATTCTCCCCAGTCCCATCGCCCGGTCCCAGAGCGCGGTCGACCGTGAGGAGTAGCCGTTCATTAGGCAAATCCCCGGGAAATTAGTGAAGTAAAGCATCGGCCGGGTGCTGGCTTGGAAAGGGAGCGTGGGAAAGACCGCCACCGGACCGGAGAGGCCGGAAAAATAAGCCTTCTCTTCCCGGGTCGGGGCCAGGTTATCCGGGTTATAACGGTTGACAATTGCCCGGGAGGGCAAGCCCTCGAGGAACTGCAACGAGATCAGAATAACCGTCACGATTGACAATGTTATCCGTCCTCGTCTCTTCAAGTTGGAATAGAGATAGCAGAGGGTGAGCAGGAAAAGGGCGAAAATCAGGCCCTGTCCGATCACCGCCATCCTCCCGACCGCCCGCATGCTGGCCGCACCCGGAATGAAAAAAGCCGCCAGTCCCCAGAGGGAGGGGTTGATCGGCTGGCCGATGAACTGGCTCCGGGGACCCGAGGCCAGGCCATAGGCAAAGAAGGCGGTAAGGGCGATATAGGCGGCCGGGAGCGCCAGCGGCGATTTCCGGGCCCGCCGGGCCATCCCCTTCGCGTACAGGACAAGAACGGTCCCCAGGATAAACGCCCCCGCCCAGCAGGTGTATTCCTGCCATTCGCCCCGGCTTAGGCCGACGATGAGCGACGCCGTCAGTAAAAACCAAAACCAGGGCTTCCGGATCATCCCGGTTAACCATTGCCAGAGGGAAGGCAGACGCCAGATGATAATAGCCGCTCCGGCCAGAATGACGCCGATCCCTAAATAGGCGGGCGATTCATGAGGAATGCCGGAAAGAGGGGGGAGAATGGATTCATACAGTTTTTTAAGCGGGCCGGCGGGAGGTGTGTAGAGATGAAATATCTTCATCCCCATCTGGTGAACATATTCGGCGGTGAAAATGTTTTTTTCGATCCGCGTGTATAAGAAAGCCAGCGGGAAAAATAAGAGCAGGCTGACGATCAGGACGGGCAGATTCTGACGAATGATCCGGGGGATCTCCCGGAGCTCGAGGCAACTCTGCAGGAGGAACCAGGCGAAGAGAAAGCACAGTCCGAGCACGGCGAAATATGGTGTCGAGTAAAGGAGGAGGACCTCCGGTATCACCATCAGGGCGAAGAAAATTCTGCCCCGGTAGTGCCAGTAACCGAGGGCGCCGCCGACCATGACCGGGAGCCAGAGCGAAGAAAGATTTTGAAAGTGCGCGTAATAGATCAGCCGGCTGGCGGAGAATGTGGCCAGGTAGGAGAAAACCGGTACGGTAATAAATATCAATCGGGGAACCCCCGGCAAGGTCCGCCGGGCGATGAAACAGATAAGGTAAAACATGAAGAAGTACGCCGCGAAACCCAGCAGGGAAAGAGCCAGGGCGGTCAGCCGGAAGGCGTCGAGCACATTTTCGGACGCGACCCGGAAAAACGCGAATACCCCCGCGGGGACGAACAGGTTGTCGGACCAGAGAAAAGCGTCGCGGTTTTCCGGCCAGAAGATCCGGCCGTCGAGAAGATCCGTCCCTCCGTGTTTTATGGAGCGGACCGCGTGATCCATCACCCAGATGTTGAAGAACCCGTCTCCGTCATCCCCATATATGGTCCCCGACGGGACCGAGAATCCTCCCAGGTGCAGATAAGCTCCCAAAAGAAAAAGAACGATCCCCAGGGGGATGATGAGGAGGAGTGGGTTCTTTATTCGCAAATCGATCATGTCAACTCATCGATTTTTTATTCCCGCTAACCCGATTTATTCATAAATCGGGTTAGTGTTGAACAACGACAAAGAAGAAACTTGTAATATCGAAATAAGGTTTCGATCATATCGTATTCTTTGGCAAACACTTGCTGACAAACGTCTGTTATCGATCGCATTATTGCCGGCAGACGTAAATCGTTAGCCTATCGGCTGAGATAAAACAGTCTGCTGTTGCCGTATTGATACGTCTTCTATCCGTAATACATTGAACGATAACCAGTAACCTGGATTATTCATGAAAATTATAAATTTTCATGAATAATCCAGGTTAAGGGCATAAAAAATCCCAAATCACAAGCATCAAATAACAAACAAATTCCAAAAGACAAATCCCAAATCACAAACTGCCAGGCGGCGGCTGGCTTTCCTCCCCGCTGTACCGGCATCAGACCAGTGTTCGGGAGATAAGGGCACGCCGGCGGTTAAGATGTTTGGAATTTTGATATTGGAATTTGTGATTTATTTGTTATTTTCGGCCGGAGGCTGATAAGCCTTTGGCTTAGGTGCTTGTAATTTGGAATTTTGAGAAAAATCGAACTAAAACATTCTTATGATGGCTGAGAAGCTTTATTGCTGATGCATGTATCGTGGCCGACACGGTCCCGGATTTTTTCCGCACAGTCCTCCAGACTGAATCCGCAGTGCGGCAACACGCAATAGCCCCTGGCCTGATGGGTGACACAGTTGAAATCATCCAAAGTATCGGTACCGGTGGCGATCAGGCCGCAGTAGACACGGCTCCAGAAGTTTGCCCTGGTTTCCGCGTGATATTTTCTCCAGTCGGTGTTCCATTCCTGCCTGGTTTCGTAATAAGAACGGATCAGCCCGGCGATATGCTTGGGGTGCCACCCGGCGGAGAAAAGGACGCGGCAGAGGTTTTGAATGCTGGTCGGGTTGAGGAGACCCCAGTAAACGTTCTTGATGGAACTGGCCGCGCAGGGAGGGAGGGAGCCAAGGTCGAGCCGCCAGTAGGTATGGGGCCAGCTGGCGGGCGGTTCGTGGGCGCTCGCGTCAAACTCGCGGTGGAAAGCGAAAAGCGATGATGCGCGGTAGTCCTTGATGACCTTCTCCCAGCCGGTGCTCGCGTCCGGAATGGCGCCCGAGCACTTGGCGGCGTACCGGGCGGCCCGGCGCAGGTCCCGTCTGATAGTGAAGAGCTCCCGGACGGAGAGATCGTTCCGGGGCACCGTGGCATAGACGGGCAGTGCCCGGGCGAGGCGTTCGCCGACTTTTCCGACGTATACCTTGTGTTTCTGATGAGTGGAGAAAGTGGTCCGGATGTCCCGCATGTAAAGCGGGTCGGCGTACTGGGTGATGTCCAGGCTCATCCCTTCCCGTCCCCGGGCCATCCTCCCGACGGCGGCGTCGGAGATGGTGACCGGGAGAGGGGACTCTTTCCGGGTCCGGCGAATGATCAGGTGGCTGAGAAACTCGTGGAGGCGTCCGATGCCGCTGTAGCCCCGGGCCGCCCGGGCGGGAAGCGGCCGGGTGCGTTTATTGTCATTTCCGGGCACGAGGGCGCACTTTTCCAGAAGGCTCGTTTCCGTCCGTCCGATTCTTTCCAGTTTCCGATGGACCGGGTTGGAGAAGGGGATGCGGGAGATGAAATGATAGCCGGAAGAGGTGGAGTCGTTGAGGTGGGGAATACCGTATTCGGTCAGGATACTCTCGATAGCCCGGTAGACCGGCTCCATCAGATCGAAGTGAACAAGCTGATCCCGGTAGATTCCGTGCCAGGTATCCAGGTTGAAGTACTCGACGTCCCAGACCGCCAGGGTTGATTTTTTGTCCCAAACCGAGCGGAAGAGGTCAAGTCCTTCTTCCATCAGTCCGGAGAGATCATCCTGCCGGTTGGTGAGCCTGAGCGGCCGGCGGTAACCGTTCCGGGCCAGGTATTCTCCGAACCCGACCAGATATTCGCAGGTGAATCGTTCCCCGCCGCAGAACTCCTGAATTCTCTCCCTGACCGCCGGATGGCGGTAATACTCCCGGACGGCTTCAAACTGGGAATCAGTCATTATTGAAGATAAGTGCTCGGTTGTCATGTGCTCATATCCTTAAAACCACGAAGGACACGAAGGACACGAAGAAATGTCAAACGGGATCTTACTTATTCCCTCTATCCGTGATTCTTCGTGATCTTCGTGTTCTTCGTGGTAGATGATGACATTCAGATGTTCAATACCGTCCGTCCCACCGGTAATCCGCGAGGTTGTAGCCGCAAAAAGGCTGCACGCAGTATCCTTTCTCCTGGTGGGAGACGCAGTTATGATCAACCATGTCGTCAAGGCCGTCGGCCAGAAGGCCCGCGAACGTCCGCACGTAGAAAGTCGCCCGCGAGTTGGCGTCGAAGTGCTTCCACTGATCTTGCGGCCAGTTCGGGCCGTCCACCCAGCGCGATGTTATCAGGCCGGCGATATGCTGGGGATGCCATCCCTGGGCGAGGAGGCAGCGGGTCAGGGTCTGCAGGTTGGTCGGTTTCAGAAGCAGGTCGTTCGGCTGTTCCAGCGGCCGGCGCACGCAGGGGGGGACGTCCCGGTAATCCATCCGGCCGTACGTATCGGCCCAGCGATTGCGAGGATGTTGCTTTTCGCTGTCAAACCAGCGGTGGAACCGGTAGAGCCGGGAGTTCCGGTAGTCGTCGATCATCTTTTTGAAGTTGACGCTGAATTCGGGGATGAAACAGTGAACCCGTCCGGCATATTCGGCGGCGTGACGGAAATGCCGCCGCAGGGCGAGGGTCTCCGAAAGGGAGAGTTTCTTCCGGGGAATGGCGATCTGGATCGGGGTCCCGTCGGCGATCGCGTCGCCGACCTTCCAGCGCTGGATTTTATGTTTCTGATGGGTGGAAAAAGCGCAGCGGCAATCGCGCATGAACACCGGGTCGCCGAAACAGGAGAGGTCGAGGGAGATGCCTTCCCGTCCATGATGGTAGGTGCCGATGGCGACATCGGTGATCAGGAGCGGCAGGTCGGTCAGGTCCATTGTCTCCTTCATGATCCGATGAACGAGGTATTCCAGCACCCGGCCCATCCCCTCGAAGGCCAGTCCGTAACGGAGGGAGACCGGACGGTGCCGCTTGCTGAGCTTCCCCCGATACTTGGCGACCAGGGAATCGGTGAGGACGCCGACGTCTTCCAGCATCAGTGCCGCCTTGGTCCCCGACTGGACCTGGAAGGAATAGTGGTATCCCTGCCCGGTCATGATCGTCAGGGGATCGATCCCGTACTCGCGGAAGATGGCCAGGATGGCTTGATAGACGGGCTCGATCTTCCGGAAGGTGACCTCCTGGTCATAGTAGACTTCTCCCGGATAATCCAGATTGAAATACTCGATATCGAGCACGCCCAGAACATGTGTCCGGTCCCAGAGCGAGCGGAAGAAGTCCAGCCCTTTTTCGAGGATGGAGTGGAAGCCCTTGGTGGGCGTTGAGACATAGGGTTCCGGGGCCGGGATGCCCATCAGGGCCTCCCCGTAGCCGACGATGTATTCGGCGGTGCAGAGTTCCGGTTCCCGGGCGGATCCGCCGCAGTATTCAGCGATCCGTTCCTGGACTTCGGGGTCACGATAATATTCAGCGGGAGTGAGCATGGAAATTCCTTGTAGTCAATTAGAGTAAGCCTGGTTGCTCCGGTAGGATTGATGCCGGACAATTATAATTAATATGGAATAGTGGAGTGTTGGAGTAATGGAGTATTGGGGGGCCGGCTTCCGGATATTCCCTCACTGTAATCCCGCATATTATATCGTATCCCCTTGTCGGGTTAATGTTCGGGCAGGAAGGAAAAATCTTGATTTGCGGCCGGTTATCCTTCACCATCCCGCTAAACTTTTTCACGGTGATTTAAGGGCAGCAGTATGCCTGATTCTATTGAAAAGTAAAGAGGGAAGATAACCGGTTCATATAGTTGAAACTATTCAAACAGTTCAAACCTCTTAAACCGTTCGAGCCATTAGTCCGATACCGGGGTTTCCCCATACTCCAACATTCCATCACTCCAGTACTCCGGTAGTTGTTTTCCGATGCCCGCGATCGCAAAAATTCTGATCTCTTTCGCCCTCGTCCTCCTGATCAGCCGGACCCGGCTGCACCTCAGCCTCGCTCTTCTTATCGGCGCCCTGATTCTGGGTGTCTGGTCCGGTCAGTCCCCGTCGAGCCTGGCCGGAACCGTTCTTCACGGCATTACCGGATGGTCCACCTGCTACCTGGTGGCGATCATCGTCCTCATCCTCCTCCTCAGCCGCCTGATGGAGCAGTCGGGACATCTCCAGAGGATCGTCTATGCCTTCGCCCTGGTGGTCAAGAACCGGCGCGCGGTCAGCGCTCTTGTTCCGGCCCTGATCGGGCTCTTGCCGATGCCCGGGGGAGCCCTCTTCTCGGCCCCGCTGGTGAAGAAGACGGTGGAAGATGTCAAACTTTCCGGAGAGTTAAAGGCGGTGATCAACTACTGGTTCCGCCATGTCTGGGAGTACTGGTGGCCGCTCTATCCCGGCTTCATCCTGGCGGTCGGCCTCCTCATGGTCCCGGTCTGGCAGCTGATGCTGGTCCAGTTCCCACTGGCGTGCTTCTGCGTCATCGCCGGCGTCGTTCTTCTTCTCCGCCCCCTGAAAGGGCTGCCCCGTCGGCCCGGTCCGGCCGGCCGCTGGGAGAGTTTCCGGATGCTCTTTGTCGAATCCCTGCCCATCATCTCGGTCTTCGGCGTCATCATTCTGCTCAACCTCCTCCACCGCCTTTGCGGGGGGAGCGTCCGGGCTCTGAATTATCCCCCGGAACTCTCGGTGCTGATCGGGATCGTTGTTTGTATCGTTCTGGTGGTCCGGACCAATCGTCTGAGGCTGCCGGATATTTTCCGGGCCATCCGGGACCGGAAGTACCTGGACTTTGTCTTCCTGGTGATCGGGATCATGATTTTTAAGGGGGTGCTGAGCGAAAGTTCCATCGTCCTCGAGGTCAAGGATGAGCTTCTTGCCTATCATATCCCGCTCCTTTTGGTGATCACGGTGCTTCCCTTCATCTCCGGGCTGGTGACGGGCATCGCGGTCGGCTTCGTCGGCTCCTCCTTCCCCGTTATTATTCCCCTTCTGACCGGGCTCTCGCCCCTGTCCTATCTGGCCCATGCCGCCCTTGCCTACAGCTGCGGTTACATGGGGATGATGCTCTCCCCGGTCCACCTCTGTCTCCTGGTCTCAAAGGATTATTTCCAGGCCGGTTTCCCCTCCTGCTACCGGCTTCTCCTCAAGCTGGTGGCAATGGTTCTTATCCTGTCCGGTGCCTATTACTTCTTGCTCGTCAGCATGGGATGAACAGGATGTCCTCGCCCGGCGAGAGAATTGTTGACGGCACCAGCGAGACCTGACACTATGAACAAGCGCCCGAGGTTCCTGGTATGCCCCCGTACCCATGGGTAGCTTCAGTGAAATCCCACTGTTTGAAATCTGAAAAGAGGTTCGTCATGTTCGGGTCAAAGAAAACTTCCGCTGTGAAACCTTCGGGAAATCACCGGGATCTTCTGGTTCGGGCGCTGGAGAACCTGAGCGAGATGGTCATCTTTACCGATCCGGAACACCGGATAACCTACGCCAACCGGGCGATCGAGAATATCCTGGGCTATAATCCGGAAGAAGTGATCGGCCTCGATAGCCGGGAGTTCTTCGAGGGAGTACCCGGCAATGCGGCCGACCTGGCGAAGAAGATACGCGACGAGGCGGTCGGGGGTGTCTGGCGGGGGGAAATTCTCGCCCGACGGAAAGACGGCTCGCTGATCGATGTTCTCCTGACAATGAACCAGTTGGAGGATGAGCAAGGAGAGCCTGCCGGCTGCGTGGGGGTCACCACCGATATAACCGAACGCCGGCAATCAGAGAAGCTTCTGCGGTCGGTGATCGACGCTTCGCCCGCCTGCATCTTCGTTAAGGACAAAAACGGGCGGTACCTCATGGTCAACCGGTCGGACGCCGAGCTTTACGGGACCACCCCGGAAGAGATGATAGGGAAGACCGATCGCGATTACTTACAGGTGGGGGTGATGACCGCCGAAGAGATGGAGTCATTCCTGGAAGACGATCAAGAGGTTATCCGGGGCCAGACGTCCAAGTCTGATATCGATGAAACCCTCACACTCCCCGACGGAACGAAGCGGTGTTTTCATACCATCAAGGTCCCTCTCACCCTGCAAGGGAAAGGGGAGTGCGTGCTGGGCGTCGCCCTGGATATCACCGACCGGAAAGAGGCCGAGGACGCGCTCCAGGTAAGCGAGAAGCGCTTTCGCCTCCTCTTCGAATCCGCGCCCGGGGCGGTTTTTCTGGAAACGCTTGAGGGCGAGATAGTCGACTGCAATCAGGGCGCCGCGGACATGCTCGGCTATTCAAAACAGGAGCTGATCGGAATGAACGCCCGCCGGATTGTCCCCCCGGAAGTGGCCGCGACCTTCAAGGACATTGTCAGGCAAGAACTCGCCGACGGTGTCTATTCCGGCGAGGCCTTCAACCGGAGAAAGAACGGGGAGATATTCCCGGTGGCGGTGAGCGTGCGCCTGATCGATCTCGCCGGGAAAAAGCTGAATTTTGTCTTGGTCCAGGATATCACCGAATACCGGAGGATGGAAGATGAACTGCTCCGGGCCCAGAAACTGGAAAGTCTTGGAATCCTGGCCGGCGGCATTGCTCACGACTTCAACAACATTCTCTCCGCCGTGGTCGGAAACCTGTCCTTCCTGAAGCAGCGGCTGAAAGATGAGAAGGAGACGGGAGAGGCCCTCCAGGAGGCGGAAGATGCCGCCATTCAGGCCCGCCGGTTGGCCCGCCGGCTGCTTACTTTTGCCAAGGGGGACACGCCGGTGAAAACGCTCCTGAACGTGGAGCAATGTATCAGAAAAGCCGCCGGTTTCGCTCTCAGCGGTTCCCGGACTCGGTGCCGGTTTCGCTTACCGGATGATTTATGGGTCGTTGAAGCCGACGAATCACAGCTCGCCCAGGTGATCGGCAACCTGGTCATCAATGCCGACCAGGCGATGCCGGGTGGGGGTTTGCTGGAAATTTCCGCCGCGAATGCGATCGAGGATGGCCGGGGCGGTTTCCCTCTCCCGGCGGGCGAGTATGTCATGATCACGGTCAGGGATAGCGGGGTGGGAATACCGGCCTCTCTGCTGCCGAAAATATTCGATCCCTATATAACCACCAAGCGGCGGGGGAGCGGTCTGGGGCTGGCCATCTGCTTTTCGGTGGTGAAAAACCACGGGGGGATGATTACGGCGGAGTCCGAGCCGGGGAAGGGAACGGTTTTCAGGGTCTTCCTGCCGGCTTCGAAAGAGCCGCCTCCCCCGGAGAAGGCGGAAGGAGAAACGGTTTCCGCGGAGGGGAGGATTCTGCTCATGGACGACGAGGAAATCGTACGGAAAGTGGCCGGTCGCCTTCTGGAAAGCATGGGATACACGGTAGAGCATGCCGATGATGGTGCCGCGGCGATCGAAAAATACTGCTCCGCCCGGGAGCGGGGAGAGCCGTTTGACGCTGTCATACTCGACCTGACGGTGCCGGGAGACAGGGGGGGCGAGCAAACGCTGTCCGCGCTCCGGGAGATCGATCCCGGGGTGAGGGCGATTGTCACCAGCGGGTACGTGAGTGACCCGATCATGACCGGGTACCGGGCGCACGGCTTCCGGGCGGCCATCGCCAAACCGTATAAACTGGATGAATTAAGCCTGGCCGTGACGGCGGCGCTGAAAGACAGGTGATCGGTAAGCAGTAATCGGTGATCAGGATGATTTACAGATTGCCGATTACTGATTACTGATTACTGATCACTGATTACTGATTACTGATTACTGATCACTGCTTTATCTTCTTTTTAAACTCCCCCGCTCCCGATATGGAGGAGGGATCCCAGCTCACCCGGGTGGCGAAAAAAAAGAGGGTCATCGGTTACCGGGTGTGGTATTATTAAAATGACATCCGTTCTATCCCTTACTACAAGGCGGGAAAAATGAAAAAAGCATGGACGTCGGCGGGGAAGTTCCTTACCTGTCTGAGTTTTTTAATGGCCCTCTGCCTGGGGTCTGGTTTCTCTCTCCGAGGGGAAGATGTCAAGGTCATGACCGCCAACCTGGTCAGCGGCGGATGGCCTAACATCTATTATTTCAGCTACAGCCGGCGAATCTTCCAGGGGCTGAATCCTGATATCGTCCTGGTCCAGGAATTTAGGGTAAATTCGGGATCACTCCGGTCCTACGTTGATGAGGTCTTCGGCACGAACTTTTCCCTCATTTACAGTTCAGGCTCCAGCCCCAACGGCATTATCAGCCGCTGGCCGTTCAAGGACTCGGGGCAGTGGGACGATACGCAACTCAGCGACCGTGAATTTGCCTGGGCGGTGATCGATATCCCGGGGCCCATCGACCTTCAGGCGGTGAGCGTCCACCTCAAGGCCGGTAGCAGCTCCGCGGAAAAGGCGACCAGGACGAACGAAGCAAATCAGATCAAGACCTATGTCCATGAAAAATTCGACAACGGTCAGTATATCCTGGTCGGCGGCGATCTCAACACGTACAGTCCCAGCGAGGGGTGTCTTGGGGTCTTCACCACCTTCCTGGACTATAATGACCATGTGCCGGTGGACGGGAATGGCAACTCCAACACCAACGAGGGCCGTACCGAGAGATATGACTGGCTCATGCCCAACACGGGCCTGGACGGGCTGCACAATACGACCACCGTCGGCACCCAGAAGAGACCCTATCCGGAGGGGATTGTCTTCGACAGCTGGGTATTCCCCAATGTCGCCGCCGAGGTCCCCCCGGTTCGTTACAGTGATTCCCACGCCCCCGGGATGGACCATATGGGTGTGATGAAGACATTCAAACTCTTTGAACACGGCCTCATCGTGGAGGAGGGCTTTGATGGCTTCCAGACCGGCGTGCGGCCCCTCAACTGGACTTTTTACGGCTGCGACCAAGACTCCGACGCCATCATGACCCAGGGAGATTACGGCGAAGCGGCCCCCTCGATCGGGCTTTACGGCGGCGGTGACGCGATCACCACCGCTCCCTTCGCCAACCCCATCTCGCTCACCTTCTGGGTGGGAGGTGTCAGCTACGATACCACCAGCACGCTCCTGGTCGAGAGGCACTATGACGGCAACTGGTTCGAGCTTTCCACCCTGCTCCAACCGCCGTACACACACGCAAGCGCTTACGTGGGGCCGTTCGATCTTGATCGGACCGTTGACCAACTTCGATTCACGCGTATCGAGCCGAATCCCTCGAGCAACGCCTACATCGCCCTGGACGACGTGCTGGTAGTGGGGATTACCCCTTCACCGGCTCCCTCGCCCTCGCCGTCGCCGACGTCTCCCCCGCTTCCCGACCGTGCCAGAAACCTCGACTTCAACGGCGACGGGACATCCGATATCGCGATCTTCCGGGGGATCGCCGGCCTTTGGGGTATCCGGGGGATCACCCGGGTGTACTTCGGCGGCTCCGCCGACTATACCGTTCCCGGGGATTACGACGGGAACGGGACGACCGATATCGGCATCTTCCGGCCCGCCGCCGGTCTCTGGGCGGTCCGGGGCGTGACCAGGTCCTATTTCGGGGGGGCTTCCTCCGAGCCGGTTCCGGGGGACTACAACGGGGACGGTGTCACCGATATCGGCATCTTTCGACCCTCCTCCGGCCTCTGGGCGGTCCGGGGAGGACTGCGCATCTACTTCGGCGGCTCCTTAGATCTGCCGGTACCGGGCTACTATGACGGTGACGCCACCGAGGAGATCGCCGTCTTCCGACCGGCATCGGGCCTCTGGGCGATCCCGGGGATAACCCGAATCTACTTCGGCGGATCGAACGACGATCCGGTCCCCGGGGATTACTCCGGGAGCGGGTCCTGGTCGGTCGGCATCTACCGCCCGGCGGCGGGGCTGTGGGCGGTCCGGGGGGTGACCAGGCGGTACTTCGGCGTTTCCACCGATTACCCGGTC
Source organism: uncultured bacterium (assembly GCA_963822585.1). Lineage (GTDB taxonomy): Bacteria > Auribacterota > Erginobacteria > Erginobacterales > Erginobacteraceae > CAWGIE01. The sequence continues at coordinate 47,736 of CAWGIE010000008.1, forward strand.
CCGGGCGACTACAGCGGGTCCGGCGCCGACTCGATCGGGATCTTCCGGCCATCCGGCCTCTGGGCGATACAGGGGCTGCCCCGGGTCTATTTCGGGAGTTCCGGGGACATCCCCGTGGCGCGCTGAAAGACAGGTAATCGGTGATCAGTAATCAGTGATCAGTAACCTGGGCGTCCGGCACTGATTACTGATCACCGATTACCGATTACTGAATAAACACGGGAACCAACTGCATCGCTCTCTTTCATCAATGAGATGAGAGAGATAAAAAAGGAGGACCGACTATGGCTCTGGTCTGCGGAGTTCTGGCTCTCTTATGCCTGCTTTCAGGGATCATGCTTCTCTTCTGCCCCAGAACCCTCACCCGGATCTCCCGGGTTACCGATCGGGAGTATTCCACCGACAAGCTCAAGCAGCTGCTCGAGAAGGAGATCTCGATCGAGAAACTCTCCGATCTGCTCAACAGGCAGATCGACATCAATGAGAAGCTGCTCAAGTTCGACCGCGTGATTGGCGTGGCGGCCGTTATCGTGGGGATCATCCTGGTCCTGGTCATCTTCAAGGCCCCCTGACCGCAGCTTCCTTTTCCCTCCCCGAGTAATACTTCGGGGCGGTACGGAAAAAAGAAGAAATGAAAGATTAGTTGACAACATCCCCGTTCGTCTCGATAATATATTCGGAACATACCCGTAATAAATCGAAGAACGAAAATTACTATAGTCGCCTTGTCGATAGTGGTCGCGGGATGAATGATTCACCCCTTCGGCATTCCCGGCAAAAGGAGGAAAAAGAATGAGAATACGATTCTTCTGGCTCCCAATGGTTACAGCGGCCGCAGTATGCTGTTTCCTGCCGGTCGCCGTCGCCGCGGCTGTTATTGATGAGGGTTTCGATGGATTCGATACCGGTCTTCGTCCGCTCGGCTGGATCTTCACCAACTGCGACCAGGATTCCGACACATACACCACCGCGGGAAATTACGGAGCCGCCTCTCCCTCTATTAAAATGGACTTGACCGGCGCCGCGATCGAGACCGAAGTATTCAGTGATCCCGATTGGCTCCGGTTCTGGGTGAAAGGACAGGGGACTGACATCACCAGCCACCTTTTGGTGGAGGAGTACTATACCGTCTGGACCGCAGTGACCGATATATTCAACCTCCCCACCACGGGAACCCTGATCGGAGATCTTTCCCTTAACCCGAGTACCAACCAGCTGAAGTTTACCTATACCCAGTCGGTGGGCGACCTGGCTTTTGATGATGTTCTGGTGGAGGGTCAGATCACGCCGCCGCCGGTCACGCCGACCCCGACGCCGGTGATCTGTACCCGACTGGACGAAGGTTTTGACGGGTATAATACCGGTCTTCGTCCGATCGGCTGGATATTCATTAATTGCGATCTGGACTCAGATACCTATACGACGGCGGGGAATTACGGCCACCAGTCCCCTTCGATCAAGATGGATCAGACCGGAGACAAAATCCAGACCGCCGCCTTTGCCAGCGGCGAATGGCTCCAGTTCTGGGTCAAGGGGCAAGGGACCGACAGTTCCAGCCACCTGTTGGTAGAAGAGTACTACAGCGCCACCTGGTTTCAGGTCAGCGATATATTTGATCTTCCCCCGGCGGGAACGCAGCTGGGACCTCTTTCCCTCAACCCCAGTTCCGATCAACTGATGTTTACCTACACCCAGAGTGCGGGCGATCTGGCTTTTGACGATGTATTGGTGAAGTGCCTGATCACCCCGACACCGACGTTGACCCCGGTCCCCACGGCGTCGCCGACCCTGACCCCGGTTCCCACGGCGACACTGGTTCCCACGGCGACACCGGTCCCCACGGCGACCCTGGCCCCCACGGCGACACCGCCGCCCACGCCGAGCCGGACTCCAACCCCGGTTCCGACTGCGACATCCTCCTCCAACTGGATATATGACTACAATGGCGATGGGACGAGCGACATTGCCGTCTTCCGGTCCGATACCGGCCTGTGGGCGATACGGGGGGTGACCCGGGTTTACTTCGGGGGTGCCCTCGACCTGGCCGCGCCCGGTGACTACGACGGGGATGGAACGACCGATATCGGGATCTTCCGGGATTCGTCCGGCCTCTGGGCGATCCGGGGGGTAACCCGGGTGTATTTCGGGGATATGGACGATATCCCTCTCCCCGGCGATTACGACGGCGACGGGATCTGGGATATGGCGATCTTCCGTCCCTCGACCAGTCTCTGGGCGCTCCGAGGCGTCGCCCGGGTCTACTTCGGGGTCTCCTCCGATTACCCGGCGCCCGGCTTCTACGATGACGAAGAGGGTTTGGATATCGCCATCTTCCGGCAATCCTCCGGCCTCTGGGCGATCCGCGGGATTACACGGATCTATTTCGGGAACAGCGGTCCCAATATCGCCGACGTGCCGGTACCGGGTGATTACAACGGCGATGGGATCTTCGAGGTCGGGATCTATCGCCCCCGCGCCGGACTCTGGGCGATCCGGGGCGGTGCCCGCACCTACTTCGGGAAATACTACGATACCCCTGTCCCCGCCGACTATAACGGCGACGGCCGCGACGATATCGGCCTTTTCCGTGCCATTGACGGTATGTGGGCGCGGGTTGGTCAGACCCCGGTTTATTTCGGCCGGGATGGTGACGAACCCGCTACTCGATAAGAAAAACGGTGATCAGTAATCGGTCCCGAAAAACCCCCGATGTTAATCGGGGGTTTTTCGGGACCGATTACTGATTACTCACTCCCCCCTCAGCGCAATGGCCAGGTTACGCCGGGCCGGCTGGAACCCGGGCCGGAGACGAACCGCTTCCCGGAAAGCCTGCGCCGCCTTCTCCGCTTCACCCAGCCGCAGCAGACAGAGCCCCCGGTTATAGTGTCCCTCGAAGAAATCGGGATCGATCTCGACCGAACGGGCGAACTCACCGGCGGCCTCCCGTATCCGCCCCCGGGCCATGAGGGCGTTACCCAGATTGTTATGGGGATCGACCTGGCGATCGTCGAGTCCGATCGACCGCCGGAACGTCTCCATCGCCTGCTCTGTCCGGCCGGTCCGCAGGAACGCGATCCCCAGGTTGTTCAGGGCCGCCGTCTGGCCGGGATCGAGCTCCAGGGCGAGCTGAAGTTCCGCGATCGCTTCGTTATATCGTTTCAGCTGGTTCAGCGTCTTTCCCAGGTTGTAATGCGTTTTAAATTCATCCGGATAAGCCGCCGTCAGGGACCGGAATCCTTCGGCTGCTTCCTCCAGCCGGCCTTCCTCGTAAAGCAGGCGGGCCAGCCGGAAACGGAACGTGTAACTCTCCGGGCTCTTCTCGACCAGGTCCCGGAGTTTTTCCTCCGCGGCCGCCGTCTGGCCGCGGTGTATCTGTTCCACCGCGGCGATGAATTCTCGGCGCAAACCGATGACGTCCTTGGGATCCCGGAGCATGCCCTGCTCTCGCCTCCCGCCGCCTTCCCCTCCCAGATAACCGAGGCTCGCCAAAAGTCCCCGTTCCCGGTCTTCCAGGCTTGCGGGGAGTGATTTCCGCCGGGCCATCTCTCCGCTGATCTTCTCCAGCTTTTTCTTGAGCTGCCGGGCGGTATCGGAGTTTGTTGCCGCCAGGTTGACCTTTTCCCCGGGATCGGCCCGGAGGTTGTACAATTCCTCACGGGGTGCCGCGATATATTTCCAGTCGACGGAGATCAGGGCGGCCAGCGGGCTCCAGCCGTATTCGGTAAACGGAAACTCTGTCTCCAGGTAGACATCCTCATCGGAAGGACAATCCCCGGCCAGGCCGGGGGCAAAGCTCCGGCCGCTGATCCCTCCCGGAGGCCCCCAGCCGAAGACGTCCAGGATGGTCGGAAAAAGATCGACGCTGGCGAGAAGCGCTTCGTTCGTTCTACCGGAGCCCGTACCGGGCCCGGAGACGATGAGGGGGACCCGCAGGACCGAATTATAAAGAAGGAGCCCGTGTTCTTCCTCCCCGTGATCTCCCAACCCTTCTCCATGATCGCCGAGGGCGATAATGACCGTTTTCTCACGGAGCCCCCGCTTGCGTAAAAAGTCGGTCAGCCGTCCGATCTGCGAGTCCATGAACGCGATCTCCCGGTCATAGGCGCCGCTCAATCCCTCCCCGGGCGCGGGGGAGAAGTAGTAGGGCCGATGGGGATCGAAGAAGTGAACCCAGCAGAAAAAAGGTTCTCCGGCATGTTTCTCGAGCCAGGCCAGGGCCGCGTCGGCGACCCGGTCCGCCCGGCGGTAGCGGTACATGGCATTCTCGTCGTAGATGTCATCGGCGTTCGGGACCTGGTAATCGTCATAGTCGTCGAATCCGCGGTCGAGACCGAATTTGCGGTCAAGTACGAAAGCCGCCACGAAGGCGCCGGTCCGGTAGCCGTGGGACGAAAAGACTTCGGCCAGGGTCGGTATATCGGCGGTGAGACGGCATCCCCCGTTGACGCGGCAGCCGTGTTCGGGCGGATAGAGTCCGGTCATGATCGTGGTGTGAGAGGGGAGGGTAAGGGGTACGTTGCTGAAGAACCGGCGGAAGGTGACACCCCTGCCGGCAAGGTCATCGATGGCCGGTGTCCGTGCGCCGGAGTATCCGTAGCAGCCCAGGTGATCGGCCCGGGTGGTGTCCATGGTGATGAGGAGAAGGTTAGGGAGCCCACTCTCATCTTTTTCGGGGTAGAGGAGCAGAAATACGCCGACTGCCGCTCCGATCCCGATCAATAATATGATCCATCTTTTCATAATGAATAGTTTACCACGAAGGTCGAGAAGTAGATGAAGTAAGAATGTTCGGTTATTGGTTATTCTATGATGAATATACGTCGGAAATGAGAACAATATTTATAATGACCAAATCCGAATGACGAATAAAGAACGAAATCCTCATAACGAGTACGAATGCAGGAGCGGCAAGGTGGAGCGAGATTATTTTGACATTCAGTCAGGAGAAATTCATTCTGATTTGGGATTTCGTCATTAACTGAGCTTTTTCCCGTGTTCCTCGTGACCTTCGTGGTAACATGTTCGCCGGCAATGATGAAGGGGATAAGAAAAAATATTTTTATTTCCGACCTCCCGGCCATGGCAGTATTGATTGTTGTCGGATTTGTTGTCTATTCCGGGACATTCGGGAATTCCTTTGTCTGGGACGACGAAATCCTGGTGGTGGGGAATTCTGCCGTCAAGTCTCCCGCCGCCATCCCCTGGCTCTTCACTACCGGTCTCTTCCCCGGGATGGAAGGGAATTTCTATCGTCCGCTGCAGGCTCTTTCCTACGCGGCCGACTACCGGTGCTGGGAGCTGAATCCCTTCGGTTATCATCTCAGCAATCTGCTGCTGCATATTGTTAATTCCATCCTGGTACTTCGCGTTCTGGCGCTGGCCGGCGTCCGCCGGCGGTTATCTTTTCTGGCCGCGCTCATTTTCCTGGTCCACCCGATCCAGACAGAGGCGGTCGCCTATATATCCGGCCGTGCCGACCTGCTGGCAGCGTTCTTCGTCCTGCTTTCCCTTTTCTTTTTCCTGGCGGAAAAAGAAAAATCGGGCTCGCCTGCAGCCGCCGGGGCAACCCGGCGCGGATTTTTGTTTCTCTCGGCGGGCTGCTATTTGCTCGCTCTTTTCTCCAAGGAAGCTTCCCTGGTCCTGCCGCTCCTTGTTTTCCTGGTCGCCGCGGCCGGATCGCGGGGGAGGGGAGAGGCCCTCGGGAAGGCGGCCGCTCCCTCTTTCAGCGGGTATTACGCCGCGCTGTGTACGATCGCTCTGCTGTATCTAACCGTCCGGTATGCGGTCCTCAGAAATGGCGCGCTTCCTCTAACATCGAATCCCTATCCTTTTTACCAGAGATTTCTGACCGGCTGGAAGGTTTTGTTCCTCTATATCAAGGTATTTCTCCTGCCGGTGGGTCTGCGGATGGAGCGGGTGATCTCACCGTCTCTGTCTCTCTTTTCTCCCTTGATAGTGCTGCCGGCGATTTTGCTCAGTGGCGCCGTGATCGTCGTTTTCCGTTCCCGTCGACGGTACCCGTTGGTATTTTTCGGAACAGCCTGGTTCGGTATCTGCCTTCTCCCTTACATGAACTGGTTTCCCCTCAACGCCGAGATGGCCGAACACTGGCTCTATCTTCCCTCGGCCGGTTTTTGCCTGCTCTTGGCCGTGGCCGCCCAACCTTTTCCGGATGGTCGCCGCGCCCGATCCGGCCGCGGTCTTGCAGCCTCCGTATTCATGCTGGCGGCCCTCATTTTCTTCTCCACCCTCACCATCCGGCGGAATCTGGACTGGAAGGACAATCCGACGATTTACCGGGCCACCGCGCGGAACTCGCCCCGGAGCCCCCGGGCCCGATATAATCTCGGAAATGTCTATCTGGCCGAAGGCCGACCGGCCGCGGCGGAAAGAGAATACCGGGAGTCCCTCCGGCTCAAGCCGTGGGACCTGCAATGCCGGCGGAACCTGGGCGCCGCTTTCCTCCGTCTTCAACGGATACCGGAAGCGGTCAGGGAATATGAGGCGGCGGTATCTCTCGATCCCGGCAATCCGGTTTCCCTCTCCCTGCTGGGGGCGGCTTACGGCCTGGCCGGACGCCTGGAGGAGGCCCTGCGGGTTCTGGAGCGGTCGATAGACCTCAATCCGCGTTATCCGCAAGCCTATAACAACCTGGGCTCGGTTCTGGTCCGCCTGGGCCGGTTCGATGAAGCCGGCAAAGCCTACGGGAAGGCGCTGGAGATGCAACCGGGGATGGTGGATGCCGCCTTCAACCTCGGCGTTGTCTGTTACCGGCAGGGACGTTTCCCTGAGGCCGATCTCCTGATGCGAGAAGTATTACGGCTTTCCCCGGGGCATCCCGGCGCCCTCTTCTGGCACGAGAAGATCGGGAGCGAAGAAGAAGCGCGATAAAACGAAAAAAACGTTGATCCAGGGGAAAAGGCGGGTGTACTATCTCTTCAGGAACCCCCTTTGCACATTAAAACGGCGGCAGAAGTCTTCCCGCGCCATGGAGGTAGGAAATGAGAACCTCGGCCGTACTCGCAGCAGTTGCCATCTTATGCTTCACCATCCCCTTTACCGCGTCCCCCCAGACCGGTTACACCATCCTGCACAGTTTTGCCGGATGGACTGATAACGACGGATCTGAACCGCAGGGGACCCTCGTCTCCGACGGGAGCATGATTTACGGAACAACCGCTTACGGCGGTGCGGCGGATTACGGAACGATCTTCTCCATCGCTCCGGACGGCTCCGAGTATACCATACTCTATCACTTCGGCCTTCAGACCGACTCAGCTGCTTCCCCCACGGGAAGCCTGGTCTCCGACGGGAGCGTTCTCTACGGCACGACGTCGTATTATGGTCCCAATTACTACGGAACGGTCTTTGCCATCAATATCGACGGGACCGGGTATACCGATCTGCACGGCTTCAGCGCCTACCCGGGCGACGGGGAAACCCCCTACGGGGGTCTGGCCGGCGATGGCATGATGCTCTACGGGACGACTTTCCGAGGGGGGGCGATCGGGGGAGGCACCGTTTTCTCACTGGAACCCAATGTTTCATCCGCCTCCGTTCTTCACAGTTTCCCCGCTTTTATCGGTGACGGGGCGCTTCCGTACGCTACCGTGACACTCGATTCCGGGATGCTTTACGGCACAACCGTCCTCAATTTGGCGCCGTCGATCTCCGGGGCTGTCTTCTCTCTGGAAACTGACGGGAGTGCGTACACCATCCTTCATACCTTTGGCCTGCAGACCGGCGACGGTGGTTTCCCGATAGGAGGCATTCTCTCTGATGATACCCGCCTCTACGGGACGACCGCCCTGGGCGGAAGCGGTTACTTCGGGACCATCTTCTCTCTCGACCCCGCCGGCGCGGACTACACCATCATCCACGATTTCTCCCTCTTAACCGGAGACGGGCTGGCCCCGGCGGCGACGCTGATCTCCGACGGCACCCGCCTCTATGGGACGACGCTCTACGGGGGCGAAGACTATTCCGGGGGGACCCTCTTCGCTCTCAATAAGGATGGGACCGGCTACACCATTCTCCACAGCTTCGGCCTTCAGACCGGTGACGGTTATAATCTTTTCATCAACGGCCTTTTGCTCTCAAACAATACTCTTTACGGTATGACCATGTTCGGAGGAGAATACGATTCCGGGGTGATCTTCTCCTATACCTTGCCCTCGCCGACGCCGACCCCGGCGCCGACCCCGGAATACATGGTCCTTTCTTCCGGGGACTACAACGGCAGCGGGGAATCAAACCTGGCCGTCTTCCGCCCTTCATCCGGACTTTGGGCGGTCCGGAAGCTGGGCCGGGTCTATTTCGGCGCCCCCGGAGATGTCCCGGTCTCCGGAGATTATGACGGCGACGGGTTCACCGATGTCGGTCTCTTCCGGCCGTCGACCGGTCTCTGGGCGATCAAGGAAGTGACCCGGGTTTATTTCGGGAACTCATCCGATATGCCCGTGCCGGGCGATTATGACGGGAACGGGAGCTGTGATATCGCTGTTTTTGACAAGACGACCGGTCTCTGGTCCGTGCGGGGCATGGCTTCCGCCTATTTTGGAACCGCCGGAGACTTCCCGGTCCCCGTTGATTATGACGGTGACGGCCGGGATGATATCGGGATCTTCCGGCCGTCGACCGGTCTCTGGGCTATCCGGGCGGTGACCCGGGTATATTTCGGCCGCGCCGGCGATACGCCGGTTCCGGCCGACTACATCTGGTACGGGGGACAGATACAGTGGGCGGTGGATATGGCCGTCTTCCGGCCGTCAACCGGTCTCTGGGCGGTCCGCGAGGGCGATCGCGTTTATTTCGGCCGCGCCGGCGATATCCCCTTTGCCGGGCATTTTACCGGAGGCGCCCAGGAGGCGGGAGGGATCTTCCGTCCCGAGGTCGGGTTGTGGGCGGTCCGGGGAGTGACCCGGGCGTACTTCGGCGTTGCCGGAGATATACCGGTTACCCGGTGAGTCCCGGGATTAGTTGCACCGTACTCGAAAAGGTATTTATTAAGATTGCCATGCGTCCGCAGGATATCGAAAAAATAGCCCAGGGTGTGGCGGGAGCGTTCTCTTCCGCCGGTGCCGCCCCCCGGGCCGGATGTGGGGCTTTCAGCAATCCGGTTGAATACGATTGCCAGCAATCCTTCGGCTGCTCCTCCAATTACGAGTGCGGCGATATGGGGAACTTCTCCTGTCTGACGGAGTTCACCTGCCCGGAAGCTTTCTTCTGCGCGACGTACTACAGCGGGACCCCCATAGGCAAGTAATCAGTGATCGGTAATCAGTAATCGGTGGACGGCGATACTGATTACCGATCACTGTTTACTGCGCATTGAACGTTGAGCGTTGAGCGTTGAATGTTGGACGTTGATCCCCTTATCGTTCGAAGTTCGAAGTCCGATGGATGACGTTTATTTATTCAGGGTTCCTCTCGCCACCGCCAGGTAGAGCAGTATCCCCCAGATGCCGCCGAGGGCGTTGAAGAGGATGTCGCGGAGGTCGAAAAACCGGTCAGGCAGGAACCACTGGAAAAATTCATCTCCCGCCCCGATCAGGGAGGCCAAGACCAATGGCTTCCAGAGCCATCGCCATTTGCCGGAATCGTGCCCTTTCAGGCTGGGACAGGCCAGGAGGCCCAGCAGTCCGAACTGGACCAGGTGGATCCTTTCTTCGGGAAGGTGGAGGGTGAAGGAATAAACAAGCCCGGCCAAAAAGATCAGGACGGTAAAAATGATATTCCGCAACGGAAGTTTCCAGAGCCGGGAGGAGATAAAGATCAAGAAACCTCCGGCTAGAAAGATGACGAGAACGAAGATCGTCATCCCTTCGGGCCCCAGGGTTGTTCTCAGGAATTTCTGCAGGGGTCGGGCAACCGGCGCGTAGGCTGGAATCAGGACCGCCAGCGCCGCCGTCAGGGGCTTATGACTGCGCAGGAGAAAGACCGGCCGGTCAGTCTTTGTTCTTTCATCGGGCATGGGGGAAGAATATCACCTCGAGATCGGAAGCGTAAATAAGTTATATACTCGGACCGGCTCCGAGACACCCAACCCGGATTATCCATGACAATTGGAAATTTTTTCATGAACAATCCGATTTATTATCTGTTGATTCAATGGTATACATGGTTCAAATAATTAATTTTTACGGAGTAAAAATTAATGACGAAAACAATTGGCGAGATTGAAGAAAAGATGGAAAACCTGGACCCGGAGAGCCTCCGCTTCCAGGTACTGAACTCGGTCAAAAAGTTTAAGGGGAACTGGCTGGAACTGGGTCGTTTTGTGAGCGTGGTCGAGAAAAAGCAGGCGTTTCGCGACTGGGGGTTCCCGACCTTCGAGAGCTATTGCACCCGGGAACTGAAGCTGCGGCAGCAGACGGTGATGAAGCTCCTGCGGTCCTTTCTTTTTCTGAAGAAAGAAGAGCCGGCCTTTCTTTCCGCCGCCCTGGCGGATGATACTTCCGCCGGTTTGCCCGACTATGAGAGCGTGAATATACTCCGCCAGGCCCGGGCCCGGAAATCAATCACCGGGGATGACTACGATCGGCTCCGCGCCGCCGTTTTCAAAGAGGAGACGCCGCCTCGGGAAGTTGGTCGGCAGTACCGTAGCCTTCTCCAGGACGCCCGAGACGCGGCGCTCGATCCCGAGGAAGCCTGGACGAAGAAGCGGCGGGAATCCTTGAAACGGGTGCTCGGTTCTCTGCGGACGGTGAAAAACACCGTCGAGCTTTCCCAGCTCCTCCCCGCGGCCGGTATTGAAACGCTGAAAAAACTGATCGAGCAGGTGGAGCAGGAGATAGGGAGCCTCTCCGAGGAATGATCTTAACCCGATTTATTCATAAACCGGGTTAGTTTTGAACCATGACAAGGATTAAATGAACAGACACACGAAAAGATATTAATTTTACCATATTTTACGGCAATTACAGCCAAAGATCTATTTCTACGGGCAACGTTAACGGAAAGAATAACACGTTGTCCTTTCGGAAAAGAAAAAGCTGAGTGCTATCGCCGTGTAAACAAGATCGCTGTTTATAATACATTGAACGACAAGTAGTAACCTGGATGAATCATGAAAATTTTCACTTTTCATGATTAATCCAGGTTAAGAGCTCTCCCCGCCGTTTAATTTACAGCGATTTCAAAAACAGGTGAGAGGAAGTGATGACATGGCCTAAAGCCGCCTTCTCTTCTCTCGTGCTCACGTTAATCTGTTTTCCGATCGGCTGGGCGACCGCGGCCGGGGCGCTCTCCGGCCGGCGCGTATTCTACGATGATTTTTCCGGTGCGCCGGAAATGAGATGGAATTTTTTTTCCGGTCACGTTCCCCGGATCAATGTCTGCCGGGGCAACCCGCCGCCTTCCCTGCAGAACAGCGTCTTCGGGAAGAAGAACGGTTTGCTGAGTAAGCGGCTGTTCCCTCTTGCTCCGGGGATGGTGATCCGCTGCGATATCTTTATCTCCGGTCAGGTCGGCGCCGTATGCTTCGGGGGTTCGTTCGGGTTCCCCCGGGATCCGGACGCTTTTTCCCGCGGTGTCTGGCCGGAGTGGCTGGTCGGGATGAGTTATGACTACCTGGGCAACCTCGGATGGACGGGAGGGATCGTCCCGGAAGGAGGTACCCTGACCTGCTGCCTGGTGGATGAAGACGGCCGCCTGGAGATCAGCCGCCGCCCCTATCTCGACGACTATCTTGGTGGCTGGCACAGGTACGAGATATTGATTAAAGATAACGGTTTTGTCGAATTTCGTCTTGACGGGAAGCTTCTCTACTATTCCCGCAAGCGCATCGCTTACGGCAAAACCCACCTGCCTCTTCTGCTTGGCCAGCATTCCGGCAGGAGGGACAAAGTTTATCTCGACAACGTGGAAGTTTTGACATACTTAGGAGCCTGTCCGAGTAATGGCTCTCGACGCGTTTCGCGCGCCGAGCAGCCGGATGCAAGGCGCGGCGACGCAGGCGATGCTGAACGCATCGTCGAGGAGCCGTAACGCCGCAGACGGCTGCCCGCCGCCGAAACCCTTTGGGCAGCCGCCTCTTGCGGCGCGACTCTGCGTTGCTGCGGCCTCGTAGTACCGCATAGAGTACGACTTCGGCCTTGCGCCTTGATTCGCTGGCAAGTGGCAGGCTGCGCGTCAGAGATCATTACTCGGGCAGGCTCCAAGATATGAATGAGCTTGAAAGATGAGATAAGACCGATTATTATTATTATTTTCACCGTGTGAAAGTTGCTGACCGGATTGTTCCTGGATTTCAATAAACCGCTGATTCAGCGGGTTAGACAGATTATTTTTTCTTTAATCAGCTTAATCCGCTCAATCCGCGGTTAAATAAGGTGCGAAGCTAAGTTCAATAAGGGGGAGATAATGAGTCACACCGCGATAGAAAAATCAATCAAGACGGATATTATCCGTAAGAACACGCTCCTGAAAAAGATCCGCCGCATGGATCGCCGGGTGGAGGAGTATCGTCAGCAGGCGGCGGAGTGCCGTAGCCGCCGCCATCACAAAAAATATCTTGCCACCGCCGCGAGATATTCCGCTGAGATGAACCGGCTCCGGCCGATGGCCCTGGAGCTGGTTGAAGATCTGGACGGCCGGATCCATGAAGAGCTGGCCTTCTCGGTGGAAGAGGTCAATACTTTTAAGGACCAGCTACGGGAGGAAAAGGCCGAGGTCGAAAAGATTTCGGCAAAACTGGAAAAAGTGGAAGGCAAGCTTCACGCTGATCAGGAACGGTATGCCGAGGAAATTAAAACAGATAAGGAAGCTCCCGCCCCGGAGAAGCTGAAGAAACTGCTCGATCAAGAAAAGGTCCAGGATGCCCGGCTGAAGAAACAGAAGAAGATGGAGGAAAAGAAAGTCGCCGGGCTGGAAAAAGAACTGTCCTCCGAAGAGACCGACCGGAAGATATTCGAGGGGGAGCTCGGTCACATGGAAACGGAAAAGAAGATTTTGAATAAGGATTTACCCGGGCCGGCCCCGGAGGGATAGGTCATGAAATTTCTTGCCGGTGTGGTTATGGGGTTTCTTGTGTCCGCCGGCGCTGTTTATTCTCAACCCCCCGAGGCCGCCCGCCCCGCCGCGGCCGCGCCGCCCGCCGCCTACGATCGGATAGTCGCCCCGGTCGTGGCCCGAAATGCCACCCCCGCCCAGATCGAGAGCGCCCTCAATCTCATTGCCCGGACCTGGGGGATCTTCTCTTCCCTGCAGTATCTTCATCTCCCGATCCCCGGCGGTGAAGCGGGACTGCTCTTCCTGCGGGGGAAGGGGGACGAGGTCGCGGAAGCGCTCCGCGTCGCTGAGTGCCTGGACCGGTTCTACCCTCCCCCCTCTGGCCCTCCACTATTGACGTCCCTTCCGCTTCTCCATCTGGGTGCTTCTGCAATGAGGGAGAAGCTGCTGAACCTCTCCGGCCTGGTTTCCCTGGGGATCGAACCGGAGCAGCTGGTTATTTATCCCTCTGCCGCCGGGGGTTCCCTGTTCTTTCTCGGATCGCCCGCGGCGGCCAAACAGGTCCGCGAGATCACGGAGGAACTTGACCGCCCCCGCTATGAATCGTTCGCTGATATGGCGTCGGCATTTCTGCGGACTTTCCGGGGGGATTTCGCTTCTCATTTCCTTACCATCAGCACCTACGCCGCTTCCGCCCTCCTGCTGCTTCTGATCCACTTTATCCTGATTCATATCCCCTGGCTGGGCCCGCTTTACCAGCGCTGGTTTACCCTGATCTGGACCCGGCTGATCGATGATGTCAAGGGGAGAGATTTTGTTTTCGAGGTGATCAAGAGCCTGACGGAGACCGCGGTCGAAGTAGTGGAACAGTCTTCCTGTGCCCCGATGGGGGCCGGAGGTTCTTCCGGGGAGACCCTGAGCGGAGAGCAGAAAAAGAGCCGGGCGATGGCCGTTGCCCGGGATCTGGCAATTTTCCGGGGCTTCAACCCGGACGATCCGGACGTCAAGCGGGTGATGAATGACCTGATCGAAGCCGCCGTCTACCGGCTGAATCGGCCCCCGGAGGATAAAAATCGGGGGGAGATTCATTGAAGGCGGTTCCGGACGGCCCCCCAGTTCCCCGCCCGGGGACGACTATTGTTGGCGCATTAAAGATGGTGAACTCCCATCCCGCTCTGATCGCCGGCTGGCTGTTTATATCCCTCTTCGGTCTGGCTTTTAGTCAGATTCTTAATCTCATCGAGGTATCACCCTGGCTGAAGATCCCCCTTCTGTTCTGCTGGTGGCTGCTGTATTTTTTCTTCTTTGCCGGTTTTATGGGTAGTTTTGATATTATGCTGAACCTGGGAAGTTGGAATCCCCTGGCGGTTCTGGAGAGCGGGAAGCATTATTTCTGGCGTTTTGTCCGGGTCGGCATAGTGGAAGGTATTATCGTACTGATCCCGGTGGCCCTGGGGGTGGTATTGGTTTTGTTGCTCGCATCGGGAAACAGACCTGTCTATTTTTCGGTGGTCATAATGAGCGGCTTGGCCGGCATCGTGATTGTCTTCTTCCTTATTTTCGCCTATGCGGGCGTGGTGGTTGAGGAGGCCAATGCCGTCGCGGCCGTCTTTTACAGCTGCCGGGTTGTAAGAACGTATCCTCTTCAGACCCTGTCTCTTCTGGTGATATTTTCAGGGTTCCCCGTGTTGTTCTCATTACTGACCAGGGGATTACAGGTATCTAGTGCGCCTCTCGCGATATTGATACTGAATAATCTGTTCGCCGCCTACGGGGGACTGCTCCTGATGGCGGGACTGGTTTACTTCTCCGTGGCTTTGAAGAGAATCGGCGTCTCGGGAAAGTAAACATTGATTATCCGGAGTACGGAGATGATACGGCCCCGGCGACTGGATCGCCGGGGCCGGCGCAGACCACGAAGTAAGTTCACCTCGCCGCCGGGAGGCGGAGAAGAAGCTATTTCATTTTTTCCAGGGCCTCTTTCTCACCGGCATAAATATTAAAGAGGGGGGTGAAGCCGGCTGTTTCGAAGACTTCTTTGACGTAGGGCTTTAACGAACAGAGAGATATGTTTCCTTTGATCTTCTTGAGCGCCTTGGCGGTGGCAAGGAGTACCCGCAGCCCGGCGGATGATATATACTCGGTATTCGAAAAATCGCAGAGAATCTTTTCGGTTCCGGATTTAATGGTTTGATTCAGGTCCGCTTCCACTTCCTTGGCGGAATAAGCGTCAAACCGCGGAACCATCGACACTACCAGGATCCCGTCGCATTTTTTTGTTTCCATGATAAGCCTCCTTAACCCGATGTATTGATAAGATGTTTTAAGTTAGTTTGAAGGGAACTCATATAGTAATATAGAATGTCGGAATTAATAAAGATATTTTTTCGGGAGACTGGCTATGAAAAAACGGCAGGCCGCTGACCATGCCGGCCACCGGCAGCGTCTCAGGGATCGGTTTCAAAAGACGGGTCTGCAAGGATTCCACGACTATGAAATCGTGGAGTTCCTTCTGACTCTCGGACAGCCGCAAAAAGACCTCAAGCCGCAGGCCAAGGACGCGATCAGGAAATTCGGTTCACTGAAAGGGGTATTGAACGCCTTACCCGAACAGCTGCAGGAGATTAAAGGCCTGGGCCCGAAGAACATTTTCGGCCTTCGGCTGGCCCGGGAGATAGCTTCGCTTTATCTGAGGGAGAAGGCGCGGGAGAAACCCCTGGCCGGTTCCCCCCGGGCGGTCTATAATTTTCTTCGGCAGGCTCTGGGAGGGCTGCCGAACGAGGTATTCCAGGTTATCTTCCTCAATAACGCCAATAAAATCATCGAGGCCGAGCAGCTCTTCCAGGGCACCGTCGACCGTTCGGCGATTCATCCCCGGGAAGTCATCAAGGCCGCTTTAAAAAATAACGCCACCCGGGTTATTTTCGCCCACAACCATCCGGGAGGGAGTCTTCGTCCCAGCGCCGAAGATAATGAGATCACCGCCCGCTTGAAGGCTGCCTGCGGCGCTGTCGGGATCGATGTCCTCGATCATATTATCGTGACCGGAGACGGCTATTTCAGCATGGCGGAACATGGACTGATCTAAAGTGCGGACGATGATGGTTGATTGGAATCATGGGGGATGCAAAAGATACAGGTTAACTAAAATGGAGTGTTGGAGTATTGGAATGATGGAGTGATGGGGAACCGGGGAAGCACGCCCGGCTCCCGGCGCCCATTATTCCACCACTCCATCACTCCAGTACTCCATTCATACATGTGTAACCGGTCTGATAAATTTTTAAACGTGAGATAATCTGATGATCATTAAACGACTCACCGTCGGGCCTCTGCAGGCGAACTGCTACGTCCTGGCGGATGACGACGGGAAAGCGGCGATCATCGATCCCGGCGGGGATCCGGATGAGATCTCCTCGGTAATCCGAAGGGAGAATTTGACCCCGGTTATCCTGATCAACACCCATGGCCACGTCGATCATATCGCCGCCAACCGCGCCCTGAAAGACCGCTACGAGGTGCCCCTGGCGATCCATCAGGAGGATGCCGCTTCCCTGACCGATCCGGCTTTAAATCTGAGCGACCTCGGCCTCGGTCGTATCGACTCGCCGCCCTGTGACCGGGAACTCCGGGATGGCGATGAGGTCATAGTTGGGCGGCTGAAATTGGAGGTCCTTGCCACCCCCGGGCACAGCCCGGGAAGCATATGCCTGCTTCTTTCCCGCCCGGACGAGCCGGATATCCTCTTTACCGGAGACACCCTCTTCGCCGGGGGAGTCGGCCGCACTGATTTCCCCGGAGGCTCCATGAATCAACTCATGGAGAGTATCAGGAATCGCCTGCTGTCTTTGCCGGAGGATACGATTATCCTGCCCGGTCATGGACCCCATTCTTCGATCGGTGAAGAAAGGAATTCCAATCCCTTTATAACTTAATTTTTTTGATGGAATAATGGTGGAAAAAACCCCGCAGGAAATAATAATAAGCCAACAGAATGATGGCGGCCACGTTCAAAACATACATTTTCCACAGGAAAATGTATATCTGGATGAGTTCATCGCCTACCTCGATATCGAACGCGGGCTGAGTCCCAATACGACCGGCAGTTACCGGACGGATTTGGAAAAATTCAGCAGATTTCTGAATCGTAAGGGCAGAAGAGGGTTTGAAGAGGTTGCGCGGGACGATGTGATTGATTTCTTAATGGCTGAGAAAGATCGCGGCCTGACCCCGCGGTCCCTCTCCCGGGCGTTGGTCTCCATCCGGATGCTCTTCCGCTTCCTGACCCTGGAGGGATACCTGAGACGGGATGTGACCGAAGTGGTGGAGTCGCCCCGTCTCTGGAAGATTCTCCCCCAGGTTCTCTCGATCGCCGAAGTGGACTCCCTGCTTCGCCAGCCGGATATTTCCACCCCCCTGGGCATACGGGACCGGGCGATTCTGGAACTTCTCTATGCCAGCGGGTTGCGGGCCTCGGAATTGATCGGCCTCAGGGTGGAGGACATCAATCTTCAGTCTGGTTTTGTCCGCGCCTGGGGGAAAGGCTCTCGGGAGAGGATCGTCCCTCTGGGCAGTAAAGCCGCCCGTGCTCTTGATGAATATCTGCGGAACGTGCGGCCCCTGCTGTTGAAAGGGGCCGGCTCGCCGTATCTGTTCCTGTCTCGCCGGGGAAAGCCCTTTACGCGCCAGTGGTTGTGGTGTCTGCTCAAAAAGTACATGCTCGGGGCGGGGATTAAAAAACAAGCCAGCCCGCACACGCTCCGCCATTCGTTTGCCACCCATCTTCTCAGCCAGGGGGCCGACCTCAGGGTTGTCCAGGAGATGCTCGG
This sequence comes from uncultured bacterium, assembly GCA_963822585.1. Taxonomy (GTDB): domain Bacteria; phylum Auribacterota; class Erginobacteria; order Erginobacterales; family Erginobacteraceae; genus CAWGIE01. Next base: position 65,516 of record CAWGIE010000008.1, read on the forward strand.
CCATTCAAACATCAGTACTACCCAGATTTATACCCATGTTGACCGTGAGCACCTGAAGGAAGTGCACCGGCGATTTCATCCGCGGGGATAAAATCGCGGGATGTTCTTTCCCCCCCGGAACACCACCGGATCCCCCATTACCGGTTCGGAAAATTCTTCTTGCTATCTGTAAACCTTTTAACTATTATAATGAAAATTATTGTCTCGACGAATTTTTATAAATATGTTCCTGTTGCGGAATTTCAATAATCGGAAAAATCCGATTATCGAAATTCCGAAACAAACGAAAAAGCAACCAAAACAACAATTTTTGTTTTTTCCTGTCTAATACTAAGAACGTACCGTTATGGATTAAGCAGTCGGATACGAACTCATTTTTGGATTGCCATTAAGCTGTTTTAAGTTTTAAAAGCGAATATTCACTACATTAGTGGCAAAGCCGCTAATGTACGAAGGAGGTCATACGCCATGTTCTCAAAAAAGTTATTGATTGTTGACGATGAAAAGCAGGTCAGGGAACTGTTGTATCAATACTTTGATCGGTTGGGTTTTTCGGTTAAAGCGGTTTCTTCGGGGAAAGAAGCCCTGCAGAAGATGGAGTCGTTTATACCGAATCTGGTGCTTCTTGATTATATGATGCCGGGGACCAATGGATTGGAAGTATTTCCGGATATTAAAAAGCTGTTTCCCTTTGCCAAGGTCATCATTCTGACCGGGAGGGGATCGGAAGAGATCGCGGTCAAAGCCCTGAAGGTGGGGGTTAACGATTACATCACCAAGCCGTTTGAATTGTCCCGGATTCGCGACGTGGTACGGTTTTATCTCGACCAGCAGCAGGAGGAATTGATCTGGCTGAATGGAAAATATCACTACCCGCTGGAGGATGAGTTCCTTAACCGGTATGAATATCTGCGTCTGGTGCATGCCCAGGCCGATCTGGGGGTCAAGACCATCAGCTCTTTTTTCAGCTTTTCCCGCCAGGATTTTTATAATTACCTGAATAAGTTCAAGGAATGGGGACTACTGGGGATTATCGGTCAACGGGAATTGAAGAAATTGATCTCCGAATACGGGGAGACCAGGCTTTACATAAAAAAACTGCCCGGATTTCTCCCCTTTCCTTTCCTGGAGGAAAAAGCCGAAGGAAAAACATACAGTCTTCGTTCATTCTTGAACTGGAGAGATCCCGCTCAGGTAAAGCTGGAGATGATCCGGGAGGCGGCAACCGCCGAGAAACCCCATGTCGGATCGATCTGCAAGAAATACGGGATAACCCGGGAAGCCTTTTATCAGAATTATCGCGCGTTCGAAGCGCGGGGTATTTTCGGCCTGCTCCGAAGGAAAAAAGGCCGGCCCCGGAAGGACGCGCCGAAAAGCGCAGCTTAATCAGCGGGTTTGATCTTCCGGCTGGCGTGCGCAAGCTATTTACCACGAAGTCCACGAAGGTCACGAAGAAAATCAGGGTAAGTACTCTCTCCTCTTCGTGAACTTCGTGCTCTGCGTGGTTTTTTATTTTTTCTGTGAAAAAATAAAAAAGTATGAAACGTGTGTACTGCGGCTAACAGATGCCTCAAAAATAAAAGTTGGTTGAGGTTATGGGGCCTTTCTATAATAGTGAATCGATGTAAGATTTGTATTTATGTAGGTCGGTGGGAAATCCCATCAGGTCGATTCTGAAATATTTTTTTGTCCTATTCAATCACATCCGATCGTCTGTTCAGCAAAGGGGCCGAGGTTGGGGGTGAAAAAGATTTAATCGTCTGTGTTAATAAGTTGCCCAATCGAAGCGAGAGCTAAGTTCCATGAAAGATGAACCCTTTGATCTCAACCCGATCATCAACGAGAGACTCTCTCCCGGTCTGCAAGGAGTCCTCCGCCGTGTCGGTCGCTTCGCCGACTCGCGCGGCTGGCATGTCTTCTGCGTGGGAGGGTCGGTCCGCGATGTGCTGCTGGGCGGAAGAGCCAGCTTCGATCTGGACATACTGGTGGAGGCTCATGGCTTGGAATTCGCCCGTGCCTTCGCCCGGTCGGTCCACGGCCTCTGTAAGCTCTATCGACGTTTCGCCACCGCCATGGTGATCCTCCCCGGCGGAATCAAGATCGATGTCACTACCACCCGGGATGAATTTTATCCCGAGCCCGGGGCGTTGCCCCGGATCATCCCCGGTTCCCTGGAAGAAGACCTCCGCCGCCGGGATTTCACCATCAACGCGATGGCTTTTTCCCTCAATGAAGGGCGCTTCGGCCGGTTGATCGACCTCAGCGGGGGAATGTCCGACCTCCGGGCCCGTATTATCAGGGTGCTCCACGAAGAAAGCTTCCGTGACGATCCGACCCGTGTCTTTCGGGCGGTCCGCTTCCAGCAGCGTCTCGGTTTTTCGATTGAGCCTCGAACTGAAGAACTGATGAAGACAGCGGTCGATCTGAAGCTGTTCGAGAAAGTATCCCCGGAACGGCTGCGGCATGAGCTGGAACTGATCTTTGAAGAACCTGATCCGCCTTCCGCCGTCGCCGCCATGGCCAGATATGACGAACTCCGATTTATCCATCCCCGTCTCACCTATTCGCGTGAGCTGGCGGTTCTTCTGGAGCGCCTCAGAGAAAATTACGATTGGTTCAGGCATACGTTCCCTCAGGAAACGATCTCCCGGTTCCGGCTCTATTTCGGCGCCCTTCTTCTCGCCCTTGCCTTCCCCGAAATCGCCGCCGCGGGGGAGAGGTTCAATCTCGCGCGGCGTTTTCTCGATCAGCTGCTCGCTGAAAAAAGAGAAGCGGTTGAGAACGACCGGATTTTATCCGCCCCCGAGGATATTCCTCCCAGCCGGGTTTTTTCCCTGCTCCGGGGGCGCCTCGATGAGATGGTTCTGATGGCCATGTCCCGAATCGCTGCGCCGGCGGGGGTGCGCCGGATAAAGACATTTCTGACCGATTACCGCGGGATTACCGGTCTGATCAACGGCGAGGATTTGAGGGGACTCGGATTATCCCCGGGTCCGGAGTATAAGCGGATTCTGGATCAACTGCTCTTCGGCCGCCTCGACGGTATGGTTCACTCGCGGGAAGAAGAACTCAGGTTGGCTCGTCAGTTGGTTGACAAGGTGAAGGAAGGTTGATATATACAGTGGCACCAATACCTCGGGAATGGAACATCGGCAGAATGGAGTGATGGAGGGGTGGGGTAACGGGGGGGCGTTTTCCAGCACTCCAGTACTCCAGTACTCCTTCACTCCAGTACTCCGGAACAGTATCCCCGAAAGAAAGACAGGATATCTTTTTTATGACGGAAACAGAAAACAGTGCTTTTCCCCGGACAATCTTAAGCGGGATACGGCCGACCGGCCCTCTTCACCTCGGCCACCTCTTCGGCGCTCTTTTTAACTGGGCCTCCCTCCAGGACGAATACCGGTGTTATTACATGGTTGCCGACTGGCACGCATTTTTAAGCGAGTACGAAAACCCGGGCATGGTCAGGGAATATACCAGGGAGTGTGTTGCCGACTGGCTCAGTGTCGGGCTTGACCCCGAAAGAAGCACTATCTTTGTTCAGTCCGACGTGCAAGAACATGCCGAGCTCCATTTGATATTATCGTCACTGACCCCCCTGCCGTGGCTGGAGCGGTGTCCGACCTACAAGGAACAGTTGCGGGAGATCAAGGGGCGGGATCTGCTGACGTACGGTTTTCTGGGGTATCCCGTTCTGCAGGCGGCGGATATCATGATCTACCGGGCCACCGCCGTTCCGGTCGGGCGCGACCAGGTCCCCCATGTGGAACTTACCCGGGAGATCGCCCGCCGCTTCAATAATCTGTACGGTTCTGTTTTTCCCGAGCCCAAACCCCTCCTGACCGAGTCTTCCAAGCTGCCGGGCCTGGACAAGAGGAAGATGAGCAAAAGTTACGACAATTTTATTGCTCTCTCCGATCCCCCGGAACTGATCCGGGAAAAAGTGAGGGGGATGATAACCGACACCCGCCGTGTCCGGCTCCGGGATCCGGGCCATCCGGAAGACTGCAATGTCTTCACCTACCACCGGCTTTTCAGCGCCGGACAGTTGCCGGAGGTGGAGGACTGGTGCCGGAACGCGAAGCTCGGCTGTACGGAATGCAAGAAATGCCTGGCAGAAGCCCTGATCGGGTTCCTGGAACCGTTACAGGAAAAAAGAAAATACTGGCTCGATGACACCAGGATTGATGATGTACTGAAAGAGGGAGCCGCCCGTGCCCGGCGCGCCGCGGCGGAAACTCTCTCCCTGGCCCGAGAGGCGATGGGGATATAGAACTCTACCCGCACTTCGTTCAGGCACTTTTAATGGAAGATCACCAATTCCAACTGGAAATTTTCGAGGGGCCGCTTGACCTTCTGCTCTATCTGATCAGGAAGAACGAGGTCGATATTTACAACATCCCTATACAGAAAATCACTGAGCAGTATCTGAAATACATCGAGCTGATGAAGATCCTGGATCTTGATATAGCCGGTGAATTTCTGGCTATGGCAACGACGTTGATGCATATTAAATCGCGACTTCTCCTCCCTCCCGAAGAAAGAGAGGAAGAGGAGGAGGAAGAAGATCCCCGCTGGGATCTGGTCCGGCAGTTACTGGAATACAAGCAGTTCAAAGAGGCGGCGGATACATTCCATAAACTCGAACTTGACCAGGAGAAGACATTTCCCCGGACCGGAGTTGTCGCTGATCCGGTTCCTTCCAGTGAATTGCCCCTGGAAGATATCGACCTCTTCCAGCTTCTTGACGCCTTTTCTCAGGTATTGAACGAGGCTGAAAAGCGGCGGCCGCCCGAATTCGAACCGGATAACTTTACCCTGGAGGACGGTCGAAGGCGGGTTCTGGAGAGGATGCGCCTTCGGGACCCGATTTTATTTCACCTCTTATTCGAGAAAGGAGAATCGCGAACTCGGATCGTGGTCGTTTTTTTGGCCCTGCTGGAGTTGATACGGCAGAAACTGGTTCAGGTTTTTCAGCAGGGTCACTTCAGTGAGATCATGATCCGGGGGACGAATAATGCCTGCCGGAGAGCAGACGAGAATGACGAAATTCGAATGACGAAAGAATGACGGAATCAACAAGGCGAATTTCCCTTCGGATTCCGACATTAATTTGGGTATCATAGTGTCGTAATGAGTGAAAAGAAACAGCTCGATTTAAAGCGCGTGGTGGAAGCGATGCTTTTTGTGTCCTCGGAGCCTCTTCCGGTCTCCCGTCTCGAGGAGCTGACCCGGGAAATATGGCAGGAGGGAGAAAGCCTGAGGAAAATACTGACGGACCTGGAGCGTGAATATGATGAGGAGGGGCGGAGTTTTTCGATCAGGAAGGTGGCCAATGGCTATCAGTTGAGGACCAGGGATTTGTATGCTCCCTGGATCAGAAAACTGTATACCACCCGCCGGACGGTTCATCTCTCCAAACCGGCGCTGGAAACCCTGGCCATCATCGCCTACAAGCAGCCGATCACCAAGACCGAGATCGAACTGATCAGGGGGGTCAATGTGGATGGTATTTTGAAGAGTCTGCTTGAACGGGAGCTGATCAAAATAGCGGGCCAGAAGGAAGTCGTGGGGCGTCCGTATCTCTACCGGACCTGTCGGAGGTTTCTGGAGTACTTCGGGCTGAACTCCTTGGCGGATCTTCCGCCGCTGGATGCGAGAGAAACGCCGACCGCGAAAAAGATTGCCACCACCAGCGACTTGAGACATGAGGTGCCGGAAGTAAGCAGTCAGGAAGAAAGAGAAGGCGAGGGGGATGAAGAAACTCCGGATAAAGCAGGAAGTCCCGATAATTCGGGGTAGACTTCGCCGGCGGTAATTACACATTACACTTTGCACTACAAGGTGCGCCGGAGGCGCTGACTTGCTGCTTCGGAGTTTTAATAATCGGAAAAACCCGATTATTAAAATCCCGAAACAGATGGAAAAGCATCTAAAATAAAATCGATGTATTATTTTAACGGTTCCATCTGGCCTATATGGCAATAATGGCATTCAAAACGGGAGGATTGGTTGGATTATCCTGCTTTCTCTGTTGCAGCTGACGAAAAAGCTCAGAGTCCACCTTTAATTTCGCACCATAATGAGAAAAGACTAATTGTATTTTTCGTTTAAGGATTAACTTGATTTTATGGTGACGGGTGAACAATTCCATAAGGTCAATGTTAAACATACTTTTTATCCTATTCAATCACATTCGATCGTCTGTTTAATAAAGAGGCCGAGGTAGAGGGCAATTCGTGTATATTCGTGTAATTCGTGGTTTATTAAAGGGGGCGAGGTAGGGGGAACGTAATCTGTGTTCATCTGTGTAAACTTGTGGTGTCTTTAGACCCTGAGCAAAGTCGAAGGGAAGCTATAGTCCTGAGCTTGTCGAAGGGCGGAATCGAATCCATCTGTGGATTTTAAAGTTGCCCGAGCCCCGGTAAACCGGGGTAGACTGCGCGAGGGCTAAGTTCCTGTTTCGGAATTTCAATAAAGCTGTGTAAAGTATCAGGTGTCAGGTGTAAAGATCCATTACACTTTACACTTTAAACTTTACACTACAAGTTCCGCCGGAGGCGCTAACTTGCTGTTTCGGAATTTCAATCAATCGGGCCGACACAGCGGTCGGTCCCTACGTAGGGGAGGGCCGCCGTGCCCTCCCTCAGTTGCGAAGCTAAGTTCTAATGACCACTAAAGATCTCCGGGAAAAAATCAAGCTCCTTGATGAAAAGTTGCTCAGGCTTCTCAATCGCCGCGGCCGGCTTGTTCGTCGGGTGAATGACTCGGTGCCGAAAGCGGAAACCGCCGGCTACGATCCGGCCGGTGACGAGAAAGTGCTTGGGGAAATCGTCCGTCATAACACCGGCCCACTGGAGGATCCGTCGATCCGGGCCGTTTACCGGGAGATACTCTCCGCCTGCCGCAAGATCTCGGGGCCGCTGCGGATTTCCTATCTGGGTCCGGAAGCCACCTTCACTCACGCCGCGGCCCGAAAACAATTCGGTACGTCGGGGGTTTTCATCCCGGCGGAGAGCATCAGCGGGGTCTTCCGGGAAGTGGAGAACGGCGCCGCCGATTACGGGGTGGTCCCGATCGAGAATTCGCTGGAGGGGGCGGTTACCTATACTCTTGATATGCTTCTGGATTCTCCCCTCCAGGTCTGCTCGGAAATCTTCCTCCGGGTCTCTCATTGCCTGCTTTCCAATGTCCCCCTCTCCCGGATTGAGAAGGTCTACTCTCACCCCAGCGTTTTTGGCCAGTGCCGGCGTTTTCTGCAGAAGGCTCTCCCTCATGCCGATTTGAGAGAGGTCGCCAGCACTGCCCGGGCGGCGGAACTGGCCGCCGCGGAGAAAGGAAGCGCCGCCCTGGCCGGGAGTCTCTCCGCTTCGATTTACGGGTTGAAAATCATTCGGCGAAACGTGGAGGACAGCGCCAGCAATATTACCCGTTTCCTGGTTATCGGGAAATCCGGCCCCCACCCCAGCGGCCGGGACCGGACTTCGATTCTCTTCTCCCTGCCCCATCGCTCCGGTTCTCTTCACGACGCTCTGAACGCGTTCAAGGCCCGCGGCATCAACCTGACCCGGATCGAGTCCCGGCCGTCAAAGCAAAAGGCGTGGGAGTATTACTTCTTCGTGGACCTGGAGGGACATCATCGTTCCGGAAAGGTCAAAGAAGCCCTGGAAGAGCTGGAGGCGAACAGCAAATTCATGAAACTCCTCGGCTCCTATCCGATGGGACAAATCTAAAATATGCATTCTAAAAAAGGGGGTACAGAAAATGGTTGGTAAAGAAATCCGCATGGAGCGGATTATGAACAGGAACTCCGGCCGAACCATCATCATTCCCCTGGACCACGGAATCACGCTGGGCCCGATCCCCGGTTTAACCGATATGAGTCTGGCCATCGACCGGGTGGTCAATGGGGGGGCGAACGCGATCATCATGCACAAGGGGATGGTCAAGGCCGGCCATCGCGGAAGGGGGAAGGATGTGGGCCTGATCGTCCATCTCTCGGCCAGCACTATTTTAAGTCCGGACCCCCATGATAAAGTGCTCGTCTGCACGGTGGAAGAGGCCGTGCGGCTCGGGGCCGACGCCGTCTCCATCCATGTCAACTTGGGGGCGCCGACCGACAGCCGGATGCTTCAGATTATGGGCGCCGTGGCCAAGAGCTGCCGGGATTGGGGTGTGCCCCTGCTGGCGATGATGTACACGCGGGGAGAAGGGATCACGAATCAGTTTGATGTTAAGTACGTCAAGCATGCCGCCCGGGTGGGAGCGGAGCTCGGGGCGGATATCGTCAAGGTCAATTACACCGGTTCTCAGGAGAGTTTCCGGGATGTTGTCGCGGGCTGTCCGGTGCCGGTCGTTATCGCCGGCGGAGAAAAAATGGAGACCGATCAGGAACTGCTCACCATGGTCCGGGAGGCATTGTTGGCCGGGGCCTGCGGGGTATCAATCGGCAGAAATGTTTTTCAGCACGACGATCCGATCGCCATTATCAAGGCGATCGATCTCCTGGTCCATGAGAACGGGAGCATTGAAGATGCGTTGAGCAGTCTTGGTGAGGGAAAAAAGAGCCAAGATTAAATCAAACGGCATAATGGAGTGATGGAAAGATGGATTACTGGAGTAATGGGGAACCGCGGCCCGGGCCAGTATTCCATTACTCCAGTATTCCAACACTCCGGTTTTCTTTGTAAGATGATTGATCAAACAGGTGAACCGTTGGAAAAGATATTATGCATGCACCCAAGAAAGTCTGGGTAGACTGCCGTCCCTGGTCGAAGAAAAAAGTATTGACTGCCCTGGAATCCGGCGCGGACGCGGTTATTGTTCCCCGGGGGAAGGCAAAAACGGTGAAGGAACTCGGAAGGTTGACAACGGTCGGCCCGGACGGCGATCTGCAGCTGGGATTGTCGGTGGTTGAGATAGAGATCCGGGAACAGGCGGATGAGGAGAGGATTCTTTCCCTGGGAAAAGAAAAAACGGTCATTGTTTCCGGCCGGGGCTGGAAGATAATACCTTTGGAAAACATTATCGCCCGTTCGGGGGCGGTGATGGCCTCCGTCGGCAGTCTTCCCGAGGCCAGAACCGCCCTGGGCATCCTGGAGAAGGGTGTGGCCGGGGTCGTGGTAAAAAGTTCGGATCTCGGGGCGATCAGAGCGGTTATCAGGCTGGTGAAGAACGGCCGGGAAAAACTGGCGCTCGAGGCCGCCCGGATCGCGGAGATCAGGGAACTCGGCATGGGTGACCGGGTCTGCGTGGACACCTGCTCGGCCATGAGGATAGGGGAGGGGCTGCTGGTGGGCAATACCGGTTCGGCCTTCTTCCTGGTTCATTCCGAGAGCGTGGCCAACCCCTATGTGGCTCCCCGTCCCTTCCGGGTCAATGCCGGCGGTATTCATGCCTACACGATTCTCCCCAACGGGAAGACCTGCTATCTCTCCGAGATCGCGATCGGAAGCGAGGTGCTCTCGGTTACTTTCAGGGGAGAGACCCGTCCGGCTATCGTCGGCCGGGCAAAAGTGGAGAAACGTCCGCTGCTCCTGGTAAAGGCGAAAGCGAAGAAAAAAGAGGTCAGCCTGATTCTGCAGAACGCCGAGACCATTCGGTTGGTCCGTCCCTCCGGAAAGCCGATTTCGGTGGTGGAGTTGAAGAAAGGTGATGACGTTATGGTCTATTTCTCCGGCGGGGGACGTCATTTCGGGACGAAGATCAGGGAAAGCATCCAGGAAAAATAATGCCGGAATGACGAAACCCGAATGTCGAAATCCGAAAGAATTTAGTAATGACGAATGATCGGGTAACATCGACATCCACCCCGCCTCCGAGGGAGGGGGATTTATTATTCGTTATTCGGATTTCGTCATTCTTTCGTCAGCCGGTTTGTCTTTATTGAATAGGTAATTCAAAGCGAGGTTTCAATGCCGGGGAAATCCCTCTACAAAAAGGTCACCATCGTCGGCCTCGGATTCATGGGCGGCTCGCTGGGGCTGGCCCTCAAGGATAAGCATCTGGCCGGAGAGGTCGTGGGGTGGGGAAGGAGCGAAGAGAAGCTCGAAAAAGCCCGAAAACAGGGGGCCGTCGATCGCTGGACCATGGATCGGGATGACGCGCTCTCCAATGCTGACCTCCTGGTTTTCAGCACGCCGGGCAGCGTAACCCGCCGCCTTGCTCCGGAGTGGTTCGCCCGGGCGCCTTCCGGCTGCCTGATGACCGACCTTCTTTCCGTCAAGGGCGGGTTAGTCGATACTCTGACCGGTTTTACCGGTCCTCGGCGGTATTACGTGAGTTCTCATCCTCTATGCGGTTCGGAACGGACCGGCGCGTCCGCCGCGCGGCCTGATTTATTCGCCGGTCGCCTTTGTTTGATAACGCCGGTTCGCGGTACGAAAAAACCCGCCATCGGCGAGATTCAGAAATTATGGCAGGCACTGGGCATGAATGTTGTCTCTCTGGCGCCCGCCAGTCATGACCGGGTGGTGGCGGCCGTCAGCCATCTTCCCCACCTGTCTGCCGCGGCCCTGGTCAACCGGATCGGCGATGAGAAGCTTTTATCGTACAGCGGTACCGGCCTTCTGGATACCACCCGGATCGCCGCTTCCAGCCCCGTCCTTTGGACGGAGATAATCATGGAGAACAGCAAAGAGGTGCTCGGGCAGATTGACGGGTTGCTGGAATCCCTGGCGCTGGTAAAGAAATTTCTGCAAGCCGGTGATTCTTCCCGGCTTGGCGCCTGGTTGCGGAAAGCCGGTGTCCGCCGGCAGAAGCTGAATATAACCACGAAGAGCACGAAGGAGAAATCGGGAAAGAGAACTGTGAAGTAAGAGAGCAAAGAGCCCTTTATTAAAGACGTTCTACCTATCTAATACGATTCGCTTCCGACCGTCTGGCAACAGATTAGAGCGTTGATTGTCTCAAAATAATTGAAGCGATTCGGAAGATTCCCGCTCCCCGATATGTTATTAACCTTCGTGATCGTAGTCTACCCCGCGATGAACGTAGTTCATTCTGCGGGGTGTCCTTCGTGGTAAAAATCAGCAAGTCAAAACGTAATACATGAGGGGGATTCATCAGGATGAATACTGAAAAGAAAAATATCATTGTCACCATGGACGGGACCTGCGGTTCGGGGAAAAGCACGATCGCCAAACGTCTGGCGGAACGGCTGGGAGTCATTTACCTGGATACCGGGGCCATGTACCGGGCGATCACCTGGAAGGCCCTCCGGTCGCCGGTGGATCTGAAGGACGTTGCCGGTCTGATTGATCTGGCAAAGAAGACCGAGATCCGCCTGAAAAAGGGCGGCGAGGGGACCGATGTTTTCGTCGACGGTCAGGAGGTGACCAGGGTGATCCGTACCCCGGAAGTGACAAATGCCGTGAAATTTCTGGCGGATATTGCGGAGGTCAGGGAGGAGCTGGTCTCCCAGCAGCGGGAAATCGCCGCTTCCCGGAGCGTGGTCGCGGAAGGGAGAGATACCGGTACCGTAGTCTTCCCGCATGCTGATTATAAGTTTTACGTGGACGCTCCTTTGGAAGTACGGACCGACCGCCGGTACGCGGAATTTCTCCAGAAGGGCATGAAGGTTACCAGGGAGGAAGTGGAAAAAGACTTAAGAGCGAGAGACCACGCGGATAAATCCCGGCCGGTCGGAGGGCTGCGGCTGGCCGATGACGGGATCGTAATAGACACCGGCGATACTGACGATGTGGAGGTTAATTTACAAAAGATCCTAGCCCGTATAAATAAATAACAGACAAAACCCGCCGATTCATCATACTGGAGTAATGGAGTACAGGAATGATGGAGTAATGGAATTCCGGCCGAGTTGGCTTTCCCGCCCCGCCATTATTCCATCACTCCACCACTCCCGGTTACTCAATGCGAGCATTCCGAGTAGTTATAAAAGGGTACTCCCAGTTAGGTATTGACTGCCGGTCCCCCCAGTGCTACTCTCCACCCCCTTAATTTACAGCACGTAATGAAAACTGTACTATTTGTTCAAAACATAAATACTCGCCGAAGGCGCGCATTTATTAAAACTATTATTTTTGCCCGGCAAAAATAATACAACCGAAACGGATATCCCCGGATGGGATAGCCGCGCAAGAAAGGAACAGTAAAAATGACGGAACCAATCAACGAAACAACTCAACAGATTAATGAGGACGCGGCCGCGGAAGCCCTGTCCAGTGAAGAGCTGGCTGAGATGGTCAATGCGACCATGCAACATCTGGAAGAAGGGAAGATGGTGACCGGTAAGGTTTACGGGATCCGGTCTGAGTATGTGGTCGTCGACATCGGATACAAGTCCGAGGGTCTGATCCCCTTAAGCGAATTTGAGACCGAGACCAGCCTGCAGACCGGGGACACGGTGGAAGTGCTCCTGGAGCGGTTGGAGGACAAAGACGGCATGGTCTGCATCTCCAAGCAGAAGGCGGACAAGCTGAAAAACTGGGAGAGGATCGTCTCACAATACCAGGAAGGGGACAGTATCTCCGGGGTGATCTCCCGGCGTGTCAAGGGCGGCATGATGGTCGATATCGGACTGGATGCTTTTCTCCCCGCTTCCCAGGTCGATATTCACTATGTTAAGGATAAAGACGGTCTGATGGGCCAGGAATTTGATTTTAAAATCATCAAGATCAATGACCGCCGCCGCAATATCGTCCTTTCCCGGCGGGAACTCCTGGAGGAGGAACGGAATCGGGCCCGGAGCAAGCTTCTCTCCGAGATCGCGGAAGGCGATCTCAGAAAGGGAGTGGTCAAAAATATAACCGATTTCGGGGTTTTTATCGACCTGGGCGGTCTGGACGGTTTATTGCACATTACGGATATGTCCTGGGGCCGGATTAGTCATCCCTCCGAGCTGCTGGCGGTGGGAGATGAAGTCGAGGTAAAAATTCTGAAGTATGATCGGGATCGGGAACGGGTCTCTCTCGGACTGAAGCAAAAGTCGTCCAACCCGTGGGAGTCGGTGGCGGAAAAATATCCTCCCGGCAAGAAAGTTCAGGGCCGGGTGGTGAACATTATGCCCTATGGGGCCTTTGTCGAGCTGGAGGATGGAGTGGAAGGCCTGGTCCATATCTCCGAGCTTTCCTGGACGCGGAAGATAAACCATCCCACCGAAATTCTGGCGATCGGCGATGTTGTCGAGATCGTTGTCCTCAAGGCCCAGCCGGAAGAAGAAAAAATCTCCCTCGGCATCAAGCAGCTTGAGGTAAATCCCTGGACGCAGGTCGCCGATAAGTTCCCGGTGGGAAGTATCGTGAAAGGAAAAATTCGGAACATGACTTCCTATGGGGCCTTTCTCGAACTCGAGGAAGGTATCGATGGGCTGATTCATGTCTCCGACATGTCGTGGACAAAGAAAATAGCCCACCCCTCCCAGTTGTTCAAACGGGGGGATAAGGTGGAAGCGGTCGTCATCTCGATCGATGCCGAGAATAAAAAGATTTCACTGGGGACCAAACAACTGGAGGTTGACCCCTGGACCGAGGTCACCAGTAGATACACCCCGGGAGATATCATTGAAGGGAAGGTGACCAAAGTCACGGGCTTCGGCGTCTTCGTGGAGCTTGATACCGGTATTGAAGGCCTGGTGCATATTTCCCAGGTCAGCGATAAGCCGTTCGAGAACATCAAGGACGTCATCTCTGAAGGCGTTATGGTCAAGGCCCAGGTAATCAATATCGACAAGGATGAACGTCGCATCGCTTTGAGTATCAAGAATTATCTTCAGGGGAAGGGATTGGAACCGTGTCCGCCTGACGGCGCGGAGAAACCTCGGCCCCAAGTGAAGGATGTCGATACCCGCCTCAAGGATGGCCTCGAAAAACTGGCGGAGGCGATAGCCGAATCACCCCCGGCCTCCCCCGACGTAGAGGACCAAGAAACGAACGGGGCGCTCGAGGGAGAAGAGAGATAAGGCTGTTGTTGAATCCCGGTTTCACCGGGATTGAGCGGGGTAGGGTTGCGGGCGGCCTGGTTCCACAACCGTCCCACGCACCCGATTCGAGCCGCGCCACCGCAACCTTTTTCCCCAAAATTACGAACGAAGTGAGCTAACTTGCCGCTTCGGAATTTCAATAACGTAGTATGGAGTGTAAGGTATAAAGGGGAAAGTTTCATTACACTTTAAACGTTACACTTTACACTACAAGTTGCGCCGGAGGCGCTAACTTGTACATGGATAAAGTCAAACAACAGCTGGACGTCATCCGCCGGGGCGCCGTCGACATCATTCCGGAGGATGAACTGGAGGCGAAGATCCGCGGATCGCTGGCCGATGCCCGCCCTCTCCGGGTCAAATACGGCGCCGATCCTTCCGCCCCCGACATCCATCTCGGGCATACCGTTCCCCTGCGGAAACTGCGCGAATTCCAGGAGCTGGGACACCTGGTCATTTTTATTATCGGTGACTTCACCGCCCTGGTCGGGGACCCTTCCGGCAGATCCGGGACCCGGCGGCGTCTCTCACACGAAGAAGTGATGGAGAACGCCCTTACCTATCAGGAACAGGTGTTCAAGATACTTAACCGGGACCGCACCGAAGTAGTCTATAACAGTGCCTGGCTGTCGCCTCTGAAGTTTCCCGATATCATCGAACTGACCTCCAAGTACACGGTGGCCAGGATGCTGGAGCGTGATGACTTTGCGAAAAGGTACCGGGAAGGACGTCCCATCAGCGTTCTCGAATTTCTCTATCCCCTGATGCAGGGATATGATTCCGTGATTGTCGAGGCGGACGTGGAATTGGGGGGAACCGATCAGACTTTTAATTTGCTCCTGGCCCGCGAGATCCAGCGGGAATATGGGCAGGTCCCCCAGGCCGTCGTAACGCTCCCCTTGTTGGAAGGGACCGACGGGGTGCAGAAGATGAGCAAAAGCTTGGGGAATTACGTGGGGATCAGCGAGCCGGCCCGGGATATTTACGGTAAGATCATGTCGATATCCGACAACCTGATGTGGCGTTACTTCAAGCTTCTATCGGGACGGAGCCTGGAAGAGATCGCGGAAGCCCAGCAGGCCTGTTCCGGGGGGACCAACCCGATCGTATGGAAGAAGAAACTCGCCTATGAGATTACCGAGCGCTTCTCCTCCCCGGATGAAGCCCGCGCGGCGCAGGATCTTTTTGAGACAGTACACCAGAAGCAGGAAGTCCCCCGGGAGATGCCGACGATTACTCTCTCCTCGGATGATATGGGACCCGGGGGGATTAACATTGTGAACCTGCTCAGGATATCCTCCCTGACGGCGACAAACTCGGAAGCACGGAGAAAAATAAAGGAAGGAGCGGTCACCGTAAACGGAGAAAAAATATTTGAACACGACACCGTTATCGCAGTCAAAGATAATGACGTCATCAGGCTGGGCAAGCGGAATTTTTGCCGGATCAAATTGCCTGCATGAAAATATTTTTATTTTCTTGTTGACATTTGGTGACGCCGGATCTACAGTGCCTATGATGATGAAAATAGGATGCTCCTTAACAATGTAAGAGACATCTATATTTATTCGCAGGTTTCCAAAAATGCATCTGCGGATGCATTTTTTTTGTTCTTTGAAAATTGAATGGTAAGACGGGCTCCAGTACGAAAGCCGGATCGATTCTTAAATAATAATCGAGAGTTTGATCCTGGCTCAGAACGAACGCTGGCGGCGTGGATTAGGCATGCAAGTCGAACGAGAATCCCGCAAACGGAGGCTTCGGCCGAAGGGAGCGGGAGGACAGTGGCGAACGGGTGAGTAACGCGTAAGTAATCTCCCCCTAACTGTGGAATAACTCCTCGAAAGAGGGACTAATACCGCATGTGGTCCCGATATGGCATCGTGACGGGATTAAAGATGTGTTCCGCTTGCGGAATATGTCGGTTAGGGATGAGCTTGCGTCCTATTAGCTTGTTGGTAGGGTAACGGCCTACCAAGGCTTTGATGGGTAGCTGGTCTGAGAGGATGGTCAGCCACACTGGGACTGAGACACTGCCCAGACTCCTACGGGAGGCTGCAGTCGAGAATCATCCGCAATGGGCGAAAGCCTGACGGTGCGACGCCGCGTGGAGGATGAAGGCCTTCGGGTTGTAAACTCCTTTCATTCGGGAAGAAAACGTGCTCCGTGAATAACGGGCACCTTGACGGTACCGGGAGAAGAAGCCCTGGCTAACTCCGTGCCAGCAGCCGCGGTAATACGGAGAGGGCGAGCGTTGTTCGGATTTACTGGGCGTAAAGGGCATGTAGGTGTCTCGATAAGCTCTGGGTGAAATCTCTGCGCTTAACGCAGAAATGAATCAGAGAACTATCGGGATTGAGTTCAGAAGAAGAGAGTGGAATTCTCGGTGTAGCGGTGAAATGCGTAGATATCGAGAAGAACACCAGCGGCGAAGGCGGCTCTCTATTCTGAAACTGACACTGAAATGCGAAAGCGTGGGGAGCAAATGGGATTAGATACCCCAGTAGTCCACGCTGTAAACGATGTGCACTTGGTGTATTCCTTTTTAAGGGGTGTGCCGGAGCTAACGCGTTAAGTGCACCGCCTGGGGAGTACGGCCGCAAGGCTAAAACTCAAAGGAATTGACGGGGGCCCGCACAAGCGGTGGAGCATGTGGTTTAATACGACGCAACGCGTAGAACCTTACCAGGGCTTGACATGCAGCTGCACGCCCCGAGAAATCGGGGAAGCCTTCGAGGGTGCTGCACAGGTGTTGCATGGCTGTCGTCAGCTCGTGCCGTGAGGTGTTTGGTTAAGTCCATCAACGAGCGCAACCCTCGTCCTTAGTTGCCAGCCTTCTGCGTAAGCAGGAGAGGAACTCTAAGGAGACTGCCCCGGTAACGGGGAGGAAGGTGAGGATGACGTCAAGTCATTATGGCCCTTATGCCCTGGGCTACACACGTGCTACAATGGCCGGTACAGAGGGTTGCCAACCCGCGAGGGGGAGCTAATCCCAGAAAACCGGCCCCAGTTCGGATTGGAGTCTGCAATTCGACTCCATGAAGTTGGAATCGCTAGTAATGGCGCATCAGCTACGGCGCCGTGAATACGTTCCCGGGCCTTGTACACACCGCCCGTCACATCACGGAAGCTGCGTGTACCCGAAGTCGCTGTACCAACCCCGCACATTAATTTGTATGGGGAGGAAGGTGCCCAAGGTATGTGTGGTAACTAGGATGAAGTCGTAACAAGGTAGCCGTACCGGAAGGTGCGGCTGGATCACCTCCTTTAAAGAGTAAAACGACTTTCGTGCTGTGAGCCCGTCTTACCATTTAATTTCTTTTCGCTTCGCGAAAATAAATTAGTGAATCGCGGCTTACGCCGCGATTGATGTTCTGCATTCGCGGATTGTAGAAATAGCAACGCGATAGGTTGATACTTCGGAATCAGCACGAATTAACCAATTCCGTGACTATAATTGTTAACCCGCGTGCCAGGATCACTCGGCGCCGAAGGCGCCGAGCAATATTTTATTACGCGAAGCGGAATAAAATAAGGGCCTGTAGCTCAGTTGGTTAGAGCACTGTGCTGATAACGCAGGGGTCAGTGGTTCGAATCCACTCAGGCCCATGGCCTGAGTGGATTCGTAACCAAGTGGTTCTGCGCCGGAGGCGCATCCGCCTCTGGCGCAGAATCCACTCAGGCCCATGGCCTGAGTGGATTCGGAAGTAGGTTTTTTTGTTCTTTTAAAAGTAGAATAGATTTGATACAACCATCCTTACATTTTTTGCGGTGCAAGAAATGTAAGGGGCTGTAGCTCAGATGGGAGAGCGCGGGCTTTGCAAGCCTGAGGTCAGGGGTTCGAACCCCCTCAGCTCCATGATCGTACATAAGACTGTCCCGTTCCGCGTCAGTTATGCGGACGCGGGCACGTTTTACGTTCTTTGACAATTTAGGTCAGGGTCTTAAGACATTCCGGTATCATTAATCTCCGGGAAGTCTTAAGTACTGCAAGAAGTCGAGGCGGATCGGTAAATATATTATTTACTGGTCAAGCTACTAAGGGCAAATGGTGGATGCCTTGGTGCCAGAAGGCGATGAAGGACGCGGTTGGCTGCGATAAGCCCCGGGGAGCTGTCAAACAAGCATAGATCCGGGGATCTCCGAATGGGGAAACCCTCCCGGAGTAATGTCCGGGAATCCCGAGCGTATGCGAGGGAGGCGAAACCAGGGGAATTGAAACATCTTAGTACCCTGAGGAAATGAAATCAACCGAGATTCCCCCAGTAGCGGCGAGCGAACAGGGAAGAGCCAAAACCGTACCGGTGTTAAAGCCTCCAGGCGTTGCCGGCGCGGGGTTGCGGGAAGCAGGTGTTTCGGGCTGGAGCCCGAAGGAAAAGTTACAAAGTTATTCTTTAGTCGAATGTTCTGGGAAGAACAACCACAGAGGGTGATAGTCCCGTAGACGAAAAAGAATAGCCTTTTCTACCTGTTCTCCCTAGTAGTACGGAGCACGTGAAACTCCGTATGAATCCGGGTGGACCACCATCCAAGGCTAAATACGGTCTGGCAACCGATAGTGAACGAGTACCGTGAGGGAAAGGTGAAAAGAACCCCTTTGAGGGGAGTGAAATAGAACCTGAAACCATTTGCTTACAAGCGGTCGGAGCTCTCCGGCAAATCTTTGCCGGGGGGTGACGGCGTGCCTTTTGCATAATGAGCCGGCGAGTTACTCTATGCAGCTTGGTTAACCCCGATAACGGGGGGAGCCGCAGGGAAACCGAGTCTTAAACGGGCGCATATGGTTGTATGGAGTAGACCCGAAACCGAGTGAGCTACCCATGGGCAGGTTGAAGGTGCGGTAACACGCACTGGAGGACCGAACTAGTTAGCGTTTAAAAGCTATTGGATGACCTGTGGGTCGGAGTGAAAGGCTAATCAAACTCGGCGATAGCTGGTTCTCCTCGAAATAGCTTTAGGGCTAGCCTTGCAAAATGGACATCGGGGGTAGAGCACTGAATGGGTTAGGGGGCCTACCAGCTTACCAAAACCAATCAAACTCCGAATACCGATGCACCTTATTGCAGGAGTCAGACTACGGGGGCTAAGCTCCGTGGTCGAAAGGGAAACAGCCCAGACCGTCAGCTAAGGTCCCTAAATATGGACTAAGTGAAAAAGGAAGTGAAGTCACGAAGACAGCTAGGATGTTGGCTCAGAGGCAGCCATCATTTAAAGAGTGCGTAATAGCTCACTAGTCGAGTGGTTTCGCGCCGAAAATGATCGGGGCTCAAGTCCATTACCGAAGCTACGGGTGCCTTTTCAATTTCGATTGAAAAAGCGCGGTAGAGGAGCGTTCCATACTGGATGAAGCGGGCCCGGAAGGGTTCCCGGTTTTTGCCGGGACGCAAGCAGTGGACGGTATGGAAGTGATAATGCCGGCATGAGTAGCGATAATTGCGGTGAGAATCCGCAACGCCGAAAACCCAAGGTTTCCTGGGCAAGGCTCGTCCTCCCAGGGTTAGTCGACCCCTAAGGCGTAGCTGAAAGGCGAAGCCGATGGACAACGGGTTAATATTCCTGTACTACCTGACTCGCGATCCCTGAGCAATCAGGGGAGAGTGATGGAGGGACGTAGGAGGCCAAAACACTGCCAGCCTGGCGTTGGAAGTCCAGGTCTAAACCGGTAGGGGGTTCCCCGAGGAAAATCCCGGGGGACATAACTCCGAGAGGTGAATGCGAGCCCAAGCTACGGCGCGGGCGAAGTGGCTGGTGCCTGCTACCGAGAAAATCTTCTAGCGAGTGAGTCGGGTAATCGTACCGTAAACCAACACAGGTGGGTGAGGAGAGTATCCTCAGGCGCGCGAGAGAACCCTCGTTAAGGAACTCGGCAAAATGACCCCGTAACTTCGGAAGAAGGGGTTGTCTTCCCGGTGAAGCGTTTTACATGCGGAGCTGGAAGGACAGACACAAAATCGGCCCAGGCGACTGTTTAACAAAAACACAGGTCTCTGCCAAGTCGCAAGACAATGTATAGAGACTGACGCGTGACCAATGCTGTAAGGTTAAGGAGAGGAGTTATCCAGAGATTATTCGATGGAGAAGCTCTGAACCGAAGCCCCAGTGAATGTCGGCCGTAACTATAACGGTCCTAAGGTAGCGAAATTCCTTGTCGGGTAAGTTCCGACCTGCACGAATCGCGTAACGATCTGGGCGCTGTCTCAACGAGGGACTCGGCGAAATTGTAGTGGCGGTGAAGATGCCGCCTACCCGCGACAGGACGGAAAGACCCCGTGAACCTTTACTGCAGCTTGATATTGGATTTCGGTGCGGTATGTGTAGGATAGGTGGTAGGCTATGAAGCCAGGGCGCTAGCCCCGGTGGAGCCACCCTTGAAATACCACCCTTACTGTAGTGAAATTCTAACCCCGTAACAACGGGGGACAGTGTCTGGTGGGCAGTTTGACTGGGGCGGTTTCCTCCAAAAGTGTAACGGAGGAGCGCAATGGTACTCTCAGCACGGTCGGCAATCGTGCGCAGAGCGCAAAGGTATAAGAGTGCTTGACTGCGAGACTGACAGGTCGAGCAGATGCGAAAGCAGGCCTTAGTGATCCGGTGGTTCCATGTGGAAGGGCCATCGCTCAACGGATAAAAGGTACTCCGGGGATAACAGGCTTATCGGGCCCAAGAGTTCACATCGACGGCCCGGTTTGGCACCTCGATGTCGGCTCATCACATCCTGGGGCTGAAGAAGGTCCCAAGGGTCCGGCTGTTCGCCGGTTAAAGTGGTACGCGAGCTGGGTTCAGAACGTCGTGAGACAGTTCGGTCCTTATCCGTCGCGGGCGTAGGATATTTGAGGAGATCAGTCCCCAGTACGAGAGGACCGGGATTGACGAACCGCTGGTGTTCCAGTTGTCGTGCCAACGGCATTGCTGGGTAGCTATGTTCGGAAAGGATAAGCGCTGAAAGCATCTAAGTGCCAAGCCTCCTCCAAGATGAAATATCCCTATCAGGCACCTCGAAGATGACGAGGTTGATAGGCAGGGTGTGTAAGTGCGGCGACGCATTGAGCTTACCTGTACTAATCTGCCGATCGGCTTGACCAGTAATTTTTCTTTCTTCGAAAGAAAAATTAGTGAAAAGCTTCTGACTCAAAACAGTAACCCTGACTTAAATTGGATTTGTGCTTTGGGGAAAAATTGTTGGCTTGAAAGAGCAATAATTTTTTTACGAAGCGAAAAAATTAGTCCCGTGACCATATCGAAGGGGAAACACCCGTTCCCATACCGAACACGGTCGTGAAGCCCTTCTGAGCCGATGGTACTTCCCGGGAAACTGGGGGGGAGAGTAGGTTGTTGCGGGGCTATTTTTTTGCCCGGATTCAACGGAATCCAGGCAAAAAAATAGTATTGTTCCCTACCCCGGACGGAGTAAGCTCCGTCCGGGGTTTTTTTTCAAAGGAAATAACCCGGGTGTATTATGGAGCATTCGGAGACCTGCCGGTAACCCGGTAATCCCACGTTATTCCTGGAATGCCATTTCCGGTCTATTTCCCTATGTAAGTACAGGAGACTATTGACAGGAGAAGAGAAGTATCGTAGTTTAATAGTAGGATAATAAGATACTAATTATACTACGGAGGAAGCTATGAAATTTGTACCGGTAAGGGATTTAAGAATCAAGCCCGGAGAAGTCTGGAAGAAGTTAGCGGCGGAAGACAATGTGGTAATTACCTCAAATGGCCGACCGAAGGCACTCATGATAAAAATAGATGAGGATACTTTTGATGAATCAATAGCCGTATTACGTCGGGCCAAAGCCCTCATGGCTTTAG
Organism: uncultured bacterium; assembly: GCA_963822585.1. Lineage (GTDB taxonomy): Bacteria > Auribacterota > Erginobacteria > Erginobacterales > Erginobacteraceae > CAWGIE01. The sequence continues at coordinate 87,272 of CAWGIE010000008.1, forward strand.
AGAGGCTTCATCGAACTGCCGTTTCGACCGGTCTTTCGAAGATGACGGCCCGGGAGATAGAGACGGAGATACATATGGCTCGCCGGGCGGAGTAAGAGTGAAGATAATTCTCGATACGAACATATTGGTTTCCGGCCTGCTGAATCCCCGGGGGAAACCCGCACGTATTCTCCGCCTTATTTTAAGCGGGTTGATAGATATTGCCGCTGACGAGCGGATTCTACTGGAGTATGAATCAGTATTAAAAAGACCGAAATTTTCAGCTATCAGGGAAGACGCGGAAATTGTCCTTAAAGAAATCCAGCTGTTGGCGGAGCGGATTGTGCCGATGCCGCTAAAAGTGAAAATTCCCCACCCTGGTGATCTGCCCTTTCTCGAAGTAGCTCTTTCAGCCGGAGCGAAAGCGATTGTTACCGGTAATAAGCGTCATTTCCCCCCTGTTATATACGGAGGTGTAATGGTCTGGAGCCCGAAAGAAATGCTGGATAATGTAACCGAAGAGATGTAATCGGTCAAAACTCGGATTAAAGAGGCGCCTTTATTAAGCGCGCCTTTTTGTTTTATTGACGCGGGCCCTCTTTTATAGTATTGGTTTGTTTTATTTCTGATTTCCGAACAAAAAGCTGGCATTTTCGCCTTTTCGTCGGCGAGCCCCTGAAAGGTCTGATCGGTCCGACCAGTCCGTTAAGATCGAATGAGGAGGTCTGTCATGTACGCCCAGTTGATCACTATCTCCATCAAACCGGACAAGATTGATGAATTCCAGGAACTCTACGAGGAGTATATCAATCCCGAGATCAGGGTGCAGAAAGGATATAAAAACTTCTACCTGCTGATTGATCGGAAGAAATCAAAGGCTTTATCTATTACCATTTGGGAAGATCAGACTTCTGCGGAAGCCAGCGAGGAGATTAATCTGTACCTTGAGCAGAGGGCTTCATATCCGCTCTACAGCGCTTCGCCGGTCCGTGAAGGATACGAAGTCGCCGTGAAAGACTGAACTAATATTTTTTCTTCGAAAAAATATTAGTTGGGAAGCTTTTGGCTTATAAATAACGTATGCTTCAGGAGTAAAAAGTCGGCTTAGGTTATAATGCCTTTTAAAAGATGTTTCACCCCGAATCCTTCATCAGGGTCGTCTCGATGATAATATCATGATTAAGCAATAGCTCCGACGAAGTCGGAGCCACTATTAAGTAGCGCCGGAGGCGCTAATTAATATGGCCAACGCCAACGATTTAAAAAAAGGTAACGCCGTCCGGTATAAAGATGATATCTGCCTTGTGCTCGACCTCGATCGAGTCAAGCCGGGGAAAGGGGGAGCCTTCGTTCAGGCGGTCCTGCGTAATCTGCGGACCGGGCGTTCCGCCCAGGTCAGGTTCTCGTCTACCGAGACGGTTGATCTGATTACCCTGGTTAGGAAGAAACTGGAATACAGCTACCGGGACAGCCACGGCTATGTTTTTATGGACCCGGAGACATTCGATCAGATTACGGTTGATGGGAACCTGGTTGATTCATGCCGGGATTACATCGTCGAGGGGGGGGAATACGACCTGGTCTTCGCCGAGGGGAATGTCCCCCTGCAGATAGAACTCCCTTCCAGCGTGGTGCTGAAGGTTGCCGAGGCGCCCGAAGGCGTCAAGGGAGACAGTGCCACCAATGTCCGGAAACCCGTCGTGCTGGAGACCGGCAAGGAAGTGAATGTCCCGCTCTTCATTCAGGAAGGGGAGAAGATAAAGATCGATACCCGGACCGGAGAATATCTCGGCCGGGCGTGATGAACAAAGAATGAACGTCGAACGTCCAACGTTCAACGTCGAACATTCAATGAATTCAGGCTGGGTCAAGTTCTAATAATCCCTTCCCATCACATTCAATCGTCTGTTCCAAAAGGGGCCGGGGGGGGGCAATTACACCCGGATCGTTTGTTAATGTAAAAATACCGAGAGGAGATATCAGATATCATGGCGGAATATGAGGTTAAGGACATTCGAACCATCGGGATTTTCGGCGGGAACGGCTGCGGGAAAACCACTTTGGCGGACGCCCTGATGTATAAGGCCGGGGCGAACACCCGCCAGGGGAGCGTGGATGAAGGCACCTCTCTCTCTGATACCGACGAGGAGGAAAAGGCCCGGAAAGGCAGTGTCCGCACCACCCCCTTAAACTGTTCCGTCGCCGGGAAGAATTTATTCCTTCTGGACACGCCGGGATATATGGACTTCTGGGGGGAGGTCATTGTGGCGCTGGAGGTGGTGGACAGTGTGCTGATCGTGGTGGACGGAACGGGCGAGATCGACACCGTCAGCCGGCGGATTTGGGACGAGGCCCGTTCCCGGAATCTACCGGTCGCTTTTTTCGTCAATAAGCTGGACAAGGAACATTCCCAGTTCTCGAAAGCTCTGGCCGGCATCCGCGATGAGCTGCGTGCCTCCGCTCTCCCCCTCTATCTCCCGGATGCAGATCACCCCTCCTTCTCCGGAGTCTGCGGGCTGCTCGACCGCGATGCCCCGGCCAAGATCGCCGGCGGTCTGAAAGATGAAATCGACGGTTTCCGGGAGAAGATGGTGGAAGTCGCCGCGGAGACGGATGACAGCCTGATCGAAAAATACCTGGAGAACGGTACCCTGGACCCCGGAGAAATCCGAAATGGATTCCGGGCTGCTTTTGCCGGCGGTGGCGTCAATCCGATCTTCTGCGGCAGCGCCCTGACCGCCGTCGGGGTAGATGAACTTTTGAAAGGATTTTGCGATCTCTTTCCCTCTCCCGCCGATCGGGGGGAGATAACAGTCGGAGAAGACACACTCGCCCCCGGAAAAGATGCTCCTTTTTGCGCCCGGGTCTTCAAGAGCATCATCGATCCTTTTGTCGGACAGCTCTCCTATCTCCGGGTCTGGTCAGGCACACTGGAAGCGGAATCGGAGATCTTCAACTCCGTCAGCGGCGCCCGGGAACGGGTCAGCCATTTATTCATCATCCAGGGCAAGGATCAGATAAAGATCTCTTCCGCCATCCCCGGGTACATCATTGCCCTGACCAAACTGAAGGAAACATCGGTCGGAGATACCCTCTGCGGGGTGGGGAATAACTACCGGTTTCCCCCTTTCCGGTTTCCATCGCCGACCGCCCTGATGGCGGTGTATGCGAAAAACCGGGGGGATGAAGATAAGATCGCCGAGGGACTGCACAAGCTGATAGACGAAGATCCGACCCTGAAAGGGCGCCGCGATCCCCTGACAAAAGAGTACGTCCTCTCCGGCATGGGGGAAGTCCAGATCCAGATCGTGGTCAACCGGCTTCGCAGTAACTTCAATGTTGATGTCGAATTGAAGACCCCGCGGGTTGCTTATAAAGAGACGCTGCGGGGAAGGGGAGATACCAAGTACCGGCACAAGAAGCAGACCGGGGGCGCGGGCCAGTTTGCCGAGGTCTGGATGCACGTTCAGGCATACACCCCCGGGGCGGAGGACGCGGAAGGCAAGGCGAAAAGGGAGCTGATTGAGCTCCCCTGGGGGGGGAAGCTACTTTTCTCCGATGAAGTAGTGGGAGGCCACATACCGGGTCAGCTGGTGCAGAGCGTCAAGAAAGGCTTTCTGTCCGCCCTGGAGAGCGGAGTCCTCGCCGGATATCCCGTGATGGACGTTATCGCGACCGTCTATGACGGCAAGACCCATCCGGTCGACTCCAAGGACATCGCCTTTCAGATCGCGGGGCGCCAGGGTTTCAAAGAGTGCGCCCGGAACGCCCAACCGGTTTTGATGGAGCCGATCATGAATGTCGCCATCACCGTCCCCACCGAATACATGGGTACCGTTACCGGCGATCTGAATTCCCGGCGCGGCCGCATCCTGGGGATGACGCCCGACGGTTCCCGCCAGATCGTGAGTGCCCAGGTGCCGATGGCGGAGATGTTGAAGTATACCCCGGAACTCCGTTCATTGACCGGGGGCAAAGGGGTTTTTACGATGGAGTTCGAGGGGTATGAGGAAGTCCCTGCCAATATCGCTCAAAAGGTAATCGCGCTGGCAAAGAAAGAAGAGGAAGAAGAGGGATAGAGCTTACTCGCCAAGCTCGTAAGCTCACAGATCCTAATTTCTAATACCTAAATCCTAAATAATTTCAAATGGCCAAAATGAAAAATTCAAAATAGGCGCCTGGAGCCGGCGATGTTTGCAACATTCGGTTATTTGGATTTTGAATTTGTTTAGGATTTCGAAATTAGGATTTAGGATTTCCTCATTTTGGAAATGTATATAGTGTTTGGGATAACCTAATAACATTAAAATTATTTAAGGAATGTTGGAGATAATCCATGAGCGGTCATTCAAAATGGGCGAGCATCAAACATAAGAAAGGGGCGAAGGACGCGAAACGCGGAAAGCTTTTCAGCAAGCTTGTTAAAGAGATTACCGTGGCCGCCCGGCTTGGCGGAGGAGACATCGCCGCCAATATCCAGCTGCGATCCATGATCCAGACTGCCCGGGACGCCAACATGCCGTTGGAGAATATCGACCGGGCCATTAAAAAAGGAACCGGCGAGCTGCCCGGGGTCAGTTACGAGGAATCAGTGTATGAGGGATACGGTCCGGGCGGCGTCGCTATCCTGATCCGGACGTTGACCGATAACCGGAACCGGACCATCGCCGAGATCAGGCACATCTTTGACCGGAAGGGGGGCAGCATAGCCGGCCCGGGCAGCGTATCATATCTGTTTGAGAAGAAAGGCGTTTTGAATGTGAGCGCCGCCGGGGTAGATGAGGAAGCGCTGTTCTCTCTGGTCCTGGAAGCGGGGGCGGAAGACTTCAAGGCCGAGGGGGACGAATTCGAGATTTATACCGATCCGTCCGACTTCGAGGCGGTGAAGAGCGCTCTGCAGGAGAAGGGGCATCGGATCATTCACGGAGAAGTCACCGAGATCCCCACCAATGAAGTTCCCGTCCAGGGGAATGAAGCGCGCCGTGTTCTCGGGCTGCTTGAAGAACTGGAAGATCATGACGATGTCCAGAATGTCTATTCCAACTGTGATATCCCCGAGGAGATTCTTGCCGAGAGCGAGTCGGAATAGCCGTGATCCCGAATGCCCTTCGCATCATCGCCGTCGATCCCGGAATTAATGTGACCGGTTATGGTGTTCTCGAGAAACAGGGTCAGGATATAATCCTTCTGGCCGCCGGTACGATTACCGGTACCAGGAGAAAAACTTCAGCGGAAAAGCTGGCCCGTATCCACTCCGCCATAGAGGAACTGCTCGATCGTTATGATCCCCGGAGATTTGTTCTCGAAGACGTTTTTTATCATAAGAACATCAGATCGACATTAGCTCTGGGTGAGGTACGGGGTGTGTGCCGACTGGCCGCTGCGTGCCGGGATATCCCCATCTATACCTATGCCGCCCGCCGGGTCAAGAAATCCGTGGTCGGGAACGGCGCTGCTGATAAAAAACAGGTCCAGAAAATGGTTCAGGTTCTGCTGAAACTGGATGAGCCGCCGGCCCCGCTCGATGTCTCCGACGCTCTGGCCCTGGGAATTACCTATTTCCAAGACAGCAGTATATCCGGGGAAAGATAAGAAGTTTGAACAATGATTGAATACCTGAAAGGCACACTGATCAGCTCGGCTCCCGATTACGCCGTGGTGGAGGTAAACGATATCGGCTATCGCCTCTTCATCCCGGTCAGCACGTTTGAACAACTTCCGGTCCCCGGAACGGCACTGACCATTCTTACTCATCTTTACGTTCGTGAAGATGAGCAAACTCTTTATGGTTTCGCCACCGGGGAGGAGAGAGAACTCTTCAGAATGCTTCTCGGTGTCTCGAGAATAGGACCGAGAGTAGCTCTCGGCGTGCTCGGCGGGATCCCTGTCTCCACCTTCCAGACGGCGGTTGTGTCCGGCGACATCGACCTCCTGGCTTCGATCCACGGAATCGGGAAAAAAACCGCGGAACGGCTGGTTCTCGAATTGAAGGATAAGATCACGCTCCTTCCCCGTCTCCGCGAAGCGGTGGGACAGGCCGGCCTTGATGGCGCCGAGGATAAAATCGCTGACGTGATGCGGGCGCTGCTCTCTTTGGGCTACCGGCAGGTGGTTGCCCACAGAGCGTTGACGCAGGCCCTGGCCGCCTCCGAACCCGGTTGGCCGGTAGAAAGATTGTTAAAGGAAGCATTGAAGTATCTATGAGTGAACGGTTCATCAATCAGACACTGAAAGAACGGGACACGTTGTTCGATCAGAAGATTCGCCCCGCCGCCTTTGATCAGTTTACCGGCCAGGCCAAACTCAAGGAGCGGCTCCAGATCGCCCTCCAGGCCGCCCGGGGGCGGAACGAGCCCCTGGAGCACCTCCTCTTCTTCGGTCCTCCCGGACTCGGGAAGACTACCCTGGCTTATATCATCGCCGCGGAGATGAATTGTGATATCAAACCCACGTCGGGGCCCACCATCGATAAACCGGGAGATCTGGCGGGCCTTTTAACCAACCTCAAAGAGGGGGACATCCTGTTCATTGATGAGATACATCGCCTGACCCATATCGTGGAGGAATATCTTTACCCGGCCATGGAGGATTTCGTGATCGATATCATGATCGATCAGGGCCCATCGGCCCGCTCGGTACGTCTCAATCTCGCTCATTTTACCCTCGTCGGCGCGACCACCAGATACGGTCTGCTGACGGCGCCTCTGCGAAGTCGTTTCGGACTGGTCAACCGGCTGGATTTTTACCGGCCGGAAGAGCTGAAGGAGATTGTCCTCCGCTCGGCCGGTATTCTTCAGGTCGACATTACCGGGGATGGCGCCATGGAGATCGCCCGTCGCTCGCGGGGAACGCCCCGGATCGCCAATTCCCTTCTCAAGCGGGTGAGAGATTATGCCCAGGTCAGGGCGGACAACCGGATCACCCCGGAGATCGCTCATCTGGCCCTGAGCATGCTGGACGTCGATGAGAAAGGCCTTGATGAAATGGACAAGCGCATCCTGGAAACGATCATCTTGAAGTTTAACGGGGGGCCGGTCGGGATCGAGACCATCGCCGTCGCCATCGGCGAAGAATGCGAAACCCTGGCCGAAGTGTATGAACCGTACCTGATTCAGCAGGGATACCTCAAGCGCACCCGCACCGGCCGCTGCGCCACCCCTCTCGCTTACAGCCACCTCGGTATTGACCTCCCTCCCTCATCTCAAGCCGAGATGTTTTAACCACGAAGATCACGAAGGAAATATAAATAGGTAAGACGGTGGTGATTCTTCCTGATGCCTTCGTGTCCTTCGTGGTTTCATACCAATGTTAATGAAAATACTGATGCATATCTGCTGCGGGCCCTGCGCCACCTATCCCTTCAAGATCCTTTCCGAAGAGGGACATCAGGTTGACGGCTATTTCTATAACCCCAACATCCACCCTTACCGGGAACACCTCAAGCGCGAAGAAGCCGTCGCCCAGTACGCGAAAGAGACGGGCATGAAGGTAATCTTTTCTCCCCGCTATGATGTGAAAGAGTTCTTCCGTCTGACGGCTTTCCGGGAGGCTGACCGCTGCCGTTACTGTTATTATCTGCGTCTGAGACAGGCCGCCGCGGTTGCCCGGAAAGGGCGCTACGATGCGTTTACCACCACTTTATTGATCAGCAAGCAGCAGAAGCATGAACTGGCCCGGAAGATCGCCGAAGACGTTTCCCGGGAGACGGGGGTCGAATTTCTCTACCGGGATTTTCGGGAAGGATGGAAGGAGCACTGGGAATTGACCGAGAAGTACGGCCTCTACAAGCAGCAGTACTGTGGCTGCCTCTACAGCGAATACGAGCGTTTTAAATTTTCCGGGGAAAATTTAAAACAATGAAGACTGCGGATTTCGATTACGATCTTCCCCCCGAATTGATCGCCCAGCATCCTGCCGGGAAGAGAGAAGACGCCCGCCTGCTGGTTCTCGATAAAAAAACCGGGGATATCGCCCACCGCGCTTTCCCGGATATACTGACCCATTTCCAGAAAGGAGACCTGCTGGTTCTCAATAATGCCCGCGTCATCCCCGCCCGGCTTTACGGGCGGAGAATACCGACCGGCGGCAGAACGGAGATATTGCTCCTGCAACCGGCGGACGAAAGCGGCTGGGATGCCCTGATCAGACCCGCCCGCCGGGCCCGACCGGGGACGGAGATCGATTTCGGGAAAGGGATCATCGGCGTGATCCGGGAGCGGTCGGAGGGAAAGGTCATCATTGATTTTCCCGGGATCGGCGATATTCTCGAAGCGATAGAAGAGGTCGGTCTTCCCCCCTTGCCTCCCTATATCAAGCGTGATCCGGAAAACTACCCCGACACCCTGCGTCGCCTTGACCGGGAGAGATACCAGACCATCTTCGCGGAAAAACCGGGGGCCGTCGCCGCCCCGACCGCCGGTTTTCACTTTACCGGGGAACTTCTGGAGGCGGTCAGAAATAAGGGCGTGGGGATCGCCTCTGTCACGCTCTCCGTCGGCTACGGCACCTTCCAACCGGTCAAGTCCGATCTGGTGGAAGAGCACCGGATGCACGAAGAGCATTATGAGGTAAGCGAAGATACCGCGGACCGGATTAACGGCAGCCGGGGCCGGCTCTGGGTGGTAGGGACCACGACGGTGCGCGCCCTGGAGAGCGCCGCCCGGGATGACGGAAGCGTAAAACCCGGCGCCGCCTCAACCGGTATCTTTATCTATCCGGGCTACCGCTTCAAGACGGATTTTAACCTGATAACCAATTTCCACTTTCCCCGGTCCACCTTGATCATGCTGGTCTCCGCCCTGGCGGGCAGAGAGAGGATGATGAATGCCTACCGGGAAGCGATCCGGGAGCGGTACCGTTTCTACAGTTACGGCGACGCCATGCTGATCAAGTGAGGCAAATGAAAATTACTCGAAATAAAGTGGCCGGGTATCTGATTATCCGATCTCATGAAATTTAAGGTTATTAAACAAGATCACAATACCGCCGCCCGGGTGGGGAAGCTGCGGCTGGAGCACGGGGAGGTTGATACTCCCTGCTTCATGCCGGTCGGTACCCAGGCGACGGTCAAGACCATGACCCCGGAGGAATTGAAGGATCTGGGGGCGCAGATTATACTGGGCAATACCTATCACCTGGGCCTTCGCCCGGGGATCGATATCATCAAAAATGCCGGCGGCCTGCACAATTTCATGCACTGGGACCGGCCGATCCTGACCGACAGCGGGGGCTATCAGATCTTCAGTCTCTCCGATCTGCGGGAGATATCGGAAGAGGGGGTTTCTTTCCGGGACCACATCGAGGGGACCCTTCATCATCTCACCCCCGCTCGTTCGATCGAGATCCAGCAGGCCCTGGGCTCCGATATCATTATGGCCTTCGATGAATGTCCTCCCTATCCTTCAGAATATGAATATATGAAGAAATCGTTGGAGCTGACCCTGAACTGGGCCCGGCAGTGCCGCCGGGCTCACCGGGATGGGCGGCAGGCACTTTTTGGAATCGTCCAGGGAAGCGTTTTCAACGATCTGCGGGCCGGATGCATCGCCGGCCTGGAGGAGATCGGTTTTGCCGGATACGGGATCGGCGGTTTAAGCTTGGGTGAACCGAAGCCGCTGATGTTTGAGATCGCCGAATATACGGCCGGTCTGCTGCCGGAGAATAAACCCCGCTATCTGATGGGATCGGGCACCCCGGATGATATCATCACCCAGGTTGCCTACGGGGTGGATATGTTTGATTGTACCGTTCCCACCCGGTACGGCCGCAACGGGTCGGTATTTACCCCCCGGGGCAGGATGACCGTCCGGAATGCCGCCTTCAAGGATGACCATCGGCCGATTGACGACGCCTGCGGCTGTTACGCCTGCCGTCACTTTACCCGGGCGTATATCCGGCATCTTTTTAATACGGGAGAGATTTTGGGTCATCGCCTGGCTACCATACATAACCTGTATTTTTACCTGACCATGATGAAAGACGTCCGGCAGGCGATAGAAGAGGGACAGTACGAGGCGTTTCAAAAGGAATTTCTGAAAGCCTTTCGGTCGGATCCGTCCGACTCGTCCCACCCGTCCGATGCCGAAACAAAAGGTGGCTCAAAGCGCTAGGACAGGCTCCTCATTGTTTTATCAGTTGCGGGTTGCATGAAACGGCTGGTTGTAGTAGTATCGGCGCTTTTACGCCTTAAACAATATTTTTCAAACCATAATATCGTACTGACGATAGAGGGGTAAGGAGGTCAATATGCAGTATATACCAATCGCGATGGCGCCGGCCGGCGGCGGTGAAGGCGGCGGCATGGGATGCCAGCAAGGCGAGGGAGGAAAAGGCGGCCTGGGGGGGATGTTGATCCCCCTGATATTGATGTTCGCCGTCTTTTACTTTCTCCTCATCCGCCCCCAGCAGAAGCGGCAGAAAGAACATCAGAAGCTGGTCTCGGAACTCCAGAAAGGTGACCGGGTGATAACCACCGGCGGTATCCACGGGATCATCAGTAACGTGAAAGAGAAGACGATCAGCGTGAAAGTGGCCGATAATGTGAAACTGGAGATCAATCGTGCCAATGTCACCGCCGTTGAAAGTAAATCCGAAGAGAGCTGATATATAATGTCGAAAGGCTTGAAATGGAAAATCCTGCTTATTCTGGCGATCATCGCCCTGCTGGCGGTTGCCTCTTATCCGCTGACCGAGCTCAACGTGCGGGATTATCTGAAGAAAGAGGCGGTCAACCAGGATGAAGCCTTCCAGCGGCTTCTCGACAGCATGGACCGCGAGTACAACGTGGGAGACCGCAAGATCCCCATCTCCGGGATCGAACTCCTGAAGCAGGAAGTCAACGCTACCGGCATCGACCTCACCAAATACTTCCCGGGGAACGAGGATAACAAAGATGTCATCAAGCGGATCGAGCGGGGAACCAAAGGGCACCTGAACCTGGGGCTTGATCTGCGCGGTGGGATGCATGTCATCCTGGCGGTGGATGACCTGGAGTTGATCCGGAAAGGGGCCGATAATGTCGATGATGCATTTATCAGCCTGATGGACGCCGTGAAAGCCCGGGCCGCGACCTCATCCATGGAGCCCCTGGATATTTTAAAGGATGAGGTCAGGAAGCGGGGGATCAACCTGGTCAACTATTTTCAGCAGCACTACATGAATAAATACGATCTCGAAAAAAACGAGATCGAGACCAACGACCAGGTCTTTGCCAACTTCGACCGGGAGATCAAGGCCGCCAATCTGGGCTCCCTGGAAATCCTCCGCAACCGGGTAGACAAATTTGGCGTCTCCGAACCGGAGATCCAGAAGCAGGGGAAGAACGAGCTTCTGATCCAGCTGCCCGGAGTGAGGGATCCGGAACAGACCCTGGAGCTGATCCAGGGGCAGGCGTTTTTGGAGTTTAAGCTGGTTGACGACGATCAGGAACGTCTGCAGAAAGCGATCGCGGAGGGGGTTGCCCCCCCCGGGTTCACCCTGAAATCCTATGAAAAAGAAAGTCCCGACGGGACGGTCTCAGAAGAAACACTCCTGTTGCTCGATAAGAGCGAGTTGAACGGAGAAGACCTGGTCTCCGCCTATTTCGGGACGAAGGGGGGGACCGGAGAGCCGATCGTCCATTTCAAGTTCGACCGCAAGGGGGCCCGGATCTTTTCCCGAATTACCAAGCAGTACAACGCGGAAGATAATCCTCCCGGCCGGCGGCTGGCCATGATCCTTGACGGAAATATCCTCTCGGCCCCGCTGATCAGAACCCACATCCCTCGCGGGGAGGGATATATCGAGGGAAACTTTGATTTTGAATCGGCTAAGCTGTTGGCCAGCCAGCTTTCAGCCGGAGCCTATCCGGCCCCGCTGATGATCAAGGAGCAGCGTACGGTCGGGCCGTCTCTGGGAGAAGATTCCATCCGGCAGGGGATCCAGGCGGCGCTCGCGGGTCTGATCGCCGTTGTTGTCTTCATGGCCGCTTATTACCTGCTCGCGGGTCTGATCGCCGACTTTGCCCTCTGTCTGAACATCGGCTTTATCATCGGCATCCTCTGCCTGCTGCCGTTTCTCTTTAAAGGCTTCAAGGCCACCCTGACCCTCCCCGGGATCGCCGGGATCATTCTGACCATCGGCATGGCGGTGGACGCCAATGTTCTCATCTTCGAGAGGATCAGAGAGGAACTGGCCTCCGGAAAGAGGATCAGACGGGCCATCTCCGCCGGATACGAGAAAGTATTTCTCACGATTTTCGACGCCAACCTGACGACGGTCATCGCCGCCCTGGTCCTCCTGAATCCCCTCGGTTTCAGCTTTCTTCCCACCTCGGGACCGATCAAGGGGTTTGCCCTGACCCTGACGATCGGCATCTGTACCAGCATGTTCACCGCCCTGGTAGTGACCCGGGTCATTCTCGATCTGATCAGCCTGAGTCCGCGGTTTACCGATCTCAAGATGTTCCAGATGTTCAAGAACCCGAACTTCGATTTCATCGGCAAACTCCGTCCGGCATTTTTGGTTTCCGGGGCCCTGATCATCGCCAGCATCATCGTCTTTATCTACAACGGAGAGAAAAACTTCGGCATCGACTTCAACGGGGGGATATTGATCCAGCGCCAATTCACCGAGGAGATCCCGGCGGAAAACATCCGGGATATTCTGGACAGTATCGGGATGGAGGGCAGTTCCGTTCAGCAATACGGGGAGGGGAAGGGTGTTATCATCCGGGCGTCCGTCGAGTCTCCAAAAGAGATCGACGACGCGATCAAAAAAACGCTCGCCTCGAAAATCGATCTCGAAACGTACGAACAGCGAACCGAGATGGTGGGGCCGAAAGTGGGACACCGGCTGCGGGTCCAGGCCCTGGGGGCCATTATCCTGGCTGTTCTGGCGATTACGGCGTACATCTGGTTCAGGTTTAATGAGTTCAAGTTCGCCCTGGGAGCGGTTCTGGCCCTCCTTCACGATGTTATCATCACGGTTGGTTTCCTGGCCGGTTTCTTCCTGCTCCCGATCCGGGAGTTCAATATCCCGATTATCGCCGCTTTGCTTACTATCGTGGGTTATTCCCTGAACGACACCATCGTGGTCTTCGTCCGGATCCGGGAGAATATGAAAGATATGCGGGGAGAATCGGATGAGACGATCATCAACACCAGCATCAATCAGACGCTGAACAGGACGCTTTTGACCTCCCTGACCACCCTGCTTGTGGTGATTCTTCTCTTTCTTTTCGGGGGCAGCGTGATCCACGATTTCGCGTTTGCCCTGATGGTGGGGATAGTGGTAGGAACGTACTCGTCCATCTATATCGCCAGCCCGGTGCTCCTCTTATGGCACCGGAAGAGTATAAAAAAGAAACGCTGAACGTACTGTTGCGGAATTAAAATAATTTTTGCCACCAAGGCACAAAGGCACCAAGAAAAGAAAAAAAGGGTAAAATACTTACCTTATTTGATTCTCCTTAGTGTCTTAATGTATTAGTAGCGAAAAGTTGTGTCGAAGGCGCTCAGTTCCTGTTTCGGAATTTCAAAGGAAGAGAAATCCGGTAGGGTAGTATCGTCCTTTCACTGCGCTTCAGAACTTGAAGGAGATGTCGTAAATGTAGTATCGCTTTGCCGGAGACAAGGTTTGCTAATCCGCAAGAGAAGCGATCCTACAATTCCTACAAAGAATGCCGAAGGCATTCTGATCCACCAAGTCCTTCACGAAGTGAAGGACGATCCTACATAAATTTGCGAGCGTAGCGAGTAATTTATTTAAGGCTTTACCACCTTTCCGGAACGGATACATTTCGCGCAGACCCGGATGCTCCGGACCTCTCCATCGATTACCGCCCTGACTTTTTGCAGGTTGGGCAGAAATGTTCTCTTGGAGACGCCGGTCACCCGTTTTCCAACTCCTCCCTTTTTTTTCGCCAGTCCCCGCCGGCTGATTTTGTTCCCGGAATGTGGCTGTTTCCCGCAGATTGCACACGTTTTTGACATGGTGTTAATATCCTTCTTTTGATATTTTTTAGCAAAGAGACACAATTGTCATTACCATAGAACCGGGTGAGGAACAAGTAAATTATAATGACGAAATCCGGGATAATTTACCGCTGACATGAGCCATGGTATGAGTGAAGCTATACAGAACAACGTCCAATACGTTAAAGGGGTGGGTCCGCGCCGGGCGAGGCTCCTCAAGCGCCTGGGAGTCAGCACGATCGAGGACCTTCTGTATTACTTTCCCCGGGATTATCAGGACCGGCGGCTGATCTCGCCCATCGCCACGCTCCAAGAAGGTGATTTCGCCACCGTCAAGGGCGAGATTCTGGCTACGAACTTGAGCCGGACACGGTCGGGCAAAAAAGTGTTCCGCCTGGTTGTTGCTGACGGCAGCGGGAAAATACCCTGTGTCTGGTTCAACCAGACATACCTGGAAAATATCTTCCAGCCGGGAGAAGAAGCGGTTTTTACCGGAAAAGTGCAGCGTTACCGAACGTTGCAGATGGTGAACCCGGAGCACGAACGGGTTGATCCCGAGAAAGAGGGCATCAGCCAGGCCGGCCGGATTATACCTCTCTATCCCCTGACTGAAGGATTGAATCAGAAGATGCTGCGGGGAATTATTGAACGGACTCTCGACGCATATCTCCCCGACTACCCCGACCTGCTCCCCGCTGATCTTCGCCGGCTCTGGCAGGTCGTTTCCCTCCCGCAGGCGATCAGGGATATTCACTACCCGGCTGACCGGACCACGCTGGAAGCAGCCCGGAAACGATTAATCCTCGATGAATTCTTCATTCTTCAGCTGGCGCTGGGTTTGAAAAGGGAAAAACGGGCCCGGCACGACAGAAGCCTGCCCCATTCCCGGGTTACTCCCCTCCGCGACCGCTATATCGCCCAGCTCCCTTTTACCTTGACCGGGGCGCAGAAACGAGCGATCGCGGAGATCAAAGAGGATATGACCGGTCCCCGGGCGATGAACCGCCTGCTCCAGGGGGACGTCGGGTCCGGCAAAACCGTCGTCGCCGTCTGCGCTCTTTTAACCACCGTTGACAGCGGATATCAGGGGGCCATCATGGCTCCGACGGAAGTTCTTGCCGCTCAGCATTATGAAAATATCAACCGGGAACTGACTCCCCTGGGAATAAAATCGGTCCTTCTAACCGGGGGCGTTACGGGCGCGAAACGAAAAAACATACTCAGGGAAATAGAAGACGGTTCGATTCAGGTGGTCGCGGGAACCCACGCCCTTATCCAAAAGCATGTTGTTTTCCATAATCTGGGAATGGCCGTGATCGATGAACAGCACAAATTCGGTGTCCGGCAGCGATCCGACCTGAGACAGAAGGGAACGCAGCCCCATGTCCTGATAATGACGGCCACGCCCATTCCGCGGACGCTGACCCTGACCGTTTACGGAGATCTTGATTTTTCCACGCTGGATGAAATGCCCCCCGGGCGTTCAAAGGTGAAAACCTTTTGGATCAGCCCCGATCAACTGGACAGCGCCTACGCCTTTATCCGGCGCCAGGTCAGAGAAGGCCGGCAGGCCTTTATCATTTATCCGCTGGTGGAGGAATCGGATCAGCTGGAAGTCCGGGCTGCTACCGAGATGTTCGAACACCTGCGAAAGACCGTTTTCCCCGACCTGATGATGGGACTGGTACACGGACGTCTTTCGTCAGAGGAAAAGAAAAGGGCCATGAAGTTGTTCCGGGAGAAAAAAACAAGCATCCTGGTATCAACGGTGGTAGTGGAAATCGGGATCGACATCCCGGACGCTACCGTCATGCTGATCGAGAATGCCGAGCGCTTCGGGCTGGCCCAGCTTCATCAGCTTCGGGGAAGGGTAGGGCGGAGCCGTTACCCGGCATACTGTATTCTCCAGGGCAATCCGAGAACCGATGACGCCCGCCGCCGCCTCCGCATCATCAAGGATATCGATGACGGTTTTCTCATCGCCCGCCAGGACCTGGAGATCCGGGGCCCGGGGGAGTTTTTCGGGACCAGGCAAACCGGGCTGCCGGAGCTGCGGATAGGGAACATCGTGGCGGATCTGCGGCTGATGGAGTTCGCGCGGCGTCAGGCGTTCAAACTGCTTGCCGCCGATCCCCTCCTGAAAGCACCGGAATTGGGCGCGGTTCGCGACCGTCTCCGACGGCGCTACGGGGACAGCTTCGAGCTGGGCGATGTCGGTTAAATTGCCCCCCAGTGATTCAATCGGGGGCCGCTATATATTATCCCCTGCCCGAAAATTAAGTTACATTGAAAATAAATTACAACCACGAAGGACACGAAGATCAAGAAGATTTTAAAAAAGTGCGTAATCGTAGTTATTTCCTTATCCAATCTTCGTGTACTTCGTGCTCTTCGTGGTGAATTACTTTGAGAGTAATAGCCGGAAAATTCAGGGGCCGGAAGCTGAAATCGCCTTCGGGCCTGAAAACGCGTCCCACCGCCGACCGGGTCCGGGAGGCTTTATTCAGCATCCTCGGCGGCATCGTACCCGGGAGCCGTGTGCTGGATCTCTTTGCGGGTACGGGAGCGCTGGGTTTGGAGGCCCTGAGCAGGGGAGCGGAAAGGGCTGTTTTCGTGGAGAATCACGTTCCGGCTGCGGCCGTCATCAGGGAAAACATCGCCACTCTCGGTCTGAGGGAGCGAAGCGAGGTTATCGTCGCCGATTATCGGGACGCGCTCCGGCGCCTGGGGGAACGGGGAGAGAGCTGCGATCTTGTCCTGGCCGATCCCCCCTATCAGGATACTGGAAAGGATGGCCCCTACCGAGGGGAAATTATATTGTCTCTTATCGAAGCATCTGCTACCCTGCGAAAAAATGGATTGGTCGTTATCCAACATCCCCATCAGGGGGAATCGGCCGCGTCCCCCCCCCGCTGGCGGTGGGTTCAATCGAAGAAATACGGGCGTACCGGGCTGACGATTTATGAAATACAACAGTAAGCATGCCATCTATGCGGGAAGCTTTGATCCGATCACGTTCGGGCACCTTGACCTGGTCCGCCGGGCCTCCCGGATCTTTCCCCGGCTGACCATCGCCGTGACGGAGAATACGGACAAAACCCCGTTTTTCCCTCTGAATCAGCGTCTTTCTCTGGTGCAGGAATGCGTCTCCGCTTTTACCGGGGTCGAGGTGCTGTCGTTCTCGGGGCTGTTGATAGATTTCGCCGTCCGCCGGGAGGCACGAGTCCTGATCCGGGGATTGCGCGCCGTTTCCGATTTCGAATATGAATTCCAGATGGCCCTCACCAACCGGAAGCTCTCCCCCGACCTGGAAACAATTTTCCTGATGCCCAGCGAAGCGTTTTCATATATCAGCTCCCGGATGGTAAAAGAGATTTTTTCCCTGGGTGGGGATGTTTCCGCTTTTGTTCCCCCACCGGTTGTAAGAGCTTTTAAAAAGACCAATGATGATTAATCTCCAGTTGATCCCGGCCGGGGGGATGACCCTACGGGAGGATGAAGACCCGGCCATCATCGATATCGATGAACCCGGCGCGGAATTCCGACAACCGATCCGATGCGCATTGAACGTCGCCCTGGTCGGGCGGTCGCTCCTGGTCCGGGGAAGACTGGAGACCCGGGTCAACTTTATCTGTTCCCGCTGTCTGGAAAAATTCGAGCAGCCGCTGGAAGTCCCGGGTTTTCACGTCGAGCGAGAGATCGCCGATCCGGTGGATACAATCGACTTGACAGAGGAAATCAGGTCCGATATTATTCTCACCCTTCCGCTAAAACCGCTCTGTCGACCCGACTGCCGGGGCATCTGTCCTGTTTGCGGGCAGAATCTGAACGAGAAAGAGTGCGGCTGCCGCGGGGAACGGGAAGACTCCCCGTTCAAGGAGTTGCAAATATAAAATTGGTTAAGAATATCAAAGGATAATTTACTTATGGCTGTCCCAAAGAGAAAAACCAGTAAGAGTCGAAAGAGAAAACGCTCGGCCGGCAATCCCTATGAGCTTCCTCGGGCTGTTCTTTGCCCGCACTGTCATCAACCGCGCCCTCCGCACCGGATCTGCCCGCATTGTGGCTACTACAAGGGCAGGGTGGTGATGGAAGGGAAGGAAGGATGATTAAAAGTTTGACGTCCGAACGTCAAACGAAATCGGGGCATTGAAAGGGGTTTTCTTCATTTAAGGGGGATAAAATGGCCCAGGAAAAAATCGGGATTACAGGAACAGGATACTATGTTCCCGAGAAAGTACTGACCAACGCCGACCTGGAGAAGATGGTCGACACATCGGATGAGTGGATACTCGCCCGGACCGGAATTCGTGAGCGGCGGATTATCGCCCCCGGCGAAACGGCGTCTTCCATGGCCGCGAACGCCTCCCGGAAGGCTCTGGAAAGCGCCGGGCTGAAACCGGAGGATCTTGATCTCATTATCATGGGAACTTTTACCCCCGATGAACCCCTGCCCGCTTCAGCCTGTCTGCTCCAGGCCCGTCTGGGGAACAAAACCGCCGCCTGCTTCGACATCTCCGCCGCCTGCTGTAGTTTCATTTATGGACTGGAGCTGGCCCAGAAGCTGCTTCGGGGAGGAAGGTACCGCAATGCCCTGGTGGTGTCCTCGGAAGTGCTTTCCGTGATGACGGATTGGCAGGATCGTAATACCTGCGTCCTCTTCGGGGACGGCGCCGGGGCCGTTATCCTCAGCAAAGGGACCGAAAGGGGGGAGATTATCGACTGTTACATCGGGGCTGACGGGGAGTATGCTTCTCTGCTGGAGGTGACAGCCGGCGGTTCGGGCTGCCCGATTACTCACGAGATTCTTGATCAGCGTCGGCAATATATTAAGATGGAAGGGAACAAGGTCTTTAAGTTGGCGGTGTCGTCCATGGTCTCCGCCGCCCGTCGGGTACTGAGACAGGCCGGACTGACCCCCCAGGATGTTACCTGGCTCCTTCCCCATCAAGCCAATCTGAGAATTATGAAAGCGGTCGCCAAGAGTTTGAAGATACCGGAGGAGCAGGTGTATATCAACGTGGACCGCTATGGGAATATGTCCGGGGCCACGGTGCCGGTGGCTCTGGCGGAAATGGCTCACAAGAAAATCCTCAAGCCGGGCGACCTGCTCCTGATGGTCGCTTTCGGCGGAGGGCTGACCTGGGCCGCGTCAGTGGTCAGATGGTAACACTAAGTAATGACTAATCCCTCAGCCCGAGGCTGATCCGCCTTGGACGGAGAATGACGATAGATTGCTAAAATTGGAATGACAAACTTATAGAGGCCGAGGCGGGGGGTAACTCCTATTCAATCACATTCAATCGTCTGTTAGAAAAGGGGCTGAGGTAGGGGGAATTAAAATATCCAATCATCTGTTTGTTCAAGAGGAGCAGAGTTGTGTTTTTAGAGAATAAAAAGGCGGTCGTCACCGGTGGCGGAAGAGGTATCGGCCGGGCGATCGCCCTCAAGCTGGCCGGGGAGGGTGCTGATGTAGCGGTTCTTGACCTGGATGAGCCGGGGGGCCGGGAGACCGCCGCATTAATCGAACAGACCGGTCGGAATTCCCTGACCTTCCCGGTTGACGTCTCCCTGCTGGAGCCGGTCCAGGCGGCGGTCAATAAAATTCTTGACCTCTGGGGGAGCATAGATATAGTGGTAAATAACGCCGGGATTACCCGCGACGCTCTCCTGATCCGGATGAATGAAGACGACTGGGATCAGGTTATCGGGGTGAATCTGAAAGGAGCTTTCCACGTGAGCCGGTCCGTCATCCGGAGCATGATGAAACAGCGGTCCGGCTGTATTGTTAATATAGCCTCGATTATCGGGCTGATGGGGAACGCGGGGCAGCTCAATTACGCCGCGTCCAAGGGCGGCCTGATCGCTTTCACCAAAGCTCTGGCCAAGGAAGCCGCCCCCCGGGGCATCCGGGTGAATGCGGTGGCCCCGGGATTTATCGCGACCGAGATGACGGACAAAATCCCCGAGAAGATCAGGGAGGAGATGGTCGCCGGTATCCCGTTGAGCAGGATGGGGACCCCGGAAGACGTGGCCGGGGCGGTCGCCTTCCTGGTCTCCCCGGAGGCGTCCTATATCACCGGTCAGATTTTAGTTGTTGATGGTGGAATGTACATGTGATATATCGTTTCCCCGTGGGGAATGGTATTGGTATATACGATAGAAAATGTCAATTATATATGTTAAGGAGGAAGGACCATGTCGGAAGTAACACAGAAAGTGAAGGATATCATTGTGGAGCAGTTGGGCGTCAATCCGGAAGAGGTTACCGAAGAGGCGTCATTCATCGACGATCTGGGAGCGGACTCCCTGGATACCGTCGAACTGGTGATGGCTCTGGAAGAAGCCTTTGAGATCGAGGTCCCCGATGAGGAAGCGGAGAAACTGACCACTGTCGGCGCCGCCATCAAGTACATCGAGGAAAACGCCAAGTCCTGAACAAGACGGAAACTGAAGCTGGAATAACCTGAGCAAACACAGCTCCGTGTCCGCCGTTCTCATGCCGGCGGACACGGGCATGCTCTGGGTTTTCAAAGGAGAAAGGAATGGCCGAACGGAGAGTTGTTATCACCGGGATGGGAGTAGTATCCCCGATCGGCAATAATCCGGATGAATTCTGGGATGCGCTGGCTTCCTGCAGAAGCGGTATCAGCCGGATTACCGCCTTCGATCCTTCCGGTTTCGACACCCAGATTGCCGGGGAGATTAAGAACTTTGACCCGGCCCAGTATCTCGACCGAAAGCAGCTGAAGAGGATGGACCGGTTCTGTCAGCTGGGGGTCATTGCGGCCAAGCAGGCGCTGGAGGATTCGGGATTGGACCTCGCTCATGAGGATCTGAACCGGATTGGGGTCTATGCCAGTTCCGGGATCGGCGGCCTCAATACCATCGAAACCCAGCACAAGATCCTGCTGGAGAAAGGCCCCAGCCGCGTGTCTCCCCTCCTGGTGCCGATGATGATCATTAACCTTCTGCCGGGACAGATTGCCATGATCTGGGGGCTGAAGGGGCCGAATATCTCCGTGGTCACCGCCTGCGCCACTTCCACTCATTCCATCGGGGAAGCACTCTGGGGAATACGGAACGGCCGGGCCGATGTTCTGGTGGCCGGCGGCGCGGAAGCGTCGAACACCCAGCTGGGTCTGGCCGGGTTCTGCTCGATGAAAGCGCTTTCCACCCGCAACGACGCGCCGGAAAAAGCCAGCCGCCCCTTCGACAAGGAGCGGGACGGGTTTATTATGTCAGAGGGCGCGGGGATGCTGGTCCTGGAGGAGCTGGAGCACGCCCGGGCGCGGGGGGCGAAGATATACGGTGAGCTTGTCGGGTACGGGCTCTCTTCCGATGCCTATCACCTGACCGCGCCGGCCCCCGGCGGAGAAGGCGCCGCCCGGAGCATGCAAATGGCGATCGATTCCGCCGGGATCAACCCGGAGGACGTTGATTACATCAACGCGCACGGGACCTCGACGCCCCTCAACGACAAATTCGAGACCATGGCCATCAAGCTCGTCTTCGGGGAGGCGGCTTACAAGGTCCCGGTCAGCTCAACCAAATCGATGCACGGTCATCTCCTGGGCGCGGCGGGCGCGGTAGAAGTCGCGGTTTGCCTGCTGGCCATGAAAAATAAACTCATCCCTCCCACCATAAACTACGAAGTGCCGGATCCGGACTGCGATCTTGATTACGTGCCCAATGAACCGCGGGAAGCGGAGATCAAGATCGCGCTGAGCAATTCTTTCGGCTTCGGAGGGCATAACGGGACGTTGATCCTCAAGCAGTTCAGCGAATAAAATCAGCCGCCGGGATACCCGGCGGCTGATTTGATTCTTATTCGTCTTTAACCGGCCGCGCTTGTCCTCCATTCTTCGGGTTAGGCATGAAAGTTCTTGCTTTTCATCCATAATCCAGGCTTTTGAGTGCCGTTCAACAATCTATACAATGCAGTTCCGGCCCCACGGTTTCCGCATCCTGTTTGTTGACCGGGCCCGACGACGTCGTCTCCTTCCCCGCGCCAGTGCGGTCGAATATCGGCCATCGTCAGTCGTCCCCGGGAATGGTGCTGGATGAGATCAACACGCCATCATTGTTGGTGCTCCGTTGCGTATAGGCTTTGTGCAAAACAAAGATTTTCCGGAGGAAAATATTTATGAATTACTTTTTGACTGAAGAACAGGTGATGATTAAGGACCTGGCGCGCCAGATTGCCGAGGAGAAGTTCAAGCCGATCCGGGCCGAGATGGATGAAAAGGGGGAGTTTCCCTGGGAAATGGTAAAGGTCCTGCGGGAATCGGACATGTTCGGAATCTATCTTCCGGAAGAATACGGCGGTCTGGGAGGAGGGGTCCTGGAACTGTGTCTGGCGGTTGAGGAGTTGAGCCGGGTTTGCGGGGGGATGTCTCTCTCCCTGGCCGCGACCGCCCTGGCGACTTTTCCGATACTCCTTTTCGGAAACGATGAGCAGAAAAAGAAGTATCTGCCTTCCCTGGCTTCGGGCGAGCACCTGGCCGCTTTTGCCCTGACCGAACCGGAAGCGGGCAGCGATGCCGGGGCAACCAAGACGACCGCCCGCCTGGAGGGCGATCACTACGTTCTCAACGGCACCAAGTGTTTTATCACCAATGGAAGCGTAGCCGAGATCGCCACGGTCATTGCCATGACCGATAAAAGCAAGGGCAGCCGGGGTGCCAGCGCCTTCATCGTGGAGAAGGGCATGGAGGGTTTCAGCGTGGGCAAGGAAGAGGACAAGATGGGCATCCGGGCATCCTCAACCGCCGAGCTTATTTTTGAAGATTGCAAGGTCCCCAAAGATAATCTGCTCGCCCGGGAGGGGATGGGCTTTATCGTCGCCATGAAGACGCTGGATCAGTCCCGGCCCGGGGTAGCCGCCCAGGCGCTCGGAATCGCCCAGGGCGCCCTTGATGCCGCCCTTGAATACGCCCGGCAGAGAAAACAGTTCGGTCGCCCCATCATCTCTTTTCAGGGGTTGCAATGGATGCTGGCCGACATGGCCGCCCGGGTGGAGGCGGCGCGGGCCCTGGTTTACAGCGTCGCCCGGGCAGTCGACGGGGGAGAGAAGCGAGTTGCCAAGGAGTCGGCGATCTGCAAGCTGTTCGCCTCCGACGTGGCGATGAGCGTGACGACGGACGCGGTCCAGATTCTCGGGGGGTACGGCTATATGAAAGAGTATCCGGTGGAGAAGATGATGCGTGACGCCAAGATAACCCAGATCTATGAAGGGACCAACCAGATTCAGAGAGACGTGATCGGCACCCAGTTGATCAGAGAGAGCGCCAGTAAGAAATAATAAAATACTGCAGGATCGCCCTTTCGCTTTCGCGCCAGGGCTTGTAGGATCAGAATGCCTTCGGCATTCTTTGTAGTAGTTGTAGGATCGCTTCCTGCTTGCCGGCAGGCGCTTGCGGTTCAGCAAGCCTTGCCTGCGGCAAGGCGATACTACATCTCCTACAATTCCTACAAGTCCGAAACGAAGTGAAGGACGATCCTGCATAAATTAGCGATCGAAGAGAGCTAATTTATATGAATATCATCGTCTGCATCAAGCAAGTCCCCGACACCACCGATGTCCGGATCAATCCGGAGACCAATACCCTGGTCCGGGAAGGAGTGGAGAGTATCATCAACCCCTTCGACCTCTACGCCATCGAGGAAGGGGTCCGGATTAAGGAGAAACACGGGGGCACGGTGACGGTGATCAGCATGGGGCCGCCGCAGGTGGAGAAGGCTCTGCGGGAGGCCATCTCCCTCGGGGTTGACGAGGCCATTCATCTCTGCGACCGGGCTTTCGCCGGTGCCGACACCTGGGCCACCTCATACACTCTCGCCCGGGGGATCGAGAAGAAAGGGAACTATGACATTGTCATTTGTGGGAAACAGGCGATCGATGGTGACACCGCGCAGGTCGGCCCCGGTATAGCCGTTCGGCTGGATATCCCCCAGATAACGTATGTCAGAAAGATCGAGGAGATCAATGGAGGGGTGATCAGGGTTCAGCGGATGACCGAGGAGGGACATGAGGTCATCGAAGGGGATCTCCCGATCCTCATCTCCGTAGTGAAGGAGATCAATGAACCCCGGCTGCCGTCTTTGAAGGGGAAGATGCGGGCTAAAAAAGCGGAAATTATCACCTGGGGAGCCACCGATATCGGCGCTGACGAACAGCTGATCGGACTCAATGGATCTCCCACCCAGGTGGTAACGATTTTTTCCCCCCCGGCCCGGGAAGGAGGGGAGATTTTGAAAGGTGAACCCCTGGAGATGGTCGAGCAATTGATAGAGGCTTTAGAGAGACAGAAGATAATTTAGTAATCAGAATCGGAAAAGGTACCATACCCAATTAATCTGCGAAGTCCATGGAGGGATATTGCATGGAGTATTGGAGTGGTGGAGTAATGGAGTATTGGGAAAAAGGGCCCGGCTACAACCGCCTCCCATCACTCAAGTATTCCATCACTCCAACACTCCATTATTATTAAAATTGGTTGTTCCCTCGTTCCCATGCTCTGCGTGGGAACGAGGTGGATACGAGGTATTTTCAGAGAGCCAAAGTGTTACGGAATTTTGAATGGGATTTTGAATTTGTTTAGGATTTAGATATTCGGATTTAGGATTTTTATAGCAGGATGTAGTGATTATGGGAATTCAAGTTATTACTGAAAAATGTGTTGGTTGTAGTCTTTGTGTGAAGTCCTGTCCCTACGGGGCGATCGAGATGCAGGACGGCCTGGCGCTCATCAATCATGACGCCTGCACTCTCTGCGGGGCCTGCGTGGAGCCCTGTAAATTTAATGCCATCGTCCTGAGAAAGGAACATCAGGGCACCGGCGATCTTGACGCCTACCGGGGAGTCTGGGTCTGCGCCGAACAGAAAAAAGGCCGGATTCAGAGTGTGACCTATGAGCTGCTGGGAGCGGGAAGAAGTTTGGCCGACCAGAGGGGTGTCGAATTATCGGCCATCCTGATCGGCAATGAGATCGAGAAGGAGGCCGAGGAACTCATCATCCGGGGAGCGGATAAGGTCTATCTGGTTGAGGCGGCTCCTCTGGCCGATTTTCTGGACGAGCCCTATTCAAGAATTCTTTCCCGCCTGATCAGGGAGGAGAAGCCGGAGATTGTCCTCACCGGCGCCACCTCAATCGGGCGCTCTCTGATTCCCCGGGTCGCGGCCGAAATAAATACCGGTTTGACCGCTGACTGTACCGGCCTCGCCATTGACGACCAGCGGGGCTTGCTCTTACAGACTCGTCCGGCCTTCGGCGGCAACATCATGGCGACGATCATCTGCGAGGATTACCGCCCCCAGATGGCGACCGTTCGCCATAAGGTAATGAAAGAGGCGGTTCCTGACCGGTCGCGGCGAGGAAAGATTATCAAAGTCAGTGTCCTCCCGGAGGAACTTGCCTCCCGGACCAGGTTTCTGGAGTCGGTGGAGGAGTTAGGATACGCGGTCAACATCGCCGATGCCGATATTATTGTCTCCGGCGGACGGGGGATGAAGGGACCGGATAACTACTCGCTTCTCCAGGAACTGGCCGAGCTGCTGGGCGGGGCGGTGGGAGCATCCCGGGCGGCGGTGGACGCCGGCTGGATTCCGTATTCCCACCAGGTCGGGCAGACCGGCAAGACCGTGCAGCCCAAGGTGTATATCGCCTGCGGGATTTCCGGCGCTATCCAGCATCTGGTGGGGATGCAATCATCCGATGTCATCATCGCCATCAATAAAGACCCGGCCGCCCCCATATTCAGTGTCGCGACCTACGGGCTGGTCGGCGACCTCTTCGAGATCGTTCCCGCCCTGATCAGAAAATTGAAGGAAAAAAATAAATAAAAATTGACATTGGAATCGTTTCCGCTATCCTAATTCACCCTTCAGACAAGATAGATAACTCAGCGAACAACAACCGGTTGATGGGAATGCGGAGAAGATCAGCTTCCACTTCCGGCACTTGTTTTTTTAAAACTTCAGGCACTTTCAATTTTAGGCACTTTAGGCACTTATTTATGTATATTTTAGGTATTTCAGCGTTTTACCATGATGCCGCCGCGGCCCTGATCAAGGACGGAGAAATCATCGCCGCGGCCCAGGAGGAGCGCTTCAGCCGGGTGAAGCACGACCTCGATTTCCCCCGCCTCTCGATCGAGTACTGTCTCCAGGAGGCAGGGATCACGATGGAGGACGTCGAATA
Organism: uncultured bacterium; assembly: GCA_963822585.1. Lineage (GTDB taxonomy): Bacteria > Auribacterota > Erginobacteria > Erginobacterales > Erginobacteraceae > CAWGIE01. The sequence continues at coordinate 113,406 of CAWGIE010000008.1, forward strand.
TGTCGGGTTCTACGACAAGCCCCTTCTCAAGTTTGAACGGATCCTGGAGACGTATCTTTCCTACGCCCCGAAAGGGATCCGGTCTTTTCTCCAGGCGATGCCCGTCTGGATGAAGCAGAAATTGCATATCCGCGAGACCCTGACCAAGGAACTGGGGTTCAAGGGGAAGATCATCTTTCCCGAGCATCACGAATCCCACGCCGCCTCGGCCTTCTTTCCCTCGCCCTTCCAGGAATCGGCCATTCTCACCATCGACGGAGTGGGGGAATGGACTACCACCAGTTACGGCGTGGGGAAGGATAACCGGGTCGAACTGAAGGCCAGTATTCGCTTCCCTCACTCCCTGGGACTTCTCTACGCCGCCTTTACCTATTACTGCGGCTTCAAGGTCAACTCCGGCGAGTACAAGCTGATGGGACTGGCTCCCTACGGCGAGCCGAAGTATGTCGATCTCATCAAGGAGCATATCATTGATATCAAGGAAGACGGCTCCTTTCAGCTGAACGTTGACTACTTCGATTACCCGGTGGGATTGCGGATGGTCGGCAAGAAGTTCAGCGAACTTTTCGGTGCTCCTCCTCAGAAAGCCGAGGCCACCATGACCCAGTTTTACATGGACTGTGCCCGATCAATCCAGGATGTCACCGAGGAGGTTCTCCTGAAAATGGGCCGCCATATCCATAAAGAGACCGGCATGAAGAATCTCTGCCTGGCCGGCGGCGTGGCTCTCAACTGCGTGGCCAACGGACGCCTTTTGCGGGAAGGCCCCTTCCAGGACATCTGGATCCAGCCGGCCGCCAGCGACGCCGGCGGCGCGCTGGGGGTCGCCCTCTTCATTTGGTATCAGTATCTCAATAATCCGCGCCGGGTCACGCCGGGGAAAGACTCCCAGAAAGGCTCTTACCTGGGGCCCGGCTTCTCCAATGAAGAGATAGAGTGTTTTCTCAAAGGGATTAAGGCCGACTATGAATATGTCCCGGACGAGCGGATCTCCGAAAAGGTGGCCGATCTGATCCTGGATCAGAATGTCATCGGCTGGTACCGGGGCCGGATGGAGTTCGGTCCTCGTGCCCTGGGGGCCAGGAGCATTCTCGGCGATGCCCGCTCCCCCGAAATGCAGTCGATCATGAACCTCAAGATCAAGTTCAGGGAATCGTTCCGTCCCTTCGCGCCGGCCGTTCTCCGGGAGCGCGTCGCCGATTTCTTCGAGACCGATTATGCCAGCCCCTACATGCTGCTGGTTACCGATGTTTTGGAAGAGAGAAGAAAGCCGATGCCGTCTGCTGAAGAAATGGAAGGATTGCTGAAGGAGCAAAAAGAGCTTCTGCGGAAAGAGGTAGAGGAATTGCGGGAGGTAAACCGGATGGCGGACGCGGCAAAAGTGGAGAAGATGATAGGGAACGAGGACTATCTCCGCTTCCGGACCATTATCCACCAGGTCCGGTCGGATGTCCCGGCCATCACGCACGTTAATTATTCCGCCCGTCTCCAGACCGTAACCCGGGACGAAAACCCGTTTTATTACGATGTTATCAAAAAGTTCGACGAGAAGACCGGCTGCCCGGTTATCGTCAATACTTCCTTTAACGTTCGGGGAGAGCCGATCGTCTGTACCCCGGAGGAAGCGTTCCGGTGTTTCATGCGGACCAAGATGGATTATCTGGTTCTGGAGAATTATGTCCTTGATAAAAAGAAACAGAAGGAATGGAAAGAAGAATTCGATTGGATGAAGGAGTTCACCCTTGATTGATTACGAATTTAATCCGACCAAGAAAGATTTACAGGATTTTGCCCGGTTTGTCCCGGCGGCACTGGTCGTGGCCGCTACCCTTTTTGGCCTGCTGAAAGGTTTTTCGACTTTTAACTGGGTGTTCTATGGCATCGCCGTTATTATTTATTTCTGGGGATTGCTTTCCCTCTATTCCCTGAAACCGGTCTTCCTGGCCTGGATGGTGGTTACCCGAACAATAATGTTCCTGGTCACCATGATCGTTTTAGGGTTGGTATTTTACATCGGATTCACCGGTATCGGCCTCCTCATGCGCCTGCTGGGCAAGAATCCCCTGGACCGGAAGTTTGATCGCACCGCCGCGTCGTACTGGATAAAGCACCGGCCATATCAGTTCAGCAAGGAACATTACGAGCGCCAGTTTTAAAACATTTTTACTTCGTAAAAATGTTTTAAAACTGCTGGAAAAACATACGGTGGATATTGTATCATCCGGAGATGATTATAATATTTTTCAATGGCGTTAATGTAAGAGTAAGTTAGCGCCGAAGGTACTGATTAATAATATATGAAAGCAAGCTTACTCAAAGAACTCTGGGATTTCCTGAAAATACGGAAAAAGTGGTGGCTCCTTCCGATTCTGGTGCTGCTGCTCTTGCTGTTCCTCTTAATCTTTCTGACCAGCAATCCCGCTACCTCTCCCTTCATTTATACTTTATTTTAACCTGAAGCCGTTCGGCCTCAGGTTAAAATAAAGTATGAAGAAAGGCGGTGTTGCTCTGTCGTAATCCAGCCTATTGCTCTCGTGTAACATCATGCGCTCGAGCATTCCGGAAAAACAACAGGCTGCACCTATTTCTTTTCTCCTTCCCTTTTCCCTCCCCGTTATTATAATTGAATGGGGTACGTTTGTTATCAGTATTCGCTCACCGGCGGTGAACCGATATGTTTTTTAATTGCCGCCGTCGGCGGCAATTAAAATCACCAAAATTTTTCGGAGAAAAATTTTGTATTTAAAAAAATTAGAGCTGAACGGTTTCAAATCCTTCGCCGATAAGACCACCCTCAGGATACTCCCCGGGATCACCTCGATCGTCGGGCCCAACGGCTGCGGCAAGACCAATATTGTCGATGCCATCAGCTGGGTACTGGGAGAACAGAGGATCAGGGTTCTCCGCGGCTACAAGATGGAGGACGTCATCTTCAACGGAACGCTGGGACGGCAGCCGGTGGGGATGGCGGAGGTGACCCTCACCTTCGATAATTCCGATGGAAAACTCCCGATCGAATACCGGGAAGTCGGTATTTCCCGGCGCGTCTATCGTTCCGGGCAGAGTGAATATTTTATCAATAAAAATCCCTGTCGCCTTCGCGATATCAATGATCTCCTGCTGGGCACCGGCCTGGGAACCAGGTCCTATTCACAGATCGGCCAGGGACGCATCGATCAGATCCTCCAGGCCCGCCCCGAAGAAAGAAGACAGCTTTTGGAGGAGGCCGCCCAGGTCAGCCGCTACCGCCAGAGAAAGGAAGAATCACTGCGCAAACTCGAGCAGACGCAGAACAATCTCCTCCGGGTCGAGGATATACTGAAAGAGGTTAAGCGCCAGCTGTCCATTGTCGAGCGTCAGGCGCGCCAGGCCGAACGGTACCGTACTTTCCGGGACCGTCTGCGGGAACTGGAGATAGAGGCGGGACTTCGGCAGCTCTCCGATTATCGTCGCCGGTCGGGGGAATTAGGCGCTGAAAAAGAACACTGGCAGGAAAAATACCGGGCCCTGGAAAAAGAGGTCGAAGGGATCGAAGCCGAGCTGACGCGTTTACGGGAGATTCGCGGGGAGAAACAGGAAGCGCTGGCCGCACTGCGCGCCGACCTGATCAATGGGCGGGCGGAGATCGATAAGAAACGTCATCGGATCGAGGTCAATGCCGAGCGGGGAGGGGAACTGAAACATGAGCGCGAGCGGCTGGGCGAAGAAATAGAGAAGATCAGCGCTTCCCTGGCGGCGTCCCGGAAAGAAGCGGAGAATCTCGAACGGATCAGGAAAGAGCTGATAGAGAAAAATCAGGCCGCCGCGGCCGCCCTCCGGGAGAAGGAAAAGGAACTGGAGTCGCTGCGTCATGCGCGAGCGGAGGCGGAGAAAGCGGTTTCCGTTCTGCAGTCGCAATCTTTGGAATCTTCCCGCCGGGAAGGTCATCTCCGCAATGAGCTGATGGGGCTGCAGGCCGGGGGGAAAGAGCTCGCTCTCAGGAAGCGGAAGCTGTCGGTCGAGCTGGAAAGTCTGAGCGATGAAGAAAAAGATCTGAGAGAGGAGACGGAAGAAGCGGATCCCCTGGTCGAAAAGGTTCAGAAAAGCCTGGCGTCGATCAGAGAAAGAGTGGAGGGAGAGAAACAGGCTGCCCGGAAAGCCGAGGAGGAGGCCCGGGATTTACGGGTCAGGAAAGAGAGAATCCTGGTCTCCATCGGGGAACTGGAATCCCGGCAAAAAGTTCTCCTGGAGCGGGAGGGTGAAGCGGCGACGGGCGCCGTCGATCTTTTGCTGTCAGCGGCGAAAGAGGAGGGAGCGGATCTGCCGGGTATCCTCGGCCGTTTGGATGATTTCATGACCGTCGAGCCCGGATATGAGCGGATGGTTCGCGCCGCGCTGGGAGAGAAAACCTCTGCCGTCGTAACGGTGGCCGCTTCGGATGCCCTGCGGGCGATCGAATATGTAAAAGACAAAAAAACGGGACCGATCAGGTTCATCGTCCTGGAATGGCTCCAGCACAGTACCGCCGCTCTCTCCCCTTCCGGCCTCGACGATCGGCGGGGAAGCGGATTGGGGGGACGCGTGACCTTTGCTCCGCCCCTGCGGGGTCTGGAACACGTTTTGCTGGCAGGGGAATTCCCCGTCGCTGAACTCGCCCATTTCATGGAGAAAGGACCTGATCCGGTGCGGGGGCCGGTTGTGACCGCGGAAGGCGCGGCGATTGTTGCTCCCGGGATTATCTTCTGGGCCGGCGTCAGGGAACCTCGCGCGGCATTGCGGCTCCCGGAAATCGAGGCGGAACTGTCCGGACTGAACGTTAAAAAGAAAGAGGCCGCCGCCGCCGAGCAGGCGATGGAGAAGACGCTGGCCGACTGCCGGCTGAGAATCGAACAGACGGTGCGGGAGCTTCATCAAAAAGAGATGGAAGTGACCCTGAGCAAGAACGAGCAGATTCGCCGTCGTAACAGTCTTCAGAAAGTAATCCTGAGCCGGGAAGCGATCAACAACGAGATCGCCTCCCTGGAAGAGGAACAGGCCCGCGCCGGCGGTCGGCTGCAACAGCTGGAGCTGGAGTTAAAGGAGTGTCCCAGCCGGGGACAGATCGAAGAGGCCGAGCTCGCCTCGCTCCGGGGGAAGCTTGATGATCGCAGTAGCGCTCTCCGCGGTCTGGAATCGGCGGTCACCGAGATGAAGATCGGCCTGGCCTCCGCCCGGGAGAGGGAGGACGGCGTGACCGAACGGTTGGAAAGACTGGTTGCCGGAAACCGGAACGAGGAGGAACTGCTGGAGGCGCGGCGCGGCCAGGTCACCGATGACGAGGGCCGGGAACGGTCATTGCGGGAAGAAACTGAACGGCTCCGGAAGGAGATCGCGGAACTGGAACAGACGGTGGATGAACTGAAGTCCCGGGTCGGCGCGGCGGAGAAGGAGATCGGGGGACTGAATCAGGAATGCGGGGAAAAGGAGATTCTTTATCAGAAGATCAGGCCCCGTTTCCAGGAAGTGCAGAGCAATCTCGGGTCCCAGGATGTTATCCTGGCCGAACTACGGGTCAAAGAACAGGCCGTCTGCCAGCGGGTCCGGGAAAAATACCACATTGAGCTGGATGAACTGGAGCCTCCCGCCGCGGAGGCCGACCTGGAGGCACTGAACAGCGATATCGAGCAGATCAAGGAAAAGATGGACCGGATGACCAATGTCAATCTGGCCGCTTTGGAAGACAAGGAAAATTACGAAGAACGATTCAATCTTCTCACCGAACAGAAAGGCGATCTCTCGGCCGCGATCCGGGATATCGAGGAAGCCATCACCAAGATCGATGTCACCGCCCGGGAGAAGCTGCAGGCAACCTACGATACCGTCCGGCAACATTTCCAGGTCCTTTTCTCCCATCTCTTCGGAGGAGGGAAGGCCGATCTGGTCCTGGATAATGAGAAGGATATTCTCGAATCCGGCCTTGACATCATCGCCCAGCCCCCGGGAAAGAAGCTTTCCCATATTTCTCTTCTCTCCGGCGGGGAAAGGGCATTGACTACGATCGCCCTGATCTTCGCCCTCTTCAAAGTCCAGCCCAGTCCTTTTTATATCCTGGACGAGATCGACGCCCCACTCGATGAAGCGAATATCGGCCGTTTCGTCAATTTGCTGAAAGAACTGGTGTCGGAATCCCAGTTTATTATCATCACCCATAACAAGCGCTCGATTAGCGAAGCCGATATTCTCTACGGGATTACCATGGAGGAATCCGGTGTCTCCAAGGTCGTCTCCGTGCGTCTGGGTGAGGGAGAAAAAGCCGAAGAGCCCGTGGAAGCCAGCTGAGATCGCGAATTGCGCGAATTATCCCCCGCCTCGGCCCCCCCCGTATTGAACTGCGAATTGCGCGAATTATCCCCCGCCTCGGCCCCTTTATTAAACTACGAATTACACGAATTACGCGAATTATCTGCCTCTCTTTTCCCGTTCGACGTCCCCCTAAGGGGGATAAATTCGAAGCTTGCCCTGCTTCGCGGGGTTGAACGTTCGACGTTCGATGTTCAGTCTTTCATCCCTCGCCGCGGCCCCTTTATTCACCATGAAGAACATGAAGGACATGAAGAATATTTGCTTAGCCTCTACCTCGGCCCCTTTATTCACCATGAAGAACATGAAGGACATGAAGAATATTTGCTTAGCCTCTACCTCGGCCCCTTTCATTAACCATGTAGGACATGTAGAACATGTAGGCTTATTTGTTTGCCTCTACCTCGGCCCCTTTTAGGAACCGCGGATTACGCGGATTAAGCGGATTATGCACGCCGTTGAACATTGAGCGTTGGATGTTGAACGTTCATCTTTTATTTTTTCCTCGCTCACCCTTATCAGTCCAAAGATTTTTATTCCGCGGTGACGAAGTCACTTTTCGGGAACACTGATTGTCCCCACGATTACCTCTCCCCTCGGGGGAGAGGTCGGCCGTTCAGAATGAACGGCCGGGTGAGGGGACGTTGAACGTTGAGCGTTCGAAGTTCGACATTCATCTTTATCTTTTTCTTCCCTCACCATTCCATTACTCCATCACTCCGCTATGCAACGTGATTAGTTTTTTTGCCGATATTTTCACTTGTCTTTTCCCCGCGTACGTACTATAGTATTTTCACAATCTTCGGGGCAGGGTGCAATTCCCGACCGGCGGTGAAAGCCCGCAAACTCCGATAACTATCGGAGCCGAACCGGTGAGATTCCGGTGCCGACGGTACAGTCCGGATGGGAGAAGATTCGGAAAATGGTATGGTATGGTATGCCCCGGAGACGAAAGTTTCTGGGGTATTTTTTTATGGAATAATGGAGTATTGGAATAGTGGAGTAATGGATAAACCGGCTGGCTCCCAACACTCCATCACTCCACTATTCCATCATTCCATTTCTCCAACATGGAAGCTTAACTAAATCAGTGATGAGTACATTTAATCGCGTTGAAGAACTTCTCGCTGACCTTCGGGCCGGGAAGATGATTATCCTGACCGACGACGAGAACCGGGAGAATGAGGGCGACCTGGTGATGGCGGCGGAGAAGGTCACCCCGGAAGCGATCAATTTCATGATCTCCCGGGGCCGCGGCCTGGTCTGCGTGCCGATGACGCCGGAACGCTTGTCGGCGCTGGGGCTGGAGCCGATGGTTAAGAAAAACCGGGATACCTTCGGGACCGCCTTTACCGTCTCGGTTGACGCCAGCAGGGGGATAACAACCGGGATCTCCCCCGCGGACAGGGCCCGGACGATCCGTATTCTCTCCGAACCCGCCTCCGGCCCGGGAGATATCGTCACCCCCGGGCACGTCTTCCCGCTGGAAAGCCGTCCCGGGGGAGTTCTGGTCCGGGCCGGTCACACGGAAGCCTCCGTCGATCTTATGCGGCTGAGCGGCCTGGTCCCGGCCGGGGTCATCTGCGAGATCATCAACGATGACGGGACGATGGCCCGTCTCCCTGAATTGGAAGAATTCCGGGAGCGTCATGGACTGAAGATGGGGACGATCGCCGAGCTGATACAGGCGCGCCGGTCGCGGGAAAAACTGGTGAGGGAAACGGCGACCGTTTCGCTCCCCACCGTCTATGGGGATTTTACCTTAAAAATGTTCACCTCCACGATAGAGAATGGCGGTCCCCACCTGGCCCTGATTATGGGAGAAATAGCGGGCCGGGAGAACGTCCTCGTCAGGGTACATTCGAAATGCTTGACCGGAGACGTCTTCGGGTCCCGCCGCTGCGATTGCGGCGAACAGCTGGAATTCGCCCTGAAAAAAATTTCGAAAGAAGGCCGGGGGGTTGTCCTTTATATGGACCAGGAGGGGAGAGGGATCGGGCTGGAGAGCAAACTGCAGGCCTATGCCTTACAGGATCACGGCCTGGATACGGTTGAGGCCAACGAACAACTCGGCTTTGATGCCGATCTCAGGGAGTATGGCATCGGAGCGGAAATACTCCGGGAACTGGGTTTGAGCAGCATTCGATTGATGACGAATAATCCTCGCAAGATTTTCGGCTTGAGCGGGTACGGGCTGAGCATCTCGGAGATCGTTCCCATTAAGATCCCGGCCAATAAGCACAATTACCGGTATCTGCAGACGAAGAAAAATAAGATGGGCCATGATCTATAAATACAACTACCGGAGTAATGGAGTATTGGAGTGATGGAGTACTGGGAGAAGAACCACGTGCGTCCATTACTCCAGCATTCCATCATTCCATTACTCCAGGTCGGGGGGATCTCTTTATTTAGTTAATAACCATGGGAGGTAATGACAATGAAAGTGTATGAAGGCAAGTTATCAGCGGTGGGGCTGAAGTTCGGTATCGTTGTCAGCCGGTTCAACGAGTTCATCACCGGGAAACTGCTGGATGGAGCCCTGGACGCGCTGAAGAGAAACGGCGCCGCGGAGAAGGACATCGAAGTCGCCCGGGTGCCCGGCTCCTGGGAGATCCCGGCGGCGGCTTCCCGGATGGCCCGGAGCGGCCGTTATGACGCGGTCGTTTGCCTGGGAGCGGTGATCAAGGGCGCGACCGCGCACTGGCAGTATATCAGCACCCAGGTCACCCGGGGAATTGCCGCGGTCGGGCAGGAGAGTTCCATACCCGTTTCCTACGGGGTGATCACCCCTGACTCGCTGGAACAGGCGATCGAGAGGGCGGGGACCAAGGCGGGTAACAAGGGATTTGACGCCGCGATGGCCGCGATCGAGATGGCGAACTTGTTCAAGGAATTGGCGTAGCGCATAGCGCAAAACGCAGAGAGCAAAGCGCATAGCGCAGAGAGCCCGGTGGGCCAATGGTTGGCGCTATGCTCTCTGCGCTATGCGATTTCCCGGAGGAAAATCATTATGGGTCAACGGCGACAGGCAAGGGAGCTGGCTCTCCAGTTCCTCTACGGCTATGACATGAACCGGAAGGAGTTGTCCGAAGCGGTGGCGGACTTCTGGCAGGAGAAGAATGTCCCCGATGAAATGCGCCGGTTTGCCGGAGAACTGATCGAGGGCACAATCATTCACCTTGATCAGATCGATAAAATGATCGCCGATCATGCCCGGAACTGGAAACTGCCCCGGCTCGCTCTGGTCGACAAGCATCTTTTGCGGCTGGCGCTTTTTGAGCTCTGTTATCGGGACGATATCCCCCCTCTGGTCACCATCGATGAGGCGGTGGAGATAGCTAAAAAGTACAGTACCGCCCAGTCGGGCCGGTTCATCAACGGCATCCTCGACAAAGTCAGGGAAGAGCTGGAGGGGAATGTCGAAACCCAAATAACGGATGAACAGCCAATGTCCGATGTCCAGGATTCAACGCAAGATCAGAAAACAGGTAATCGGTAAACGGTAATCAGTAAAGGGCACTCATCCCATTCAATCACATTCAATCGTCTGTTTCCTAACGGGGGCGAGGCGGGGTAAGAAAGACTGAACATCGAACGTCGAACGTTCAACTTCCAACGTCGAACGAAATCGGGGGAAACATTAGTGTCAATTAGTGTCCCCGAAAAATTCCTTCGGTATCTCGAGGTGTAAATTAGTGGACTGATGAGAGAGGCCGGGGTGGGGGGAGACTGATCACCTTCCATCACATTCGATCGTCTGTTCTTTTAAAGAGGGCGAGGTAGGGGTTAATTGAAATAGTAATTGTTTGTTGTAAATTGATGAATATGGAGAAGACAGCCGATCTTCACATCCACACTCTGGCCTCGGACGGTACCGGTACCGTGCGGGAGGTCCTGGACGAAGCCCGGATTGCCGGCCTTTCGGCCATCGCCATTACCGATCACGATTCCGTCGAGGCGCTCCCCGAAGCGGTTCTCTTGGCCCCGGAGTACGGGATCGAGATTATTCCCGCAATCGAGATCTCGGTTGAGCTGTGCCCGGATGCCGAGATGCACCTGCTCGGGTATTTTATCGATTACCGGGACCGGAGTCTCCTGGATTGTCTCGCCCAACTGCGGGATATCCGTTTCCGGCGGGCGCAGGAGATGTTGAACAAGCTGGGAGAGATGGGCTTTCCCCTGGATCTGGGAAAACTGCTTCCGGGCCAGATGACCGGATCGATCGGGCGCCTGCACATCGCCCAGGGACTCCTCAAGTCCGGTTACGTCAAGAGTCTTCCCGAGGCGTTTTTCAAGTATATCGGCAACGACGGTCCCGCTTATGTCCCAAAGATGAAACTTTCCAGCGATGAAGCCCTGAAGATGATTCTCCATGCGGGTGGGGTTCCGGTTCTGGCTCATCCGGGCCAGCTGAACAACGACGATCTGATCCCGGGGCTGATCAAGTCGGGTCTGGGGGGACTGGAAGCGTATTACCCCTCGCACTCCCGGTTTACGACCAATCATTACCTGGAACTGGCCCGTCATTATAATATCCTGGCCACGGGCGGCTCTGATTGTCACGGGGCGAATAAAGAAAATGTGCGGATCGGATCGGTCCGTGTCTCCTATCGGGTGGTGGAGGAACTGCGGGCGGTGAAAAGATGAACGTTCAACGTTCAACTTCCAACGTTCAACGTCGAACGTAATCGGGAAAAACATTAGTGAAAATTAGTGTCCCCGAAAAATCGAAGATCCCGCGGAAGTGCAGCTTCTTTGCGGGAATGGCCTCCGGCATCTAGAGGTGTAAATTCGTGGACTCTCGGGGGGCGAGGCGGGGGAAGAAAGACTGAACGTCGAACATTCAACGTCCAACTTCGAACGTCGAACGGAAAAAGGGGTCGGGGGCAACGTAACTAATCATATCCAATCACATTCAAATCGTCTGTTTAATAAAGGGGGCGAGGCGGGGGAAAGATAAAGACTGAACATCGAACGTCGAACGTTCAACTTCCAACGTTGAACGGAAAAAACCATGGGCGCTATTCCTTTTCAATCACATTCAATCGTCTGTTTAATAAAGGGGGCGCGGTGGGGTAATGGGTAAAAAGCTCGACAGGGGACTGGATAAAACCCGGCAAACCCTGAAAAAAAGAATCTCCCGCTGGCTGGGAAAAGGAGACGGACTTCCCGAAGAGTTCTGGGCGGACTGGGAAGCCGCCCTGGTTGAAGTCGACCTTGGCGTCGGAACGACGGCGGATCTCCTGGAAACTCTCCGCGCCGGAGGGAAGAAAATCACGACCCCGGCCGAAGTAAAAGAAAGATTGAAAGAAATGCTGACCGTTCTGCTCGAGAAGAACCGGAAGAAACTCCCCGCCGGGCCGGCTTCCTCAGGAAAGCCCGTCGTCATCATGGTGGTCGGGGTGAACGGGACCGGGAAGACAACCACGATCGCCAAGCTGGCGGCCAGGCTGGCCACCTCCGGGGGACGGGTGCTCCTGGCCGCCTGCGACACCTTTCGCGCCGCCGCTATCGAACAGCTGCAGATCTGGGCTGACCGTCTGGAGATGGAAGTGATCTGCCAGCAATACGGCGGCGACCCGGCCGCGGTCGCTTTCGATGCCCTGCAGGCCGCCGTGTCCCGGGGTTATGATTACCTGATCCTTGACACCGCCGGCCGTCTTCACACCCGGGAAACCCTGATGGATGAGCTGGCAAAAATTGTCCGGGTACTGCGTAAGATAAAACCCGGCGCTCCCGATGAAATATTTCTCTGCCTGGATGCGACGTTCGGCCAGAACGGTCTGGCGCAGGCCCGGAGTTTCGCGGAAAAATTGCCTCTGACCGGTGTTCTCCTGACCAAGTTGGACGGCACCGCCCGGGGCGGTATTGTCGTCCCTATTCAGCAGGAACTGGATCTTCCCGTTGTCGCCCTCGGCGTCGGCGAAACCGCCGCCGACCTGCTGGAATTCGATCCGGCCGCCTTCGTGGAAGCGTTGCTGGAAGAATAAAAAATGTAGGATCGCCTCCGATCGTTATCGGAGGCTCGCTGCTTCGGAATTTCAATAAATTGAAATCCGAAGCAGTGATTGGGGGCAGTGATTGGGTCTGGGAGGATCTGCTTCCCCCCAGGAGGTGGGGGAGAAACGCGACGAAGAACCGAAGAAAGTTTCGAGCATCATTGATACCCCTATGGAGGTTCCGGAGTCCTATGAGATGGCTTCGCCTTGTAGAAGGCAGGATCGCTGCGCCTTGCGCAGCGATCCTACGCCTTGTAGGAAAGGATCGCTTTGCGCAGCTTCGCTCGTTTGCCAAGCGATTTCGTCGTTTCAGGGAACATGTCAGGCTCATCTGCCTGCCTGACAAGCAACGCGATCCTACATTTACTACAAGATCTCCGGAGGAGATCGATCCTACAAGCGAAGCGATACTACAGAGGATTTTTGACTAATGTCTTCTCGAAAAGAACATCAAGATATTGTTTTCATGCGTAACGCTCTAGCTCTGGCAAAAAGAGGCGGCCGGGCCGTCCGCCCAAACCCCCGCGTGGGGGCGGTTCTGGTAAAGAACGATCGTCTGATCGCCGCGGCCTATCACTCCCGTTTCGGCGGGCCTCATGCCGAGGTAAAAGTGCTGAGAAAAGCCGGCGCGGGCGCCCGGGGGGGGATACTTTATGTAAATCTCGAACCGTGTTCCAGTTACGGGAAGACTCCACCCTGCGTCGATGCCGTTATCGGGGCGGGAGTTTCCCGGGTGGTCATCGGTTGCCTGGACCGGAACCCGGTGAATGAAAATAAGGCCCCGGCGTTGTTACGAAAAGCGGGTATCCGGGTTACGGTTGGAGTGCTGGAAAATGAATGTCGGGCCCTCAATGAAGATTTTTTTACCTGGGCGGTCAAGCACCGGCCGTATACGGTATTGAAGTTGGCTCTCTCACTCGACGGCCGGATTGCCGATTGCCGGGGCAGCGCGAAATGGATCAGCTCGATAGAGAGTCGCCGGTACGTTCATTGTCTCCGGAGTCGATCCGATGCTGTACTGATCGGCCTGAACACGGTAGTCGCCGACAACCCCCGCCTGACCGCCCGGATGGGCTACCGTAATCCGGGCCTGAAGAGGGTGGTCCTTGACAGCAGAGGAAGAATCCCGCTCTCTGCCCGCCTGGTCCGGAGCCGTGATCCGGGCAATACCATCCTGGCCACTACTCCTCTGGCCCCGGCCGCCCGGCTGAAGGAGATAGCCGGGAAAGGGGTTTCCCTGCTGCAGGTCCCGGCCCGCGCCGGGCGGGTCGGCTTGAAATCTCTCTTCCGTAAACTGGCCGGGAGAGGGGTGATGAGATTGCTGGTGGAAGGGGGAGGAGAGACCGCATCCTCCCTCCTGGCAGAAGGATTGGTCGATGAGGTTCACCTCTTCATCGCTCCGCTGATTATCGGAGGGAAGAAGTCCGTTCCCGCGGTGGGCGGCCGGAGAGGTCGGAGTATAAAGAATGCTTACCGATTACAGGATATGAGCGTGGAACG
>CAWGIE010000009.1:0-5065 GCA_963822585.1 uncultured bacterium
TTCGGACAACACCGACGGGCGCCTTTTCGGGATGCATCGCGTCAGGGCACGACCTCGGTCGTGCCGATGGCGGCATTAGAAAAAGAGAGGCTTCGGCCTCGGAGGCGCGAACAATGGCACCTTTCCTTTTTACCCCGGAGGCCACGTTAGATCGCGTCCGCCCAGCAAATGCAGATGCAGGTGAAGCACCGACTGTCCGGATCGCGGGCCGACATTAAACACCGTGCGGTAGCCGTCCTCAATACCGCGCTCGCGCCCAATCTTCGCGGCCACAAGCTGGCAGTAGCCGATGATCTCGGCATCCTCCGGCTTGGCCGCCTTCAGGTCAGCCAGGTGCCGCTTGGGAACAATGAGCACATGGGTTGGGGCCCTGGGATTGATGTCCTCGAAGACGTAAACCTTGTCGTTTCGTAGACCTTCTTGGAGGGAATCTTTCCGGCAATAATCATGCAAAAGAGGCAGTCGTCGTTCATGAGGTGATCTTACATAACAGAAGCGGACGTTCGTCAGCGGGCGATCGTCTCTGAAGAGCAGACCGGAGCGGCAACCGTGGTAAGATCGTCTTACCATGGTTACCAAGATTTCAACCAAGGGACAGGTAGTTTTGCCAAGCCACATTCGCCGTCGGTTTGGGCTTGAGGCCGGTGATCCGCTCGAAGTTAAGGCTGAAGGGGACAGCATCGTCTTAACTCCGCAAAAGAAACGACCTCGCCGGAAAGCCAAGATCATTATCGATCCGGTCTCCGGGTTGCCGGCTGTGACGCTGGGACCAGGTGCGCCAGTCCTGACGAGCAAAGAAGTCGAAGAGATGTTGTCGGATTTTCCGTGAGATTCCTCCTTGATGTAAACGCCCTCGTCGCGCTCGGAATTGTCGAACATCAGTTTCACGCCAGCGTAACTAGCTGGGTTCGCTCGTTGCGCTCACGTTCCGACGTCCTTTTGCTGACATGCTCGATTACCGAACTTGGATTTGTGCGGATACTTTCGAATAAAAAGCCGTATGGGTTCACAGTGGAAAGCGCCAGCGCCCTTTTGCATCGCGTGAAAACGCAAGATAGAAAGTTGTTCCTATTTGTCGCCGACGATCTCGATGCCTCGGCACTGCCGCTTTGGGTGAACTATCCGAAACAAGTCACCGACGGGCACCTTGCCGAACTCGCGAGGGCGAACGAGGCATCGCTGGCTACATTCGATCACAAGATCCCTGGGGCCTTCCTCGTTCCTGCATAACGCCGATTCTCTCTACCCCTTCTGCTCATTCCTCTTGGCCAGCAGATACCCCCGGATCAGCTCATTTAAATCGCCGTCCAGCACGCGATCGACGTCGCCGATTTCCTCCCGAGTGCGCAGGTCTTTCACCATGCGATACGGTTGCAGAACATACGAACGAATCTGCGAGCCGAAATCGATGTCGAGCTTGGAGTCCTCGATCTTCCTGGTCTGCTCCTTCTTCTTCTCCAGCTCGTACTCGTAAATGCGCGAGCGCAAAATGCTCATCGCCTTCTCTTTATTTTTGTGTTGCGAGCGCTCGTTCTGGCAAGCTACGACGATGCCTGTCGGGATGTGCGTGATGCGCACGGCGGAGTCGGTGGTATTCACGTGCTGGCCGCCCTTGCCGCCTGAACGGTAGGTGTCGATGCGCAGGTCGTCAGGCTTGATGTCGACCTCGATACTCTCGTCGATCTCCGGCGAGACGAAGACGCTGGCGAACGACGTGTGGCGCCGCTTCGCCTGGTCGAAGGGCGAGATGCGCACCAGACGATGCACGCCGATCTCGCTGATCAGCAGGCCGTAAGCGTACTCGCCATTCACGCCGAAGGTGGCCGACTTGATGCCCGCCTCTTCGCCCGGCTGATATTCGTACAGGCTGGTGGAGAAGCCCTCGCGCTCAGCCCAGCGCAGGTACATGCGCATCAGCATCTCGGCCCAGTCCTGCGACTCGGTGCCGCCCGCGCCGGGATGAATGGTGACGATGGCGCTGCGGTCGTCGTTCAGGCCCGAGAGCAGCGTCTCGATCTCCAGCTTGTCGACCATGATGCGCAGCGAATCGATCTCGCGGCGCAGATCGCCCGACACGTCTTCGCCTTCGCGCGCCAGCTCGAAGTAGGCGTCGATGTCGCCGGCCCGGCGCGCCAGGTCGTCGTAGGTGGCCAGCGCGCTTTCGAGCCGCTTCTTCTCGCGCATCACCTGCTGCGATTTTTCGGGATTCGACCAGAGCGTGGGATCGGCAGTTTGCTTCTCGATCTCGCTCAGCTTCTCGCGCAGACGGGGCGCGTCAAAGATACTCCTGTAGATCGTGCACCTTGCCGCGTAGCGCAGCGTATTCCTGTTCCAGTTCTTCGACCATGGGTTGTGGGTGACCTTTCTTTAGCAACTAGCAACTAGCAATTAGCAATTAGCAATTAGCGCTTAGCTCAAATGGCTTGAGGAAGTGTCTTTGCGGACCTTCGACATCAATCCATTCAACATTCGCCGCATATCCCCAACTTCCTTCGCTAATAGCTCGTGATCGTCAGAATGAAGATATTCTAAATCTCGCGCCAGCAGAAGGAAGTACTCCAACTCGCTGGCTGATCCCATCGCTATTCCAAGGAATCGAGCGAACTCGGCATTTCCGGGACGCCCGCAACCCTCGGCGATGTTTGCAGCCACTGACGAACTACAGCGCCGCATCTGCGAGCTGATTCCGTAGATCTCTTCGCGAGGAAAGTTCCGCGTGCAGTGATAAATGCCTAAGGTGACGGAATGAGCTCTTTGCCAGACACCCAACCCTCGAAAGTCTTTCAATCTGATTCTCCTTCCGAGGGTCTACCATTATTCTAAATGCTAAATGCTAAATGCTAACGGCTAGTCGCCCCTTCCTTCCATCCATCCAACGCAGAAGCATCCCCAGCAACGCGACGATCGCACACAGCATCGGAAACCAATCGCCATGCCGGGTATAGAACGTGGTGTCGCTCTCCAGGTTGTACTCGCCCTGCAACGCGGTTCGCTCGAAGCGGGGAGCATGCGCGACGATGCGGCCATAGGGATCGATGGCCGCGGTCACGCCGGTGTTGGTATCGCGCAGCAACCAGCGATGGTTTTCGATCGCACGCATGCGTGCCATGTTCAGGTGTTGCAGCGGAGCGCTGGTATTGCCGTACCACCCATCGTTGGAAATATTGACGAAAAGCTGCGCGCCGTTGCGCGCAAACCGCCGCACTTCATTGGGAAAGATCGACTCGTAGCAGATGAACACGCCAACCTGCGCGTCGTCGACTTGCAGCGGAGCGCGACTATGACCGCGCGAGAAAGTCCCCACCTCGCGCGTGAGCTTCTGGGCAAACACCAGCAGGTCGGCAAACGGCACGTACTCGCCAAAGGGTACCAGGTGAATCTTGTCGTACTCTTCCGTCCACGCTCCTGTGGGAGCGATGACGGAAGCTGCGTTGTAGATTTGCCGCTCGCCCGAGGGATTGCCGAAGCCGCGAATCCCGATGGTGCTGGCGATGATAGCTGAATTGGTATTGCGCGCGATGTCCGCCAATGTGGTACGCACATGCAGGTCGGTGGTGAAGAAGGGCGCCGGCGCCTCTGGCCAGATGATGAGCCCCGGCTCGCCGTCGGGCGTGGCCTTGGGACGCACGCTCAGCGCCGATAGCTCGTGCAGCGTTTTCAGTTCGTAATCCAGCGTCCACGGCTCGTCGAGGATGGGCACATTCGACTGCACCAGGGTCGCGCCTTGCGTGGTCGGTAGCGCCGGTGGCGAGACAAAACGCCCGGCCTGCAGCAACACAATCGCCACTACCGACACTGTCAGCAATGACGCTCGTTTGCGCTTCGGCACGAGGAACGCCGCCGTCACCACTGTATTCACCAGCGCGATCTCAAACGACAGGCCATACACGCCCGTGACCGATGCAATGCGCGTCAGGGGAATGTTATTGATCTGCGTGTAGCCCAGCAGGTCCAGGGAAAGCTGGTGATGTAGGCGCGCGCCAGCTCGACGGCGACCCAGATGAACGGCGCAAACAGCAGAGCGCGCAGGCTGTATCCGTTGCGGCGAGCAGCGGTAAGCGCCAGCAGCAATCCGAACAGCCCGTGGTACAAGCCGAGGTAAAGCGCGTACAAAACCAGCAGCACGGCGGACGTGGGCACATTTAGCCCGCCATACTCGTGCATGGTGTTGAACACCCATGAGCAGCTACCAAGATACCAGATGACGCCGCTGACATAGCCCAGCAGAAAGCCCTGCCACGCGGTGGCGGGTGCAAAGAATTTGCCGTCCTCGGCGATCGCCAGCAGGGCGTCCTGCTCCCGGCACTGAAGGATGGCATAGATAAGCCGGCGCCAGCGCCACCCAGCTCAGGGAGTAAAGGGCCGGCTTGGGAAAGCAGAGGACCTGAAGAAATCCCGATGTGCAGGCGAAGATCCGGGCGTTGCGAGGATTCGTCTGGCTAGGCGGGTACAGCAAAGAGTGGAGGGCCAGGATTACCGACCCAGAGGACGGGTAGCGGTCGGCGGTTCCAAGTGAAGCTCCAGCGCCTCTTTCAAATTTGCCAAGGCTTCTTCTTCGGTTTCGCCCTGGCTGGCGACATCGACGTCCAAGCGTTGCGAAACGTACCAGTCGCCCTCCCGCCAAACCGATGCTGGGAATGAACGCTTCATAGAGAATTACGAATGGCTTTCCAGCCCGTCGAGGCGGCGTTATGAGACTCAATGTCCCGCGACAGTTGCGCCACGGTACCGGCAAGGGTTGCGACGGTAGAGACGAGACGATCCAAGCGGGCATCCGTCTGCTGCATCTGCTGGTTGGTCAATTCCTGGGCTTCGCGTAATTGGGCGATTTGCGGGTCATGCTTCAGTTGCTGATCGTAAAGCCGCCCCATTGCCGCCCAGAAATCATCGAAGCTGCCGAAGGTGCTCATGATTATTGCGTGCCTGGAATAAGGGTGACATGCTTCTGAAGTGCGCTGGTGGCGGTGCCGTCGGCTAAAGCCGACTCGCAATCTTCAAATTGACGCGTACCCAGCGTTCCGCCTCGTTCCACGATGGGCTGTCATGTTAGTCGCCCTCCGGGCTC
>CAWGIE010000010.1:0-220716 GCA_963822585.1 uncultured bacterium
GCAAAATAGAGAATGATATTTTCACAATGAATTCATAGATAAAAAAAGGAGGTTTCTGATGACAGTACGAGTCCTGTTGAACGAAGACGAGATCCCGCGCCAGTGGTACAACCTGGCCGCCGATCTTCCCACGCCGCTCCAGCCGCCCCTGGGGCCCGACGGCAAACCCGTCACCCCGGACATGCTGGCGCCTGTCTTCCCGATGAACCTGATCGAGCAGGAGGTCAGCCAGGAGCGGTGGATCGATATCCCGGAAGGCATCCTCGACATTCTCTACCGCTGGCGGCCCTCCCCCCTCCACCGGGCGAAGTATCTGGAAGAAGCCCTGGGGACCCCGGCCCGGATATACTACAAGAACGAAAGCCTCTCCCCGGCCGGGAGCCACAAGCCGAACACCGCGGTCGCCCAGGCCTGGTATAACAAGGAAGCCGGGATCTCAGCCCTGACCACCGAGACCGGCGCCGGCCAATGGGGGAGCGCGCTCGCCTTCGCCTGCGCCATCCTGGGGCTGAAGTGCAAAGTCTTCATGGTCCGCATCAGCTTCGATCAGAAGCCGTTCCGGAAGATCATGATGGAGACCTGGGGAGCGACCTGCATCGCCAGCCCCAGCAACGAGACCCAGGCCGGCCGGAACATTTTGGCCACGCATCCCCACACCCCGGGAAGCCTGGGCATCGCCATCAGCGAGGCGATCGAGGCGGCGGTGACCGACCCCACCGGCAAGACCCGGTACTCCCTGGGCAGCGTGCTGAATCACGTGCTCCTGCACCAGACCATCATCGGCCTGGAAGCGAAGAAGCAGCTGGCCAAGATCGACGAGAAGAAGGTCGACATCGTGATCGGCTGCGCGGGCGGGGGCAGCAACTTCGCTGGCCTTGCTTTCCCCTTCGTGGCCGACAAGATCAACGGGGCGGAGATCGAGATCATCCCGGTGGAGCCGTTTTCGTGTCCGACCATGACCGCCGCTCCTTTTGTCTACGATCACGGCGATACCGCCCGAATGACGCCCCTTCTGCCGATGTTCTCCCTCGGGCACGACTTCATCCCGCCCCCCATCCACGCGGGGGGGTTACGCTATCACGGGATGGCCCCGCTGGTCAGCCAGGCGATCGTGGAGGGGCTGCTCGCCCCCCGGGCCATCCATCAGCTGGAGTGTTACGAATCGGCGATCCTCTTCGCCCGGACGGAGGGGATCATCATCGCCCCCGAGACCAGTCACGCGGTGGCGGCGGTGATCCAGGAAGCCAAAAAGGCGAAGGAAGAGGGGAAGGAAAAAGTTATTCTCTTCAACCTGAGCGGCCACGGCCTGATGGACCTCTCCGGCTACCAGAAATTTTTCGACGAGGAACTCTTCGATTACGCCCTTCCCGAGGAGGAGATCCAGAAGTCGCTGGAGGCCCTGAAGGATCTGCCCAAGCCATCCACTCAGAAGACGGGCCGATGGTAATCGGCCTTAGGTTATCGGTAATCAGGAGCCAGTAATCCAGTAATCGGTAATCAGTGATCGGTAATCAGTAATCGGTAACCCGGGCGAAGCACTGATTACTGGTTACCGATCACTGATCACTATTTCTTGGTTGCCTTCACCCTATCTATCCGGAAGCCCGGGGTATGGATGAACGATATGACAGCGAGGAGACCTACTGCCGCCGGCTGGGACATTATCTGACCTTCCGGTACTGCCGGTCGGAAAAGGGAAAAATTCCCTGCCCGAAGATCCTGGATTGCTGGTTTGACCGGCTGCCGATCGGTGACTTTCTCCGGGACAATTTCACGAAAGACGAGATCGCGGCGGTGACGGCCCCCGCCCCCCCCAAGATGGCGACGCTGTTCGAACTGATCGAGCAGGCGAAGCAAAGAAGTGAAGGAGTGACGAAACCAGAAATTCGAAACTCGAAACCGGAAATTCGGCTGAACGGCGATCATGGGTAGGCCTATCTTAATGTCGGGGAACGAGGCGGTGGCCCGAGGGGCCTGGGAGGCAGGGGTGACCCTGGGTACGGGGTATCCGGGCACCCCTTCCTCGGAGATACTGGAGAACCTGAAGGAGTATCCGGGTCTCAGGGCACAGTGGTGCGTGAACGAGAAAGTGGCCCTGGAGGTCGCTTCCGGGGCCAGCTGGGCCGGGGCCCGCGTTCTGGTCACGATGAAGCACGTGGGGCTGAACGTGGCCGCCGACCCGCTCTTTACTCTCGCCTATACCGGCATCCGGGGGGGGCTGGTGATCGCGGTGGCCGATGACCCGGGGCTGCAGAGCTCTCAGAACGAGCAGGACAGCCGGCATTACGCCCGCGCGGCCAAGCTTCCCCTGCTGGAGCCGGCCGACAGCGAGGAAGCCCGAGAAATGGCGAAGCTGGCCTTCCTGATCAGCGAGAAATTCGCTCTCCCGGTACTCCTCCGGCTGACCACCCGGGTCTCTCATTCCCGCGCGCCGGTCGGCCGGGATCGCCGCCACCGTCCGCCGGCGACGCGCCTCGTCCGGGAGCCGGACCGGCAGGTCATGATCCCGGCCTATGCCGCGGTCCGGCACCGGGTGCTGGAAAAGAGGATCGGGGAGGTGGCCCGGTACGCGGAAACCGCCCCCTGCAACCGGGTGGAGCAGGGGAAGGCGGCCTTGAAGATCATCACCTCCGGCATCGCTTACCAGTACTGCCGGGAGGTCGCTCCCCTCGCTTCCTACCTGAAGCTGGGGATGGTCTATCCATTGCCGGAAGGTCTGATCAAAAAGTTTTCCCGCCGGGCGGGCAAACTTTTTGTCGTGGAAGAGCTCGATCCCTTCCTGACCACGGAGATCCGGGCCCTGGGGGTGAAGGTCCGTTCGGCGGCGCCGGCGTACCGTTTGGGCGAGCTGAATCCCGACCGGGTCCGGAGCCTGCTCAAGGACGCTCCCCATCCGGTCCCGCCCAAGCAGGACCTTCCCGGGCGCCCCCCGGTGATGTGCGCCGGCTGTCCCCATCGCGGCGTCTTCTGGGTGATCAAGAAACTGGGGCTTTTCGCCACCGGGGATATCGGGTGCTATACCCTGGGAACTCTGCCTCCCCTCAACGCCCTCGACACCTGCCTCTGCATGGGCGCCGGGGTGGGGCAGTCGGAGGGTTACCGGCGGGTATTGCCTCCCGGCGAGGGCCGGAAAGTGGTGGCGGTGATCGGCGATTCCACCTTCCTCCATTCCGGCATCACCGGCCTGCTGGACATCGTCTATAACGGCAACGGGGGCGTGGTGATCATCCTCGACAACCGGACCACCGCCATGACCGGGCACCAGGACCACCCGGGCACCGGCCGCACCCTGATGGGCGAGCCTGCGCGGCCCGTTCGGCTGGAAGAGGTCTGCCGGGGGGTGGGGGTGCGACGGGTGAAGACACTCTCCGCCTACGATCCGGAAGGGATAGAAGCCTTTTTGCAGGAATCGCTTGACCTCGGCGAGCCGTCGGTCCTGATCACGAAGACACCGTGCGTCCTGCTCAAGGGGGTGAAAAGGGGAAAATCCTTCCGGGTGGAAACGGCTCTCTGCGTCGCCTGCGGCCGCTGCCTGCAGACCGGCTGTCCAGCGCTCTATCCGGACCGGGAGGGGAGGGTGGTGATAGATGAAAGCATCTGCGCCGGCTGCGGGATCTGCGCGAAGATCTGCCCGGTCTCCGCGATCATACAGTAAGCGGTAATCGGTAATCAGTGATCAGTAATCAGGAGCCGGTAATCAGTAATCAGTAATCAGTAATCAGTAATCAGTAATCAGGAGCCGGTAATCAGTGATCAGTAAATCAGGCGCAGCATTGCTCACTGATCACCGATTACCGATTACTGATTACTGAAATACAGAGAATGGTAACTGCGACAAAATATGTCCGCTAAATCCGACAGCATTACCAGTGTGATCCTGGCCGGTGTCGGCGGCCAGGGGGTGCTCCTGGCCGCGCGTCTGCTCTCCGACGTGGCCGCCGCCGCCGGGCGGGACGTGAAGAGCAGCGAGGTTCACGGGATGGCCCAGCGGGGGGGAGCGTTCTGGCCCAGGTCCGTTTCGGGGAACAGGTTTATTCCCCCCTGACCCCATCCGGGACGGCCGATTTCATGGTGGCGCTGGAAGAACTGAAAGCTCTCAGATACCGGGATCTGCTCAGGAAGAAGGCCCGGGTCATCCTGCAGAAGAAGAACATCCTCCCGGCCTCGGTCGTCGCCGGCCGGGCGGAATATCCCCGGGATATAGAGGCGGTGCTCCGTTCCGGAGGCTACCGGGTGTCGGCCGTCGGCGGGGATGAGGTCCTTGCCCGGTTCGGAAGCGCCCGGGTTGCCAACGTCTTCCTTCTGGGGATGCTTTCCCGTTACCTGGAGTTCGAGCCCGCGCTCTGGAAGAAGACGCTGCAGCGGTTGGTAAAGGAAGAGTTTCGGGAAATCAACTGGAAGGTGTTTCGGGCCGGACGGGGATCAGAGTGATCGCGGTCCGGACATACCGGACAGTGTAAAAGGCAAATCCAAATCAATCGATCAAACAACTCACCGGTTTCACGGATTTTGAAGGAGTTATGCCGATGACCATCTTGCATGAAGAATTTGAATGTATGTCTCCGGAAGAGATGGAGGAACTCCAGCTGGGCCGGCTGCGGAGACTGGTGGAATACGTGGCCGAGCGCTCGCCTTTTTACCGGGAAAAATTCGCCGACGCGAACGTCTCCGTCGCCGACCTCCGAAACCTCTCCGATCTCTCCCGGCTCCCCTTTACCCGGAAAACGGACCTGCGCGATCATTACCCGTTCCGGATGTTCTGCGTCCCCATGAAAGAGGTGGTGGAGATCCACGCCTCCAGCGGCACCACCGGGAACCCGACCGTGGTCGCCTATACCAGGAACGACGTCAAACTCTGGTCGAAGGTGATGGCGCGGGCGCTCTCGATCGCCGGCGCCACCGCCGAGGACATCATTCAGAACGCTTACGGGTACGGTCTCTTCACCGGCGGCCTGGGCGTGCATTACGGAGCGCTGGAACTGGGCGCGAGCGTGATCCCGATCTCCTCCGGAGGCACCAAGCGCCAGCTGAAGCTGATGCACGACTTCGAAAGTACCGTCATCACCTGTACCCCCAGCTACGCTCTCTTCATGGCCGAGGAGGCCCGGGAGATGGGCTATGATCCCCGCAAATCATCGATCCGGATCGGCGTTCTCGGGGCCGAGCCCTGGACCGACAACCTGCGGCGCGAGATCGAGGACGCCTGGGAGATGACCGCCCTCGATATCTACGGTCTCTCGGAGATCATCGGGCCCGGAGTGGCCCAGGAGTGCTCTCACAAGAGGGGGCTCCATATCTTTTGTGACGTCTTTCTCCCCGAGGTCATCGATCCCGAAACCGGGAAGAACGTCGCGGAGGGGGAGGACGGCGAGCTGGTGATCACCACCCTGACCAAGGAAGCCATCCCTCTCATCCGCTACCGGACGGGGGACATCGTCTCGATCGCGTACGATAAATGCGAGTGCGGACGGACGCTGCCCCGGATCAGCAAGGTGAAGGGACGCACGGACGACATGCTGATTATCCGCGGGATCAACGTCTTCCCGTCCCAGATCGAATCGGTGCTTCTCGCCGTCGAGGGGGCGCAGCCCCATTATCAGCTGGTGGTGGACCGGGTGAAGGGTCTGGACACCCTGGAGGTCCAGGTAGAGGTGGATGAGCACGTTTTCTCCGACGAGATCAAGAAACTCCAGGACCTGCGGAACCGAATCAAGAAGGAGATCGAAAGCGTCCTCGCCCTGGTTGTCGAGGTGAAGCTGGTGGAGCCGAAAACTATCGAGAGGAGCATGGGAAAAGCCAAGCGGGTGATCGACAAGCGGGCAAAATAGAATCTGCAGCTTTACCGGACTCGAAATGGTGTGGGGATCTTTTCTGAAACAACGAAGTAATTCACCACGAAGTTCACGAAGAACACGAAGAATAGTTGAGGAATAAATAAAACCTGGTGTGCTATCTCATTCTATCTATATCTTCGTGACCTTCGTGTCCTTCGTGGTTTAATTGATGTATTTTCAAAATGCTACAATTTTCGAGAGGGTATAATTATCAATTTTCGGAGGAAAATTTTATGAAGGTGAAACAGATATCGGTTTTTCTGGAAAACAAGGCCGGCCGGCTCTGGGAGCTGACCGCGGCGATGAAAGAGAAGGGGATCAATATCCGGGCCCTCTCCCTGGCGGACACGACTGATTTCGGCATCCTGCGGATGATTGTGAATGATCCCGACGAAGCCTTGCGGTCCTTGAAGGAGAAAGGATACTCGGTGGCGGAAACCGACGTGCTGGCGGTGGAAGTCCCCGACCGTCCGGGCGGTCTGGCCGACGTCCTGGGAGTCCTGAACGGGGCGGCGATCAACGTGGAATACATGTACGCCTTCGTGGAGAAGAAAGGCGGCAACGCGGCGGTGGTTCTGCGGGTGGAGGATCTGGACCGGGCTACCGAAGTACTGGGAGAAGCGGGGGTGACGATACTGAAGGCGGAAGAGGTGTACAGCCTGTAGTATCGTCCTTCACCCCGTGAAGGACTTGTAGGAGATGTAGTAAATGTAGTATCGCCGTGCCTACGGCACGGCTTGCTAGCCCGCAAGCGGAGCGATCCTACAATTCCTACAAAGAATGCCGCAGGCATTCTGATCCTACAAGTCCTGTCGCAGACCCTGAGCTTGCCGAAGGGAAGCGAAGCGAAAGGACGATCCTGCATAAATTAGCGACCGAAGGGAACTGATTTATTATGAGGTACTGGAACGAAGATATAGAAACACTGGACCGGGAAGAGCTGGAGGTGCTCCAGCTCCGGCGTCTGCGGGAGTCGGTGGCCCGGGCGGGGAACTCCGCATTTTACCGGCGGGTCTTCCGGGCGGCGGGGATCGGAGCGGACGATATCCGGACCATGGACGACCTGCGCCGGTTCCCCTTGACCTCCAAGAATGACCTGCGATCCGGCTACCCGCGCGGCTTTTTGGCCGTGGACGAAGAGGCGATCGTCCGGATGCATGCGTCGTCGGGGACGACCGGGCAATCGACGGTGGTCTATCATACCGCCCACGATCTCGACCGGTGGACGGACCTGGTCACCAGGTGCCTGGTGATGGCCGGCGCCACCCGGGCGGACGTTTTTCAGAATATGATGAGTTACGGCCTCTTTACCGGCGGTCTCGGGCTACACTACGGCGCGGAACGCCTGGGGATGATGGTGATCCCGATCGGCGGAGGGAACACGCCCCGCCAGATCCAGTTCTTCCGGGATTTCGGGACCACCGTCATACACATCACCCCCAGCTATGCCCTGCACGTCAGCGACGTTATCCGGGACATGGGCCTGGGGCCGGACGATTTCAGTCTCCGGACGCTCATCTTCGGGGCGGAGCCCTACTCGGAGGCGACCCGGAGCAAGCTGGAGGAAATCTACCGGGTCCGCGCCCTGAACTGCTACGGCCTCTCGGAGATGAACGGCCCCGGGGTGGCCTTCGAATGCGGCCGGAGCGACGGGATGCACGTCTGGGAAGATAATTATATCGTGGAGGTGATCGATCCCGATACCGGCGCGCCGCTCCCCCCCGGCGAGAAGGGCGAAGTCGTTTTTACGACCCTTAACCGGGAGGCCATGCCGCTGATCCGGTACCGGAGCCGGGACCTGGCCTTCCTCTACCCGGAGACCGGCTGCCCCTGCGGCCGCTCCTTCCGGCGGCTCTCCCGGATCGTGGGCAGGACCGACGATATGCTCATTGTCCGGGGGGTGAACGTCTTCCCCAGCCAGATCGAGCATGAGCTGATGAAGATCCCCGAAGTGGGGACGAATTATCAGATCGTCCTTGACCGGGTGGAGAGCCTGGACCGGATGACGGTGCGGGTGGAGATATACGGGAAGATGTTCCACGGAGAGGTGGGGGAGTTGCGCCAGCTCAAGAAGAAGATCGAGCATGCCCTCAAGGAGGAGATCCTGATCACGACCGAGGTGGAACTGATGGAGCCGGGGGCGCTTCCCCCCAGCACGGGGAAAGCCAAGCGGGTGATCGACAACCGAGAAATTTAAAAACAGAAACCGGAGTGTTGGAGTATTGGAGTGCTGGAGTGTTGGGGAAGGGGATTCTTCCATTATTCCAGTACTCCATCACTCCATTATTCCATTTTTAAGGAGCATCTTATGCCGCATCAGGTTTCCGTCTTTCTGGAGAACAAGCCGGGAAAGCTGGAGAAGATCACCACCATTCTGGCCGACCGGGGCATCAATATCCGGGCGATCACCCTCGCCGACAGCGGTGATTCAGGTGTCCTCAAACTGCTGGTCAACGACCCGGGAAAAGCCTGCGATATTCTCACCGAACACGGGCTGGCGGCCGCCCTGAAGGAGGTAGTGGCGATGAAGGTTGCCGACCGGCCGGGGGGGCTGCTCACGATAGCGAAGACTCTGACCGAGCATGGTATTAACGTCGATGACGCCTACGGTTTTGTCCTCCGGAGCGGGGAGACGGGGGTCTTTGTTGTCCAGGTCAAGGATCCGTCTTCCGCCGCCCGGATTCTGACCGCTGCCGGCATCGAGTTGCTGGACGAAAATGATCTGTACTATCTCTGAGTCGCACGTCCGGAACCGGGGGGCGAATAGTGGTTTAACGGATCCGGAGCGGGATGATTTGATCTGTAAATAGTTACAGAAAATAAAAGCCGTTATCTATCCCCCCGGGAGGGGGAGGAAATCGCTATATTTTTTGTTGACAGAAATCGCGGGATAAAATACTTTTGTCCCCCCGCTTTATCTTCTCTTTATTATAGTAATGGCTTGCCGTTACAGTTTGAGTAATTGATTGCAAATTAGTTTTAATCGTCATCAATCTGTTCCGGTTCATAAAGTGAAAATTCACTACATCAGCGACCGAAGGTCGCTCATGTAAAAAGGAGGAAATCCATGTTCGGCATCGAATCAACATCAATCGGACTGGCCTATCTCCTCTGCATTCTCAGCACCATCCTCTGCGTTATTTATGGGCTGGTCTGCTGGAATAAAGGGGGGGAGGAAGTGAAGACGGAGGACAAGACCTGGTTAAAAGAGGAGAAAGAACTGGAGCAAGAACTGTAAAGGAGGCGCGCTTCTCATGTTTGCTACTTACCTGATCGTACTGGCATATTTTTGCATCATCGCCTATCTCGCCTGGAAAGGATACCAGGGAACGAAGACCGATCTCGATTACATGGTTGCCGGGCGTTCCGTTCATCCTTACGTGATGGCGATGAGTTACGGGGCCACCTTCATCAGCACCTCGGCCATCGTCGGCTTCGGGGGCGCCGCCGGTGTCTTCGGCATGGGTTTGCTCTGGCTCACCTTCCTCAACATCTTCGTCGGGATTTTCATCGCTTTTGTCGTCTTCGGGGGCAGGACCCGCCGGATGGGTCATCATCTCGACGCCCATACTTTTCCCGAGTTGATGGGCCTCCGGTTCAAGTCCCGGTTCATCCAGGGATTTTCCGGCCTGGTCATCTTCTTCTTCATGCCCCTCTATACCGCCGCGGTCCTGATCGGGGCGGCCATGTTTATCCAGGCGAAATTCGGTATTAATTATGAAGTTGCTCTCTTCGGCTTCTCCACCATCGTCGCCATCTACGTGATCATGGGCGGCCTGAAAGGGGTCATGTTCACCGATGCATTTCAGGGCAGCATTATGCTGATCGGGATGATTTTTCTCCTGATCTTCACCTACGTTAAACTGGGAGGGGTGACGGAGTCGCATCGGCAGCTGACCGCGATGGCGCCGATCGCCACCAAGATATTCGGCAAGAACGGACACCAGGGGTGGACGGCGATGCCCGCCTTCGGCTCCACCTACTGGTGGATACTGGTCTCGACCGTCATTATGGGGGTCGGCATCGGGGTTCTCGCCATGCCCCAGCTGGCCGTCCGCTACATGACGGTCCGGAGCAAGCGGGAGCTGAACCGGGCGGTCCTGGTCGGGGGGATCTTTGTCCTGGCCATGACCGGGGTTGCCTTTGTGGTCGGCTCTCTCTCCAATGTCTATTTCAATAAGAACATCGATAATCTCGATTTCGCGATCGTGACCACCACCACGGTGGG
This sequence comes from uncultured bacterium, assembly GCA_963822585.1. Classification (GTDB taxonomy): domain Bacteria; phylum Auribacterota; class Erginobacteria; order Erginobacterales; family Erginobacteraceae; genus CAWGIE01. The sequence continues at coordinate 10,063 of CAWGIE010000010.1, forward strand.
GGAGGACGGGGTGCCGGTCTCCAAGGCCGCGCCGCCGGTTCTCAAGGAGCTGGCTCCGCAGCCCGATCCGGAGAAGGGGATAATGGTGGAAACCACCAAAAAGGGAACGATTGCCCTTTTTGCCGCCGGGATGGACGTGGCCAAGATTATCCCTCAGTATGTCCTCCATGCCACCCCTCACTGGTTCGGCCTCCTTTTCCTGCTCACGCTTCTGGCCGCCGCCATGTCCACCATCAGCTCGCAGTTTCACGCCATGGGGACCTCGATCGGCCGTGATTTTTATGAGAAGGGACTGCGGGGAGGGAAGCACACAACGAGTTCGACCGGAGTGACCCGGATCGGGATAGTTTTGGCCATTCTCGTCAGTGTTTTTCTCGGCTACTGGCTGCAGAAAACCTACGGCAAGCAGGGGATGTCCATCATCGCCCGAGGGACGGCCATCTTCTTCGGACTCTGCGCATCCACTTTTCTTCCCATGTATTTCGGCGGCCTCTTTACCCGGAGGATCACCCGCGCCGGGGCGATCGCCGGGATGCTGGTCGGTTTCTGCACCAGTGTTTTCTGGCTGGGGTTCATCCTCAAGATCAAGGGGAAGATGCCGGCCCTGCTGGCGGAGGCCTTCTTCGGGAAGGTGTCGCTCCTCGACAACGCCAAAACCTGGAAGATCCTCTGGGACCAGGTCGATCCTCTCTTCGTCGCCTTCCCGCTGGCCGTCATCGTCACGATCGTCGTCTCGCTCCTGACCCGGCCGATGCCCACGGAACACGTCGATTACTGCTTCCGGGAGGAGAAATAACCGGTACAAGCTCTATGCACGCCCTCCCCGGAGGGGGGCGTCATTTCTGGTATAGATGCAATCAGCGCAACAAGGAGGTTGAGATGAAGAAGAGGAGTATCTTGATTCTGACGGTGCTGGCGTTTGCCGCCACCCCGCTTTACGCGGGGTTTTTGGAGACGGACGTGATCAAGTCGGACTGGTTCAGCATGGGGGGGGACATCAGGGCCCGGGAAGAAGGGTTCAACAACATCATCACCTGGAATTCCGATAACGACAGCGATCAGCAGAACTATTTCCGGCTCCGGAGTCGGCTTTTTTTCCAGGCGGTGCCGGACGAGCGAATCACGGCCTATACCCGGTTCACCAACGAATGGCGCTACTACGCCAAGCCGGAAAACCGCGTCCACCCTCTCCGTGACGAGATCATTCTCGACAATGCCTACCTGAACCTGAAGGGGTTTGAGGATGTTCCCCTGTCCCTCAAGGTCGGCCGTCAGGATATCATCTACGGTGAGGGGTTCATCCTTCTGGAAGGGACGCCGCTGGACGGCTCCCGGACCATTTTCTCCGACGGCGGGAAGCTGACGCTGGACCTGGATCAGACCAAGGTCGACTTCCTGGCCATCTGGAACACCGGCAAGCAGTGGTTCGCCATCAACAAGAACGAAGATGCTCTCGGGGCGGGCGACCCCCCCGGGCGGCTGGACAGCCAGACGATCGGTGTTTTCGGCGCCTACCTGACCAACCAGAGCCTGATCGAGAAGCAGAAGCTCGAGGGCTATTATCTCCTGAAAAGAGGGCTGACCAGCGAAACCGATCCGATGAAGTGGCCGGACAACACGGTCAACGTGATCGGGGGACGCCTCTCCGGACCGGCCAACGACCAGATCACCTACGCCGGCGAGATGGCCCTGCAGTTGGGTGAATACGGCGGACACTCGATGACCGCCTTCGGCGGCTACGCGCACGGCACCTACACGCTGACCGATCTCTGCATGAAGCCGAATCTGACCCTGGAGTACGTGTACCTCTCCGGCGACAACCCGAACGATCAGCATTACGGCGGCTGGGACCCGATCCTGGCCCGCTGGCCCAAGTGGAGCGAGCTTTACATCTACTCGCAGGTCCCCGAGAAGGACGTCGCCTACTGGACCAACATGCAGATCTACCGGGCCAAATTCTCCCTCAGCCCCATGGAAAAGATGACCTTCGATCTGGTCTACCAGTACCTGCGGGCCAACGAATCCGGCTCGGGAACCGGCGTCTTCGGGACCGGCAAGGACCGGGGCCAGAACCCCCAGGCCATCCTCAAGTACCAATTCAACGACTGGCTGGACGCCCATCTCTGGGGGGAATATTTCATGCCCGGGAACTTCTACTCCGGGGATGACAACGGCTTCTTCCTCCGCTGGCAGGTCATGGCCAAGTTCTAACCGGTTATAAAACCACGAAGGACACGAAGGGCACGAAGAGTACTGAGATCGGTATATAATGACCGGAAGGTCGGGTAGTCTCCGATACCTCTTCGTGCCCTTCGTGGTTGCATAAAGGAGTAAGAGTAATGAGAAAGACAGTGATACTTACCGCGATTATAGTGCTGATGGGTTTACCGGCGCAGATTTTCGCGGGGGATTCATCGGCTATCCTGGGAACCGAGGACTTTTTTGCCGGCGCCTTCCCGCCCCCCGGATTCCATTACATCAACTATCTGGCTTACTACTACGCGGATGAACTGAAAGACAACAACGGGGATAAGTTACCGGGGGATTTCAAGGCCAATGTGGCGGCGGAAGTGCTCCGGGGAATTTACGTCTCCGATATCCAGATTCTGGGTGCGAACCTGGGGTGGCACGTGGTGGTGCCGCTGGTCTATAAGGACATGAAGTATGAAATCGGGGGATTCAAGATGTTCGACGAGTCCCGGGCCAGCCTGGGCGATATCTATATCTCGCCCTTCCTGCTCGGCTGGCACTCGGAGCTTCTCCACTGCGTGGCCGGACTCGATATCATCACCCCCACCGGGCAGTACAACAAGGATTACGCGGTCAATATCGGTTCCAACCACTGGACCTTCGAGCCGGCGGTAGCCGTGAGCGTTATCTGCCCGTCCGGTTTCTCGGCCAGCGTCAAGCTGATGTACGACTTTCACACCAAAAACACCGACTACATGACCATGGGCGGACAGACGGAGGATTACCTGACCGGCCAGCAGTTCCACATGGACTACAACGTCGGCTACGCGATCGTTCCTAACTTCCGGCTCGGCGTCTGCGGGTATTATCTGAAAGGTCTCCAGGACGACGAGCAGGACGGGAACAATGTCCCCGACTCGAAACAGCAGGTCCTGGCGATCGGTCCCTCGGCCATGTACAGCGTGAACCAGCAACTCCACCTGGTGGCCAAGGTCCAGTTCGAGACCCTCTCCGAGAACCGGCCCGAGGGGACCATGAGCTGGCTGAAGCTGATCTACAGTTTTTAAAAACAGCGGCTTTGCCGCTGTTTTTAAGCGAGGACATCCAATTGTGTTCAACAAATGCTGAGCTCAATGAATCACGATTAAACGGCAATCTCAATGTGTTGTGTAAAACTTCGGCGGACGGATAATCCTTTCGCTGAAGGGTTCAAAGGGAGGCCCCCCGCTAAGATCGGGGGGCTTCTCTGTTTATGGGCCCGGCAGTGCGCACCCGCTTGCGGGCGAGAGTCTTGTGCGGTCCCGACGGAGGGAACTGTTAGACGGACGGCAAAGCGGAATGACTCCGATCCGATGAAGAGTGTTGTTATAATTTTTATTGACCTTGAACGGGGTAAAGGCGTATAAGCGGAACCTCAAACATAAGCCTAAGGAGGTTGTTAATGATTACCCGCAGAATGAAGGGAAAAGATTTTATCAGTTTAATGGATTACAGCAGGGAGGAGCTGGAGAGCATCCTGGCGGTGGCCGCGCTCTTAAAGACGCAGAACGCCATCGGTCAGCCCCATGAGCTGTTAAAGGGGAAGGCCCTGGGGATGCTCTTCGCGTCGCCTTCCACCCGGACCCGCCTTTCTTTTTCCACCGGCATTGCCCAGCTGGGCGGTGTCGGCCAGGTATATAACCCGGATGAATTGCAATTAAAAAACAAGGAAAGCTGGAAGGACACCGGAGAGATGATCTCCCGCTTTCTGGACGGCTTCGCCATCCGGCTCTATAACCTGAAAACCCAGATGGGCGCCGAGACCTACGAGTACGGAGACGCCCGCGCCGTGTTGCGGGGCCTGGCGGAGACCGCCCGCATCCCGGTCATCAATATGCTGGACGACAAGGAACACCCCTGCCAGATCATGGGGGATATCCAGACCATGATCGAGAAATTCGGCGCTGACTACAAGAAGAAGAAAGTGGTGATGGGATGGGCTTATGATGATCGGGCCAAGTCGGCCGGCGTCCCGCAGACGATGGTGGTGGCCGGGGGGATCCTGGGCATGAATATCACGCTCGCCTACCCCCCGGAGGAAGGGTGCTACGACATCGATCCCGAATACCTGGAGTTCGCCCAGAATGCCGCGCAGGCTTCGGGAGGATCGATAACGGTGGAGAATGACATCTGGAAGGCGGCCGAGGGGGCCGATGTGATCTATTGCAAGAGCTGGGCTCGCAAACCCGATGTTCACGCGGAGAAGGGGCCGAAGTACGCCGAGGACTGGTGTATCTCCCACAAGCATTTCGAGAGGGCCAACCCGCAGGCGGTATATATGCACTGCCTTCCGGCCAAGCGGAACAAGGAGGTCACGGACGCCCTGATCGACGACCCGGCGATTTCCATCGTCAACGACGAGGCGGAAAACCGCCTCCATGCCCAGAAGGCCATTATGGCGTTGACCATGTAGTATTCGTCGGTCCTGATCATGCGGATTCAAAAGGGAGGCCGGAGTCCTTTGCGGACTCCGGCCTCTTTTTTATTGCATGCGTGGTTGTTTTATTCCGGGAAAAGGATATACTATAATTTTTCCGGAGGAAAAATCATATGAAGGAAAGAGCGCTGGTAACGGGCGGGGCTGGGTTTCTCGGTTCCCATCTCTGCGAATTTCTCCTCGAGCGGGATCTTCAGGTAGTCTGCATGGATAACCTGATCACCGGTTCGGTCCAGAATATCGAACACCTGGCGGGGATCGAGGATTTCACGTTCATCAAGCAGGATGTCACCGAGTATATCTGCCTGCCCGGGCCGCTGGATTTCATATTCCATTTCGCCTCCCCCGCCAGCCCCATCGATTATCTGGAACTGCCCATCCAGACACTCAAGGTCGGTTCTCTGGGGACCCATAAGACGCTGGGGCTGGCCAAGGCCAAAGGAGCCACCTTTCTTTTGGCCTCGACGTCCGAGGTCTACGGGGATCCTCTCATCCATCCCCAGAAGGAAGATTACTGGGGGAATGTCAACCCGATCGGTCCTCGGGGCGTGTATGACGAAGCCAAACGGTTTGCCGAGGCCCTGACCATGGCCTATCATCGGTATCACGGGGTCGATACCAGGATCGTCCGGATATTCAATACGTACGGCCCCCGGATGAGGGCCCATGACGGGCGCGTGGTCCCGGCGTTCATCTGCCAGGCGCTGGCCGGGGAGCCCCTGACCGTCTTCGGAGACGGTTCCCAGACCCGGAGCTTCTGCTACGTGGCCGATCTGATCGACGGCATCTTCCGCCTGGCCACGTCTTCGGAGACCGAGCCGGTCAATATCGGCAACCCCCGCGAGATGACGGTCGGCCAGTTCGCCGAACTGATTATCCGACTCACCGGCAGCTCCAGCCGGATCGAGTATCGCCCGCTCCCGGTGGACGACCCCAAGATTCGGCAGCCGAATATAGCCAAGGCGAAGAAAATCCTGGGCTGGGAACCCCAGGTGGAACTTGAGGACGGCCTCAAGCTGACGATCGATTTTTTCCGGGATAAAATTTTTACTTCGTAAAAATTCACTGAATTAGCGCCCCCGGCGCTAATTTAAAGAGGAGGATTCTCATGCTTTTGTTCCGAAGATATTTGTTGCTTCTGGTTATGTTGTCGGTCTGTTCCGGACCGGTTCGTTTAATCGCCGCCGAAGAAGGCGGGACCACTCCTCCCGAGAAGGTGGAGGAGGCTCCGGTCAGGAGTGTGTATGAAAATCTCGATCTCTTTACCCGGGTGATGGAGATAGTGAACCAGAAATACGTGGAGAAAGTGGACCGGCAGAAGCTCATTTACGGAGCGCTCCAGGGGATGATGAAGTCCCTGGACGATTACAGCCAGTTCATGGAACCCGATGTCTACAAGGAGATGCAGGTCGAGACCAAGGGCGAGTTCGGGGGCGTGGGAATAGAGATTACTCTCCGCGACGGCATCCTCACCGTCATCACCCCGATCGAGGATACCCCGGCCAGCCGGGCCGGCCTCCACCCGGGAGATAAAATCATCAAGATCGAAGGGGAGACCACCAAGGACATCACCTTGCTGGACGCGGTGAAGAAGCTCCGGGGGAAACCCGGGACGACGGTCGATATCACCGTCATGCGCACGGGCGAAAAGGAATTTCTCGATTTCACTCTCGAGCGCGCGATCATCAAGATCGACAGCGTCAAGGAAGCCCGGATGCTTGACGACAAGATCGGATATATCCGCCTGGCCCAGTTCCAGGAAAACACGATAGATGAGTTCAATCAAGCCCTGGAGAAATTGAAGGGTGAGGAGATGAAGGCGCTGGTGCTTGATCTGCGCTGGAATCCAGGCGGTCTTCTGACCGCGGCCATCGGCGTCTCCGATCGGTTCCTGAAAGAGGGACAGCTCATTGTCGAGACCCGGGGGAGGGACGAAGAGGTGGAGATGGAAGCCCGTGCCACCGGCCGCGATACCTTTCCGGATATCCCGATGGCGATCTTGATCAACGAGGGCAGCGCCAGCGGCTCGGAGATCGTTGCCGGAGCACTGCGGGATAATTACCGGGCCGTTCTGGTCGGCAACACTTCTTTTGGCAAGGGGTCGGTACAGAGTGTTCTCCCTCTTCCCGATGATGCCGGCCTCCGCCTGACCACGGGGCGGTATTATACGGCCTCCCATCGGGCCATTCAGGATCACGGAATCGAGCCCGATGTCGTCGTGGAGATGACGCTGGAGGAGAAGAAGGATTTCTTCAAGAAGAAATACGAGGCGCTGGAGGAGATCGAGAAGCAGGAAAAAGGACCGGAGAAGGGAGAGGCGCTGGAGCAGGAAGAGGAACTGGAAGAGGGAAACGATCTCCCGGAAGAGTTCGAAAGCAAACCCGCCGCCGAGGAGGGGAAAAAGGAATCCCTGGATCCCCAATTGAGCATCGCCGTGGACATATTGAAGGGGATACTCATCCAGGAGCAGTTTAACGAGGAAACCGCGGTGGAGAGTTGATTCTCTTTTTTCCCTTTCGGAAAAACAAGATTGTTGAAATTCACGTTGATCGGTGAACGGTTGCGCAGCTCGAAACGTTGAACGGTGTACGGTTGCGTGCGGCTTGTCCCCTCAACCCTATCCCCGCAATTGATTCGAGCCGCGCGATCGCAACCTTTTACCCCGAACGTTGACCGGAGCGAAGCGACGGGCTACGTTCTATGATAGGCAAAGAATGCCCGGTCGCCTGAACAATGGATATATTCTTCTCATTCTTCTGATTTCTGGCCTGGGGGCCGGGTGTGCCTCCGTGCCGCCGACCGGCCCGGTGGCCTTCACTCCGCCGCCGATTTCCCCGGAAGTATTATTCTGCGACCGGCTGGATGCCGTCCTCTCGGATGTGCTGGACGGTTTTATCCCCCCCCGGGAAGAATGGCCCCCCCGGGAGGAGGTTTCCCCGGCCCCTCCGGGGTCGCTCATCATTACCCGGACGCTGCCCCTTTCCTCTCTCGCCTATTATCCCCGCCTCCGCCCCCGGCTGGAGGCCGCCCTGGCAATGGCCGAATTTACCGGGTTCGAGATCAGCCGGTATCCTTCTCCCGGAGGGGAGGGGTGGGAAGTGTCAGCCACGACGGAAGGCCCTCTGACCTGCCGGGTTGAGTTGGTGGGGGAGATTGCCGGCCGGATCGCCATCATTATCGATGACTGTGGCAACTCGCTGAAGAACCGGGACCTGCTCTTCACCCTCGACTATCCCCTGACGATCGCCGTCCTCCCCCGGCTGGCGTATTCCGAGACGGTCGATCGCCTGGGGGCCGAACATGACTTTGAGGTGATACTCCATTGCCCCCTGGAGGCGATGAATCCGGACCTCCCCCTGGGGCCGGGCAGCATCGACCGCGGGCTGGCGCCCGACGAGATGGGCCGTATTTTCGATGAGGATGTCCGGACCGTTCCCCATGCCGTCGGGGTGAACAACCACATGGGATCGGCGTTCACCACCGAGACGGAATCCATGCGGTCCCTGATGGAGAAGGTGAAGGAAAAAGGGTTCTTCTTTGTCGACAGCCTGACCGTGGGAAATACCGTAACCCGGGAGACGGCGGAAGCCGCCGGCGTGGAACACGCCTCCCGGGACGTCTTTCTGGATCATAAGATGAACGAGGAGTTCATCACCCGCCAGTTCGCCCTGCTGAAGAAAAAAGCGCTGAAACGGGGGACCGCGATCGCGATCGGTCATGACCGCCCGCTTACCCTGGAGATCTTGAGCCGCGAGATCCCGACCCTGGCCGCGGACAACCTTCAGCTGGTCCCGGTCTCCGACCTGGTCCGGTGAGGAAAAGCGGTCAGAAATTATCCCGCGCCGGAATCGCCTCCCGCCATTCGGGTCCGCCGAACCGTTGGTCGAAATCGATCAGCTTCCGCTGGTGTTCCTGAAGCTCGTCCAGGACGGCGTTCACCTCTTCCCGGTCGGTGATGAACTTCTGGGCGATCATTCTGAAGAGGGGAACGACTTCGGTGAATTCAAGGGCATGGGAAAATTCGAACGCTTCATCCAGGTTTTTTATCCCCTCGGCCGGATTTTTCTTCAAAAAGAGCCGGGTTTGGTCCATTTTCCGGGCCAGGTCGCGCCCGGCCGGGCGCGAGCACTGTTCGGGGGAGAGTTTCCTGATTACCGCCGTGAGAGTTTCAGCATGCTTTTTCTCGTCCCGGGACAGTGCGAGCCAGAACGCGGCCACCTCGGGCAGCCGGGAGAAAAAACGGGCGAAGCAGAGATAGGCCAGCTGCCCATCCTTTTCAATCCGGATGGCTGCTTTCAAAAGCCTCCGGTTGGTCCATTCGGTCATCTTTCTCATGACGGTTCTCCCAGAAGTATCCCGGTTGTGTACCGGACGGCCCGCGTGTCCTGCCCGGGAAGATCCCAGTCCCGGATCCACCGCACCGGCCGGGGGCCACCGCCGCAGACGGGAAAGACCGCGGCTTCCCGGCAGAGACGGTTGACCCAGAAGCCGCAGGCCTCGAGGGCGAAGAGCCTCTTCCCCGGCTGCCGGCACTCCGTCCCCGGGCCGCAGCCCCGGGCGCAGACCCGGCAGGGACCGCAGGCGTAAGTCGCGATGACTGAAAATCCCTCTTCTCCCAGGGTGGCGGCCGTTTGGGCGATAAAGGGATGGATATCCCCCTGCCGGCCGGAATCCTCGCTCCCTTCAAACTGGACGATCAGGAAACTCCGGGCGCCCGCCAGCAGCCGGAGGGTTTCCGATACGGGAGGTGAGTGCGGCGGACAGCCCTTCCAGTTCAACGTTATCCCGGGGCAGGAGGGGATGGGGCCGTCAACGGTTCGGTAGGGGATGCGGCAGAATTCCCTGATCTCTTCCCCGATCACGGCCCCGGCCGGGGGCATCATCCCCGCCCGGAGGGTGAATCCTTCCAGATCGGGGGCGTTCTCCCGCCGCCCCCGGAGAATTTTTTCGGCCGTCTTTCGCCGCCGGCGATAAAAATCGAGGAACTCCGGCGGGGCCGTTCCATCGGAAACCGGGTCCAGCAACTCGGCTTTCCGGATGTATTGGATCGCATTCAAAAACTTATCTTCGCAACTCTATGCCACCAAGGCACTAAGACACCAAGTATTATCTTCTCGCCCCCACGCTCTGCGTGGTAGCGAAGATATGAAGAACAAACTGATTCCGTTCCCACGAAGAGTGTGGGAATAAGAATTTTTATATAGTCGTGCCTATCTTTTGAAATTCCGAAACGGGAACTTAGCCCTCGCTTCGCTCGGGCAACTCAATAAAACTACGAATTACGCGAATTACACGAATTTTCTTTAAAATATCCCCGCATTGTCGGTTGAATGTTTGCACATTCTTGTTTTTCCGGAGGCAAAATATGATTATTGGAATTCCGGAACAGCAAGTTAGCTTCGCAACCGTGGGGGGGGCCATCCGGGGCCGATTATCGAGGCTGGAAGCCTCTCCCACAGTCATTATTTTAAAAATACGAAATCAACCTCACAAGGCATTATTTTGATAGTTCGCGCTCTCTCCCCGAGCGCGGTCCGTTCAATTCATCCTCCAACAGGGCGGCCAGCGCGGCCGCGACCAGATCATTCCCTGTTTTGTTCAGATGATCGTCATATTCCCAGAACATCTCCCGGTAATCCAGATCTTTTTCCTCCAACAGCTTCCTCAGTCCCGGTCGCAAATCGAGGATCCTGATTTTTTCAAGAATTTCCCGCGACAGGTTTTCGGTCAAGGCGTTCATGCTCACATCCGGGCCTTTTTTAGCCGGGAGGGGAACGACAGCGAGCCGAACTTTCCTGGCCGCGGTCAACGCGGCCAGGTCGGCGAAGGCGCTGGTCAGGCGGTCCGCCGGGGGGGTTCTCAGGTGCCCGGTAAAGTATTCGCTGCCCGGATGAACGAAGTTGCTCTTCAGAAGCGGCCGGCCGGTGGCGGTCACGATTGCCCGAAAAAGGAAGAGGTGGTCGAAAAGAAACCTCGCCAGCGGTGACGGTTTGTTTCGATCGATGTAGCCGGTAACCCGTTCCCTTTGTTTTTCATTCTGATAGGCAATGACGTATCCGTCATATACTTCCCGGAAAGTTCTGGCCATCCCGGTATCGAACGTGTCGTTAGCGTGAAAAGCCAGAAGAACGAGATCGGCCTCCCCCGCGGCCAGATAAGAAGAAAGGATGCGTGTCTGGACGTCGGTCCCGGTTCCGTCCAGGCCGAGGTTGATGATCTCCACCGGGTTTCCCCCCTCCGCAGGCAGCATCTTCTCCAGGATCTGTGTCCAGGTGTCCGGGACGGGGACATGCAGACAGGCGGTAAACGAGTCTCCCACGGCCACGATCCGGAAGGCGTCGCGGTCTCCCCCGGGATTCCTCTCCCGGTCATGGAACCCGGCCGAGTTGATTATTACCGGGTTGTCGATCTCGAAGTTCCTCTCCACCCGGTCCCGGCTGCCGGGGGCGTACGTGTATCCGGTCAGATCATTTTTGACGTAAATGCCGGGCTGATGGCTGAGGCCGACCAGGCCCGCCGGACCGGCCAGCCGGAGGACGATCTCGCCGATCGCCGCCCCCAGCAGTACGGAGAAAACGGCCAGCAGCACTGTGGATATTGTTTTGTTCACGGCACGGGGGAGGGGGGAACCCGATTATTCCGGACCGGGCTGCCGGCAACCAGCGGCGCCGCGCGTCCGGTACGTCCTTCCGGCGGGCGAGGGGTAACTCAGCGCACTTTTTTCAGGAGCCAGGCCATGTTTATTCCCAGCAGTTTCATGGTCCGAATTCCTTCTTCATCTCCGTTCACGTCGCCCTTTTCCAGCCCGACCCCCAGGTTCCAGTAACAGGAGCCGGGGACGATCATCTGGCTGATCAAAAAAAAGTTATTGATGGAATCGAAAACACGCAGACTGCCCGCGCGCCGGACGGCTACCACCGCCGCGCCGACCTTTCTTGCGAGCATGTCGTCGTTCGCCTTCGCCACCAGCCCGGCCCGGTCGATCAGGGCCTTTATCTGGCTGCTGACGTCGGCAAAGTAGGTGGGTGAGCCGAGAATAATCCCGTCGGCCAGGATCATCTTCTCGATGCATTTGTTGGCCGCATCGTTCCCCACCGCGCACCGGCGGTCCCGATTCCGGAAGCATTTGAAGCAGGCCCGGCAGCCGGAGATCTTCTTCCCGGCCAGGGGCACCAGTTCCGTCTCGATCCCTTCCTTCTCCAGCTCGACGAAAACGCGCTGAATGAGGAGGGAAGTGTTGCCGTCTTTCCGGGGACTGCCGTTGAAAGCGATCACTCTCATTTGGTGTAACTCTCCCGATGTCCCGATGAATGAATACATCTACACGAAGAATAACTGAAAATTTTACTTCTTTTTATGAAATCTTCGTGACCTTCGTGTCCTTCGTGGTTTTAATTAGTTTTGCTGAGAATGGAACCTTTTTTCGACCAGGGTATAACCATCGACGGGGAGGCTACTTTTTCGGATATCCCACCGGCTGGGTCAGGATGACGTGCTGATCGGGACGCAGCCCCATTTTTTTGGCCAGGGCGGGTTTGTCCACGTTTCCTAAAACCACCGTGGCCAGTCCTTCGGAAGCGCAGAACAGGTAGACGTTCTGGCTGATGAACCCGGTATCCGCCGCGGAATAGAAATCTTTCATTTCCCCGTTCGCTTTCCCCATGCGGGTGAAATCGGCCACGTAGATCAGGTTCACCGGCGCCTCCCGCGTGAAATCCTGGTTGCCGGTCAGGGCCCGGATATCTTCCCCCAGAACCGGTTTGAGCAGGTTCGCCGGAGCGTCGTAGAGAAAAAGCCCCTCCTCCAGGGCGACGTAAATATCGACCTCCTGCCAGTTGACGGCGGAGGGGGCGGTGCGCTTTCCCGCCTCCGGACGGTTCACCCCGAAAGCCGCCCAGAGCAGGTCGGCCAGGATCTGACCGGGGAGTTTGCGGCCGCTGAACTGGCGCGAGGTCCGTCGCTCCTTCAGCGCTTCCAGCAGGGGCTTGCCTCCTACCATCCGGGGCTGCAGGAGCTGGATCGGTTGGAGTCCCCCTTCGGCGGAAAGAGGGGGAGAGAAAATACAAGCGGAGGCGGCCAGGATGACCGCGCCGGCGATACATTTTTTTATCATTTCCCGCAGTTTGTTGAGTTTGTTAATTGCGTCGGCGAAGCTCATGAAACACCACCCGGTTGTTTTCGCTTGATGTAGACGGCCTTCTGCTTGGGGTCGGGGCCTGCCTGGCGATAGGAAACGTCAAAAAGATCGATCGCCCGGATGAGGGAGCTTAATTTGGCGTAGCCGTAGTTCCGGGAGTCGAACGAAGGAGACTGATTCGAGATCTGGGAGCCGACACTCCCGAGCCGGGCCCAGCCATCGTCATCAGCCACCGCGTCCACGGCGTCGGAGAGCAGGGAGATCAGCTTGGCATCCTTCTTGAGGGGGGTCTCGCTTTTCTTCTTCCGCACTCCGGGGGATTTTCTGGCGGGGCTTTCCTCCCGTTCTTTCTCCCTTCTCAGGATGTCGGTGTAGATGAATTTGTCGCACGCGCTCACGAACGAATCGGGGGTTTTTCTTTCTCCGATACCGTACACCAGCGCCCCTTCTTCCCGGATCCGGGAGGCCAGCCGGGTGAAGTCACTGTCGCTGGAGACGATGCAGAACCCGTCGAACCGTTTCGTGTAGAGCAGGTCCATGGCGTCGATGATCATCGCGCTGTCGGTCGCGTTCTTGCCGATGGTATGGCGAAACTGCTGGATGGGATGGATGGCGAAACTGGCCAGAACTTTTTTCCAGCCGCTCAAATTGGTCGAGGTCCAGTCCCCGTAGATGCGCTTGACCGTAGTCACCCCGTATTTGGCCGTCTCCGCCAGCAGGGGTGCGATGATGGCCGGGGAGGCGTTGTCGGCATCGATCAGCACCGCCAGCCGTTGTTGTTGTCCTGTTCTGGTATCCATGGAAGGCTCCTTTATTGACAGAGTTTATTATCTCCTGACTATATTTTTCGGCAGTCGCTCTATTCGTGAGCGAGAGGGAGTGCTGGAATAATGGAATGATGGAGTAATGGGGGGCCGGTTTCCATTACTCCACTATTCCAATACTCCAGTACTCCTTTGAGCTAAGTAAAGCGATGCGTTCATCTACCGAGTGCCATCGAAGAAATTTTTCAGCACCGGAGCCATGACGGCGGGGACGTTGTCTCCCCAGGCGTTCGCGTCTATTTTTCGGCCGGTCGGCCGTCCCTCGTCGTCCAGTGCGTAGAAAACCGGGATCACCCCGACCGCCATCCCGGTTCCGGCCAGTCTCTCCTTCCAATCATCGACATTCAGCCAGATCAGGTAGGTGCCGTTGAAGGCCTCTTCCATCAGCGGATCGTCAAGGCTGGCCCGGAGCTGCCGGCTGGCTCCGCACCAGTCCGCGTAGAATTCTACGAATGGCTTCCGGTTCAGCTTTCCGGCTTTGCGGCACTCCGTCCGCAGTATCCCGGCCAGCTCCCCGTCCCCCGGCGACAGCTCGACAATGGTGAAATTCTCCGGTGCCGGCAGCCGCTTTTTCCCGCATCCCGGGTGCGTTACCAGCAGAGCGGAGCAACAGAGAAGAAGGAGGCTAATCCGGCGGCCACCGCCGGAGGCTTTCGAGTTAACGGTCATGGTCTGGTCGAACCCCCAGAGTTGTCACGAAGATGAATTTATGGTTTTCGTGTCCCAGCGCGATCTGATTGCCGTCAGTATCGGTGATGGTGTTCCCGATGTCAATCTTTCCCATCAGGATCAGGGCGTCCCCCTCGTCGGCCTCCTCAAGTGAATTCAGAACGATCCGGTTCTCGGGAATGACATGGAAAAAGATCAGCGTCCCCCGGGGGCGCGTCCGGGCCCGCCAGAAAAAATTGCCACCGCCCTGGGAAGTGATCGCCACCTTCTCCGGATCGCTGAAATCGCCGGTCGCCAGGGCGATGTCGTGAGTTACGAAGGGGAAGAGGCGGTCGTGGTGTCGCTCCCGGAGCCGGAGTCTCCCTTCCCGGGTGGTGTACTGCGTAAATGCCGACCGGTACTCCTTTCCTCCATAGCGGATAAAGCCGTTCTCCTCGCAGACGATGCCTTCCCCGACGATCCGGTCCGGGTCCGGCCCGCAGCCGGAGCAGAGAAGGACCGCCCCCGCCAACGCGTTCAGAAGCGAAGGCCGGCGGCTCATGACACGGCGGCGTCCGCCTCCCTTCTCCGGTAGGTTGCGGAAAGGACCAGATCCAGCAATACCATCAGGGCGTTCAGGATGTAGAGGAGGATCACCAGGTTGCGATCGCCGAAGAGTTCGAAGCAGATCCCGGCGATATAGCCGATAAAGATGATGCCCAGAAAGAAGAGGCTCTTCCCGCGGGACGATTTCGTTTTCCAGGTCCGATAGATCGACATCGGCCAGGCGCACCCGAAACAGATGAGCATGACTGCCTCGAAGATGTCTGGGTTCATGGCGGGCTCCTCCGAAGTTGTTCATGTTGTTGAAATTGAAAAAGGTGCCGGTAGATACACATATGGCAATATCAATATGGAGTGATGGAGTAGTGGAGTGATGGAGTGATGAAGGACCGGGGGCCGTCCATTACTCCAGTACTCCACCACTCCAATACTCCGGTCATCTGTCTTCCATCGCCAGGCTCCGTCCGAACTCGGCCGCTTTTTTCATGGCCTCGGCGTCCTGCGCGATCGCCCCCGGCTCCGCCGGCGCCAGGGGAATGAGCAGCCCCGTATAATGGGCGCCGACGATCTTGGCGGTGGAGAGGAATTGTTCCTCCAGGATCTCCAGGTTGCCCGCCAGGGTGCCTCCCCCGGAGGCAAGGAGGGCCAGGGTCTTCCCGGAGAGGGGGCTCTTGATCCCGTCCTCGACGAATTGAACCAGGCAGAACATCCGGTCGAGGAGTATCTTGATCTGGGCGCTGTAACTCAGCCAGTAAATCGGGGTGGCGAAGACGATGGTGTCGAACTCAGGCAGCTGTCTGACCACCCGGGCCACCTCGTCTCCGATCACGCACCGGAACTCCTTGGCATTTTTGCACCAGAGGCAGCCGGAGCACCCCGGTACCTTGTGCTCCAGTTTGACGGCGTTGATCTCCGAGACCTCCGCCCCGGCTGTCTGGGCGGTCAGCATCGCCCGCTCCATGAGAACCCGGGTGTTGCCCTTCTCCCGGGGACTCCCGAATATAAAAACGATCCTCCTGCTCACTCTTTTCCTCCTTCCTGATTACTGCCGATTTTGTTTCGGTTTTCTTCCATTTGACATGGGTAAGTCCGTAATAGCTGATTTTGATTCCTACTGATCACCCCCCTCCCGACCTCCCCCCATCAAGGGGGGAGGAGCATTGGTTCGCCCGGTTCCCCCTCCCTGGATGGGAGGGGGGCAGGGGGAGGGTGGTCTCGCTTATAACGTCTTCATGATACTTTTTCTTTGGAGTTATATAATAAGAAAAATGTCATTTCCCCACACAAAATGGTAGAGAACCTTTATTTCTCGCGGGAGAGCAGCGATTATATCAGGACTGATTCGAAAATGATCTTTTTTGTCCCCGGTTCGTCCCACAGGGAGATCAGTCAAGGAAATAATCCATGACCTCCCGCGGACGGCTGACCGTGTCGGCTGCGCCGTGCTCCCGCAGCTCTTTCTCCGGCCGGAAGCC
Organism: uncultured bacterium; assembly: GCA_963822585.1. Taxonomy (GTDB): domain Bacteria; phylum Auribacterota; class Erginobacteria; order Erginobacterales; family Erginobacteraceae; genus CAWGIE01. The sequence continues at coordinate 26,377 of CAWGIE010000010.1, forward strand.
CCAGAGCGCGCCCAGGGGGAACATTCCGGCTCCGACGGCGGTCTCCATGTCGATGCCGCTGTCGCCGAGGAAGACGAACTTCCCGGGCGCGACCCCGGCGTTCCGGGCGATCTCCAGCGCTCCCGCCGGGTCGGGCTTGACGGGGACCCCTTCCCGTTCTCCCGCCACCAGGCCGAAATGCCGATCGGGGAAATACTCCCGGACACTCAGTTCGGCGAATTCCTGGGGCTTGTTGGAGAGAATGGCCATCGCGATGCCTCTTTCGGCCAGGGCGTCGAGCAGCTCCGGGATCCCGTCGTAGGGCCGGGTCTTCCGGTTCCAGCTCTTCCGGTATTCCCGGCGAAACGCTTCCACGCACTCCCGCAGAACCGTCCGGGAGCGCTGGGAGGGCGGGAGCGTTCGATAGACCAGTTCTTCCGCGCCGCTGCCGACAAAATAACGGTACGCTTTCACGGGATGGGGAGGGAGGCCTTTCCTCTCCAGCACGCGATTCAATGAATCGGCGATATCCTCCAGGGTATCGAGCAGCGTCCCGTCCAGGTCGAAGATCACGTTTGTGGAGTGCACGAGATACGGTCTCGGTATCGGCGTTTAGTAGTTGAAGAGATCGCTCACTGAATAATCGGATTTTGCCGCGCCGTTGAGGGCGTTTCGGATCTTAATCTGTATTTTACCGGTCAGCCGCCTTCCTTTCACGGCCCGGGCGACCATCTTATGCGTGATCTGCTCCGTGGAAGCGGCCACCAGATCGTGGGGCTTCAGACCGTGCTTCGCCAGTATCCGGGCAAGAGGTTGTTCCCCGAGGTCCCTTTCAGTGCCGGGAGACATCATCTTTGTCCATTCGCTATCTCTTCGGGAAAAAGGCCGAGGAGCCTGATAATGCTAATTCTGTATGAATTGATCTGAATGATGATGTAAAAATATCGTTATGGCGTGAATCGTTGGATGATAAATAGTCCCAATACCATGATCAATCTTATCTCATTTTAAACGGAGGTTATTACCTAAATTAGCGCCGGAGGCGCTAATTTATATTCAGGTTGCCGATATGGTCGGCCAGTTCCTTGGTCAGGCTCTCGACCCGGCTTTTCTGGGCGGTGAGTTTTTCCTGGAGACCCTCGATCTTTGTTTCCAGGTCGAGGAGCTTCTTCTCGAACCGGCTGTAGGCCGGGCTGCCCCGGGTGACCGATCCCATGTTCTTCCGGACGGGATCCTGCTCGCCGCGCAGGCTCTTCGCCTCCGCCTCAAGGTCGTTGAGTTCACGCTCGGCCTGGGAGAGGGTGTTTTTCATCTCGACCACTTCCGTCAGGGCGTCGCGCACTTTCTGGGGGACCTCGCCGTTGCGGGCGTACACGAGGAGTTCTCCGGCGGCGCAGGGCAGAATGGCGACGGTCCGGGAGGAGTCCTTCTCCTCGACCACTTTGAAAGTACCGGTCTCCCCGGCCGGCACCCCGATCTCGAACCGGTAGAGATCATCTGTCTGCTCCAGGGGTTTGACCGGCTGGATCAGCTTCCCGTCCGCCCGGCGGGGATGCTCGATGACAACGGTCCGTTCCGTCTCCGCCTTGTTTTTAAGGGTGTATTCCTGCCGGTATCGGTAGCGCCGCCCGACCTCCATGACGCCGCGGACGATCTTCACGGTCACGATCCGGTCGGAGGATGTTCGCGAAGAGTCGATCGTCATCTTGAGGTCGATCGCGTAGCTGAGCAGCCGCTTGTCCCCCGGCGAGAGGTTGCCGATCTGCGCGTCGCCGGCGTAGGTTCCCCCGTCGAAGACCGTCAGGGGCCCCCCCAGCAGGCTTAAGCCGGTATCGTTGGTGAGGCTGACCCCGTTCAGGGGATTGGAGGCGAGGACCGCCCGGTTGTAGATGCTGACCCGTTTGGCCTCGATCGGCTGGTTGACGATCGGGAACATGGCCGATTTGTTCCGGGAGAGGGTAACCGGGGTGGCGACGCGGTAGGAGAAAAGTTCGCCGACCGCCACTCCCTCGGCGGCGGGTTTAACCGCCGCCAGCTGGTCCCTCAAATCCGCCGCCTCCTCCATCTCCGTCGCTTCGTAGGCCATGAGACCCGCGCTCGGCGCCGCCGCTTTCTCCATCCTCATCGCCCGTCCCCGCATCATCGGCGCCGCGGCGGGACGGTTTTGCGCTTCACCGGCGCCCATCCCCTCATCATAGACCTGAGGACGCAGAGAAGAATAGAGCTCGGGCTCGACGACGGGCCGGGGCAGGTAAAGCGGGGTGTAGAGGTCCTGGATGAAAGAGATCGGTCGGCCGGAGACGAATGTCAGCTCGACGTTCTCCCAGTCGAAGTCGCTCGTATTCTCCACGATCGCCCATCCCTGCAGCAGGGCCGTCTCCGCGGCGGCGTCACCCAGCACCAGGCGGTAGCTGGTCTTCCAGACCGGGGCTTCGGTGATGTAGCCGAGCCGCACTTTCCGCTCCCCCTTCCCGCGGAAGCCGATCCGGATGGGCTTGCGGCTGGTGTCCCGGTTTTCGACCAGGAGGGCGAGCGCCCGGTTCAGCTCGGAATTGAGTTTCTCGTCGGCGAGGACGAGGGTGGAGATCGTGTCCAGGGCGACCGTCTTGACGCCCTCGGCGGTAAGAAGATTCAGGATCTCCCGTTTGATGATGACGTTGGCGGGGAGAACCTGTTCCGTCCGGTATTCGACGCCCAGTATCTTGCCTCGGATCTCTTCCGGCGCTTCGACAACGACCTCGGTCCCCCGGAGCTGGCTGAGAAGCTGGGCCAGGGTCGGTTCTCCGGAGATATCGACGCCGAAATCCTTCAGCGCCCGGGCCAGTGGTTCCTGGGAGGCGTAGGTCACGCCGTCGATCTCTCCCCCGTCCCGGTCGATCAGGACCAGCGACTTCAGGATGTCGTTGATCTGTTTGGTCTTAAAATCGAGGGTGACGTCGGCATCGTCCCGCACGGTGCCGTTATGTTCGAAGTAGGCCACCCCGGAGATGAAGGCGGTGACTTTGGTCACCGGCAGTCCCGCCTCCGCCCCGGCGGCCTTCCCTGCCAGCAGCGCCATCACTGATATCCACGCCAACAGATTCAGTCTTTTCATGTAACGTCCTCCTCGATTTTTATCCTGCATTTATCAGTAAAGACCACACGGAAATAAATCTCATGGGTGTTTAGTTTTAAATATATTCAATCCTGCTGCTGGGGAGGCTGTTTTTTTAGATTGCTAACAATCAATTTGAGCATCAGCCCCACCGCGATAATCAGGATTACCAGAATTGTAGTGCTGTAAAGTTGAGATCATTTGCCGGATATTAAGAACCCTGGCATCTCCAACCTCTTCCGCGATACTATATTTCCATCACTCCGCTTTACAGGGGGGGAGATATATTATTTGGTTATCAATGATAATCCCACTGGGGTAAACCCGGTGGTGATTTCCTCTTTTCATTCCCTACTCTCGTGGATATAGAACTGATATATATGGTACATACAGTTTTTAAATAGGTAAAGAAAGATGTAAAGAATGATGCAAAGTCGTATATTTATCGATTTTGATGGACGCATCGGATCTGATAGAATTGATCGCCATGCAACCCAAGTCACATTCAATCGCATTCGATCGTCTGGCCTCCCCCGAAGCTTTAATCGGGGTTCATTTAAAGGGGCCGAGGTAGAGGCTAATCGTTCTGTCGAAAAATCGTCCTGTTAAAAAGAAGGGGCCGAGGGCGGGGAGGAATAAAAAGTAATATTTAATCATCTGTGGTTAATAAGTTGCCTCAGCGGAGCGAAGGCTCAGTTTAAATGATAATTCTCGGTATCGAGACATCCTGCGACGAGACCTCGGTCGCCCTGGTGGAGGACGGCCGGAGGATTCTCTCCAACCTGGTCGCCACCCAGATCGACCTGCACCGGAAGTTCGGGGGCGTGGTCCCGGAGGTGGCGAGCCGGGAGCATCTGCGGGTGCTGGCGCCGCTGCTGGAGGAGGCGATGAAAAAAGCGGATGCCTCCCGGGAGACGATCGACGCCGTCGCCTTCACCCGGGGGCCGGGGCTGATCGGGGCTCTGCTGGTGGGGACTTCCTTCGGCAAGGCGCTGGCCTATGGCTGGGGTATCCCCCCGATCGGGGTCAATCATCTCAAGGCCCATCTTTACGCCCCTCTCCTCGAAGGAGGGGTCTTCGAATTCCCGCTGGTCGGCCTGATCGTCTCCGGCGGTCATACCCTCCTGGTCGAGGCTTTTTCCCCGGAGAATGCCCGGATCGTGGGGGGGACCCGGGATGACGCCGCCGGGGAGGCCTTCGACAAAGTGGCCTGTCTTCTCGGGATCGGGTTCCCGGGCGGCCCGGCGATCGAGCAGGCCGCCCGTGAGGGTGATCCGACCCGTTTCCCGCTGCCCCGGGGGATGTTGAAGAGCGGGGACCTCGACTTCAGTTTCAGCGGGATCAAGACCGCCGTCCGCTACCTTCTGGAACGGCTGGAAAAGGCGGGTCAAGAGATCCCCGCGGCCGACATCGCGGCCGGCTTCCAGGAGGCGGTAGTGGAGGTGCTGGTGACGAAACTGGACACCGCCGCCAAAGCGGCAGCCGCCCGGACCGTCATCGTGGGAGGCGGCGTGGCCCGGAACACCCTTCTCCGCCGGCGGGTCACGGAAGCCTTCTCCCGGGGTTCCTGCCGGGTCCTGATCGCCTCCGCCGAACTCTGTTCCGATAACGCCGCCATGATCGCCGGCCTGGGCTGCCGTATCCTGGAAAAGGGCGGGGGAGGGGACTTCACCGTGGACGCCGATCCCAATCTGGCATGGGGGGAAGGCCTATGGTAGACTGCCTTGATGTCATTATCGGAAGATGAGCAGGTTGTATGAATGGAATAATGGAGTAATGGAGTGTTGGAGTGGTGGAGGAAAATACCCGGCGGCCGAACCGAATGCCGCTCACCCCGAGATTCCATCATGACGGTTGTTTTAAATCCTCGATACTATTTTTTTCTTTAACATAGAAACGGATTATTGTACTATACGGTTCCTGTTTTAACGGTTCAATCAAGCGATGCGAATTCATATGTAGGCTTGAATCGTTGGATTCATACTTGCCCGATAATCATAATCATAATCAATCTCAATTCATTATATAAACACTTCATTATCTACATTAGCGCCGCAGGCGCTACTGTATAAAGGAGGACAGATATGCGGAGATATTCGTTTCTTCCCCGGATCGGTCTGATAAGTGCGGTCGTGCTGCTTTTAACGGGCACGGCTTTTTTGTCTCCCCTCTTCGCGGCCGGCCCGTCCATCTCGGTGAAATCGGGTTCCGGCCACTTCCAGATGGTGGGACACGAGGTGCAGCTGGAAGCGCTGGTGACCCGTGACGGACAGCCCCAGCCCAACGAGCCGGTCACCTTCTGGATCGTCACCGACCCGGCCAAGCCTTCGAAGATGAAGAAGGAGAAGACCACCCCCAGCACCTTCCTGGTCACCGGGGAGGAGATTCCGGCGGAGGGTATCAAGATGGTGGAGGTCAGGACCGATCCGGACGGGGTGGCCACGATCTCCTACCGCCTGGGAAGCAAGAGCGGGACCTACCAGGTGCAGGCTTCGATCGAGGGTCTCTCCGGGAAACCCGCCCTCTTCTCGATCGATTCCGGCCGGCTCCCGATCCTGATCATCACGCTGCTGGGCGGCCTGGGGATGTTCATCTTCGGGATGAACCTGATGGGCGACTCTCTTCAGAAATGGGCCGGGGGGAAGATGCGTTCCATCCTCAGCTTCTTCACCCGCAACCGGGTGGTGGCCCTGCTCTCCGGGATCGTCATCACCTTTGTTCTCCAGAGCAGCAGCGCCTGCACCGTTCTCCTGGTCGGTTTCGTCAATTCCGGCCTGATGACGCTGGCCCAGACGATCGGGGTCATCCTGGGGGCCGATATCGGGACCACCCTGACCGTCCAACTGATCGCCTTTGACGTCGGCCAGTTCGCCCTGGCCTTCGTCTTCGTCGGCTTTGTCTGCATCTTCTTCACCAAGAACCCGGGAATTAACTACCTGGGAAGGATTCTGATCGGTTTCGGGCTCCTCTTCTACGGGCTGAAGGTGATGGGCAACTCGATGAAGCCCCTCTCCCACTATCCTCCCTTCATCGAGATCCTGAAGAACTCGACTTCCAACCCCTTTACCGGGCTCCTGGTCTCGACGATCCTGACCGCCGTTATCCAGAGTTCGGCGGCCACCATCGCCATCGCCCTCGGTCTGGCTATGCAGACCGGTCCGGACGGAAAGCCGATCCTCAGCCTGGTGGCCGCGATCCCGATCATATACGGGGCCAATATCGGGACCACGATCACCGCCGCCCTGGCCGCGATCGGGACCACCCGGGACGCCAAGCGGGTGGCGATCGCCCATACCACGTTCAAGATCGCCGGGGTGATCATCTTCATGTTCCTGATCGGCCCTCTCTCCGACGTGGTCCTGAAGGTCGGGGGTACCATCAACCGGCAGATCGCCAACGCCCACACCATATTCAACGTGGTGATGGCGATGCTCTTCCTCCCCTTCACCCGGTACTTCGGGATGCTGATCATGAAGATCCTGCCGGAAGAGCCGGAGAAAGAGGGGGCTTTCAAGCCCAAGTACCTGGTCTCCGATCTCACCCGGACGCCCGGGATCGCCCTCGAACAGACCAAGAAAGAGATCTCCCGGATGGCCGATATCGCCGTCAAGATGAGCGACGACATCATCGAGTCCTTCAAGCGGAAGGATTCGGCGTTCGTGGATGACCTGATCGCCGAGAACCACAAGATCGAGATCCTGGAGGACGCCATCCGGCCCTACCTGGCCGAGATCGGCGGCCAGGAACTGCCCGAGAACCAGGCCCAGACCGCGATCATGCTCCTCAATATCTCGAATGAGTACCGGCAGATGGGCAACACCATCGCCCATGATATCTACCCCCTGACCGAGACCTTTATCGAGGACAACCTCTTCTTCTCTCCGGAAGGATGGGCCCAGCTGCAGGAGTTCCAGGCCAAGGTGGCCGAGGACGTGCGGGACGCCACCCGGGCCTTCGAGAAGAACGACACCAAGCTGGCGGAGGAAGTGACCCAGAGAAAACCCGCTCTGGTCCGGCTGGAGAAGGACCTGACCAAGCAGCATTTCGAACGCCTGAAGAAGGGGTTGTCGGAGTCGGTCGAGACCAGCACCCTGCACATGGGTCTGATGGGGGGGTTGCGCCGGGTCAATTCCTACGCGACCAACATCGCCTATGCCGTTTTGGGACAAGTGTAAAGACTAAAACCGGGGTGATGGAGTGGTGGAGTATTGGAGTGATGGATAACCGCCGGGTACCGGCAACACTCCATTACTCCAGCACTCCATCACTCCCTGTCGGGAGTCCTCTGGTTCTTTGCGTTACCCTGTGTCTCCCGGCATTAAATGCAGGGAGTGATACTCTCCCCCCATGTCTTCCTTCTTTCATCAGCTCCCCATCCTCTCCACGATCGGGTTGGTCCTGATCTTCGGCTTCATCGGGAGCCGGCTGGCCCGCCTGATCGGGCTGCCCTCGGTCACCGGGTATATCTTCGCCGGCGTCGTCGTGGGAAAATCCCTGCTGGGATGGATTTCGGACGAGCCGCAGAGCACCACCGCCCTGATCCTGGACACCATCTCGATCGCCGCCCTGGGGATCATCGCTTTCAGCATCGGGGCGGAACTGCGCTTTGCCAAGCTCCGGCGCCTGGGAAAAAGCGTTCTCCCGATCGCGATGGCGGAGGCCTTGGGCGGGACGGTGGCGGTGGCGGGGACGATCCTCATCGCCGGCTGGGTCTTCCCCTCTTTTCTCATCCCCGGCGCCGGGTTCCGGTCTCTGCTCCCCCTGGCCTTGATGCTGGGGGCCATGGCATCGGCCACCGCCCCGGCCGCCATTCTGGCCGTTATCAACGAATACCGCGCCCGGGGACCGCTGACGGACGCCCTCCTGGCCACGGTGGCGATCGATGACGTCTTCTGCATCATGATCTTCGGGCTCCTCTTCCCGGTCGCCGTCGCCCTGACCGGGGCCGGGGCCGCCCCCACCTTCTCCGGCGTTGTCCTGGTGCCGCTCCGCGAGATCGTATTTTCGCTCCTCCTGGGACTGCTGGCGGGACTGATCATGACCGCGGTCCTGCGCTTCGTCCGGGGCAAAAGCTCCCACCTGGTCCTGATTCTGGCTTTCGTCCTCCTCCTCTGCGGTCTCTCCATGCGCTTTCATCTCTCTCCCCTCCTCACCAACATGGCTTTCGGATGTCTGATCATCAATCTTTCCCCCCGGAGCGGATCGGTTTTAAGCGCGATCGAGAACATAGAGCCGCCCCTTTTCGTCGCCTTTTTCACCATCGCCGGCATCCATCTCGACCTCCGGCTCCTGGCCGGGATCGGCGGACTGGGGCTGATCTTTTTCCTGGCCCGGGCGGCGGGGAAGATGGGGGGAGCCGGGTTGGGGGCCCGGGTCATGGGCGCCCCCCCGGTGGTTCAACGCTATCTGGGGCTGGGGCTGCTCCCCCAGGCCGGCGTCGCGATCGGTCTGGTTATCCTGGTCCAGGAGAACCCCCGCCTGGAGCAGGTTCTCCTGGGGGATCAGCCCCTTCCCGATATCATCACCAACTGCATCCTGGCCACGGTGGCTATCAATGCACTGCTCGGTCCGGTGGTCGCCCGGTTCGCGCTCCGCCGGGCCGGGGAAATCGGAGGGAAAATCGGATGAAGAACGGATTAAACGTGCGGGCGGGAGAGATCATGTCCACCCCCCCGATCTCGGTCCGGTATAACACCAGCCTTCACGATGCCGAAACCCTGCTCAAGGAAAAGAAGATAACCGGGATGCCGGTGGTTGACGACCGGGAGGAGATCGTGGGGATCATTTCCGAAAAGCACCTTCTATCCATCTATGACATCCGGTCCGGCGAACAGGATCCGGGCGACCTCAGCTTCCGGCTCCCCTACGAGTACCGGACCTGGGTGGAGGAAGTGATGACCCGTAAGGTCGTCTCGGTGACCGAGGACGCCTCGCTGGAAAAGGTCTGCCGGCTGATGGTCGAGAATCACATTCACCGGGTTCCGGTTCTCCGGGGGAAGAAGGTAGTGGGGGTCATCTCCTCCCTTTCCCTGGTCGGCTTCCTCCTCCGCCTGCTGGGTGAGAAAAATTCCGGAGAGGAAAAAAGTATTTGACTTCCCCGGACCCGGTTGATAGCATGGCCCCATCGTTGGATGTTCGCTAATCTTTTCCCCCATTACTGCATTGTTTTCCCATTATCGGCTTCAGATTCTTCTAACCCGAATGCCCTACACGGCGTGTGACGTGTAAAATCACCTGTATTCTTCGGTAGGTTACCCCCTTTCGCCGGTTGCTTTCCCCCGGTATCCAAGATGGAACGACTGCTGTTAATCGATGGTATGTCGAATGCGTATCGGGCTTTTTACGCCATCCGCGGCCTGACCACTTCCCGGGGGCGCCCCACCAACGCGGTCTTCGGGTTCATAAAAATCCTGCTCAAGATACTTGCCGAATATAAGCCGGACTACGTGGCCATCGCCGGAGACGCCAAGGGGCCGACCCACCGGCATCAGGAGTTTAAGGAGTATAAGGCCCAGCGCAAGCCGATACCTTCCGACCTGGCCGCCCAGCTCCCCCTGATCAAGAGAGCGGCCCGGGGCTACGGCATCCCCTGGCTGGAAATTTCCGGTTACGAAGCCGACGACATCCTGGCGATGCTGGCCGCCCGGGCGCGGGAGCGGAAACTCAAAACATATATCCTCACCGGCGACAAGGACATGCTCCAGTTGGTGGATGATTCGGTGACCGTGATCAGTCCGCATCAGGACGGAAAACTCTACGATCCCGGCGCCGTCAGGGAACGCTACGGCGTCGATCCTTCGGGGATCGGCGATATCCTGGCCCTGATGGGGGACAGCATCGACAACATCCCCGGGGTGCCGGGGGTGGGGGAGAAGACGGCCGTCAATCTGTTGAAGGAGTATCACACCCTGGAGGGGGTTCTCGCCCACGCCGGAGAGGTGAAGCATAAGACGGTCCGGGAAAGCCTCCTCGCCCACGCGGAGCAGGCCCGGTTTTCCCGCCACCTGGTGGAATTAAAGACGGATGTCCCGCTGGAGTGCGACTGGGAAGATCTGCGACGGAAAAACCCGGACCGCGAGCAGTTGCGGGCATTGTTCGAGGAGCTGGAGTTCCGCCAGCTTCTGGAAGAACTGCTCCCCGAAAAAGGACCCGCCGTGACCATCCGCCGGGTGGCCGACGCGGCTTCCTGCCGCCAGCTGGCTGAAGAACTGGCCGGCGCCGGTGAATTCTCCCTCCGTCCGGAGGCCGACAGCTCCGATTTCATGACCGGGAAGCTCCGGGGATTGGCCGTTGCCTGGCGCGAGGGGGAAGCGGCCTACATCCAGCTGGGAAACGGACCGGAGAGGCAAGAGATGCTGAATATCCTCCGTCCTCTCCTGGAAGGAAGTCGGACCGGGAAGATAACCCACGATCTGAAATTTCTTATTCATATTCTGATGAACGAGGGGCTGGAAATAGGAGGGGAGATCTGGGACTCGCTGCTCGCCTCCTACCTCCTGCACCCTTCCCGGCCGACCCACGGTCTGGCCGACCTTTCCTGGACATTCCTGGGGCGCCCGATCGCCCCCCCGGGGAAGAACACTGACCTGCCCGGGGGAGAGGAGGGGGTCCGTAATCTCTGCGAAGAGGCGGCCGCCGCCCGGGAGTTAAAGCCCGTTCTCGGCAAGGAGATGGAGGAAAAACGCCTGCTGGAACTGATGAGGGATATGGAGCTGCCCCTGATCCGGGTTCTGGTCGCGATGGAGCGGAACGGAATCCGGGTGGATCGGGAACAGTTCTCCCGTTTGTCCGTTTCCATCGAGGATGAGCTGATCTCGCTGACCGGTCGGATGTATGAACTGGCCGGGGAGGAGTTCAACCTCAACTCCCCCAAGCAGCTGCGGGTCATCCTCTTCGAAAAACTGGGTCTTCCCCCCCAGAAGAAGACCAAGACCGGATATTCGACCGACGTGGGGGTCCTCCAGAAACTGGCCGTTTTGCATGAGCTCCCCGATCTCCTGCTTCAGTATCGACGCCTTTTCAAGCTGAAGTCAACCTATCTCGATACCCTGCCGGGATTGATCAACCGGGATACGGGCCGGATCCACACCACCTTTCACCAGGCGGTGACCGCCACCGGCCGCCTCAGCTCCAGCAATCCCAACCTGCAGAATATTCCCATCCGGGGCGAGCTGGGGAAAAAAGTCAGGCGGGCATTCATCCCCGGTCCGGACGGCTGGCGATTCCTGGCCGCCGATTACTCCCAGATCGATCTGCGGGTCCTGGCTCATCTCTCGCGGGATCCGCTTCTGATCGAGGCCTTCCGGAAGGACGAGGATATCCACTCCTTCACCGCCTCCCAGATCTTCAACCTCCCGATCGAGGCGGTGACGCCGGAAATGAGGCGGCGGGCGAAGACGGTCAACTTCGGGATCATCTACGGGATGGGGGCCTTCGCCCTGGCCCAGGACCTGGGGATTTCCTATGGGGAAGCCGAAGCCTTTATCCGGGAATATTTCGAGAAATACACCGGGGTCGCCGCGTTTATCGAGGAGACCGTCAAAGAAGCCAAAGAGCGGGGATACGTGACCACGATCTTCAACCGCCGCCGGTATCTTCCCGAGCTCCACAGCGACCAGGAAAGCCAGCGCCGGTTCGGGGAGCGGACCGCGGTCAATACCCCCATTCAGGGCTCGTCTTCGGATATCATCAAGCTGGGCATGATCAAGATCGCTTCCCGGCTGGGGGAGCGGGACCGGAAGGGGCGACTCCTCCTGCAGATCCATGACGATCTTCTCTTCGAGTGTCCCCCGGAGGAGCTGGAGCCGCTGGGGAAGATGGTGCGTGAGGAAATGGAAGGAGTGGTGGAGCTCTCCGTCCCTTTGAAAGTAGATATCAAGATCGGGGCGAACTGGGGGGAGATGGCGGAGGCCGGTGAAAAGATAAAGTAATCAGTGATCGGTAATCAGTGATCAGTGGCTTGACCGGCCGCGAGGTACTGATTACTGATCACCGATTACTGACCGGCGTGTATTTTAAAATCAGTATTCTCAGTCTTGACAGTGAACCGTGGCTGAAAAGTATCTACAAATCGGTCTCACCGGCGGCTTCGGGACCGGGAAATCGACGGTGGCCGGCCTTTTCCGGGAACGGGGCGCTGCCATCGTGGATGCCGATGACCTGGCCCGGGAGAGTCTGCGCCAGGGGACGGAGGAGTACCGGCGGACGATCGCCTTTTTCGGTGATGAGATTGTCGTCCGCCACGGAGAGATCGATCGCGGGGCCCTGGCCGCCCGCGTATTCGGCAACCCGGCCCTGCTGGCGGAATTGAACCGGATTATTCACCCCGGGGTTATCAGGGAGATCCGGGCGCGGCTGGCGGCAGCGCCGGAACCGGTCAGGATAGCGGTCATCCCGCTGCTCTATGAGGCGGGGCTGGCCGAAGACTTCGATTACGTGATCGTGGTTACGGCGGACCGGGAAACCGTCCTCCGGAGGGTCGGGGGGAGGAGGAAGATGAGTGAGGAAGATATCGATCGCCGCCGGGCGGCCCAGCTCCCCCTGGAGGAGAAAGCGCGCCGGGCGGATTTTATCATAGATAACAGCGGTTCATTTGAAGAGACCCGGAAACAGGTGAAACTAATCTGGGAGACGTTGACCGGGCACTGACATGAATTTGGACTGAAGGTGCTGTTTATTGCTTAAGAACTTCAATAAATTATCAAAACGGCTATCGTTGAACGGTTGCGCAGCTCGAAACGTTGCACGGTGTACGGTTACGTGCGGCCCGGCCCCGCAACCGTTCCACGCAACCGATTCGAGCCGCACAACCGCAACCTTTTAACCCGAACGTTGTCCGAGCGCAGCGAGGGCTACGTTTTAATAAATAACAATCTTTTTTACTGGCTTTTTATCCGCCCCGGAAGTCCGGGGAGGGTGAGACAATCAATTCGCCAAGGAGGAACAAGATGTCCGTGAGTGAGAAAAAAAACGACGAGCAGACTTTCGAAGAGATGCAGGAGCAGGATGCGATCGAGATCAAGAAGGAGAAAGAAAAGGCCATCGCCGCCGGGAAGGAGCCCCTTGACCTGGGAACTCTCCAGGGGATGACCGTCTCCGACCTGCTGAAGATGGCGCATGACCTGGGCATCCCGTCCGCCCGGTCCATGAAGAAGCCGGGGCTTATCTTCGAGATCCTGAAAGCGCGCGCCGAGCAGAACGGAGCCATGTTCGGAGAAGGGGTGCTGGAGATCCTCCCCGACGGTTTCGGATTTCTCCGCTCGCCGAATTACAATTATCTGGCCTGTACCGAGGATATCTATATCTCGCCCTCGCAGATCCGGAAGTTCGACCTCCGCAACGGCGACACGGTCTCGGGCCAGATCCGGCCCCCGAAATCGCGGGAGCGGTTTTTCGCTCTTCTCCGGGTGGAGGCCATCAATTACCTGCCCCCCGGGGTTTCCAAGCAGAAAACCCACTTCGATAACCTGACCCCGCTCTACCCGGAAGCCCGCTTTATCCTGGAGTCGGATAACCAGGACATATCCATGCGGGTGATGGACCTGCTGACCCCGGTCGGGAAGGGACAGCGCGGCCTGATCGTCGCCGCCCCGCGGACCGGCAAGACCATGCTCCTGAAAGGCATGGCCAACGCCATCACCGCCAACAACAAGGAAGTGAAGCTGATCGTCCTCCTGATCGACGAGCGGCCGGAGGAAGTGACCGATTTCCAGAGGAGCGTCCATAATGCCGAGGTGATCTCCTCCACCTTCGACGAGACCCCCGACCGCCACGTGCGGGTGGCGGAGATCGTGATCGAGAAAGCGAAGCGCCTGGTGGAACACGGGATGGACGTGGTGATCCTTCTCGACAGCATCACCCGGCTGGCCCGGGCCTACAACACGCTGCAGCCGCACAGCGGGAAGGTGCTTTCCGGGGGGATCGAGTCCAGCGCCCTGACCAAGCCGAAAAAATTCTTCGGCGCCGCCCGGAACATCGAGGAAGGCGGAAGCCTGACCATCCTGGCCACGGCCCTGATCGAGACCGGGAGCAAGATGGACGGGGTCATCTTCGAGGAATTCAAGGGCACCGGGAACATGGAACTGAACCTCGACCGCAAGCTGACGGAGAAGAGGATATTCCCCTCGATCAACATCGAGAAATCGGGGACCCGGAAGGAAGAACTGCTTATTCACCCCGACGAACTCAACCGGATCTGGCTCCTGCGGAAGGCCCTGAGCGCGATGCAGCCGGTGGAGGCGATGGAGCTCCTGATCGCCAAGCTCAAGAAAAGCAAGACCAACGCCGAGTTTTTAATGTCGCTGAAAGCTTAAAAGCTTTCAGCGACATTAAAAACGTGATCGTCTATGGTCAAGGTCGATTCGTTTTGCATAAAAATAGGTTGAAATTGATTGATTTTATAGTAAGTTAACGTGGAAACATTTGAATACAGGAATAAATTGTGTAAATAACAATGTTTTTGAAAGAATGTAATTAACTATTTTTTTCGGAGAAAAAAATACAGTGAAGGAAAAAATACACCCTGAATACACCGAGACCACCATCAGCTGTGCCTGTGGCGCGGTCATCCGGACCCGCTCGACCAAGCAGAATATAAGGGTCGGGGTCTGTTCCCAGTGCCACCCGTTCTTTACCGGCAAGCAGAAGTACCTGGATACGGAAGGTCGGGTGGAACGCTTCAAACGGAAGTACGGGCTGAAGTAGTCTCCCACCCATTCCGGAGAACGGGCGGTTGATTATTTCATTGCCTCCCTCGTTATAAACCATCCCCGTTTCCACGCATGTCCCCGATAGTCGATAACACTTCCCCTGACGACCGGGAGTTTTTGCTCCGGTTCGGTCCCCGCCTGGAATCCTCCCGCGAGGAAATGAAGGAGATCGGGCGGCAGATGGCGGAGCCGGAGATCGGTCAGAACCCGCCGCGGATCCGCCGCCTCGGCCGGGAGTATTCCCGGCTGGGCAAGTTGGTCTCTCTCCATGATCGCTATCTGGCCGTTCTCCGCCAGATCGAAGAGAGCCGGCAGATCCTGCAGGGAGAAGAAGAGGATCCTGAACTGAGGGAGATGGCCCGGACGGAGATGGAGAAACTCGAAGAGGAGAAAGCGTCTGTCCGCGACCGGCTGGAGATTCTGATCCTGCCGCCGGATGCATGCGACGAGAGGAACATCATCGTGGAGATCCGGTCGGGTACCGGCGGGGAAGAAGCCGCCCTCTTTGTCATAGATCTCTTCCGGATGTACGGCCGGTACGCGGAAAAGCACGGGTTGCGGATAGAAAACCTGGACACCCATCCGGCGGCGCAGGGGGGGTTGAAAGAGGTGATCTTCGGCGTGATCGGAGAGGGGGCATATCGGGCCTTCAAGCACGAGAGCGGTGTTCACCGGGTTCAGCGGGTGCCGGAGACCGAGGCCCAGGGGAGGATTCACACCTCCGCCGCCACCGTGGCGGTGCTCCCGGAAGCGGAGGACGTGGAGGTGAAGATCGACCCCGGCGATCTCCGGATCGATCGTTTCTGCTCGTCGGGCCCCGGCGGCCAGAGCGTTAACACCACCTATTCGGCGGTCCGGATCACGCATATCCCCACCGGCATCGTGGTCAGCTGCCAGGATGAGAAGTCCCAGCACAAGAACAAGGCCAGCGCCCTCAAGGTCCTTCGCGCCCGGCTTTATCAGAAGATGCTGGACGAACAGAACGCCGAACTTTCCCGGCAGCGGAACGCCCAGATCAAAAGCGGCGACCGGTCCGATAAGATTCGCACCTATAATTATCCCCAGAACCGGGTCACCGACCACCGGATTAACCTTTCCCTCCACCGGCTGGAGGCGGTCATGAACGGCGACCTCGATGAGCTGGCGGAGAAACTGCTGGAATGGGAGCGCCGGCAGCGATTGGACGCGCAGAATACGGCATGACCCGCCTGAGCGCTATTTCCGCCCGCCCCGCCGCCCCGGCAACGATCGCGACCGAGTTGTCCCGGGCCCGGGAGTTCCTGGAAAAAGCCGGGGTCGAGCATCCCCGGCTGGACGCCGAGCATCTGCTCGCCCATTGCCTGGGGACGGAACGCGGACTCCTCTACCGGGACCCCGGCCGGGCACTTACCGGCTCCGAGAGCGAACGGTACCGGGAACTGCTGGAAGAACGTCTCGTCCGCCGTCCGCTGGCCTATATTCGGGGCTGGGCCGGGTTTTACAGCCTGGTCCTGAAGACGGACCCCCGGGCCCTGGTTCCGCGGCCGGAGACCGAGATCCTGATCGAGCGGGCGCTCGAGGTGTTGCGGAGGACGGAATCCGCCTCCCCCGAGGTTCTTGACCTGGGCTGCGGGGGCGGGGCGATCGCATTGACGATGGCCTTCGAATCCCCCGGCGCCCGTGTCCGGGCGTCCGATATATCGGCGGCGGCCCTCGATCTTGCCCGCGAGAACGCGGCCGCCCTGGGACTCCTCGAGGCGGTCACCTTCCGGCAGGGAGATCTTTTTTTCCCCTGGGAAGACTGCCGGGAGGCGGGGTTAGACCTGATCCTGGCCAACCCGCCCTATCTCAGCGACCGGGAGTGGGAGGAAGCGCCGCCCGAAGTCCGGCGGTACGAACCGCCGGAAGCGCTCCGGGGGGGACCGGACGGCCTGGCGGTGATCGGAAGAATCGTGCGGGAGATCCCCCGCTTTCTCAAGCCGGGTGGGAGTCTGCTTTTCGAGATCGGGGCCGGCCAGGGCACCGCGGCCCGCAAGCTCGTCGACGCGGTCGAAGGACTGGTTTTTTCCGCTGTTTTCCAGGATTATAGTGGGCATGATCGAGTTATCGCGGCCATAAAGAATAATGCCTGAAGTTATTTTTATTTTTCCTCCGGTTCCCCCGGAGGGAAAACCGGAGAAAAAATAAAATGGATCAGATGGAAATAACCGGGGGGGCGAGGCTGGAAGGGGAGGTGACGATCAGCGGGGCCAAGAACGCGGCCCTCCCCATAATGGCCGCGGCCCTGCTGGCCCCGGGCCGGTCGGTTATTCACGGGGTCCCCCGCCTGCTCGACATCCATACCATGCTCCAGATCTTTCGTCATCTCGGCGTCGAATGCGGATTCAGGGACGAAGATACCCTGGAGATCGACGCCACCGTCATCAAGGACTGCTCCGCGCCCTACGACCTGGTCAGGAAGATGCGGGCGTCGGTCCTGGTCCTGGGGGCGCTTTTGGGGCGGCTGGGCCGGGCCCGGGTCTCCATCCCCGGGGGGTGCGTGATCGGTTCCCGTCCGATCGATCTTCATCTGAAAGGACTGCAGGGGCTCTCGGCGCGAGTGGAGATCGAACACGGTTATATCAACGCCCACGCTCCCGAACTGGTCGGCGGGGAAATCTTTCTGGGGGGGCGGTTCGGCTCCAGCGTGGGGGCGACGATCAACCTCCTGCTGGCCGCGGTCCGCGCCCGCGGTCTGACCACCATCGTCGGGGCGGCCTGCGAGCCGGAGGTGGTCGATCTGATCCGGTTTCTCACCCGGATGGGGGCCCGGATTACGGGGGCGGGGAGCCCGCGGATCACCGTCGAGGGAGTGAAAGAGCTTTTACCCGCCGAACATACGGTCATCCCGGACCGGATCGAGGCGGGGACCTACCTGATCGCCGCCGGCCTGACCGGGGGGAAGATCAAGCTCCGCAACGCCCGCCCCGATCATCTCGATGCCGTTATCGAGATCCTGGGGGAGATCGGGATTGCGATCGTCCGGGACGGGGAAACGATCGGGGCCCGCTGCCCGGGAGGATTAACCCCGGTTGACATCACGACGCTGCCCTATCCGGGTTTTCCGACCGATCTCCAGGCCCAGATGATGGCCCTCCTCTGCACGGTCCCCGGGATCAGCGTGATCGTCGAGAAGGTATACCCGGAGAGGTTCATGCACGTTCCGGAACTGAACCGGTTGGGCGCCGGCATCGCGCTGGAGGGGAGCTCCGCCATCATCCGGGGAGGGCGCCGCCTTTCCGGCGCCCCCGTGATGGCTTCCGATCTGCGGGCCTCCGCCGCCCTCGTCCTGGCGGGGTTGGTGGCGGAAGGCAAGACGACCGTCCGCCGGGTTTATCACCTGGACCGGGGATATGAGCGAATGGAGGAGAAACTGAGCGCCCTGGGGGCGAAGATCAAGAGGGTGGAGATGGAGTGATAGAATGATGGAGCTAATGAAAGACAGAAAGCGAATTTCCAATAACCAATGACCAACTTCCAATGTACAAGTTAGTTGCCCGAAGTCGAATATTGGAAATTCGGCGGTTGGCGAGTTGGATATTGGACATTAACCCGATTTATTCATAAATCATGATAGTCTTTGTTCAAAACATAAATTCGCGACCGAATGGAGAGCTAATTTATATGTTCGATAGAATATCCGCGAAATTCCAGGCCGTCTTCAAGCAGGTCCGGGGTCAAGGCAAGCTGAGCGAGAAGAACATTGCCGATGCCCTCCGGGACGTCAAGCTGGCTCTCCTGGACGCCGACGTGAACTATCAGGTCGTGAAAGAAATCATGGCCCGGACCCGGCAGGACATCATGGGGGATACGGTCCTGCGGAGTCTGAAACCGGGCCAGCAGTTCATCAAGACCTTTCACGACCGCCTGGTGGAGTTCATGACCGATCCCGGCGCGGAACTGGTGCTCGCTCAAAAGCCCGCCGTCATCCTCCTGGCCGGCTTGCAGGGAGCCGGGAAAACGACCCTGGCGGCCAAGCTGGCTCTCTGGCTCCGGGAAAAGCGGCAGCTATCCTCTCTGCTGGTGGCCGCCGATCTCCAGCGGCCGGCGGCCCGCGAACAGCTGCGGACCCTCGGGGAGAGGGCCGGGGTGGAGACTTTCTCGGGCAAGGGAAATTCCCCTTTGAAAATAATCGGTGATGCGATAAAGTATGCTCGCTCCGCTTCCCTCGGATGCGTGATCGTTGATACCGCCGGGCGTCTTCACATCGACGGACCGATGATGGAGGAGGTCCGGAAGATAAAAGAAAAGTATCCGCCGGATGAGACCCTGCTGGTGCTGGACGCGATGACCGGGCAGGACGCGGTCACGGTGGCGGCGGATTTCAACCGGCAGGTGGGCATCAGCGGGGCCGTCCTCACCAAGCTCGACGGGGACGCGCGGGGCGGAGCGGCGATATCATTCCGGGCGGTGACCCGGCGGCCGATCAAAATGATCGGTGTGGGAGAGAAGCTCGAGGACCTTCAGGCTTTCGACGCCGGGAGAATCGTTTCCCGGATACTGGGGATGGGGGATATCGTCAGCCTGGCCGAAAAAGCCGAGGCCGCTCTCGATGAGGAAGAGGCCCGCCGGTGGGAGAAGAAGTGGAAGAAGTCCACGATTGATCTGGAAGATTTCCGGCGTCAGCTCGGGCAGTTGAAGAAGGTCGGCTCCTGGGACTCCATCGTCGGGATGCTTCCCGCCGGGGTTCCGGCCATGGATGACGGGCCGGTCCGGATCAAAAAGATGGAAGCCATCCTCGACTCGATGAGCCCGCGGGAGCGCGCTGATCCGGGGATTATCAACGGAAGCCGCCGGGCGAGGATAGCCCGGGGCAGCGGGACCGGCATCCAGGATGTGAACCAGTTATTGAAGCAATTCAGGTTGATGAAAAAAATGATGGGAAAAGCGGGGGGATTAGGGAAAAAGAACTTAGCCCTACCTTCGTTCGGGCAACGCTCGGTTTAAAAGGGTGGGCAGCTGGAATCGGTTGCGTGGGAGGGAAGTCCCGGTGAAACCGGGATTTAACGATTCGAGCAGCGTCCTTCGATCCCGAAAGATCGCAGGATCTGCGGGACAACCAATCAACGATACCCAGGAACGTCAGATTAATTATTGTGCGCCAGAGGCGCATCCCGATGGCTATCGGGGAAATTCCGAAGCAGGAACTTATCGACAGGAGGTGTCAATTGGCCGTTGTGATAAGATTAAGGAGGGAAGGGGGGAAGAAAGAGGCTCATTACCGTATCGTGGTCACCGATTCTCGCTCTCCCCGGGACGGGCGTTTTATCGAAAATATCGGTTATTACGATCCCGCCGACGGTCAGGAAGCGGCGGTGGTGGAGAGAGACCGCGCGCGGTACTGGCTTGATCAGGGCGCGAAACCATCCGATACCGTGGGCGACATATTTAAAAGGTTGCAAATTTAAACGACAGATGATTGAATAGGGACCGGTTCAGTAATGCTGGCCGGGAATGAGCACGCCGATCCATCGTCAGGAGGTAAACGGCATGAAGGAGTTGATCGAGTATATCGTGAAATCGATTGTTGATTTTCCGGAGAGCGTTGATGTGACTCAGATTGACGGGGAGAGCACGATCGTCTTCGAGCTCCGTGTCCGGCAGGATGACGTGGGTAAGGTGATCGGGAAGAAAGGGCGGACCATCAATGCCATCCGAACGCTGGTCAACGCCACCGCCGCCAAGTCAAGTATGCGCGCCATGCTGGAGATCGTGGAGGAGGACAAGCAGCCCTCTCCGCCCGCGGAGGAGTATTCTCGGGAGGAGTAGCCGCCGTGGCCCGGTCTCGGCAACGGGACATTTTTTTTAACGGCATGTTGATGAAACCCGGCTGGCGGTCTGTTCGGCCGCCGGCCGGGTTTTTATGCGCCGCCGGCTCCGCCGTCGCCCGTGGACGATGAAGGCGCCCCTAAATGAGGCGCCGCGGGATGACCAGGGAGCTCCAGGGAGAAGGCTTCCGTGCAGATCGATATTATCACCCTCTTCCCGGGGGTATTTACCGAGTACCTGAATGAGAGCATCATCAAGCGCGCCCGGGAGAAGGGGGTGGTCCGGGTCCGGGCAATTAACCTGCGTGAGTACACCCACGACAGCCACCGGACGGTGGACGATCGCCCTTACGGGGGCGGGGCGGGGATGGTCCTGAAGGCTCCGCCCCTTTTCGAGGCGGTGGAGGATCTTTCCAGCCCCGGCTGCCGCGTCCTTCTGCTCTCGCCCCGGGGGATGCTTTTCGACCAGAAGAAAGCCCGGGCACTGAGCGGGGAGAAACACCTGATATTAATCTGTGGAAGGTATGAGGGGGTTGACGAGCGGGTGAGCGGGAGCCTGGTGGATGAAGAGATATCCATCGGGGATTACGTTCTGACCGGGGGGGAATTGCCGGCGATGGTAGTGATGGACAGCGTCATTCGTCTGGTCCCCGGAGTCCTGGGAGACCCCGGCTCGGCGATCGACGAATCGTTTTCAGAGGGCCGGCTCGAGTATCCCCAGTATACCCGGCCGGAGGAATACCGGGGGATGGCGGTCCCCCCGCTGTTGCTTGCCGGAGACCACGGGGAAGTGGCCCGGTGGCGTGAGAAACAGGCCTTTCTGATGACCTGTCGCCGCCGGCCCGACCTTCTCCAAAAGTGGCCGCCGACCGAACAGGAAAATATCTGGCTGCAAGAGGCAGAAAACGAAGGATTAAAAGATGAATGTAATTGAACGTTTAGAGAAGGAACAGCTCAAGCAGGATTTACCCGAATTCCGGATCGGAGACACGATCAGTGTCCACGCCAAGATTATCGAGGATGACCGGGAACGGATCCAGGTCTTCACCGGTGTCTGCATCGCCCGCAAGGGATCGGGGATCAGGGAATCGGTCACCCTCCGGCGGGTGACCTATGGGCTGGCGGTCGAGAGAGTATTTCTCCTTCACTCGCCCCGTATCGCCCGCATCGAGATCGGACGCGGCGGCGCGGTGCGCCGGGCCAAGCTGTATTACCTGCGGGAGAAAAAAGGCAAAAAGGCCCGTCTCAAGGAACGGAAATCGGCCCCCGTTCAGAGTCAAGCGGAGGAACCGGCAGCGCCCTCCGAAGACTAGGAGCATTGCCGGGTCATGGCTCCTGAATTTATCGTCCCCTCCCGGATGCTTTTCTGGGAGGAAAAGTTCGCGAGCGAAGGCACTGGCCGGATCGCCGGTCTGGATGAGGCCGGGCGGGGTCCTCTGGCCGGGCCGGTGGTCGCCGCCGCCGTTATTCTTCCCTTCCGCCGGAGCCACCCCGTGCCCATCAAGGATTCCAAGAAACTTTCTCCCGCCCGGCGTGAGGAGTCTTTCCGTTATCTGCGGTCGCTCGCCGGGGCCGTGATCGGCGTCGGGGTTGTCGATCAGGCCGAGATCGACCGGATCAATATCCTGGAAGCGACCCGGAAAGCGATGCGCTCGGCGGCGGCCCTCGTTCCGCAGGCCACCAGCCTTCTCATCGACGGACTTTCCCTGCCCGGTTACCCGCTCCGCCAGCACCTGCTCATCCGGGGTGAAGAGGCCAGTGTTTCCATCGCGGCCGCGTCCATTATCGCCAAGGTGACCCGTGACCGGATCATGCGTGAATACGATCGAAAGTATCCCGGCTACGGTTTCGTCCGTCATAAGGGGTACGGAACCCGGGAGCACCTGGCGATGCTCGATAAGCATGGTCCCTGCCCCATCCACCGCCTCACCTTCCGCCCCGTCCGCGACCGCCTCCGCTAACCCCCCGCCGCGCCCCATAAATAAAACTACGAATTACGCGAATTACGCGAATTGATCATTATATGTTAAGTCCGAGCGTATTTCGTTCGACGTTCGAAGTTGAGCGTTTTTAACCCGAGATGACCGGAGGTCATTTTTCGGGTCGATGTTCGAAGTTCAGTTTTTCATTCCCCCGCCGCCCCCCATAAATAAAACTACGAATTACGCGAATTGATCATTATATGTTAAGTCCGAGCGTATTTCGTTCGACGTTCGAAGTTGAGCGTTTTTAACCCGAGATGACCGGAGGTCATTTTTCGGGTCGACGTTCGATGTTCGGTTTTTTATCCCCCGCCGCCCCCCTTTTTTTAGCCGCAAAAAGGCGCAAAAGACGCAAAAGGTTGAAAATTGAACGTTCGACGTTGGAAGTTGGAAGTTGAACGTTCATCCACCCCAGCGATCACCTCTCCCCTCGGGGGAGAGGTCGGCCGTTCAGAATGAACGGCCGGGTGAGGGGGTCTCGTTGAAAGTTGGAAGTTGAACGTTAAACGTTGAACGTTCAGCATCCTTATCCCTTAACCCTTATCCCTTACCCCTGCTTTTCCGGCGCAGGGCGCGCAGACAGTCGCGGACGCTTTCTTCATAGGTAGGATGGTAAAAAGGCAGCCTGAGAGCGTCTTCGACCGTCATCCGGGCCTGAATCAGGACCGCGATCAGGTGAGCCAGGTGTTCGCCCGCCGGCGCGGCCATCTCGGCGCCGATGATCCGACCGTCGGCGCCGTCGGCGTACATGCGCAGGATGCCGTCGGAAGCTTCGTCGACGATTCTTCTCCCGCTGTTTTCAAAACCGGTTCCGGCGACCACGGCTCCTTGATCCAGTTCGTCGAACCGTCTTCCCACGCTGCACAAACAGGGACGGGTAAAAGTTATTGCCAGGGGGACCCGCGCCGGCAGCGGTCGGAGGTGATCGGGATCGGCGGCGTTCTCGCCCGCGCAGCGGCCCTGGTCGACCGCGTCCTGGTAGAAGGGCCGGATCAGGGAGCAATCGCCGGCGAGAAAAACGTTCCGGTCACCGCATTTCAGGGTCTGCCGGTTCAGGAGCGGGAAGCCGCGTTCGTTCAGGGAGAGTCCGCTTTTCTCCAGGCGCAGCCGCGCGAAGTCCGGCTTTCTCCCCGCGGCGACCACGGCCAGCTCGAAAGTCCGGAATTCCTTTTTCCCCTCCCTGTCCGAAAAACCGACCGTGACCCCGCCATCGCCGGCCTTTTCCAGCACCGCCGTTGCTCCCCGGCGCAGATCGATCGATTTTTCCAATACCGACGCAAATACGCTCCTCACCTCCGGGTCCCCGATCCCGGCGATGTTTTCGGTCATCTCGACCGCGGTCACCGATCTCCCCAGGCGACTCAGCGCCTGTCCGATCTCGACCCCGACGAACCCGAGGCCGATCACCAGGACGGTTTCGGGGATGGTCTCGAGTTCGAAGAGTTGATCGGTGGTGACGATTGTTTGCCCGGCCGTCCGCCAGCCGGGGGGGAGTGCCGGCGTGGTCCCGCAGGCAATGACGATCGCCCGGCAATGGAAAAGAGATCCGTCCGCCTCCAGTTTCATGGGGCCGGCGAAAGAGACGTCGGAAGGGATCAGCCGCTCGCGGAAACGGTTCTGCAGGCGATTTCTCACCTCATCCGCCAGCATGTCCCGGCGTTTCCGCAGCGAGCGCATCATCTCGGCGTCATCTACTCGGATGTTCTCGCCGGCGATCTCCGGGGAGCGGGCGGCGACGGCATTATCGGCGGAATGGATGAGCATCTTGGAGGGCATGCAGCCGACCCGGGCGCAGGTCGTCCCCAGCTCTCCGCCGTCGAAGATGAGAACGTTATCCGTCTTCCGCAGAGCCCGGCTCAGGGCGTACATCCCGGCGGTACCGGCCCCGATAATCGCCACGTCGATTTCCCGCATCTTCATGCCGGCTTGCTCTTGATAATCTCTTTGAAGAATCCGTGTAATTAATGCCTACTCGAAAAAGTATTTTGATGATCGTATCTAAAACAATGGAAGAAATTTACCACGAAGGTCACGAAGTACACGAAGAATAGTTAAGAAAAAGAAATATCATACACTTCTTTTAGAAAAATCTTCGTGTCCTTCGTGTCCTTCGTGGTTTGAATCGATTTTTTTCAATGGGTGATCTAATCAGTGGATGAAAAAGGAGGTAAGGGCGGCATTAGTCGAGGAGAGCTTTCTCGTAGGCTTCGAAGATGTTTCGGTAGGTGATGATCCCGACCACCTTCCGGACCTGTTCGGACTTGATTACCGGGGCGATCCCGATGAAACCTTCTTTCATCCGCTTGAAGACCCGGTCGACCGGCTCCTCCGGGGTTGCGATTACCGGGTTCGGGTTCATGAAGTCCCGGGCCTTCAGCTCGGTATCCGGGGTGGTGGATTCGATCCCCATGTGGAGTTCTTTATAGGTGACGATGCCAACCAGGTTGCCTTCGGAGTCCACGACCGGGAGGCTGGTGTGAAGGGTGGTCCCGACCTTTTTTCTCAGAATGTCCATGGTCATGTTCTCCGGGATCGTCTGGGTATCCCGGATCATGATGTCCTTGATCAACATGGTCTGCAGGATGTCCGTTTTTCCCTTGCGGGCGATGACGATGCCTTTCTGCCGCAGCTTCTCGGTGTAGATGCTCTCCTCCCTGATCCAGTGTGAAACCAGCGTGCTCACGATGACCGCGGCCATGATCGGCAGTATGATCTCGTAACTGTCGCTCATCTCGAAAAGGAGAAAGATGGCCGTGATCGGCGCGTGGGCCGCCCCGGCAAAGCAGGCCCCCATCCCCACCAGGGCGTAGACGACGGGGGATGAGGTATGGCCGGGAAAGATGCTGTGGAGGAGGATGCCGTACATCCCCCCGGCCATGGCCCCGATAAAGAGGGAGGGGGCGAAGATGCCGCCGGATCCTCCGGATCCCAGCGTGAAGCTGGTGGCCGCGATCTTGAAGACTGCCAGCATGATCAGGGCCAGGATAAGCGTCCCGATCCCGTGGGCCCCGATCCAGAGGGTGTAGTTGTCCGGGTTCAAAACCTGCCGGATGGTGATATAGCCGACGCCCATCACGGAGAGGGGATTGTCCAGACCTTGAGCCGGCACCCAGCGGGTGGCGTAGTATGCCATCAGCCCCACCATCAGGCCGCCGGTCAGCGGTTTCAGGTAATCGGGGAATTTGATCCGGTCGTAGACGTGTTCAAACGATTCCAGGGCGATCGTGAACGCTTTCGAGACGAAGGCGATGAAGACGCCCAGCCCGAGAAAGGCGATGATTTCCCAGGACGAGGCCATGAAGAGGATGGCCTTCATCTTCTCGATGGCGAAGATCGTGTTGTCGCCGCTGATCGCCCGGGCGACGAGGGCGGAAACGACCGAGGCGATGGCGACATAGATGAAAGAAAGCCCCCGGAACTCCCCCAGGATGACCTCCAGGGAGAACATGATCCCCCCGAAGGGGGCGTTAAATATGGCCGAGATACCGCCCGCCGCGCCGCAGGCGACGAAGGTATTGAGCCGCCGGGGGGGCATCCGGAAAAGCTGCCCCAGGGTGGAGCCGAAACCGGCCCCGATCTGCACGATCGGCCCTTCACTTCCGGCCGACCCCCCGGTCCCGATGGTCAGGGCGGAGGCGATGCTCTTGACGATCGCCACCACCGGGCGGATCCGCCCCCCTTTCGTCATGACCGCCGCCATTACTTCCGGGACCCCGTGGCCTTTCGCCTCCCGGGCGAAGAAGTAGATCATCGGCCCGACCAGCAGCCCCCCGGCCGCCGGGATAACGATCAGCCAGGGACCCAATGAGCTGCAGTGGGTGACGCCGTCCAGATGGCAGAGCTCTTCCACCAGGTGGATCAAACGGCTGAAGACGTAGGCGCCGAGGGCGGCCACGACACCGATGATGGCGGAGAAAGCGAAGGTGATCTGAACGGGCGAGATACGGAAACGGGAGAATAAATCAAGAAAAAAACGGCTGAATTCGTATGAGGGCGTTTTCTTCGGAGCTGGAGGAGCAGTGTCGGTCATGGTATTTGATGAGCGCCCTTCGGTCGCAGACCTCGTAGTGCAGGGCTTCAGCCGGAGGCTGATCCGTCTTTGGCGGAAAATCTCTCTGTTACGAGTTATATTGAAAATGTGATTAAGCAATACTAAGATAACAAAAAAGCGAAATAAAACAAAATAAGATTTAGCTCGGTTTTCAAAATCTTCATGATCTTCGTGCCTGCGCGCCGGAGCGATCCGGCGCACCAGCGTGTCCTTCGTGGTTTACTTCTTTTTGTTTCATGAGATACGTTTTTTGGGCAGGGTAAAATTATTATGACGGAAGAGCGGCTTTCACTGGGAAGATGGGGGGAGGACCGGGCCGCCCGGTTTCTCCGCCGGAAGCGGTTCAAGATCCTGGAGAGGAATTATACCTGCCCGCTGGGAGAGATCGATATCATCGCCCGGCAGAAGGAGAGGCTGGTTTTTATCGAGGTGAAAACGAAGACCGGCGGCGAGTCCCCTGCCCCCCGGTATTCGGTCAACCGGAGAAAACAGCGGCAGATCGTCCGGACGGCTCGGTATTATCTCAAGGGGTGCGGCGACCCGAACGTCAAATGCCGGTTTGACGTGGTGGAGATCATCGCCGGTGATCGCCGCCGCCCGGAAAAAATCACCCACCTCCCGGGCGCCTTCCGGCCATGATTATTCTCTCCCCGCCGCGCCCCCTTTTATTA
Source organism: uncultured bacterium (assembly GCA_963822585.1). Taxonomy (GTDB): domain Bacteria; phylum Auribacterota; class Erginobacteria; order Erginobacterales; family Erginobacteraceae; genus CAWGIE01. The sequence continues at coordinate 53,648 of CAWGIE010000010.1, forward strand.
CCACTAAGCCACAAAGACACTAAGATAAAGAAAAAGTGAATTGTGTTTATCGCCAGCGAAGCGATCCTCCATTTCCTACAATCCCTCTCTGGTGCCCCCCTCGCCTCGCCTCCTTCTTTTCTGCCCCCAAGACACCAAGGAAAGGGAGAATTGTATTCTCCGAACCGCCAGCGGCGTGATCATGCATTTTCTACAAAGCATAGCCGATCCGACAAGACACTGTCAGCGGCGGTACTACGGCTTTTCTAACTTTAAGCACTTCTAACTTTAGGCACTTTTCTTTATTGGAAGTTGAGCGTTGAAAGTTGAACGTTGAGCGTTCGACGTTCGGTTTTATTCCATAACCGGCACATCTCCCTCCTTCCCGTAATAAAACCGTATCACCCCACGAATGGCCCAGAGGCCGGTCACGCTCCGGAAGATCCCCGGTTCGTACGTGCCGTCGCCGTCGTAGTCGCCCGGGACCGCCCGGTCCGGCGCCCCTCCGAAATAGACCCGCAGTCCCCCCCGGATCGCCCAGAGGCCGGACGCATTCTTGAAGACGGCCGGCTCGAACCTGCCGTCCCCGTTATAGTCACCCGGGATCGGTTGGAATCAACACCTCCGAAATAGACCCGGCTGCCGCCCCGGATGGCCCAGAGGCCGGAATCCATTCGAAAGAGAGCCATGTTTGTCGTTCCGTCCCCGGTATAATCTCCGGCTACCGGTGTGTCGCCCTCCCCGCCGAAATAGACCCTGCCATTTCCTTCGACCGCCCAGAGCCCGGTGGAGGGGCGGAAGAGGGCGATCTCGCAGGTGCCGTCCCCGTCGTAATCGCCGGGGACCGGCATGTCGGTGGCGGAGCCGAAGTAAGAGCGGGCGACGTCTTTGACTGCCCAGAGTCCGGCCGCGGGCCGGAAGAGGGCGATATCGGTGGTCCGGTCGCCGTTATAGTCCCCGGGAACGGGGAGATCCCCCGGCCCCCCGAAATAGCAGCGGCTGATCCCTCGGACCGCCCAGATACCGGTCTCCGGCCGGAAGATGGCGACGTCCGTGGTCCCGTCGCCATCGTAGTCGTTCCGGGCGCCGGGCCTCATGGGCGTTGGTTCCGGTGTCGGTCCCGGAGGGGAATAGTAGTAAATGTAGCCGTCGTCCCCAAAATGAACGGATCCTCCCACCTGGCTGTAGCCGATCCGGAAAAATCCATCCTCCCCCCACCGGGTATCCCAGCTGTTCTTGCAGATGAAGTAGCCGCCGCCATATTCACCGGGGGTGTCCCGGTACCCGATCAGGAGGACCGCGTGGCCGCCGCTGTAGGTTCCCCAGGCGTATTCATAGACGCCGCTCTGGTAGGTGTAAAAATCAGAATAAATGTCCATGGTGACCTGGACCGGCCCATAGAGATACACCACTTCTTTCAAAGCGCTGATGGACGGTTCGATGGCCTGGTAGTCGTCAATGGCGAAGGCAGAGAGACGCCAGTCGGAGCAGGCGCCGGAACATTTTTCATCGGATTCAGAATAGGGGAAGCAGCCCTCGTAAAAGGTGCCGTCAGTGAGAAGAAATTCAGCGGCGTTTTTTGTGCTCCCGCCCTGGCAGCCGTCATTTCGCCAGCAGCAGGAGACCAGGATCTGTTCCGACAGGTCATAGAAGGCGCCGGGGGTCCCCCCGGCGATGGCGATGGCGGACTCCAGCGCTCCCACGGCGGCAAAGGCCCAGCAGGCGCCGCAATTTCCCTGGTCCTTTACCGGGGAGACGAAGTTGCCCTCGTGGTTCCTCCAGTCCAGGAAGAGCGGGAGATCGATCCGGGCGGAGGTAAAGACAGGCGTTCCCTCTGACTTCTTTCCGGTTTCGATCACCCCGGGGGGAGGGAATGTCCGCCCGTAATCCGCCGCCGTCCAGTGAAGCCCCTTTTCGGCGATGGCTTCCCGGATCTGTGGCAGTCCCGCCGTGGCCGCGAAGCCGGAAACGGCACCCACGGCCGGGAAAAACGTGGTCAGGGTAAGGATAAAAAGTTGTCTCCATGTTTTCATGGGGTATGCGGGTCCCCTCTGAATAACAGCTTCCTCCATAAATAACATACCATACTGACGCCGAACCGGTAGTCGTTGTAACTAATATAGACGGGGAGATAATAACGTTTGATCAGCCGCCGTCGCCGCCAGGTAAATAATGGACAGATACTCTCCGGCAACTGTTCAGGAAACAAGCAAGAAGGGAGCTTGGCGACGTATTAACCGTAGATTAAACGGATTAAGCGGATTGTTTTCCTTATCCTTAATCCGCCTAATCCGCGGTTTCCTCTTGCGGCTCAGTTTGCCATTGCCGGCGGGCCTGGAAGAGAATGACGCCCGCCGCCACGGCGGCGTTCAGACTTTCCACTTGGCCGGCCATGGGGATGGTGATCCGTTCATCCGCCGCCTCTGCGATCTCGCCCGGAAGTCCCGCCCCCTCTCCGCCGATGCAGATCGCTACTGGAGGAGTGAAATCCGCTTCGGTATAAACGCCGGCGTCACCGGCGACATCCGCCGCCAGGATTCGGATCCGGTGTTCCCGGACGGCCGCCAGGAAACCGGCGAGGCTCAGTGCGGCGCAGGGCAGGCGGAAAGCGCTCCCCATGGCCCCCCGGAGAAAGCGGGGATGGGAGACGTCGACCCCCTCCAGGAGGATAAAACCGGATGCTCCGGCGGCCTCCGCCGCCCGGACGATCGCCCCGGCGTTTCCCGGATCCTGGAGACCGGCGGCGACGGCCAGGCGCGCGTCTTTCCCGAAGAGGGATTCCGGGTCGACGGTCCGGAGGGCGACCACCGCCGCCGCGCCTTCGGGGTGGCGCAGACCGGAAATCTTCCGGTAGCAGTCATCCGTCACCCGGAGGACCTCGATCTCCCGCTTTCCGGCCAGTTCCGCGAGCGTTTTTCCTCCGGGGGTGCGGTCCATCCCCTCCGAGAGAACCAACGTGCGCACATCCGCGTGGAGGAGGGCTTCCCGCGCCGGGCGCAGTCCTTCCACCAGGGAAAGCCCGGTCTCCCGCCGGGTCCGGCTCTGCTGGAGGGCCGCCAGGGCCTTGATCCGGGGATTTTGTCGACTGGTGATCATGAATAAATTAGCTCGCGCTGCTCGCAAATTTATGTAGGATCGTTCTTCACTTCGTTCAGAACTTGTAGGAGATGTAGTAAATGTAGTATCGCCTTGCCGGAGGCAAGGCTTGCTGAACCGCAAGTGAAACGATCCTACAATTCCTACAAAGAATGCCGGAGGCATTCTGATCCTACAAGTCCTTAAGCGCAGCGCAAGGACGATCCTACACCGTCTGATTTCCAGTTATGACAATAAAGTGAGATTGAGTCCTGTTTTTATTCCAGATATCCTTTTATGATCTCCGTGCAGACTTCCGCCCCGTTGAGAGCGATCGGCGGATACTCGTCCGGCGTCTCCAGAAGCCGGTACAGTTCCTCCCGGATATCACCCCGGAGTAATTTTTCCTGGGAGATGAAGGCCGAGGGAAGATATTTTTTTGCCCCTTCCACCAGGACCGGATATTCCCGGAACTCGCCCCGGGACGTATAGAGCATCCTGGTCCGGTTGGCGATGCACTCGGAGAGGATGCCGTAGCCGGGCTTGGTGACGACCGCGTCGGCGGCGCTCACCAGGTCCGGGTAGCCGAGGTTGAGAGCGCGCAGTTCCTTTCGTTTGACGTTGCGGATCCCGGGTAGCTCGAAACCGACCCGCTCGCTGGCCAGCCAGAGACAGTCCTCGATCTCGACCAGCTTCCGGTAGTACTCCGCTCCCAGGCTGAAACCGCCGAAAGAGAGGATGACGAGCGGGCGGCCGGGAGGGAGCGAGAGGAGCGCCCTGACTTCATCCGCCGGCCGCCCGGACCGCCGGGCGATCAGGGGGATGTCCCGGGTTTTACGGAAGGCGGCCATCTCCCCCGAAAAGGGGAGGCGGAGGAGAAGATCGGCTTTCCGGTAGCCCTCGGCGATCGAGTGAAGCAGCCGGCGGAAAGCGGGGGAGCGCTCCACGTAGGGTTCATAGATCCAATCCCAGCTGAAATTAGCGATGCCGAGCGACGGGATCCCGGCCGCCGCGGCCACGTCGAAGGCCAGGGGGGGGATGTCGCCGATGATCAGCCGCGGTTTTTCCTCCCGCAGGAACTCCCTCTCGACCTTGAGCAACCGGTCCTTCCCGGCCAGGAACTTCGCGTATCTCTCCAGGCTCCGGAGCGGGTCCAGGTTGAGGCTGTCGGATTGGACCACACCGGTATCGCATTCGAGGGGGAAGAAGATGAAATCCCCCTCGATCTGTTCCCGATAGAACCACTCGGGGGCGGAGGTTTTGACGACGATCCTGATCCCCTCCCGTTCCTTCAGCAGCTCGTTGATCAGGACGGCCATCCGGGATGAATGCCCGAACCCGTGTCCGGAAATGTAGAAAACGATTGTCTGCATGATTGGCTATCTCATAGGCAACGACAACTATTTACCACGAAGGACACGAAGTTCACGAAGGGGTGGAGACTGATGTATCTTTCACTTCCTTTTACATGGATTCCCATACTTTACCGAGAAAGGGCTTATCTTGATTGCCTGTTACTCAAACAGATGACACTACCTCTCTCCCCGGCATTCAAAATGACCGTATTCATCTCTGCCGGATAGAGCATAACCTTTTATTTTTTGACTTCGTGTTCTTCGTGTCCTTCGTGGTTTAATAGAATTTTTCTCAGCGCTGACAACCCTGCATCCACACCCCGGCCCCGGAAGCCGGTCGTCCGGAAGAACTTCTCGCTGTTCAGCGAGGCGTCGAGCGGGGTGGGGGGGGAGTGGGGTCTCTCCGCCATCCGGACCGGGTTGATGAGGGAGCGGTCGAACCCGAACCGGTCCGCCATGCGGTAGCCGAAGTCCGACCGGTTGATCCTCTCCGGCCCCCCCAGATGATAGAGCCCGGTCAGTTTGTCATCTTCGAGGATCAATTCCATCCCCCGTCCGGCGTCCTCGACGTAGAGCGGGGTGCGGTACTGATCGGTAAAGAGATCGATCCGGGTATGCTCCCGGAACCCGGCGAGCATGAAACCGATGAAGGACTCGGAACAGGGACTGGGCGCTCCGTACATCAGGGGCAGCCGGAGGATCAGGTGGCCGGGGACCGTTTCCCGGACGATTTCCTCTCCCGCCAGTTTGGTTTTCCCGTACTGCCCCAGCGGTCCCGGGGCGTCGGTCTCGGCGTAATCGCCCTTCCTCCCGTCGAAGACCCGGTCGGTGGAGATGAAGATGATCCGTGCCGCCAGATCCCGCGCCGCCCGGGCGACGTTCTCGGTCCCCCCCACATTGGCCGCCCAGGCCTCTTCCCGGTCACGCATGCACTTAGCCGGAGACGTGATGGCGGCGGCGTGAATGACGACGCCGGGGGAGAAAGCCCGGCAGACCCGTTCCACCGCCGCGCCGTCACGAATATCCAGGGCCGCGGTCTCCCCGGCCCCGCTCTCCACCCGATGGCGGCCATAAGTCCCGAGCAGGGAATAACGCCCGGCAAGAAAATGGAAGAGGTTCCAGCCCAAAAAACCGGACACCCCCGTGATCAGTAGTTTCTTCATTGCCTGCATGCAGTTTTCGAAAGGATCGAGGCTCCAATTTACCACGAAGAACACGAAGAACACGAAGAAAAAATGGGCGGAATAATCTTCGTGATCTTCATGTTCTTCGTGGTATAGTCCACTGCCATATTATTCTGTTTGCAAAGAAAGAAACCGAGGTTAAGGATGTAATAGAGTAAAAGCGTCCGGCCTCCGCAATCTCAATATTCCATCACTCCATCACTCCATTGCTTCATGAAATAAGGCCCTGAAACAATGACCAAACGCTGCCGAATCCCGCTTCTTCTGTTTTTGTCGGTTCTCGTCTGTTACGGGTATTGTATCCATTTTATCGGACTGGAGTCGTGGAACGCCAGCAGCCGCCTGGACCTGGTCTACTCCCTGGCGGAATACGGCACCTTCCGGATCGATCCCTACCATCAGAATACCGGGGATAAAGTCGCCCTGGGCGATCATTACTATTCGGACAAGGCCCCGGGGGTCTCCCTGCTCGCGGTTCCCGGTTATCTGCTTCTGAAGTGGCTGGGCGTCTCTTCCGAACGATTCATGCGCTACGGGCTGACGCTGCTCTCCGTCGGCATCCCCTCCGCGCTGGGGGTGGTGCTTTTCTACGGGCTGACGGGTCTCTTCGCGGATCTCCGGGCGGGCTCCCGGGTAACGGTGGCGCTGGCCTACGGGCTGGGAACCCTGGCCTTCCCGTTCTCCACCGTTTTTTACGGACATCAGATGGCGGCCGCCGCCGGAATCGCCTCTTTTTTCATCATGTTCCGGGTGAAGAATAGTCGTCCCCGAAGCGGTTTTTTCCTACTGTGGTTAAGCGGATTTCTGGCCGGATACGCCTTCCTGTGCGATTATCCGGCCGGGATCGTCATGGTCCTGATGGGGGCGTATTCATTTGCCGTCCTGAGAAGAAAAGCCGGGATCCTGGCCTGGTGTTTCGGCGCCGCGATACCGGCGGGGTTCCTCCTCTATTATAACAATGCCTGTTTCGGATCGCCTTTTACCAGCGCCTACTCGCTCCACCAGACATACAGCCACAGCGCGGGTTTCCTCGGCATTACCTGGCCGAAGGCGGACGCTCTCTGGGGGATCACCTTCAGCCCTTACCGGGGCCTTTTCTATCAGGCCCCCGTCCTCCTCTTCGCCCTCCCCGGATTTTATTTCTTCTGCCGCCGGCGTCAGTTGCGGTTGGAGTTTTTCCTTTCCCTGCTGGTCGTGTTCGGTTTCTTCTTCTTCAACGCCGGCTACGCATACTGGGACGGGGTGGGAAGCACGGGGGCCCGCTTCCTGATCCCGGCCCTTCCTTTCCTGGCCCTCCCCCTGGCCGGATCGATGAAAAAGTGGCCCGTTTCCGTCACCGCCCTGGCGATATTCTCATTTATTTCCATGCTGGTCATCACGGTCACGGAACCGCGGGCCGAATGGCGGGTACAGAGCCCGTTGCTTTATTTCAACCTGTTTTTGTTTCTACGGGGATACCTCTCGGATAACCTGGGGATGCTCCTGGGGCTGCGGGGCTGGCTCAGTCTCCTTCCCCTGCTGATCGTTTTGGGGATTCTTTGGGCGGCTTTCCGGCGCGCTCTTCCCGTTTTTCCCCGCCGGGAAGCTACCCGGGAGAAGCTGATCCCGGCCCTTGGACTGCTGGGGATGGTTCTCCTCTGGATGGGCATCGCGGGTTGGGAGGAGCCCGGTCTGAGGGAGGTTGATCAGGCGGAAAGCCTTTTCCGGTACTACCGCGGCCGGGGAGGGGTGAACTGGGAGGAAGTCGAGGAACACTATCAGCGGGCGATCGAGGCCGACCCCCAATTCCTGGACCCGTATCTCCGGCTGGCGGAGATCGCCCGGATGCGCGGGCACCCGCGGCTGGCCCTTTCCTATTATGAGGAGCTTGCCAAGGTATACCCGGACTCACCCCTGCTCCTGCGGGAGATGGCGCTGGTCTATGATCTGCTGGGAGAGACGGATAAGGCGGAGAAGGCGCTCCTCCGGACGGTGGAGCTGGCGCCGGACGACGCTTCGCTGCGGAATCAACTGGCGGCTTTCTACTGGTCGAAAAACCGTCGCCCGGAAGCGATCGCCCAGTGGGAAGAGAGCCTCCGGATCGACCCCGGCGATAAACGGGTGGGGATCCAGCTGAAAGCCGCCCGGGAACAATCGCTGCGCCCCGATAAATCAGCCGGCGGGAAAGCGGAATAGTTCCGCCGTCCGGGCACCGCCGCTCTGATTTCCCCCGTTCGCCAAAGCGGTTCCCTTCCGATGGAAATTAGTGGGAAGCGCTATCTTGCTGCTTGGGAATTTCAATAAAAGGTAACGGTAAGGGTAGCGATGCCCAGCCTGCCCCGATTCATCGGGGTATCGGTAAGGGGTAGGGTAACGGCCACCTGGCTTAGCCCACGTAACCGTAACCGACAGACGAAACCCCGGTAACTACCGGGGCAGGCTGGGCCTCGTAACCATAACCGAGTAGCGCCGAAGGCGCTAAGTTCCTGCTTCGGAATTTACTCGATAGCCATCGGGGTCCCGATTATCTATATATTTGAATATTGTATCGGGACAATAATCTTATTTTTTCTACCCCGATTAATGCTTCCCCGATTAATGCTTCGGGGCGGGGCGGGGGAGGCCGAAAAATAAGAATGTGCAAGCATTGAACCGACAGTGCAGGGATATTTTAAAGAAAATTCGTGTAATCCTTCGGCTACGCTCAGGACAAGTTTCGTGCAATTCGTAGTCTTATTTAGTCGTCCGAGCCCCGGTAAACCGGGGTAGACTTCGCGAGGGCTAAGTTCTTGAAGGGGAGGACGACACGGGTGAGGATATATCGGGTTAAGCTCCGATAATCTGGAGGAAGATGAAGGCGATTACCCCGGAGATCAGGGGCGTCATCAACCAGCCGAGGAATATTTTTATCATGGTTATCTTGTTGATGGTCTTGGCCCCGTGATAAAGACCGACGCCGATAACCGCTCCCACCACCGCCTGAGAGGATGAGACGGGGATTTTTAGCCAGGTAAAGAAGTGGAGGGCCAGCGAGTGGGTCAGGACGACCACCAGTGCCGAGAAGGGGGAAAGGGGGGTGATCTTCTTGCCGATCGTGATCATTACCCTCCGGCTATAGGTCAGGGCGCCGATAGCGATACTGATCCCTCCGACGGTGGCCGCCAGCCGGGCCGCGGAACCTCCCTCCGTGGGGCCGAACATCCCGGCCTGGAAGTAAGGGGCCGTGGTGACGACCACGTTGTTTGCCCCCAGGGCGTAGGCTCCGTAACATCCGAAGATGATCAGGCCGAATTTATATATCCGGTCTCTGGTCAGGTCGCTTTTTACGAACCGGCTCAGGACGAAACCAAGGCTCTTGAGCAGGATAATGCAGAGAATAACGCAGCCGATCGGGTTCAGTATCCAGCAGGCCAGCATCGTGATAAATTTGCTCCAGTCCACGCCGGAAACCCCCGATACCCCGATCGCGATCCCCATAAAAGCCCCGATCGCCGCCTGAGAGGTGGAAGTCGGGATGGAGAGGAAGGTGATGATCGTGACCGTGATCGCGGCCGCCAGGGTCGCGAAAAGGGCCATGTTCGAGGTGGCCTCCGTCGAGAAGGACATATTTCCAAAAAGGGACGGGCCTTCCACTACCGAGCCGATAATAACGAAGATGGCGATCAGGATAATCGCGGTCCGGTAACGCACGGCATTGGTGGCCACTGCCGTTCCGAATATGTTCGCCGAATCGTTAGCCCCGATCCCCCAGCCCAGGTAGAGCCCTCCCAGTATCTTCCAGCCGGAATTGGCGATTAAAAATCTGGCGATCATGAATCAAGGTTATTTATTATCGTTAAATTTATTACGGATAGCAGCTCTATTGATACGGCGACATCACATCATTTTTTCTTCTCCGAAAGGACAACGTGTTGTCCTTCTGGTTAAGACTGTCACCGAAAGGAGATCTCTGGCTGTGATTCATTGTCGGAGAATTTGATGAAATCTATCTATTTTCCTATTGCCGTTCTTTTGATCTTTGTCATTGTTCAAAACTAACTCGATTTATGCCGGCCGGCAGGCTGGCATAAATCGAGTTAAAGGGGGCGCTTCATGATCATTATTCCCAATCTTTCGGCCGCGTCCTCGGCAAAGTCGGAGATGGCGGCGATGTCACTCACCAGCTCCCTGATGTGCAGCTTCCGGGCCAGGTCGAGGTCCGACTTGAATAGCTTTTTGATCGTTTCCCATTCGATCCTGTCCGCTTCCATTTCCAGAGTCACCACCCCGGCAATGCCTTTTTTCACCGCTTCGGTCTCCTGGTTCAGGCTTTCCAGAGGCGCCCTGAAGGCGGTGAAAGAGGCGATGGCTTTGTCGATGAGGAGAATGAGATCGGGGTGCAGGAAATCCGGGATATCCGGGCGGGTGAGCACGATCAGGTTAGCGGTCGTCTCCGCCTGGTTGGCGATCCGGTCGATAAACTCCGCCAGCATGATGTAGTCTCCCCGGTTGATGGGGAGGAACGCCCCCGCGTACAGTTTCGCTTCGATAGCCTGCTTGACCTCGTCGGCGGCGTGCTCGCTGGTGTGTACCTGGAGAGACTCCACTTTGAATTCGCGATCGTGCTGGAGGTAATCGGTCAGGAGGACACGCAGATGTTCGAGAGCCTGGACGACGAACTGGTAATGGTCAATGAAGAGCTGGACCACTTCCTTTTCTTTTCGGGCAAAAAACATTTTCTCACCCCCTTATTTTTTCTTCGCAAAAAATAATTAAAGTTCATTTCGTTAAACGGAACGGGTTAATTTTCCAAGCCGCTCACATTAGCAGATGTCACGAGTGAGAACAATAATAAATGCACGACCGGCCTGACAGGTATTATTCCTTGCGGGGATTAGATGCATGTATTATAAGATCCATTTAAATTCTCCCGCGAATTCCCCCTTATGGGGGAATTCGCGGGAGAATTTAAGCGCCTGTAGCTCAGTTGGATAGAGCATCGGATTTCTAATCCGAGGGTCGCAGGTTCGAATCCTGCCAGGCGCGTAAAGACAGGGATAAGGGGTAAGGGATAAGGGGTAAGGGACAAGGGATAAGGGACAAGGGATAAGGGACAAGGGATAAGGGATAAGGGATAGGGGATAAGGGATAAGGGGCGACATACTCGTTGCCTATTCGCTGCTCCTGTAGGATAATCCGTGAAGAAGTAGTTTCGTATTTTAATTTTCCGGCCGGAAAATTAAAATATGGTGAGCGTAGCTCAGCTGGTTAGAGCACCTGGTTGTGGCCCAGGTGGTCGGGGGTTCGAATCCCCTCGCTCACCCTTGCAACAGTTTGAACGATTCAAGCAGCTTAACCCGATTTATTCATAAATCGGGTTAGTTTTGAACCATGACAAGGATTAAATGAACAGACCCACGAAAAGATATTAATTTTATCAAATTCTCCGGCAAAGAATTACAGCCAAAGATCTATTTCTGCGGGCAACGTTAACAAAAAGAATAACACGTTGTCCTTTCGGAAAAGAAAAACAGAGTGCTATCGCCGTATAAACAAGATTGCCATTCATAGATACGTGGAACGGCAATCAGTACCCTGGATTATTCATGAAAATTTTCAATTTTCATGAATAATCCAGGGTAACGGCATTCTCATACCCCGGTAGCTGATGAAGCTGATAAAAAAAACGCATTCCTTCTTCCTGGTTCTTTCCTTCGCCTTTCTTTCCGGGTGCGGCCAGTCGGAGGTCGATAAGGCGGTTTCCAATGTGGTCGATGAGGCTTCCGGCCTGGTAAATAATGCGGAAGCCATCCGCGGGGAAAAACCCGATGATGCCGAACTCCTCGAAATCCGGGCGGTTACCCTCATCGAGGAGGCGGCCAAGACGTATCCCACTTCCTCCCTCGTTACCCGAATCCTGGATGGAGGGGTCAAGATCGGCCCCTTCACTCTTCCCGAGCTGAAAGAAGACATTGCCAGACGCAAAGCGGCAGCGGTTGCGGCCGAGAAGGATGAGGATATCGGCAAGGATCCTCTGACCCTCGCCGTCGAGCTGGCTGAAAAGGAAGGGCCTCCGTACTTCAAGGCGGGTGTACTGGCCCGGATTGCCGTGAGATATCATACTCGGGGGGAGGAATCACTCTCCTCCGAGATGTTTGCCCGGTCCATGGAGGCCGCGGAATCCGTGGAAGGGGGGTTCTTTAAATCGCGGGCCTTGGCCGAGATTGCCGCCCAGTACGCTCGGATGGGTGAGATGTCTCGGGCGGAAGAACTCCTGGCCCGGGCCTACTCGCTGGCCGACGATATCGAATACCCGTATTTTCGTTCCGGGGCGCTCTCGATGGTTGCCGCCCGTTACGCGGAAGAAGGTGAGTATGAAAAGGCGATCCCGGTCATCGAGGAGATAGAAGATCCCTACTTTCAATCACGCTCCCTGGTTGACCTCGCCGGCAGCTATATCGATGCCGGCAAAAATGAGGAGGCTCAGGCCCTTCTTGCCCGGGCTTTGAACCTGGCCGGGGAGATAGAGGAAACACATTTCCGGGCGGAAGTGCTGGCCGATCATGCCGCCCGGTACGCGTCGGTGGGGGAGGAGCAGCAGGCCCTTGATCTTCTCTCCCAGGCCCTGTTGCTGGCTGATTCGATCACGGATCCCTCCGTTCAATCGGGTGTTTTGGCGATGATCGCCGGGGGGTACGCGGCCGCCGGAGACCGCGAGAAGGCGGTCGAACTTCTTTCCCGCGCTGCCGCTGCCGCCGGGACCATACAGGATAATCTTTTCAAGAATCTCGTCCTCCAGGAGATAGCGGACCGGTTTGCCGGACTCGAAGAGTACGATCGGGCCCTCCAGATAGCGGAAACGATAGAAGACGAACGGTTCCAGGCGCTGGTTCTGGTCGCCGTGTCGCGTAGATACAAGAAAGCCGGGGATGAAGAACAGTCAGTCGCGACCGCCAACCGGGCCCTGGAAATCGCCCGGAAGATCACGAACCCCCATTTTAAAGCCGATGTGCTTTTGCAGCTCACGGACCTGCTGCCTCTCCCCGCACCGATCCCCGGCGCCGAAAAGATACCGCCTCCCGCTGTTGCAACGGCCCCTCCGGTCCCGGTGGAGCCGGTCCCCGCTGAAGAGGGACCCGTCCCTCCGCCCGTGCCCTGATTTCCCCTCCCTCACATTCCATCACATTCAATCGTCTGTTCCCCAAAGGGGCCGAGGTAGGGGAATTGAAAACCGAACATCGAACGTTCAACTTTCAACGTCGAACGTTCAACGCTCAACATTTATTGTTATTATTCACATTCCATCACATCCAATCGTCTGTTCCCCAAAGGGGCCGAGGTAGGGGAAACAAAATCCGCATAATCCGTGTAATCCGCGGTTTCAAAAAGGGGGCGCGGTAGGGGGATATAAAATGAAATCAACTCCGAAAAATGCTTACTGCCGGACCGGAATTTCCGCCGAGGAAGTTTGTGGCCGGTGCGCCCGGGACGGGAAGGGCGTGGAAGAAATGATGCTCGGTCTCCTGGAGCGCGCCGGCGGCTACGCGGAATCGCCCATCTCCGGCTTCAAGGTCGGCGCGGTCGTCCGGGGACTGAGCGGCAGTCTCTACCTGGGGGCGAATTTCGAGTTTCTGGGCGAGGTCCTCACTTTCGACATCCATGCCGAACAGGCGGCCGCCGTCAACGCCTGGCTGGAGGGGGAGGAAGGGCTGACCGCCCTGGCGGTATCATCCCCTCCCTGCGGCTACTGCCGGCAGTTTCTGAATGAGCTGGCCGGGGCGGAAGGGCTGCGGATCATCGTCCCCGGGCGCCCGACCCGGACTCTGTGTGATCTCCTCCCCGATGCCTTCGGCCCGCGCGACCTTGGCGTCGAGGGCGCTCTCATGCTTCCCATGAATCATCCTCTGGAGCTGGAAACACCCACGGATGATCCCGCGGTCCGCGCGGCGCTGGAGGCGGCAAGCATGAGTTATGCCCCGTATACCCGTGCCTACGCCGGGGTCTCCCTTCTGACGGAAGATCAACAACTCTATCGCGGCCCCTACGCTGAAAACGCCGCTTTCAATCCCAGCCTCGCGCCGCTGGCAACTGCCCTGGCCCGGATGCGTCTCTGCGGCGGGAAATACAGGGGCATCCGGCGCGCGGTCCTGGTCGAACAGAAATCGGCGTCGACCAGCCAGGCCGACGCCACCCGGATCGTGCTGGAAGCGGTCGCCCCCCGTGCCGCCTTCGAGGTCGCCTACGCCCGCCCCTCCTCCCCCCCTCTTTGAAACAGACGATTGGATGTGATTTGAATGTGAATTTACCAGCCCGTTCGACATTCAGTTCTTTCTCAACCCTCTCCCCTTTGTGGGAGAGGTCGGCCGTTCAGAATGAACGGCCGGGAGAGGGGGCCGTTGGACGTTCGACGTTGGACGTTCGACGTTCGAAGTTAATTTTTTTCGATCTTTCGACAACGTTACCCGATCCCCGATAAATCGGGGTAGACTATGCGAGGGCTAAGTTTGTTATTGACATGTCGGCGTTGGTTTGATATAAACAAAATACGGCCCCATTGATATGTGAAGCTGTGTTGGCTTTCGACAACGGATTCGGCCGAAGAAAAGAAGGAGAAACAAATATGAGATTTTTAGCTGTGATGCTGGCGGTGACTGCCCTCTGTGCGCTCCCGCTGCTGGCGACGGGCGAGGGAATGACCCCGGCCAAGCCTGATTTTTCCAAGATCGACAAGAACGATGACGGTGAGTTGACCCCCGCCGAGTTCGCGAGCTGCGTCGAGACTTACCCCGAGCTGGGCATGATGAAGGCCACTTTCGACGAGATCGATGTCGACCAGGATGGGGTCATCACCCAGACCGAGTACGAATCCTGGATCCCGATGACCAATAAAGAAATAGAGCAGGTCGAAGAAGAATAACGGCCGCCCGAACCCTTGATTAGGGGAGGGGAGGCACCCGAATCGGGTGCCTCCCTTTTTTTAAGCGCCGGGAGGTAGAACCGTCCCGCCCCCCTTTTGTAATTCTCAACCTGAGGCTGATGCGCCTCTGGAGTACAATCAATGTAAATAAAATGGTAGCCGCCTCGTATTAGGCGGGGCATTTGATCGCGCACCCTGAAGGGTGCGGCTACCGAAAGTTATTTCGAAACGCTAACGTTCTGGTTCGGAATTTTTATACTATTATTTTTCCGAAGAAAAAATAATACCATGAAAGCGGACATTATCCTGCTCATTCCTTTTGACCTGGGACTGGAACTGGACTTTATCGGCCGGGACGCCGAGGAGATCGTGAAGGAAGTCTCCGGGTGTGAGGAGTCACCCCTCGCCTTCGACGGCCGTCTTTTCCAGAAGGTCGAACTCAGTTCCCGCATTTACAAGTTCGGGATCGGGCTCATTCAGCTCGCGTTTTCGGCGGAAGGAAGCCTGGATTTTTTCGCCTTGCTCTCCTGCCGGCTCCAGGAGATCTCCATCGAAGCGATGCCCATCCAGACCTGGGCGCGAAGACTGGTTGACGGACTGATCGACCAGGCCCGGGTTTTCGCCAGCCACACATACGAACGTCGGCTGGAATTGATCGATATATTCCCCATTTTTATCCTGGAGAAAGGGGCCGTCGGCGACGCCTCCGAGTTCATCGCCGCCAACCGCAAGGCCCTCTACGGGATCGTCTCCAGCGAGCCCAACTACGATATGCTCTCGGAGTTCGTGGTCGAGCAGGAGAAACTGGTAAACTTCGGCTATTACGAGAATGAGCTGATCCTGATCAAGCGATTCGGCGCCGTCGTGTCGGCGGAAGAAGCCGGAACCGTGATCGACCTGATCCGCCTCGCCTATACCATCTACTGGAACCTGAAGGCCTATAACTTCCTCCTGGACCGGGAGATCGACCAGGCCCAGTCGCTGCTCTCCAAGCTGCCGCCCTACTTTAAGCTCTGGCAGATGCCCCGTTGTTACCAGAGATTTTCCACGGAGGCGATCGCCTTCGGGATGGACAAGCTGGCCATCGTCGATGCCATGCACAACGTCTCCGCCAACATCCCCCGCATCGATTCCGACTGGCATCTTCGCACCATCTACCGTTACGTGGAGCGGGAGTTCGATATCGGCGAAATGGCCCGGGCGGTGGAGATCAAGCTGGACAAGATCGAGGGATCCTACAATTCGGCCCGCGATTTCCTCTCCACCAATTTTTTCATCGCCGTCGAGATCGTCCTCATCCTCTCCCTGGCCTGGATGGTATTCGACACCGTCCTCCTCTTCCTCATCGCCCAAAAATAGTTCGAAGTTGAACGTTGAACGTTCGGTTTTTTAGCCCTTTCCCCTCGGGGGAGAGGTCGGCCGTTCAGAATGAACGGCCGGGTGAGGGGGCTGCCGCTGTTCCCGGGCGCTATGCGCTATGCTCTCCTTTTTTCCCTTGTCTTCCCCTTACCGTAATTGATATACTGTTCCCTCGCCGGATGTTTCTATCGGCTCATATGTTGGCAGCGGGAGGTCATAATCCGGCGGAATAAACTCTGCATCCGCCTAAATAAAATACTTTACATCAGTACGGGCCTTGCCGGTCCGGGAGTCATTACGCGGAATATGTAGTCTGCCGAGACGCCCCTGATGAATGTTTTCTTCTATTTTGTTTCGCTGACCCTGGCCGCTACCGCGTCCCCTCCGTCTTCCCTCCCCACCGCCCCCGCGGCCATCCCCGCCACCCGTCATGTCAACGCCGGCTCCTTCCCCGATCATCGTTTCCTCGCCGCCCGTCATCTCCGCCCCGGCGCCAACCCCGGCCGTCATTTCCCCGCCCACCGCCGGCTCCTTACCGGCGCCTTCGCCGGCCGTCGTTTCCCCGGCGCCGTCCGTCCCGGCTCCTGCCGCCTCTCCCTCCATCCCTCCGGCGGCCAGCCCGGAGCAGGCGTTCCGGGAGTCCTATGCACTGATCAAAGAGGCCGATCGGTTCCATCATGCCGGGGCGGATGAAAAAGCGGCGGCTGACTATCGGGCCGCCCTCGATATTCTCGACCAGCTCTCCGCCGACAACCCGCTCTGGA
This sequence comes from uncultured bacterium, assembly GCA_963822585.1. Classification (GTDB taxonomy): domain Bacteria; phylum Auribacterota; class Erginobacteria; order Erginobacterales; family Erginobacteraceae; genus CAWGIE01. Next base: position 70,239 of record CAWGIE010000010.1, read on the forward strand.
ACCGGATCGCGGTCGCCAAGAAAATGAAGTACTGCGCCGGCCGTCTCTGGGAACGGCTCCCCGATCAGGTGGGCGACGATGCTACAGGACTGCCCGGGAAAAAGCTGGTGGTCAGCTTCATCGACGTCGGCCAGGGGGAGAGCGCCCTGATCGAATGCCCCAATGGCCAGGCGATCCTGATCGATGGGGGGAGCAAGTCCGCCGGGCTGAACGTGGTCAGCTACCTGCGGAAAAGATCTGTCCCCAAGATCGATCTTCTGATCGCCACCCATCCCGATGCCGATCACATGGGAGGGCTGGCCACCGTCATCCGCAACAGCATCGTGTGGAAGTTTCTCGACCCGGGCATCCCCAACCCCAGCACATACTACTCCAAATTGCTCCAGATGGTGAAGGTGATGAATATCCCCGTTGTCCGGGGAAGGAGAGGGGATGAATACCGGTTCGGGGAGGTGACGCTGAAAATCCTCAACCCGCCCGCTACGTTATACGACAACGCCGATAACAATTCGGCGGTGGTGGAACTTGACTACGGGGAGACCCGGTTTCTCTTCACGGGGGACGCGGCGGCGGCGGCGGAGATCGCGATGCTGGAGGGAAAGCAGGTATCCCGCTGCCAGGTGTTCAAAGTCGGGCACCACGGGAGCATCTCCTGCTCCTGCATGAAACTGCTCAACCGGGTGAAACCGGAAGTGGCGGCCATCAGCTGCGGACGGGGCAACCCCTATGGTCATCCCGGTCAGGAAGTTCTGGACCGGCTGAAGTCGGTTGGTTGCGATTGGTATCGCACCGACGAACGGGGGGACATCAGGATCGAGTCCGACGGGAAAAAGTACCTGGTGATCGCGATGAAAGATGCTCCCGGCGCGGCGGATCCGGCCGGGCAAACGACGCAGATAAAACAGGAGACGCAGCCGTCCCGGGTGAGCGGCGCGGGGCAATCGGGAGTGATATGTAAAGGGGTTGACCTCAATACGGCCCGGCAGGAGCAGCTGACGACGCTGCCCGGGATCGGTCCGGTCAAGGCCCAGTCCATCATCGATTACCGGGAGCACAACGGTCCTTTTACCTGTGTCGAGGATCTCGATAAGGTCTTCGGGATCGGTCCCAAGACGGTGGCGAAACTGAAGGAACTGGTCCGGACCGCCCCCCGCTAAGCCCCCGACCCCGCTCCCAGCCTCCCCTTCGGCAAGATTAAGATTATACTCCCCATCAAGGGGGGAGGAGTACCGGGGCGGCGAGCCGCCCGCGAATGGATTCCCCCTCCCTTGAGGGGAGGGGGTTATGGGGAGGGTGGCCCCCAGGGTATCCTTGTTCTGAGAATTTTTATCTTCGAGTATCATCATATAAACACAATTTACCCACACAAAATGGAAGAGCACCTTCTTTTCTTAGTGTCTTGGTGCCTTGGTGGCAAAAACCCGGGAGGATAAAATGGAAACATTGCAGGACATCCCCCTGAACGCAATCACCATCCCCGCGGACCACATCCGCGTCCAGAGCGCTGACGAAAAGGCGCTCCAGAAGTTGGCCGACTCGATTCTCTCGGTCGGCCTCCTGGTCCGGATCATCGTCCGGCCGGTGGAAGAGGAGAAATATGAACTGGTGGACGGCGAGCGCCGATATCGCGCCTACAGCTCCCTCTACGAGAAGGAAGGTAAGAAATGGATTGCCATCCCGGCCATCGTGGAGGAAATGACCCCGAAGGAGGCGGTCCGCCGCCAGGTGGCGATCAACGAGAACCGCGCCGACCTCACCCCCTTCGAGAAAGCCAAGGGCTATAAACTGGCCTGGGAGACCGGATACTTCAAGAGCTACCGGGAACTGGCCTCGATGGTGGGAAAGTCCCACACCTCGGTCGTCCGCTCGATCAACATCTTCGAAAAATTCCCCAAAGAGATCATCGAAGCTTTCGAGAACGGCGTGCTCAAGCAAGCCCACCTTCAGTATTTCTATGGTCTCCCTGATCGGCAGGTGATGCGGAAGCTTTTTCAAGCCATTATCAAGGATCACCTGAAGTCGCCTGAGGCGCGATCATTGGCTAATCGTCTTGACGAGCGCTGGTTAAGCGGCGACCGGGAACTCCTGACCCAACTGGTGGAGAAAAATCCTGTCTTAAAAGAACTCCTCGGGAGTGAAATCACCATTGCTGACCTGGTCAAGAAGAGCAAATGCACGCTGAACTACACCAATCTGACCCGCTTTTCAGAGCTGATTACCCTGCTCAACAAGCTGGTAAATAGTGGTGAATTTCGCACCACCTTGATGCAATACAAAGATCAGCAGTAAGTTGCAATCAGGTTGCGTAAGAGCAACGCCCTGATTTATTGGATAAATAAAGATCTTGTCGAGCAAATAAGAAGTAAAGCAAATGACTCCGATCGATAGTTTCTCATCTATGGCGGTTAGGTATCTGCCGGGGATTCTTTTCGGAGGATTCCTGCTTTGGCGGGCAGCGGCACCGTTGCTGGTCATCCACGATATCAAGAAAGGAGCCCTCAAACCCGATTCGGGAGGTTTCTTCATTTTCCAGGGGATCGCCTTCGTGACGCCCTGTGCCTTTCTAGCGAAGGCTTTATTTACTCAAGGGGAATGGATCGTTTTTAGCATCTTTTTCCTGTCCGCCATCCTGTCAATCGGAGCAGGTGCATATATTATCAAGCTGAATAAAGCTCTAAAGCTGGAAGAGGAAAATATCGACGACCCGATTAAAGAGAAGCTCGACGAAAAGCATTGAAGTTACTTGACCGGATCGCCAGTCTTGTCGCAAGACTGGCGATTCCGTCAAGTAAGATAAAATTCCCCATCCTCTTGCCACCCTGTTGGTAACGGATATTTCACCATCAGGCCTCATCCCAGTACTTCCGTTACCGTTAATTTGATGTCTAAAATATTTATCCTTTTCACCTTGGTTTGAGTCTCCATTTCTCTTTCTCTAAATTAGCCTTAATTTCCCCACCCCCCTATTTTTCCTTGATCAATATATTATTGAAGCGTAAAATATTTAAACCTTATGAAGTAACATCACCTTTGCCATCTCCAATTGGCCGGAGCTGTAAAAGGGGTAATGAGAGATTGGGCTGCCAACTAAATCAACGAATTAAAGATTAGGGGATAAAAATAGCCGGTGTTATACCCAAATCACCATAACTCTTTTATCCCGGTGTTATGGAAAACAGACAGTTGTTTCGGATAGACTGAGAAAGCAAAAGTTTCGGCGGAGTGTATTCTTAATAATATCCTTGAACTGATAATCCTGCATGAATTCTCGCAACTGGAGATTGTGTAGAAGAATTAGTTCGGCTAAGGTAACCACCTATCCACATGCAATCACGCCCGCAATCCACGCGCATCCGCGCAACAGATGCATTGCAGAAAGCGCTTAAACCGATCGCTTCACTAATCAGCAAGTCTGAGAAGGCACAGCAGAAACTGGCGCCGGGAACGTGGCAACATACGATGCTTCGAAACAATCTCGAAGCGTTACACGTTGCGCTCGCGCTGATGAACAAGGACACTGGCGATACGGGGACTTTCGCACAAGCCACTTTGCAGGAAGCCCTCCGCGCGTTTGCTCCAATGATATGCAAGACGGAGAAAGCCCTGGCGGCATTCCCGCCCGGCACTCCCCAACACACCTTGCAACGAAACAGACTCAAGGCGTTGCGCGCAGCGGAAGCACTGATCACGACGGAATTGGACAGGCAGCGGGTTCCAGAGAAAGACCTGCGTAAATGAAAAGCCGAACCAGCACATCCACGGTACGGTGTGCCGCCGCCTGTGATGTGCGACGTTCGCACTGAAGGAAATATATGAAACGAATCATCCTGCTTATCGGCGCAGTGGCGGTCCTCGCGGCATCTGCCGCTCTTGCCAAGCGTGCGGCCCCGGCCCCCGTCGTCACCGTTCATGACGGGCATATGGAATATCGAGCACCTCACTCTTACATGGGGTGCGTCGAGGCTTGGGATTCGGGAAAGAAGAAACTCGTTTGGCGGCGTCAAATTTACACCGTCACATACGATGCCGACCTTGAGCAAGATGTGCAAGATGTCTATATCACCGGCATCTCGCTCAAAGGAGACATTCTGACGGTCACCAACGAACGGGATTCAGTTTATGAGTTGAATTTAAAAACGTTGGAAGTCAAGGTCGTGAAAGGCGCTGCCGTAGAGAAGCACGACTGAGATTGCGCGCACGGACACCCCCTTCGGGGTCGCCGCTCAGCCGCCCGTTCGGCTCATGAAGACAATGAGAGCTATCATCACGATACTGACTGTGTGTCTCGCGTTCGCAAGCACTACGCATGCGGGGGGATCATCAACAAATCGGCCTGCGTCATGGGCAACACCGATGACGCTCGCCGGAGTCCCAAATCTTCACAGGGTGTCTACAAATCTCTACCGCAGCGCGCAACCTACCGCTGAAGGCATGCGTAATCTCGCGCAGTTGGGAATCAAGACAGTGATCAACCTGCGTTCGTTCCACAGTGATCAAGACGAGATCGCGGGGACTTCGTTGAAAAGCGAACATATCCGTATGAAGACATGGCACCCGGAAGTCGAGGATGTCGTTAAGTTCCTTCGCATCATCAATGAACCCACAAGCGGTCCGGTGCTTCTGCATTGCCAGCACGGAGCGGATCGAACCGGCACAATGTGCGCCATCTACCGTATTGCCGTGCAGGGCTGGTCCAAAGAGCAAGCGCTCGAAGAGATGACGAAAGGTGGGTTTGGATTTCATACGATGTGGCAGAACCTGCCACCTTGGATTGATTCCCTTGATGTGCAGCAAATTAAAAGTGATGCGGGAATGAAGAACTGAGCCGAACGGGCTGCTGAGCTTCCGCTCCAGCGTCCGCGCTGGCGCGCGGCAGAACTAACGCTGGAACAGCCTCGTGAACCTTGACACCCCCCATCCTTGACGATACAATTCTCGCCGTCACGAAAAATTCACATCCACTTTCACATCCATTGTATTGACACGCTGAAGCGCCGATGCGATGAGCAGCACGAAACCCTCTCTCCTCCAGCGTCTGAAAGTCCTGGTGATCGGGGGCGCCCACAGCCTCCACGACCACTCCCTCTTTCATAAACTCTCCCTGATCGCCTTCTTCGCCTGGGTCGGTTTGGGGGCGGACGGCCTCTCCTCCTCCTGTTACGGCCCGGCGGAAGCCTTCCTCGCCCTCAACGGCCGGGTTTACCTGGCCGTTTTCGTCGCCCTCGGTTCCGCCATCACGGTCTTCGTCATCAGCACCAGCTACTCCCAGATCATCGAGCTTTTTCCCACCGGGGGCGGAGCCTATTTCGTGGCCGGCAAGCTGCTCTCTCCCTCGATGGGGATGGTCGCCGGCTGCGCCCTCCTGGTCGATTACGTCCTCACCATCACCCTCTCCATCGCCAGCGGGGCCGAGGCGATCTTCAGTTTCCTCCCCGCCGAGTGGCAGTCCTATAAGCTCGCTTTCGCGGTGGCCGGGGTGGTGGTCCTGATCCTGCTTAACCTGCGGGGGGCCAAGGAATCGGTCCTCCCCCTGGTGCCGATCTTCATGATCTTCCTCGGCACCCACGCCTTTGTCATCATTTACGGCTGCCTCACCCACCTGCCCGAGCTTCCCGCCGTGGCCGGAGGGACCGCGGCCGAGGTCCGGCGGGCCAGCGCGGAGATCGGGATCGCGGGGATGATCTTCCTGATCCTGCGCGCCTTCAGCATGGGGGCGGGCACCTACACCGGGATCGAGGCGGTGAGCAACGGCCTCCCCCTCCTGCGGGAGCCGAAAGTGCAGACCGGCAAGCGGACCATGCGCTACATGGCCGTCTCCCTCGCCTTCATGGCCCTGGGGCTGATGATCGTTTTTCTCCTCTACCAGGTGAGTTCCCAGCCCGGCAAGACTCTCAACGCCAGCCTCTTCGATCGGGCCACGGCGGGGTGGGGGAAGACGGAGGCCTATATCTTCGTCCTGGCGGCGCTCATCTCCGAGGCGGCCATCCTCTTCGTGGCCGCCCAGACCGGTTTCCTGGGCGGACCGCGGGTGCTGGCGAACATGGCCATGGACCGGTGGGTCCCCACCCGGTTCGCCCTCCTCAGCGACCGCTTCGTCTCCCAGAACGGGGTCCTCCTGATGGGGGGGGCGGGGCTGGTCCTGATGATCCTCACCGGCGGCTCGGTCCATTTCCTGATCGTGCTCTACAGTATCAACGTTTTCGTCACCTTCGTCCTCGCCCAGCTGGGGATGGTGCGCCACTGGTGGTGGTCTCGCCTCAAACTGAAGCACTGGCGGAGGAAGCTCTTCATCAACGGCCTGGGGCTGGTCATCTGCGTGTTCATCCTTCTCTCGGTGGTGGTGGTGAAGTTCAACGACGGGGGGTGGATCACCTTACTGGTCACCGGCTCCCTGATCGTGATCGTGATTCTGATCAAGAGGCATTATGAAAACACCGGCCGGATGCTGCGCCGGCTGGACAGCCTGGTGGAGGCGGCCGAGATTCCCTCTCCCTCCGTTCTCGCCGGTGAAAAGGCGCCGCCGGAGTTCGACCCCGAAGCGAGAACGGCCGTCCTCCTCGTCAGCGGCTATAACGGGATGGGTCTGCACACCCTGTTCAACGTCTTCCGCATGTTCGGGGATACCTTCAAGAATTTCGTTTTCCTGGAGATCGGCGCGGTCGACGTCGGGGTCTTTCAGGGCGCGTCCGAACTGGAACGGCTCCAGTCCAAGGTGAGAAAAGACCTCGACCAATACGTCGGCTACCTCAGGAAGAACGGCTACTACGCCGAGGGCTTCTTCCGGATCGGGACCGACGTCGTGGCCGAGATCACCACTATCGCCCCGACGGTCCTGGCCCGCTTCCCCCAGGCGGTCTTTTTCGGGGGGCGGCTGGTCTTCGACCAGGACTCGTTCGTCTCCCGCTGGCTGCACAACTACACCGTCTTCGCCGTGCAGAAGAAATTCTCCTACCTGGGGATCCCCTTCTTCGTCCTCCCGATCCGGATGTGACCTCAGATTTGTAGGCGTTTTTCTTCCCTCGCCTCGGGTTACTCGAAAAGGGGCCTCATCGAGGTGTGGGAGGCGGGGTGTGATTTTTTGACGGTGGTACAATACCTGCAGCCGTCGGGGGATCACCTACCCGACGCGGCTACAAATCGCCTGATTTTTTCGACCGGAGCAGGGTCAAAGCGGATCCGCTCATTTCGCAGCAGGGGCGTGGGACCGCGGTTCCTACCGGGCGGACCGGGCCCCGGTCAAAGTTCGAGGATAGTCTTGTTGGCCGCTTCGGCCGCGTGGGCCAGGGTTTCCGCCAACGTGGGATGAGCATGGATCGTTCGGGAAAGGTCTTCCATATCCGCTCCCATTTCCAGCGCCAGCGTCGCTTCCGCGATCAATTCCCCGGCGTGGCAACCCGCGATCGCCGCCCCGATGACCCTGCCCGTTTCCTTGTCAAAGAGCAGCCTCGTTTTACCATTCTCGCACCCCTGTGTCAGGGCCCGCCCGCTGGCCGCCCAGGGGAATTCACCCTTAATGAAGTCAATACCCTTTTCTTTCGCCTCTTTCTCGGTAAGCCCGCACCAGGCGATTTCGGGGATGGTATAGGCCACTGACGGAATGGCCCGGGCGATAAAGGCGGATTTGAGGCCGGCCGCGACCTCCGCCGCGACCCTTCCTTCATGACTGGCCTTGTGGGCCAGCATCGGGCCGGCTGTGACATCTCCGATGGCGAAGATGTGGGAAACAGATGTCTTTTGCGTTTCGTCGACGGGAATCCTTCCCTGCTCGTCCGTGTCGATCCCGGTCGCCTCGAGGTTGATCCGGTCGGTATTGGGGGACCTCCCGATAGCGACCAGGGCGGCGTCGAAAGCGTTTTCTCCGCCCCCGAAAACCGCACGGATCTTTTTCCCCTCGGCCGCGATGGATTCAAGTCTGGTGCCGAGAAGGATGGAAATGCCGAGGTCCGCGGACTTCTTCTGCAGAATCGCGGCCATATCGCGGTCGGCGGCCGGAATGAGCTGGCCGGCCATTTCCACCACGGTGACCCGGCTGCCCAGGGCGCGGTAGACAGCCGCCATTTCCATGCCGATGATACCGCCCCCCAGGATCAGGAAGTCTTCCGGCACCGTTTCGAGTTTCAGGGCGTCCGTGGAATCCCATATCCGTTCGTCCGCAGGGGCCCCCGGCAGCCGGATGGGTTTCGATCCGACCGCGATAACGCACTGCTCGAATTCAACGCTGCGCTTTTCCGAACCGCTCCGGACGATCACGCGGCTGGGGGAATCAAAGACACCCCGGCCGGTGACGACCTCGACGGACCTCTTTTTGGCCAGGGCGCCGAGGCCGCGGGTCAGCCGGCCGACCACTTTGTCCCGGTGCTTGCGGATTTTATCCAGATCCAGATCAGGGTCGGGAAACCCAACGCCCCAGGCGGCAAGTTCCCGCGCCTGAATGATCTGTTCCGCCAGATGGAGAAGGGTCTTGGACGGAATGCACCCCACGTTCAGGCAGACTCCGCCCAGGGTCGGACTCTCTTCCACCAGGGTCACTTTTTTTCCCAGATCGGCGGCTCGAAACGCGGCGGTGTAACCGCCGGGTCCGCCGCCCAGGATCAGCAGCTCGGCCGGCATTCCGATCGGCCTCCGGTCTGTTTCAACCAACGCAATGTCATTATAATGACAGGTTCCTTATGTCGCTCAATTCGTCGGAAAGGAAACGGCAAAATCTCGCTCCAGCGGCGCCGTCGATCAGCCGGTGGTCGTAGGAGAGTGAGAACGGGAGGGTATAACGCGGGACAAAGGCGCGGCTCTCCTCATCCCAGGCCGAGGTGATACCGGCCCGGGCCAGCCCGAGGATCGCCACCTCGGGAGGGTTGATCAGCGGCGTGAAACCCAGTCCCCCGATACCGCCGAGGCTGGAGATCGTAAAACTCGCTCCCGATATATCTTCCGTCGTCAGCCGGCCTTTTCGGGCCTTCTCCGCCAGGTCCATCAGTTCCTTCCCGATTTCGATCAGACCTTTGGAATCCGCGTCCCTGATCACCGGCACCGTCAGGCCTTGATCGGTGTCGACGGCAAAGCCGATATGGTAATATTTTTTCATTACATAGCGTCCCTCTTCGGGAAGGATCGTCGCGTTGAAGAGCGGGAATTTTTTCAGGGCGACGGTGCAGGCCTTGATCGCGAAGGCGAGAAGCGTCAGGCGGATGCCTTGCTCCTCCAGCTTCTTATTGGCTTTTTTTCGAAACTCCTCCAGGTCATTGATATAGGCCTCGTCAAAGTGGGTAACCAGGGGGACCGTCTGCCAGCCCTGCTGGAGGCGGCGGCCGCCGATCTTCTTGACGCGTGACAGTTCGGCGATCTCGATCTCGCCGAATTCCTTGAATGAGGCCGGGTCCACCCGGATAGCCGCCGGAGCGGTCCCGGCAAGCCGCTCTTTGACAAAGGCGGCAACGTCTTCCCTGCGGATTCGGCCCTTGGGCCCCGAACCGGTTACCCGGGAGAGGTCGACTCCCAGCTCGCGGGCGTACAGCCTAACGGAAGGAGAGGCGTGGCTCGGTCTGGCGACCCCCGTCGGCGGCGTGGCGGTCCCTTTTCCGGCGGCCGGTTTCTCGGCGGCTTCGACCGGCTTCTCCCCGGTCTCTTTCCCGGCGGCCGGTTTCTCGGCGGCTTCCTCCGGCTTCCCCCCGGACACTTTTTCGGCTGCAGGCTTATCGGCCGGTTCGCCGGCTTCCTGTTTTTGCGGTTCGGTTTTTTTCGCGTCCGCCGGTTTTGATTCTTCCCGGGCGGCTTCTCCTTCGGGGGCGCCCTCATCGTCATCATGGACTTCCATGACGCCGACCAGGTCCCCTTCGGAAACCAGATCGTTGACCTTGACGGCGATGCTGATGATTTTTCCGCTCCGGGGAGCGGGAATTTCCATCACCGCCTTGTCGCTTTCCAGGGCGATGACGGGGTCGTCCCGCTTGACGGTGCTTCCCTCTTTTACGAATATCTCCACGACGGGAACGTCTTTATAATCGCCCAGATGGGGTATCTTGATTTCCATGGTATTCGGCATGGCGTCTGTCCCTAATGAGTGAGCGGATCGGATTTGTCCGCGTCTATGTTATATTTTTTTATCGCCTCGCTCACGCGTGCCGCGTCGATTATCCCCTGGTCCCGAAGCGAACTCAGGGCCGCCACGACAACGTGGTATCGGTCGATCTCGAAGAACCCCCGCAGTTTTTCACGCGTGTCGCTCCGCCCGAAACCGTCGGTGCCGAGAATGGTGTACGGCATCGGCACCAGCCGGCGGATCAGCTCGGGATAAGCCCGCAGATAATCCGTGGCGATGACCGCGGGCCCCTTCCTTTCCTGAAGGAGAGAAGTGAGATACGGCGTTTTTTGTTTTTCGCCCGGGTGCAGCCTGTTGAACCGCTCGCATTCGATCCCGTCGCGGTTGAGCTGATTGATGCCGGGAACGCTCCAGATGTCTGCGCTCACGCCGAAGTCATTCGCCAGCAGTTCGGCCGCGGCGATGACCTCGTTAAGGATCGCGCCGCTTCCCATGAGCTGCACTTTATGGCCTTCGGCCATTCCCTCCCGGAGAAGATACATCCCCTTCAGAATGCCCTCGGTGACGCCTTCGGGCAGTGCGGGCTGGGGGTATTTCTCGTTCATTAACGTGAGATAATAGAAAATATCCTCCTGGTCGTGAAACATGCGCCGCAGTCCGTCCTGGATAATCACGACCATTTCATATGTAAATGTCGGGTCGTAGGTCCGGCAGTTCGGTATGACCGCGGCCAGCAGGTGACTGTGGCCGTCCTGATGCTGTAGTCCTTCCCCGTTCAATGTCGTCCGCCCGGAAGTCGCCCCGAGCAGAAACCCGCGGGCCCGGACATCGCCGGCGGCCCAGGCCAAATCGCCGGTGCGCTGGAATCCGAACATGGAATAGAAGGTATAAAAGGGAACCATATTGATATTGTAGTTGGAATAAGCCGTGCCCGCCGCGATCCAGGAGGCGAGGGCCCCGGTTTCGGTGATTCCCTCTTCGAGGATTTGACCCTTGGCGTCCTCCCGGTACCACATGATCGACTCCCGGTCTTCGGGTTCATAGAGCTGTCCAACCGGGGAGTAGATGCCGAGCTGGCGGAAGAGGCCTTCCATCCCGAAGGTGCGGGCCTCGTCGGGCACGATCGGGACGATGTGTTTGCCGATCTTTTCGTCCCGGCAGAGAGCGCTGAGCAGCCGGACAAACCCCATGGTCGTGGATACGGTGCGATCGTCGGAACCGCCGAGCAGGGATGTGAACGTATCCAGGGGGGGAATGTCCAGGGGCGCGGCTTTTTTCCGCCGGCCGGGCAGATACCCCCCCAGTTTCTTTCGCTGTTCGTGGATAAAACGGTATTCCTCGCTCCCCTCCGGGGGGCGGATAAAGGGTAACTCCTCGAGCTGGTCGTCCTTGAGGGGGACGTGGAACCGGTCCCGGAACTCCTTGAGTGCGGCCGCGTCCATCTTTTTCTGATTATGGGCGATATTGGCGGACTCGCCGGATTCGCCCATGCCGAAACCCTTTGTCGTCTTGGCGATGATAACGGTGGGCGAACCCGTGTGCCGGCAGGCGGCGGCAAAGGCGGCGTAGACCTTGCGCGGGTCATGCCCTCCCCGCGACAACTGGCGGATGTCCCGGTCGCTGAAATCCTTGACCAGTTCCTTGAGGAAGGGGTCGGTATTGAATATCTTTTCGCGGATATAGTCCCCGCCTTTGGACCCGAGGTTCTGGAAATCGCCGTCGACCATGTTTTCCAGCTTTTCCCGGAGGATGCCCTTGGTGTCCCGGGCCAGGATCTTGTCCCATTCCGTTCCCCAGATGACCTTGATGACGTTCCACCCGGCGCCCCGGAAAGCGCTTTCCAGTTCCTGGACGATCTTGCCGTTCCCCCGGACGGGCCCGTCGAGACGCTGGAGGTTGCAATTGATGACGAAGATAAGGTTGTCGAGGTTCTCCCGCGCGGCGATGGAGAGGACTCCCCTCGATTCGGGCTCGTCGGTTTCCCCGTCGCCGAGAAATGCCCATACCCGGCGGCCTTCCATCGGGGCGAGCCCGCGGGCGGCCATATATTTCATGAAACGGGCCTGGTAGACCGCCATGGCTGGGCCGAGCCCCATGGATACGGTCGGGAATTGCCAGAAATCGGGCATCAGCCACGGGTGAGGATAAGAGGAAAGACCCTTGCCGTCGGTCTCGCGCCGGAAGTTGAGCAGATCCTCTGCTTCGAGCCGGCCCTCCACAAAGGCGCGCGCGTACATTCCCGGTGAGGAGTGGCCCTGAAAATAGACGAGGTCGCCGCCGTTTTGGGATTGCGGTCCGCGGAAGAAGTAGTCGTACCCCACTTCGTAAAGGACCGCGGCGGAGGCGTAGGTGGCGATGTGGCCGCCGATACCGGGATAATCCCGGTTGGCCCTGTCGACCATGGCCATGGCGTTCCAGCGGACATAGGCGGCCACGTTCCGCGCGACCTCGGTATTGCCCGGCATTTTATCCGATTCTTCAGGGGGTATCGTATTGACATAAGGCGTATTGAATTCGAAGGGCAGGCTGATCCCCTTTCGCGCGGCGTATTCCGAAAGTCTGCGGATAAGGTACTTGGCCTTTTCCGCCCCTTCCGCTTCGAGGACTCCTTCCAGGGCCTCGATCCATTCCCCCGTCTCTCCAGGATCCTGATCCTTAAAATCGTATGTCATTATGCTACCTCATCCGGAGTCACTGTGCCGAACTGCAGTACCGGATAATGAACCCCGCGATTCAACCGTGTTAGTGTTCGCACTATAGTATCCGACCCTGAACGGAGCGTCAAAAGAAATGAACCGTTGCTGGGTTTCCGCGAGACACCGCCGGCCTCCGGGGTTTCTTCTCGTTTATTGGGCACTTTATCGGTGCGGTGGCTTGAGAACAATGGCCTCTTTCTCCTCATTATCGACTTTTTTCTACCTGCCGAAAATCTTCCCGCTCTTTCCCCGAAAAATCTTCTTTCCGGGGGAGAGCCGGTTTCGCTGGTAACCATATGGTTACTGTAACCCCCTCCCTTATACTTTTATACCGTTGCCCCATAACAAAAACAAAACCCTCTCCCCCCGGACGGGGGGAGAGGGCAGGGTGAGGGGGGATAGTCTCGTAGTGCAGGACTTTAGTCCTGCCAGATATCGGCAAAGCTGATACATGTTCAAATTCGATTATCGCTTCAAGGAGATCTCCGTTGACCCCTCTTTTCTCGATTCCCGTTTCCCCGCGCCCGCAGGCTCTCTCCGCGGAGGCGGCTTCGCCGCCGAACGCTCGTTCGCTCCGCGGCCGCGTCCGCTTTTTAGTTTCTTTTACTTTCTCACTTTCACGCGCCTGTCCGCCTCTGGAGGAAAAGCGAGAAAGTGAAATTGGGAATTGGAAAAATTGCGCCAGGTCCTTAACGGATAGGTTCCTGGATCGTGGGATTTGCTTTCATTCTTAGTTTGGGTTTGATAGAATAACTTCCAGGACAAAGAATTTGCACATTCTTGTCCAATCGACCGGCTGCCGAGGGGGCCGGCAAGGAGATTTGATGACAGAAGTCCGCTTTCAACCCAAGTTCACCATTACCAATGCCATCACGGCCGCGCTGACGCGGATCGAGCGAGCCCGGGGCTTCTTGGAAGCCGCGGCGCTCTCCGAGGACTGGGTGCGCGCTATGGGGGCGCGGGCGCTCGTTCTGGAAGCGCATCACACTACCCACATCGAAGGCACGCGTCTTAGCTTGGAACAGTCAGAACGTCTATGGGCCGGGATGCGGGTCCCGGATGTCGATCCTGAGGATGCGCGAGAACTCCTGAACTACCGAAAAGCCTTCGAGCTGGTCTCCGAATATCTCGAAAGCGGAGGCTCTGTGACCGAGGCCCTGATCCGCGAGATTCATAAGCGACTTGTGGCCGGGGTCCGAGGGGAGAGCGCTACTCCCGGAAAGTATCGCAAAATTCAGAATTATGTGGTCAACTCCGCTACCGGGCAGATCGTCTATACTCCACCTCCGGCGGCCCAGGTGCCCGGGCTTATGAAGGCCCTGACGGCCTGGATCAACCACCCTGGCGAAGTCCATCCCGTCTTGGTAAGCGGCCTCGCCCAGTTCCAATTCGTCCACATCCACCCATTCCTGGACGGCAACGGGCGCGCCTCACGGCTTCTCTCGACGCTTTGCCTTTACCGGGCCGGATACGACTTCAAACGACTCTTCACCATCAGCGAGTACTACGACCGTGATCGCGCCGCGTTTTACCGGGCCATCCAGGGGGTTCGGGACCGGGGGATGGATATCACGGGATGGCTGGAGTATTTTGTCGAGGGGCTGGTCACTCAGATGCGGGAAGTGACTGACCGCGGAAAGAGGGCGATGAAAGCCGACCTGATCGCCCAGCGAAGCGGATTAAACGCCCGCCAGGCCAAGGCACTCGGCCACGTCTTGGAACACGGCAGTCTGACCATCCAGGATTTTGAGGTCCTCTGCCCAAAGGTTAATCGTCGGACGCTCCAGCGGGATCTTAAGACGCTGCTGGAGAAGGGACTGCTTTCCGAACGGGGGGCGGGACCGACGGACCCCACTCGCCGTTATGTTCCGGGAAATGCTCTGGAATGAGAAAGAGCTGTGACAAGCTGTGACAGGCTACTGTGACGAGCTATGACACGGCGCTTCGACAGAGTATTACGCTTTATCTCAAAGCTTTTTGCTGTGCCAACCGGCTTATCTACAAATTCAGGGAGTTCCGGAAGAGCAAGAGATAAACTTGCGACAAACTCGCGACATAACTTGCGACAGGCTTGCGCCGGGACTCACGACAACTTTCGATGTCCGTCTGCGCGTCATCCCGGCTCCGCCCTTGAAACTCACCCCGGATCATGAAAGGGCAGGGGGCCTCTATAGGCTCCTGACCTTCTTCCCTTGGCTTGAACAGCATAAACCTTACATTTAGTGTAAGGTTTATGCGTTGACCCCACCCCCCACCAGAGGGAATGCCTGGAGCTTTACTATCTCCGGGGCCTGAGCCAGAAGAAGAGGATCGCCGAGCTCCTCCGGATCCACCAGACGACCGTTTCTCAGCATATCCGGTATGCCTTAGAGAAACTCCGTCGGGTCTGCAAAATCCTATTAAGAGAAAAAGTCATCGAACTAACAGACTTTACGGAGTAAAATATCTATACCACAAGACAACTCAGTTCAATGGTTAATCCTGCAACGATTTGGAGGGCATTTTCTTATGAACCATGAAATCTCAAAAGCATGTAATCAAACAGACGCTATTCTTTGGAATGCGTATGCCCGAAGTAACCAAGGTGCTTGCTCAACTCATTTATTCTTTCCACAATATCGGAGTAAGGGGCTGCGTGTCAGTGAGCAGGAGAGTAGATTTGCTTTTGTTGAGGCACTTTCTAAAAGCTCGCTGCTGTACTCTGTCGAAGCGCCGACCAGCAAGACTTATCGATTTAGTGGCGATAGCGAGAAAAAGCAATCTGCTCAAACAGACTTGGCCGTATACAACCTTAAAGGAGAATATATTTGTAGAGTTGAGTTCAAATCACAAGGGTACAGCCTTAACAGAAAAAATACTTCCGATATTTACAAGGACATACAGAAGCTATTGCGCGAGCCAGTCTGGGGGTTATGGTTTCATCTTCTGCGTAGTGTATACAATCCGACCATCAATAAGCTTTTTGATGTAATGACCAATAAGATTCAAGAAGTTAGAAGTGAATTTAAAGATATCGATACAGAAGGACTAACAATCCATGTGTGTGTTTTGAGGCATGGGTTCTCGTTGCAAAGAGATATACCCCTTGATGGTAGAGCAAATCTTTCTGTTGACCTTAAAGTGTCACGATCAGAATTGCTCAGTATTGATAATTTAAATGGATGGTCTCTTAACAGGCGATGATTATCCGCCAGCTCCTGTCCAAAGCCTTAATCGTTTCCGCTCCCGCGCCCGCAGGCTCTCTCCGCGGAGGCGGCTTTGCCGCCTAACGCTCGTTCGCTCTGCGACCGCGGTCGCTTAGATTCACCATGAGAAATAATGCCTTTAAAAAACTCCGCCAGGTTCTCGGTGCCTACGATTCAGGGAGCTAAAGTTGACTTGCACATGCAATATTTTATTGCAACTACAATATTGACTTGCGCGTGCAATCGAAGTATATTAGTATCGAAGCTGGAAAACCAAGATAAGAGAGAACCAAGATGAGAAAAAATGAAAATAGGTTTGGCTCCTACCGACCGGATTGGGAAATGGATGGAGTCCTGATCGAAGTTAAAATGCGGCTCCAGGCTGTTCGCGGTGTCCGGGAGAGTCTTCTGCAATTGGCTTATGTATTGGCCGAACAGCCGGACAAGCGCGCGTTCCTCCTGCTGATCAATCCCCGCATAACCGAATCACGCCTTCGGGATGAGTGGGAAAAAACCCGGATGACGTTCCGGCCGGATATCGTTAACCGCCTGAGTATAGTTGTCTCCAGAGAGGACCGCTTCATCGGTATTCCGGAAGATCCGGATCCCGAATATATCAATTTTCTGGAGCAGGCCAGTAAAAAGGAGCTGTTCCGTTTAGGAACTCCGCTGCCCGCTCCCGACTATGGTGCCGAGATTCTCAAGATCCTGGTGTACCAGTGGCTCATGAAGCGCGGATCGATGACCTCCGTCTGGCTTTCTGAAACGACCGGCTGCAACTATCGAACGGTGGCCAAGGCATTGAAGGGTCTGGGTCGCGTGATTCTCTGGCATTCCGATAAGAGCGTTGAACTTCGCTATTTTCCGAAAGACGCCTGGATTCGAATGCTCGCAATGCTGGATAAATCACGCTCGACTATAAGGTATGCCGATCGCTCCGGTCAGCCTCGCTCTATTGAATCACTGTTGCGAAGACTGAAAAAAGTAAAAATGCCAGAGATTGCCGTCGGCGGGACTCTTGGAGCCAGGCATTACTATCCGGAACTCGATCTGGTCGGTACTCCCCGGCTTGATCTTTCGATTCACTGCACCGGCAAACACGCGGATCTTGACTTTATCGAAAACCTGGACCCCGCCTTAAAACAGGAAAACGATCCGGACGTACCAGCCAATCTGGTCCTCCACTTCATCCGCCGGGAAAATCCCTTCTTTGAAAAGGGTTCCGAAGGCATTGTCTGGGCCGACCCGGTTGAGTGCATTCTCGATCTTCAAGAAATTAGGCTGGAACCCCAGGCTCTTGAACTTCTCAATGCTCTCAAACCCAAGGATGAAGTCAGGTGAAAAAGTGGCTTGACTTATTCGCAATTCGCGAATAGCGTATCTCTATGAATATGAAACCACAAGACGTTCTCGTCACCCTAAAACTGTTAGCCTCGGGATGGCCCGGGAGCTATGCTGCGATGGGTATGCAGATAGGCCTAAGTGCTTCGGAGACCCATGCGGCATTTCGGCGTGCGCGCCAGGCTGGACTGATTCATCCGAAGGATAATGTTCCCAACAAGTCGGCCGTGGCCGAGTTCCTTTTGCACGGCCTCAAGTACACGTTCCCGGGCCACCCGGGCCCACGGACACGGGGTATGCCCACAATCCATGCGGCGCCGCCGCTATCCGAAGAATTTCGTTTATCGTCATCGTCCGATGAGGACATACCCGTCTGGCCTGATCCGGAAGGCAATCAGCGCGGTTATGAGTTCAAGCCCTTATGCAGATCTGTGCCGCTGGCAGCCCGCAATGATGCCAGACTCTACGAATGGCTGGTACTCGCGGACGCGTTGCGCGGCGGACGCGCCCGAGAACGGGAAATCGCGTCGGCAATTGTCCGAAAACGTCTTCAAGATGAAATCCGTAATTAACATCGATGACCTCGAAACGGTGGCATTGCGGTTAGATATGCTCCGGGAGAAATGTGTATTCACGGGTGGAGCGATAATCGGATTACTATTGGATCACCCCGGTCTGGTTAGTGGCCGCCCTACAAAAGATGTGGATGTCATCGTTGAGGTCCGGACGCGCATTCAATACGATGACCTTGAGGAAAGACTGCGCCGGCTTGGATTCAAGCATGATATGTCCGAGGGCGCGCCGAAATGTCGCTGGTTAGTTGATGGCATCCGCGTGGACATAATGCCGGTGACCGATCAGACCGGTGGGCTTAGCGACAAATGGTTCGAGCTTGCAGTCCGAACGGCGAAGAAATCGCGAGCCGGCAAAACTGAGATATGGATAGTGACCGCTCCATGTCTGATTGCGACCAAACTGGAAGCCTTCAAAGATCGCGGCAACGGCGATTTCATGGGCAGTCACGATATGGAGGATATTCTTACCGTCATAGATGGTCGTGAAGCGCTGGTTGAGGAAATCACTGCATCGCCGGCCGACATCAGACAATTCATTGCGGACACAATAGCCGAGCTTTTGACAGATTCCGATTTCCGGGATAGTTTGCCCGGCCATCTGCCGCCGGACGATGCGAGTCAGCAGCGATTACCTATTGTTCTTCGCCGACTGCAAGCAATCGCAGTGCTTTCAAACAGACATTGAATAAAAGCAAACCGTTCGCTCGCCGCCCGCAAAAGAGAGGATTTAGTAAACAAAAGCCTCAAGTTTGAGTGTTAAATCAGATAAATTATCCTGGAAGGGGAGGGTGGTTTCGGTTCAGCCGAGGATCCGGTTGATCGGGTCGTTCGATCAGCGCAATCATAATTACATGGGCTACGCGCTCCGGATCGCGGGAACGATCGGAGGCGAGGACCGGGATTTACGATCGGGATGGGAAGGCAGCCCAGGCCAAACATCAGTTCCGGGCGGGCGATGTTGTCAGCGGGGAGTCCCTCCCTGTCATGGATGACCGCCGGGAGGCGGTCGAGTTCTAGAAGACCAGCAAGCTCCGCCTGGTCGAGCGGGCCGGCGACGATTACAACGAAACCCCTCCCTGGCTGGGGACCCCGCCGACACTTGAAGCTACCGGGCCCGAGGCCACCGACGCCTGGCCGCCCGGACTTATAGCATTAGTTGCTCAACCTGTCTTGGGGTTGTCGGATGCCGGTGGAGATGATCATCGACCACTGGAATCCTTCCCGGAAGCAATTCGCTTTCAGACGTTCTGTTATGGGCCGAAGTCCTGCTCTCTCTATAAACCCGGCCCCAACCGCCGAATTTGGTTCCAAAGGGGATGGTTGGGAGGAAGAAGACTGGGTTGACGAGCAGGCCACCGAGACACCGTTCCCGGATAAATAATCCCTAAATTCCTTCGCTCCCGCAGCCGCAGGCCCTCTCCGCGGAGGCGGCTTCGCCGCCGAACGCTCGTTCGCTCTGCGGCCGCGTCCGTTTTTGGTTTCTTTAACTTTCTCGCTTTCGCGCGAAAGCGAGAAAGTGAAATCGAGTAGGGGAATTCAGGGTCTTCCCGAATAGAGGATATCGGGCATTGATTGGCCAAATTATGTCTGTTGTAAAACGTCGGTAGATATTGACAACTACCGACGTTTTGCAACATAGGATGAATAGTCCCTAAATCCCGTCGCTCCCGCACCCGCAGGCTCTCTCCGCGGAGGCGGCTTCGCCGCCGAACGCTCGTTCGCTCTGCGGCCGCGTCCGCTTTTTAGTTTCTTTCACTTTCTCGCTTTCGCGCGAAAGCGAGAAAGTGAAATCGAGTAGGGGAATTCAGGGTCTTCCCCGAATAGAGGATATCGGGCATTGATTGGCCAAATTATGTCTGTTGTAAAACGTCGGTAGATATTGACAACTACCGACGTTTTGCAACATAGGATGAATAGTCCCTAAATCCCGTCGCTCCCGCACCCGCAGGCTCTCTCCGCGGAGGCGGCTTCGCCGCCGAACGCTCATTCGCTCTGCGGCCGCGTCCGCTCTCAGTTTTCCCTTGTGATAAATGACTTAAGAATTTAAAATAATTCCGGTCGGGGAACAAAACCGTCTAGTCAATAGCCATGGCTAAACATCCTAGATCATTAATCTGTGAAAAATGCGGCGGGCGCCTGAAGTGGGAAAGATTCGAAAAAAACGGCGAACGCTTCAGGAAATACTACTGTTCGAAGTGCGGTTTTAAGACCGTTTATCAGCGGACGGATGATTACGGTTACAGATAAGCGTTTCGTTCCGCTTCTCCCCTCACATCAGTTCCTCCGGGTCCAGTTCCTGTCGCTCCCGCGCCCGCAGGCTCTCTCCGCGGAGGCGGCTTCGCCGCCGAACGCTCGTTCGCTCTGCGGCCGCAATCGCTTCGAAATTCCTATTGTGAGGATTGATCGAGAGGATTAAGATAAATTTTAGCCGGAAGTTTACGGTGGCCGCTTCATCCATGTTAATTATTTCAGAAAAGATGTTGCCTGATCTATAGGAGTAAATACGGGATAGCGTGACAAAGCGAAGAAAGAAATCTCGGCGATCAGGTGCTTACGGATCTCGTCAACGACATAATGCCCCAGCGCCAATGGGCATTAACGCCCTCGATAAGAAACTTGACACCATTGTCCAGGAGTCATTTCATGCCAAGATCCCACCGATCTTATATCACTACACGACTTGGGAAGGTGCGAGGGGCATTCTTATGAGCCGGCAGTTTTGGCACACAGAACACGCCTGCACAAACGATCCTGCCGAGCTCATAACAGCAGACGAAATCGTTACTAACGTTGCAATACAGCTTAGTCGAACAACAAACGGTCCTGCCCATTATTTGCTTGATCAATTTATTGTGAACTATCCACGCATGAGGATTTCACAGATGACCCGAGTGTTCATCGCATGCTTCTCTAAGTCACGCGATAATAGGAAACAGTGGCGAGATTATGCGGCTAAGGGAAGTGGGCTATGCCTCGGAGTGAGTGTTCTCTCAGAGCGTACACCAATCAACGATGGACTTGTGCGTGCCCTTGTTCCGGTTGATTATTCAGTTGATTCATGGCAACAAAGAGTCAGTAAAAGCTTTTCTCAGATCTGCTCAGAAATAACATCTTTATCAGCAAGATATAATCCTATACCGAAAATTGCCTTGGAATTGGGACTTAATGCGATTTTCAGAATTGCGGCTTTTGCTGCAGTTTCAGCCAAACAACCGCAATGGTCCGCCGAAGAAGAGTGGCGTCAAATTGTGGGCATCCAAAGAAAAGATGAAATTCAGCCAGATAAGAGGCAGGGATGCGGCAGGCCGATCCGGTATCTCAAGGTGTTTATGCGCCAAAGCAGAAGACCTCTTGCGCTTGCGGAGATTATCATTGGTCCAAACCAAGACGAGAAGGCAGGGCGTGAAAGATTGGAGGCCCTATTAAACGAAGCTGGTTATCCCAATAAGTTCGCCCCTCTGCCGCAAATCTCTGCCTCGCACACTTTGACTGAATCCGAATAGCTGCCGGCCGTCTAAACGAAAGTTATAGTTGAGCTTTTCTTCAATTTCCATTCTTGCCAAATCACTCTAACCCTAAGCTCCTGCGCCCGCAGGCTCTCTCCGCGGAGGCGGCTTCGCCGCCGAACGCTCGTTCACTCTGCGAGCGCGTCCGCTTTCAATTTCTCCTTGTGAGAAATTGCTTTGGACTTTAAGATAGTTCTGTATGAATACATTCTGTTGACCTTCTAGACCACTCGGGAGAAGAAAAAAATATGAGCAGCGAGTATGAAGCTGGTAAACAAGCTATTGAAGGACTTGCAGCTTGGTACAAAAAAAACGTCGGGACTCGTAATGAAGCCACAACAAGGCTTCATCTCATAGACCAGTTACTTTTCGAATGCTTGCTTTGGGATAAACGAAGTGATTGTATCCCCGAGGAGAGATTTGACGGTCGATACTCAGACTACACACTGTTGTGTCCTCGGAGAATACTTCTAGTTGAAGCTAAAAAAGAAGGTATTTATTTCGATATACCTTCAGGGCTTTCAAACCGCCAATATAAAATTCGAACGTTACTTAAAGACGTACCAAATTTAGGTGATGCTATTAAACAAGTAGCTAGTTATTGCCAAAGTCGGGGGGTTCCTTACGGAGCCGTGACAAATGGCTACCAGATTGTTGCATTCTTAGCAAGCCGAGATGATGGAATTCCTCCAGAAGAAGGAAGAGCTATTATCTTTGAGTCTATTGATTCACTGGTCGAAGATTTTCAAACTCTTTGGAAAACCTTATCTAAGACTGGTGTTTCAGAGAGAAACCTTAGTAAGCTTCTTTTAAGTGCGGATACTCCAATTCTCCCTAAGAAGCTTTCTGAATTGATATCTCCGTTTCCTGGTGTAAAGAACCGAAATGTAATCCAAACCGATCTGCAGATCCTATCAGATTTAATTTTTGAGGACATAATCAGCTCTCCCGAGCTGGAAGACGAATTCTTAAAAAACTGTTACTGCAAGAGTGGAGCATTGTCTCAATATGCGCTGGTTAGCAAAGCTCTCCTTGCAAATAGGTATGCAGCTCTTTTTAAAGATATTCCCAAAGCACCGGTACTTCGTCCGGCTACAACAAAGAAGGGTATCTCAGAAGAACTTATTGCAGAAAGTTTTGCAAGACGCCCAGTTTTGCTGATTGGAGACGTGGGGGTGGGTAAAACCATGTTCTTCCGCCACTTCATTAAGATCGATGCAACAGATGTCTTTAGTAAAGCCATTGTTATCTATATTGATTTCGGGACGCAGGCTGCATTCTCTATGAGTATTGGTGAATATGTAACCGCAGATTTAGCACGTCAACTTCTGGAGGATCACGCCAAAGACATCTATGATAGGTCTTTCGTACGCTCTGTTTATCACGGAGAACTTCA
This sequence comes from uncultured bacterium, assembly GCA_963822585.1. Taxonomy (GTDB): domain Bacteria; phylum Auribacterota; class Erginobacteria; order Erginobacterales; family Erginobacteraceae; genus CAWGIE01. The sequence goes on from CAWGIE010000010.1 coordinate 92,974, forward strand.
GCGTTTTTCGAAAGGAATCCATGGATCACTTAGAACAGTCGATCCGAAAGCATATGCAACTGAAGAGGTAGAATTCCTCAAAAGCAAACTTAATAATAACGAGACTTTTCTCAGAGATGCATTGCTTCATATCACCAAAGGGGAGCAGAAACAGATCGTCATATTTTTAGACAACGCAGATCAGCGTTCGGACGAAGTTCAACAGGAAGTATTCATCCTTTCCCAGACGATTGCAGCTCAATGGCCAGTATCCGTATTTCTAGCCCTTCGACCTGAAACATTTCAACGTTCAAAAAAAAGTGGGAGTTTAAGTGCATATCACTTAAAAGCATTCACAGTATCTCCACCCCGAATTTCTGAAGTTCTATCGAAACGACTGATATTTGGGATGGAACTTACCTCTGGTCGTTTCCCCTTATCCACACTTGCTCCTGAGATAACAGTTGACTTTAATAAGGTCAAAATATTCTTATCTATTGTTAAGGATTCAATAGAGAGTTTAAGAGAGATTGTTGAAGCAATAGATAACTTATCTGGCGGCAACGTTCGGTTGGCATTAGAGTCTGTGCGCAGACTCATTGGCAGTGGTCATATTGACACAAGAAAGATCCTAGAAAAATTTGAGAAATCCGGCAGATACTTAATCCGTTTACATGAGTTTCTCAGAACTGTGATTTATGGAGATTGTGTGTACTTTGAACCAGATTCCTCATCTCTAGAAAATATTTTTGATATTATGGATCTTGACAGTAAAGAGCATTTTCTAGGGTTGATTATTCTGCAGTTTATTTTTTCGGAAGGGAAACGTTCTCGAACTCATGGTTTTGTTGATCTTGAAAATATTTATGATTTTGGTGGTGCTTTAGGTTTTCAGCCAAAAGCAATTGAATGGTGCCTTGAAAGATTTTGTTCGAAGCAATTACTTGAAACGGCTAATAGACTCAACCCGGCAAAAAATGGTATTTCCACTAGTGCAATCCGTATTACCACTATAGGGGCATACCACTTATTACGTTTCCCCGGTATGTTCCTGTATTATGATGCCATTGTCACCGATACACCTATATTAGAAGAAGAATATCGAACCAAGATTTGCGATGTTGCAGATATTGGAGATCGCCTAAATAGGTGTGAACTCTTTCTGGACTACCTTGATATTTCTTTTCGAGATCTAGATAGTGCCCGCTGTGGCTTGGAATGGAGAAAATTTAGTTCTCAAACTCGAGAGAATATTAATTACATTCGTACACGTGTGATACATTAAGGTAGAAATCCGGACTATAACTCTCAGAGCAAGCCTTATACCCGGAACAGCTGTTACGGGCCTATAGACTATAAGTATTTTTACCCGCCTTCAGTATTTCCCTTTTAGGCTTCTTGATCACAAAGACCTCCCTCCAATATCCCGACAATCTTGAAGGTTTTATGATTCTCCATCAGTGCCGGCGGCGTCCTCTCGACGTGTAGCTTCCCGCCCGGGCGCCGGAAGTTACTTTTCTCCCCACCTTTCTCCAGCCAGAGCTTGACCCAGAGGCCCCGGACGGCCGGGCTGCAGACGGTTTTTCTCCGGGGATCCAGGACGTGAATGTAATCCTCTTCTGGAAATCCCAGGTATTCCTGAATGAGGATTGCCATTAGCTGGGGGGCGTCGTAGGCGGTGCCGTCAAGGAGCTCGATTCTCCGGTAGATGACTTGCCGATCGGCGGCAGACTCGATCCGGAAATCCCGGTAACGGCAGACGATATAGACCTTGTCGGGATTGAGCTTCCCTTCCTCAAGCTTCAGGTAATCCGCCCGGGGCGCCGTGACGTTCCAGCAGACGCCATTCATCAGGTGAATGATGAAATGAGTGCTGTAAATCCGGGGAGAATTGGGAAACTTCCACCGCTGGAAGGCGATGATTGCCCGTTGCGCGGCCGATTCCATCCAGTTTGATGCCGGCCAGAGGACAGTCCGCCCGGGTGTCCAATTGATGATGTCCCCGAACAGCAGATCCCAGATCCCCAGCCGGCGAAATCCGGAATATGCCCGGATGATTTTCTTTTTCTTGAAAATTCCCACTGGATGTTTTCCTCCCTACCTCTCCATCAATAGATGAAGTTCAAGGGTAGGGATTCAAAGTCCGGCTCGATCATGGACATAACCCACTCCAGCGCCCGCAGGCTCTTTCCGCGGCGCCGTCTCCGTCGACGAAGCTCGTTCGCTCTCCATTCGCATTCGGATCAGTTATCCTTGCAAGAAATATCTTCACTGGTTAGGATATTTCCGTTGAGGAGTTCATTGATAGCTACTCCAGTATATTGAAGTAAATCCGTGTAACTAACATTCATGTCTAAGAGAATGAACGCAAGATTCGAATATAAGTACTCAATTGATCAATGCGATGTTCTTGACAAGGGTAAGTTCAAAGAATTTCGGAAAAAGCGCCGTCAATGGTTGGAATGGTTGGACGGTGACGACCCTCACTCAATAAGCAAACAGATTTATTCTATGCTCTGGGATTATGCCCTATTTATAACTGTGAATGAGTTAAGAAAAACGCAGCTAGAAAGCCTGATAATGGAGTAGGTTTCAACACGCCAGTAATGCGTCTTTTTGATGTCGGATTCGCTACGTTGCAAGCAACAACTATTAGAAGACTCATTGAGAAGCCGAAAAGTAATCCCAGATGGGCTGTTATTTCATTAAGAGAGACGAGAAGACATTAGCGACAATCTAGATCTAATAACGCGTGAAAATTATGTATGCTGTGATGGATTACCGTATGACTACGATTTGCTTCAGCAAAAGTGGCTTTCATCTTTATCCATTCCCGAGAGTGGTGTTCATGTGGGTTCTCTACCAACACAAGGACCAAATGGTTGGCCAATGGCTGAGAGAGCTCACAAGGACTTTGACATGTTGACACAAGTGCAACCTAAAAACCGGACGAGAGAAGATCATATTCAGATTGATGTTCTGAAAAATTTGGAAACTGAAGTTGAAAAATGTAAAAATATTAAGAAGTATGTTGACAAATTCATAGCACATGCCGCCGCTCCGGAAACAAGGAAAGGCCTTTCAGATGAAGAAAAAAACCTCACCCTAGAACGTCTAAAGAAATGCCATCAAATAATCTATCGTGTTACCTCTTTTATTTCTGGCCAACTTCTTTGGGAATCAGGTTTAGGTGGCTTGCCTATCCCTCAATATGATCATCTTGTAAATCTTGATAAGCAATGGGCGAGTCAAAGAACATTAAAGAAAGCCCGCAAATATGGGCAAATTTTCAAAAAGAGATTTCTGGATGGGAGACACCTGAACTTTGGCCACCTGGCTTCAAGGTTGATCGGGGAGAGTCGTTATAACTAGTGAACTCAACCGATTTCTCCCGCATCGATTTAATAATAAACTAGAAAATAAGAGTGAGAGGGAATGAATTCATGAATGAAACTTTTAAAGATTCTAGCTTTTTGATTAACGAAAGCCGGAACTGGATAAATGACGGCAAGTTTAAAGTGGTTCTTTCTCCGCAATCAGCTCAAGTTATTTATTCTGGCTTAAAAAAGATAGAGCTCTTTCTCTCAGAGATTCTCCAGCAGATTGAAGATTTAGGAGATGAGCATCCTGATGTCCGGGAAGACCTAATAAGAAGACACTTCGATGATCGATTACTATAATGCGAATAACCAGTCGTTAGATGAAGATTTCGCAAGCGTAAGAAGCCTGAGTTAACTCAAAGCCGCTGCAATTGCCGAAATTATAGAACTTGAAAAAAGAAGGCGTCAGACTACTCCAGAACTTGTTAATGAGGCGCTAAACACTAAAATTAAAGCTATTGTTGATAGTCTTAGCGATCAAATTTTTCTAGATGTCCAACCTCCATCTTGGCTTAAAGATTATTTTACGCAAGCAATAGGTGTGAGAGGAACGCAGCCCAAGAAAGCCGTAGTTAAATCTGGCAGAAAATGCTTTCTCTCTTCTACATGTTTTGATCTGCGTGATATGAGGGAAAGTATTGCATCTTTCTTAGCGGATAGAGGGATTGAGGTCATCAGAAGCGAGGATGTAAATTTCTCAGACGGTACTCAAATACATCCTCACGATGTATGCCTTTCCAAGATAAATGAAGCCAATGAGTTCCTGCTTATTATTGACCGTGAAGCTGGAGACAACTACAAGGGAAGTGAGGCCGAGTATCAAGGATTAACTATAACTCATGCGGAGCTTAGGAGAGCCCTCAAAGAACCGAAAATAAAAGTGCACTGTTTCATTAGCATAGAAGTTTTGAACTACTATAAGTGCTGGGATCTGAATGGTAAAGCAGACGGATTCCAGACTGGTCGTATCGATAAGAAAATATTTGAAGTTTTAGATTTCATAACTGACTCTGGAAAAATATATAGAAATACTTTCCTACATGTAGAGGACCTTAAAGAGAAAATCAAGCAGCGGTTTGAACTCTAATAATCTATTTCAATGAGGAAGCGCGGCCCGCGGCCAGCATAGCTGTCACGGGCCTTGCAGCTATACAGTGTTTCATCCGGATTTGATACTCCCTTGATAAGACACCAACGTTTAATCCCCCCACCGGCTTTCAGTCGGCCCCAACCACACCCACCACAGCCGACTGAAACCCTCTGCCCCCCACTTCAATACACCGCCGCGCCGCACAAGAAACCGCGCGGCGCAGCTCCCCTTTTGGTGTAGTCCAGGTCTTCAGGTTGCCAAAGGTTATCTCCGCTTCCTCCCCCCCACACGGTTTCAGATCGTGCGCCTCTACCACACCCACCACTGGCCCGGACTGAAACCGTCCCCCGGCCACCACCGGTTTCAGACCAGGCGCCTCTACCTCACCCACCACAGGCCTGGACTGAAACCGCTCCCCCGGCCCCCCGCATTTCAGACCGGCCCCTCAACCACGCCCCCAACTGGCCGGACTGAAATAGCGCCCCCTGTCTCCCCGCGTTTCTGTCCCGCCGCCCCTACCACACCCACCACCCGGGACAGAAACCGCCGCCCCCGCCTCCGCGCCTCTCCCCCTATTTGGTGCCCCGCCGGTCGACGATCCCCGGCCTCCGGCCGGGTCCGCGACCGGCTACGCTCTCCGGACAATTCGGAAGTTCTCCGGAGTGCCCAAGCCTTTTGCTTCTTCCCATACACCGGCCTGTCATGCTTCTTGCTTTTAGCCTTGCCCTTCGGGCATCCCTCCGGCGATTCAAAACTCGCTGCGGAGGGCCAGGCTAACTTCCTCCGCTCCGCTTCGGAAGATAGCCTTAAAAACCGGCCCTCCGCTTTTCGCTCGTTTTCAATCGCCTCCGGGAACGGCTGCAAGAAGCACGCCAGGCCTCGTCTTCCGCGCGGTTTGGACGTCATTTCCCCGGGTCAACACTATAAATGGGGAAAGGCCCCCACTCGCTCAGGCGACTACTCCGCTCCGCTTTTCTCCCCCCGGCCGGCTCCGGCCCATCTTCAACAGCTCAAAAAAAGCGGCCATCAGACCGAAAAAAGCATTCGGACTGATGGCCTTTTCGCTGTTTCATCCGGGCTCGCTCCCGAGATTCTGCGGTGCTCGGCGACGTTAACACGTCGTCTCCGTTCCTCGAAACTCGGTCGCTCTCCGCCGGCCCTCGGCGGCTTCGTTCCGGCCCGCTCTCGCTTCGCTCGGCTGACGGCAGTCACCTTCGGCTGCTCCTTCTGCGACTGCCGACAGCACCGCGGGTCTCCGCTTCGCCGCCTTCCCCCCGCGAAAGCTCCGCGGAGTCCACCCCGATAAAATCGGGGTGCCGCCTTCGCTAGCCGCCCCCTTTCCCCCTCTTTCGCCTTCGGCGAAATTCACCCCTTTTCTCCTCCCCCTGACCCATAATCCCCTTACCTCCAGGCTTCGGCTTCACCGTGGCTTGCGCCACTCCTCGGGGCTCGTTCGGTCGGCCGTAGCTGCTCCGGGGTTCGGCATGGCTCGGAGCTAAAGCTCCTCGCCACCGGGCAACCGGCGGTCGGCAAGCCTCGTGCCAGGGGACCCAATTTCCCTTTCTGTCACTCGGCTTGCGAGACCGCCTTTCTGATAATGGGCCCATTATCAGAACTTGCCCTTGCCTCACCCCTCCGCTTCGCCCTGCGGGTTTACATAACGTAAACGTTATGTAAACTATGCCTTCCTCACGCGCCCCTCGCGCGGGCCTGCGGCCCGCGTTCAGCCTCAGCCTTTCCCCTCTTTTTCCTTTACCTCGCCCTCTTGTTTCCCCTATCCCCTGGATGCCTTGGGCCACCTTCGCTGGCCCAAATCCTAACTTGCTCCATCCCCGTTTTACCTTTCCTCTATCCCTAGGTTTTAGTAAGATTCTGAGTGAAGATCATACCGGGCTCAGAAAACATGAAACCTTATCTGATATTTGTCAGCAGCACCCAAAAAGAATTGCAGAAAGAACGGATAGCCGTCCGAGAGTTCATCCGAAAGAGTGATCTTCTGGATGATTATTTTGACGTATTTCTTTTTGAGAAAACCCCAGCGCGGGACAAAGCTGCTGAGCGGGAATATCTGAAAAAAGTCGAAAAGTGTGACATTTATCTCGGCATTCTTGGGAACGAATACGGAGTTCCAGGCACCGATGGATTATCTCCTGTTGAAAGGGAGTTTTGCCGAGCTACCGAGAAAGGAAAAGAGAGGCTCATCTATATAAAAGGCAAAGCTGATTCTGGGCGTGAAGAAAAGATGCGGTCCTTCATCAAGCGGATAAGCGCGAAGCTTATTAGGAAAAGATTTAAAGATACTGCTGAACTTTTGGAAGAAGTTAATCGGAGCCTTATCGATTTTTTAAAAGATCGGGGTCACATATCAACAGAACCTTTCGATACTTTATTATGCCTAGATGCAAGTTACGAAGATATAAATGAGAAACTGGTAAAGGCTTTCTTAGCCAACCGGGCAAAAAAGCGCAAGAGCCCCGCCCTGAAAACTTCGGTCAAGGATTTCCTCTTAAAAACAATCCGAGTAATAAAAGATAAAGATGGTTCACTCAAACCCGCTAACGTTGCCTTGTTGTTTTTCAGCGATCATCCTCAAAAATTTATCCCCCAGAGTAGTATCAAGGTAGCCAGATTTAAAGGGATCACCAGGGTTAAATTTCTTGATTCTCAAGAAATCCAGGGAGACATCTATAAAATCCTTGCTGAAGTCGGCGGATTTATTGAAAGAAACACCCGGCTGGCAAGTAAAATTGTGGGATTCAAAAGAGTCGATATCCCTGAGTATCCTCATGAAGCCATTCGGGAAGCGGTAATCAATGCCATTGCTCATCGTGATTACTTCCGAACCGGCTCCCATGTCCAAATTGACATTTTTGATGACCGGATTGAAGTAACCAACCCTGGGGGGCTTTTACCTGGCCTGGATATCAATAAATTAGAAGGTGTCCATGAAACCAGGAATAGAAAGATTTGCAGTATCTTCCATGAAACACACGACATGGAAAAATACGGAACCGGCATAGCAAAGATGAATCTTTCAATGAAGGAGCATGGCTTGAACCCTCCTGTTCTGAGCCAGCCGGGAGGTTTCTTCCGAGTAACATTTTATAGCCCGGGTGAGAACATTTTGGATTTGGTGTCAAATATACCGGATGAGCAACAGGTGGATCTGAGACGCATAGGCCTGAACCGGAGACAAATTGAAGCATTGACAATGATGATCAATGAAGGTGCCGTAATTACCAATAGAGAATACAGAGATTTATTCAAAGTTAGCAACAAGACTGCCGCTACAGATCTCAGTGCTCTGGTAAAGAAGGATTTGGCAACCAGTAGGGGTAGAGGAAGAAACGTGAGCTACTTCTGCCGCTGATGCGCAATTACACGATTATCAGAGATATTTCACGGTAACTACACGATTACGCAATTACACGATTATCAGAGATATTTCACGGTAACTACACGATTACGCAAAAAAGCTCATCTCAAAGCGGAGTGGGACCGGAGAGGGTCCCATAATTACAGAAAAACCCAGCACCATCGTTTGATGATGCTGGGTTTTTTTTAAGCCCGGATCAGGCCTTTTAGCTGGGCGGCATGAAGGGCGGATCGGGCGGGGTACCGGCGTTCCGCCTTCGCCCTTCGGCAAGCTCAGGGCTACGGCGGACAAGTCGATCGATCAGATATTTTTATTAAATTGGAGTAATGGAGTAGTGGAATATTGGAATATTGGATACCCCCTCATCCTAACCTTCTCCCTCGATGGGGAGAAGGAATATCGGCGACAGAACATCGATAGATGCATCTCAGGTATCCCAGTTAGCCTGATCCTCCGCCTTATACGCGGCAACCGCGGTGGTGAAATAACCCCTGATCGTTTGCTGGGCGGTGATATTCGGGTCGGCGGGGATAACGTACTTCCTTAAAATTTTCCGGAGGAAAATTTTATTGCATTATTCTTTGAGCCCCGACTCCAGCAGTCTCGCCCGGGCCTGGACCAGAGCATCGTGAAGTTTCTTGCGCAGCAAAGGTTGGGACGGCAATTCCGTCATATAGGCGGCGACTCGGATGCCGCTTTTACTCAGTTGCAATAGCTCAATATGCTCTTCGGACTTGCCCGCGCACAAGATCAATCCCAGAGGGGATTCTTCACCAGGTTGACGATCATATTTCTCCAGCCAGCGAAGATATAATTCCATCTGCCCTTTATCGGCCGCCCGGAATTTTCCCAGCTTAAGATCAATGGCAAGCAGACGTTTCAGTTTCCGGTGGAAGAAAAGCAGATCGATGTAGTAATCCTCGTTGTCCACGGTTATCCGTTTCTGGCGCGCTACAAAACTGAATCCCACTCCCAGTTCCAGGATAAACGATTCGATCTCACGCAGGATGGCGTCTTCCAAATCCTTTTCCAGATATCGATCCTTAAGTCCCAGGAAATCGAGCAGATACGGATCTTTAAAGACCAGGTCCGGCGTCAACCTGTCTTCGTTCCGCAATGCTTTCAGTTCCTGCCGGATGAGTTCATCGGGCTTTCGCGACAATGCCGTGCGTTCGTAGAGCATGGAATCGATTTTCCGCCGGAGGGTGCGAACGCTCCAACGTTCAATCCGGCACATTTCACTATAGAACTCGCGCTGAAGATTATCTTCAATAGGAAGGATTTCAATAAAATGGCTCCAGCTTAATTGTGCAGACAGTGTCTGCACTATCTTTGAATCTGTAAACCTTTCATTGAATCGGATCATGTTAAACAAATTGCGTTTACTGAATCCCCGCCCAAAATCATTGGTCAATTGTCTCGACAGTGCCGAGACGATTTCTTCGCCGTATCCAGCCCGCTTTTTTTTGAGAATATCTACCCGAATTCGCTGACCGATTTTCCAGTAGAGATCAACCAGAGCGGTATTAACCGTCCTGGCTATGTCCCAGCGTGATTCCTCGATCATCGTGCGCAGATCCCGAACCAGACCATCAGGTATGGCAATTGGTTTCATCGGATGAGTCTTATCAAGATGAACAAGCGGTTTGTTATCTTGTGATTTCTTACTCATGATCATTCAAAAGAGGGATTATACCTTCCAGATATTAGTCGGATGGGGAGGAGATTTTATTCCCGAAATTTAGAAAAAAATTTTCGGGGGAAAATTTTCGCCCGAAAAGGATCGGAAACCTGAAGGGAGGACTTTATCTTCCGGCCGTCGGCTTTTAGCTGGGCGGCATGAAGGGCGGGTCGGGCGGGGTCCCGGCGTTCCGCCTTCGCCCTTCGGCAAGCTCAGGGCTACGGCGGACAAGTCGATCGATCAGGTACTTTTATTAAATTGGAGTAATGGAGTAGTGGAATATTGGAATATTGGATACCCCCTCATCCTAACCTTCTCCCCCGATGGGGAGAAGGAATATTGGCGACAGAACATCGATAGATGCATCCTGCGGATTTCGGAGTAAAGTGGACACCCAAATCGGTTTAACGTGGACACTGAAATTGGAGCAAAGTGGACACCGAAATCGGAGCAAAGTGGACAGTGATTCCGGGGCAAAGTGGACACTTTTTTCGTGATTTCCGGAATGGGTGCCCCCGCGCGCCCGGTCCGCTCGATGACGGGCAATTCCCAAGCTTAATTGCGGTTGGCTGAGAATTCAGGGTGCTCAAAAGACGTACTCCAGCATAAGCGAAAGGCTGGCCTGCCTCGACCAGACCTTGACCCCGTGGTGATAGGTGTAATCTATTTCCAACGCCTCGTTGAGCAGGCGATGGGAGCCGGTGGTGGACAACCACAGATAATCGAACTCCAGGCTGAGGAGGATATTTTCCGACAGCCCGGCCTTGAACCCGACATAGCTATGCCAGGCCTGACCGTATGTATGTTCATAGGTCAACCGCCTGCCAACCCTGAGCAGGTGCTGATCTTCATTTTCTCCCTCTACATAAGCCCAATCCAGCTGTATGGCCAGGTGGCAACGGGGCAGGGGAATATAACCCGTCAGGTCGAGGTCGTCTTTCAACCCGATGAAATAGTGCCGGTAGGTCTGATCAAACCGGATACAGTCCCCTGGCAGGGGCTCGGGCAATTCACCCTGTTGGTACTGAACGCCGTCGTGGGCGACCAGCCGGAAGCGCTGCCAGCGAAATCCGATGATCGGTCGAAGGTCCAGACGCGAGGGGAGTCCGAGCCAGTCCGAGACCTTCAAATCCGCATCGGCCCTGATCATGTAGCTGGGCTCCATTCGACAGTCGGATTCGGAATAGATGGTTCGCTGGTCGGGGTTTTCGTCATCGTCCCAGTCCGAATCGGTCATCTTCCCGTCGACCTCTGAAGAGAGGCTTGTTAACGCCTCCAGCCCCAGCGAGAACCTGAGGTAGCTGGCTCTCATCTCTACCCCGCCCCACCAGGAGTCCAAGGGGAATTCCAGTCGGCTCAGAGGGGTTTGGTAGGGGGGAAAGGGATTCCCGAACTCGTAGGAGGTATGGCTGTCGAGCAGCCGATTGACCTTGAGCCCTATGGACCAGTGGTCCGGCAGGAAAGGCGTTCTTTCCTTCTCCGTCTCCCCGGAGGTTACTCCTAAGGCGGACCCGGCCGGGAGGAGCAGGGTCACCGCGATTCCGGCAAACAGCCAGCTTCGGCCAGGATTACCCCGTCTCTTCGGTCTTGGAGAGGGGCCCGTTGTTGCCGGGGAAAAAACCGGCTCAGAAGCATAGCGTCTCATCTCAATCCCAAGGTAAGCTCTCAATCCGTCATACCCAGCGCACACAAGCCTTGTCCGGCCCATACTTTTCGTTGGGGCCGTTTTCCCAGTTCGGTATATTGTCCTAACAACCAGTTAATGAGACCAAGATTATAGAAGAAAGGGGTAACACTTTACAAACGAGGTTTTCGGAAAAAACCTTAAGGAGTGTTACCCATGAAGAAGGCCAAAAAGAAAAAAAGGAATGGTTGTTCCCCGCCCCCCCGGGGGGCGCCGGCCCGTTTTCAACAGCTCAAAAAAAGCGGCCATCAGACCGAGAAAAACACTCGGACTGATGGCCTTTTCGCTGTTTCATCCGGGCTCGCTCCCGAGATTCCGCGGTGCTCGGCGACGTTGACACGTCGTCTCCGCTCCTCGAAACTCGGTCGCTCTCCGCCGCCTTCCCCCCGCGAAAGCTCCGCGGAGTCTACCCCGATAAAATCGGGGTGCCGCCTGCGCTCGCATGAGAAAGCTGAGGTCTACCATCCGCAAGTATCTCGCCAGCTATGGTATACTCCGCCCGCTTCTACCGGCAAGGGATGCTGGGCGTCAAAGAAATGGATTTGAAGACTGAACCAGTCATGGGCATAACCCGCCTGCCTCCGCGCCGCATAAGAAACCGCGCGGCGCAGCTGCTCTTCTGGTATAGTGCAAGTCTTTCGGTTGCCCCAGGTTATCGAACAGGACGTATATGATCTATGCCGTGATGAGGTTGAGAACAGTATCACCCGTGGAGAAGCGGGTTTCTTGAGAAAAATCCATCTACAGGGCTGTAATGGTTAAATGAAAACAGATAACTGGGAATATATCAAATACTGCGGTATGCGAATGTCGGGATTTCCCTTTGAACTGATAGAGCGTCTTAAGTTTTCCCGAACCGTTGAAAAAATGGAAACCCTTATTGAACTGGAAACCAAAATTCTGGCGGCCTCGGACGCAATCACAGAAAGCATTGATAAAAGAAAAAACGGTATTTCAAAAAAAGAGCTGAACCTCAACAACATACTCAAGAGCATTAATAAGAGAAAAAGGATCTCTCAAAAGGTGATTGAAAAGGCAGGAATGACCGAAGGGATAAATGATCTTAACGGCGCATTCCAATTATGGAATCGCGATATTGAGGCGTATCAGGAATGTTACAGTCTTACCAGAGGGATATTTGAAGAGGAACTGACAGAGAAAAGGAGGGAACTATACCGTCTGGCAAAGGATGAGAAGATCCGCGAGGCCGTCTTTTTGTTCGCACCGGAGTTTTACCACCGGCTGGAGCAATACAATAAGGAGGACTTTAAGAAGAAGTGGTCCTCAAAAATCAAACGTATCGAATTGAAACTTGCTTTGTATTTGCAGCGTCTCTGCGGCAAGAATGAGAACACGAGTTACTTTGGTGCGCTGGGATTCGGTGAGTTCGACAACAGGAATAGTGCCAACCTGAAATTCCAGGTTGATGAGTTTCAACCGCTGGCGCGCCGGGATGTCTTTTTTTCCCACTGGTCAATTGACAAAATCGCATTTATCATCTCCATGGAACCCGAGATCAGAAAACAGATTGTATGTCGACTGGGGCCTGCCTGTCATATCAAATGGAAGCGGGCCCTGGTGGCCGGCCACGCGGGAATTTTTGAGATGACTGTTCAAACACATAAATTATCCAGCTTCCAATATTCCATTGTTAAGATGGGCACGAAGAGATTTACGATTGAAGAGATATTAAATGAATTTCCCGATCAGAAGGCGGATATTACTGATGCGGCGATAAGGAAACTCGCGCAAAAAGGAATCCTGATCGATACAATCAAAATACCGTCAGGTACCAAAGATCCCTTGACGGATTTGATTAAAGCGCTCAGGACGTTTAAACAGAATGTAAGAGTTGAATATTGGATTAATAGAGTAACTCGATTAAAGGAACTGTCGGATAAGTTCGCCGGAGCAGACCTGACGCGTAGAGTGGGTATATTCGAGGAGATTGAAAAAGAGTATAATGATATTACCGGACTGGAGCCGCGGAGACGTGGGGGCAATTTCTATTCGGATCGGTTTGTCATTTTTGAGAGTTGTGTAAGAAATATTAAAGAACTTGAAATAGGCGGGCGAATAATAGCGGATTTAGAGGATAAGCTCTCCTGGCTTCATGAGGTCTACTATCTGTCAAAGGTCTTGAATGCGGAATATGTAAATAAAATAATCAAAGGTTGGATAAGAAAAATACTGAAATGGAGATACCAGAAAAGCATGCCATTCATTCCGGCCTTGAAGAAGTACAAGGAGAAAGGGTTTGATTCGCCGCTTAAAGATGATTCCATTCAGAATATTTATAACTTTTTAATCGCGGAACTGAAAACGAATGGAGAAAAGGGGTTATCGGGCAAATGTTCGATCGGCAGCGAAACCCGGGAAAAAATAATCAATCACCTGAGGAGAGTAACGGATAAATGCAAGAAGGGGGCGTCTTTTCTCAGCCCTGATTTTTTCATCGCGGGAAACAGTATCGAGGAAATAAATAAGGGGAATTACAAAATAGTAATCGGAGAACATCATCCCGGTATCGGAATAACGGGGTTGGTCGAACTTGGTGATGAAATAATAAATCTGATCGCTGATGAGTCGATACGGAAAATCAGGAAGAATTTTCATGGCGAAATCGAGGGAAAGGCATTGGCGCATACGTGCGGGCTGCACCCCAACAAGACATTTATGTATGAAAGATTTCCCGGCGTATGCGATGTCTGCGTTACGGGAGAATCAACCTTGCCTCCCCGGCAGCAGATGGATCTGAACGACATACGGATAACATCGAAAGGTCGCGAGGTGTTCTTATACAGTAAAAAAATAAAGAAGAATCTGCGATTCATATTCGGAGAAATTTCCGCGCTTCTGCTTCCCTTTCTGCTGAACAAGGTTGTATTATTCAGACTTCAGGATGTCTCTCAAAAGCATTCTCCCCGGATCGAACTGGATAATATTATCTTGGAGAGGGAAAGATGGAACTTTCCGAGAAGTGCATGGGACAAGTTGTTTGACTTGGATGATTTTGATCTGTTTTTTCAGCTAAACCACGGCTTAAGAAAGTTTAATATTCCTAAATACGTTTTTGTAAAGACCGACAAAGAAAGAAAGCCGATTATGGTCGACTTCGACAATTTATTTCTGATATTGAATCTTAAGAAAATGATTGCTGGTTCCGAATCATATACAATAACAGAAATGATTCCTGCGCCCGATCAATTATGGTTCAGAGACCGGGCTGGCAGATATACATGCGAGTTCAGATGTACAGCCTTTAGGAAGGCTGATGACTGAAGAATTCCCGCCGGATTTTCATCTCTTCATCCCGAAAATCGGGGGAGAGGAAGACTTCATCTGGTTTGCCATTCACCAGAAGGACTTTAGCCGGATATATTTTTATTGATATGGATGAGCGGCGGTAGAGAGGATCGGCCGGAAGATAAATAAAAACCCCCGGACCGCGTTGTCGCGGTCCGGGGGTTTTTATCTTCCGGGCCCATGGACTCACTTGCGACATCTTTATTTAACGAGGTTCATCCGGGTCTATTCTTTCAGCGATGCCGACCCTTACGGGATCTGTTGTATAATCATAAACAGTATAGTAATGGTCTATAAACATCGATCCTGCTAATAATTCATCGGCTGTGCTGGAATCTTTTGTCGCCTGCAATCCATGAAAAGCTAAGCGCCAGCCATCAGGAAATTCTTGAAAATATTCATGCGCGGTCAAAGTATAATTATTGGGATTGCCGTCTTGATCGACTAAAACGATCGTAAGATCGGGATAGTTATCCAGATCGGAGGCTTTTGTTACTTTTTGAGGTTTTTCTCCATTTGAAGTGATCAGATTAATTATTTCGGAAATAATCTTAGGATCTCCTTTAAATCTCGAAGAACCGGTATCGAGAACAAAAGTAACATTCTTGGAAGGTAATTTGACTTGCGCGTCACCGACCAGTATCTTGTCTAAATCAACGGCCCAAAAACAAAGGTTGTTATCGGCGGCGGACGCTTTTTCGTCCACCGAATAATATTTGAGGGTTTTGGGATTATATCTGCTGCTATCCAAGCCGCCAAAAATCACCTCGCCCCTGTTAAATTCACGACTTGTCCAATAGGATACTAATTTCCTATCAATAAGCTTGTGACTGATCAGCATATCCATCACGTGATCCGATGGATTACCCGCGCTATCGGAAGGAATTGACAAAGAACCATCTTGCACTAAATCGTCCCAATTTGTATTAAATGTTCCATCTGGGTTTTTCCCGTCAATAAGCTTGGTGGCTTCCATAAATTTCATTCCGGGTAGACCGTATAATTTTCTGAGGCATTTATCTTGCTTGGGATTACTAGCCCAGAAACACCAATTATCCTGGCTTACCTTGTAGGCAAACTCTCCCCACGGACCTAACTGGCTTAACTTTTCTTCTCGATCTATCCATTTATGTGTCTTTGAATCCGAGAAATCATATCTACTATGATGTTTGCAGGGGACGGTATCGCATTCTTTTGAAGTTACCCAGGTACAGGCCGTTCCGGTATCAAAAATGAACTTAAACAGCTGCAAATCATCCCGGCCGGTATTACCGGAACAGTCGCCTATCGCCATTTCCACGTACCATGGGGTGGCTCCGTTATTTTTAGCAAGCCCCCTGTATACGGGAAGAACCAGCGTTCCGGCTTCTTCCGGCTCCATCGCGTTCTTCTTGCCTTCATCTTGCTGTTTGACTAGAGAGATATATGAAAGTCTGTTTGACGTATATTTGGTTAAAGAAAAGGTCTTAAAGCCGTATAAGTCCAATCTTCCTTCTTTTTCATGCAGCAATCCCGAGAGAGCCATTTGAGAATGGTGGTTGTTCCCCTTAGAGTCTCTATTTGAAATGACCAAAGAAACAGCGCGAATTCCCGCCGGCGCGGGTAAAGGAGACGCCAGATCATAGTCATAACAACCGTTAAAAGGAAATTCATCCCCTGCGATGCTGCAGATACCTTCAACGAACCCGTCTTTCGTAGCTTTTTCAATCACGAGAGTGATAAGCTCGTTCCCCCATGTTCCAATAATGGGGCTGACATCAGAGTATTCCTTAACCGGGGGCTTGGTGGTTTCCCATGACTGGTCATAATATCGCTTGAATGTCAGTGACTCGGGATAAAGCCCTTCCTCGGCATTTTCTCCCTCATGGACTGATGAGGTGCTCAATGCATTGATAAGCTCCATTTTCTCCTGATCTTTATCCACAAAATATTTACCGGACATCGTTGATGTCCAGTGCGAACCGGTGCCGCCCTCTCCTCCCACATAACTACGCCAAGCAATTGCTAAAGCAACTGTTGTCCCCCGAGATTTTGAAGTTGGCTCGGGATCGTAGAAGCCAACTATTTTGTATACGCCGGTAGATCCGGTCGTAGAACTATAATAACCGGTTATTGCTCCTCCCTCCGCCTGAAGTCTCATGATAGAACCATAACTATTAGTCCACACGCCGTTGATAGGATCTTTATCTTGAGTAATAACAGCTTTGTCCTTTGCGGCCGTATCATTATCCGCGACCGCCTTCGGCATCAATACTAAAGCTCCCAAAAGAATTAAAACCAAAAAACCCGCGCCGTTAATTTTTTTCAGGGCGGACCTCCTTTTGCCAGGTTTTCAATAAAACCTGAGATATTGTCGAATGTTGTGGATGAGAATTTTTCAAGAGTATCCTTTCCAACATGGAAATTCGGTAACCGTCCGGCAAAACCATTCACGACCTTAAATATATATATGGCGGAAAAAGGAATCAAGAGGCAAGAGCTTGATGGGATGAACCGCCGCTCCCGTGGGACACCCTGAAAAATGGCTTCGCCATCCGGGGGGAGGCCTGGCCGGGAAACCCCCTCACCCGGCCTCACTTCGTTCGGCCACCCTCTCCCCCGAAATCGGGGGAGAGGGAGACTGGCGGCGATCCTTCCGGGTTGCGGAAAAATTTTCTTGCCGGGGGGGAGGAAACTTGTATAGTAAGCGCCACGATCCGCCTCCGTAGCTCAATTGGTAGAGCAGCGGACTCTTAATCCGTTTGTTGAAGGTTCGAGTCCTTCCGGAGGTATTTTATTTCCCCTTGGGGAAATAAAATAATGCACAATTTTTGCGCAGCAAAAATTGTGGCCCCTTCGTCTAGTGGCCCAGGATGCCGGATTCTCAGTCCGGAGACAGGGGTTCGACTCCCCTAGGGGCTATTAAAAATGCCGCCCCCCCGAATTTATTCGGGGGGGCGGCATTTTTAATAATAGAGTCGGTTATAGCCCTGCCGCGGCGGGGACGGGGGATCGCTTTGACGACTCCACCTGCTGTTCCTTCGGGAAGGGGTGGAGGTAGATCTGCTGGAGAAATTTCGGGACGATGGCCTTGAAAGGCGTTTCCTCCTCGATATGCTCGGCCAACCCCCGCGAGGAGTCGGGCTGGCCGTGAACGATGAAGATCTCCCCGATCCGCTTGAACTTCTTCAGCCAGTCGACGATCTGCCGCCAGTCGGCGTGCCCGGAAAAGCTGCTCAGGTAGTACGACTTGGCCCGCACCGGGACCGTTTTGCTTCCGATCTTCACCGACTCCGCCCCGTCCAGGATCTGCCTTCCCAGCATCCCCTCCGGCTGGTAGCCGACGAAGATGACGGCGCTGTTGGGGTCGGGGAGGTACTCGGCCAGATGGGTGCGGATGGAGCCGACGTTAGCCATCCCGCTGGGGGCGAGGATGACGGCGGGACCGTGTAGTTTCCCCGGGGGCGCGGACTCTTTCAAGCCGGGAAAGGAGAGGGGCGGCCTCCCCCGACGGCTCTCTTCCTGGGTCTCTTTATTCAGAAGAGAGATGTTTTTACGGTAGAGCGCGGTCATCTTGTTGGCGTAGACACTGTCGACATAGACGTCGAAGGACCGTTCGAATTCCCGGTTCCGGATCATCCGGCCGAGAAAACAAAGAACATTCTGGGTCCGGGAGAGGACGTAGGAGGGGATCAGAACCTTGCCTCCCCGCTTGACAGTGTCATTGACGATCTGCCGAAATTTCGCCAGGTCGGCGGCATTGTCGGAATGCCGGCGGTTGCCGTAAGTCGACTCACAGATCAGGTAGTCGGTATCTTCCACGGTCTCCTGGGGGCGGAGAAGAGGGTCGGCGGGGTTGCCGATATCGCCGGTGAAGAGGAGGGAGTAGTCGTTGCCGCCGTTCTGGAAATCGAGGTCGATCATGGCCGAGCCGAGGATGTGGCCCGCTTCCAGGAAACGGAGCCGCAGCCCGTCCTGGAAGGTGTAGACCTGGTCGTATTTGCAGGGGACCAGGCTCCTGAGCGCCCTTTCGACGTCGTTCCGGCTAAAGAGCGGCGTGTCTTTGGAGAGGATCCAGTCGAGGAGCCGCAGCATCTCCCCGGCCACCTGGGCGGTCGCTTCGGTGCAGTAGACCTTGCCTCTGAAACCGTTCTTCACCAGGTAGGGCAGACGCCCGATATGGTCGCCGTGGGCGTGGGTTATAAAGATGTAGTCGATATCGCGGGGATCGAAGGGCACGAACCGGTTCCTCCGATCCACCTCCCGCTCCGGGTACCCCTCATCCTGGAAAAGGCCGGCATCAAGGAGAATGGTCTTGGAACCGGTGTAGAGCAGGTGACAGGACCCGAAGATGGTGCCGTTGGCTCCGCAGAACTTGAGGTAGGGGCGGGTATCGGATGCAGTGCCGAAAGACGCGGGAGAGATCAGGATCGCGATCAGGAGAAACGATATAATCGTCAGGGCACTTTTTCTCGCCAGTTTCATCGATGGATATCCCGATTAAAATTACTTTACTATATCATATCGCCGCCAGGAAACCAAGACACCAATTTACGTACACAGATGGATTCGACTCCGCTCACCACAAGTTTACACAGAAGGACACAGAGTGCGTTCCCCCACCTCACCCCCCTTTATAATAAACTACGAATTGCGCGAATTACGCGAATTGATTTTTAAGGTTCTCTTCTATTTTATGTGGGTAATCATTTTGGATTTACCGAAGAGTGAATAAAAATAATGAGGGGTATCCGATATATATAAACAAATATTTCCTCTCCCCCTTCGGGGGAGAGGATTAAGGTGAGGGGGTTGATGTCAATACCCCTCACCCCAACCCTCTCCCCTAAAAGGGGAGAGGGAGAAAAGAATGAGATATAGTTGGATAGAGATCGCGCGGATAAATACTTACACACACGCAAAATGAAAGAGAAATCAATGCCGAGGAGCGCCGGCCGTTCTTGTTCTTGCTCAATCAAAGGGCTTGTGGGAGAATGCGGATGAATAATATGAAGATGGATCCGGTCAAAAGAGCAGTCTGGGAAGAGATCGCCCGGGACCTCTCCGGCAGTCGGAAGAGCGCCGTCGCCCTCTGTTCCCCCGTTGATTTCCGACGCTTCCTGGCCGGTGTGCCTGGGATCCCTTTCCTGCTGGAAGATCTGGATCCGGGAAAGCCGGCACCCCGGGAAGAAGGTTCCCGCGACCTCTTCATCGGCTGGCACCTGGTGGGGGAAGAAGACGACCGGATCGCTCCGGAGACAATATACGGCCTGCTCAGAAAAGGAGGGGAGGCCCGGCTTTTCGGGTTTTATCTTCATCCCCGGCCCGACGACCTCCGGGAATGGGAAAGTCGGATCCGGCGGGGGGCCGAGCCGGCGGAGATACGGTCGCCGCTGCCGGGGGCGATCGGGATCGGCCGGATCAGCGGCTGGCTGAAGGATTCACCGTTCGTCCGGTACGTGATCCGAAAGAAAGGGCTCTATTACCAGGCGATTTTGAGTAAAGAAAGTTGAACATCCCACGAAATGTATTTTTACCACGAAGAACACGAAGGACACGAAGACGGCTTATAAGGGAGAAAAAAATATTCTTATTCATTAATAATCTTCGTGTTCTTCGTGCCCTTCGTGGTTGTCTTTTAATATAGAATATTCTTTGCCAGAAGGTTTGATGATGAGTTTGGTAAAAGTCAATATATTGATTGCAATGGTTGTCTTCGCGAGTATGACACCCGCCGGCATGGCTGCTCCGGAAAAGACGGCGGACGTCAACCGGATCGTTTACAAGATGGAGTCGGTCCGGGATAAGATCGATGACCTGACGGCCACGGTGGAGATCCTCCCGACGGCGGACCAGGCCGGGCAGTCCGAGACCGGCATGATCACCCTGAATTACAAGAAGCCGGATAAACTGAAGACCGAGGTCAAGGGCGGCCGCCAGGTCCTTATCAACGGCGACCGGATGTGGATCTATTCCCCCGATCTGGGGGTCGTCGAAGCCTACCATCTGAAAGATGAAGAGCAGCAACAGGCGACTTTGTATGAAATGAGCTGGGGGCTGACGTCTCCGATCAAGGTGCTCCTGCGGGGAACGAACCGTTCGGCAAAACTCCAGGCGGACGGCTCCTATCTGATAACGGTGGTTCCGGACCAGAAGGACTCCGAGATCAGGGAAGTTCGGGCCGTGGTCGACCCCCGGACCTGGCTGATCAGCAGGATGGTTATCTCCCGGCAGGGCCGGCCCCCGGTGCAACTGGAAATCAAGGACTGGCGGATTAACTCCGGGCTCCCCGACACGTTTTTCGATTTTACGCTGCCGGAAGGAGCGGAACTCTTTGATGCCCTGGAGACGCAAGGGGAGGTTCTGCAATAGATCCGGCATGAATGTGCGCGCGGCAAATCTAATTGTTTGCTTCGGAATTTTCAAGGAAGAGAAAATCGGTAGTGTAGTATCGTCCTTTCGCTTTGCTGCCCTTCGGCAAGCTCAGGGTCTGCGACAGGACTTGCAGGATCAGAATGCCTGCGGCATTCTTTGTAGGAAATTGTAGGATCGCTTCGCTTGCGGTTCGGCAAGCCTTGCCTCCGGCAAGGCGATACTGCATTTACTACAACTACTACAAGTCCTTCACGGAGTGAAGGACGATCCTACATAAATTTGAGAGCGAAGCGAGCTAATTTATCTATGGATATCCTTGATAAAACCGGGAGCAAGATACTGGAAATTTTCCAGGGGATGGGAGGGACGGTCGTTCTTCTCTTCCGGGGGTTTTACTGGTTCAAGACCACCCTGAAATACCGGGTGCCGATCATCGAGCAGATGCTCCTCTGCGGCGTGGAAAGCCTGCCGGTCGTGATGGTGGTCGCCCTCTTCACGGGGATGGTGCTGGCGCTCCAGACCGGCCACGAGCTGGCCCAGTTCCAGCTCCAGGGGACGATCGGCAATATCGTCGCCGCCTCCATCTGCCGCGAGATGGGGCCGGTCTTCGCCGCCATCATCGTGGCCGGCCGGGTCGGTTCGGCGATGGCGGCCCAGCTGGGAACGATGAGGGTTTCAGAGGAGATCGACGCCCTGGAGGCGATGTCGATCAACCCGATCCGCTACCTGGTGATGCCCCGGATCTGGGCGCTCCTGGTGATGCTCCCCATCCTCACCGCCTTCGCCGACCTGGTCGGCATCGTGGGAGGAGGGGTGATCGCCCGTCTCCAGATCGGGATCAGTTACTACACCTATTTCGACGGGGTGATGAGCAACCTCGAGATCAAGGACATCTACACCGGGATGGTGAAGGCGGTCGTTTTCGGCCTGACGATCGCGGCCGTCGCCTGCTACCAGGGCCTGAACGCCCGCGCCGGAGCGCAGGGCGTGGGCCGGGCGACCACCCGGTCGCTGGTGTTTTCGTTTCTGATGGTCCTGGTCTTCGACTATTTCATCACCGCTATTTTCTACTGAGAGAGCGACAAAGACGCTCTCTCAGTAGAAAATAAATATAAAAGCGTCTGCAACCGAAATAAAACCTTGATACCTAATAGAATGTGGGGGCTCAGCATTTGGGCATAGCATCCTGGACGTTAAAACAGGCAAGCATTACTCCACTATTCCAATACTCCGACATTTCCGGTACTTACGTCAGGCAGGGTAGGCAAAATAATGCAAGGCGGGAACGGGTTATAAGATGATAGAAATCAAAGACGTTTACAAGAGCCTGGGGGGGAAAGAGGTGCTGCGGGGGTTATCCCTCCAGGTCAAGTCGGGGGAACTGATGGCCGTCATCGGGGGGAGCGGGATGGGGAAGTCGGTCCTTCTCAAGCATATCATCGGCTTCCTGAAGCCCGACTCCGGTGAAGTCCTGGTGGACGGGATATCGATCCCCGGCTGTTCCGTCAGAGAGCTCTACGAGATCAGGAAAAGGTACGGGGTGGTTTTCCAGTCGCCGGCCCTCCTCCAATCGTTAACGGTCGAGGAAAACCTCGCTCTCCCTCTCCAGGAGCATACCGGCTACCCCGCCGAGAAGATCAGGGAGATCGTCCGGGACCGGCTGCACCTGGTCAAGCTCTTCGATGTCGAGAAGAAACTCCCGTCCGAACTCTCGGGGGGGATGCAGAAGAGAGCATCCCTGGCCCGGGCGATAGTGATGGACCCTCACCTGGTACTCTTCGATGAACCGGACATCGGCCTCGATCCGATTCTCAGCTCCACGATCGGGCATTTAATAGTTGACCTCCATGCCCGGATTGGATTTACTGCTATCGCGGTGACCCACAACATGACATTCGCTTACATGATCGCGAACCGGATCGCCATGCTCTATAAAGGGCGGATCGTCGCCATCGGGACACCGGAGGAGATCAAAGACTGTCCCGAATCGATCGTTCAGAATTTTATTCACGGCATTCCGACGCGCGATGAGGAATGGGAGGCGTGATTCAAGCGGGGAATTAGATTCGTATACAGCCGCGGCGCTAACGTACTGTTTCAGAATCTTAATAACAGGATAAAATCCGGTAATGTAGTATCGTCCTTCCGCTGCGCGCAAGGACTTGTAGGATCAGAATGCCTTCGGCATTCTTTGTAGGAATTGTAGAATCGCTGCCTGCCTGCAGGCAGGCGCTTGCGGGTCGGCAAGCCTTGCCGCAGGCAAGGCGATCCTACATTTACTACATCTCCTGCAAGTCCTGAACGGAGTGAAGGACGATCCTACATAAATTTGCGAACGAAGTGAGCTAATTTATATTTAAGATGGGTATCTCGGCGGAAAAGAAAGTGGGGATCGTCTTCTTCCTGGGGATCGCTCTGCTGGCGGTCTTCACCATCCTCCTCACGGACATCAATATCTTCAAAAAACAGTACACCATCAGCGTTTCCTTCGACCAGGTCGGCGGACTGGAACGGGGGGATAAGGTCGCCCTGGGCGGCATGGTGGTGGGGGATGTCAAGGACCTGATCCAGGAGAAGGGGAAGATCCGGGTTGTCATCGGGATCGACCGGGCGATCGAGATCCCGCGGGACTCGATCTTCCGGCTGGGGGACATCGGCCTTCTGGGAGGCAAAAGGGTGGACATCGTCTGGGGCGACGAATCGACCGGATATATCAAGAAAGGGGATCGGGTCGAGGGAACAAATTCCCCGGGACTGTCGGAAGCGATCGCCAGCCTGGGTGAGGCGGGTGACAATGTCGATCAGATACTGATGTCGATCAAGGAGACGACGAACAAGATCTCCCGGGGAGAGGGAACGGTCGGGAAACTGATCTCCGAAGATGACGTCTACAACGACATTAAGAGCATCGCCGACAAGATCGCCAAAGGCGAGGGAACGGTGGGGAAGCTGGTCAACGACCGCGCGCTTTATGATGACATCAAGAAGTTGTTCGGCGATCTCCAGCAAATGGTGGAGGAGAATCGCGGCAAGGTGGACGAGATTGTCGTTGAACTGAAGGAGACCACGCCCTCGATCCGGGACACCATGAAGAACCTGAAGGAGATAACCGACAAGATCAACCAGGGGAAAGGGACGATCGGGAAGCTGGTCAACGAGGATGAGTTTTATACCAGTGCTCAGGGAACACTGGCCTCGGTCAATACCGCCGGCCAGAAGCTGACCGACATGCTCTCGAAGGCGGAGCGGGTCCGTATTTACATCGGGGCCGAAGCGGCCTATGATACCAGGAACAAGCATACCCTGACCAAGGCCTATATTCAGATCGAGCCCACTCCCAGCAAGCTCTACATGATCGGGTTCAGCCTGCTTTCGGGGCAGGGAACGGAGGCGTCTCAGACCGACAGCCCGGAGACGGAGATCGACGCCCAGATCGGGCTGCGGTTCTTCGATAACTTCCTGACCGTCCGGGGGGGGCTCCTGGAAGGCCGAGTGGGCGGCGGCCTGGATTTCCGGATCAAGGACGAGGACGTGGTCGCTACCATAGAAGGGCGGGCCGTCTGGACGAAGGAGAAGGATGAGGGCATCGAACCCTTCCTTCTCCGGGCGTACGTGGACACCAATGTCTGGTGGGGTTTTTATGTGCGGCTGGGAGGAGACAACCTCCTCGACCAGCCGGGGTTCTACGGCGGCGGCGGCCTGAAACTGAGGGACGACGACATCAAGGCACTGTTCGGTTTTATCAGCATATAATTTAATTTTCCCCCTGCCGCCGGCAGGGGGAAAATTAAATTAGTTTTGAACCATGACGGGGATCAAAAGAACAGCAACACGAAGCAGATTGATTTTATTTTCTCAGGCGAGTAATTCCAACCGGAGGTCTCATTCTGGTGACAGTGTTGAATGGAATAACAACACGTTATTCTGACGGGGAAGAAAAAAACAATGTGCTGTCGCCATGGTAACATGTTCGCTATCCGGTATACATTGAACTATAATTATTAACCTGACTGATTCATGAAAATTTTTAATTTTCATGAATCAGTCAGGTTAAAACTTATAAATTTGCGAGCGAAGCGAGCTAATTTATAATGACGGTGGAAAAAGAAGGTTTGAAGTTCATCGGGCCGTTCCTGGTGCTGGCCGCGGTCTTCCTCTTTATCTTCTGGCAGCTGTGGCCGCTCGGCGTCCTCTTTCTTCTGCTGGCCCTGGCCGCGACGCTCTTCTTCCGGGAAAGCCGGATCGAGGGCGCGTTCGAAGATTCCCTGATCGTGGCCCCCGCCTCCGGGAAGATCATCGAGATCCGGGAAGTCCGGGAGCCGGACTTCCTGGGGGAAACGGTCAGAAAGATCAGCATTTTCATGTCCCTCTTCGACGAGCATGTCAACTACGCGCCGGCAACCGGGGAGGTCGCGTTTCTTTCCCATCGGCCGGGGGGGTTCAAGAAAGCCTACCTGGACGAAGCTTCGGAGGGGAATGAAGCTCAGAAGATCGGTTTCCATGGGGAGGGGTGCTCCTGGATGATGAAACAGATCGCCGGGGTGATCGCCCGCCGGATCGTCTGCCGCTGCCGGGTGGGAGACCGCCTGCGGGCGGGGGAGAAACTGGGCCTGATCCGTTTCGGCTCCCGGGTGGAGCTTTTCTTCCCGCTCTCAGCCTCGTTTACCGTCTCCCCCGGGGAGCATGTCCGGGGAGGGCGGACAATCATAGGTAAAATATCATGAAAAAGATCTACATCCTTCCCAATCTCTTCACCACCGCCAATATCTTCTGCGGCGTTTACTCGCTCTCCCTGATCCTCCGGGGAAACCCGGATCTCTATCCCCGGGCCGCCTGGTTCATCCTCCTGGCGATGATCTTCGACTTTATCGACGGCCAGCTGGCCCGGCTGTACCGGGCCACCAGCCGGTTCGGGGTCGAACTGGACTCCCTGGCCGATTTTCTTTCCTTCGGAGTGGTCACTACCATCCTGGCCTACCGGGTTGTCCTGGAGCGGATGAAGGGTTTCGGGGTCGGTATCGCCTTCCTCTACATCGTCTTTTGCGCTCTTCGCCTGGCCCGCTTCAATATCCAGGTCAACAAGGAAGAAAAAACGGACTTCAAGGGGCTTCCCTCCCCGGTGGCGGCCGGTGTGCTCCTCTCGTTTATTATTTTCAACGACCACTTCCAGTTCGGTCTGGAGATGGCCATCCCTTTCCTCATGATCGTGCTCAGCGCCCTGATGGTAACCAGCCTTACCTACCCGACGCTGTTGACGCTGGATCTGAGAAAGAAACAGCCCTTCCTCTACCTGGTGGCGGTTATTTTGGTACTGGTCATCCTGATCACCCATCACCAGGTCGGGGTTTTCGTGGCTTTTATCTCGTATTTGATACTGGGTCTCTACCAGGGGATCCGGATTGCATTTCGGAAAAGACGGTTCTCCCGGTCCCGGGCGTTCCCCCGGCAGGTCCGCCATTCGGCCGGTCACGGAACGTCCGATTGAGAGGAAGATGCACGGAAAACTATTCCTGATCGGTGTGGTGTTTCTCCTGGCCGCGGTACTGCTCTTCTGGTTTCTGTTCCTGCGTCCGCGGGAGACGGGGGAGGAGATGGCTTCCGCGGTCGAGATGGTCCGGTCCGGCGATTGCCGCGGGGCCGTTCCTCTCCTGGAAAAAGTCATCGCCGATCCGCCCGATGACGCCTCCCGGAGGGAAGCGCGCCTTCTTCTGGCCCGCTGCCGGACGCGTCTGAAAAACTACCGGGCGGCGGCCGCCCTCTGGGAAGAGCTGGGCGCCTCCGGAGACCCCGCGCTCCGGGAAGAGGCAGGGTATTATCTGGGCCTGATCGCGATGGAAGAGGGTGATCGGGAAAAGTCCCGGGAGCTTTTGCACGCCTATCTCGATCGGTATCCCGGATCCCCCCGGCAGGGGCAGGCCCAACTCCTTCTGGCCCGTCTGACAAAAGAGGCGTCCAATCCCGCCGCCGCGGCCGTACTCTACCGGAAGGTCCTCGAATCGGCCGCCCCCGAGGAAACAGCGGCCCGGGCCCGGGCGGAACTGGGGGACCTGGACGTCGCCCTGCTCCTCTCCCCGGCCCTTGATGAGGGGAGCCGGTCCTATACCGTTCGTTCGGGCGACTCACTGGCGGCCATCGCCCTCAAGCACAACACGACGGCCTCTCTTCTGCAGAAAATGAACAACATCTCCGGGGATATCATTCATCCCGGCCAGATGCTGAAGGTGCCGGCTAAGAGTTTCAACGTTGCCGTCAGCAAATCGAAGAATAGGCTGACCCTTTATTACGGCGGGGAATTCTTCAAGGAATATCCCGTCGGTACGGGGCGGAATAACTGCACCCCGGTTGGTGAATTCACCATCGCGACCAAGCTGGTGGACCCGCCCTGGATTCACGGGGGGGAGACGATCCCTCCGTTCGATCCCCGCAATATTCTGGGGACCAGGTGGATGGGGTTCGGTGATCCCTATGCCACCTACGGGATACACGGCACCACCAAGCCGGAGACGGTGGGGACCCAGAGCAGCGACGGCTGCGTCCGGATGGTCAACGCGGATGTGGAAGAGCTGTTTATCTTTCTTCCCCGGGGAACCCGGGTAACAATCGAAGACTGATTTTATCGTCTAATGGAAGATATGAACCAGGAAGGCGGAGTAAAACTCAGGAGGGCGTATCCCGGCGACGCCGAGGGTATCCGGGAGATGGTGAACCAGTACGCTGCCCAGGGAATGATGCTTCCCCGTTCCCTGTCATCGATCTATGAACGTATCCGTGATTTCCGGGTGATCGTCGCGGAAGATCGGATCCTGGGCTGCGCCGCTCTCCAGGTCTGCTGGGATGACATGGCGGAGATCAGGACCCTGGCCGTCGCTCGTGACATCCGCCGGAAAGGGTGGGGGAGGGGGCTGGTTGAAGACTGCCTGAAGGAAGCCGTCGACCTCCGGATCCCCCGGATTTTCACGCTGACCTTCGCGCCGGAATTTTTCCTGAAGATGGGTTTTTCCGAGATCGACAAGGAAAAGCTACCGCAGAAGATCTGGAAGGACTGTATTTACTGCCCGCATTTCCCCGACTGCCGGGAGGTGGCCCTGGTCCGCGATCTCTGATCCCCAGCCTCTCCCCCTTATTAAAACAGACGATTGAATGTGATTTGAATAAATGAACTGCCCTCTGCGTGTCCCGTTGAACGTTGGAAGTTGAACGTTCGGCGTTGGACGTTCGGTTTTTTCTCCCCCCGCCTCGCCCCCTTTAAATAGCCGCAAAAAGGCGCAAAAGACGCAAGAGTTCCCCTAGGCCTCTCCCCCTGATGAAAACCCCGATTAAAACTTCGGGGGAGGCCAGACGATTGTCGTAGATCCGGCAGGTTTTGACGGGAATGTGATTTGAATAAATGAACTGCCCTCTGCGTGTCCCGTTGAACGTTGGAAGTTGAACGTTCAGTTCTTTCCCCGCGCCGGCGCGGTTTTTAGCAGATCCAGTTCCCGGATGCCGATGATGGTCTTGCTGTCCATGATCTTTCCGGCCTCGATCAGGTCCCGGACTTCCGCCAGGGGGAGGATCGCCGTTACCAGGCCGCTCTCGTCGCCGCCGGCGGCGGGACCGGGGGAGAGGTCTTCGGCCAGGTAGACGTGGATAATCTCGCTGCTGATCCCGAAGGAGGGGTAGTAGCTTCTCAGGTGGGTCAGCCGTCCGGCCCGGTAGCCGGTCTCTTCCCGAAGTTCCCGCCGGATGCAGTCTTCGGCGGCTTCGCCTTTCTCCATCTTGCCGGCCGGTATCTCCAGCGTCACCCGCCCGGCGGCTTTACGGAACTGGCGGACCATAATCACCCTCTCCCCCTCCAGCAGGGGAACCGCGGCCACCGCCCCGGGGTGTTCCAGAATGATCCGCTTCTTCTCCTCGCCGTCCGGGTACTCAACCAGGTATTCCCGCAGGGAAAAAAACGGCCCCCGGAAAATCTCTCTACTCCTCTTGGTTATGTATGTGTCTTTCATGATAATTCGCCGCAACAGATCGGCAAATGAGAAGGCTGCCTGGAATCAACCGTACGTAGAAAGTATCTTAAAGATTTTCCCCGGAATAAAGATATTTATTCACCACGAAGGTCACGAAGGACACGAAGAATGATAGTGGGAAAAGGTTCAGCTCATATTGTGCAAGATCTTCGTGTGCTTCGTGTTCTTCGTGGTTTTAATCTTGTTTTACAATGAGATAACGTTTTCCATCCAGGCATGTTTAAAAACGATAGCCAACCGAAGCGGTGATCAGGTCGACGCCCCGGTTCGGGGCTTCCAGTCCGGCATTGCTCCGGTGCTCGTAGGAAGCCTGAAGCAGGAACCGGTAAAGCCGGATCCCGACGCTGCCGCGATCGATAAAATTCACGTGGGTGGGCACGCTTTCGTAGTCGGCCCCGGTATAATTGCCCCCCCCGCTGGCCAGGAGATAGAACCCGAAATCGCGATGAAGATCAAGCTCGTACTTAAGATCTACCAGGAGGCTCACTTCACCGGCGGCATCCGGCTCCCTCAGCCATCCTCCCCGCAGTTCGCAGCCGAGCGTGAAGGGGAGAGGATAGAGGAGGGAGAACCCCTGATCGGCGCCGGCCGTCAGCCAGATCCGGTAGGCGGCCGTTCCTCCCCTGGTTTCCCGGTTCCGGAGCGTGGAGACGTACCCTCCCAGAAATAGCTCCTGTCTGATCGCGGCCCGCGCTGCCGGGGCAGAAGAAACAAGCAGGCAAAATAGGACGATGGTCGGTAATAATCGCATCATTTAAAGATAATTCAGGTTGATTGATTTAAACGTATACTTATAATCCACTACGCTGAGTAATAAAAGGAGATAAAGTCATGGGGATGACGATCGCGGAAAAAATACTGGCGGCCCATTGCGGCCGGGAGACGGTCGAGCCGGACGAGATCGTGATGGCCAAGCTGGACCTGGTCCTGGGAAACGATATCACCGCCCCTCTTGCTATCGAGGCATTCCGGAAGAGCGGCGTGAAAACGGTTTTTGATCGAGACCGGATCGTCCTGGTCCTTGACCACTTCACGCCGAACAAGGATATCCGTTCGGCCGAGCAGTGCCGGGTGGTGAGGGATTTCGCCCGGGAGCAGAAGATCACCCATTTTTATGACGTGGGAGAGATGGGGATCGAGCACGTTCTTCTCCCCGAACAGGGGCTGGTCGTTCCCGGCGATCTGATGATCGGCGCCGACAGCCACACCTGCACTTATGGGGCGCTGGGCGCCTTCGCGACCGGGGTCGGTTCCACCGACCTGGCCGCGGCCATGATCGGGGGAGAGGCCTGGTTCCGGGTACCCCATTCGATGCTCTTCCGGTATGAAGGGGAACTCCGGCGCTGGGTGTCCGGGAAGGACCTGATCCTTTTTACCATCGGCCGGATCGGCGTTGCCGGTGCCCGGTACTGCGCCATGGAGTTCACCGGCCCGGCCGTTGCCGCCCTGTCCATGAGCGACCGGCTGACCATGTCCAACATGGCGATCGAGGCGGGGGCCAAAGCCGGGATATTCCCGCCGGATCGGGTGACCCGGGAGTATGTGAAAAATCGCGCCCGGCGGGAACCCCGTTTTTACGCCAGCGATCCTGACGCGGAGTATCTGGAGACCCACACCATCGACGTGAGCGGGATCGAGCCGGTGGTCGCCTGTCCCAGTCTTCCTTCGAATGTGAAGCCGGTCCGGGAGGCAAAAGGGGTGCGGATAGATCAATCCGTGATCGGTTCCTGTACCAACGGTCGCCTCGAGGACCTCCGGGTCGCCGCCGGGATTCTCCGGGGAAGGAAGGTCGCCCCCACGGTGCGGACGATCGTACTCCCCGGCAGCCAGCAGGTATATCTGGAGGCCCTTCGCGAAGGCCTGATCGAGATCTTCGTGGAGGCGGGGGCGGCTGTCTCGACGCCGACCTGCGGGCCGTGCCTGGGAGGACATATGGGGATTCTGGCTGCCGGCGAGCGGGCGGTGGCGACGACCAACCGCAATTTCGTGGGCAGGATGGGCCATCCCGAGAGCGAGGTCTACCTCGCCGGCCCGGCGGTGGCCGCCGCCAGCGCGGTCACGGGTGAGCTGACTCATCCGGACGATATTTAATTAAACCACGAAGGACACGAAGGGCACGAAGAGTTTTAATAAATAGAACTGCCCGTTATTTATTTCCATGTCATTCTTCGTGATCTTCGTGGTTAAAATAAAGTCTCATTACAATGGCTTTCTTAGAGAAAGTCTGAGGTGAAATATGAAGCTGAAAGGCACCGTTTGGAAGTTCGGCGACAACGTCAATACCGACGAGATCCTGGCCGCCCGTTATCTGATCACCACCGATCCGGTTGAGATGGGGAGTCATCTGATGGAGGATATCCGTCCCGGTTTCAACCGGGAAATCAGCCCCGGCGATATTATCGTCGGAGGGGAGAACTTCGGCTGCGGTTCATCCCGAGAGCATGCCCCCCTGGCGATCAAAGGGGCCGGCATCTCCGCCGTGGTGGCGTCCAGCTTCGCCCGGATCTTTTACCGGAACGCCCTGAATATGGGGCTGCCGATCTTCGAGTCCCCCGACGCGCCCCGGGCCCTGGAGGAGGGGGAAGAGATTGAGATCGATGAAAGTTCCGGCCGGATTGAGAGTCTGAGCACCGGGAAGGTTTACCAGGCTTCCCCGCTCCCTCTTTTCATGCAGGAGTTGATCAAGGCGGGGGGGCTGATTGCCTATTTGGCGAAGCAGCGTGTGTGAACGGATTCAGTAAATCAAAATGGAATGATGGAGTGATGGAGTAATGGAGTGATGGGCTGACCGGAGGGAATCCACCACTCCAGCACTCCAGTACTCCATTATTCCTGAACAGTTAATCAAGAAGTATAACTAAATCCAGTTTCAGAAGGATATATTGAGAGGACAGAACATGTCTACTACATACCCCATCGCGGTTATTGGCGGGGACGGAACGGGACCGGAAGTGGTGGCGGAAGGGATCAAGGTCATGGACGCCCTGGCCGGCCGTTACGATCTGAAGTTTGAATGGGAATATTATGATTTCGGCGGCGAACGGTATCTGAAGACGGGGGAAGTCCTCCCGGAGAGCGCCATCGAAGAGCTGAAACATTTCCGGGCGATCTATCTCGGCGCCATCGGCCATCCGGACGTGAAGCCGGGGATCCTGGAAAAAGGACTGTTGCTGGGTCTTCGGTTCGCTCTCGAGCAGTATATCAATCTGCGCCCGGTGAAGCTCTATCCCGGAGTGGAGACCCCGCTCAAGGACAAGGGACCGGAAGACATCGATTTCGTGGTGGTCCGGGAGAACAATGAGGGGCTCTACCTGGGCGCGGGCGGCTTCTTCAAGAAGGGGACGCCCCAGGAGGTTGCCATCCAGGAGAGCATCAACACCCGCTTCGGGGTCGAGCGCTGTCTCCGCTTCGCCTTCGAGGCGACGCGGAAACGCGATAAGAAGAAGATGCTGACCCTCTGCGGAAAGACCAACGTCCTGACCTACGCCTTCGATCTCTGGGAACGGGCCTTCCATGAAATCGGCGCGGCGGATTACCCGGAGATTAAGCGGGATTACGCTCACGTGGACGCCACCTGCATGTGGATGGTGAAGAACCCGGAGTATTTCGACGTGATCGTGACCGACAACATGTTCGGCGATATCATCACCGATCTGGGGGCGATGATCCAGGGAGGGATGGGGATCGCCGCCGGGGGCAACATCAACCCGGAAGGAACCTCCATGTTCGAACCGATCGGCGGCTCCGCGCCCAAGTATACCGGGCAGGGCAAGATCAACCCGCTGGCCGCCATCGCCGCCGGGCAGATGATGGTGTCTTACCTGGGAGAGGAAGAGGCGGCGGCCGCCATGGAGAAAGCGATCATGAAAACCTGCGAGAAACTGGAGAGCCTCTCCGCCGGCAAGATGGGGTACAGCACGTCGGAAGTGGGGGACCTGGTCGCGGGATACGCGGCGGGGTGATAAAGCGGTGGAGCGTTAAAATGCTGAACCGGCCGTGCCACCCATCACTCCATCATTCCATCACTTTCTCTGGGTTTGTTGTTGCCTGTCGTGGTGCCGTTTTTCAATCAATCATGAGGGGGCATTAAAAATGTCTAAAAAATACAACGTCGTCGTTGTCGGCATCGGCGCGGTGGGCGCCGAGATGCTGAACATACTCGATCAGCGCAATTTCCCGGCCGGGGAGATCAAGGTCCTGGCCCGCTCCTCCCGGGAGGAGGAAATTGCCGGGCGGATGTACAGCGTCCGTGCCGCCGCCGAAGAAGAATTGGACGGGGCGGACTTCGTCTTCTTCGCCGGCACCGAGGGGGCGAAGGGCGCTTCCGTCACTTACGCGCCCGCCGCCATCGTCCGGGGGGCGGTGGCGATCGATAACGGGGGCGACTTCCGGCTCGAACCGGATGTCCCCCTGGTCATCCCCGAAGTCAATCCGGAAGACATCAGGAAGCACAAGGGACTGATCGCGAGCCCGAACTGCTCCACCATCCAGATGCTGGTCGCGGTCGCTCCCCTCCACCGGGAGAGCCGGGTGAAACGGATCATCGCCTCCACCTACCAGGCGGTCTCGGGGACCGGCCGGGCGGCGATCAGGGAGCTGGCGGAGCAGGCCCCGAAGATACTCTCCGGAGAAAAGGCGGTGGAGTGCCGGGAGTACGCGCACCCGATCGCCTTCAATGTCATCCCCCAGATCGGGAGCTTTGGGGAATTCGGGTTCACCACCGAGGAGTGGAAGATGGACCGGGAGACGAAAAAGATGCTGCATGACGACTCGATGCGGATCAGCTGTACCTCGGTCCGGGTCCCCGTCTTCAACGGCCACGCCGAATCGGTCTATATCGAAACGGAGAACGCGATCCCGGTGGAGCGGGTACGGGAGATACTCTCCGCAGCTCCCGGGGTGGTCGTGGTGGATGACCCGGACAACTCCGCCTACCCGATGCCGATCGACGCTTCCGGTAAGGACGCGGTCTTTGTCGGCCGGATCCGCCGGGACCCTTACGTGGAGAACGGACTCCATCTCTGGATCGTCTCCGACAACATCCGCAAGGGAGCCGCCCTCAACGTCATCCAGATCGCGGAGAAGATGATCGAGGACGGGTTGGTCTGAAACGGGAAGATGCTCCCGAGCTGATCACTCTCCCTGTGGGCGGTTCCCCCCCTTCCGGAAATCAATAAACCGCTGATTAAGCGGATTAAACGGATTATTGTTTTTTTAATCAGCATAATCCGCTCAATCCGCGGTTAAATAAGTTAATAAGCTAAGTTTTATGCGGAAGGTTAAAATTATTCTGGAATATGACGGCACCGCTTACGGGGGGTGGCAGATCCAGCCGAATGCCGACACCATCCAGCAAAGGGTGGAAGGGGCACTGCGGGAAGTGATCCGGGAAGATGTCCGGATCCACGGCGCGGGGAGGACCGATGCCGGCGTTCATGCCCGGGGCCAGGTCGCCCACTTCGAGACCGGCTCTCTCCTTCCGGCGGAGAATATCCGGGACGGGGCCAACACCCATCTCCCCCCCGATATCGTCATCCTCCGGGCGGAAGATGTCCCCGCCTCTTTCCATGCCCGCTACAGCGCCCGGGGAAAAATCTACCGCTATCGGGTGCTCCTGGAGCCGGTCCGGGCTCCCCTGGAGCGTCACCGGGCCTGCCGGGTTTCTCCCCCCCTGGACGTGGCAGCGATGCGGTCCGCCGCCCGGAAGCTGACCGGAAAGCACGACTGGGTTTCGTTTGCGGCGGCGGGCTCTTCGATCAAGGACACGGTCCGGACTCTTTCCCGCCTGGAAATAACCGAGGACGGCCCCTTGATCAAGTTTGAACTCGAGGCGGACGGGTTCCTCTATAAAATGGTCCGGAATATCGTGGGGACCCTTCTGGAAACGGGGAAGGGAAAGATCACGACGGATGAGATGGAGGCGATCCTGGAGTCGAAAGACCGGACCCGGGCCGGCCCCACCGCCCCGGCCCATGGTTTGTACCTGGTCCGGGTGAACTATTAGCGCCGACCGCGCATTTCCTCTTGACGGCAGGAGGGGATGATGGTAGGTTCCCCCCTCTCTTATTTTTTCTTCAAAAAATAAGAGTTGTCAAGCTAACGGTCTATAGATAATTTTTCAGGGACGGAATGTTCGGCAAGGCTGCATAAAGTCTTTTTTATTGTATTGCCCGAATAAATCTATTGTCGTTTAAACTATAGACCCCGATTGAATCAATCGGGGTCCACTATTAAATAGCGCTGAAAGCGCTAGTTAATACAATGAATACATTTTCAGCAAAACCAGCCGAGATCGAGAGAAAATGGTACCTGATCGACGCGGACGGCCAGGTGCTGGGAAGGATGGCGACCCGCATCGCCGATCTTCTCCGGGGGAAGGATAAACCGATCTTCACCTCCCACGTTGATACCGGAGATTTCGTGGTGGTCGTCAACGCGGAGAAGATCACGGTGACCGGGAAGAAGGCCGAGCAGAAGGAGTACCAGCGATACAGCGGGTATCCGAGCGGCCTCAAGCGCATCCCTTACGAACGGATGCTGCGGACGCATCCGGAGCGGATCATAGAACACGCCGTCCGGGGGATGGTCCCCCATAACCGTCTGGGTCGGGCGGTGATGAAGAAACTTAAGGTCTATGCCGGGCCGAATCACCCGCATGAAGCTCAGCAACCTGAAGTACTAAAGATATAATATTATGAGCGATACGGTAAAATATTACGCTACCGGAAGGCGGAAGACCGCCATTGCCAAGGTATGGCTCCGTCCGGGGGTGGGAAAGTTCAGTATCAACCAGCGTCAGGGGCTGGAAGATTATTTCCGGCGCGATACCCTGGTCAAAAAGGTCAAGGCCCCGCTCCAGGTGACGGATAACATGGGGCGCTATGATGTGATCGCCCAGCTCGCCGGCGGCGGCAAGGCGGGGCAGGCGGGCGCCCTTTCCCACGGGATCGCCCGGGCCCTGGTGGAAGCAAACCAGGCGCTGCGCCCTTCTCTGAAATCGGCCGGCCTTCTGACCCGGGATCCCCGCAAGAAGGAACGGAAGAAATACGGCCAGGCGGGAGCCCGGAAAAAGTTCCAGTTCTCGAAAAGATAAGATTCGGGATCTCCGTTTTTTGGTCCTTCAAAAAAGCAGGCCCTGGGCCTGCTTTTTTTCTTTTATAATTTCGGGGACACAATACTTAATTCCCTGGTCTTTCATCGGTGAGGTAATTTCCGGGAGAGATTGTTTCATCCGTTCGTTCTTATCATAATGGTTGAATTAAGTATTGTGTCCCCGAAATAAAAAAACAGTTTGCCGTCGGCATGGAACAGGGATTATTATGTAGATTGTCGGGCGACAGTCACCGTCGCGGATTATCAGAAAATAAGCAATTTCGAGGGATATAATCATGCTGAAAACGGCAATAGTCGGCGCGACCGGATACACCGGCCTGGAGATCGTCAAGCTGCTCCTCTCTCATAACCGGGTTGAAATCAGTTCCCTGACGGCCAAGGTCGAGAAGACGGTCGGGATCCAGGAAGTATTCCCCGAACTCGCCGGCCGGATTGAGATGGCCTGCGGGAATCTCGACATTGATGATGTCTGCCGGAAGGCCGATTTCATCTTCCTGGCCCTCCCCCACACCGTCTCCATGCAGTTCGCGCCGGTTTTCCTGAAAGCCGGCAAGAAGGTGGTCGATCTGAGCGCCGATTACCGGTTTGCCGAAGGGGCGATCTTCGAAAAATGGTATGGGAGCCCCCACCGCGACCCGGAAGGGAACTCCCGGGCGGTCTACGGCCTCCCCGAACTTTTCCGGGAAGATATCAAGTCCGCCCGGCTGCTCGCGAACCCGGGATGTTATCCGACGGGGACCATCCTGGCCTGTTACCCGCCGATCCGGGAAGGCATGGTCTCCTCCGGGAAGGTGATCGTCGACGCTAAAACCGGGGTGACCGGCGCGGGCCGGAAAGCCAGCCTGGCCCTCCTCTTCCCGGAGGTGAACGAGAATTTTAAGGCTTACAGTCTGGGTACCCACAAACATACCCCGGAGATGGAGGAAATTCTCACCCGGGCGACCGGCGCCCCGGTCCAGGTGGAGTTCGCCCCCCATCTTCTGCCGGTCAACCGGGGTATCCTGAGCACGATCTATCTGGAATTGGAGAAGGACGTCACGGAGGAAGAGGTCCTGGCAGCGTACCGGCGGTATTACGGGGAAGAGCCTTTCGTGAAGGTATATCCGGCCGGGACGCTCCCCCAGCTGCGGGAAGCGGTTGGTACCAATAACTGCCTGATCGGCATCCGGGTGAATCCGCGGACCGGGCACCTGATCGTGGTCAGCGCCATCGACAATCTCCTCAAGGGCGCCGCCGGGCAGGCGGTCCAGAATATGAATATCATGGAGGGGTTTGAAGAAACGGAAGGGCTGGTGTAGCGAACGGCGGTCATCGGTAATCAGTAATCAGTAATCGGTGATGGCTGATGCCCGGCGAACTGATTACTGATTACTGATCACTGATTTCTGATCACTGATCACTGATTACTGATTACTGATTACTGATTACTGATCACTGATTACTGTAAGTCATCATGTATGCCTGCGCGATATGACCACAAACGGACACATAAAACGGTTGGATACCCCTGAGCTGCCGGCCGGCTTCCGCGCCGCCGGAACGGCCTGCGGGATCAAGGCCGCCGGGAAGAAGGATCTGGCGATGATTTACTCCGAGTCGGAGACGGCCGCCGCCGGCGCTTTCACCAGCAACCGGGTGACGGCCCCCCCGGTCACGGTGAGCCGGACGGTACTCGCCCGCGGGCGGTGCCGGGCGATCGTCGCCAACAGCGGCTGCGCCAACGCCGCCACCGGCAAGAGAGGGCTGAGGGACGCCGAAGAGATGGGCCACCTGGCGGCCGAGGCCCTCGGTGTTTCGGCGGCCGAGACGGCGGTGGCTTCCACCGGGAGGATCGGCCGTTTTCTGCCCCTGGATAAGATCGAGCCCGGAATCCGGGAACTGGGCCGGATCATCCGGGATGGAGGCAACGCCGCCGCTGCCGAAGCCATTATGACCACGGACACCTTTCCCAAGGAGATCGCTCTGGAATTGAGGGTAGAGGGGAAGGCGGCCCTTCTCTGGGGGATCGCCAAGGGAGCGGGCATGATCTATCCCCGGATGCGGGTGGTGACGCCGCCCCACGCCACCATGTTCTCTTTCCTGGCCACCGATCTGGCGGTCGAGGCACCCCTGCTGAGAGAGTCTCTCGCCCGTTCGCTCGCCCAGTCGTTTAACCGGATCACGGTCGACGGGGACACCAGCACCAACGACACCGTTCTCCTGCTGGCGAACGGGCGCTCGGGTGTAACGATCGCGGCGGGCACTCCTTCCGCCGCCCGGTTCCAGGAAGCGCTCGATCACCTCACCCGGGAACTGGCCTGGATGATCGTGAGAGATGGCGAGGGAGCGGGAAAGTTCATCGGGATCGAGGTCCGCGGCGCCCTGACGGCGTCCGACGCCCGCCGGGCGGCGGAGGCGGTCGGCAATTCGCTTCTCTTCAAGTGCGCTCTTCACGGGGAGACGCCGAACTGGGGGCGCCTTTTGGCCGCCCTGGGGTACTCGGGTGCGGAGATCGACGAGGAAAGGATGGCCGTCTCCCTGGGGGAGATTGAGATCATCCGGGAGGGACTGCACCTTGAAGCGGACCCCGGGCTTGTTGCCGACGCGCTGAAGAAGAAGGAACTGTGGTTCCTGATCGATCTTCACCTGGGGGAAGGGAGGGATGTCTGTTATACCTGTGACATCACGCCGGACTACGTGAAGATCAACAAGGAATAGTAATTATTTTTTTCCAGAGGAAAAAAATTATGAAGAAATTGATCGAGAAAGCCGCGGTTTTGATCGAGGCGCTCCCCTATATCCAATCCTTCGGCGGCAAGATCGTGGTTATCAAGCTGGGGGGAAGCGCCATGACTTCTCCCGCCTGCGTGGAGGGGGTGTTGCGGGACGTCGTCTTTATGGAGGCGGTGAAGATGAAACCCCTGGTGGTTCATGGCGGCGGGAACGCGATCAGCCGGAAGATGAAGGAAGCCGGCATCTCTCCCCGCTTTATTGAAGGCCTGCGGGTGACCGATAAGCAGGTGATGGGGATCGTCTGGGAAGTCCTGGCCGGCATCAACGATGAACTGACCGAGAAGATCCGCTCCCTGGGGGGACGGGCGGAAGGGTTCTGTTCCCATGAAAACAGGGTGATCACGGCCCGGAAGCTGGAGCCTACGATCACGGGTCCGGGAGGGAAATCCCACCCGGTCGATCTCGGTTACGTGGGCGACGTGGACCGGGTCGACGTGGACGCGATTTTGAAAGTCACCCGGCGGGACCGGGTCCCGGTGATCGCTCCTCTGGGCAGCGATAAAGAGGGCAATCTGTACAACATCAACGGCGACCTGGCGGCCGGCGCCCTGGCGGCGGCCCTGAAAGCCGAGAAACTGGTCTTTCTGACCGACGTCGAGGGGATCATGACCAGAGAGGACGAAAGCGGGAAGCACCAGGTCCTCTCCTCTTTGCGGAAGAAAGAGATCGAACGGCTCCTGGAGGAGGGAACGATCGCCGGGGGGATGATCCCCAAGGCGACCGCGGGGCTGCAGGCCCTGGAGAGAGGAGTAAAAAAAGTGCATATCATCGACGGCAGGCTCAAGCATTCCCTCCTGCTGGAGATATTTACGGATAAGGGGATTGGAACCGAGATAGTGAATTAATACGGAGCGGGTAAGCGACTCCGTGATGAAGGGTTGTTCGCAGGATGACTTGTAATACAGTATGGAGTAATGGAATGATGGAATAATGGAATGATGGGAAAGCGGCCGGACGGGGTATCCCATCACTCCAACACTCCAATACTCCATCACTCCTTGTCGGCTATCCCTTCAATAATGATAAGGTGAATGATGCTATGAATAATACAGAATACTATTATACAGGACTACGACCGGTATGTCCTCAACACCTATACCCGCAACCCGGTGGTGATCGTGAGGGGGGAAGGATCGTGGGTCTGGGACGCCGAAGGGAAAAAGTACCTGGATCTTTTCCCCGGCTGGGGCGTCAGCAGCCTCGGGCATTGCCCTCCCCGGGTGACGGCCGCGGTCCGGGAACAGGCTGGCCGGCTCCTCCACATGCCGAACAATTTTTTCAATGAACTCCAGGGACGGCTGGCCCGGGTGATCATCGAGAATTCTTTTCCCGGCAAAGTCTTTTTCGGCAATTCGGGGGCGGAGGCCAATGAGGGAGCGATCAAGCTGGCCCGGCGATTCGGCGAGCCGGAGGGACGCTTCGAGATCATCACCATGCAGTCCTCCTTTCACGGACGGACCCTGGCGGCCGTCACCGCCACCGGTCAGGAGAAGTATCACTCCGGGTTCGGTCCCCTGATCCCCGGTTTCCGCTACGTCAGGCTCAATGAGACGGCCGAGCTGGAGGAAGCGCTCAACGAACGGACGGTCGCCGTTATGCTGGAACTGATCCAGGGGGAGGGGGGCGTCCGGCCCGCCCGGCCCGATTTCGCGCGGGAGGTCCGGGAGATCTGCGAGCGGGAGAATCTGCTGATGATCGTCGATGAAGTGCAGACCGGCATGGGCCGCACGGGGAAGTACTTCGCTTTTCAGAAGTACGGGGTGACCCCGGACGTGATGACGCTGGCGAAGGCCCTGGGAGGGGGGCTCCCGATCGGGGCCATGGTGGTGAGCGAACGGTTCGCGGATGTCCTGACCCCGGGGACCCACGCCTCGACCTTCGGCGGCAGCCCCCTGGTCTGCGCGGCCGCCCTGGCGGTTTTCCGGGCGATGGAGGAGGAAGGGGTCATGGAAAACGTGGCCCGGATGGGAGAATACCTGCGCGGGAGACTGGAGGGGCTCCGGGACGAGTTCCCGGCCGTCAAAGAGGTCCGGGGAATGGGACTGATGCTGGGGATGGAATGCGACCGGGAATGTAAGCCCCTGGTCGATCTCTGCCTGGAGAGAGGCCTGATCGTCAACTGCACGGCCGGGAACGTCCTCCGGGTGATGCCCGCCTTAAATGTCACTCAAGATGAAATTAATCAGGCGCTTGAAATTTTGCGAGGGGTTTTGCGCGATAGTGGAGACTGAGGAGAAAAAGTAATCGGTGATCAGTAATCAGTACGCCTGGCTACCGGTTGGTTTCACTGATCACTGATCACTGATCACTGATTACTGATTAATATTCCAGAAGGAGTAAACTGATGAGTAAAGTGGTATTGGCATATTCCGGAGGGCTCGATACCTCCATTATTCTCAAGTGGCTTCAGGTGGAAAAGGGGCTGGACGTGGTCGCTTTTATCGCCGATCTGGGACAGGAAGCGGAGGTGGAGGAGGCGGCCCAAAAAGCGAAACGGACCGGGGCCTGCGCGGTCTACGTGGAGGACGTCCGGGAGGAGTTCGTCCGGGACTACGTCTTCCCCGCCATCCAGGCCAACGCCGTTTACGAGGGGACCTACCTCCTGGGAACCTCCCTGGCCCGGCCCCTGATCGCCAAAAAAATGATCGAGATCGCCCGTAAGGAAGGGGCTGAATACGTTTCGCATGGAGCCACCGGGAAGGGCAACGACCAGGTCCGGTTCGAAGTCAGCTGTATCGCCCTGGAGCCGGCGATCAAGATCATCGCCCCCTGGCGGGAGTGGAATTTCAAGTCAAGGAGCGACCTGATCGCCTACGCGAAAAAGCACGGGATCGATATCCCGGTCTCCAAGGAGAAGCCGTACAGCAGCGACCGCAACCTGCTCCATATCAGCTTTGAAGGAGGGATCCTGGAAGATCCCTGGAAGAAGCCCCCGGAGGACATGTTCGTCCTCAGCGTCTCTCCGCAGGCGGCCCCCGACCGGACCACCGTTATCGAGATCGAGTTCGAGCAGGGACTCCCGACGGCCCTGAACGGAAAGAAACTCGCCCCCGCCGCCCTCCTCGGGGCCCTGAACAAGCTGGGGGGCGAGAACGGGATCGGACGGATGGACATCGTCGAGAACCGGTTCGTGGGGATGAAGAGCCGGGGGGTCTATGAGACGCCGGGGGGGACCATCCTCCACATCGCCCACCGGGCCCTGGAGACGATTACCCTCGACCGCGAGGTCTTTCATTTCAAGGATTCGCTGATCACCAAGTACTCGGAGCTGGTCTACAACGGGTTCTGGTTCGCCCCCGAGATGGAGCTGCTCCGGAAGACCATCGCGGAGAGCCAGCGGGACGTGAACGGCACGGTCCGCCTGGAACTCTACAAGGGGAACTGCGCGGTGACGGGGAGAAAGTCCCCCAACTCGCTCTATGATCCGGAGATGGTGACCTTCGAGGAAGACGACGTTTATCAGCAGAGCGACGCCACCGGGTTCATCCGCCTCAACGCACTGCGGCTGAAGATCCGGGCCCGGCTGAAAAGAAAGTAATCGGTTATCAGTGATCGGTAATCAGTCGATTGGATTGCCGGGTCCAGTTCTATCGGTTACTGATGACCGATCACCGATTACTGATTACTGATTACCGATTACCGATTACTGATTACCGTTCTTTATGGGAGGTATACCTGATGGCTAAAAAATTATGGGGCGGACGGTTTCGGAAGGAATCACATGAAATGATGGAACGTTTCGGTTCGTCCCTGCCGTTTGACCGGCGCCTCTACAAGGCGGATATCAAAGCCGGTATCGCCCACGCCCGGGTTTTGGAGAAGGGGGGCTACATCTCTTCCCGGGAGAAAAACCGGGTGGTAAAAATACTGGGGGAGATCGGGGAGGAAATTGCGGCGGGAAAGATCGATCTTTCCGGCGGCTACGAGGACATACACAGCCTGATCCTGGATCTGCTTGCTCTCCAGGACGCTTCCCTGGCGGAAAAACTTCATGCCGGACGTTCCCGCAATGACCTGGTGGTCCTCGACACCCGGCTTTATCTGAAAGAGGAACTGGCGGAGATCGAGGGCCTGATCCGGGATCTCCAGTCCGCGCTGGTGGAGAAGGGGGATGAGTATAACGACGCCATCATGCCCGGCTACACGCATCTCCAGCACGCGCAGCCGGTTCTGGTGGCTCATCACCTGCTGGCCTACGTGGAGATGCTGGAGCGGGACCGTTCTCGTCTGCGGCAGGCGCGCGCGCGGATGGACCTGCTCCCGGCCGGATCCGCCGCGTTGGCCGGGAGCAATCTGCACCTGGATCAGAAGCTGATGGCCGAGCTGCTCGGTTTCCGCCACGTGGCCCCGAACAGCCTGGACGCGGTCGCCGACCGCGATTTTATCGTCGAGTCGCTGGCGGATCTGGCCGTGCTCGGGATGCATCTTTCCCGTCTGGCGGGAGAACTGGTTCTCTGGAGTACGGCGGAATTCCGGTTTATCGAACTCGATGAGGCCTTCTGCACGGGAAGCAGCTTCCTCCCCCAGAAGAAAAACCCCGATCCGGCGGAATTGATCCGGGGCAAGGCCGGACGCCTCTACGGCAATCTTCTGGCGGTGCTGGCGGCGCTGAAAGGGCTCCCCCTGGCCTATAACCGGGATCTGCAGGAAGATAAGGAACCGCTCTTCGATTCGATCGATACCGTGCGCGGATCGCTGGCCGTCATGACCGGGGTTATCTCCACCCTGCGCTTCAACCGGGCGGAGCTCGCTGCCGCCGTGGCGAAGGGGTTCTCGTCGGCCCCTGACCTGGCGGAGTACCTGGTGGAACGGGGGGTCCCGTTCCGGGAAGCGCATCAGGCGGTGGGAGAGCTGATCGCCCGGCTGCTGGACGAGGGAAAAAGCCCCGGGGAGATAACGCTTGACGAACTACGGTGGTCTTCACCGGCCTTCGAGGCGCCGGCGCTGAAACTGCTGACCCCGGCAGCCTCGGTCGCCGGCAAGACGACGATCGGGAGCACCGCGCCGGCCCGGGTGCGCCGGCAGCTGCGCCGGTGGAAAAAGAAACTGGAGCCAAAATGACGAAATCCGAATGAGGAAACCCGAAAGAATAACTAATCACGAATGATGAAGGGAGAAAAAAGTGAGCGGTAAGCAGTGAGCGGTAAACGGTCGCCTCGGCTCTTCGGCGTTACTGCTCAATTTAAAAGTGTAGTACTCTCTGTACTCTCCGCCTTTTCGTGGTTCAAATAAAGGGGGCGTAGCGGTGGGACTTTTGCGTCTTTTGCGCTTTTTTGCGGCTGATAAAAAGGGGGTGAGGTAGAGGGAGCTTTTGTGCATTTTACGCAATTTTGCGGCTAAGTAAGGGGGCTGAGGGGAGGGGAAAAGAAAGTAACAATGGAATTGAAAATCAATAGTGACGCCTGGAACTACCGGGACGGGGTTCTCTGCTGCGAGGAGGTCCCTCTCGACCTGATCGCCCGGAAGGCGGGCACCCCGGCCTACGTGTACAGTCACCGCCATCTGGTCGACCGTTTCCGGGAGATGGACACGGCCTGGGGCCGCCGCCGCCACCGGGTTTGCTTTTCCATGAAATCCAATTCCAGCCTGGCGGTGGCCCGGGTCCTGATCGGGGAAGGCGCCGGGGTTGACGTGGTTTCCGGGGGCGAACTCTACCGGGTCCTCCGGGCGGGAGCTTCCCCGGGAACGATCGTTTTCGCGGGCGTGGGGAAGACCGCCCGGGAGATCGCCGCCGCGCTCCGGGCGGAGATACTCTTCTTTACCGTCGAATCGGCATCCGAACTGGATCTGATCGACCGGACGGCCCGGAAGATGAACCGGATCGCGCCGGTCGCGCTCCGGGTCACCCCCGATGTCGATCCGAAGACGCACCGCTACATCACCACCGGGAAGGATGAAAACAAGTTCGGCCTCGACCGGGAAGCGGCGCTTGACTTTTACCGCCGCGCCCGCGATCTTTCCCATGTGGCCCCGGTCGGCATCCAGATGCATATCGGCTCCCAGATTCTCCGGACCGGGCCGTACCGGGAAGGCGTGAAGAGGCTGATCAACCTGGTCCGGAAGCTGAAAAAAGAAGGCATCCCCCTCCGGTACCTCGACATCGGGGGGGGCATGGGGGTGAGCTACCGGGGAGAGAATCCCC
Source organism: uncultured bacterium (assembly GCA_963822585.1). GTDB lineage: Bacteria > Auribacterota > Erginobacteria > Erginobacterales > Erginobacteraceae > CAWGIE01. The sequence continues at coordinate 137,860 of CAWGIE010000010.1, forward strand.
CGTCGGCCCGGGAATATGCCGCCGCTCTGGCGCCCCTCCTGAAGGGACTCGACCTGACGCTGATCCTGGAGCCGGGACGTTTTATCACCGGCAACGCCGGGGTGCTGCTGGTGCGGGTGCTCTATGTCAAAAAGAAAAGGAAGAAAAGCTTTATCGTGGTCGACGGGGCGATGAACGACCTGATCCGGCCGGCCCTCTATGGCGCCCACCACCAGATTGTTCCCGTCCGGCCGCGGGCCGGCGGGGATATCCGCGCCGACGTGGTGGGACCGATCTGCGAGACCGGCGACCTTTTGGGGGAGGGGAGGCTGCTGCCCGAGCCGAAGGAGGGCGACTTCCTGGCGGTGCTGACCGCCGGAGCCTACGGCTACGTAATGAGCTCCAATTACAACTCCCGCCCCCGGTGCGCCGAGGTGATGGTCAAAGATGACGAGTTCCGGGTCATTCGCCGCAGGGAAACCTACCGCGACCTGATCCGGGGAGAGATACTGCCCGACTTCCTGAAGGAGATGTAGAGTGTAGTATCGTCCTTTCGCTGCGCGTAAGGACTTGTAGGATCAGAATGCCTTCGGCATTCTTTGTAGGAATTGTAGGATCGCGCCTGCCTGTCGGCAGTCGCTTGCGGTTCGGCAAGCCGTGCCTCCGGCACGGCGATACTACAACTACTACAATTATTACAAGTCCTTCACGGAGTGAAGGACGATCCCGCATAAATGAGCGACCGCAGGGAGTTGATTTATAAATGAAGATAACGTTTACCAAGATGCAGGGGCTGGGGAACGACTTCATCCTGATCGAGGATCGGGACGGCCGCCTCGGGCTTTCCCCGGACCGGGTCAGGTTTCTCTGCGACCGGCACTTTGGGATCGGCGCGGACGGGGTCATCATTGTCGCCCCGGGGGAGCGGGCGGATCTGAAGATGCGGGTGTACAACCCGGATGGTTCCGAGGCCGAGATGTGCGGCAACGGGATCCGCTGTTTCGCCCTGTACGCCCGCGACCGGGGGCTGATCGAGGAGGAAGAAATGAGCGTGGAGACCCCGGCCGGGATCATGCGCCCGCGGATCGCGGGCGGCCGGGTGATCGTCGACATGGGGGAGCCGGTGCTGGAAAGCTCCCGGATCCCGGTCGCCCTCCCCGGCCGGGTGATCGACCACCCCGCCGTTTTCGGCCCTTACCGGGTCCGAATAACCTGTGTTTCCATGGGGAACCCGCACTGCGTCATCTTCTATCCTCCGGACGAAAAGCCGCCGGTCGGTGATCTGGGGCCGATCGTCGAGACCGACGGTCTTTTCCCGGAGAGAACGAATGTGGAATTTGTCCAGGTGCTCAATAAACGGGAGATGCGGTTCGCGGTCTGGGAACGGGGCGCGGGCCAAACCCTCGCCTGCGGCACGGGGGCCTGCGCCGCCGTGGCGGCGGGGGTTCTCACGGGAAGAACCGGCCGCGACGTAGAGGTTCATCTTCCGGGAGGGGATCTCCGGGTGGAGTGGCGGGACGACAATCATATTTTCATGACCGGCCCGGCGGCGTATGTGTTCGAGGGCGAGGTTGAACTCCAAGAATAAATAATGCTTTACCCGGAAGTCGAATGGAGATAGAGAATATAGGGTAATGGACTGAAGAAGTGATGGAGTAATGGAGTGATGGAATGATGGAAGTCGCCCATCCGATACCCCAATACTCCAGTACTCCAGTACTCCAGTACTCTGGGGTGGGATTTTATAGTAACAAACGAATGTTTTATAGTGATGCATTAAGCACGGGAGATTACCATGTTTGAAGGATCAATGACGGCGATCGTGACACCGTTCAACGCCGGCGCGATCGACTTTGATTCACTCGGCGCCCTGATCGAGTTCCAGGTCGAGAACGGAACCGCCGCGATCGTTCCCTGCGGGACGACCGGGGAATCGCCGACCCTATCTCATGAGGAGCATGACCGGGTGGTCGAATTCGCCGTCGAGAAAGCGGCCGGCCGGGTGAAGGTGATCGCCGGGGCCGGTTCTAACAGCACCCGGGAGGCCCTCCGCCTGACCACCCACGCCCAGGAGGCCGGCGCCGACGGGGCCCTGGTTATCACTCCGTATTACAACAAGCCGACCCAGAGAGGGATGATCGAACATTTCAGCCTGCTGGCCGGGGAGACGGAGATCCCCCTGGTCCTCTATAACGTGCCGGGCCGGACCGGCGTCAAGCTGGAGCCGGAAACGATCGCGGAACTGGCCGACAATGAGCATATCGTGGCCGTGAAGGAAGCCTGCGGGTCGGTCGATCAGGTCAACCAGATACTCAACCTCTGCGATATTACCGTGATCTCGGGCGACGACATGCTGACGCTGCCGATGATGTCGGTCGGCGCCCGGGGGGTGATTTCGGTGGCCGCCAATATCGTTCCCCGGGACGTTGCCCGGTTGGTTCGCGCCGCCCTGGAGGGCAGGTGGGACGAGGCCCGTCGCGTCCATTTTTGCCTCTATTCGCTCTTCCAGATGATGTTTATCGAGACCAACCCGATCCCGGTCAAGACCTCCCTGGCGATGATGGGGAAGATCCGGGAGGAGTTCAGGCTGCCCCTCTGTGGGCTCTCTCCCGCCCACCGGGTGGAGCTGGAGGATCTCCTCCAGAGATACGAATTACTATAATTTCCGCGAAGCGGAAATTATAGTATCTCCGCCCCGATGTCATCGGGGCGCATACAAATGGAAGAATCAATATTTTTAAACAATCCGAGGTAAGAACACACATACTAAGCAGAATATCAACTAGTAGACACGTCATTGCGAGGAACGCAGTAACGAAGCAATCTCAATCAACGGGAAAAGAAGAGATTGCTTCGCTGCGCTCGCAATGACCAACGTAAAGAATGCAATCTGTTTAAGGTTGCGCTTAGTTGTGGAGTATGTAGTGTGATGATAAAAATTATCATTTGCGGGGCGGGGGGGAGGATGGGGGGACGGATTATCGCCTGTGCCCGGGAGGAAGGGGATATTGAGATCGCCGGAGCGGTCGATCGCCCGGACCATCCCGCCCGGGGGCGGGACGCCGGGGATCTCGCCGGCGCGGGGCGGCTGTCCCTTCCCCTGACGGGTTCGCTGGAGGAAGTGATCGACTCGGGCGACGTCGTGATCGACTTCTCCGCGCCGCTCTCGACGCTGGAAAACGCCGCCGTGGCCGCCGCGCATGGAAAAGCGCTGGTGGTCGGGACCACCGGTCTCAGCCCCGATCAGGAAACGCGCCTCCAGGAGATCGCGGCCGGGGTGGCCTGTGTCTTCTCCCCGAACATGAGCGTGGGGGTTAACCTTCTTTCCCGGCTGGTGGAGGAGACCGCGGCCGCTCTCGGCGACGGCTACGACATCGAGATTGTCGAAGTCCATCACCGCTTCAAGAAAGACGCCCCCAGCGGGACCGCACGCATGCTGGCCGCGGCTGCCGCCCGCGCCCTCGTTCGCGACCCGGACGCCGTCGCGGTTTGTGGCCGCAAAGGGATGACCGGGGAGAGAACGAGGGAAGAGATCGGGATCCACTCCGTCCGCGCCGGGGACATCGTCGGCGATCATACCGTTATCTTTTCCGCCCCCGGGGAGCGGCTGGAACTGATCCACCGGGCCCACAGCCGGGACACCTTCGCCCGGGGAGCGCTGCGGGCGGCCCGTTTCGCCGCCGCCGCTCCTCCCGGCTTCTATACGATGGCCGATGTTTTACGATGACTGTCAGTGTAATTCCTGCGCGATTCATCATCATAAAACATACTTTAGATATATTTTTTACGAAGTAAAAAATAAAGGAGATACGCCATGTTTACCACGGTAAAAGGAAAGATCGACAGACTGATGGAGGCGGGGTTCATCACCCGCTACCGAACGGCTCAGCGGGCCTGGGAAAGGCTCCGGGCCCGGGAGCCGGTCCTCTTCAAGTTGATGGAAGGGGATCGGGCGGTGAGACAGATTTTCGCCGAGCCGGACACGCTGGGAGCCTATTTCCGGGAGATACCGGTGGCGGATGATTACTGCCGTTTCCATGAAGATCCGATAGATGACGAGGAGGAGGGAGGAGAATAGTCCGTTGTTTCGAAATACGACATGCAGATCAGCATAAAGCGTGATCAGCCGTTCGGGGGAAGATAAAAGCGGATCAGATAATCAGGAAATCAGTGGGAAGGGGATCAGAATATCAGAGGATCAGTCGGCTCGGCCGGCCTCATCTGATAACCTGATCTGCCGGTATTCTGCTTACTGATTCCCTGATAATCTGATATCCAATCCGAGGACCAAGATACCCTCTGTTAATTCCCGGGCAGAAACCCCCACGGTCATCGCCGAAAGCGTTACATCTCATAAAGGATTAAAACTTTATCATGAATTTCACGGTATCCGAGCGTCTGAAAAAACTCCCCCCGTATCTTTTTGCCGAGATTGACCGGGTGAAACGGGAACTGCGCGCAGAAGGGAAGGAGTTGATCGATCTCGGTGTCGGCGACCCGGATCAGCCGACACCGCCCCACATCGTTGACGCCCTGGCCCGCGCCGCCCGGGACCCGTCCACCCACACCTACGCGCTTGATTTTGGCATGGAGGAACTGCGCCAGGCGATCGCGGACTGGTATCGCCGACGGTTCGATGTCGATCTCGATCCGGATACCGAGATCCTCCCCCTGCTCGGCTCCAAGGAGGGGATCGCTCACCTCCCGCTGGCTTTCGTCAACCCGGGGGAGACGGTCCTGGTCCCCGACCCGGGCTATCCGGTCTACGGCTCGGGAACCATCTTCGCGGGCGGGGTCCCGGTGGCGATGCCTCTGAGGGAGGAGAACGGCTTTCTGGCCGATCTGGACGCCATCGCGAAGAAAACGGCGGAGAAGGCCCGAATGATCTTCCTCAACTACCCCAACAACCCCACCGCCGCCGTCTGCGGGATTGAGTACCTGGCCGCCGCCGCCGATTTCGCCGCCCGCTACGGGATCATCCTCTGTCACGATGCCGCCTATACCGAACTTGCTTACGACGGATATTGCCCCCCCAGCTTCCTCCAGGTCCCCTCGGCGAAGGAGGTGGGGATCGAGTTCCATTCGCTTTCCAAGACCTACAACATGACCGGCTGGCGGGTCGGTTTCGCCGCCGGCAACAAGGAAATCATCAAGGGCTTGAGCAAGGTCAAATCGAATATCGACTCCGGGATCTTCCGGGCGGTCCAGTACGCGGCGCTCGCCGCCCTCAACGGACCCCAGGAGTTCCGGATCGACCTGCTCGATATGTACCGGGAAAGAAGGGACACCCTGGTCGACGGCCTCAACTCCCTGGGCTGGGCGGTCCCCCGGCCGAAGGCCACCTTCTATGTCTGGTGCCGGACGCCTTCAGGGTATGGCTCATCAGCGTTCACGGCCCTTCTGCTGGAAGAAGCCGGGATCGTCACCACACCCGGCGTCGGCCTGGGCCCCTCCGGAGAAGGCTACGTCAGGATGGCCCTGACCCGGCCCGTTGATGAGCTGGTCCAGGCGGTGGAACGGTTAAAGAAGCTCAAGGTATTTAGTTCATAGGTATGCGGTGATCGATGATCTAATTATAGTCCGAAGCTAAATCCCAAATCACAAATCCCAAATAACAAACAAATCCCAAATCACAAATCCCAAATCCCAAATCACAAACTCGCCTGGCCGGGGGGGGCTGATTGGGGGCCACATACAAGCAATGGCATGTCGGGGTTGACCGCGTAGGTGCCTGTGTTGCGCCATTTGTTTGGAATTTTGATATTGGGATTTGTAATTTATTTGGAATTTGGTGCTTGGATTTTGGAATTTAATGTAGCAGCCTTTGTAATTTCCCGAATAAAACTATGTATAGATGTTTGCAGATTGACGCCTTTATCTCCTTGGGATCAAACCGGGGCGACCGGGCGGGCAACATCAGGCACGCGCTCTTCCTGCTCGGCCGGGTCCCGGGGATACGGGTGACGGATGCTTCCGCTCTCTACGAGAGCGATCCCCTCTATCTCCGCGAGCAGGCGTCATTCCTCAACTGCGTGACGGTGCTGATGACGGGGCTGGAGCCCCATCAACTGCTCGGCGTATGTAAAGGGATCGAAGAAGCGATGGGGAGGGAGCGGGGGAGGCGATACGGACCCCGGATCATCGACCTCGATATCGTCTCCTACGGGCGGCGTGTCATCCGGACCCGGGAGCTGTCCATCCCCCATCCGGGCCTGGAAGAGCGGCGGTTTGTCCTCCTCCCGCTGAGCATGATAGCGCCCTACTGGCGAGACCCCTTCCGGGACCGGAGCGTGCGGGAACTCCTGCGCGCCCGGGGAGAGGATGAAGGGGTGTCGTATTATGGAGAGATCGCATGAATGAAGCGCAGAAAGTGACGGTTGCCACCATCAGGAAGAAAAAGCGGGAGGGGCAGAAGATCGTCACCCTTACCGCGTATGACTACTTCACCTCCCGGCTGATGAACGAGGCGGGGGTTGACCTGATCCTGGTCGGCGACTCGCTGGGGAACGTGGTCCTGGGATACGAGAACACGGTCCCGGTCACCATGGCGGACATGCTCCATCACACCAAGGCGGTCGTCCGGGGTAACAGCCGGTGCCTGGTGGTGGCCGACATGCCTTTTCTCTCCTACCAGGTGAACGACGATGAGGCGCTGCGCAACGCCGGCCGTTTTATCCAGGAAGCGGGCGCCCATGCCGTCAAGCTGGAGGGGGGGAAGGAGTTCGCCCCGCTGGTGGGAAAGATGGTCCGGGCCGGTATCCCCGTGCTCGGGCACATCGGCCTCCTTCCCCAGAGTATTTTGAAGAACGGGTCCTACATCGTGGCGGGGAAGGATGATGCGTCGGCCGGGAAGCTGCTGGAAGACGCCCGCTCCCTGGAAGAGGCGGGGGCTTTCGCGGTGGTCCTGGAATGCGTCACGGCCCGGGCGGCGGGAGAGATCACGAAGGCGATCTCCATACCCACCATCGGGATCGGGTCCGGCCCGCTCTGCGACGGGCAGGTCCTGGTCGTTCACGACCTCCTTGGTCTCTGCGGTCAATTCCGGCCCCGGTTTGTGAAACAGTACGCGGACCTTAACAAGATAATGCTCGAAGCCTTTACGGCATATAAGAAAGAGGTGAAGGAAGGTATTTTCCCTGACGCAGATCATTCCTTCTAACTTTTTACTTCGTAAAAAGTTAAGTTCCTGTTTTTGATATACAATCAACCTTGAAGCAGCGATAGCCGCAGGTTTTAAAGGTTGTCCGACAATTCTTCAAATGTCATTGCGAGCCCGTAAGGGCGAAGCAATCTCCTTTCAATTAGCTTCATGTTCTTCATGTCCTTCATGGTGAAATAATATGATTGTTATTCAATCTCCCCGGGAGATGCAGGAGAAGTCCCTCGCCTTCAAGCGGGAGGGCAAGACCATCTCCTGTGTTCCTACCATGGGATTCCTCCACGAAGGGCACCTGAGCCTGATGCGCGCGGCCCGGGCAGCCGCTGATGTATTAGTAGTCACCATCTTCGTCAACCCGGCCCAGTTCGGCCCCTCCGAAGATTTCTCGACCTACCCCCGGGACCTGGACCGCGACCTCGATCTCTGCCGGAAAGAAGGCGTTGATATCGTCTTTACCCCCGAAACCTCCGACATCTATCCGGAAGGATACTCCACCTATGTTGAGGAGACCGCTCTCTCCCGGGGCCTGTGCGGCGCCCTGCGCCCCGGCCACTTCCGGGGGGTGGCGACGGTGGTGGCCAAGCTCTTCAATATTCTACAGCCGGATCGCGCTTTCTTCGGCCGGAAAGACTACCAGCAGCTCCGCGTTATCGCCAAGATGGTCGAGGATCTTAATATGCCGGTCGAGATCATCGGCTGCCCGATCGTCCGGGAGAAGGACAGCCTGGCGATGAGTTCCCGGAATAAGTATCTGAACCCGGAAGAGAGAAAGGAGGCCCTCTGCCTCCGCCGGGCGCTTCTCCGGGCGGAGGAGTTGGTTAAAGGCGGGGAACGATCGGTCTCCGCGATCATCGCCGAGATGAGAACGATGATCGAGAAGGAACCCCGCGCCCGGATCGACTACATCGAGATCCGGGACGGAGAGACCCTGGAGCCAGTCGAACGGGTCGGGGAGGGGACGCTGATCGCCCTTGCGGTCTTCATCGGCAAAACCCGCCTGATCGACAATGCCGTTCTCTAACACCACAAATTCCATTCGGCAAACGTCCCGCAAGCTTTTGGGACGCAAGACCCCGCGGTTTTACGCCGTGGGTGAATCAGTCCACAAGCTACCCGCGCCACTTCCGCCTTTCCCCCAGACCCCCGCGGCTTTTGCCCCGAGATGGCGAAACTATTTTTCTGGGTTACGCCGCGAGTAAATCATTTCATCAGCTAATCAGTCATTCCAAAACACACAACGGCCCCTGCCGGTTCACCCGGCAGGGGAGAAAGTTCAAAAGCTACACACCGGATATCCACACTCCCTAACCGTGCCCGACAACTATGCCAACATAAGTTCATATAGTATGATATTGCCAGGCCATAGTGAAATTTACCAAAGCCGGTTTGGTCCAAACCAGGGACAAGACCCGTCAAAACATGTCTTGATATGCCGGAATCTTTCTGCTGAAATATAAAAGAAGAACTTCGGTGTAATCTATTGTTCGTCAGAGAAATAACCTTGCTGCAGTCTGTCGCACGAACTATACTCTAAATCGACATGTACCCTGGATGCTGGATGCCAACTCATTGGTGAGATCAGCGACATTGAGACCATCACCAGCGGCAATCGAATTCGCGATCTCCGCCGCCTGCGGCGGGACTATGGCAACGGCCGGTGGCGCAAGCTCAAGGGAAACGCGATGGTTCGGTTGCCAGACGGTACGATCACGAAGGCCGAAGTCCACTGGTACGAGATGAGTAACGTCGGTCGCAAGGAAATCAAGGTTAAACGATTCATATCCTAGCCATGCAAAGCAAAACACCAGAGTATGTTGTCTGTGTCCGAAATGAGGACTACACCGCCTCTCTCGAGTTGAGGAAGATCTATGCGGTGATCCCTGATTCGGAGGCAGAATCGCACGGCATGATCCGGTTGAAGGACGAGTCGGGAGAAGATTATCTTTATCCCCGAGACTTCTTCCTGCCAATCGAGGTCCCCCAGTCCGTGTCCCATGCGTTCGCGACGGCTTTCTGAAAAGGGACCGCCAGAACAAGAGCATGGAGGCTATAACTTGACCGAGAACGGTCAAGTTGAGCCTGTTGAGTCGGCGCTCGCGCGGCGGTTCAACGCGGCTCTGCTTCGCCAGTGTGCGGCTGCTCCGTGGCTTCCCGGAGCCCAACCACATGCTGGAGCCTACGCCGGTCCCCGAGCCGCCCCCGGGGCGCTCCGCTCCCGTCGAGGTTTAGTGCCACGGTAGATGCCAGTACACGAACGGATATACTGTCCCCTCTAGAAGACGAATGAGGAGATCAGAATGGCCAAACAAGAAATCAATGGAGCGGGCGATACTGATGAGACTGCTTTGCCGTTTTTGCCTGATTACTCAGCCCGGGATTGGGAAGTTGATAGGAGGAATAGATTATAGCGCGATCAGCCAGGCGTGGAAAAGGTTGCGGCCGCTGATCCGAAATGGAGGGAAAAGTCCGAGCGGATATGCGAGCAATTTCTTCAAGTGTCAAGGGGAAAGATTTGCCCCCCCCATCGTGTTCACGGTTAAGCTGGTCTTTTCAGCGATAATTTTATAAAATTATCATAATTGCAGTTGGTAAGAAGCATCAATCGGTGAGCGATACGCCGATCGGAGCCTTTTATTAACCCGTTGAAAGAGGATTGCGCGATGTTCTTTTCTCTTAGAAAGAAGCTTCTCTTGAGCTTCGGGATCATCCTGGTTTTCGCCGCGGGGATCTGTGTTCTCGGCATACTGAATCTCCTGCGTCTCGGCTCCGCCAGCGACGCGATCCTCCGGGAGAACTACAAAAGCATCCTGGCCGCCGAGAACATGATCGACGCCATCGAGCGCCAGGACAGCGCGGTTTTGCTCCTGATCCTCGGGTATCGCGATGAGGGGCTGCCGCAGTTCCGGCAGAACGAATCGCAGTTCCTGCAGTGGCTGGCCCGGGCGAAGGACAACATCACCATCGAAGGAGAAAAAGCGACCGTCGATAAGATTGAAAAGGATTATTCCCGGTATCTCGTCTCTTTTTCAACGTTTATGGAGGCTTTGAAAAGCGACCAGCGCAACAGCTCCGAGACGTATCATGAATCGGTCCTCCCCCTTTTCCGGTCGGTTCGCGACGCCTGCGTCGATCTTCGGGAGATGAACCAGAAAACGATGTTCGCCGCCTCCGATCGCGCGGGATACATCGCCCGGCGCGCCGTTGTTTCCATGCTGGCCATTGGTTTCTCCATCCTTGCCGTCAGTTTGCTTCTCAGCTTTGTCCTTTCGTATTTCCTGGTCCGGCCGATCAGGCAGTTGACCGAGGCGACGGGAAGAATCGCGGGGGGAAATTATGAAGTGTCCTTGTCAGCAACTTCGCGGGACGAGCTGGGCAAGCTGGGGCGCGAGTTTCAGATCATGAGCAGGAAGCTCAAGGCCTATCACGACCTTAACGTGGCGAGAACCGTTGCGGAGAAGCGCCGGAGCGAAGCGGTTATCCGCAGCATTGATGACGGAATCATCCTGGTCGACGAGGAATACAAGATCATCGAGATCAATCCCCGCGCCGCCGAGTTCCTGGGCGTTATCCCGGAGAGGGTCCAAGAGAAACATTTCCTGGAAGTGGTCAAGGATCGGCGGCTTTTCGAGCATCTCCAGCGGGCCGCCGAGGGCGGCGAGGTCAAGCCGCGCCGGGGCGAGGAAATGATTTATATCGTCACGCGGGACACCTCCTCACGGTATTATCGTTATTTTGTCACGCCGGTAAAATCCGAGGGGGGGCGGATGCTGGGCGTCGTGCTGCTTTTGCAGGATGTTACCAAGCTGAAAGAGCTTGACCGTTTGAAGAGCGAGTTCATAATGACCGCGTCCCACGAGCTGCGCACCCCGCTCAACGGCCTGGCGATGAGCATCAATCTCCTCATGGAAAGCGCAGAGCAGAAAATGTCCGATGAGGATAAGGAGCTTCTCCGGGCGGCGCACGAAGAGGTCGAGCGGATGCGGGCGTTGACCAACGACCTGCTGGACCTCTCCAAGCTCGAGTCCGGCCGGGTGGAGATGCAATTCGAGCGTGTTCCCGTTTATCTGGTTTGCGAAAAGGCCTGCGTTCCTTTGAAGAAACTGGCCGAAGAGAAAGGCGTTGATTTGACCAGCGACGTTTCAAAGGATTTGCCGGAGGTCAAGGCCGACGCCAATAAGATCGCCTGGGTATTGACGAATCTTCTGGCCAATGCCCTGCGTTATACCGGGAAGGGAGGGCACATCCGGGTGGGGGCCGAAGCGGTGGGAAACAACGTCCACGTGTCGGTCACCGACGATGGCGACGGCATTCCCCTTGAATCCCAGTCGCGGATATTTGACAAATTTGTGCAGGGGCAAGACTCCAAGACTGCCGGGGGAACCGGCCTGGGTCTCACCATCTGCAAGGAGATCGTGAAGGCGCACGGCGGGACGATCTGGGCGGATTCGTCCCCGGGCGAAGGTTCCGTTTTCACGTTTACACTGCCGATCATGGAGAAAAATTCAACCCCAAGGGGGAAACCCGATGAAGTCGAAGAAAACGCTGATCATTGATGACGAGAAGAACACCCGGCTTACGCTCGGCCAGTGCCTGGAGCGGGCGGGGATCGAATCGGCCGCGGCGGTGAACGCCGAGGAAGGGCTGAAAAAGCTCGATGAGGATGAGTTCGGCCTCATCCTGCTCGATCTCAGGATGCCCGGGATGGGAGGGATGGAGTTTCTGAAAAAGGTACGTCAGATTCGGCCGGATATCAAGGTCGTTATCATCACCGCCTACGGGACCATCGATCTGGCGGTAGAGGCGATGAAGCTGGGCGCGGTTGACTTTTTGCAAAAACCCTTCACTCCCGATGAGATCCGCGAACTTGTGTCCCGGATTATGAAGCGGGAGACCCTGCAAAGTGGAAAAATTGACGATTACGAGACGCTCATCGAACTCGCCAAGCGGTCCATTACCGAAAGGAATTTCGAAACGGCCCGGGAGTATTTAAAAAAAGCGATCATGAACGATCTGGCGAAGGCCGATGCGTTCGACCTGTTGGGAGTGCTCGAAGAGGTGTTGGGGAATAGGTCGGCAGCCCTGCAAAACTACCGCATTGCCCTGGCGAAGGACCCGACCTACGAACCCGCGCGAAAGAATCTCGATCGGGCGACCAGTTTTGAATCGGGTGACCCGAGCAGTTTGAAAGGTTCCCTCCGCCCATCTCCCGGGGATAAAGTGGAGTAAGCCATGGCGGCGTTGAGTTACATCGTGATTATCGGCTGCGGCCGTCTGGGCTCCCTGCTCGCGAACAAGCTCAGCAAGGAGGGGCACAGTGTGGTTGTGATCGACAGCGATGAGAACGCTTTTAAGAATCTTTCCGAAGATTTCAGCGGTTTCAAGGTTTCGGGCAATGCCGCCCATGCCGCCGTTCTCAAACAGGCGAAGGTCGATAAAGCCGACGTGGTGATCACGACCACCAGGGATGACAATATCAACTTGATGGTCGCGCAGGTGGCCAAGACGGTTTACCGTGTCTCCCGGGTCATCGCCAGGGTATATGATCCGTCACGAGAGATTATCTACGGGGAATTCGGCGTGGAGACCGTTTCCCCCACCGTCCTGGCGGCGATACGGATACTCGGTTATGTGCGTGACAATCGCAAGAAGGAACAACTATGAGGACGATAATCGTAGGGGGAGAAAAGATAGCGTATTTCCTGGCGCGGGCCTTCATCGACAAGGGCTATCACGTCACGATTATCGACCGGGACGAAGAGGAATGCCGGAATCTGGCCCGCTCGCTCAAGGCAACCGTGGTCCTGGGCGAGGGGTCTTCTCCGAAGATTCTGGAAGAAGCGGGCGCCGCCCGCGCTCACGTTCTGATCACCATCACGCCTCACGATCAGGATAATCTCATCGCCTGTCAGATCGCTTCCAAGCGCTTCGGGGTGCCGCGAACGCTCGCCCTGGTCAACGACCCGGAGAACGCGGAGATATTTCGCAGGCTGGGCGTCTCCGCGACGATATCTACCACCGACGTCATGACCTTGTTGATCGAGCAGCACGCCGATTTCGATGAGATCAGGAATTTGCTTCCGGTGGCGGAAGGCCGAGTCAATGTCACCGAGATAACGCTCAGCGAAAGCGCGCCCATCATCGGCCAAGCGCTTCACGAGGTTCCTTTGCCGGAAGGATCGCTCGTCGCCTGCATCCTCAGGGGGGCGGATGTGGTGGTTCCGCGCGGCGGCAGCCGGTTCCGCAGCGGCGATCGTTTGATCGTGATCAGCCTTCCCGAAAAGCAGGGGGAGGTGCTGCGTCTCCTGCTGGGCGATGCCAAGTGAGGAAAGGAGAACGTGCGCTACAAAGATATACTCAGGGGGCGTTACAGGGCTATTGCATGCTATACCGCTTTGATTCTTCTAATTGTGGCTGGCATAATCCTTTCTCCCCTCCTTTTGCTTATATTCAGGCCTGAAGAGCGTTTTCTTTCTCCGTGCTTCGCGATCCCGGGCGTCATTTTAGCCGCCTGCTCGGGCGCGCTGTGGCTGTGGCTGCGATCCCGCCAGCCGGTTTCTCTCAGCATATCTGAGGGAGGGGTGATCGTTGTCCTCTCGTGGCTTATCGCAATGGTGGTCGGCGCCGTTCCCTTCGCCCAAAGCTGCGTGTCCGGTTTTACCCGCGCTTTGTTCGAGTCGGTCAGCGGGTGGACGACCACCGGCCTTACCGTGGTCGATGTAGCCACGGCCCCGAAAATCATTCTGCTCTATCGAAGCATACTTCAGTTCGCAGGAGGAGCCGGGTTCGCCATCATAATGCTGGCGTCCTTGACCGGGCCCCCCGGCATCGGCCTCCTCGCGGCCGAGGGCAGGTCCGAACAGTTGGCTCCCCACGTCCGCCGGTCCGCGAAACTGGTTCTGGGGATTTACATTACTTATACGATCATCGGAATAGCGGCCCTCTCGGCCGCGGGCATGAGCCTGTTCGACGCCGTGAATCATTCCCTGTGCGCGCTTTCCACGGGGGGATTTTCAACCCGGGTGGAATCGATAGGCGCCTGGCGGAGCGTTTCCGTTGAAGCCGTCACCATCGTCCTGATGCTGCTGGGGGGCTTGAGCTTCCTTACGAGTTACACCCTGCTTCACGGCCGTTTCCGGGCGGTCGCCCGAAACGGCGAGGTGCGGTTGCAGGCCTATCTCCTTCCCGTGGCCGCGGCCGTCCTGTTTTTATGCGTCGCGAAGGCCCTGTATCCGACGCTCGGGGAATCGCTGCGCGTCGCCGTTTTCGAGTCGGTGACGGCATTAACCACAACCGGTTACAGCATCACCAGCTATGGCAAATGGCCGGTGATGGGATGGCTCGTCATCATCGCTCTCATGATCATCGGTGGTGGCGGGGGATCCACCGCCGGGGGCATCAAGCAATTCAGAGTCTATGCTCTGGCGCGGGCCGTCTCCTGGGAGGTTCGGCGATTTTTCATGCCTCGGACCGCGGTAGGGGATTTTTCCGTCTGGCAGGGCGATCAGCGAGTATTCATCGAAAATTCCGATATTCGCCGCGTTGCGATATTTCTTTTCTCTTATCTGGTCATCCTGTTTGCGGGTACGTGCGTGTTGGCCGGTTACGGTTATTCTCTGTCCGAAAGCCTCTTCGAATTCTCGAGCGCCCTGGGAACCGTAGGGCTTTCGGTCGGCGTGACGAATCCCGCCGCCCCTTCGGGGGTCTTGTGGACGGAAATGTTCGGGATGTTCTTCGGCCGCCTTGAGTTCTTTATCATTGTTATAGGCTGCGCCCGGCTTTTTTCCGACCTCCCGCGCCTGCTTATGGCGCGTGACGGCTCTTAGCGGTGGAGATCGCCGGAGTATAAGTTCAAAAGTTACATCAATCTCTAAAACAAAAACGGCCCCCGCCACCTTGCGTGGCAGGGGAGAAAGTTCAGAAGCTACAACCGGATTTCCCCACTCCTCCCCGTTGCCCTCCCTCCTTTCCTTGATCGGGGGCACGACTGATTCGGCGAAACGCCTTATCCCTCCGAGGGAATGGGGATTGGATTTCAGCCATTTTCTTGACAATGGGTTGAAATATGATACCTTGATATTAATCTAGATAGTCTAGACAGAAGATTGAGCAATTCATTACATTTTGGAGTCTGTCATGAAAAAAATATGGGCGTTGCAGGACGCGAAAAATCGTTTCAGCGAAATGATCAATCACGCTATCCGGGAAGGGCCGCAGGTGATTACCCGGCGGGGCGATGAGACGGCGGTCTTGCTATCCATGCAGGATTACCGGGTGCTGGCGGAACCGGAAGGAAATCTGGTTGATTTTTTGCGTTCCTCGCCCCTGATCGGCCATGATTTACAATGTGATCGGGAAGACGATTACGGCAGGGAGGTCGATCTTTGAAGTATCTTCTGGATACCTGTGTTATCTCGGAATTGGTAAGGAAAAAACCCGCTCTCCGGGTGGTTAAGTGGCTTTCGGAACAGGAGGAGCCGGCGCTTTTTTTAAGTGTTCTTACTCTGGGAGAGTTAGAGAAGGGGATATCCAAACTTCCCGGCGGCCCTCTCCGGCAACGGCTCCGGGAATGGGTCGACCGCGATCTCCGGCGGAGATTTTTAAATAGGATTTTATCAGTCGACGGCGATGTGGCTGATTGCTGGGGGCGTCTTTCCGCGGAAACTGAAAAGAAAGGCCGTAAAGTTCCGGTTATTGATGGACTTCTTGCCGCCACCGCACTCACGTATGGTTTGACGCTGGTAACCAGAAATATAAAAAATGTGGAAACAACTGAGGCTCTTCTCTTCAATCCCTGGGGGGGAAATGAGGAGGGGAGAAAGTTCAAAAGCTCCACACCGGATATCCCCACTCCGTAACCATGCCCGGCAGTCATACCACCGTAAGCGTCCGGTCAAGACACCCCGACCTGGTACAAAACCCCCGCGGCTCTTGCCCCGAGATAGCGAAGCTATTTTTCGGGGTTACGACGCGGGTGAATCAATTCAGCAGCTACCCATTCCGGAGTAAAGTAGCCGGCATGACCGCCGGCGTGGAAGTTCCTGCTCTCGGGTTCTTTCTTTTCAATCCAGCCGAAATTGGTTGCTGAATTGAGCCATAGTGAAATTCACCAAGGCCGGTTTGTTCAAAACCAGAATCAGCCCCCGCAAGAATTTGGCTTGACCGATGAGAACATTTTGCTCAAATATAAAAGAAGAACTTCGGTATAATATATTATTTTATTCCGTAAGATGAGATGAATGAGCCTATTGCCTCTGCACCTCCCTCATGGTAACGTATTCGTATGTACAGCATGCTGGAACGAATCAAGCGACTTGTTGATAGAGGTGAAACCCGGATCTCTGATCACGGTTACGACGAACTGGCGGCAGAAGGCCTTCTTGTTCGCGATCTTGTCGCCGGTCTGCGCAGTGCGGAATTATTGGAGGAGTATCCCGATTTTCCCAAGGGACCGTGCGTTCTCGTTCTTGAGCAGGACCGGAATGGAATGCCTGTCCATGCTGTGTGGGGCATACCCAGGGGTGAATCCGCGCCCGCAGTGCTTGTCACGGCGTACCGGCCAGACCCGGACCGCTGGTCAGATGATTATAGGAGCAGGAAAACATGAAGAGCAGACATCACATCAAACTGGTGCATGAGGGAGAATACGTGGCGGAGGTAGACGTGAACCTGGTCGAGACAGACGCAGGGTGGTCCCCCTACCTCTCCCTTGACGATGCGTATAAACTCGACGATGTACGTGACGCACTGCGGCGCGGCGACGTCCAGGCTGCCTCGCGCATTGCCCGCATCTTTACCCTCACGCCAGTTGCCGTATAGAACTCCGGAGAACAACCACTGAACGCGACAAGTGAAAGGCCGCGCTTCGCTTGCCTTTCCCTTACACGTTAGGTGAACGTTAGGCATCGAAGAAGAAGTTATGTTTTCAGAATCGTTCGCTTGTGCGCCTGATTTATAAGATGAGCCGAAAACGCCAACCGTGTACCTAACCGGACGCCCGGGCTTTTTCGACCGCCTCCGAAAAGCCGGCGTCATCGCTTCCCCCTTCCCCCAGACCCCCGCGGCTCTTGCCCCGAGATAGCGAAGCTATTTTTCGGGGTGACGCCACGGGTGAATCAGTTCAGCATCTACCCATTCCGGAGTAAAGTAGCTGGCATGACCGCCGGCGCGAAAGTTCCCGATCCCGGATTTCTTCTTTTCAATCCCCCCGGAATTGGTCGCGTGAATTGATCCAAAGTGAAATTTGCCAAGGACATTTCGGTCAAAATCAGGGATAACACTCATAAACTTGTCTTGATATGTCGGAATCTTTCTGCTGAAATATAAAAGAAGAACTTCGGTATAATTTATCTTATGGTTATGAGGATAAATAATGCCTTTGCCACCAGACAAAAGGATAAAGTTTTTTGTGTTCGTCATCGAATCCCCTTCTCCTGTTGATCTGTATCATAGGCGAAGCGAGGCGGAAATAATCAGGCAAGCTGTTTATCTAAATAAGATTCCATGTATAGTACGCACAGCAGTAAACCTAGAGGCATTTGAAGCTTCTCTGAAGATCGGTCTCGCGGAGGAAATGAAACGTTATGGAGGACTGATCCCTATTCTTCATATCAGTGCACACGGATATAGCGAAGGCATCCAGCTTTCAGACAATACAGTGATACCCTGGGCCAATCTTAGACAATTCCTTGCTCCTATTAATACTGCATTGAAAAATGGTCTACTTGTTTGTTTGTCTTGCTGTGAGGGGTATTCTGGCACTCGAATGGCCATGTTTATAGAAGACAAAGGCTATCCATTCTATGCAATAGTAGCTAACTCCGAAAAACCTCTTTGGTCAGAAACAGCTGTTGCGTATTCAACTTTTTATCACTTACTTTCTAAAGGTGAATTCATTGTCGATGCAGTTAATGCAATGCGAATAGCGTCAGGAAACAAGACTTTTTGGGTAGAAACTGCAGAGCAATCTAGACAAGGTTATCTAGAATACATCAGGAAAGTCAACGTTCCTGATGCCCAAGAACAACTTGAAGAAAAAGTGTCACAGGAAGAACCAACCCATCTTGCAATGCTACGCAAGGTTGGGGAAGAGATAAAGCCATAACGAGCTAATCCCCCGGACTCTCGTTCCTCGGGTCGGTGATCTTTGCGTTGAGCCGTCGCTCGCGCGTTGGCTCAATATGACGCTGCTTTGCCAGCGTGCGGATGATCCTTACTTTGTGCGGCCCAATCATGCTCTGGATCCTTCATCAGTCGCAAGGCGCCTCATTTTCAGAGTGGGTCCGCTTCAGTCGAGGCTCAGCGCCACGTTAGACGAGCAAGAAGATGAAAAGAAAGCTTGAGAAATCACTGCAGGCAAAACGTGAATCGAAGCACATCGATTTTAAAGAGACCTTTGATCCAGCATCCAAAGCTGATTGGTGCGAGATATTGAAGGACATAGTCGCAATGGCGAACTCAGAAGGAGGAGTAATTCTGATTGGGCTGAATAATAATGGAAACCCCACCGGATCAGATGTGTCAGATATACTACAACTGGATTCAGCCTGCATTCCCGATAAGATTTATTCATACACAGAAATTCATTTCTCAGATGTGGAAATCTTGGAACTACATAAAGGGGGATACCAATTGGCGGCAATCGATATCGGTTCTGCCAAAGTCCCAATGGTTTTTGCAAAACCCGGCACCTACGCCATATCAACTAAAGAGCAGAAAACGGCTTTCAGTCGAGGAACGATTTACTTCAGACACGGGGCGAAAAGCGAACCTGGTAACACGGGGGATCTCACTAATGTGATGGAATACCGACTAAGGGAAATCAGGAAGGAATGGATGGCTGGTGTGCGAAAAGTTGTCCAGGCACCAGTTGGATCAAGTGTCAACATTCTTCCCCCTGATGTGCATGAAACAGATTCGCCACAGGCAACCCCGATTAGAATTGTTGACGACCCGACTGCTCCCAGATATCATATTGTGGATCCAAATAAAACACATCCACATCGTCAGATGGATGTAGTCAAAAAACTGAATGGAAGGCTGAAGGGCAGAGATCCCATCAAGTCATACGATGTTTTCGCTGTGAGGCGAATGCAGGGCACAGATAAGCAGATCAAGTTCTACTATAAACCTACTTTCGGGTCTCCTCAGTATAGCCCAGCATTCGTTGAGTGGCTTGAGACATGCTATTATAAAGATCCCGATTTTTTCAAAAAGGCACGCAATTTTATGTCAAAACAGCAGAGGAAAATCATCTAACAAACGGCTACAGTGGACGGCTCACATCCGCCGTGATCCGTGGCGTTGCTTCGCCAGCGAGTTGTCGGTCCGCGCTTCACGCGGCCCAACCACACACTGGAGCTTACGCCGGTCACTGGCCCGCTTCCTCTGGGGTTGGTTCACTCCTGTCGAGGTTTAGCGTTACGTTATAGTTACTTCTATGCTTTTAAATACGGTAACACCGCACCGAGTTTCATTTCGTCGACTGGGGTGGAATCGAAGGAGGTACTGACGATGAGTCAGGTGAACAGCAATGCAAAGAACCATAGAATCTCAATTCGCTGGTCCCGCGTGGATGCCCTCCTGCGAATAGGCCTGGCATTTCTCGTAATTTCAGGTCTTTTGGTCACTTTTCGCGAACGGATCGTCCTCGTCTGCAGCCACAGTGGCTTGATTGACTTCCCGATTCTCCACCTGTCGGTTCTGCTTCTCGTCTGCGTTTTATTCTTGATTGTTCAATGGTTCCGTGCCTGCTACGGCGAGATCGTGATGCTTCGCTCATACCTAGAGGACTATGTACCTCAAATCCCCAGCGGTGGTTACTACACAGTCGTTCTCACTGCTCTCTTTCTTGGAACCATGGGTTATTTCTCGCCGCGGATCCTGATATTCTCCGCCATCTTCGTCTGTTATAACCTGTCCGACATTTGGGGCCAGTGGTATATGATAACGCGATTCCGGATCATGATCAAAAGCATGAAAACGTCCATTCCCTCCGATGATACCCGTTGGCGTGACTGGCGGATTATTGAGACCTATTATCTTGGAAGGCCTCACATCCGGCGTTGCATCATCATTCTCGTTTGTTCTATCATCTGCGTAGTGCTCTCGACCCTTGCACTATTTCCAGATTTCGCTGGATCCTCCCGTATGCTTACCATCATCGCCTATGTTATCATGATACTCAACATCGCGGTATCAGAGGCGATCATCATGAATTGGAGACGAATTCGCGACCGGGACCTAGAAGAGACCTACGCATGATGCATGTGTGTCAAAGAACTCCAATAGGCCGTTGAACCAACTCAGTTCCGCTACGTGGTCCCAACTGATTAACGTAGTGCTGCTTCGCCAGCGTGCGGCTAATCCGAGCTTCGCGTGGCCCAACCACGTGTTGAATCCTTCGCCGCTCACGCCTGCGCCCCCTGCGGGGTCGCTCCGTGCGCGTCGAGGCTCAGCGCCATCCCCCCAGACCCCCGCGGCTCTTGCCCCGAGATAGCCAAGCTATTTTTTGGGGTTACATCACGGGTGAATCAGTCCAGCAGCCACCCATTCCGGAATATAGTAGTCGGCATGACCGCCGGCATGAAAGTACCTGAGCCCGGAGTTCTTCTTTTCAATCCACCCGGAATTGGTTGCGTGAATTGAGCCATAATGAAATTCACCACGGTCATTTTGCTCAAAACCAGGGTCATCACGCGCCCGGGTTTGTCTTGACATGCCGGGATCTTTTTGCTGAAATGTAAGAAAAGAACTTCGGTATAACTTATCGTTAGTCTTAAAGATATTGATATGGCAGTTCCTATCATAGAAGTGGACGACATCCTGGCGCACTATTTGTCACCGCGCCACATCGGCGGGGGCGGACAGAAACTCGTCTTCGTGGTCAATGATGCGCACCGAGGAGAACTCGTTCTGAAGATTGGCGGCTATCGCTCGCAGCAGGCCTTACAAAGAGCCCAAAGAGAAGTCTCCACTTTGTCGGGCATAAGTTCACAGTACTTCCCGGAACAATATGGCTTCGAGATCATTGATGACCACAGGTATGCGATCACGGAGGAATACCTACCAGGCGTGTCACTCGCCGCCGTCGTTGCGGATTTTGCCGCCGAGCCCAAGCTCATCAACCTCCTGCTTCATCTCACTCGCGGCCTCTCCGAGTTGTGGCGCAGACGAGTGGTACACCGCGACGTAAAACCGGCAAATATCCTAATCACACCAACCGGACCAAAGATAATCGATCTCGGCATAGCGCGTCTCTTAGACTGTACATCCCTTACGCACTCCTTCGCTCCCATCGGGCCATGCACTCCGGCATACGCCTCACCGGAGCAATTGCGCAATCGCAAACGAGACATAGACCACAGAAGTGATCAATTCAGTTTGGGTATCGTGAGCGCTCAACTTGCTATGAGTGGAACTCACCCCTTTGACACGCATCTAATCGGCGGTGACAGTGTGCCCGAGAACATTCTGGGGGGACGCTGGGCGCGGGATAACATAGCCGCTCGCGTTTCTGATCCGTTGCTCGCAGTCGTTACTCGACTTCTGGCGCCAGAACCATACATGCGATATAGAAGAGGTAAGGACATTCTGGATTCCTTGGAGAAGGCACTATAGGGGATCGCTAATGACCGCACTATTTCATCAATTGGGACATAGATTTCAGTGGAGTCTTGACAGCCTCACAGACGAAGGAACTGGTGACGGTGCTATTATCGGACCGCGATATATGGACCGTTCCTGTGTTACGAGACTGCCAGATGCAATCAGGACCGTATCTTTATTCGACCCTCAGTTCTTCCTGCCCCAATCTGCGCAGGGTAAGCTCTCAACATATCCTTTCTTCCCTCAAGTGATTGCCGGGGGATTTGCGACTACCGAATGGGACGAAACGCTCGGAGATCGATGTGCGCAGGAGTGCTTGCGATTCCAGGACGAATGTGCATTTGGTAGTCTTGTCATTCCCGGCCGGTTCTATGATGGCATGCCATCCGATTTTGTCGAGCGACAGGAAACCCAATTTGTCCGACCATTCATGGAGGCAGCCGAAAGGCTCGGACTGCGTCGGCCAATTCTTCTGCAGTTGATCGTTACAGACCAGATGCTCCGCGATGAAAGATATCAGGCTGACTTGCTTAACTGGGTCACATCATTCCCCGAACTTGCAGGGGTTTATCTCATCTACCACGTGCATAACCGCAGAAAACAGATCGATGATATTGACTTCCTGATAGGTGTTTTACAGTTCTGCCGGTCGCTTAAGCAAGCCGATCTGCGCGTGGTTGTCGGGTATACCAACACAGAAGCGATCCTCCTCTCATGTGTCGAAGTCGACGTCGTATCAATGGGGGCTTACGAGAACTTGAGGATGTTCAGCACAACAGCCTTTGAGGAAAGGGATGAGAGCCCACGCCGCGGGCCGAATGCCCGAGTATACATACCGCGGCTTCTTCAATGGGTTGAGTATCCATACCTTGGTGCTATTCGGCGCGTGGTTCCAGACATCGATGCCTACATCCACGATAACGAACATCGGGTTGAGATGTTTTCCCCTATCTACAACTGGCATTTTACAAAGCCGCATCCGTATAAGCACTTCTTTGGTGCCTTTGCCGATCAATTTCGGCGAATATGCTCTACAACGGGAGCCCTTCGGATTGACGCGGTGGTCCAGGAGTGTGAGCGGGCAATACAAGAGTATGACCAATTGTCCAGATCGGGCTTGGTTTTTGATCCCGAAAGCGCTGGCACGCACATCCCGAGATGGCTTACCGCACTGAATCTGTGGCGGCGCACACTATGAAGAGAAACAAGTCAGAGTTTCATTCAGAGAAGAAGCTTTCTCGCATGTTCCAAGCTGCACGGGTGATCAAGAGCAAAATGCGTTACCACAATTGGGAGTCGTGGGAGGCGCATGAGCTTCAAGGTCTATTTGGCGTCCCCGACAACCTTCTGGTCTTGTGGAAGTCAAAACGCTCCGGCAATCGCGTAGTTCGCACCGTCGCATTCGAAATCAAACGCGAGAAGTGGCCCAGAGCACTTATTCAAGCCTACAAGTATCGCGCCTTTGCCGACTACTCTTTCGTTGTAATGGACGCGGCTTTCGTGCACAGAGCGGTAGCTGCAATCGATAAGTTCAAATGCGCGAACATTGGTCTGCTTTCTGTTTTCAAGACAGGAGAAGTTGAATGGCATCATACTCCCCGTCTCTGTCGCCCATATTCCGACAGCGCGAGGACTTTCTTGCGAGAGACAATCCACGCTCACCTGTTTAATGTCCCTAGACGCAACGGAGGCCCAACAATCAAATGGACCGTATAGTGAACACGCTGTGTGTTTACTGAAGGTCATTTGCGTCATTGGCGCAGAAGAAAGAGAATGAACACCAAAGCACTCACACGACTCACGGCTCGCCAGTTTGAAAATCTCGTTTACGATCTTCTCGTGGCACTGGGACTACGCAATGCTGCATGGCGCACACCAGGACGAGACGCCGGTCGCGATATAGAGGGCGAGTACTTTACTGCTGACATATCGGGAAGTTATGTGAAGCAAAAATGGTATATTGAATGCAAGAAGTACAAGTCCTCGGTATCGTGGCCAACCGTACGTGAGAAGTTGAGCTATGCCGAGGCTCAAGCGGCCGATTGCCTTTTTGTCGTGACGACTAGCACCATATCCCCTCAGTGTCTGGATCAGATCGAGCAATGGAATCATGCTCATTCTAGACCGCAAATCCGGCACTGGGGGAGACACGAGTTATCAAATGCCCTTTTTCGCTTCCCTCACTTGCTCATCAAGTACCGCCTTCGTGCGCCTCTTCCCGAGATCCGCGCGCGTGCATTTCTAGACTTATCCAAAATCGCACTCAAATATATCTACTCTGCCCACTCCGCCAGCGTGTTTGATCGAAGCCCGATGGACTATCTTGAAACCGCATCGATACTCTCCGACTTGATAACGCAGAAACTCAGTCAACTCGAGAGTACTGGCGTCCTATCAAACGAGCATTTTCATGTCGATCAAGACTCTTTTGAATGGATAAAAGTCATAGGGCAAGTGCCACTCTATTTTGACACGTACACTATTCGCGCAATCATCGCTGTCGCTCGACAGATTGCGATGGCGAGACTTGTCACGCTCTGCGTCGTTGGCGATCATAGGCTTGAATTGTCGGGTGATCCCTCTTTCCGCACACCTACGGAATCCCAAGAGGCTGATCTCCGCGCGATTGCCTCATGGGGAGACCTTGAATTGGAGTTCGATAACGCCACAATCGCAATTGTCGGAAGGAACCACATATGAATGACAGTGTCGCATCAGGCGCACTCCATTTGCTGTCTAACTTCACGCATCAAGTCATAAATCCATTAAATGGGGTGATCGGCACACTTGATAATATCATTGACGGCACTATCAGTGGCGAAAGGGTCGATCAGAGGCTTCGAAGCTCTCGTGGGCAGTTGGAGTGTGCCGTGTCGTTGGTTCGAAACCTTGTCTTTTTCGCAGAGTATTCGGCAGACTACTCGTACGCGAAGCAGGCAAAGACAGACAAGATTTGCATCATCCCGCAATTAGTAATTGAATCGGCGATGTTCTTCCAGGAATCTGGTGTCGCTCTCGGAGTTAAGATTGAATTACAGAATCGCCAAATCCAGAATGCTGTTCATGGGAATCCGGATCTTCTTCGTCAAGTGTTCATGAATATCTTCGATAATGGAATCAAGTATGGAATTAATCCCTCAGTGATTGAGGTGAAGAATTGGATTCAAAAGGAGTCGCGCTCACTGATTATTACTGTCGCTGGCAGGAGTGTAGGTTTCGAGAAGACAGAAGATATTTTTGCCCTTGGCATTAGAGGGAGAGCGGCGCAAGAGAGGACATCATCAGGCAGCGGTCTTGGCCTTAGTATTTGTCGACTCATAATCGAAAAAGTGTTCAATGGGAGGATTGCTGCCCAGCACAGTCCCAAGACAAAGATGACAACATTCGAGATCCGAATACCAAATGCATTCGAACATAGGAGTGATCGCCTTGAATAACAAGAACGACACTGTGATGATTTTGGACGACGAACCTCAGCATCAACAATGGCTTGTGGAGTTTATCGAGAGCAAGAATTATCGCGTCGAATCGGCCATGAACCTTGAGCAGGCTGAGGCATTGCTGCGACAGAATAAATATCGGTTTGTTGTCATCGATTTGAATGTTCCGGCCCAAGGCTCATCTGCACGGGTTCTGATGAATGAGGGGGCTCTTGCACGTAGATATCCAGGTATAGTGGCGGCCCAACTGGCGCGAAACCTAGGATATAGAAATCGCCAGGTGGTTCTGTACTCAGTGCATAACTCTGATGAAGTGCGAAAGGAAGCCGCGAGGATCGGCGTGCGTTATATCCTAAAGGGGCGCCCGAAGGAGTTTAAGGAAGAAGTTGAGTCAATCCTTCAACGTGATCCAAGTTCTTCAAGAGTGCCAACAAGCTCTTCCACTCGTATATGAACCCCGCCACGGGGTTCGCGCCAATGAAGCGCAACGTTGAACGTCTGAATGTTGCCGGGAACCGGGGATAAAGGTTGAGCACTTATGAGTAGGACATTCGACCAAGGCAAAGATGAAGTTGCAAAGCTGTGCCAATTCTTCGCCACTAACCAGCATTCCTTTCGCGCCCCGAATGTCAAGGAAGCCCATGTTCGCCAATCGCTCATCAACCCTTTTTTCGAAGCGCTTGGTTGGGACGTGCGCAATAACTCCATGGCCGCACCCCAATATCGCGAAGTCATTCCCGAAGACAGTCTGGATGTGGAAGGTCACCAGAAGGCGCCCGACTACACCTTCCGCGTCGGCACCTTGCCGAAGTTCTACGTCGAAGCCAAGAAGTGCGGCGTCAATATCAGCACCGATCCTGGCTCGGCCTATCAACTTCGCCGCTACGGTTTCAGCGCCAAACTTCCTCTATCCATCCTGACCGACTTCGAGGAATTCAGCGTGTACGATTGTTCCTCTCGCCCTCGCCCCGGCGATAAGGCCAGCCATGCCCGTATCCAGTATTTAGACTTCACCGAGTATCCTGACCGTTGGCGGGAGATTTGGGACGTGTTCTCACGCGAGGCGGTCTGGTCTGGGGCATTCGACAAGTATGCTGCCTCCAAGCGCAAGCGCGGCACCTCCGAGGTTGACAGCGAGTTTCTGAAGGATATCGAAGGCTGGCGCGATGTATTGGCACGAAACCTCGCTCTCCGCAACAGCGATTTGTCGGTAGACGATCTCAACGCTGCCGTTCAACGGATCATTGACCGGATCGTCTTCCTGCGGATGGCCGAAGACCGCAGATTGGAATCTTATGGGCGACTACTTAGGCTCTGTGAGCGACCACATATCTACGACCGTTTTATGAGCGAATTGTGTCGTAAGGCTGACGAAAAATATAACTCCGGCCTGTTCCACTTCCAGAAAGAACCCGGCATTTCTGATGCGCCTGACACACTCACACCTCGTCTGACTGTAGACGACAAGGTTCTCAAACTCATTCTTCAAAGCCTTTACTTCGAATACGGTTGCCCATACCACTTTGGTGTCCTACCCGTAGAAATCCTCGGTACAGTGTACGAACGTTTCCTCGGCAAAGTCATCCGCCTGACCGCCGGGCATAAAGCCAAAGTCGAGGAAAAACCCGAAGTGCGCAAGGCCGGCGGCGTGTACTATACCCCTGCCTATATAGTGAATTATATTGTCCAGAATACCGTCGGAAAACAGATTGAAGGCAAAAGCCCGGCCAAGCTCTCCGGCGGCAAAACCAAGCCCCCCTTCCGCGTGCTCGATATGGCCTGTGGAAGTGGCTCCTTTCTCATCGGAGCTTATCAATTCCTGCTGGAACATTGCCTGAAGTGGTATCTGCACAACCCCACTAAAAAATACGCCAAGGCCACCTATAGGGACGCTAAAGGTGAGCTTCATCTTACTATCGAGGAACGCAAGCGAATTCTCATCACCCACATCTACGGCGTTGATATTGACCGGCAGGCCGTTGAAACCACCAAGCTCTCGCTACTGTTGAAGGCTCTCGAAGGTGAAAACGACGCCACGCTTTCTCAACAGATGTTACTATTCCACGAACGCGCATTACCAAATCTATCCCACAATATCAAATGCGGAAACTCCCTTATCGCCTCTGACTTCTCAATGGATCCCGAAGACTTAGTGCGTGTCCATGCCTTCGATTGGCCTGCACAATTCCCCGATGCCATAAAAGCTGGTGGATTCGATACCGTTATCGGTAATCCACCGTATTTATATTCCGCGGGACAAGACAACATTGGTTATTTTCAATCAAACTTTCAATTCAGCGAATATCAAACCGACTTTTACGTATATTTCATCGAGAAGGCGATTAAACTCACTAAGCCCCAAGGACTGTTGTCTTTTATTGTTTCAGATTCCTGGCTCAAGGCAGAGAACTTTTCAAAACTCAGAAAACATCTCTTGACGGAACACAGGCTTAATCGACTTGCCATTTTTCAATTCCCGCCATTTGCGGGGGCAACTATCGAGAATTCGATTCTTGTGGTCTCCAAAAACGGGAAGCCTATGGATATTCCCATTGACTCTTTTTCAGAACCAGAAGTGTTTCGGCAAATCAATATTGTCTCCCCTTCTGTCGCGGCTAACCGTGGATTAGTTGATCCACGATTCTCAAACAAAGCCGAGAAACTCATTCAAAAACTTGAGCTACACAGCTCGCACCTCGAATCTATTACAGAGATTAACCGTGGAATTCACGCATATCGCACAGATGGCTACGGCAAATCTAAGTTTGGCCCGGGACCTCAAACTAAACGCGACAAGGAAGAACAGTCCTACCACGCAAAAAGCCCGCTGAATAAAACCTATTTGCCGGAATTAAAAGGTAAAAATGTTTTCCGATTTGAGAGTGTTCCGAGTGGTGACTTTGTTTCCTACGGAAATTGGCTGGCTGAATCCCGCCAGCCAAAATATTTTCTAAATCCAAAGATTGCCCTCCGCAAAGTTCTTGGGAAAAAACTTCATGGAACCTTCCTGCCGAACCCCGTCATATTAGACCAATCACTTTATGTAATGATTTCAACCAGCAATGACGAAGATCATTTAAAGTTTCTTCTTGGCATCCTGCTTTCGAGTGTCGGAGCTTGGTATTTAAGAACCAAGTTTGCCATCTATGACACATTATACCCTTGGTATACTCGCAAACAGCTGGCCTCGTTCCCGATTAAAGGCGAAAACCCTTGCTTAGTGGAGTTGGTGGAGAAGATGTTGGTGCTGATGCCGAAGCTGCGCGAGGCTACATCGGAATC
Organism: uncultured bacterium; assembly: GCA_963822585.1. GTDB lineage: Bacteria > Auribacterota > Erginobacteria > Erginobacterales > Erginobacteraceae > CAWGIE01. The sequence goes on from CAWGIE010000010.1 coordinate 166,324, forward strand.
CGAAAAGGCCGCATTGCAGAATGCCATAACGACGACTGATGCGGAGATCGACCGTCTGGTGTATGAACTGTACGGCCTGACGGAGGAGGAAATCAAAATTGTTGAAGGGGAATGCTGCCGATGACGACGCCCAACAATCAGGTGAAGGCAACGCGGACGACCACGCGCCTCATCCATCACGTTAGCCAAGAGGATTGAAATATGAGGACAGATCAGGTCTTTGGCATATCACCCGAGGTACGTGAGTATTCTTATGTTGATCGCGGCAATCTCGACGCAGCTTTGGCCACAATGCTTAAGAGGACTACTCACATTGCTATCCGCGGGCCATCAAAGTCAGGTAAATCTTGGCTTCGGCAGAAAGTGCTGGGAAATCCGATAACGGTGCAGTGTAGACTCAAGAAACCATTCACCGACATATATGTCGATGCGCTTTCACAGCTAAACATAAACATCCAGGTCAAAGAATCACGGCAAGGCGTCTTCAAGGCAAACCTTTCCGCAATGGGCGAAGCAGGTTCAGCACTACTGGCCAAAGTTGGCATCACGGCATCTCTCGGTCGTGATGTCGCAAACCTGACCGAGCAGAGCATAGTCGGTCATGATATCAACGATCTAAAATATATTGCGGATATCATCAAATCGTCCGATCGTCGCCTTGTCATTGAGGATTTTCACTACATGTCTACGTCTGATCGACGCAGTTTTGCGTTTGATTTGAAAGCGCTCTGGGATTACGGAGTCTTCGTCGTCATCATTGGAGTCTGGTCTGAAACAAATCTATTACTCCATCTGAATCCTGATCTTACCGGCAGAGTGACAGAATTACCGATTGACTGGGTACACGATGACTTAGTGCGGATACTTACAAAAGGAGGGGATGCGCTTCGCATCGAGTTCGCTCCAAGAATTCAATCTCTGCTCGTATCCTTGTCCTATTCCAACGCAGGATTGCTTCAGCAACTTACACTCCTGACCCTTGATGAAGCGGGAGTCTATGAGAAGGGCTTTCTTAAGAAGACAATAGATAATATCGCTCACGTAGATGGCGCGAGCATGGTCTACGCGGAGCAACTAAATCCGGTATATCAACAATTTGCAAAGCGCGTCGCAGCTGGCGTCAGGACGCGAAAAAACGCTACGGGAATTTATGCCCATGCAATGGCTGTTATATTGGATGCATCGGACGAGGAGCTTGTTAAGGGACTCCATGCCCGTTCAATTTTTGAAAGAGCCGTGAAGCGCCAAGAGCGTATTCAGTATAGCAACTTGAAGGCAATTCTCGATCAACTTGAAGGGTTGCAAGTGGATGATGACGGTCGCGGGCTGATTCTTGGATATAGTCCAGCGACCGAGGAGATTACCATCGTTGATCGCCAATTGCTTCTTTATCGCCGATTTGCCACTGTAAAATGGCCATGGGAAGATTTGATCCGCGAGGCTGATGCATTTGGTGGGCAAATAGAAGCAGGCTAATCAGCGGGTGGAATACTACGGCCTGAAATGGACCAAGGCTTACCCGTGCTGTTCATCAAATAGCAATGAAACTTATCGGCCACACAATCTTGGATATCTACGGCGTAGAGCGCATACCTCTCGATGGCGAATATACAACAGATCGCCTCGCCGAGGTTATGATCGAGAACTGGGTGCCCTTTATAGAATGCCATAGGAAATGCTGCCGCGCCGATTCCTGCAAATTCGCCCCAAAGAAGAAAGGAGAGGATATTCGCTGTGAGGTTGCGGTAAAGGTAATACGGAATTTCGTGCATATCACTTCTTCGATCCTCGAAGGGTTGAACAGCATACAAATACAGAAATACTTGGACGGAGCATTTTTTTTGTCGAGGTTCATTTTCGAAGCTGAGGGCACGGTGGGGATGTGTATGGACGAGGACTGCGTCAGATACTGGGATGAAATGGCCCCAATACTTTTTGGACGACTGACGCGGCTGCGAGGCAATCTTAACGACCTTGCCACCAACTGGAAAGAGATACCCGAGCTTCGCGCAACTCAGCACGTGCTACTGGTCGAGGGAGAGTCAGAGCGCGCTTTCCTCGACGAGTTGAGAAAGTCTCACAGCAGTTGGTTCTTGGACCTCAATATTGACGTGTACGGGGGAAAGGGGAACCGCCGTCCTGGCAGGATCCAGATGCTATTGAAACGCTATATTTGCCAAGGGTATACCGTTTATGTAGTGGGCGATGCGGATGGAGCGAATACAGATATCTTCGAGCGACTTGTGGATAGCGGGTTGGTCAAGAGAGAGAGCACGTTCATTTTCACTCACGATTTCGAGACATCGCTTCCGATTGGGTTACTTCTGCATGTTCTCAAAAACCTTCACTTGATTGGCGATACTGCCTATTGCCGAGAGCTTCTGGATCATCGAAGTGGCTCCGTGGTACAGCAACTCAAGGATGGTTCTTCACTCGATATAGGTCCGCACAAGGTTGCCGTGGCCCAGGCAGTCGCACGCGTCCTCAACCATCCCGATGTCATATGGTGGCAGAACGATGGGTTCATGAAAGAGAGTGAACTAGGGCGGTTCCTCCGCTTCATCCAAGGGATCAGATAGATCCTGGCGAACAATCGACTACAACGTTACACCGGCTTCGCTATATTGCATCGGCGAAGTTGTGGTGGAGTGTTCATGAAAAAGCATTCAAGATCCTTGATCTGCAATAAGTGCAGGGGAAAACTGAAGTGGGAAAGATTCAAAAAAAACGGCGAACGCTTCAGAACTGTCTTGTGGTAATCTTTATAGCGACATTGTGGAGGAAATTTACATGGTACTCATCGAAGCAAAAGTAATGGACGCAACCCATCTGGAGTTGACAAAGCCCATCACCGCAAAACGGGGCAAGAAGGTGTTCGTCGTGGTTGCCGAATCCGCGGAGCAGGACGCGGAACGGCGGGAGTGGCTTGAGGGGTCGGCTGCGACTCTGTGCTCAGCCTACGGCGATTCCGAGCCCGATTACACCCCTGACATGGTCAGAGAAAGCAATCAGGACTATGAGACATGAAGGAAGCCGACATCATTCTCACGCCTCTGCCGCAGGCTGACGTTCAACAATAAAGGAGGCAAAAAATGAATGCATATCGAATGACCGTGTTGATTGCCCTGCTGATCGCGGGAATAGCTCACACAACATGGGCGGATGATTGCTCCAAGATATCAGTCTCTGGTTCAGCCACCAAACAACTCAAACCGGATGTCGCGTACATCACGCTCTACGTGAACGGAGACGGCGTGCTGATGTCAGATGCGGCCAAGAAAGCAGACGACAATGTTGAGACAGTTCTCAAGGCCGTCAAGGAAGGACGAACTAACATCATCGACATTGCCGTAACAACAATTGATGTCGGAGAAAAAAGTTCTCGCACCTGGAGCAGCGACCAACAGAGCACTCCCCCAAGGCCGCAGGTATCCAAGCGATTGATGATCGCTATCCCGCCGGATTCAACCTTGGCGTATGAAATTATTGATGCCGCAATCAGAGCGGGAGCGATTCTGGCTCGCGATAGTATGACGCACTACTCGGGCGAAGTGCGTGGAACCGTGGTCTATGGCGTCCGGGATGGAGCAGCAATCGAGGAAGAATTAAATAAGGACGCGTTTGCGGATGCCCGCAAGGAAGCAGAAAAAACGGCGCAATACGCGGGGAAGAGTGTTGGGCCGTTGTGTTCTATCGGGTGCCAATCGACGACATTATGGTCCCAGAGGATGGTGTTTGGCGAAAAGGCGACGGAGTATCCGACGAAGTACCTGAGCACAGACTCGAAACAGATCGAGATCAAGGCCACGGTATTGGCAACTTTTGAGCTTCAAGATTAAGAACCGTCGAACCATTGGCTTCAGTTTGTCCGGATGCCCCGACGGCATTCTCGATCCTAATGCGCTCACGGCCGGTCCCCCTTCGGCGCCGGAGCGCTCACGTCGGAATCCAGTGCCATCCCCCTTAAATCCCGCGGCTTTTACCCCGAGATAGCGAAGCTATTTTTCGGGATTACGCTGTGGGTGAATCAGTTCAGCGATCATCCATGCCGTAATTAAAGAATCGTTGGCAAAGAAGATATTAAAGAATTTGAATTCTGGATGAATGACCGGACAACCGGTTGCAGCGGACAAGGCTCCGCGTCGCCGTTGAATAGGAATGTTGAACAAACATAAAAGGAGGGAAACATGAAACTGCCGGAGTATATCACTGCCGAGGAAGTAAAAAGAGTCTGCGACGAAATCGGTTTGAGGGATTGGTCCACGATCACGGAGCCGACCGTTTCAGAAGAAGAAGCATCCGCGATTCTTAAGATCGTGAATACCAGGGGGATGGAAATCCCCCGGGAGGCTTTCCGCAAGGGATTGGAAGTTGAGCTGGAGCATGGAACACGGTTTGAGGACGCGAATGTCACGAACAACCACCCGATCCTGACCGGCCAGATCGTTATCGCGCACCTCAAAGAGACCATGGATTATTATGAAAGAATCGATGTCGCTGAAATGGAAGGCGATTTATTGCACGCTGTCCTGTCTCGCAACCTCGAAAAGATAGAATCAAAGTATAAAAAACTCATCGCGGCCCGCACTGCCCTGAATCGATCGGTTGCCGACCAATTGCAGAAATGAATATAACCTGCGGCTTGTCCTTATGCGGGAGCAGCGTGGACTAAAGGAGAAGCGAAAGAGGGGTTAGAGACGATCGATGGAAAACTTTTTATGGCTTATCCCGCTGGGAGTGGCGGTGGGCGCCCTGGGAACGCTGATCGGGGCCGGCGGTGGATTCGTCCTGGTGCCCGTGTTGCTTCTGTTATATCCCCGGGCGAATCCGAATACCATTACCGCCATTTCGCTTGCCGTCGTCTTCTTCAACGCCCTGTCCGGCTCAGGGGCCTATGCGCGGATGAAGCGCATCGACTACAAATCCGGGCTGCTCTTTGCCGCCGCCACCATACCCGGGGCGATTATCGGCGCCCTGACCACGGACTACATTCCTCGGCGCCTGTTCAACGCCGGCTTTGGTCTGTTGATGGTTTCGGCGGCAGCCTATCTCTTTTTCCACCGGCCCGATGAGGGGAAACCCATCGAGAGAAAAAGCAAGCGGCAGATGGTCAGAAAGGTGGTTGAGGCAAACGGCACGGCGCATGCCTATTCCTATAACCTGGGATTGGGAATGCGATGGAGTTTGTTTGTCGGATATGTGTCGAGTTTGCTTGGTATCGGCGGCGGCATCGTCCATGTGCCGGTCCTCGTTCGTGTGCTTAACTTCCCCGTGCACGTCGCTACCGCGACTTCTCACTTCGTTCTGGCCATCATGGCTCTGACCGGGACGATTGTCCATATTGCCACCGGTTCATTTTCGGAAGGCGGCCTCCGGCGGACGATCGCTCTGGGTATCGGTGTCATGCTGGGGGCACAGGTGGGAGCGGCGGTTTCCTCCCGCGTGCATGGGATGTGGATCATCCGCGGTTTGGCGGTCGCTCTGATCTTCGTCGGCATTCGGATTCTCATGATGGCTTTCTAATCGCGGCGCCGCGCGCCGAACAAGCATAGGAAATAATGCCGCCGGCAGGAAAGACCATAGACGGATTGGTGTCGAGGGAGATCCGTTCCCGGCAGTGTATTGAAGCCGGAGACTACGTCGTCAAAGGGAAAGGTTTCCGGAGCCGGATTACGCCGCGAGGCAAGAGGATGGCGCCAGAAATTCGAGACAGAGCCCTGCGGCAAGAGAAAGCAGAATCATTAAACAAACGAATGCCGCCCGCGATTATTGCCGCGGCTGACTGGATATCGTTCGCGAGTGACCGAAGTCTCACCGCGCGTGCTTAATCGGACAGCAGGGCCTTCCCGATCGCCTCCGAAAAGCCGTCATCATCGTTGGCGGCGACGGCCGGAAATTCTTCTTTCAGTTCCCGGCAGGCGTTGGCGACGGCGAAACCGGCCCCCGCCCAGCGCAGGAGGGGCAGGTCGTTGTAGTCGTTCCCGACCGCGATCACGTTCTTTGCCGCCACCCCGATCGTCTCCGCCAGCCCGGCCGCGGCCCGGTCCTTGCCTGCCCCTTCGGGAAGAATCTCCATCCAGTGCGACCGGTGGTCGAGGGGGGAGGTGGTCCGGATCACGGCGACGCCGGACATTCCCTGCCGGACCCGGAGGAAGAAGTCATACCCGGTCTCGGGAAAGACGGCGACGATCTGGCAGGATTTTTCCATCCCCGGGGACTCTTCCAGAGGCGCCGCCCAGCGGCGATAAAGGCGGATCCGGCGGTGGAAGTCCGGGTTGCCCCGTCCCTCCCCGTGAAAAGAGAAGCGGTGATTTTCGGGGATGGGATCGTGGACCATGAAATCGGCCCCGGCGGCGATCAGCTTCCGGGAGAGCTTCGTTACCTCGGCGCCCGACAGGTGATACGCCCGCAACAGGCGCCGCTCCGGCCAGTCAAAGATGCCGCACCCGGAAGAGAAGATGACATAATCGACCGGGAAGGAGGGCGGGAGCACCTTCCGCAAGGAGAAGGGGGACCGGCCGGTCGCGATCACCCGGGTGACCCCCCGGCGGCCGAGTTCGACCAGGGTTTCATAATCCCGTTTACTGACGGACCGGTCGCTCCGGAGCAGGGTGCCATCGAGGTCGGTGACGGCCATCTTCAGCTGCATGGATCGCACTTTCTACTCCAGGGCGCCCGGGGTCTTGTGCCGCGCGGCTTTCGTAAAAGAGAAGATAAAGAGCATCGCCGCTACCAGCAGATACCCGACGGCGAAATGATAGGGGACCTGCCGGGGGATGGCGTCCAGCGTCCAGGGCAGGTATATCTCACCATCGATGGTGGCGGAATGGATAATCCCGAAAAAGGTCATCAAGGCGATGACCACGAGATAGAGTGAACTGAGCTTTAACTTCCTGTCTATCATCTCGGCCAGGAAAGCCCCCCAGAGGAGACCGGTGAGGATGAAGCCGTTGCCGAGAGCGAGGGTGACCAGTACATCGGGGATGGTCGTCCCCGCTTCGGAGATGAGGTGTCTCAGGTGATCGGCGGAGATGATGGTCGCGGTCTCGTATTTGATCGAGAGGAGCCGGGCGATGGTGGGAAACATGGCCAGGATCACGGCCGGGGCATGCCGTTTGGGCGAATCGGTAAATGCCTGGGAGACGATATCGATGCCGACGAAGACCAGGATCGGGGCCAGGACCGCGGCCGGTATCAGGTTGAGGAAAAACGATAAGTACCCCATCATTCCGCCGATCCCGATGAAGAGCCCCGTTAAAAGAGTATAGCCGGCCCGGGCGCCCATCCGCTTGTAGGCCGGCTGGCCGGCATAGGGGGTGGACTGGGCGACGCCGCCGCAGACTCCGGCGACCAGCGTGGAGATCGCCTCGGTGAGAAGGATGGAACGGGTATTATAGTCATCGCCGGCAAGCTTGGCGCTGGCGGTGACGTTGATCCCCCCGACCACGGTGAGGATGGCGAAAGGGATGGCGATTGGAAGGTAGGTAAGCGCGGGGACCAGCCCTTTTATGAAGCCGAGGTGAGGGAGAGGCAACCCGAAATAGAAATGCGTCGAGGGAGGGGAATAGGTCCCGGCCAGGATCCCCTGTGAGCCGAGGACGTGATAGAGGACGGTGCCGAGAATCACTGCCGCGAAAACACCGGGGATCTTTCCCGGCAGTTCCAGTTTCGCGACCAGGGAATAGAGAACGAGTCCCAGCGCGATCAGGCCGACAATGGGAAGGCCGAAGATATTCGCCAGGGGGATGAAACCGATCAGGAGGAGGCCGATCCCGGCCAGCGAACCCAAAAGCCCCGCGGTGGGGACGATCTTGGCGACCCAGTTCCCGCAGCAGGAGGTGATGACTTTGAAGGCGCCGATCATGACCATGGTCGCCATTCCCAGGTACCAGGTCATCAGGGCGGCGTCGGTCACCGAGTGGCCGTCTTTCTTGAAGGCGACAAAGGCGGGTCCGAGGACGGCCAGGGCGATCCCGATGGTGGAGGGCGCGTCCAGACCCAGCGGCATTGCGGTGACGGTCCTGTTGCCCGTCTTCCGGGACAGGCGGAAGGCCAGCCAGGTGTAGATCAGATCGCCGAAAAGAACTCCGAAAGCCGTCCCCGGTATCATCCGCTTGTAAACGATATCGGCGGGGAAATCAAAAGCGTAGATCAGAATGCCGGCAAGAAAGGCCAGGACGGCCATATTGTCGGAGATCATGCCGAAAAAACCGCTGATGTCCCCGGCGACGAACCACTGGTATCCTTCCCGGCTTCCCTTCATCCGTTCCTCCTGTCTCGTCCACTGATTATACTAATGTTCACTGACGGCCCCCGCCGCGCCCTCTTTAATAACCACAAAGACACTAAGACACTAAGATAGATATAAAAATATCTTGATCGTTGGACGTTCGAAGTTGGAAGTTAGAAGTTCGACGTTCAGTTTTTCATCCCCCGCCGCGCCCTCTTTCTTGAACCGCATAGACGCGGAGATCGCAAAGAAAAAGTTTACGCAACCGACTCGTTCGACGTTCGAAGTTGAGCGTTCGATGTTCGACGTTCAGTTTTTCATCCCCCGCCGCGCCCCCTTTTTATCAGCCGCAAAAAGGCGCAAAATTCGCAAAAGTATACTATATGAGCACCTGATTAACCTGATTTCCCTGATGGTTCCCTCATCGTGCAGCCCTACATGAATGCCCAATTCCCAATGGCCGACTTCCATTATTCAACTATACCATTCGACATTTGGATATTGGTTATTGGAGATTGGTCATTGGTTATTCGGGCGGATATGGGGGTTCGCCTCTGGATCGTTGGACGTTCGAATGTTGAACGTTCGAACGTTGGACGTTCATTTTTTAACCCCTCCCTCCCGTTTCCGGCGGGAAAGGAGCAGGATGTGCCGCAGTTCCTCTTCCCCCGTCGCCTCCCGCCACCGTCGGTCGAAGTCGGACCCGTGAGCGATCTGGGCGATGGCCATCAATGCCCGCAGGTGAAAATTCCTCTCGTCCCTGGACCCGATGAGAACGAACATGGCGTGCACCGGCCGCTCCACGCAGGGGAAGGAGATGCCTTTCCGGGCGCGGACCAGGAGGAGGTGAAATACTTTCTCGCCCGCGATCAGGATGTGAGGGATGGCAAGACCGGGGTGGATGACGGTGCAGGACTGTTCTTCCCGTTCCCGGAACATGCCCACCAGTGAGTCTTCGTCTTGGTGCAGCAGCGGTGAGAGCGCGCGGGCGATCTCCCGAAACGCCTCCCCGGATGATATCGCCTCCGGGAAGTCGATCACCGGACAGACGTTTACCAGGCGGTCGAAACGGTCTTCGATAATTTCGTCCCGTTGCATCAGGATATCTTTCAGCTCGTTCTCCAACGTGGGCTGAAGGAGTTCCCGGTCGGTCACCCGCTGTACCACGTGCATCAGGGCGGATTGCCGCCGGACCCCCTTCCGGGGGTAGATGAGATACCAGAAGATGCCTACGATGACAAAGAGCCCGGTGATGAGCAGGGGGACTGCTCCCATCTCGAAAATAAGGAACGCGTAGATGATAATCGCTCCAATCTGTATCCAGGGATAGAAGGGGGACCGGAAGAGGGGGCGATAACTGTGGATCTTGCTCTCCCTCATGATAATGACGCTGAGGTTCACGCTCATGAAAAGAAGGATCATCATGGTGGAGGCGGTCTTGACCAGGTTCTCCAGATCGAGAAAGAGGATCACGCAGATCATGAAGGCCGCGGTGACGAGGATGGAGGTTATCGGCGTCCCGCTCCGGTGGTGAGTTCTTTTGAAAAGAGGGGGCAGGAGACTGTCCGCGCTCATCGCCATCGGGGCCCGGGAGGCCGCGAGGATTCCGGCATTAGCGGTGGTGATGAAGGCGATCATGGCCGCTCCGGCAAGAATAAGCATCCCGGGGGTCCCCATCAGGGCCCGGGCGGCCAGGGAGATCGGGGTGAGGGAATTTCTGAGAACCGGCGCCGGCAATACCCCGACCGTTATCCCGACCACGACGATGTAAAGAAGGCCGACCACGACATAGGCGGCGATCATCCCCCGGGGAATACTCCGCCCCGGGTTGATGGTCTCCTCGGCCACGCTGGCGACCTTGGTCAGGCCGCCGTAGGATATGAAGATCAGACCCACGGTGGCGAAGACGGCCTTCATACCGTCCGGGGCGAAGTTCTTGAAGTGATCGAGCTGGATCCTCTGGATCCCGACGGCGGAAAAAAGGATGAGGGCCCCCAGGAGAGCCAAAACCAGCCAGATCTGGAACCGTCCGGCGTGCTTGACTGAAATAATGTTGACGGCGGTGAAGACAAGACAGAAGAAGACGGCGATCAGATCCATCTGGAACTCGGTGATGCCGGGGAAGATCAAGATCCCGAACGCTCCCATCCCCGCCAGCGCGAAGGCGCTCTTGAAGCTGATCGAGAACCAGTTCGCCAGCCCCGCCAGCGTCCCGGCCAGGGGACCCAGGCTGCGCTCGATGAAAAAGTAGGTCCCCCCCGATTTGGGCATCGCCGTGGCCAGTTCCGCCTTGGAAAGGAGACTGGGAATGATAAGAAGCCCAGCCAGCAGATAGGCGAGGATGACGGCCGGTCCGGCCCGCGCGAAGGCGAGCCCGGGGAGGACAAAGAGCCCGGAGCTGATCATCGCCCCGGCGGCGATGCTGAAGATGCCGACGGTTCCCAGTGTGCGTTTAAGTTCCATTTTAAAATTTTTCTTCGAAATAAAATTTTTCTTCGAAAAATTTTTGATTTGAAAAATGATCAGGACAAAAAAGCGACACGTCAGCGGCCTGATTTTATCAAAATATAATACCATTCATTCTTTTGAACCAGAATAATTAACCCGATTTATCAATAAATCGGGTTAACGCCAATGGGGGAGGCGGTCGTTACCCGGGCTGGTCATGAACGGGCGGACGGTCCCCCGCTCGAGATCATAAAGAAAAAGCTGCCAGCGCCCGGTATCCCGCAGTGAGGAGAAGAGGATCTTCTTTCCGTCCGGCGAGAAGACGGGGAAGTAGTCCTTGGCCGGGTTGTCGGTCAGCCGGGTCAGTTCCCGGGAAGAGAGACTATGGAGGTATATCTCGGTGTTGGGCCGGTCGATGTGCCGGACCAAGGTGACGGTTTCCCCGTCCGGCGACCACCCGGGGTGGCAATTTCCGGGGCCGCCGCAGAATTCCCGGACCGAGAGATCGGCAAGGTCCATGACGGCCGCCCGCCAGCGCCGGCCCGGCTTCGACTTCAGGGTAAATGCCAGGCGATCACCCCCCGGAGAATAGACCGCCCCGAAACGCGCTCCTTCGTCCCGGTACCGGGTCAGCTGCTTGAGATCGCTGCCTGCGGGGTCCATGGTATAGAAGTTTTCGGAACCGTCCCGGTCTGAGCAGAAGAGTATCCGCCGGCCGTCGGGGGACCAGGCGGGAGACCAGTCCCGGGCCGGGTGGTCGGTCAGGCGGGTGAGGCCGCTCCCGTCGATATTTATCAGGTAGATCTCGCCGTTTCCGTCCCGGTCCGATTCGAAGATGACCCTGGTTTTATCGGGGGAGAGTCGAGGGGATTCGTCGGCGGCCGGATCCGCGGTCAGCCGCCGGATGTCTTCACCTTCCGGTCCGCAGAGGTAAATCTCCCGGTTGCCGTCCCGGTCGGAGTCGAAGACGATCCATTCCCGGGCGGGTTGGGGTGTCGGATCTTCTCTTGCGGGGTGAATGATTAAGAGTAAAAACGAAAGGAGAAAGGATATCGCCAAAATGAACATAATTCCCGGTGGTCGGTTAGCCGGTAATCAGTAATCGGTAATCGGTAATCGGTCCGCTGCTGCCCGATGCAACACCGATCTCTGATTACCGATCACTGATTACCGATTACTATTAGTTATTGTTCTATCTTGGCTGTCCCCGCCATTCCCCGCAGCCGCCTGATCCGTTCTTCGACCGGAGGATGGGTGCTGAACAGGGAGCTCTCTTTTCTTTTCCCGGATTGACTTGATCGGGCTGACGATGTAGAGATGCTGGGTGGCCCGGTTGGATACTTCCAGCACCCCCGGGTTCCGGGATATCTTCTCCAGGGCGGAGGCGAGGCCCTCCGGGTACCGCGTCATCAGGGCGGCCTGGGCGTCGGCCAGGTACTCCCGCTGGCGGGAGACGGCCAGCTGGATGATCAGGGCGAAGAGGGGCGCCAGAATAGCCAAAACCAGGGCCACCACCATCAGGATTCCGCCTCCTCCCGATGAACTGCCGCTTGACCTTCGCCGCCCCCCGCCGGTCCAGAAAGTGTAGCGGAGAAAGAAATCGGACATCAGGGCCACCATCCCCACCAGGATGCCGATCAGGGTGGCGAAAAGAATGTCGTAATCGCCGACGTGGCTCAGTTCATGAGCCAGGACCCCCTGGAGTTCGGCCCGGTCGAGACGCCGCAGGAGCGCGGTGGTGACGGCGATCGAGGCGTGAGCGGGATCCCTTCCGGTGGCGAAGGCGTTGGGAGCGTCGTCGTCCGTAATGATGTAGAGCGCGGGCATGGGGAGGCCGGAGGCGATGGTCAGTTCCTCCACGACGTTATAGAGCTGGGGATACTGTGCCCGATCGGCCGGCCGGGCGTGGCTCACCGCCAGCACGATCCGGTCCCCCCGGTAATAGCCGGTCAGGGCCATGGCGACCGAGAAGACAAAGGCGATGATGACGGCGTAGGGTCCGAAGCCGGCCACCCGGCCGAAGATGTAGCCGAGGAGGATAACCGCGGCCACAAAGACGACGACCAGGATGAGGGAGTTGCGCTTGTTTTGAGAGATTTCCGAGTACATACGATTTGCCCCGTTTTTTTGAAAATAGCTAAGAGGAGTGATGGAGTGTTGGAGTGTTGGAGTGTTGGAAAAACGGGGCCTTCGATACCCATTACTCCACCACTCCACTATTCCATCACTCCATTTCGCTTTCTCCCCTCGCGTGAATTAGCCGGATAGCAGGTGCCCGGGGCAACAGTTACTGGAACGATACCTTCACCGGTTCTTTCTCTTCCGGAGTCTCGACCTCGAAGAACTCTACCCCGGTGAACCCGAAGGTCCCGGCGATCAGGTTGGTCGGGAAGACCTGGATCCGGGTGTTCATCTTCATCGCCTGGTCGTTATAATGCTGCCGGGCGAAAGAAATCCTGTTCTCGGTGGTGGTCAGCTCCTCCTGGAGCTTGAGCATGTTCTCGTTGGCCTTCAACTGGGGATAGTTTTCCGCCACCGCGAAGAGAGAGCGGAGGGTCTGGGAGAGGAAGTTTTCCGCTTTTGCCTGTTCGGCGGCGCCGCCAGTGACATCAATCGCCTGGGTCCGGGCCCGGGTCACGTTCTCCAGCACCTCCCTCTCGTGCTTCATGTAGCCCTTGCAGGTTTCCACCAGGTTCGGGATCAGATCGTAGCGCCGCTTCAGCTGGACGTCGATCTGGCTCCAGGCGTTCTTCACTTGCTGGCGGAGCCGAACCAGCCCATTATAGGCGGAGATGGCCCAGATAATGAGGACGGCAAAAAGAATAACGGGAATCCAGAGCATCACTGACCTCCTTTTCTTGAACCCAATTTAAAAATCAGGTTAGTTTTGAACAATGACGAAAGATACAGGGACCGCATTCATGACGAGAGCTTACTCGAAAATTTCGTAAGCTTTCAAATCCTAATCTCTACATCCTTAATAATATCAAATTCAGCCGCCGTAGCCAAAAGGCTACTATGGCGAAGGAGGCTGACTCAAACTAAAAAAATCCAGAACAACGGGGCGACAACTGGCGATATTTGAAACATTTGGTCATTTGGATTTTGGATTTGTTTAGGATTTCGAAATTAGGATTTCGGATTTCCCGCTCGAAATCCTTTTCGAGCGGGGTGTGGATTGTTTATTTTTCCTCCCCGGATATCGGTTCCGCCCAGGGAGGGTGTTGTAAAAGATAGCGGCTGATTTCCCGGGCGACCAGATTCGAACCCTGAACGGTCAGGTGGCAATCGTCATAAAACACGTCGGTGGTGCGGGGGAAGACCGCGGCCAGGTCGATGCATTCCATCCCCCGCCACCGGCAGAAACTGACCACGAGCTGATTGTATCTCTCCAGGCCGTCCGCGAGCGCCCGGGCCGTATAGTAAGGCTGCCCCCGGCTGGTTTTAAACGGTCCCACCCCTCCCATCCAGAGCCGGTTTTCTTCCTCGGGCGTCATCTCTTTCTTCCAGAGCGCGGGCTGGGTGACAAAGATGAGCCGAACGTCTTTCCGGGCGGCGAGGTCGATCAGTTCGCGGATATTAGAGAGATACTCCCGCAGGGCCGGCCCCAGATCCGGGAGTTGATCGATCCGGTCAGGGGAATTCCGGCGGTTTTCGCGCCAGAGAGCGACGATCTTTCCCCGGGAATCCTGGGGGCGTTCGGAGAAAAATCGTCTCCCGATCCGTTTTGCCACTCTCCAGAGGCCGGTCTTTTTATAAAAGGGAGGAGGGGGGAGGGAAAACTGATAAGGGACGAAGAGAAAGGCGTGGTCGAGCTGACGGCTCTCCGCTTCCGGCTGTTCCAGGTAATGAGGGTCATAGGCTTCTCCCTGACGGAGCCGGAGCAGGAGGTCGTTGACTCCGAGCAGAACGATGACGGCGTCGACGTCAAGGGCCAGGGGCTGGAGAGGAAGGTATTTGAGATGGCAGATGTGATCCCGGCTGTTCATGCCGCTCCGTCCGCCGTTGCCGACCCAAACTTGCAGCCGGGGCTGCTCTTTTTCCAGGTTGGAGATGATCAGCCGGGGCCAGGTGACTCTCTGGTCCAGATAGAGGCATTCGGCCGCGCTCCCTCCCAGAACCAGGAGCCGGTAATCGTCGTTGGGAGCCGGATTGTAGCTTCTCAGTCCGTAGGAGTTGGTGCGGAACCAGACCCGGGGGCTGGTCCCGGGAAGAATCTTCTGGTCCGGAGCGAAGATTCTTTCCATCCCGGGCGGCCAGATATAGAAATTGTCGGGCGCCGGGATCAGGCGGGCGGCGAAGAGTTCCAGCAGGAGGATGGAGATCAGCACGATGATGATCACCATGCAGGTCTTGAGCAGCTTCAGCTTGAAAGCGATATCCTTCATCATGCGCGGAATAGCGGGTGACGCGATAGAGAGCACGTTAACCCGATTTATTCCTGTTGTCAAGCCGGGGGTTTTTTCATTAGAGTTGTATAAAGTAGCGCCGAAGGCGGTAATTTATTGCTTCGGAATTTCAATGAATCGAAATTCCTGGGTATCGTTGATCGGTTGCGCAGCTCGAAACGTTGAACGGTGTACGGTTACGTGGGGCTCGCCCCGCAACCGTTCCCCGCAACCGATTCGAGCAGCGCAACCGCAACCTTTTAACCCGAATGTCGCCCGAACAAAGTGAGGGCTAAGTTCTATGTATTATCTGATCTATAATTATTTGTTCTCGATGGGACTGCTGCTGGCGCTCCCGTTTTTGCTGGTCCGGATGGCCACTACCCGTCGTTTCCGGGCCGGACTCGGCGAGCGGCTGGGGTTTTACGGTCCCCGCGGGAAACAGCTTTCCGGACGGCGTTCCATCTGGATTCAGGCGGCTTCGGTGGGGGAAGTACATGCCGCCCTGCCGTTGATCGAACTCCTGGCCCGTGAGTTTCCCCACGACTCGCTGGTTCTGACCTGCCAGACAGCGGCCGGCCGGGCGGTCGCCCGGGAGAAGCTCGGCCGCCGGGCGATCGCCGTCCTCTCCCCACTCGACCTGGGATGTATCGTCGGGAAATTGATCCGCCGGATATCCCCCCGGGTATTGATCCTGATCGAAACCGAGATCTGGCCGGGCATGATCATGACCGCCCGGAAGAAGGGGGTGCCGATCATCATTGTTAACGGAAGGATTTCCGCCTCGTCCTTCAGGGGGTACCAAAAGATCGGTTTCCTGATCGGGCCGCTGCTGGAGATGATCGCCGCCTTCGGGATGCGGACGGAAGAAGACGCGGTCCGCATCAAGCGCCTGGGCGCTCGTCCCGGCCGGGTGGCGGTGACCGGAAACACCAAGTTTGATTCTCTCCCCGGTCCTCTTCTGGCCCCGGAAGTCCAGAGCGATCTGAAGACCCGGCTGGGGCTGGACGGAAGCGAATTGCTGATCGTGGGGGGGAGCACGTTCGAAGGCGAGGACGTGATTCTGTATCAGGCATACCGGGAACTCCGGCCCCGATTTCCGGGGCTGCGGCTGATTTTGGCGCCCCGTCATCTGGAGAGGGTCCCCGCGGTTGCATCCTCCCTCCGTTCCCGAGGGGAGAACAGCGTTCTTTTCTCCCGGCTGCCCGCCGGGGCCCCGGGCCGTAAAGCAGATGTTGTGATCCTCGATCGGTTGGGGGTATTATCCTCACTATATGGGCTGGCCGCCGTCGTCTTTATCGGGAGAAGCCTCCGCGGGGGGGGAGGGCAGAACCCGATCGAGCCCGCCGCGCTTTTGAGGCCGGTGCTTTTCGGGCCCCGGATGGAGAACTTTCGGGAGATCGCCGACGCTCTGGTCGCGGCGGGGGGAGCGATCATGATCGGCGATGCCAAGGATCTGACGGCCCGGCTAGCCGAGCTTCTCTCCGATCCGGAAAAGCGCGAAATAATGGGCGGGAAGGCCCGCCGGGTGGTGGAAGGCCTGGGCGGCGCCAGTGGGAAGAACCGGGAGCTGATATCCCGGGTCATTCACGAAAATTGAAATTTTTCACTTTTCATGAATAATCCAGGCTAAGGGCTTCCCGTTATGGATTAAACAGTTGGTTGCGAACTAATTTTCGGGCCGTTATCAATCTGTTTTGTGTTTTAAAAGCGAAAATTTGCTAAATTAGAGGCGAAGCCGCTAATTTATAATGAATACCAGGGAAAGAATCGAAAGATATTATCTGAAGGTGCTGGGAGGGGAGAAGAAAGGCTTCCCCGTCCGGCTCTTCCAGGGGCTCCTCTGGACGTTTTCTCTGCTTTACCTGGCCGTCATCCAGATGCGTTTCCTCCTCTACCGCCTTCGGATATTCCGGTCTCGTTCGGTAACGGCCTGGGTCGTCAGCGTCGGCAATATCACCCTGGGGGGGACCGGGAAAACCCCGGTGGTGGAACGGCTGGCGAATCTTTTGCATTCCCGGGGAAGGAAAGTCGCGATTATCAGCCGGGGGTACCGGAGAAAGACGGGACCGCGCTGGCGGCGCCTGAAAGAGAAGATACTGGGCGCCCCCACTACCCGGGTGGTCTCCGATGGCCAGAATATTCTGCTCAATTCACGGGTCGCGGGGGATGAGCCGTACATGCTGGCCACCAACCTGAAGAATGTTCCGGTCCTGATCAACCGGAACCGGGTCAAGGCGGCATGGTACGCGATCCGCCGGCTGAAGGCCGATACCCTCATCCTCGATGACGGATACCAGCATCTCGACTTGAAGAGAGATCTGAATATCGTTCTCGTCGACGCCGGCCTCCCGTTCGGCAACGGTCATCTCTTCCCCCGCGGGATACTGCGGGAACCTCCCCGCAACCTCTCCCGGGCTGACCTGATCCTGATCACGAAAGCCGCCGCGGGCGCCCAGGAGGAGTTGAAAAAGGAGTTGCGGCGATATAATCAGCGGGCCGAGATCATGGAGTGCCGCCACCGGCCGATGTATTTCTACGACGTCCGGACGTCATTGAAGACATCCCTGGATTTTATTCGGGGTTCCCGAGTGGCCACCCTGGCCGGGATCGCCCGCCCCGAGGGATTCGAACGGATGATCTCCGAACTGGGTGCCACGGTCATCTACTCCCGCCGTTTCGTGGACCATCATTTCTATACTCAGCAGGAACTGATCGATATCCTGAACCGGGCGCAGAGGAAAGGGGCCGAGATCCTGCTCACCACCGAAAAAGACGCCGTCCGTTTTCCGCGTCTCCCCCGCGGAAAGATGCCGGTCTTCGCGATCCGGGTCAGGATCGACAGCGTGGAGGAAGGGGATGTCTTCGATACCGAGCTGCTCCGCTTCCTGCGGGAAAGAAATCAATAAACGTTAACTATACCTTGCTCCTAGAGGTATTCTTACGATTTTTCCCGCAACAACGAAGTAAATCACCACGAAGTTCACGAAGAACACGAAGGATAATCAAAACAAGGTAAGGTTGATCTTATTGTTTAAAGATCTTCGTGACCTTCGTGTCCTTCGTGGTTTCAAATGATTTAGCTTCATTGGGAATAGCTAATTCCCAGGGAAGATGCGGAGGTCGGCGGGGAGGGCGTTTCCCTCGCGGTCGACCAGAAAGATATTGCCGGTCCCGCTCAGGCATTCCCGGACGAACTCCCGATAGAGGCGTTTCCTGGTGATTCCGGGGACCTTGCTGTATTCGAAGAGCAGCTTCAGGAAGCGTTCCGATTCCCCTTTCGCCGCCTGGATCGATTTATCGCGGTAGGCCGCGGCCTCCTTCCGGTTCCGGTCGCCATCCGCCCGCGCCCGGGCGATCTCCTCGGTGGCGTACGATTCAGCCCGGCTCTCCATTTTCTTCTTGTCGATCTGGGAGTTGATCACGTCGTCGAAATAAGACTGGACCACGGAGGGAGGTCGGATGCCTTTGATGTCCACCCGATCGATGGCGATCCCGGACCGGTTCTCATCGAGCTTTTTCTGCGCCAGCGCCTGGAGCCGCTCCTTGATTTCATCCTTCCCGGTGGTGA
The DNA here is from genome assembly GCA_963822585.1 of uncultured bacterium. Lineage (GTDB taxonomy): Bacteria > Auribacterota > Erginobacteria > Erginobacterales > Erginobacteraceae > CAWGIE01. The sequence continues at coordinate 184,961 of CAWGIE010000010.1, forward strand.
GGATGATGTCCACCGGCCTGGCCGCCAGCAGATGGATGATTTGCTGGCAGATAATGTCCCGGAGGAGCGACTCTTTCTGGGTGGCGCCGAAAAGGTAGTCGAAGGGATCGGAGAATCGGTACTGGACGACCACCTTCACCTCGACGGTGTTGTTGTCCCCGGAGAGAGAATAGGACTCCAGACCGGTCAGCTTGTAGAAGATATCGGCCCGGGAACCGTTCTCGTTGTCCTGATAAAAATCATCCACCGTCAGGCTCTTCGATTGTTTCACCGGGACCTTGTATATCCGGCTAAAAGGCCAGGGGAATGTGTAGTGAAGCCCCGGGGGGACCCGCCGGTCGACCACTTTCCCCAGGATCTCCTCGACCCCCAGTTCATTGGTTCTGATGGTGTAGAACCCCCAGCCGAGGTAGAAGATGACGACGCCCAGCAGGAGCCAGCGGACGAAACGCCGGCTGCCGAAAACGGCATTCTTCAATTCGTTCCCGATAGTCGGAATGTTCTGTTCATTCTCTGTCATGATGGATTTTTATTCTCCGGCGGCCTTCCCGGACGCTCCGGCCGGCGCCGTGTCGCCCGGCAGGAGAAAACGGAAGAGATCGGAGTCGAGGGAGAGGATCAGGGTAGTCTCCCGCCCGATGATCTTGCGGTAGGTATCGAGGGAATCCAGGAAGTCGAAGAGTTCCGGGGCCTGGCTGTACGCTTCACCGCGGATCCTGATCGCTTCCTTGTCACCCTCTCCTTTCGTGATCTCGGCGTCCCGGTTGGCCTCGGCCCGTATCCGGGATGCCTGCATGTCCGCCTCCGCCTCGATCTTGGCCGCCGCCTCCCCGCCTTCCGCGCGATATCTCTTGGCTTCCTTCTCCCGGTCCGACTTCATCCGGTTATAGACGGCCTCGGCCACGATGGTGGGGTAGGTAATGCGGCGGATCCCGAGATCGACCACGTTCAGCCCGTACTGGTCCCGGGCCTGTTCATTGCACTCCCGGAGGATCCGTTCCTCAATCTCGTTCAGCTTGACTTTCTCCGGATCGATGTTGATGATCTGGGAGAGAGTGTAATCTCCCAGCACGTTCTCCAGACGGGCATTGACCATATCGCCCAGTTTCTCTTCGGCGGTACCGGAGGTCCCCAAGGCCTGGAAAAAGACCAGGGGGTCGTTTATCTGCCAGCAGACGTAACAGGTCATGATGATCGGGTTCTGGTCTTCCAGGAGAAGCTGGATCGGGCGTGATTTGAAAACGTGGATCCTTTTGTCCAGGTAATTGATTTTTTCCAGAAAGCCGGGAAGCTTCCAGTGCCAGCCCGGTTCCCGTTCAATCCGGACCGGATCGCCGAACCGGGTGACGATGGCGATCTCTTTCTCATTGACGGTAAATATGCTCAGGGCGCCCAGGATGATCAGGATGCCCAGGATGATGAGAAGCAAGGTGAACTTTTTCATGGTGTCCTCTTTTAAACTGCGAATGACGTGAATGTGATCTTGAACATTTAGATCGAGCTTATTTGAATAGCTCGTAAGCTCTCAAATCCTAATATCTTCAGCCAAAGGCTGATCCGCCTCTGGAGGAAAATACTAAATCCTAAATAATATCAAATGACCAAAACTAAAAAATCCAAAACAATGGGGCTAAAACCGGCGATATTCGAAACATTTGATCATTTGGATTTTGGATTTATTTAGGATTTCGAAATTAGGATTTAGGATTTCCTGCTCGAAATCCCTTTCGAGCAGGGTATAGTTCATTAGAACTGGCTGTCCAGAAAGACCGGTTTGCCTTTCTTCATCCAGATCTCCGGGGTTCCCGCCGCCGGATCGACGAGCACGAGCGATTTATCGGCCAGCGCCTCCTTGATCGTTTCCCGGTAGAGAAATGCGCGGGCGATCTCGGGATGCTCCTGGATGGCCGCCACCCGATCGGTGAAGCGGCTGGCGTCTCCGGCCGCGTTTTCTTTTTTATCCGTGACGTACGATTGTGCCTGCATCACGGTTCTGGCCGCCTGGCCCCGGGCTTCCGGGATCGAGCTGTTCCGGTATCCCAGCGCCTGGTTGATCTTCTCCTCTTTCTCCTGCACCGCCGCGATGACCTGTTCATAGGAATCGGCAACGGAAACGGGAGGATGGATATCCTTGGTGTTGACGGAGACGATCTCCAGCCCCGACCGGAGCCGGTCCAGCTCTTTCTGCACCTCCCCCTTGACCCGATTCTCCATCGGCACCCGGTAGCTGGTGACGATCTCGGCGAAAACCCGGGTGGAGAATATCTCCGTGATCAGCCGATCGGCCGCGTTCTGGAGAAGCTCCTCCGGCTTCCGGAAGCTATAGGCGTAGTTGAAGATGTTCTTGACCCGGTAATGAAGCACCAAATACGGATAGAAGAAATAATTTTCGGCCGAGAGGAATGATTCCTCCGATCCATGCGGCTTGGTCCAGAGAAGAGCGATCGCCCGGGGATCGGAGGTATTGCCGATGTTCATTCTCCGGATCGATCGGGAGTCGATTTTGATGATCTTTTCCAGGGGCCAGGGCAGTTTCGCGTGCAACCCCGGTTCCAGGGGCGCTCCCCGGTTGACGACTCTGCCCAGCCGTTCCCGGATGCCTTCCTCGGAGGGGCCGATCACCGTCAGGCAGCTGAGCATGACGGCGGCCAGGACGCCCAGAATGAGGGCGGCGAGGGCGCACCGGCGCAGCCGGAGCCGGAATCCGGGGGCCAGCCGGTCCCAGTTGACGGTCCGGCTGAGGCGTTGCAACAGATCTTGCCAGGTCCGCATATCCAGAGCGCCCGCCAGCAGTCCGACCGCGACCCGGTCTTTCCAGCCGGCCCGGCCGTGGAGGGACCACCAGAAATTGACGAAGGTCTCCAACGAGAAGGAGAGGATAAAAACAATAACGATGACCGCCCCGATCTTGTCGATATTGATCCCCAGTTGATTGATGCCCAGCTGGAGAGCGATCATGGCGGTGCCCGCGACCAGGGAACCGATCATGTCCGCTTTCGAGTGCAGTCCGTCGGCGATCAGACCCGGCGAATTTTCCCTCTTCCCGATCCTGATCTCGAAGACGGAGACGATAAAAGAGCAGACGGCGAAGAAAAGAAAGAAAAGGCCGAAGAGGAAGGGGGAGGTAATAGGGGAGGGGGGGGAGTAAAGCACCTTGTGGACAACCCCGGCGGCCGCGGCCAGGATGATGCAGCCGATGGCGAGTGATATCCATTTCTCAAAGGTCAGATTCTTCCAGTCGATCCTCCCCCTCGGGGGAGAAGAGCCCTGGTCCGGATTCGTCTTCTTCGGCTGGGGAGAAGGAAACTGCTCCGATCGCGGGGAGACCGAGAAATAGACCAAAAGCGAGGTGATCACGTCGGTGAGACTATGCCAGGCCTCCGCCAGGATGACCAGGCTGCCGCTGGCGGCGGCGAGAACGAATTTCAGGACCGTGAGCAGGAGATTTAACAGCGTGGAGACGGCGGCTGTTTTCTGCTTCACATTCATTTATAAATTAGCTCCTTTCAGTCGCTAATTTATGTGGACCCCCGACTGAATCAGTGGGGGTCTGTTATTTAAAAAACAATTAATTTCTTGAAGGCAACGTTATAAAAGGTATTTTTTACCAAAGCCGACATCCAGAATCAAGGGCATACGGTAGGGAGTGTACAAATAGATTCATATATTGTTTTCAAATAAAATTATTATACTATACGCTGAAATCGATGTTGAACAATTAATAATTTGGGGTTCATTGCGTGTTCTCATACTGGTTATTACTGTTAATGCGGAGGCTGATCTGTCTGCTCCCGATCCGGGTTGCCCGGTTTTTGGGTCGCTTATTGGGGGAAACCGCGTATTATTTTGATTGGAAGCATAGAAGTATCGCCCTTGCCAATCTGCGCCGGGCTTTTCCGGATCGTCCGGCGGACGAACTGCGTCGCCTGGGCCGCCGCTCCTTCGGCCAGCTGGGCTTTAACCTGGTCGAGACGCTGGCCGTCCCAGCGTTCGTCAGCCGGGGCTGGCGCCGCTGCTTCGATCTCCGGGGAGAGGAGAACGTGCGGGAAGCCTTCCGGCGGGGAAAGGGGATCATTTTCGTCATCTCTCATTTCGGCAACTGGGAGTATCTCGGGTTCATGCCCCGCCTGCTCTCCTTCCGCGGCGCCGCGGTCGGGCAGAAGATAAAGAACCCGGCCGTGGACGGGATGATCAGGGACCTGCGCGAGTTGATCGGCCTGGAACTTTTTTCGAAACGGGAGGTCGTCTCCGGGATGACCGGGTATCTGGCAAAAAACGGAGCGGTAGCCATCCTGGCCGATCAACGGGCCCGGCAGATGAGCGTGGAGGTCGAGTTTTTCGGGCATCCGGCCCCGACCACGGCCGCCCCGGCGGTTTTGGCCTTGAAAACAGGCGCCGCTTTGATCCCGGTGTTTATCTATTTCCAGCCCGGCGGCCGCTATCAGGTGGTCTTCGAACGGGCGATCGAGATGAAAGAGCGGCTCCCCGTGAAAAAGGCGGTCCGGGAACTGACACAACGCTTTACCGCCGTCTTTGAAGAAAAGATCCGCGAGCGACCGGAACTCTGGTTCTGGGTCCACCGGAGGTGGGAGAAATAACCTGACCCTACTCGAAAAGTGTTTCGATCAGAAAATCCTAAATCCTAATATCGAAATCCTAAATAAATCCAAAATCTAAATGATCAAATGCTTCAAATATCGCCGGTTTTAGCCCCATTGTTTTGGATTTGTTAGTTTGGGTCATTTGATATTATTTAGGATTTAGTATTTTCCTCCAGAGGCGGATCAGCCTTTGGCTGAAGATAGTAGGATTTTTAATGCATCATCAGACCTAAAATGACGGCTTGTATGAAATATAACTGTAAGAATATTCTGATTCGTGTACCTAACTGGTTGGGGGACAATATATTTACGCTCCCCGCCGTGCGTGAACTCCGGCGGCTTTTTCCCGCCGCCCGTCTGACGGTGCTGGCCTCCACCGGACTGGCCCCTCTCTGGGATCTGGTGGAAGAGGTGGACGGTAGTATCGCCTACGACCTGAGGGGCGGGGCGCGCGACCTGAAGAAAAAGCTGGATCTGATCAGGGTCCTGCGATCCCGGAGGTTCGACCTGGCGGTTATCTTTCCCCGGTCGTTCGAATCCGCTCTCTGGGTCCGCCTGGCCGGGATCCCCCGCCGATGGGGTTACGCCGAGGAAGGACGGTCGTTCCTCCTGACCCGGGGAGCCGTCTCCCCGCGCGGTTACCGGCACACCCCCCGGATCGATTACTACTATCACCTCATTGACGATTGCGAGAGCGATGATCCGGCCCCCCCGGGGGTCCTGGAAATCTCCCCCGAACTTCTCGCCCGGGTCCGGGAAAAGCTTTCGGCGACTGGCGGCGACGGGATGGAGGAAAACCTGGCCGGTTTCCATCCCCTGGCCAGCTACGGTCCGGCCAAGTGCTGGCCGCTGCAAAAATTTATCCGGCTGGCGCGTCTGCTGGTGAAGGAAAGAGGCATGCGCGTTCTCCTTTTTGGATCGGGGGGGGAGCGGGAATTGCTGCAGGAGGCGGCCGAAACCGCCGGTCCGGGCGTTATCAACCTGGTGGGGCGGACGGACCTGAAAGAACTGGCCGCCCTGATCAGCCTCTGCCGGGTATTTGTGGCCAACGATTCCGGTCCACTTCACCTGGCGGCCGCTCTCGATGTGCCGGTTGTCGGTCTCTATGGCTCCACCGATCCGGCGGCCACCGGTCCCCGGGGGAGGATGACCCGGATCATCTATAAAGATGCCGACTGCAGCCCCTGTTTGAAAAGAACGTGCTCGACCGATTTTAGGTGCATGGAAGAGATCACACCGGAAGAAGTGATGCGGGAAATGGATTTACTGCTCGCTCAACATGAAGGGAGTTCCTAAATTTCCGACTGAAAGGAGATAATTTATAATGGAGATAGAAACATTTGTTCTCTGTGACGCGGCAACGGACTACCGGGGAAAATTGAACCTGCTGGGAACGTTCGATACCATCTGGGGCGCCCGGCTGCCCGTGATCTGGCCGCATTGCGCTCTGGCTCTTCGGGTTCGTTTCTCCCGGATCGAGGAAGGGGAGCATCGGGTCCGGATCACTTTTATCGACGAAGACGGTTCCGCCGTTCTTCCTCCGCTGGACGGCGGGGTCCGGGTAACGTTCGGACCCGGGGCCGCGACCGTGGCCACCAATCTGATCCTGAACATGGAGCGGGTCCGGCTGGAAAAACCGGGGGAGTATTCCATTTCCCTGGCCATCGACGGCCGGCAGGAACGAACTCTGCCCCTCTACCTCCGTCTGCGGGAGGGAGAACAGGTGAAGGAAGCTCAAAGTGAAGAGGAATGAAGTACCGATTGGGAACTTTAAAAATAATAATGTAGTATCGTCCTTTCGCTTCGCTGCCCTTCGGCAAGCTCAGGGTCCGCGACAGGACTTGTAGGATCAGAATGCCTCCGGCATTCTTTGTAGGAATTGTAGGATCGCTTACCGCCTGCCTGGCGGCCGGCAGACGCTTGCATTTTAGCAAGCCTTACCGTAGGCAAGGCGATACTGCATCTACTACAAGTCCTGAACGAAGTGAAGGACGATCCTACATAAATTTGCGAGCGCAGCGAGCTAATTTATTTATGCAGGTCCCACGGAAAATTCTGATCGTCAAGCTGGGTTCGATCGGGGATGTGGTCAACACATTGCCGTTTGTCAATGCCGTCAAGGCCGCGCGGCCGGAATGGCAGCTCGGCTGGCTGATCGAGCCGAAATCCTTCCCCATCGTCGAGGGGCACCCGGCCGTGGACCGGTTTATTGTTTACAAAAGAGGGGAGGGGGTCACCGCCGTCCGTCAGGCACTGGCGGAGATCAAAAGTTTTCAGCCGGACCTGGTGATCGATCTGCAAAGAATACTGCGGTCCGCTTTTTTTACCGCCCTCTCCGGTTGCCGGGAACGTCTGGGCTTCGACCGTAAACGGTGCAAGGAACTCTCCTGGTTTTTCACCAACCGGAAGATCCTCCCCCGTGATCCCGGAGGGCACATGGTCCGGCAATATCTGGAGTTCGCCGACTATCTCGGGATCCCCTCTTCGGATATTCATTTCCGGGTGCCGATAGCGGAATCCGCGCGGACCGCGGCCCGAACGCTTATCCCCGCCCCCTTCCTCGAGCGGGGTTTCATCGCCTTCAATGTCGGCGCCGCCAAAAAGGCCAATCGGTGGCCTTTGTTCCGGTGGGCGCAACTGGGCAAGATAATCCTCGATCAGACGCCCTTCTCCCTGGTTGTCACCGGGGGCAGGCAGGATATCTCCCGAGGGCGGGCGGTCGGTGACCTCCTGGGAGAGGGGGGGAGAGTGCGGGACTGTACCGGGAAAACGTCGTTAAAAGAGCTGGGAGCCGTTTTCTCTCTTGCCCGGGCGGTGGTTTCCGGGGACACCGGCCCGATGCACATATCCTCCGCTCTGGGGGTTGCGACCGTCGGACTCTTCGGCCCCGCGGACCCGGGTCGGACCGGGCCTTTCCGTCACCTCGATCTGGTGGTCCGGTCCGGCGGGGGATGCTCCCCCTGCGGCAAGCGGAGGTGCTCTTCAACCCGGTGCATGGATGAGATCCGGCCGGAGGCGGTCTTCTCCGTACTTTTTCCCGCCGCCCGGCAAAGCGCCGGCGGCCGGAAAAAGTATCTTGATCAGGTGTAACGATGCGTGATCCGTCGAAAATACAGAACTTCCTCCCGGAAGGGTTCGGTTGCCTGGAAGGGGGCGGAATGATCGGCGTTTTTCATCACCGCTGGGAGAACGAGATCAGGGGGCTCTGTGAAAACGGTCTCCCGGCAGGAGGGGAAAGCGGGCGACTCCGCGGCCGGGGCCGTCCTGCGCTGGTCCCCGCGGGGCCGGTGAATCTGGTCGTCCGGCATTATTATCACGGCGGAATCCTTCGTCGGCTGACCGGAGATCTCTTCCGGGGAGCGGCGCGTCCGCTGAACGAGATTGGCATGCTCGCCGCCGCCCGGAAGGCCGGGATCAACGCGCCCGAGCCGGCGGGTCTCCTGCTGGAGCCGGTCTCCTCTTATTTTTGCCGGGCCGACCTGGTTACGGTGTACCTTCCCGGCTGCGTGGACCTGCTGACGTATTACCGTGAGTTTTTCCGGACCGCCGGGGGGCGTACCCGCGGGGAAAAGCGCCGGATGATCGCGGCCGCCGCCCGGCAGGTGGCTCTTCTTCACCTTGGCGGGATCGAGCACGGGGATCTCCAGCTCAAGAACCTGCTTTTTCGGGATTCGCCGGGTGAACCGCGGGTTTTCATCCTCGACTTCGACCGGGCCCGGAGGACGGCTTCGTCCAACGGTCGGGCGCGGAGAAACCTCCTCCGTCTCTACCGTTCCTTCCGGAAGATGAGTCTCTCCCTTCCCGGCGTCTCGAGATACGACCCCCTTCGTTTTCTGCGCGCCTATGCCCCGGACGATAAGGAATTCCGCCGGAGTATCGTCCGCGCCCTCCGGCGCCGCCGCTGGCGGGAAAGACTCCATCTGCTGAAGTGGAAGCTGTCGTTGCGTCTGGGGGGCGGACTTTACGCGCGCCCGATGTCAGGCCCGAGGGACGAAGAAGGGGAGGGAGCACAGGTACATTCCGGCCGGCCATGATTTTTTCTTTCCAATTTAATTATGGCAAAACTTTAGTTACTATTATTTTTCCGCAGGAAAAATAATAATGAAGATAGCCTTCTGCATCGAGAATTTCATCACCGCCCGGGGCGGCGCCGAGCAGTACGTCAACGATCTCTCCCGGCTTCTCTCCGAAGGCGAACACGAGGTCCATATCTTTACCCTCAAGAGCCGGAAACAAAGCTCGGGGGACCTCCATATCCATCTCCTGAAATGCCTGCCGGTGCCCCGCTTCGCCAAGGCCGTCTGTTTTGCCCGCCGGTGTCGCCGGGAGGTGGCCGACCGGGGGTTTGATATCGTGCATTCGTTTGGAAGAACCTGGGGGATGGATGTTTTCCAGCCTCTGGGAGGATCCCAGATGGCCGGCCTGGTGGGAAACATCCGATCCATCGAACGGCCGTACAAACGGATCTTGAAGGTCGTGACCTACCTGTTCAGCCTGCGGAGGATAGCCTATTTCATGATAGAAAAAGTGCAGATCAGAGAGGCGAATATCGTGATCGCCATCTCGGCGATGGTCAAAGACGACCTGATCCGGTACTGTCGTTTAAGACCGGAGAAGGTCAGGATCGTCAGGAACGGCGTTGACCTGGAAAGGTTCCACCCCCGGAATAAGAACCTTTACCGGGAGAAGATCAGGAAGCTGATCGGCTTGAACGACCGGGATATCTTTATCATCTTCGTCGCCCATAATTTCCGCCTCAAGGGTCTGCAGTCCCTGATCCGGACCCTGGCCTATCTCAACGATATCTCCCCCGGCCATCCCTTCAAAGTCGGCGTGCTGGGTGCCGGGAAGATTAAAAAATACACTTCCCGGGCCCGGAAGCTGGGCGTGGCCGACCGACTGATCTTTCTCAGCAGCGAGGATCCGCCCCGTTATTATGCCGCGGCCGACATCTGCGTCCACCCCAGCTATTATGACCCCTCCGCCCTGGTGGTGCTGGAAGCGATGGCCAGCGGGCTGCCGGTCATTACCACCACCTATTGCGGGACCTCGGAGATCATGCAGGACGGAAGAGAAGGGTTCGTCGTCGCCACGCCGAACGATATCCCCGATCTGACCGACCGAATCACCCGTCTGGGCGACCCTGAACTGCGGCGGAAGATGGGGAAGGAAGGGAGGCTACGGGCCGAGGAATTCCCCTATCCCCGGAACATGAGGGAGATTCTGGATATCTACGATGAATATATTGGTTCTTGTTCCTGATCGGAACGCTCCCAGCTGCCGGTTCCGGATCCTCCAGTTTCTGGGTCCGCTGGCCGCCGTCGGGATCACTCTCTCCGTGGCCGATCTGGGGAAAGGGGGCGATGAGCGCGGAGGGATACTGGAATCCGCCGCCGATTTCGACGCGGTTATTCTCCACCGGAAGCTTCTCAACCGGTTCGATTTTCACCGTCTCCGCCGCCGGGCCCGCCGCCTGATCTATGACTTCGATGACGCGGTCATGTTCCGTGACTCCAACGCCCGTCGGCTCCGCTCCCGGATGCGCTGGCGGAAATTCCGGCGGCTGGTCGCCGGCGCCGATCTGGTCATCGCCGGGAATGAATATCTCCGGGGCTTAGCGGCTCCCCGTTGCCGGAAGGTCGCCGTCATCCCGACCGCGATCGATCTGACTCCTTTTCCCGAGGATCCGGCCCCGGGCGCCGGCACGACGATCGGCTGGATGGGAACCGGAAGTAATTTTATCTACCTTTCGCTGATCGAAGCCGCTCTCTCCTCCCTGATCCGGAGCCGCCCCGGGGTCTCCTTCCAGATAGTCAGCGACGCCAGACCTCTTCTCCCCGGAGTTCCGGTCATGGTTAAAAAATGGACGCGTGACGAAGAAGTATCGGACCTGACCGGGTTCGACATCGGGATTATGCCCCTCTTCGACGATCCCTGGGCCGAGGGGAAGTGCGCCCTCAAAATTCTTCAGTACTCGGCGGCCTTTTTGCCGGTTGTCTGCTCGCCGGTGGGGGCCAACCGGGAGGTGATACGGGAGGGGGTCAATGGTTTCTTCGCCCGATCGCCGGAAGAATGGCGACGGCGTCTGGAAGAACTGCTTGACTCGGCCCCGCTGAGAGAAGAGATGGGCCGGGCGGGGAGGAAGATTGTCGAGGAGCGGTATTCGGTCGCGATCCTGGCGCCCCGTATGGAGAAGCTGCTGCGGGAGGCGGTCTCATAAGAGGCAGAGGAAATCGCCTAAGATAAAAATACCATAGCTCGCGGTAACGTTTTCGGCTGTAGAAACATCCCATTTTTAAGATGCATTGCCGCCGTGATTGGGTTATGCTTTTTTCTTATCAATCTGTTTTAAGTTAAAAAGTGAAAATTTACTCAATTTGTGCCGGAGGCGCTCATTTATTCTTGGTGTCTTTGTGTCTTAGTGGTTAAAAGGTTCGCCGGGGGGGTCTGTTCCGGAGGAGAAGTTTCCTATGGATGTTATTCCGGGTAAAAAGATAGCGATTGCCGTCATCGTGATCATCGCGGCTATTTTTGTCTATATCCTGATTAATACCTTTTTTATCACCAAGGACTACATGTACGGTCCGCTGGTGCTTTTTATCAAGAACCGCTACCTCAAGGTTGATATCTATCCCCGGGGTTACGAATCGGCCACGGTCTTCACCAACAACTATATCGAGGGATCGAGCACCCCCGAAGACATCGATATTCTCCGCCTTTTTCTGAAGAAAAAAGACATCAAGGGGGTCTTCTTCGTCATCCCCGATTATGTCAGAACCCATCCTCTGGATAAAAGCCCGCAGGTGGTGGCCGAGCTCCAGAAGTTGAAGAATGACGGGCATGAGATCGCTCAGGCGGGGACCTACCATACCTACGGGCCGGACATGGCCCGGGGAGCGGAGGCCGGCCAGGAGCTGCTCACCCTTTCCTTTGATGAGCAGATTGAACGGATCAGGGAGGGGAAAGACCTCCTGACTAAACTGGGCTTTCCCCCTGCCGGTTTCCGGGCGCCCTCATTCTGCACCAATCAGGAAACCTTCCGGGTTCTGGAGATGCTTGATTATCTTTATGATTCCAGCTCGATCGTCCCCCCCCGGACGTTCAACACCCTCCTCAAGCCCTCTCTCTCCGAAGGCTTGTTGTATCCCTATCACCCGTCCGGTTTCGAACTTTTGGAATTTACTGATTATATCGATCCCACCCAGCAGTATGCCAAGGCATGGTCGCTCTTCCGGCGGGTCACCGCCCGGAACGGGGTTTTTGTTTACCATACGTTCATCGGCAGTATCGCTCAGCCGGAACGCCTGCAGATGCTGGACGCGTTCATAGACGTTATCCAGAAGGAAAACACCTGGTGCTGCACTCTCGGCGAACTCAGCCGGTGGTGGCAGGCCCGGGAGAAACTGCGGGTGGAAACCAGGCGCGAAGGGACCGTCTTCCTGATCATGATGGAGAACCGTTCCCCCTATCCATTGACCGAGTTCGGGGTGGAGCTGACAAAGTTCCCCTATGGGGTGACGGAGTACCGGATAATAGACGACCGGGGGAATATTCTCTCCCGGGGTGGGTTGCCCGTGCAGGAGAAAATCTTCATTACCCTCTCCGGGAACCCGGCGTCGTGAATCGATCGTGGCCCTTTGTTCTGCGAGAGGAGATGCCTGTCTGCCGACCGTCGGTGGTAGGGGCGGCATGGAGTGATGGAATAATGGAGTATGGGAGTGACAGCTGGGTGTCCCCCGGTTTTCCATCACTCCACTATTCCATTACTCCATCACTCCATTCTTGTTTATGAACAGGCTCCTCCTGTTCTGGATACAATGAATAACAAGCCAATGGAAGAACCTGATCTCTCGATCTGTATAGTCAGCTGGAATGTGAAGAGGGCGCTCGGCGATTGCCTGGATTCCATCCGGGAGGTCCGGCCGGCACTGCGCTATGAGGTTGTAGTGGTTGATAACGCCTCCGACGACGGAAGCGGGGATATGGTCAGGGAGAAGTTCCCGGAGAGCGAACTGATCCGGAACCATTCCAATCTTGGCTTCGCCGCCGCCTGCAACCAGGCGATACGGAGAAGCCGCGGCCGGTATATGGTTCTTCTCAACCCCGATACCCGGGTCCGGGAAGGCGCCCTGGAAGAGATGGTCGGCTTTCTGGACGCCCGCCCCGCCGCCGGGGGAGGAGGCCCCCGGCTGATCTATCCGGACGGAAGGCATCAGCCATCGGTGCGCGCTTTTCCTACCTTCAAAAGCAGCCTCCAGCAGTTTACCCTGCTGGGAGATCTCGGCCTCTTCCGCGGGGCCCGATCCCGGTACCTGCGGCTGGATTTTCCCTATGACCGGGCGGCCGTCGTCGACCAGCCGATGGGGGCGGCGCTTTTTCTGCGTCGGGAGGCCCTGGAGGAGGTGGGACTGCTGGACGAAGGATTCTTCCTATATTTCGAAGAAGTCGATCTTTGCCGTCGGCTGACCGGGGCGGGGCGGCTCCTCTGGTACAATCCTCTCTCGATCATCGTTCATGAAGGGGGCAGGAGCACGGAGCAGGCCGGCGCCCGGGCCCGGTACTGGTTTCTCCAGAGCCAGTTCCGCTATTTCAGCAAGCAGGAGGGAGCGGTCCGGACGGCGCGGTTCAAGCTGCTCTTCAAGCCCCTTTTCCTAGCCGGTCTTTACTGGTCGATTATCCGCGGCTCGGTCTCCCTTCTCTGGGCCGCCGCGGTCCGCCGGGACCCCGGTATCAGAGAGCGGAAACGCCTCCGCCTGCGGGTCAAATGGCGTTTCCTGACGGAGTACCTGCTTGACTTCCTGCTCTTGTGAACTTATTTTCGCTGCTTAAAAACGGGCTAAATTTATTGTTTCGGAATTTTCAGCCGGAGGCTGATGCGCCTCCGGCGCACAATAACGTAGTATGAAGTGTAAGGTGTGAAGGGGGAAGTTTCATTACACTTTAAACATTACACTTTACACTACAAGTTGCGCCGGAGGCGCTAACTTGTATATGAAGATCATTTTCATCTCGCATGCCTCGGTCATGAACGGCGCCCCGATCACCCTGGCTGAACTGGTTGAGGAGCTCTTAAAAGACACGGAGCTCGGGGATATTGCCGTGGGGCTGCCGGGGGACGGGATGCTTTTGAAAAGACATCCCCTGACCGGCGCCGGGGTGTTTTTTTACGCCCGTGCTTTCGCCGGCCGCGAGATCATCGTCACCCATCCCCGGATCAGGGGCCGGTTGCGAAAGATTTTCATGAAAGAAGAGGCGGACCTGGTGGTGGCGAACAGCCTGGAGTCCTTCCGGGCCGTCCAGGCGGCGGCCGACGCCGGTGTCCCGGTGATCTGGATGCTGCATGAACTGATGACCGCCTACCGGGAAAGACGGGAGCTGGGATATATGAAGGAAGCCGCTCTATTAGCCGACCGCCTGATCTTCAATTCCCGCTCGGCTCTCGATCTGGCGCCGCTCCTGGGGCCCGGACTGGAGGAAAAGTCCGGGTTCATCTATCCGGGAATCCCCCTGCCGCCCGGGGATGAAGAAAGTGTTTACCGCCGGGAGAACCCGGGGAAGCGGGATGCCGGCCCGCTCCTGGGGAGTGTCGGCGATCTCTGTCCTCAGAAGGGGTATGAGTCGCTGATCAGGGGGTTCGGGATACTTTCCCGTGAGTACCCCTCCGCCCGGCTGCTGATTATCGGCAGAACTCCCAAACGATATCGCGACTTTCAAAACGGGATGGAGGCTCTTTGCCGGGAGCTGGGCATCGGGGAACGGGTTGTTTTCATGGGGGAGAGGAGCGATCTCCCCCGCTATTTGCGGGCGCTCGATCTGCTTGTTCATCCGTCCTGGGGCGAATCTTTCGGGAGGGTGATTGTTGAAGCCCTGGCTCGCGGGGTGCCGGTGGTGGCGACCCGTTCCGGAGGCGTCGAGGAGATTCTGACCGACGGTTTAACCGGGCTCCTGGTCCCCCGGGAGGATCCGGGCGCGCTGGCCGCCGCCGTCCACCGGATGATCGATCGCCCGGCCGAAGCCGGGGCGATGGCACGGCGGGGAAAGGAGACGGTCGAGAAGAAATTCACCATGTTCCGTTTTGCCGGGGAACTGAAGAAAGAGATACTGAAGGAAAGGCGCTGAGGAAAAGATGCATGTGATCATCAAGGACGGGGCCGCTAAATATCGCCTGATTTTGTGGATCGTTTTTCTGGTTGTCATCTTCTTTATCGGGGTGGGACAGGTCTCCCTCAATAAGGCTGGAGGGGCCTCCGACTCCCTCGAGCAACCGGTCTTCCGCCTGTCTATTCCCGCTTTGGGTTGGCTTCATTTCAGTATCGGCGGCAAGATCCGGAATCTGATCTATCTCCTCCTGCTTCTCTGGGCGGCCGGTTGTCTCCTGGACCGGCGGCTCCGGCCGAGGTGGACGGCATTGACACCGCCCCTGCTCGTATTCCTCTCGATCACCGCTCTGGCCTATCTTGTCTCGCCGCTGAGGGAGTTGAGCTGGTCGGAGGGGCTGCGGGAAATTCTGTTGGGGGGAGGCGTCTTCTTCGCCGCTTCAGTTTTGCTTGCCTCCGGACGGGAGCAACGAACGGCCCTTGTCGTCCTCTTTATCGGCATCGGGCTGAGCGTCCTGGCGGGGTTGTTGCTCTTCAGCCGCGGGATTTATTTCCCGGAGACCCCCCGGAGAATCTGGCTTTCCTTCATGCACCCCAACACTTCCGGATCGGTCCTCCTCCTCCTGATCCCCCTCGGGCTTTCCCTGGTCACGGTCGGGATCTCCGCCCGGCTGAGAGTGTTCTTCGGCCTCCTGACCCTGTTATTGGCGGCGGCCATGATACTTACCTTTTCCCGGACCGCCTGGCTCAGCCTGCTGGTGGCGCTGGTGATCCTGGCGATCCACTGGAAGGGCCGGTTTTATTATCTGGCGGCTCTGGCGCTGCTCGCCATGCTTCTCATTCTGGGGGTGAATGTGGGGCCGCAGACGTATTTCAAGGAACGTCTGAAAAGTTTTACGGCCTTCACGTCGGATCCCAACATCGAGAAAAGACTTATCTACTGGGAAGGTGTCCGGCGGATGATCGCCCGGCGGCCGGTGCTGGGATATGGTCCCGGTTACCGGGTCTTCATGAAAGAGTACGAAACGAGCTTCCAGAAAGTGGATACGGATGAGAATCCGATTCACGCGCATAATATGTATCTCTCCCTGGCGGCGGCGTCGGGGTTGGCGGGAGCGGGGGCTTTCCTCTGGCTGCTGGCCGCCGCGTTTTTTCTTCTTCTCTCCGGGGAACGGGCCGGGGAAGAGCCGTTTCAACGGGCCCTGCGCCGCGGCCTGACGGCCGGCCTGGCCGGTTTTATCGTCGGGGGGCTGGCCGATAATCCGTTTTTCTCCTTCCGGCTGATGCTTGTCTTCTGGCTGCTGCTGGCCCTGATCGCCGCGCGCCGGATCTCCCCGCCGGCTCCGGAAGGCTGAGGCCCCCGGGGTTTTTCCGGCTTGTGAAAGAACCGGGGCTCGGGTAATATAATCAGCACGAGCTATTTAGAGCTTACTCGAAAAGCTTTTAAGTGCTCAAATTCTAATATCTTCAGCCAAAGGCTGATCCGCCTCCGGCGGAAAATACTAAATCCTAAATAATATTCGATGACCAAAACTCAAAATCCAAAACAATGGTGCGAACCCGGCGATATTTGAAACATTTGATCATTTGGATTTTGGATTTATTTGGGATTTCGATATTAGGATTTAGGATTTCCTGCCTGAAATCTTTTGCGAGCAGGGTATAATTAGCGAACGAAGAGAGCTGATTTATGAAAGAAAAAATAGTGGTCACCGGGGGGGCCGGTTTCATCGGCAGCGCCCTGGTCTGGGACTTGAACCGCAAGGGGGAGGACGATATCATCATCGTCGACTCTCTCGGCAGCGGTGAAAAGTGGAAGAATCTCGCCTCTCTCCGTTTCGCGGATTACCTGGAGAAAGATGATTTCCTCCAGCTGGTTACCGCCGGCCGCCTCCCCGATTCGATCGAGGCCATCTTCCATTTCGGGGCCTGCTCCTCCACCAGCGAGACGGATCTGCGCTATTTGATACAAAACAATTATCAGTACAGCAAATCCCTGGCCGAATACGCGCTCGGGGGCGGCATCCGGTTCATCTACGCGTCCAGCGCGGCCACCTACGGTGACGGAAGCAACGGGTACGGAGATGATGAGTCGACGATCGGAAACCTCCGCCCGCTGAACGGCTATGGTTTTTCAAAGCACCTCTTCGATCTCCATGCCCGCCGCGAAGGCTGGCTGGATCGGATAACCGGACTCAAGTTCTTTAATGTTTTCGGTCCCAACGAGTATCATAAAGGAGATATGAGGAGCATGGTCTGCAAGGGATTTGAACAGATCAAGGCCAAGGGAAAGATGAATCTATTCCATTCTTACCGTGACGGATATATGGACGGAGAACAGGAACGGGACTTTATCTATGTGAAGGACGCGGTGGATATGGTCCTCTTCCTGTATGAACGGCCCGGATTGAAGGGGTTATTTAATATCGGTTCCGGAACCGCCCGGACCTGGAATGATCTGGCGCACGCCATTTTCGATGTTATGCAGCTCAGACGTCAGATCCAGTACATCCCCATCCCGGAAGCCATCAAGGATGCCTATCAATATCATACGGAAGCCGATATGGGGAAATTGCGCCGGGCCGGTTATGAGAAAGATACCCTGCCCCTGGAGGAAGCGGTCGCGGATTACGTTAAAGAATACCTGCTGCCGGGACGGTACCTGAGCGAATAATTTACTGCACCGGAATTTCAAAAACGTAGAAAAAACAGATAATCACCACGAAGAGCACGAAGAACACGAAGAAAGAGATGAAAAATGCAATAATTATTTCAATCTTTAAAAATCCCTTCGTGCACTTCGTGTCCTTCGTGGTTAAAAGGTACGCCTAAGGCGCTCATTCATTCCCGGAAAAGACATGAAAAATCGTATATCAGAGAAGAGATGTGATGACATTATCGGCCGGTTTGCCGGAAAGACCATCCTGGTGGTCGGCGATGTCATGCTGGACGAGTATATCTGGGGGGAGGTGGAAAGGATTTCTCCGGAAGCGCCGGTCCCGGTCGTGCGGGTGAAGTCCGAAACCTGGGTTCCCGGCGGCGCGGCCAACGTGGCCCACAACATCAGTTCTCTGGGGGGAAAGCCCTTTTTAGCCGGGTTCATCGGTTCCGATCCGCCGGGCCGGAAATTGAAAAACCTGCTGCGCCGGAAGGGGATTGACGGCCGGGGTCTGGTGGTGGATGCCGGCCGTCCCACCGTGACCAAGTCCCGGATCCTGGCCGGGCATCAACAGGTGGTGCGGATAGACCGGGAATATTCGGCCGCCGTTGATGACGGCCTGCGGCGCAAGCTTCTGGAGGGGATCCGCCGGATCGACCGGCCGATCGACGGCGTCATTCTGGAAGATTACGCCAAAGGGGTGATTAACCAGGAGCTGATTCGGGAGCTGGTGGCATTCGCCCGGGAACGCGGTTCTTTCCTGGTCGTGGATCCCAACGGCCGCCATCGTTTCACCTACCGGGGCGCCACCCTGATCACCCCCAACCATAAGGAAGCCATCGAGACGGCGGGGATGGGCAGCGAAATCGAGCTGGAGGGTCTGGGCCGGCACCTCCTGAAAAAATGGGGTTCGGAGGCGGTATTAATAACCATCGGTGAAGAGGGGATGTGCCTTTTCCAGCGGAAGAGGAAGCCGTTTCATATCCCCACCGTCGCCCGGGAGGTCTTCGATGTTTCGGGGGCCGGCGATACCGTTGTCGGGGCGGTGGCACTGGCCCTGGCGGCGGGCGCCGATCTGCGGGAGGCGTCCCGTCTGGCCAACTGCGCGGCCGGGGTAGTGGTCGGCAAATTAGGGACGGCGGTCCTCACCCGGGACGAACTGAAGAACGCCCTGAACTGGTTATGAGGAGGGCCGTCTTTCTTGACCGGGATGGGACCATTAATGCCGATACCGGGTATATCCGCTCCCCGTCGGAGCTGCATATTTTCCCGGCTGCCCGCCGTGGTCTGTCGCTGCTGGTGGAAAACGGTTTTTTGCTGTTTGTGGTGACCAATCAATCGGGTATCGGCAGAGGGTATTTTTCGCTGGAGGAGATGGAGGCGGTCAATCGGAAACTGGAGGAGGACCTCGGTCGGGAGGGCATTTTTCTGGAGGAGATCGCTTATTGTCCCCATCACCCGGCCGACGGTTGCGCCTGCCGGAAGCCGTCCCCGTACTTGATTGAGAAACTGGCCGTCGAGAACGGCGTTGATCTGAACGGCTCGTTTTTTATCGGAGACAAGCCGAGCGACGTGCTCACCGGCAGCAACGCCGGCTGCCGGACGGTCTTGCTGGCCCCGCTGTCCCGGGTCACCAAGATGCGGGAACTTAAGGAGTGGCGGGAACCCGATTTTACGGCGGAAGATCTCTACCACGCCGCCCGGTGGATCGTGGGGTCTGTAAACTCCACATGACAAGCACCGATATCAAATCAATTCCAAATTATAAATATCAATCTACCATGGCAAAAGAAACGAACTGCCGTCTTCGGGTCATCGGGATCATCCCGGCGCGTTTCCAGGCGAGCCGGTTCCCGGGGAAGCTCCTGGCCCGCCTCGATGATCGGACCGTCATCGAGCATGTCTTCCGGCGGGCGTCGAGAGCGTCCCGGCTGGACGCTCTCTTTGTGGCCACCGATGATGAACGCATCTCCCGGGCGGTGGAGGAATTCGGCGCCACGGTGATCATGACCACTTCCCGCCCGACCACGGGAACGGAACGGGTGGCGGAAGCGTGCCGGGGTCGGGAGGCGGAGATAGTGGTCAATATTCAGGGCGATGAGCCTTTTCTCGAGAGCGGGATGATCGACAGGGTGGTCGAAGAACTGATCCGGGACCGCACCCTGGACGTCGTCACCCTGAAAAGAAGGATAGAAAAGACCGGAGATCTCCATGATCCCAACCTGGTGAAGGTAGTGGCCGACCGTGCCGGCCGCGCCCTCTATTTTTCCCGCTCCCCGATCCCGTTCCCCGGCGCTGTTCGATCCCCGGACGCCTATAAGCATATCGGTCTTTACGGCTACCGGAGGGATTTTCTGGAACGGCTGGTGGCGATGCCGCCGGGGGTGCTGGAGCAACAGGAGCGTCTGGAACAGTTGCGGGTACTCGAGAACGGATATACAATCAAAGTGCTGGAGACGGACCGGGACACGATCGGGATCGATACCCCGGATGATCTGGTCCGGGCCCGGGAGTGGTTGGAAGCGGAGAAAAAGAAAATCGTTTAACCTGGATTATTCATGAAAATTGAAAATTTTCATGAATAATCCAGGTTACTAATTGTCGTTCAATATAGTATGAATAGTAACCTTATTTATGCGGCGAGGGCACTCTGCTTTTTCTTCTCCGAAAGGACAATGTATTGTCCTTCCTGTTAACGGTGCCGGCAGCAATAGGCCTTTGACTGTAATTCATTGCCGGAGAATTGGATAAAAGTAATATCTTATCGTGCTTCTGTTCATTTAATCCTTGTCATGGTTCAAAACTAACCCGATTTCTTAATAAATCGGGTTCAACGGCTCGAACGGTTTCGGATAGTTGCCATGATTGAAAAAGTCGAAGCGTTTAAAATCGGTTCGGTCCCGGTCGGGGGGAACCGCCCCCTGATAGTAATCGCCGGGCTGTGCGTGATCGAGAGCGAGGAGCATACCGTCCGGATTGCCGCCGCGCTGAAGGAGATCAGCCGGGAGCAGAAAATCCCCTTGATCTTCAAGGCCTCCTATGACAAGGCCAACCGGACCGCCCTTTCTTCGTACCGGGGGCCGGGGATCGCTGCCGGGTTGAAGATACTGGAGCGGGTCAAGCGCGAACTGGACCTTCCCCTCCTGGTTGATTTTCACCGCGAGACGGACGCGGCGGAAGTGGCCCGGGTGGCCGATGTCCTCCAGGTCCCGGCTTTTCTCTGCCGCCAGACGGATATGCTTTTGGCCGCCGCCCGGACCGGGCGCGCGGTCAATGTCAAGAAAGGGCAGTTCCTGGCCCCGGGCGACGCGCGCTATATTATCGATAAGGTTGTCTCCGGCGGGAACCGGAGGCTCCTGATTACCGAACGCGGCGTCAGTTTCGGTTACCATAACCTCATCAATGACATGAGGGCGCTCCCGATCATGAGAAGGTTCGGCTTCCCGGTGATATTCGATGCCACTCACAGTGTTCAGGCGCCGGGGGGAGGGGAAGGATATACCGGCGGCGACCGGGAGTTTATTCCTTTCCTGGCCCGGGCGGCGGCGGCCGCCGGCTGCGACGGGATTTTCATGGAAGTTCATGATCGCCCGGAGAAGGCGCGGTCGGATACCGCCAGTGTTCTGCCGCTGGATGACCTGCCGGAACTGCTGAGAATGATCGGAGAAATAGACCGATTGGTGAAGAGAAATGAATCCTGATCGATCAACACGGGGGAAGGATATCCGCGGGATCGGCCGTTCGGTTTTGAAAACGGAGGGAGAGGCGGTCTTGTCCCTGATCCCGAAATTGGGGAAGGAATTTGAGTCCGCCGTGGAGGTCCTCTACCGCTGCCGGGGAAGAATTATCGTCGTCGGGATGGGGAAGGCGGGGATCATCGCCCGTAAAATTTCCGCCACGATGGCCAGTACGGGCTCACCCAGCCTGAGTCTCCACCCCGTGGAAGCGCTCCACGGAGACCTGGGGATCGTGGGCAAGGATGACGTCGTGGTCATGATCTCGCGCAGCGGGGAATCGGAGGAAATCAAGAACCTGATCCCCTTCATCAAGCGGATGGGGATCCCTCTGATCAGCATAACCGGGAACCTTTCTTCCACCCTGGCCGCCCACAGCGATGTCGCGCTCGACGCCGGGGTGGAGAAAGAGGCCTGCCCGCTGAACCTGGCGCCGACCGCCAGTACCACGGCGGCTCTGGCTCTGGGGGATGCCCTGGCCGTCGCCCTGATCGAAAAAAGGGATTTCCAACCGGCTGACTTCGCCCGTTTACATCCGGCCGGGGCGCTGGGCAAGAGACTGTTGCTTCGGGTCTCGGACCTGATGAGAAAAGGAGTCGACAACCCGGTGGTCGGTGAGGAGAGCCGGGTAAAAGAGGTTATTCTCCGGATCACCGCGGCCCGGGCCGGCGCCGCCAGCGTGGTCGATCGGGACGGACGCCTCTGCGGATTTTTTACCGACGGCGATCTGCGCCGGCATATCGAAAGTCGGTCGAATATTCTCGAGGAGCCTATCCGGCTGGTCATGACCAAAGACCCCCTGACGATCGAGGAAGATCGCCTGGCCGTGGAAGCTCTCCGGCTGATCGGGTCGCGGAAGGTCGATGAGCTGCCGGTGGTCAACGCGGCCGGGGAGCCGGTGGGGATGCTCGACGTTCAGGACCTCCTGAACGCGGGGATCGTCTGAACAATACATCAGGGTCATGAGGCCGCCGGTTCGTTGTTACAAAGCGGAATAACGGGGGAAACAAGGAGTACTGGAGTGATGGAGTAATGGAGTGGTGGGAGCCCGGATACCCATCACTCCAGCACTCCATCACTCCAACATTCCATTTCACCGAAAGTATCGAGGGCTCGGTATCAATGAATCCGGAAATCATCAAGCGGGCGGCAAAGATCAAACTGCTGGTCCTCGATGTCGACGGCGTTTTAACCGATGGAAAAATTTATTATGGCAGCCGGGGTGAAGAACTGAAGGCTTTCCATGTCCGGGATGGATCGGCACTGGTCCGGGGGCGCGAAGCGGGTCTGCAAATAGCGCTGGTCAGCGGCCGGAAATCAGGGGCGGTGGCCCGCCGGGCCCGGGAGCTGGGGATCGCCGATCTTTATCAGGGGATCGAGGACAAGGTCCCGGTGCTGGAGGAACTGATGAACCGCTATCACTGCGGCCGTGATGAGACGGCTTGCGCGGGGGACGACGTGGCCGATCTCCCCCTGCTGGAAAGAGCGGGGTTCGCCATCGCCGTTGCCGATGCCCATCCGCTTGTTCACGCCGTTGCTGATTACGGAACAGTCAACCGGGGCGGGGCGGGAGCGGTCAGGGAGATCGTGGAACTGATACTGAGCGCCCGGAAGAAATGAAAAGCGGTCTTTTTAATTCGGTGTTTCTGATCGCCGCCCTCGCGGCGGCCTTCTCCGGATCCGCGGGCGCGGCCGACGCGCCCTCCCCCTCCCCACGGTCGACCCCCGCCTCGTTCACCCCCTCGCCGACCGCGGTTCCGGCCACTCCGGTGCCCCCCCTCCCGGTGCAGGAGGTGACCGGAGGGTTCACCCGGTACATCCCGAACCGGGACGGTGATATGGAGTGGAAACTGGAGGGCAGTTCGGTCCATTTTCTCACCCCGACCTGCATGCAGATCTCGGATTTGCTGGCCACCGCCCTGGCGCCCGATATCAGCGATTTGACGATAAACGCCGGCTTGATGCTTTTTCACACGGACACGAAGATCGCCCGCGGAGAAGATCAACGAATTACCGTGCGCCGGGAAAACATGGTCCTGACCGGCCGGGGATATCTCTGGACCCCTCAGAGTGAGCAGATCCGGGTTTTCGAGGACGTGCAGCTTTTAATCAAGGAAACCGGCAACCAGGGACTGTTCCCCTTATGAGACACGTTTTCAGGTTCGCGTTTTTGGTTGTCGTCGGAGTTGGGCTGGCGCCGCTTTTCCTGGCCGGTCAGGAACCGACGCCGGCACCGTCACCGGCTCCCACGCCGCATGAAGATTGGACGGTTGTCACCTGCGACGGGAATCTTTTCATGGATTACCGGAACCAGCAGGTGACTTTCTTCAACAATGTCCTGGTGAAGAACCCCCGGGGAAGCCTCCGGGCCGATCGGCTGATCATCTTCTTCACCCCGGACGGGAAGAAGGTGGATAGGACGGAAGGGGAGGGGAACATCAAAATCATCACCGAGGAGAAGGCCGGCAGCGCCGATAAGATTATTTATTATCCGGACGGAAGGAAAGCCGTCCTCCTCGGCAATGCCGTGGTCACTTCCGGCACCGACAGCGTCCGGGGAGGGAAGATTACCTTCTATCTGGACAAGAAGGAGATGGAAGTCGAGGAAACCCCCGACATCAAGTTCTTCCCCGACAAAGACTTCAACGTGAATTTCTAGAACTATTTTTTTACGAAGTAAAAAAATAAAATGGAACTTTTCCGGGCGGAAAATTTAGTCAAGGTGTATAAAAAACGCCGGGTCGTCGACCGGGTCAGTCTCCACGTCAACCGGGGGGAGATCGTCGGGCTCCTGGGGCCGAACGGCGCCGGCAAGACCACCAGCTTTTACATGATCGTCGGCCTGATCAAGGCCAACGGAGGGAGAGTTTTTTTCCAGCAGAAGGACATCACTCACCTCCCCATGTCCCGCCGGGCGCGGCTGGGGATGAGCTATCTGGCCCAGGAGCCGTCGGTCTTCAGGAATCTGACCGTGGAAGACAATATCATGGCTATCCTGCAGACGCTGAAGATGAAGTCGGCCGATCGCAAGCAAAGGATGACGGAGCTGCTCCAGGAGTTGGGGATCAATCATCTGGCCAAGAGCAAGGCGTATATGCTTTCGGGGGGGGAGAGAAGACGCCTGGAGATCGCCCGGGCCCTGGTCACTTCTCCCCGGTTTATTCTTCTTGATGAGCCCTTCTCCGGCGTCGATCCGATCGCCGTCTTTGAGGTGCAGCAGATTATCATCGATTTAAAAAAACGCGGCCTGGGGATCCTGCTGACAGATCACAACGTCAGGGAAACGCTGGCGGTGACCGATCGTTCTTATATTATGTTTCAAAGCCGGATATTGATTTCCGGGACCTCCGAGGAATTGATTAACAGCCCGCAAGCCCGGGAGATTTATCTCGGAGAACAGTTCAGCATGTAAAGCGGCGCCGGCGTATGAAGGACCGGGGTGACAATTCTTTATTGTTGTTTCATGTAATAGGGAGTAATGGAGTATTGGAATAGTGGAGTGATGGGATGAGAAAGAAACAAGAGCCTCGATTATCCATTACTCCGGCACTCCAACACTCCAGCACTCCCGGTTGGATCTTTTACTAATTGAGCGGCACGTTAAACCGCTGATCAAACTAAAATTGTAAGGAGGACTCCCCATGTCGATTATGATTACGGCCCGGCACGCTTCCATCACCGAGGAGATCAAGGATTACGCGCGGGAAAAGCTGGAAGCTCTGGAACACCTCTGGCATACCGACGCCGTCGCCCATCTGGTTATCGAAGCCGAAAAAGCGGGGTATTTTCTGGAGATCAACCTCCAGTCGGGCCACCATCAGATTAACTGCCGGGCCCGCAACCGGAACATTCAGACCGCGGTGAACCAGGTGGTCAAGAAACTCGAGAAACAGCTGAAGAAGAACAAGGATAAATCAACCCACCACCGGAAAGAAAAAAACCAGGTCCCCTATGCCCCCGAGGACCTGCCGGTCGATATCCCCCGCCTGATCAAGGAGAGGTTGGAGATCGAGGATCTTGATGAACGGGAGGCTTCTCTTCAGGTCCGGGAGGGCGACCGGGACTTTCTGGTTTACCGGGACGCCGTCAGCCATAAGATAAGCATCATCTTTCGCCGGAAGGATGGCGATTTGGGGCTGCTGGAGATAGAATGATATTATTTTCCCTTCCCCGATTAATGCTTCGGGGGGGACCGGGAAAATAATAGTGGTACACATCAAGTCGATAGGAAAAATATCTCTCAGGAGGTAAATGTCGGCTGATGTATGAAAGTCTTTTTTATACAATTGCCCCTATCGATTATGTGAGTTTAACCAACAGATCCCGATTGGAACAATCGGGATCCACTATTAAGTAGCGCCGGAGGCGCTAATTAATATAATGAAAGGCCTTACGGTCAGACAATTTTACGACAGCTTGAAGGATAAGCTCGAACTCAGGCTGGCGGCCGGAGAGAAGGGGTTGAAAAGAAAGATTCTGATCTCCGAGATCAATCGCCCGGGGCTTGCCCTGGCCGGATATCTGACATTTTTTGCCAACCGGCGCGGCCAGGTTCTGGGCAAGGTCGAGATCAGCTATCTCCGGGGATTGCCGCCCGGAGAGCGGAAAAAACGCATCAATCTTTTTTTGCGGCAGAAGATTCCTTTCTGTATCGTCTCCCGGAATTATGTCCCCCCCCCCGAACTGCTCTCCCAGGCCGATCGGATCGGGGTGCCGGTTTTCCGTTCCCCCATGGTGACCACCCGCCTCCTCAATCTGTGTACGATTTTACTGGAGGAGATGTTCGCGCCCCACGCCAGCCTCATCGCCAATCTGGTTGAGGTATACGGGGTGGGGGTCCTGATCAAAGGCAAGAGCGGAGTGGGCAAGAGCGAATGCACGTTGAGCCTGGTGGAACGGGGCCATCGTCTGGTCAGCGACGACTATATCCATGTCCGGCAGATGGAAGGGACCTATCTGCTGGGAGAGGGATCGGAACTGACCCGGTTTCACATGGAGATCAGGGGGTTGGGAATTATTGATGTCCGCAATCTCTTCGGCGTGGGGTGCGTCCGCCAGCGCAAACGTCTGGACTTGGCGGTTACTCTGGAGGCGTGGGATCCGGAAAAGGAATACGAACGGCTGGGGTTGGATGAGGAATACCTGAGCATTCTCGGGGTCGACATCCCTCACATCGTCCTTCCGGTCGGTCCCGGGCGGGATCTGGCTCTTCTGATTGAAGTCGCCGCCCTCAATCACCGGATCAAGCGGATGGGGTATCATGCGGCCCGTGAACTGGACCGCAGCGTCCGGGAGAGGATCGGGAATCCTGAAAAAAAAGAGGGGAGAGGATATGCCTGAAGTGATACGCAACATTCAGATTGAAAACAAGCTCGGTATTCATGCCCGACCGGCCGCCCGTCTCGTGCAGTTAACAAGCCGGTTCAGTTCCGAGATTATCTTGAAGCGGGGTGCCGACGAAGTGAACGGTAAGAGCATCATGGGGGTTTTGATGCTGGCTGCCCCTCAGGGATCGATCGTCCAGGTCATCGCCCGGGGAGAAGATGCCGAGACGGCCATGGATGAGATCGAAACGTTGTTCAGGGAGAAATTCGGAGAAGAATAATGAAGGAAAAGGTCTTCGAGGGGATTGCCGCCTCACCCGGTTTCGTGGTGGGGAAGGTGTACCGGTTCGATCTGGAAGAGACCGCCGTCACTCCACATCAGATCCCCGAGAAAGAGGTCGGGGCCGAGATCGCCCGTTTTGAAGACGCCCTCATCGCAACCCGCAAGGAGCTGATCAATATCCGGCAGGACCTGGCCGACCGGGCGGGCCGGAAAGTTACCGATCTTTTCGAAGCGCACCTTCTGGTGGTGGAAGACCGCACCCTGATCGCCGAGGTGGTCAAGGGAATCGAAGAAAAGAAGCTTAATGCCGAGTATGTATTCCAGGAGATGATCGGCGAATATACCAAGGCTTTCCTGCAGGTCAAGGATGACTACATCAAGGAACGCCTGAGCGATATCCGGGACGTCGCCCGGCGCGTGCTCCATAACCTGACCGGCCGCAAGCGCGCGGACCTGGCCTCCCTGGATGAGGAAGTTGTCGTGGTGGCTCACGATCTTTCTCCCTCCGATACAGCGCTGATGCATAGGGAGAACGTCATCGGTTTCGCCACCGATATCGGGGGGAGAACGTCCCATACGGCGATCATGGCCCGATCCCTGGAGATCCCGGCCGTGGTCGGCCTGGGGGATATCTCAACCCTCGTCAACACCGGCGATCCGGTCGTAGTGGACGGCACCACGGGCCGCGTGATCGTCTTCCCCTCGCGGCCGACCCTGGCCAGGATAAAACGGGAACAGACGGATCTGGCCCGGTTTGAGGCCCAGCTGAAGGAATTAAAGGACGTCCCGACCGAGACCCGGGACGGTTTCGGCATAACCCTGGCCGCCAACATCGAGATGCCGGAGGACCTCCCCTCGGTCATCTCGCACGGCGCCGATGGGGTGGGACTTTATCGGACCGAGTACTTTTACCTCAACCGGACCGATGTCCCGGACGAGGAAGAACAGTTCCGGGCATATGACCGGGTCGCGGCCCGGCTCAAACCGGCTTCGGTCATCATCCGCACACTCGACCTGGGCGGGGACAAGTTCAATTCCGCTCTGGAGATCCCGCGGGAGATTAACCCGTTTATGGGCTGGCGGGCGATTCGTTTCTGCCTGGAGCGGCAGGATATTTTCAAAGCCCAGCTCCGGGCCATCCTGAGGGCGAGTTGTCAGAAAAACGTCAAGGTCATGTTCCCCATGATCTCCGGCTATACGGAACTGAAACGGGTCTTGAAGATATGGGAGGATACCAAGGATGATCTGAAGAGGGAAGGGATCCCGTTCTCTCCCGATATGGAGGTCGGGATTATGATCGAGGTCCCGGCGGCGGTGGTGGTGGCGGATGATCTGGCCCATCAGGTCGATTTTTTCAGCATCGGCACCAATGACCTGATTCAGTACACTCTGGCGGTGGATCGGGTCAATGAAAAGATCGCCTATCTGTACGATCCGCTGAACCCGGCGGTGATTCGTCTTATCCACCAGGTGATCACGATCGGACATCAAAATAATATCTGGGTCGGGATGTGCGGAGAGATGGCCGGAGACGTACTTGCCGTACCCATCCTGCTGGGCCTGGGGCTGGATGAATTCAGCGTGAGCCCGGTCATGATCCCGGAGGTGAAGAAGGTGATCACTTCCCTCCACCTGTCCGAAGCCAGAAAATTGGCGCAGACCGTGCTCCAGTATCAATCCGCGGACAAGATCAGGAGCGAGGTGCAGGATGTGCTGGGTCGGGCGGTTCCCATGCTCCTGAAAAGGGAGGAGAACAAACGATAATCCCGCTTGCCGGCCCGGTTACTCGTTGCCCGACACGTACTTTCTGCTTGCCAGACACCGGCGAGTCTACTATTCTTACCCCTTTTATTTTTCTTGTCCCGATTAATACTTTGGTGGCCGGAAAAAGTAGAATATGAGGCATTGAATTAATGCAGCTGACTTATTAAAAGTAAATTCGTGTAATTCGCGTAATTCGTAGTTCTATTCGGTTACGCGAGCGAGGCGAGCTAATGGAGAAGGAGGAAGTTTCATGAAGCCGAAGCATTATATATTTACGTCGGAATCGGTAACCGAAGGGCATCCCGACAAGGTCTGCGATCAGATCTCGGACACTGTTCTGGACAAGGTCATGAAGGACGATCCCCAGGGCCGGGTGGCCTGCGAGACTTTCATCACCGCCGGTCTCGCCATCGTGGGGGGAGAGATCACCACTACCACCTATATCGATGTTCCCGACCTGGTCCGGGAAGTCGTCAAGAGTATCGGCTATACCGACCCCCGATACGGGTTCGACTACAAGAGTTGCGCCATCCTCAACGCCATCGGCCGCCAGTCGCCCGACATTTCCCAGGGGGTCACCGAGGGGGAAGGGGAGCACAAGGAACAGGGCGCCGGCGACCAGGGTCTGATGGTCGGCTACGCCTGCCGGGAGACCCCGGAGTTGATGCCGCTGCCGATCATGATGGCGCACCGTCTCTGCCATCAGCTGGCGAAGGTCAGGAAGGAAAAGGTTCTCCCCTGGCTCGGTCCCGACGGAAAGTCCCAGGCAACGGTTGAATATCGGGACTGCAAGGTGGTTTCCATCCCCCGGGTGGTTATCGCCGCCCAGCACACCAGTGAAGTGGTCGATAAGTCCGGGAAGTTCATGACCGAAGAAGCGAAGGAAGCCATCCGGGACGAAGTCATCAAGCCCGTCCTGAAGGATTTTTACCGGGAAGGGGAAACGATCTGGATCGTGAACGGGACGGGAAAATTCGAGGTCGGGGGACCCCAGTCGGACACGGGCATGACCGGACGCAAGATCATCGTCGACACCTACGGGGGTGAAGCCCCCCACGGCGGCGGCGCTTTCTCCGGCAAGGACCCTTCCAAGGTCGACCGGAGCGCCTCTTACATGTGCCGGTATATCGCCAAGAACATCGTCGCCGCCGGGCTGGCCGACCGCTGTGAAATTCAGCTCGCCTACGCGATCGGGGTGGCGGAGCCGGTCTCAGTTTACGTGAACGCCCACGGGACTAGCGCTCTCACCGATGACGAACTGGTCGCCCTGGTCCGGGACGTCTTCGCCCTCAAACCCCGGGGGATCATCGAGATGCTCGATCTCCGCCGCCCGATCTATCGGCGGACCGCCGCTTACGGACACTTCGGGCGGGAGGAGGAAGGTTTTACCTGGGAGAAAAAGGACAAGGTCGACGAGCTGAAAAAGGCCGCCAAAAAGTAACACGGACATTCCTGTCTGTGTGGGGCGTCCTTCAGGCCTAAAGTAGCACAGACATTCCTGTCTGTGCGGGGCGTCCGCCAGGCCGAAAGTAGCACAGACATTCCAGTCTGTGGCGCGTGCCCCAGCCAAGAGTAGCACAGACATTCCTGTCTGTGCGGGGCGTCCGCTAGGCCGAAAGTAGCACAGACATTCCTGTCTGTGCGGGGCGTCCTTCAGGCCTAAAGTAGCACAGACATTCCTGTCTGTGTGAAAACGCCCCTCCCCGCCATCAGCGGGGAGGGGCGTTTTCCTTCCGCAAATCCCGTTCAGCCGGTGGCGTTTCCGGGATCGGGGCTCCGGTCCGGCAGGACGTCCAGCGGGCTGCGGGCCCGGGTCTTCAACTCGCGGGCGACGTGGGTGTAGATCATCGTCGTCTCCACGCTCTTATGACCTAATAGGTCCTGTGTCTCCCGGATGCCGGTTCGGCCTCCGATCTCGGCCAGGAAGAGGTCAAGGGTCTGCTCGAAAGTGTAGCCGGGGTGCGCCCGCGCGAAGTGAAGAAACTCCTTCACCCATCGGACCAGGTAGGGCTGATGCTTGGGCGGCGCTAATTTTTTCTCGCGCAAAAACTTGGCATAATTATTTAGCACCGTCTGGAATTGTTTTCCTGCCTGGTCCATAACTAATCCCCAGCATTATCCTCAACTTTATATATATTAAGGGAATATAGATGTTAGATTAATAAATATGATATTTCTGATGAAGTATATTTCCTTTATAAAGAGGGGAGAGAAAAAATCCCGGTTTCTCATTGATAAAATATATCTCGGGGGGTAAAATACTCCCAGTTTTCCGATGACTGTATGGATGCCCTAGGGGGGCTCTGTGCATCAGTGTTGCCAGAGGGTATACGCCAGGTTTAGCCACCGCTTCTTTTCGGATGGAGGCGGTGGCTTTTTCTTTTAATTTTGCCTAACAAATATGTAATCAATAGACTTCCTGAAAAAGTACGAATTTTTGCCAAGGATTTGCTTGTCTCGATTGTCAAATATATCAAAGAAGAGAATCGCCATTATAAATTGATTGGGGCATTGATTTGAAAGCAGGAGTTGTTCCCGGATCCCCAAGGAGCTATCAAAATATTGATCTCCCGTATTATGTATAATAAATATACATAACCAGGATAATTAAGGGTAATAGGTAATTCCGCTACCTTTATCCTGATCAGGAACAAAGGAATACCCGATCTTTTCCGAGGAAATATTGTTGCGAAGGCATCAAAAGGGAGATTGGGTATAATAACAAGATATGCGGACCGCTCGCTAAGGCTCGCTTTCGCCTGACGGCGAATCCGCTTATCGGAGAGCTGAGCAGCAAGCTGCTCGATCAGCTGGAAAGGCTGCGCGCTTCGCGCTCCGCCTATCCAGCCGCTCGAGCAGAAATCGGCCTAATCGCCGAGCAAGCTCGGCATTAGGTCAATTCTGCTGCTCAGCTTCTCCGTTCTGGAGGTAAAAATGAAAATAATTACTAAAACTAAAGCAGCATTACTAATAATCCCTGCGGCACTACTCTTCACCTTCATCAGCTTTTCCTCCCATGCTGATGACCTAAAGGAAGTGCCAAGAACACAGCTTATAAAGCGGGGAGATTTATTATTCAAGGTAGATTCGGAAACGCCCTTCACGGGAAAATCGGTTGGCTTTTGGCCAAACGGGCAAAAGATGTTCGAAGATGAGTTTATTAACGGCATGCCCCATGGGAAATGGATCGGTTGGCGTGAGGATGGGCGGTTATTCAAAAGAGGAAGAATATATAAAAGGCAAACTGCATGGAAAAACGGTTTTCTGGCACAAGAATGGAAAAAAAGATTTCGAAGGCACTTATTGTAACGGCATTAAATGCGGTATATGGCTATCCTGGTGGGAGAACGGCGCGAAAAAGTCTGAGGTACAATACACAGAAGGGAAAATTATCAGCCAAAAATATTGGGATGAACAAGGAAAACCGATCAATTTTCTAGATAAATAATATTCATTTTTCTCTTACTTGAAAATATATGCAAAATCGATAATTGAATTAATCTCCAGAACCAGTCGCTACAGCAGACCAGAGCCCGCTCTGCGGGCTCTGGCTGCTGAGCTCGGCGTTAAGCGAGTGATATGCAACCATCATCATCAACAGGAAGAAAAGCACGCATGGCGTTGTTGCCTCTCTCGTGGTTAGTCGCGTTTGCCACAGCCGCGGGTATTCTGTTAGTTGTAGCTATGATTCGTGGAGTGGCCATCAGACAACTATTACAAACAGACTCTCCTTGGCTTCTAGCCCTAATCTTGCCCTCGTTAGCCTTTGGGAAGGTTTTGGGACTCATTTTAATCAATCTCATCGCTTATATAACACCACTGCGCCGGGTTTTTGAGAAGGAATGCAGAGACACCGGCCGTCAAGATTTCTCCAAGGCCATCTTTGGCCTCATGCGGTGGGCTCTCATACTTTTTTTGGTGACTGTGGTCGGAGCGGTTGCATTTCTTTCATTCACCCAATGAGAACATCGCCTAACAAACCGCTCCACCCGACTTTTGACCGCCATGCGGCGGCCAAAAGCGGGTGAGCTCTACGTTATATGAAAAATTATCCGATTGCTTTAATCGGCTTGTTCCTTGTTACTTCCGCGAACTCTGAATCTGAACTGACTCCCGAACCACCCCCCTTGTCATAGGCACGGATAATATGCTCTCCTGGATACTGCCTGATGAGAACTCCAGGGAATACCATACCCCCGAATCTACCATTGAGGAGTTTAACCGACTGGTCGGGGAATGTATTACCACGGAAGGTAAAATCTGGGAGGGCGCAGAAGATTTAAAGGTCGGCCTTATAGAATGGTTTATCCCAAGAATACTGGCGGAGCATTATAAATTGCGGGGTCGGGATGTGGTTACCCTGATCGAACAATTCGGACCACCTAAAAGAATCTTGCGGGTACGAGAAGATATCAATCTGGAAAGCCACGAATGGTTGATGAACGATGTCCCCTTGAGTTTCGGTTGGGTGTTGACGGTCGATGGCGACGATATATGGTTCGAGAAAAGAGCCCCTTTTGAGTGCTATGAATACGATGATTTCTTTATTTGGGTAGCAGGGAAGGACTCTGATTCAAAAAAAGCTGATAAAGTTTTAGCCATAAGTCCTCGATCCTCCCGATATGATCAATATATCTATAATCTAAATATATTCGAACAAGAAGATGACTAACATATAACCAACCGCTCCACTCGACCTTGTCCGCTTCGCGGCCCCGGCGAGTGAGCTTTTCGTAGGCTCAAAAAAAAGAAATCAAATGATCGAACCTGAAGTAGCCGCAAGGATAGTTGATTCATTATTCAAATCATTATTAATTCCGATCGTCCTCTTCATATTCCTCCTAAAATGGCGTAGAGATAAGAAGAAGGGACGAGTCAGAAAAACTCTACCTCCAGGATGGGGACGGTTCATTAAAAGATCGGCATGGATAAT
The DNA here is from genome assembly GCA_963822585.1 of uncultured bacterium. Lineage (GTDB taxonomy): Bacteria > Auribacterota > Erginobacteria > Erginobacterales > Erginobacteraceae > CAWGIE01. The sequence goes on from CAWGIE010000010.1 coordinate 218,356, forward strand.
ATTTTGGATTATTTTACTTTGGATTACTTCGCTTAGATAACCCTTGAACAACAATGAACAAGCCTATCCAGCCGCTCAAGCAGACCGGAAGGGCTAGTGCAACTATCAAACGTATTTATTTCGCCGGAGGTTTTCGGGGAGCAAACTTTCTCAGTTGGCCCCTTCCGGCAGCTTAGCTTTCCGATTAGATATAAATAATTATGAATAAAAATGAAATATCGAAATCATTTGAAACGGATTTTACAAATCCTGGATCAATAAAATCGGGAGAATATTTGCAGGAAAAGATTTTATCCCGTGCGCGAAATATTGTTCAAAAAAATCGTCCGAATTTAATAGAATTATTAAAAGAATGGTTGGCCCTTAGATCGGAACCAAAAACTATGTTAGCTGTGAGATTAGCAAAAGAACTATCATTAATCGAACTACTTCCAGAAATTGAGAAACTTAAAAATGATATTCAAACTGGAAAATGTTTTTTTCCATTTTACATAAATATAATTAACGATAGTTTAGCTTCGCTAAGATAGACGATCTTAATATAGATTTAACCATCTAACAATTCATTGCAGCGGACTTGCGGATAAAGCGCCGCAATGCTCGTTACACTCGCACCCCTTCGGGGCGCTGAATTCTAACGTTCGCCACTAATGAAAATAAGTAAAAAGACATCTAAAATCTCTTTGATTATTTACATAGTTTTATTATTGCTTTCATGTTTTCTGGCTTGCGCCCCTGGTGGACGCGTTTTTTGGTATTGCATAATGACCATCTTTGCGATTCCCCCACTTTTTGCTGGACCACGCTTATATAGAATTCTTGGAGCGGTTGCGCTCTTAGCCGGAATTATGTTGATTATCTTTGATTACCGTGCTGGTAAAAGTTTTAGCGATGATATCGAGAAAGTCCCGAAACAATATCAAGATATCAGCTCGACAAAAGATTTGGCAAACCAGTCGCTCAAGCTGACCGGAAGGGCTGGTGCAACTGTCTAACATTTTCAACTTCGCCGGAGTTTTTCGAGGTAGCATAGTTTTTTAGTCGGCCCCTTCCGGCCGCTTAGATAGTATGAAAAAGTTGTGAACCTTCTTTGACACAACGGTATTGTCACTGACAACCGTCAAAGAAAGGAGGTCCACAATGTACTACGTCGGAATCGACCATCACAAAAAGACCAATGCCGTCACCGTGGTGGATAAGGAGGGGACAATCCTGAAACGAGCCCGACTATCGAACGAGAAGGAAGACCTGGACTCCTTTTTCCATTCTCTTGAAGAACCCTGCAGCGTTGTCTTCGAATCCAGCCGAGACTGGTCGGTTTTGTATGACAACCTCGAAAACCTCGTCAGCGACGTTCATCCGGCCAACCCCTATAAAATAAGGGTCATCGCCGAGGCCAAAATCAAGACTGATAAAATCGATTCCGAATCCTGGCACACCTCCTTCGTTCCAACATGATCCCGGAGTCACATATCCCTCTCCCGGGAAGTACGATATATCCGCTATCTCCTTCGCCAACGTATTTTCTTTGTCAAGCTCCGCACGATGGTCAAGAACCGTATTCATCATCTCGTCGACAGGAATCATTACGGCCCTACCGTGAGCGACGCGTTCACCGATCTGTTGGGAAGAAAGGAATGGTGTTTCTCAAGGAGCTGGAACTGCCGGAATCCGAACGACTGCTCCTGGATAGTTGCTCTCGTTGCTGGAGGAGGTGAATCGATTGGTCGAAGAAGATGATAAACGGATAAGAAACTTTTTAAAGATGATGAACGAGTGGCAATGATCAGTGAGATCCCGGGATTGGGCTATCTCTTCTCAGCCCTGGCCGTCTACGAGATCGACCGGATCGAGCGGATCCCCTCTCCCAAAAAGCTCCACTCCTATGCCGGCCTGGTTCCTTCAACCCATGCCAGTGGAGAGAAAAGCTATCATGGGAGACTTATCAGATCTGGTAATCACTACCTGAAGTGGGCAATGGTGGAGGCGGTCTGGCCGGCGATCCGGCACGATCCGAGTCTGCGTTTGTACTTCAACCGAATAAAGGCGAAGAACGGGAAGAATGCCGCCAAGATCGCGGTTGCCCGGAGGCTGCTGACGATCGTTTATCGCATCCTGAAGGATAAGCGGCCCTATTATCAGGGCGAGGTTGCCAGAGATCAAAAACGTTCTCGGGTTGCCCTTACGTAAAGCTAGTCGTGGCTCTCTTTGAAGGCTTCGGACTCGAGCTTAGATTAGGGAACCCGGAATCCGACCACTATCAAGTGTGCATAACGGGCACCGATAGAAGCATGATGATTTGAGTTCCCCGGGGCAACGCGGTAAAATATGACTTGAACAACTTTTTCATAGAAGCTCTAC
>CAWGIE010000011.1:0-200671 GCA_963822585.1 uncultured bacterium
GTTAGACAGTCGAAAAAAGAAACCGGAGAGAAGAATGGATCAAGAAGACATCAACGCGGTTTACAAGCGCGCTGGCCTCACTCACCAATTGGGCTTTGGCCTGCGCCCGGCATTATTGATTGTAGACATGCAGATCGGTTTTACCGATCCTGAAAAATCCGCAATTGCAGGCAACTTCGGCAGCCAGATAGAGACTATTAACAAGCTCATCTCGGTAGCAAGGGCCAAAGAAACACCCGTAATTTTCGCTGCCATAGCCTACGAACCAGAAAAACAGGCTGATGGTGGCTTGTGGATTAAAAAAATACCTACATTGCGTAGACTTGTTCGAGGAAGTGAATTTGTCGAGATAGACCCGCGATTGAAAAGTGATCCTGAAGACCTCATTATTTATAAAAACTTTCCTTCAGCATTTTTCGGAACCAGCTTGTATTCAATATTGTCGGCAAAAGGAATCGACACTCTGATAATCACCGGTTGCACGACTAGCGGATGTATCCGTGCAACTGTTGTTGACGCCATATCATACGGTTTCCGCCCTATTATTCCTCTGGAAGCAATAGGAGACCGGGCACAGAAACCACATGAAGCAAATATCTTCGATATCAATGCCAAGTATGGAGATGTCGTAGTGATAGATGTAGCGCTTAATTACTTTAGGAACCTTTGAGTCTGTCTATCCCATCGCCGCACCTGCCCTGAGAAACGCTGTTTTTTCATTTGGGAGCCGCAGGTGTGGCAAATGCCGGCAGTTGTTTTGGTGCGGCAGTGCTGTAGTTTTCTCAGGCGGGTAAGCTTTGCGTTATGCCGCTCCTTGATACTTGGTAGACCATTAACATGACTCAGACTCAATCCAAGCTCGGCTTCAACGCGACATGGTCGATGGCCGTAGGTGGTATGGTCGGCGGTGGTATCTTCTCGACACTCGGTGTGGTTGTCGGGATCGCCGGTGCATGGGCATGGCTCAGCTTCGCAGCCGCGGGTCTCATCGCCCTGGCCGCAGGGTATAGCTACGTGAAACTCGCCGCTTATTACGGCGAAGGGGGCGGAGCGTTCACTTTTCTCCGCGAGATCAATGCAGAGGGGTTCGCCGGCAGCCTCTCGTGGGTTCTCATCGTCGGGTACGTGCTCACAAATGCGGTGTATGCGTTCACATTCGGGGAGTACCTTGGGAATGTCGCGGGGCTCGGGCCATGGTTTCCACGTACGGCTGCCATTGCCATCGTGGCTTTGTTTGTCGGGCTAAACCTGCGGGGCGTCGGTGAGGCGGGCGGTGTCGAGGTGTTTCTCGTGTGGTTCAAACTGGTCGTGCTTGTGGGGCTGGCCGGATGGGGGCTCTCACAGTGGGATCCCCGGATGCTCTCGCGGGGTGTGCCGGACGCCGGGATCGGCGCCGCGCTATTCGGTGCGGCTTCCGTGTTCATGGCCTACGAAGGATTTCAACTGCTGACCTACGATTACCAGGACATTAACGCCCCGAAGAAGACGCTGCCCCGCGCGTTGCTGTCGGCGATCGTCGTTGTAATCGTCGTCTACGTTATCGTTGCCCTTGGTACGGCAATGCTGATCGGTGCGGGCCAGGTAGTGCGGCACAAGGAGGTCGCGTTGGCCATCGCGGGGCGGCAGGCATTCGGAACCGTGGGCGTCGTTGTCGTCACGATTGCCGCGGCATTCTCCACCGGGTCGGCCATCAACGCCACGCTCTTTGCCACCGCACGACTCGCGTGCAAGGTGGCCGGGGATGGGGAGTTCCCGGCCGCACTGGAACACAAAAACATGGCGGGCATACCGGATCGGGCGGTGATCGGGCTGGGTACGGCGGCAGCGGCTCTTGCCGTTCTGGGAACGCTCACCTTTCTCGTTGAGGCCGCCAGCCTCGCATTTCTATTCACGTTTGCCTTTGTGTGCGGGCTCGCTTTTCGTCAGCGGGCAGGCTGGCGGGGGGTAACAGGGTTTGGTGCGCTGGCGGGGGCCGCTGCTTTAGTCGCCCTAGTCGTTCGCTTGATTCAAACTGACCCGCTGGCGCTCGCTCTCCTCGGCTTACTGGTGCTCATCGCCTTCTTCGGTCGTCCGGTGCTGCTCCACCACGTAAAGACGGAAAGCCGTCGTAGCTGAGCGGGCAGATATAGGTCTTGCTCCACGACGCGGTATAACAAGGTGCTTCACCTGACCGCTATTCCGCTACGCTCCATAGCGGCAGGTGAGCTTGGTCGTTGAACTGAGAAACGGAGACCCTACCCAACCCAGGAGGATGACAGATGTCAAAGATTGCGATCGTGCAACAAGCCCCCGTACTTCTTGACCGTGCGGCCACCCTCGAGAAGGTGGTCGCCGCCGCCGCAGAGGCAGCATCAGGTGGTGCAGAGCTTGTAGTATTCCCCGAAGCATTTGTTCCCGGGTATCCAGCATGGATCTGGCGCCTCCGCCCTGGTGGCGATATGGCGCTAACGGAAACGTTGTACGCCAGACTCTTTGGAAACGCCGTGAGCCTCGCACGTGACGATCTTGCCCCGCTTCGCAGCGCAGCACGGGAGCACGGCATTACCATTGTGTGTGGAATAAATGAGGTCGATGACAACACCAGTCGCACGACGCTCTACAATACGGTGGTCACGGTTGGACCGGATGGGAGGTTGCTGAACCGTCACCGGAAAGTCATGCCGACGAACGCGGAACGAATGGTATGGGGCTTTGGAGACGGCACCGGCTTGAAGGTGGTGGATACTCCGTGCGGCCGCATAGGTGCCCTTATTTGCTGGGAGAATTACATGCCCCAAGCGCGGCTGGCCTTGTACGCCCATGGCATCCAGATCTACATCGCACCCACCTTTGATGAAGGAGACACGTGGGTGGCGTCGATGCAGCACATTGCCCGCGAGGGGCGCTGTTGGGTGATCGGAAGCGGGTTCGCGTTGTGTGCCCGCGATATCCCCGAAAACGTTCCGGGAAGAGACACCATCTTTCCAGACCCGGATGAATGGGTGAACCCGGGTGACTCTGTCATCGTGTCGCCCGGCGGTGCTATTGTCGCCGGTCCTCTGCGTGAGGAGTATGGCGTACTCTACGCTGACCTAGATCTTGACCAGATTGTCACGGCCCGGAGAGCCTTCGATGTGTCGGGCCACTACGCGCGGCCCGATATATTCCAGTTACACGTAAACAATCAGCCGCTGGAACCTGTTGTCTTTGACGCTGATAGGAGCTGACCGCGTTCAACCAGAGCAGGGATGATACAAAATGAACCGCGCGGACGCTGTTCATTTTGCCCATCATGCTTTTCGTTGCCAGTGGCGGCAAGAGTACCTACAACTTTACCGGCAAGGAGTAGCGGCTAATGTCCAACGGCGAAACCCCCGCCATCCCGCCTGTCGGGATGGAGAGATACCGAATGAACAAGCGGACGATGAATAACGAATATCTCGCGACGGGTTTTGCCGAGGTGGACGACAGTAACGATACGGCGGTGTACACGAAATGCCTCGCCCTGCTCGACTCACTGCCGTACTACCGAGAGTGCAAGCAACGCGGCTACGAACTGCTCGCTCTTTCCAGCGGCCTCTCCGTTCTGGATGTCGGTTGCGGACTCGGTGACGACGCCGCCCGCCTGGTCCCCCGGGTCGGTCCCGGCGGCCTGGTCGTGGGTGTGGACGCAAGCGTTCGCATGATCGAGGAAGCCGTCGGGCGGCACCCGGCCGACGGGCATGCCGGATTCGTCCCGGCGGATGCCCGGGCTCTTCCTTTCCGGGATGAAAGCTTCGCGTGCTGCCGGATAGACCGAACGCTGCAGCACATCGAAGACCCCCAACGGGCGATCCGGGAAATGGTCCGGGTTCTGGCACCGGGCGGCGTATTGCTCGCCTACGACAATGATTGGGGAACATTTACTATCAGCGGAAGCGATAACGGAACCACACGGATCATCGAGAAGCTCTGGGGGGACTCGTTCACGAACAGGTGGATCGGCAGATATTTAAAGCGTTATTTCCTTGAGGCCGGACTGCGCAAGGTGGCGATAGAGCCCTCGGTTTCCATACTGACCGACTTTAAACTCGCCGATCGTGTCTATGATCTGGGGAAGACGGTTCAGCGCGCGGTGCAAGCCGGACGCCTCGTTCCGGCGATGGCCGAGGAGTGGCTATCGGGGTTGCAGGCCCTGAGCCGGTCCGGCGGTTTTCTTTGCTCCCTTACCGCCTATACGGTAACGGGGTTGAAACCGACGCGATAGTGGATAACCACTCTATAATCAGACGGCAATAAACCACCCCACCGGACCAGGCCATTGCCCGGTCCGGTGGTAACGCTTGAAGATTTTCTGAAAATAATACATAATCACCCGGCTCGTTCATAGAGTTTCAGTTTTCATGAATACCACCCATCAAAGGAGGGCGGCATGCTGATCGTACTCGTCTTTATCCACGTCAAGGCGGACAAGGTGGAAGAATTTAAGGAGATCACTCTGGACAACGCCCGCAACAGTCTCCAGGAGCCGGGGTTCCTCCGGTTCGACGTTATCCAGCAGCAGTCCGATCCCACCCGGTTCGTCCTCTGCGAGGCCTACCGCGATCCGGACGTTCCGGTCCGGCACAAGGAGACGGATCATTACAACCGCTGGAGAGAGACCGTGACCGACATGATGGCCGAACCGCGCTACAGTATCAAATATGACAATGTGTTTCCGGACGAAGAAAGTTGGTGAAGGTTCGGTGGATAGCTGAAAATGATATTGACCGGAATGGAGTGTTGGAGTATTGGAATAATGGTTCCCCATTGGCCGCTCGCGGCCGAGTCCCTCACTCCATCATTCCAGTACTCCATCACTCCATTGTGTTTAACCTCGCAATTCTTCTGACGGCACTCATATTGCCATTATGATAACGTCGCCCTTGTTCGAGTTCGCCACCGCCGGCCGGATCATCTTCGGGCCCGGCGTCCTCAAACGGGCGGGCGAGCTGGCCGCCGGCCTGGGGAAAAGGTGCTGCGTGATCACGGGCGGCACTCCGGCCCGTGCCGATATACTCATCAAAGAACTGGCTCGGGCCGGGATCGGCCATTTCATTCTCCCGGTCCGGGGAGAGCCAACCACCGATATCGTCCTCGAATTGACGGCCCGGGCCCGCGGAGAAAAATGCGACCTGGTGATCGGGGTCGGCGGGGGGAGCGTGATCGACGCCGGGAAGGTGATCTCGGCCCTGCTGACCAATCGAGGCGCACTGACAGACTACCTGGAGGTCATCGGGGCGGGAAAGCCGATCGAGCGTCCACCCGCGCCATACATCGCCATCCCCACCACCGCCGGGACCGGAGCCGAGGTGACGAAGAACGGCGTCCTGCTCTCGCCCGGCCATCGGGTCAAGGTCAGCATGCGCAGCCCCCTGATGATCCCCCGGGTGGCCCTGATTGACCCCTTGCTCACTCTTACCCTGCCTCCGCCGGTGACCGCGGCTACCGGCCTCGACGCCTTCACCCAGCTGCTGGAACCGTATGTCTCCAAGAAGGCAAACCCCCTGACCGACGCCATCTGCCGGGAAGGCCTGCGGCGGGCGGCCCGGTCGCTGCAACGGGCCTTTGCAAACGGAAGCGACGTCGCGGCCAGAATCGACCTGTCCCTGGCGGCGCTTTTCGGGGGACTGGCCCTGGCCAACGCCGGACTGGGCGCGGCCCACGGATTCGCCGGGCCGCTGGGAGGCATGTTCCGGGCCCCCCACGGCGTTATCTGCGCCCGCCTCCTCCCTTTTGTCATGGAGACCAATATCCGGGCGCTGGAGGGGCGCGATCCCTCATCTGGCGCGCTCTCTCGCTACCGGGAAATCGCGGTCATCGTAACCGGCAAACGGGAGGCAGCGGCCGGGGATGGGGTTTCCTGGGTAAAAAAACTCTGCGATAAGCTGGACATTCCTCCCCTGTCCCGCTATGGAGTCAGGTTGGAGGACCTCGAAAAGGTGGCGGAGAAAGCGAAGAACTCCAGCAGCATGAAGGGAAACCCGGTAGCGCTGACTGAGGAAGAATTAGTTGATATCCTCTCCAAAGCTCTCTGATCCGGGGATAAAAGTAATAAATACATCTCGGGTAATCTCCACTCCGGTCTTGGCTTCAGGTGATAGGTGAGGGCTTCAGAAGACCGAATAGTACCGGCGGCGCAGCGTACTTCCCGGATAATAAAACCACACCCGAATTGTGCAGTCAAACTTGTGGACAGATCCATACGATCGTATAGATCTGTCCACTGTCTTATTGTCGATCTTTAAGGCTACGGTCCAGCAGCTCAGTTTAAATTTAAATGAAAGATATTCCTGACTCGCTGGATAAGTTGGAGCGCTTCTTTCTGACTCCATCCCGAAGGCAATAGCTGGTCGGGCAAATGAGGATCCCGGGCGGCGATAGTTTGATAATCCCATACCAGCGAATCTAATAAACTTCTTCCAAATTCGGAATTGGATTGAGTTCTAGCGACCTTTTTCCGCTGAAACTGATTAAGCCGAACTGAATATGTTTTAACAAGCTCCCGGTATCGTGAGTTTATGGTCTTGAGGGGCCAGAATATTCGAACCAAATCAAGATCATTTAATCCGCGAAACCCGGTAACCGTTATCTGATAAACGTAATCGGTTAACTTCATTTTTTTAGAGAAATGATCTACCATTCTCCCGAAGTCATAGGGAGTGATCCAGATACTTCTCTGGACCATACCGAATCCCAGACTCTTAAGATAATCCCTGAGATATCCTCTTACCGGGCCTCTTTTCTCCGGAATATCAAATATCACCACCCGCCATTTCCCGTCCCAGTATCGGCGGAGCCTCCTCACTGATTTCCTATGCTCCCTGACTATTTTTTTCCCTTTCTCAGTAAGCTTCAGATACATATTTTTCTCTTTCCAGTCTTTTTTCAGGAGGCCTTGTTTCTCTAGTCGGGCTACGGCCTTATAGAAACTATTTACATGATACTGCTGATTCCCCCAGCAGAGCTCATAGGGAGACATCAGATAATATAATCCGCCGTATAAGTTGATTAGAATTTCTTCTTTGAGAGTCGGCATGCACATACCTCTTATTAGTGGACATTTTCATACGATCGTATGAAAATGTCCACTAACAAGATTCTGATAACCGGACATTACCGGTATTGTCAATACTGCCTATTGAGCACTACTTACCGCCCGCTGCGTACTATTCACTGCCCACTGCCTACTACCCACTGCCTACTGCCCACTGCCCACTGCCTACTGCCTACTGCCCACTGCCCACTGCCCACTGCCCACTGCCTACTGCCTACTGCCTACTGCCTACTGCCCACTGCCCACTGCCTAACGCCTCTCCGGTATCTTCAGCTCCTGACCGACCGTGAGCCGGTCGGGGCCGGGGAGAGTGTCCCGGTTGGCCCGGTAGATAAGCTGCCAGGCGGCGCGATCCCCGTACACCTCGCCGGCGATCTTCGAGAGGGTGTCTCCTTTCCTGACGGTATATCGTTTCGGGGCTGAAGCTTTTTCTTTCTTCGCCGGACGGGGGGAAGAAACTGCCCGGGCCGGGGGGGCCTTCGCGGCGGGAAGGGCCGGCGGGGATGCAATTTCGGCCGGACCGGGGGCGGATTCTGCCGGCATCGGTTCGCCGGCCAGGGCCTGATAGGCCCGGTAGCGGTCACGGATGGCGCTCACGTAGTTGACCGGCTCCCGGCCGCGGATATAGCCGTGCCGGGCTTTTTTCGCGTATTCCGGCTGGGAGAGAAGCAGCATGGCCTTCTCCACGTTGTCGAACCAGGCGTGACTGTTCCAGTTCATCTGCCGGGCGAGACGGCGAGCGTCCTGGAGATGGCCGATGCCGGCGTTATACGCCGCCAGGGTGAACCAGACGCGGTTGAGAAGATCAGCGCTTTTATCAAGTTGGCCGCGGGTCCAGTCCATGTACTTTACCCCGGCGTGGAGCCCGGTCTCGGGGTGTTCCAGGTCCGTGAATCCGAATTCTTCGGCGGTCTTCGGCATCACCTGCATCAGGCCAAGGGCGCCGGCCCAGGACCGGGCACGGGGATTGAAACGGCTCTCCTGATACATCTGGGCGACGATCAGCCTCCAGAAAAAATCGTACCGGGCGGCAAACTTTTTAACGAGATCGTCGTAGGGGGAAATCTTCCCCTCCTTCATCACCGCCTCGTATTCTTCGACCCCCTGCTTTACCGCCCGGGGATTATTGAAATATTTCTTATACGTGATATTGTAGAAAACCCCGCGGTATTCCCGGTCGAAAAACGCGTTGACGGCGGCCAGGAGCCCCCCGTCCTCCGCCCTCACCGCCCAGCCGTGGGCCACTTCCCCACTGATCGGGAAAACTCCCTTGATATCGTCCCGGTAACTTGTTTCCAGCTCGAGGATCTGGGTGTCGGCCACGGTCAGATCGTACTCCCCCGCGGCTACCTTACGGATAATCTCTTCCGTCTCCATCGCGGGCGGCGCGTCAGCGATCGTTACGTCGATGCCCTGCTTCCGCAGATTTTCCAGGCTCATCCGGTAGGAGCTGCCGGGCCGGACGACCACGGTCCGGCCGGAAAGGTCTTTCGGAGTCTTCAGATCGCTATCATCGGCCCGGGCCACAACGATCTCCTCGGCGTAATGATACGGCCGCGAAAACCGGATCCCCTTCTCTTCCCGAGCCCTGCTGATGGTCATGAAGGCGGCGATCAGGTCTCCCCTCCCCTCCCGGAGCCAGGGGATCAGGTCATCATAGGCGGGGACGACGACCACTTCCAGTTTCAGGCCCAGCGATTCGGCGAAGTGCCTGACCAGCTCATATTCGAATCCCAGCAATTCTCCCCGGAACAGGAAATAGGTGGTGGCGTTGTTGGTGGTGAGCATCCTGAGAACACCCCTCTCCCTGATCCCGGGAAGATCGGCCCGATAGACCCCTCCTCCCGGGCCGGCGAGGGCGGCTCCTTCCAGGAAACGGTTGACCGCTTGGAGCAGGCCGGGGTTATCGGGCCGGAGACCCCAGGCAATCGCGCGATCGCCGGGCAGGTCAAGGACCGGCTTGACGTCGGAACGATAGACGAGAGCCACGTCGAGGGCATTGCTGTCTTCGATCGAGAGGTCGGCCTCACCGGAGGCCACCCTGTCCAGGATTTCGTCGTCGGAAAGATCGCCGGGAATGATCCCGATCTTCAACCCCGGAACTTCTTTTTGCAGACCCCGCAGGGTTTCCAGAAAGGAGGTCCCTTCCTGGACGGAGACGGTACGGCCGCTGAGGCCGGAAATGTTTTCTATCTTCTTTTCCACGGCACGGCCGACGATTTGTTCACGAGTGTGGGCCAGTGGATGGGAAAAGGCTATCTTCCCCTTCCGGGCTTCCGTGACCGTCAGGTTGGCGGCAATAATATCCCCCTTTCCTTCCAGCAGGGCCGGGATCAACTGGTCGAAATCATCGACCATGACCAGGACCGGCCGCAGGCCCAGTGAACGCCCGCACCTGATCGCGAGATCTGACTGGCCGCGGAGGGGATCTCCCCGCCGGGGAAGATAGTCGTCCGCCAGCCGCGGGGTAAGGATGCGGAACTCTCCTCTCTTCCTGATCGCCTCCACGTCCCCGGTCTCGTCGCGCTCAGCCGCCAGCGGAACAACCGCGGCTTGTTCCGGGACAGCCGCCGGTTTGTCATCCTTATCCCCGCAGCCGCCGAGCGTCAGGAGCACAACAAGAACGACGGGAGAAAAAATGAAGGGAGCGCTATCTCTTCGCATGCCTCATGCCCTCGTCAATAAAGTTAATTAAAACCACGTTTAAAAAAATTTCTGCTGCGGGATTCCCCCGATGGCCATCGGGATCCCGATTATCAAAAGATTTGAATAATGTATTTGGGCCGACACAGCGGTCGGCCCCTACGTAGGGGCAAGCCGCCGGGCCCTCCCGTCGTTGCAGAGCTACATTCCGATACCACGAATCACCGCTCCCGGTATATACTATACCGAGGGTAAACCAACCGCAAATCCAAAGACCATGATCGCCTGTGTTGACGCGCATTACCGGAAAGATCGGACCGTGGCCGCCGGTATCCTGATCGCGGACTGGGCCGATCCCCTGCCGGCCGGAAGCATAGTCTGCGATTCTATCCCCGGCCCCCCCTACCGGCCGGGGAAATTTTACCGGCGGGAACTTTTTCCCCTGCTCACGGTCCTCGAGAAGGCGGTGTTTCCTCTCGACGCCGTCATCATCGACGGCTACGTCTGGCTGGACGAACGGGGAACGCCGGGACTGGGAGCGTATCTTTACCGGGCACTGCGGGAGCAGGTCCCCGTGATCGGCGTCGCCAAGAACCGGTTCCGGAACGATACTTTCTCCTGCCGGGTTTTCCGGGGAAAGAGCGCGCGGCCGCTCTACATCACGGCCGCCGGGATCCCCGCTGAGGAAGCAGCCGCGCGGATCCGGGCCATGCACGGTCCCTACCGGATCCCGGCCATGCTCCGGGAAGCGGACCGCCTGAGCCGGCAATAAGAAGCCGACGCCCGGCTTTATTTCATCCGTCCGAGCCGGTACCAGAGTGTCGCCTCGGTCGCCGACTGGTGCGTTTCGACCGCCCGGCCTTCGCTGTTGATCGCGACCGAAGGAAGGCTGCCCTTGTCATATTGGCGGGAAGGGCTCCAGTTGATCTGATCGCCGTCAATCCGGCCGATCCGGTACCAGAGAGTATCGTCGCTATCCGAGAGATGGACTTCCACCACCCGGCCGGCGTTGTTCAGGCTCACCGAGGGGGAACGTCCCCGGTCGTACTGCCGGGACGGTCCCCAGGCGATCTGGTCGCCCGAGACGCTGCCCACGCGGTACCAGAGCGTGGCGGCGCTGTCCGACTGATGGACCTCCACCACCCGGCCGGCGTTGTTCAAAGCCACCGAAGGATCGCGGCCCTTGTCGTACTGACGAGGCGCGCTCCATTCGACGGAATCGTCCGCGGCCGCCGGGCCCGGCTGGACCAGTAAAAGTGCCCCGCAAAAACCTGCGCCCAGATATCCATAGAGAGTTCGCATTCTCTTCTTCACCTCCATCTTGGAATTACAACTTAGCTTCGCAACTGAGGGAGGGCACGGCGGCCCTCCCCTACGTAGGGGCCGACCGCTGTGTCGGCCCGATTTATTGAAATTCCGAAACAGCAAGTTAGTGCCTCCGGCGCAACTTGTAGTGTAAAGTGTAATGGATCTTTACACCTGATACCGGATACTTTACACAGCTTTATTGAAATTCCGAAGCAACAAAGGTTAGCTTGCTTTTTGGGGTCCGGCTATTCCCGAGCGGCTATTTTGTCACCGGGACATCGCCGGCGAGCGCCGAAATAAACCCGGGTGACTTCACGGACGGCCCAGAGGCCGGAGGGCGGCCGGAAGACGGCGATCTCGTCGAGCGCGTTCCCGTCGAAGTCGGCGGGCACCGGGCTGTCTCCGGTATGGCCGAAATAAACCCGGCCCGCGCCCCTGATCGCCCACAGACCGGAAGAGGCCCGGAAGATCGCGATCCCGGTCCGGAAGGGACTGCCGGAGGAGCCTAACCATTGATAAACGGCCGGCACCGGCCGGTCGCCGTTCCGGCCGAAGTAAGCGCGACCCCCTCCCCGGATCGCCCAGAGACCGCTCCCCGGGCGGAAGACGGCGATCTCGGAATAGTAATCCCCGTCATAATCGCCCGGTACCGGCTTATCCCCTCCCATCCCGTAATAAAGCCGGGTGAACCCCCGGACCGCCCACCGCCCGCTCGCGCTCCCGTAAACGGCCGGGTCGCTGGTGCCGTCCCCGTCATAATCGCCCGGGACCGGGATATCGGCGGAGTTCCCGTAATAGAAGCGGGTGATTCCCTTCACCGCCCACATCCCGGAGGCCGGGCGGAAGATCGAGACGTCCGCGTAGCCGTCCCCGTCGTAATCGCCGCTGACGGGGATGTCCCCGGCTCTCCCGTAGTACACCCGCCCCAGCCCCCGCACCGCCCAGAGCCCGTTATCCGGGCGGAAGACGGCGATGTCCGACTTCCCGTCGCCGTCGTAATCCCCGCAATCGAGAACCAGATACTCCGGCGTGGGATAGACGGTGGGCGACGGCGTGACGGTCGGCGTCGGGGTGTTCTCCGGCGTCGGGGTCAGGCTGGCAGTGGGCGTGACCGACGGCGTCGGGGTCATGCTGGGGGTGGGGGTGACCGAAGGCGTGGGGGTAACACTCGGGGTGGGGGTAACCGACGGGGTCGGCGTGGTCAGGTAGCAACCCCAGGAGAGCCGCGAGAGGAAGATGTCCCCGCCGTCTCCGGCGACCGCCTGATAAGCGTTCTCGACCGGGAAATCGGTCGAGGAGGTGAAGCCGGTCACGTAAGCGGCGTTCAGGGAATCGACGGCCACCGCCCGAGCGGTATCGTCCCCGCTTCCCCCCAAAAAGGTGGAGTAAAGGAGCGCCGAACCCGAACCGTCGAGCCGGGTCAGGAAAGCGTCGATGCCTTGCATCATCGATTGATACGGATGGGAGAGGGGGAAGTCGGAGGCGTACGTCTCACCGACGGCGTGGGCACGTCCTTCCCCGTCAACGGCGATGCCATAGCCGTCGTCCTCGGCACTGGAGCCGAGGTAGGTTGAGTAGATCAGCGCAGATCCGGTCGAGGAAAGTTTCGTCACCCAGGCGTCCATGTCCCCGGCCCGACCGGGCTGGTAGGAGTTGGCAGTGGGAAAGTCGTCGGAGTCGGTGCGCCCGACCAGGTACACCGTATGGTCCGATCCCAGGGCAATCCCGTGGCCGTCGTCGAAGCCGGTCCCGCCCAGGTAGGTCGAAAAGAGCAGCGCCGATCCCGTCGAAGAGAGTCGGGTGACGAAGGCGTCGGACTCGGTCTGGGCCTGGAAGCTGGCTTGGTAGGGGTTTACGGTCGGAAAATCGATCGAGTCGGTGTAGCCGACGACAACGGGAGAAAGCTCGTCGTCCACGGCGATTCCATCGCCCGCCTCCCCGGCCGTACCGCCCAGGTAACTTGAATAAAGAAGTGTCCCGCCGTCGGAAGAAAGTCTGCTCACGGTGGCTGCCGAACTGCCGGGGAAGACGCCCTGGTACGGGTCCAGGGTCGGGAAATCAGCGGAGTAGGTTATCCCCGTGACATAGGCGCAGAAGGCCGTGTCCACGGCAAGCGCCCCGCCCTGGTCCGGGTCGCTCCCGCCCAGATAGGTCGAGTAGACGAGTCCGGAACCGGTGGATGAAAGTTTGGAAATGAAATAATCAAAATCCCCGAACCCGCCGCCCAGGGTAGCCTGGTAGGGGTTCACGGTGGGAAAATCCTGGGAGATCGTGTAACCCCCCAGGTAAGCGCAGCCGGATGAATCAAGCGCCAGCCCTCTCAGTTCGTCCACCACGGAACCGCCCAGGTAAGTTGAGTAAATGAGGGTGGAACCGGCGGAAGAGAATTTGCTCACCACTACGTTGGCGAAGCCGGGGCGCCGCGCCTGGTAGGGATTCACTGTGGGAAAGTCGGCCGACCATGACTGGCCGGCGATATAGGCGTCGAGGGCGTCATCCACGGCGACCGCCCAGGCGCTGTCGGTATCGCTCCCGCCCAGATAGGTGGAGTAATCGAGAAATAGCTTGCAGATCATGTTCCAGGGCGTCGGCGACGGCGTTACTGAAGGCGTGGGCGTAACTGAAGGCGTGGGTGTCGGCGTGGGAGTCGGGGTCACGGATGGCGTCGGAGTAATACTTGGTGTCGGCGTCACCGAGGGTGTCGGGGTAGCGCTCGGCGTCGGCGTCACCGATGGCGTCGGCGTCACCGATGGCGTCGGCGTAACCGATGGCGTGGGTGTAACCGATGGCGTGGGTGTGACGGACGGCGTGGGAGTGGTCGAAGGCGTTGGCGTCACGCTGGGTGTCGGGGTGACGCTGGGCGTCGGTGTCGGTGTCATACTTGGCGTTGGGGTAACCGAAGGCGTGGGCGTAACGGAAGGCGTGGGGGTCACCGAGGGGGTCGGTGTGACGGACGGTGTTGGTGTAACGGACGGTGTCGGAGACGGTGTTAGCGATGGTGTCGGTGTCATACTTGGCGTTGGTGTAACCGAGGGCGTGGGCGTGACCGATGGTGTGGGAGTGATTGACGGCGTCGGCGTCACGCTGGGCGTCGGTGTCGGGGTGACGCTGGGTGTCGGCGTCACCGATGGAGTTGGAGTCAGGCTGGGCGTCGGGGTGACCGAAGGAGTAGGTGTGACCGAGGGTGTCGGGGTGATCGAAGGCGTCGGCGTGACACTGGGGGTAGGAGTGACAGACGGCGTGGCCAGCTCCCCGGTCACGAACACATCGTCTACCCCGACTCCCCAACTGCCGGCGAGATAGCCCCTGAAACCGACAAAGTAGCGGTTGGCCGGGCTGGGCAGATCGAGCGTCTCCAGCGTCCAGGTGGGAATATCGTAGTCATAGTGGGTGAGCTCAACCCAGGCCCCGGCGTCCGCGACCCGGTAGTAGACGGTCAGATTGTCCTGGTATGCGGCATAAGCCGCCTGGGCGTGCCAGAAGGAGAGCCGGGGATTCCTGGTCAGTAACCCGAACTCCAGCGGCGGCGAGATCAGCATGGTGTCGCCCGGACCTTCGGTAGTCAGGAGAGCGTTATAGCCGCTGTGGGCGGGCGGATGCGCAGAGAGACAACCGGAAGCCTGCGTCCAGTCCGTGGTCCAGGTAAAGAACTGCTTGGACCATACGTTAGGGTAGTCAGAGGGGGCTCCATTGGACCAGGGGCCGTCGAAATATTCCGTATAAGGAACCGGCATCGCGGGCGGTGTTGGTGTTATGGATGGCGTCGGCGTAACCGAGGGCGTCGGTGCAACCGAGGGAGTGGGTGTCGGCGTGACGCTGGGCGTCGGAGTGACCGAAGGAGAGACTGACGGCGTCACGCTTGGCGTCGGGGTCACCGAAGGCGTGGGTGTCACAGTCGGTGGAGGTGTAGGAGTTGGCGTTATAAGTTCACCCACCACCGCTACATCGTCGATTCCGATTCCGAAACCATAGTACGAGTAGCCTTTGAAGCAGATAAAGTACCTATTGGTCGGGGCGGGGAGGCTGAGCGTGTGGAGCGTCCAGGTTCCGATCGTCTTGTCATAGTGGGTCAGCTGGGTCCAGGACCCGCCGTCCGAGAGCCGGTAGTAGACGGTCAGCTCATCCTGGTCGCCCGCCCAATCCGACTGGCAGTGCCAGAAGGAGAGTTTCGGGTTCTTGGTCAGGGATCCAAAAGCAAGCGGGGGAGAGATGAGCCGGGTCTCCGGCCCGGACCAATCCTCCTGGTAGAAGAGAGCGTTGTAGCCGCTGTGAGCGGGAGGGGTCTCATAGAGGCAGCCGGAGTACTGGACCCAGTTGGTAGTCCCGCTGATGAACTGCTTGCTCCAGATATTGGGGTAATTAGAGGGCGCCCCCCCGGCCCAGGGCCCGTTAAAATTTTCCGTATACGGGACCGGCATCGCGGGCGGTGTCGGTGTCGGCTGGGCGAAAATAAAAGCCGGCGGCGATAAAACGACGAAGAGCATGCCAGCAGAAATAGAAAAAAAATGTTTCATTGTTTCTTGGTGGCAGCAGGGGATGAAACGGTTCTTGTCCCACTCCCGGAAAGAGATATAGTACAAAATACCCCCTACCAATTTCAAGAGAGATATCCAATTATTTCATGACAATAAACAGAGTTGCAACAGCACCTGTACCATACTACACTGGAGATAGACGACTCATTAATTTTAGTTTTTCTCTGTATTCATGGACCCATCCCATACCAGACTTTTCCGGACCGGAGAACTCCGGGAGCGTATTCAACGGGCCCGGGCTCTCCTCAACCCCTGCCGCCTCTGCCCCCGTCAGTGCGGGGTCAACCGTCTGAAAGATGAAGAGGGTGCCTGCCGGACCGGCCGGTACGCTCGCGTTGCCAGCTGCTATCCCCACTTCGGGGAGGAGCCGGAACTGGTCGGAGAGCACGGTTCCGGAACCGTATTCTTCCAATCCTGCGGCCTGCTCTGCTCGTTCTGCCAGAATTACCAGATCAGTCATTACCCGGGAGGGGTGGCCGTCGATCCCGGGCAGTTGGCCGGGCTGATGCTCGATCTGGCCCGGAAGGGATGCCACAACACCTACCTGAACATCATGGCCCAGTATCGCCCCTGCGGCGAAGCGGCGAGGGATCCGGTTATCGGGCGAGCGCCGCGACCCGAGGAATATCGCCGCGCGCGGGCGGAAGCCCACGCCGCCGGGCTGACGCATCTTTCCCCCTGAAGGGAGACACACCGGGGGCAATGCCCCCTGATTTTCCGGCTTGCTAATTCGCCCGCGATAATGTATCTTTACTATGGTAAAGCGTCTCTTGGAAGATATAATCCGATTAACCACATCAAGCCGAGCAGTTTTGAACGACAGTCGAAATTCCCGGGGGATCATCCCGAAGCAGGATATCAGTGATGTCTACCATGAAAAAAGTTCTCGTCGCCGAGGATGACGAACTCTCACGCGAGATCATCGTTAAGATCGTGGAGTCGCTGGGGATGGTGGCCATCCAAAGTTCAAACGGCAAGATCGCCTTACGGGTTCTCCTCGACAACCCCGACGTCTGCCTTCTTATCTCGGATATAATGATGCCCGAGCTGGATGGGATGATGCTGATCAAGATACTGCGGGGAAAAGAGAATTTCGCCGATCTTCCCATCATCATTATCTCCGGGGTGGCTGCCTTGAACGAGATCAATCATATCCTGGAACTGGGCCCGTCAATCTTTCTGGACAAACCACTGAACCCATCCGAGCTGGAGCGACATATAAAAACTCTGACCGCGAATAAATAGCCGGCCTTAACGGATGTCAGGCCATCAGCCTCCGTAGCGTTGCCGACACCGGGTATCCGAGGTATTACAGCCTGCTGATACAGGCAATTCGATCCCCCGAGGCTCCTATTTCCAAAATACCGATGCCACAGATGACTATCGGGAGAACCCCAGATGCCCTCAGTCTTTTATCCTGAATCGACCGCCGACCGCGTCACCGACCTGCTGCATCAAGGGAATGAGCTTTTCAAGCGGGGAGACCATGCCGGCGCTCTGAAAAAATACGAAACCGCCCTCAGCATCGACGGGAACGCGGATTTCTCGCTCTTGATGAAAGGCGCGCTCCTCTCCCGGATGGAACAGCACGAACCGGCGATTGCTTATTGCGACAAGCACCTTGATTTCAATCCGCAGGACGCCGAAGGCTGGAAGCTGAAGGGCCGGGTCTGCGCCGCCGCCAGGCATTCCGATGAGGCTCTCCGCTGCTACGAACGCGCCCTCCAGTTAAACCCCCGGGACGTCGCCGTCCTTCTCTATAAGGGGTATCTCCTCGCGGACAGATTCCAGCAATACGAGAAAGCGATCGAATGCTACGACGCGGCTCTCGCCGCCACCCCCCGCGACCCGAAGATCTGGAGATTAAAAGGAGTTGCCCTCCATAATCTCGACCGGTTTCATAAGGCTATCGCCTGCTACAACAAGGCCCTGCGTATCGACAGGAAGAACGCGGAGACCTGGAAAGACAAGGGCGATTCGCTCAACTGCCTGGCCCTGAGCAAGAAAGCGCTCCTCTGCTATCAAGAGGCGATCAAGCTGGAACCCCGGAACGCTTCTTTATGGTATTTCGCGGCCCTTACTCTCGACGAACTGGGAAAAACCCGCAAGGCAATCAAGGCATACCGTCAGGTGATCGCCTATGCCGGGCCGGAGAACGAGGAACTGGTGAACCAGGCCCGAATCGCAGTGTCGCATCTTGAGGGGCTGTCGCCCGAATCCACGTAAGTCGGGTCGGGCAACAGTACCTCAAGATGCGATACCGAGATCAAAAAATAAAAGACCGGGTTATTATCCAGACCGGCGAGACAGGGAACTGGCTCCTTTTCCAGAATCCGGTCGACAGCATCGAGGTCCGGACCATCGCCGGGGTCTCCGCCGGTCTCCGGCAGTTGGAAAAACTGGTTGACGGGAGGGGGCTGCATGCCGCCGGGTTCATCAGTTACGAAGCGGCCCCTGCTTTTGACCGTTTTCTGCAAACGAAGCCGGACGGTTCTTTTCCCCTGCTCCGTTTCGGTATCTACGAGCAATACCGGATGATCCCCCCGCCCCCCCCCGCTTTCACCGCTCAACCGCTTTCCTGGTCGACGTCAGTCACGGCCGACGAGTACCGGCAGGCAATCGAACGAATCAAGAGCCATATCGCCCGGGGCGATACCTACCAGGTTAATTTCACCTTCCGCCTGAACGCCCCTTTCACCGGAGACGGCTGGGAGCTGTTCCGGAACCTGACCGGAGCGCAGGGCGGCAGATACGGCGCTTTTATCGACACCGAGAAATACACGATCTGTTCCGCCTCTCCGGAGATGTTCTTTCGACTCAATGAGCGGCGCGTCCTCACCCGTCCCATGAAGGGAACGGCGGAGCGGGGACGTACCCCCGCCGAGGACGGCGAGCGGGCGGAACGGCTCCGCCATTCGGGAAAGAATCGGGCCGAAAATCTCATGATCGTGGACATGATCCGGAACGACCTGAGCAAGATCGCTCTGACGGGGAGCGTCCGGGTATATGACCTTTTCCGGATCGAACAATACCGGACGCTTTTTCAGATGACCTCCACGGTAGAAGCTTTTTCCGATGCCCCCTTCTCCGAGATTACGGCCGCCCTCTTCCCCTGCGCTTCGGTTACCGGGGCCCCGAAACCCCGGACAATGAGCATCATCGCCGAACTGGAGAAGAACCCGCGGCGGATATACACGGGATGCATCGGCTACCTTTCTCCCGGGCGCCGGGCCCAGTTCAACGTGGCGATCCGGACCGTTCTCATCGACAAAGAGCGAGGATCAGCGGAATACGGTGTCGGGGGGGGGATCGTCTGGGACTCCACCGTTGCCGATGAATACCGGGAGTGCGAAATCAAGTCCCGGCTGCTCAATGAAAAACCTTTGGACTTCTCCCTTTTAGAAACAATCCTCTGGACACCGGAGGACGGGCATTTTCTTCTCCGGGAACACCTGAAAAGAATCCGGGGGGCGGCTCACTCCTTCGGCTTCCCGGTTACGACCACCGCTCTCCTCCGGCGGCTGATCTCTCTGGCCGAGAAGCGTCCCCCGGGACGCTACCGGGTCCGCCTGCTGGTAAACCGGAAGGGCGCAATCACCTGCCAGGAAACAATCCTGCCGGAGGAACCGGGAAAGCAAACCGCAACGATCAGGCTTTCCCCTTCCCCGGTTGATTCCCGCGACCCCTTTCTATACCATAAAACCACTCACCGCAGGGTGTATGAGGCGGCCCGGGCCGGATGCCCGGACTGCGACGACGTGCTCCTCTGGAATGAACGGGGAGAGATAACCGAGACCACCATCGCTAACGTGGTCGTAAAGAAAAACGGCGAACTGATCACCCCTCCCGTCGCTTCCGGACTTCTGGCGGGGACATTCCGAGGGTGGCTGCTCAAGCGCGGGGAGATCCGTGAGGAGGTGATTCTCCTTGACGAAATAACGGGGGATTCCTGTATATACCTCATCAATTCCGTCCGAAAATGGATGCGGGCCGAATTGATTTCGTGATATAATTCAGGGTGCTGACTACTGTTGAGGGAACAATTGAAGGAGAAAAAGATATCCCTGAAAATGACCCCGATTGCATCGGGGCGGAGCGAAATCCGACCCGAAAAATGATCTCCGATCATCTCGGGTTAATAATGACGAAATTCAAATGGTTAAAATATTAATTATCGGGGCCGGCGGCTTCATCGGCGCGATCTGCCGGTACGGACTCTCCGGATGGATTTACCGGGTGCTGAAAAATCCCTGGTATCCGTTCGGAACACTGGGAGTAAATTGCCTCGGCTGCCTGCTGATCGGTTTTCTGGGCGGCCTGGTCGAGAACAGAGAAATGCTCCGGCCCGGCCTCCGTCTCTTTCTGATGATCGGGCTCCTGGGGGCTTTCACCACTTTTTCGACCTTCGGCTATGAAACATTCGCGCTTCTGAGGAACTCGCAGTTCGGGGCGGCGGCCCTGAACAGCGCGGCCCAGGTGATCCTGGGATTAGCCGCGGTCTGGCTGGGATTTTCTCTGTCAAACCTGTTGTGAGGTAAAAGATGATACCGATCGAAGAAGGGCACCTGCTCAGAATCTTTTTGGAGGAGGATCGCAAACACCAGGGGAAGCCCCTGTACGAATGGATCGTCCGCCGAGCGGAAGAGGAAGGCCTGGCCGGCGCGACCGTGCTGCGGGGGCTGGAAGGGTTCGGCAAACATCACCGGATGCATACAGCCAAGATCCTGCGCCTTTCCTCCAATCTCCCCATTATCATTGAGATCATCGACCGGCCCGAGAAGATCGAATCTTTCTTGTCCCTGATCGATCCCGTGCTGACGGAAGGGCTGATCACTCTGGAGAAGATACGCCTGAAATTCTACCCCGGCGAGTAAGAATCTCATCGCCAGCGCATGAACCGGGAAATCGACAGGGAGATCGGCATCCACGGCGGACGCTGGGAGAGTCTTCACGGGGGCTATTTCTCCGATCCGGTCATCGCCGGAATCATGGTCGAGGAGGTGATCGATGTCATCGATAAGGCAAAACCCTCCGTTCTGGCCGACCTGGGAGGAGGAACCGGTTGCCTGCTTTCACGATTACGGGATGGGGAGCTCTCCCCCGATCTCCGCTTGGTGAACCTCGATCTTTCCCCCCGGCAGCTTTCCCGGGCAGAGAAACCCGGGATTTCAACCATCCAGGCTTCCCTCTCCGGATTCAGCCGTGATCTGGTCGCTTCCCGGGGCGACCGCCTTCTCTGCATCATGCGGTCCGCACTCCATTATGCCGGAAAAGTCGGCCTCCTGCCGGCCCTGCGTCATATCCGCGCGCAGATGGCGGGGGGGAATATTTCGTTCATCAGACGGCCTGTTTCACCACCAGAATTGAAGCGGACCGCGTGAATGCCATCTATGCCGGGATGGGATCGATGAAGTGGTTTCCCACGCAAGAAGAGCTGACGGCTCTTCTGAGAACGGCAGGATGGGATGTCATTTCCCTCTCCCCGGCGCCGGCACTCCGTTTTGACTCCGATGAATTGAAAGAACGTTACCGGCTGAACGATGACACGGTTAAAAAAATCCTGACCGGGATACTGAGAGATTTCGGGGAGAAAGAGGACGCTTTTATCGCCCGGGTTCAAGGATTTACCGCCTTTCTGCCCTATTCAATCTTCCGATGCCGGGCTGGGCGTGATCAGTAATCGGTGGTCGGTGATCGGTGATCGGTGATCAGTGATCAGTAATCGGTGATCGGTGATCAGTAATCAGTAGGAGCACTACAGAGGCGGCTTCTTTTTATGAAACTCCGTATTCCGCTCGAAATGGTGGGCGGCCTTCAATATCTTTTCCTCGGCGAAGGGGGGGGCGATGATCTGGAGGCCGACGGGGAGGCCGCGCTGATCAAATCCGCAGTTGATCGATAACGCCGGCAGGCCGGCCAGGTTGACGGCGATCGTGAATATGTCCGAGAGGTACATTTGCAGGGGGTCCTTCAGCCGGGAACCGAGCGCGAACGCGGTAGAGGGAGAAGTGGGCATGATCACGCAGTCGCATTCCGTAAAGGCGCGATCGAAGTCATCTTTGATCAGGCGCCGGACCTTGAGGGCCTTGGCGTAATACGCGTCGTAGTATCCCGCGCTGAGAACGTAGGTGCCGAGAATGATTCTCCGTTTTACTTCGTCCCCGAAACCTTCTTTCCTGGTGGCTTCGTACATCTCTCGCAACCCCTTTTCCGCGTTGGACCGGTAGCCGTACTGGACGCCGTCGAAACGGGCCAGGTTGGAACTTGCCTCGGCAGTGGAGAGGATGTAATAACAGGCAACGGTGTAGGGGATCCGCGGGAGTCCGATCTCGATGACATCGGCGCCCAGTTCCCGATACCTGGCCAGCGCGGCTTCAAACGCCTTCTTCACCCCCTCTTCCATCCCCTCGGCGAAACACTCTCGGGGGACCCCCAGTTTCATCCCCTCGATCTTTCCTCCCAAGGCATCGCGAAAACGCGGTACCCCGACCGGAGCGGAGGTGGAATCGCGCGGATCGTGGCCCGCGATCGTTTCTAGAAGAAGCGCGATGTCTTCAACATCTTTCCCGAAAGGACCGATCTGGTCGAGGGAGGACGCGTAGGCGATCAGGCCATACCGGGAGACCCGGCCGTAGGTTGGTTTCAGACCGGCAATCCCGCACAGCGCCGCCGGCTGACGGATCGATCCGCCGGTATCGGACCCCAGGGAAGACACCGCCTCATCCGCCGCCAGGGCGGCGGCCGAGCCCCCGCTCGAACCGCCGGGGACGCGGTCCGGGGCCCAGGGGTTGCGGGTGGGAGCGTAACACGAGTTCTCGGTGGAAGATCCCATGGCGAATTCATCCATGTTGGTCTGTCCCAGAAAAACCGCGCCCGCGGCTTTGAGTTTTTTAACAACGGTGGCGTCGTAGGGGGAGATAAAACCGGCCAATATCCGGGAACCGCAGGTTATCTCCCGCCCTTTCACGCAAAGGATATCCTTCAGAGCGACCGGGACGCCGGATAAAAGGCCCGGCTCTTCTTTCCCGGCAATCCTCCGGTCAACTTCGGCGGCCATCCGGAGGGCGCCCTCGCGATCCACGCGGATAAAGCTCCCGATCAGCGGTTCGACTTCATCGATCCGCCGGAGGCACGCCTCGGTCACGGCAACGGCCGTTATTTGCCGTCGTCCGACCAGATCGGCCACCTCATGCGCCGTTAATTGATTAAGTTCCGTCATTTTATTTTTTCGCAGAAAAAATAAAATTATTCGATCACCGGCGGGACCTTAAAAAAACCGTCCTTTTTTTCCGGGGCGCTGCGCAGCGCTTCCTCCTGATCGAGACCTCCCCGGACAACGTCTTCACGTACCACGTTCCGGAGGGGAAGAACATGGGCCAGAGGCTCGATGGCCCGGGTATCCAGCTCCCCCAGCTTCTCCATATAGAGAAGGATATCGTTCAGTTGGCGGACGAACATATTTCTGTCTTCCGCGGAAAGACCGAGGCGCGCCAGAGCGGCGACTTTTTCCACATCCGATACCGTGATCTTCCTTTCGGTCATCTTGAATTATCCTTTTTGGTTCTCTTCCCCATCAACCCGTACAAAGCCGGCTCATTAACCTGGATTATTCATGAAAATTAAAAATTTTCATGAATAATCCAGGTTACTAATTGTCGTTCAATGTATTATGAATAGCAATCTTGTTTATACGGCGACAGCACTCTACTTTTTCTTTTCCAAAAGGGAAACATGTTATTCTTCATGTTAACGCGGCCGGCAGAAGTAGCCCTTTGGCTGGAATTCATTGCCAGAGAATTTGATAAAATCAATATCTTTTCGCGTGGCTGTTTATTTAATCTTTATCATGGTTCAAAACTAACCCGATTTATGAATAAATCGGGTTAACGTTCCCTGGTAATTTCACCCAGGGCGATGGAGAGACGGGAGAAATCGTCAGCCGAGAGACGCTCCGCCCGCTGCCGCGGATCAATCCCGGCCCGCGCACAGGCGGTAACGACCTCTTCTTCAGTATAGTCCAGGGTATCATCCGCGACCAGAGCATTTTTCAGCATTTTCCTTCGTTGAGAAAACGCCGCCCGAACCACCGGGCGCCACATCACCGGATTGCCGGTCGCCCGCAAAGGAGGAGGAAGCATCTCAAACCGAATGATGACGGAATCGACCCGGGGACGCGGGTAAAACGAATTCCGGCTGACGGAGGAGACGATCCGGCATCGGCTGTACATACGGGAAAACACGCTCAGCCTTCCATAGCGCTTCCCTCCCGGGGGGCTGACAATTCGTTCGCCGACTTCTTTCTGCACCATCAGAACCAATACGCTGAACCCGGCAGCGGACTCGAGCAGTTTGACCAGGAGTGGGCCGGAAATGGAATAGGGAAGATTGGCCACAACCTTCAGAGCGGAGACGGCCGGCACACCGGCCGTCAGCCGCGCGGCCAGGGAAGCCAAATCCGTTTTTAAAAAATCTTCCTCGATAATTTCCAGATTCAGACAGCCGCGGGTCCGCTCCCGGAGAATCCGGGTCAGTCCCCTGTCCCATTCCACGGCGATCACCCGGGCCGCACGCCGGGTTAGTTCCCCCGTCAGTGTTCCCGGGCCGGGGCCGATCTCCAGCACGGCATCGGTTGCCCCGAGATCGGCGGCAGTGATAATCTTCTCCGCTATATTGCGATCGATGAGGAAGTTCTGTCCCCGGCTCTTCCGGGGAGCCAGACCGCCTTCCTGCAAAAGATTCCGAAGGTATACCGGGCTGAAGAGAGAATTGTCGCTCATGATTCAGTTGTGGGATTTAACCTCGTAGAGGTCAAGAAACAGGCGGTTTTGACGGCCTCGATCATTGAAGAGGGATCGGCGATGCCGCGCCCGGCAATATCATAAGCTGTCCCATGATCGGGTGAGGTGCGGATAAACGGCAATCCCAGGGTGATGTTCACACCCCGGTCAAAGGCCGCCATCTTGAGCGGTATCAGCCCCTGGTCATGGTACATAACGACGGCAACGTCATATTCTCCCCGGGCCATTTTATAAAAAAGAGTATCCGGCGGCAGAGGCCCGGCAACCGCCAACCCGGCGCCCCGGGCCGCCGCGACGGCCGGGGCGATCACCCTCGCCTCTTCGTCGCCGAAGCCCCCCCCCTCCCCCCCGTGCGGATTGAGACCGGCGACCGCGATCTTCGGTTCCGGTACCCGAAAGCGGATCATTGCTTCATGGGCCAGGAAAATCTTGCGGATGATCTCATCTTTCTTCAGGGAGCGGCTCACGTCGCGAAGGGGGATATGAACGGTGACCAGGACCACCCTGATATCCCCTCCAACCAACATCATCGCGTAATCGCGGGTACCGGTCAGAGAAGCGAGATAATCCGTATGGCCCTGGAAGGTGTATCCGGCCCGATGTATCCCCTCTTTATTGATGGGGGCGGTCACCAGGGCCGCGCGTTCTTCCCTCTGCACCATCTTCACGCCCGCGGCCACCGCGGCCATCGCCGCTCGGGCCCAGCCGGTATCGATTCGACCCGGAACGGGGAGCGTTTCCGGAGCATCCCCAATCTGCAAAATATGCAGCCCCTTTCTCCCCCATCGCACCTGGGATACATCGCGATAGACATGAACCGGGAGATCAAGGCCCAGAGGAGGAAGAATCTCTCTGAATACACGGTGATCGCCGATGATCAGTGGGAGGCAGAGATTGGAGATGCCGGAAGAGGTGAGCGCCTTCAGGACCACCTCCGGTCCGATCCCGGCGGCGTCCCCCATGCTGACGGCCAACTTAATACGCGGCAATTTCACCAATAAATTAGCGAGCTAATTTATAACCACACGCGCCCGGGATTTCAGGGTTTCGATCCATTCGTCATACCGTTTCTGGAATTCCGCCTGATAGAGCTTGTCTTCGATCTCATCCCAGAGTTCTTCCAGGGGCTTCTGATAGGCCTCTTTCTTCCCGGTGCATTTTATCACATGGTAGCCGAGCTCGGTCTCGATGATGCCGCTGTTCTCTCCCACCTGCAGGGAGAAGGCTTTCTCATCAAGCTGGGGCCGCATCTCGCCTTTTTTAAAATAACCGAGATCGCCGCCCTGATCGGCCCGCGGACCACCGGAATATTTTCGGGCCAGCTCGGAAAAATCACCCCCCGATTTCAGCTCCCGGAGGATTGTCTCGGCGACTTCCCGGGCCGCCTCTTTCTGGCCTGGTTCCGTCCCGGCGGTGATCAGGATATGGCTGATCCTGACCATCTGGTCCTCCCGGTATTCGTCTTCGTGCTTCCGGTAATAATCGATAATTTCCTGTGGAGAGACGACGATCACCGAGGTTATTTTCTGATACGTCAGCGCTTTCACCTTGAACTGGTCTTCCAGGTTTTTTCTGTACTTATCCTCATCCAGCCCTTCCTGGGTCAGGGCTCGATCGAATTCTTCCCGGGTGGAGAACCGGGACTGTGCCTCTTCGAAGCGCTTGTCGATCTCCATCTGATCAATCTTGAAATTCTCGATTGACTGTGCCTCCTGCAAAATCAACTGATGTTCTATCCAGCTGTTAATAGCGGCGGCCCGGGTCTTCTTCATGCGGGAGGCGAGTTCCTGACCCCGGCTGGAGAGCTCGTATTGTCGAAAAAGCGGCGTCAACATCTGCGTCAGTTCACTGGTGGTGAGTATGCTGTCATTAACCTGGGCCTCTATCTTTTCCCGAGCCGGAGGTGAGGCCAGGAGGAGCAGGCATGTGCAGCCGATTGTTAAACCCTGGATGATCATAGCAAGTTAGCTCCTCCGGCGCAACTTGGTGTAAAGTTTAAAGTGGAAAGTGTTAGGGATCTAGACACTTTACACCTGACACTTTACACATCTGTATTGAAGTTCCGAACCAGTCAAATGTAAATTACTTGGCCTCCCGGAGGGCTTGCTGCTGCTGCTCCCGGAGCCGGTTGATCAGGTCGTCGTTCTTCCAGATAGTGGACTGAGCGGCCAGCCGGGATTTGACCGCGTCGAATTTCGCTTTTCTTTCGGCCGCGAGCAGAATCGCGCTGATCTCGTCCCGGCATTCTTCCAGTGTCTTTTCCCGCGGGGGTTTGCGGTCGGTGACGGTAATCAGATGGAAACCGTATTCGGTTTTTATCGGCTGGCTGATTTCCCCGATCTTCAGCTCTTCAGCCGCATTCTTGAATTCCGGAGATATCTGGTCCGGTCGGTAGTATCCAAGGTCACCGCCCCGGTCGGCGCTGCTTCCTCCGGAGACTTCCCGGGCCACATTCGCGAAATCCGCTCCGGCGGAAAGCCTTTCTTTGACCTGCAGACAGCGGGCAACGGCATCCTCTTCGGTCTCATCTTTACCGACCTTGATAACAATGTGGCTGAATCGTGTCAGCGCGGGTACCGTAAAAGCGGCCTTGTGGTTCGCCCAGTACTTTTCTATCTCATTCTCCGCAGGCGGTTTCACCGTCAGAACTTCTTGATTAAGAAGAGCTTCCACCATCAGCTGCTCACGGTATCTTTCCACCTCTTGCTTAAACTTTTCATCCTGATCAATCTTCCTGCGCCGGGCTTCAATCAAGAACAGCTTTTCCGCGATCATGTCGTCAATAAATTGATCGATGCTCTCTGGAGAGGCAGCGGGCTGGGGGGGCGGCTGCCGCATCCATTCATCCTTGAATTCATCAAGCGTTATCACGGACTTGTCGACCTTGACCAGTATGTTTTCAGGGCTTTTCTCCCCGCAGGCGCAGGTCATGAGCCCGAGGGGGGCAAGAATGAACAAAGACAAGATGCACCAGGAAAAATTTTTCTTCATCAGCAGTCTCCTCCAGCATATGCTTCCGTTTTAATCTCCGGGGCAATTATATAACAGTCCATCACTTTGATTTCAACGTTTTTCCCTGATCTTCTTATCGACTCTTGACAAAACCGTAATGGATTCTTACCATGCAGCTTCAATAATAGAACTAAAATTTTCGCGGCGGCGAAAATTTTAAAGCCGAAGTGGTGGAACTGGCAGACCCCTAAAGCAAGCTTTCGGGGCGGAGCACCATCTCCACTCCGGTTTAATGCTCTTTCAAAGGAAAGTCGCTTTTCAGCCGAAGTGGTGGAACTGGCAGACACGCATGGTTCAGGACCATGTGGGGGCAACCTCTTGGGGGTTCGAATCCCCCCTTCGGCACTGATATACTCAAAGGGTTCTGCGCCGGAGGCGCATCAGCCTCCGGCTGAGAATCACCCCTTCGGCACTGATATATTTAAAGGATTCTGCGCCGGAGGCGCATCAGCCTCCGGCTGAGAATCCCCCCTTCGGCAATAAAACGAGTTATCCCCGCCTATCGGCGGGGATAACTCATTTTAGTTTTGAACAATGACGAAGGCCAAAAGAACGGCGATGCGAAAAAGGGTTCATTATAGTCTTTCGTGTAATTCCGGGGACACAATACATAATGCGTCCGGTGAAATCCTGGAATTAAGTATGATGTCTCCGGAATTCGCACAGACAGGAATGTCTGTGCCACCTTTCACCCACAGACAGGAATGTCTGTGCTACCTTTCACCCACAGACAGGAATGTCTGTGCCACCTTTCACCCACAGACAGGAATGTCTGTGCCACCTTTCACCCACAGACAGGAATGTCTGTGCTACCTTTCACCCACAGACAGGAATGTCTGTGCTACCTTTCACCCACAGACAGGAATGTCTGTGCTACACTAAACAGCCAGAGATGTCTGTGGTTTCGTGGTTACGTCTTTATCCGGGCGAGGCGGGCGAAGGCCCGCCTCTTTTCATAGTAATCCACCCGGCTTTTATTAAGCATCTCTTCCAGGACGGCAATTGACCGATCATAGTTCTCCCGGTCAACCGGGAAGGGAATCCCGTCCTTCCCCCCATGAGCGAAGCTGTAGCGGGCCGGATCGCGGGTGCTGGCCCGGGTCCCGTAGATCAGCTCCGAGAGCAGGTTGAACGCCCGCAGGCTCTTCGGTCCCAGCCCCTGCACCAGGAGCATGCTCTCGAACGAACCCGGGCGCTGCTCCCCCAGGCTCTGGACCAGCTTCACCATCCGGGTCGAGACCAGATCCGAGGGGAGGATATGATGCCGGGACGGCAGGTTCAAGGAAGCTATCTTCCTCAGCTCACCGACCGTTTCCCGCGGATTCAGGAGCCCCACCCGGACGATCCCCGAGCGGGCCGGCTCGCTCTCCCCGGCCGCCAGGTTTAATACCTCTTCCTCCCGCCGGTCGCAGCAGACGGCTTGATGAGGATCGGAGACGAAACTCCGCAGCTCTTCTCCCAGCCAGTGGTAGCGCCGGGCGTAGCGGGTCGTCTCGTTCATCCCCTGCTGCACAACGGCCCACGAACCGTCCCCGGTGAAGAAGAAGGAGTGGTGGTAAATCTGGTATCCGTCCTGGAGAGCGGTGTTGTCCACTTTGGCCGACAATCGGCTGTTATAGACCAGTTCTTCTCCATCGGCGCCAAGTCGGGAGCAGAACTGCCTGATTTCGCCCGGGGTTTTCCGGGAAGCCGCCCCTTTTCCTCCGCAGACATAGAGACCGGTATCCTTCTCCAGCCCCTTCACCCCCATCTTGAGGGCCCCGCAGACGGTGGTGGTGAGGCCGCTCGAGTGCCAGTCGAAACCGAGGAGGCAGCCGAAGGCCTGGAACCAGAAGGGATCGGATAGTCTGCGGAGTATCTCCCCGGGGCCGAAATCCTCGGCCATGAGAACGATGACGGCCCGGGACAGTTTCCGCATCCGGCCGAAGAGCCAGGCAGGGGCTTTCCCGTGATGAAGAGGGAGGTTGGCAATCCCCGTCCGTGCCATGGTAAGCTCCAAACAAAGAAAAAACTACATCTGATTAAACCACGAAGTACACGAAGAATAGTTGAGAAAACAAATAAGATTTAGCTCATTTTTTACAAATCTTCGTGATCTTCGTGTCCTTCGTGGTTTTAATTAATTTAGTCTCAATGTGATATATTTTTCGATCAGGGTATAACTATAACGGCGATGTAGCGCGGTTTAAATGCCCTCTGATATTCTTCGCCAGACTGAGGCTCACACCTTTGACTTGATTCAACTCTTCCGGCGATGCCCGCTTGATCACGTCCACGGTCTGGAAACGGTCAAGGAGACGCTTTCGGAGAACGGGACCGATACCCGGAACAGAGTCCAGCGGCGAGGAGAGGGCCTTCTTCATCCGCAGGCGCCGGTGATAGGTCACGGCAAACCGGTGAGCCTCGTCCCGGATCCTCATCAAAAGACGGAGCACGGGGGAAGCACGATGAAGGGCGGCCGGATTTTTTCGTCCGGGCAGATAAACCCTGTCCCTCACCACCCGGCCCGACGGCAACCTCTTCTCTTTCGCCAGGGCGATGACATCGGGATACGGGATGGAAAGGTCTTTCAACACCTGGAGGGCGACGTTGAGCTGGCCCTTGCCCCCGTCGACCACGATCAGGTCGGCCATCCCCCCTTCCGTGACGGCGCGGCGGAAACGGCGCTCCAACAGTTCGGAGAACATCCCGTAATCATCGGCCCCCTTTTCCGTTCGCAGCCGGTAATGTCGGTACGCCGCCGGGTGTTTTTCCCCCTGCCGGAAGACCACCATCGAGCCTACCGCTTCCGCTCCTCCCAGGTTCGATATATCGAAACATTCGATAAGCCGGGGCACCCGTCGTAGTTTCAGGGATGACCGCATCCGGAGGAGGACCTCTTCCGGGCCCGGCGATGTCTGACGCTGCCGGAGAACGGCCCGGGCGTTTTTCCGGGCCAGGGAGAGGAGTTTCTTTTTCTCTCCCCGCACCGGCACCATGAATGCGACCGGGCCCCCTCTCCGCTCGGCCAACAGGTCTTTCAACGCTCCGGCATTGGCCGGCGAGAAGGGAAGGATGATCTCCCGGGGAAGAGGGAGGCGGCCGTCGTAGAATTGGGCCAGGAAGTCGCCCATCGCCTCCCGGTCATCGGGGAAGATACGGCCGAAAAATTCCCCTCTTCCCGCGCTCATCTTTCCATCCCGGATCGAGAGCACCTGAAAAACACTGGCGCCATCCGAGGATTCCAGAGCGACGATATCCCGGTCCACCGTTCCCAGCCGGCTGACCTTTTGCTTCTCCAGCGTCTCTTCAACGGCCCGGATGCCGGCCAGCGTCCGGGCGGCCTTTTCATACTCCAGCCGGTCAGATTCCCTCTTCAGCCGACGGCGGAGAGAAACCAGAAGATCTCTCTTCCTGCCCCGGAGGAAAAGAACAAGTCCCTCCAGTATCTCCCGGTACTCCGCGGGCGAGATTTTTCCCCGGCAGGGAGCCGGGCAGCGACCGATCTGATGATACAGACAGGGGCGGCTTCGATGGCGGAAGGTGTTCTCCGAGCAGACCCGGAAGGGGAACAGTTCCTGCAGAAAACGAAGAGTGCTTTTCACCGCCCGGCTGGAGGCATAGGGCCCGAAGTACAGCGCGCCGTCGTTCCGAATCCGCCGCACCAGAATGGGCCGGGGATAAGGACTGTCCAGATCCAGGCGAAGGCTGCAGTAGGTCTTATCGTCCCGGAAGAAAACGTTATACCGCGGCCGGTGTTGCTTGATTAAATTGTTCTCCAGGATCAGTGCCTCTTTTTCCGTGTCGGTAACCAGGTAGTCTATATCATCGACCCGGGCCATGAGGTACGGTATCAACGGGCGGCCATCCCCGGATTTCCGGAAATAACTCCGAACCCGGGACTGGAGGTTTACCGCCTTACCCACGTAGAGGATCTTCCCGGAGGCATCTTTCATCAGATAGACGCCGGGGAGTTGGGGAAACGTCTGTATTTTTTCCTTAAGCATACTACCTTGGCCACCATTTAGGTTGCACTGAAGTATCGTTATTTAATGACTAAATCCGAATGACTGAGAACCACTTATTCTAATCCCAGCTGTTTCTCCTGGAGCTGGAGCCATTCATCCCGGACGGCGGCCGCTTCCTCGAAACGGTACTCCTTGGCCAGATTTTTCATCTTTTTCTCCAGAAGTTTCAGCCGGCGGTCCAGGCGGGCCGGCGAGAGATATTCGTCTTTCCCTTCGGCGACGATGGGAACCGTGGCATAGTCCGCTTCATAGATGGAACCAAGAATATCCGATATGCCTTTCCGGATGGAGGCCGGGGTGATCCCCTGCTCCCGGTTGTAGGCGGCCTGCTTTTCCCGCCGGCGGACGGTTTCGGAAACGGCCTTCTTCATGGCATCGGTCTCCCGGGAAGCATACATGATCACGGTACCGTTGATGTTGCGCGCCGCCCGGCCGAAAGTCTGAATGAGCGAGCGCTCGGAACGAAGAAATCCTTCCCGGTCCGCATCCAGGATCGCCACCAGCGAGACCTCCGGCAGATCCAGCCCCTCACGGAGAAGGTTGATCCCGATCAGAACGTCGAACTCCCCTTTCCGGAGATCGCGGATAATCTCGGTGCGGGGGATGGTCGTAATATCCGAATGAAGGTACTTGACCCGGATACCGTGCCCTTCGTAATGTTCAGTGAGATTTTCCGCCATTCGCTTGGTGAGGGTGGTGACCAGAACCCGCTCGCCTCTTTCCACGCGACGCCGGATCTCTTCCAGGAGGTCATCCACCTGATTCTCCGCCGGGCGAATCTGGATGTCGGGATCGATCAGACCGGTGGGACGGATAATCTGCTCCACGATACGACGGCCGCTCCGGCGGCGCTCGTATTCGGCCGGGGTAGCGGAGACGTAGATCACCTGGTTAACCCGTTTCTCGAACTCGGCGAAGTTCAGGGGGCGGTTGTCCAGAGCGGAGGGCAGACGGAATCCGTATTCAACCAGGGTCTCCTTGCGGGAGCGGTCGCCCCGCCACATGCCTCCGATCTGAGGGATAGAGATATGACTCTCATCAATGAAGAGGAGATAATCATCGGGAAAATAGTCGAGGAGCGTGGCGGGGGGGGCTCCCGGTTGGCGATTATCGAGGTGACGGGAATAGTTTTCAATCCCGTTGCAGAAGCCGGCTTCTTCCAGCATCTCGAGATCGTACCTGGTCCGCATCTCCAGTCTCTGGGCTTCGAGGAGCTTGGCATGCTGTTTGAGGAATCGCAGCCGCTCTTCCAGTTCCTCCCTGATGGAGCTGATCGAGCGCTTCAAGTTGGCGGCCGAGGTAACATAATGGCTGGCCGGGTAGACCGCCGCCCGGTCGCATTCCCCGGAACGTTGCCCTCTCAGGGGGTCTACCCAGGAGAGTCGCTCGATCTCGTCATCCCAGAACTCCACCCGCATCACCCGTGAGGACTCGTAGGCGGGGAATATCTCGACCACGTCTCCCCTCACCCGAAAAGTACCCCGGTGGAGGTCAAGATCATTGCGCTCGTAAAACATCCCCACCAGATCGGCGAGGAGGCGGCGGCGCTGGATTTTCTGGCCGACCCTGAGTTCCAGCACCCGGTCGTGATACTCTTCCGGGGACCCCAGGCCATATATACAGGACACGCTGGCGACGATGATAACATCCCGGCGCGTCCAGAGCGAATAGGTGGCCGCGTGCCGCATGCGGTCAATATGCTCATTTATGGAGGAGTCTTTTTCTATGTAGCTGTCAGTCGCAGGGAGGTATGCTTCCGGCTGGTAATAATCATAGTAGCTGACGAAATACTCCACCGCGTTGTGGGGAAAAAGGGCGGTGAATTCACCATACAGCTGAGCGGCCAGCGTCTTATTGGGAGCGATCACCAGCGTGGGACGGCCGACGGCGGCGATCACATTGGCCATGGAAAAGGTTTTCCCGGAACCGGTGACCCCGAGCAGTACTTGATGAGTCGCACCCTCCCGGAGACCGCCGATCAGGTCTTTGATGGCCCGGGGCTGATCGCCCCGGGGGAGGAATTCGGTCACCAGTTTGAATGGGGCGTTTTCGCTTTTCACTCATCAGCTCCGCAACTTATTTAACCGCGGATTGAGCGGATTATGCTGATTAAGGGGAAACAACAATCCGTTTAATCCGCTTAATCAGCGGTTTATTAAAATTCCGAAACAGCACGTTGATGTTCGTTATTGAGGGGCGCCGCCGGGGGCAGCCGGGGGGAAATACTCCCCGACCAACCGCCGGTACCCCTCAGATTTCCGGAGCGCGGACAGGTCCGGATCCTGCCCCATCCAGGAGAGATCATCATAACCGAGTTCCAGCGCCTGCCGAAGAGCCGCCAGCGCCTCCGCCTCCTGATTGAGGAGGGCATGGCTGCAGCTCAGATTATAGAACACATTCGCATCGCGGGGAAGCATGCCGGCCAGTTTCTCATCCAGACGCAGACCCTTTTCAAACCACCCCTTCCTGGTATAGGCATCGGCGAGGGGGAGCAGGGCATCGATGAATTCCGGATCGTCCCGGACAAGATCTTCGAAAAATCTGATTTGAAAATCAATATCCTCTTCCATGGTTCCTCTGCCGTCCTTCCGCGGCGGCCGGCGGTCCGGGTCCCCCCGGACCCGGACCGGACCGGTCGTGAATGGCGATTATCGCCCTTGCGCTTACCGATCACCATTGATATAGTTAGCCGGTATATTTTACTGTATTTTAACACTCTCTTCAAGAGGGTGCCCGATCGGGCTGAAAAAATTCTGCCGGAGAATAATCATGAAAAAGAACATCCGAGTCTTCTATTGCCTGCTGACGGTCTTTACCGGATTTTTATTGTCCGCGGCCACTCTTCCCGCCGACGATTATCGTAAAAATCTTCACCGCTTACGGGAAGACCAGGTCTGGGAACCGGAAATCCAGATCAGCGAAGACACTGTCATCCCCGGGTTCTGGCGGCCCCGGGCGCGAAGCGGGTACGAATGGGTCAAGGCGACGAAAGACGAAGCCGGACGCTGGCACCCCGGCTATTGGGCTCCCCTTCACCGGGACATCCTGACCGGGAAGACCGACCTTCCCGGATACTGGGGTCCGGAAAACCGGACAGGATACATCTGGATAAATGTCGAGGACCGGGTGGGAGATTATCCTGCCGGTTCCTGGGAACCCATGAACACCTACCAGGTCGCCCAGCCGCCCTTGAAATGGGTACCCGGATACTGGACCGGCAGGCGATGGGTACCCGGATACTGGCGGATTCCGGAGCGGGAAGGCCATATCTGGTTCGAGGGATACTACGGAGCGGACGGGCGCTGGAATGAAGCCCACTGGGGACTTTCTCCGGAAGAGATCCCCCCGGCTCCCGAATGATTTTCAGCGGCTTCCGCCCGATCCGGATCAAATCACGAACCGCCAGATAATGACCGCGGCCGCGACCAGAATGACGATCCCGGCACCCAATAAAATCCGGCGGCGCCGGACAAGGTCGCTGCGGAATTTGTGCTGGGCGATGGTCTGGAATGAACCGGTGCTCAGATAACTGGCCAGTCGGTGACGGTTGATCTCTTCCTTCCTGTCTTTTTCGGCGGCCGGCGAAGGCGATCGTGTTTCTTCCAACTTCTGTTCCCGGCGCTGTGTCCGTTCCAGGAATCTGATCTCTTTCGAGACAGCCTCTATCTCCTTTTCGAGGTCCGAAATCCGGGAATCGAGATATCGTTTCCTTAAAAACATAGAGAGATTTTCTCCGGGGATAGGTGAAGGCACCGGTTATCTGATAAGATCGAAAAGACGGATCACGATCGTCACCAGAATCGCCAGCAGAGCGGCCGGAAGGCAGAAAAAGAACCCCCTCCTGAAGAGGTCGCCGGGGGATACGTCCGCCGCCGGGGGGAAGGCCGTTGTTTGAACCGTGACCGGACTCCTCTCCTCGAGACCACGCGTACTGAGCGCGTCCACCTTCCCCCGGGCCTCGGAATATTCTCTCTTCGCTTTTCCAACCACGGCCAGAGCCCGGGTCAGTTCCCCTTTCAGGTCTTCCTCCCTCCAGGTCTCTTCCCGAATCCCGCGAATCTCGGTTATAATCTTGTCAAACTCATCCCGGGTGACCTTGACCAGGGTATGCTTTCGTTTCAGTTCGCTTTCTTCCTTGTCCAGGACGGCGATCCCCCGTTCAAGATTAGTGAGAACCTCTCTCTTGACCGAGTCAAGTTCTTCCCGCTGCCGCCGCAGTTCCTCCAGATCCGATTTCTGCTTCTTCAGGTCTTCCTGCTGTTTCTTTAAAAAGGAGATCCGTTCCGCGGTTCGATCAACCATATCGGTAAGGCTGGCAATCGGCGCGGCCGCCGCCGGCTTTTTCCGTTCTTCCTTTTTCCCGCTCTGTTCCTCTTTTTCGCTCATCTCTTCCTCTCTCATACGGTATATCCGGTTTATGTTTGCTATCCGTAATACAGTGAACGATAATTATATCCTGCTCGAAAAGGATTTCGAGCAGGAAATCCTAAATCCTAATATCTAAATCCTAAATAAATCCAAAATCCGAATAACCAAATTTTTTAAATATTGCCGGTTTTCGCCCCATTGTTTGGGATTTTTTAGTTTGGGTCATTTGATATTATTGAGGATTTAATAATTAGATAGTAGGATTTGAGAACTGATGAGCTTTTCGAATAATCGATTAACGGCACGATAGTAATTTCTTCCGGATGTCAGGTCAAGGAATCTCTGAAAATCTCCGGTCCGTTATTATCTATACACTACTCGAAAATGATATCATATTGAAAAAAATCAATTAAAACCACGAAATACACGAAGAGCATGAAGATTTCAAAAATGAGCTACATCTTATTTATTTTCTCCACTATTCTTCGTGTCCTGCGTGGTGAATTATTTCGTTGTTTCAAAGATAAAAACACCTTTTCGATTAAAATATCATTATGAGAGATGTAAAAACTGCACTCTGCCGTCACTTCGGCGAATGCGGCGGCTGCCGACACCAGGACCTGGAGTATCCTCTTCAGCTGGGCCGGAAGGACGAGCAGTGCCGAAAACTGCTCCGGGATTGCGGGATCTTAACCAGTCTGAAGCCGATCCTTCCCTCCCCCCGGACTTTTTTCTACCGGAACAAGATGGAGTTCACTTTTTATCATGACCGGGGAGAACTGGTTTGCGGGCTTCATCGGAAAGATCCGAACCGGAGCATTTTTCAGCTGAAGGAATGTCCGATCTTCTCAGAAGAGATCCCGCTGATTATGGCAGCGGTGATGGAGTTCGCGCGCGGGAGCGGATTACCCGCGTACCATCCGTACCGGCATCAGGGTTTCTGGCGCAACCTGGTAATGCGGGAAGGGAAGTTTACGGATCAGATCATGGTCAACGTAGTCACCTCCTCGGAGGGAAAGATCGACGAAGACTCCCTGGCGGAGGCGATGGCCGGCGTGGCCACCCGAAAACGGATCATTTCCCTGCTTCACACCATAAACGATAGCCCGGCAAACGCCGTCATTCCGGAAAAAGCCTCCGTGCTCAGAGGGGCCCCTTTTCTGGAGGAAACCATCGGCGGACTCACCTTCCGGATTCCCCCCTTTTCTTTCTTCCAGGTCAATCCTTTCATCCTGGAAACGTTCTATCGCGAACTCCACGATCTCCTCGTTCTCGGGGGGGGAGAAAATATTCTCGATGTCTTTTGCGGGAGCGGGGCCATCGGCCTGATCCTCTCGAGCCGGGCGGCGACGGTGACCGGGATTGAACTGGATGAGGCGGCAGTGGAAAACGCCCGATCGAATGCCCGGCTCAACCGGATCTCAAACATCACCTTCCTGGCCGGTAAGGCATCACGGATAATGGCGGAAAACAGATCGCGATGGCCGGGGAGGTTCGATTTATTGGTGGTCAATCCTCCCCGAACCGGGATCAGCAAGAAAATCGTTAAACGGATCCTGGAGATCGGACCCGGGCGCGTTGTTTATTCATCATGCAATCCGGGTACTTTCTTCGAGCAGGCCCCCCTCCTGCTCGACAGCTACCGCCTGGATACCATTCAGCCGTTCGATTTTTTTCCGCACACCCCGCACATGGAACTACTGGGGGTATTTACCAAGAGACCGTCTTCTGGTTCTGTTTTTATACCTGGGAACCTCAACGCTAATACATAAGAAAACAGGGAGTGATGGAGTGTTGGAATGATGGATACTACCTTGGCCACAATTGAGGTTGCACTAAAGTATCGTTATTTAACCCGATTTATTCATAAATCGGGTTAGTTTTGGACAACGCCAAAGTAAAAGTGTATAGCAACAAAATACGGTTCCGATCATATCATATTCTTTGGCAATCACTTGTTGACAAACGTTTGTTATAGATCGCACTATTGCCGGTAGACATAATCGTTGACCTATCGGCTAAGACAGAACAGTCTGCTGTTGCCGTATTAATATGTTTTCTATCCGTAATATATTGAACGGAAACTAGTAACCTGGATTATTCATGAAAATTTTAAATTTTCATGAATAATCCAGGTTAATGACGAAATTCGAATGACGAAACCCGAAAGAATGACGGAATCCAAACGACGAATGTCAAATGGCCCAGGATTCTCGCTACTCCCTGTTGCCGACAATAGGCAGCCTCGACCATTTGAACCGAAAGCGAGGGATGGTAAACAAACTCACACATTGCCAACTAAAATATGGCCGGATTAGTAACCATCTCCGGGCCCCCATCACTCCATGATACCTATTTGGCAACGTGGTATGCGATTCAAAGGAAGCTTGAGAAGGGATACGATGGCATGAAACCCCTGAAGCTGTCATTCTACAGCCGCCCTACCGTCCTGGTGGCCCGTGAACTCCTGGGCAAAATTTTGGTCCGGGAGGTTGACGGAAGACCGATGACCGGCCGGATAGTAGAGACAGAGGCCTATACCGGCCCGGGAGACCCGGCCTCCCACGCGTTCCGGGGCCCCACCCCCCGGAGCAGGATCATGTTCGGACCGGCGGGGATCGCCTATGTATATTTTTGCTACGGCGTCCACCATCTTCTGAACGTGGTAACGGAGAAAGAGGGAACGGCCGGCGCGGTCCTGATTCGAGGGGTAGCCCCCCTTCACGGACTGGATCTGATGCCGGATACCCGGGAGCAAAAAAAGGAGAAAAAGATTCTGGACGGCCCCGGAAAGCTGACAAAGGCGTTGAGGATCACTCTGGAGATGAATGGATGGGATCTGACGCAGGGGAGAGATCTCTACATCATCAACGGCGGGAGGACGGGAACTGCGGCGATCGCGGCCGCCCCCCGGATCGGAATCAGGGAAGGGACGGATAAGCTCTGGCGATTTAAAATGGTAAAAACTACCTGAAAGAAGTACTGCTAATATATCTATCTTTATTTACCACGAAGAACACGAAGAAAAACTTGGGTTAATGAGATATCTCCTTTTTCATTCTTCGTGTACTTCGTGTCCTTCGTGGTTTATAATTATGGCAGTTTTGTTTTACTTGCC
The DNA here is from genome assembly GCA_963822585.1 of uncultured bacterium. Taxonomy (GTDB): domain Bacteria; phylum Auribacterota; class Erginobacteria; order Erginobacterales; family Erginobacteraceae; genus CAWGIE01. Next base: position 38,844 of record CAWGIE010000011.1, read on the forward strand.
CTCTAAAATAGGGATTATCTCGGTCAGACTGGTTATCTGATAATCGGGAACCTTGATCTTCGATTCCGGATCGAAGCGGGCCGATTCAATCTCTTTCCTGATCGTCTCTATCAGTTCTTCCCCGTCTTCCCCGACCCTCTCGACCAGGAAAGTCGTCATCCCGGCCAGATTCCCCATCATAATATCGGTAAGTCGATCACCTACCATGGCCGTTTCTTCCGCCCTGAGCCCCAGCTGATCGAGAACGATCTCGGCGATCTTCGGGTTCGGCTTCTCCAACTTCAGCCGGAGGGAATCATTCCAATCGAAAAATCCCCGGGGGAGCGGCACCCCTGGTTTCTGGTTAAACGCCTCCAGGACCACCGTCTTGGTGGTGAAGGTCGCCACCGCGAAGAGAATACCTTTGTCTTCAAGATACCTGAAAATCTCGACCGCATCAGGGAACAGCCCCGCTTTCCCCGCTTTGGTGTAGGCAACCCTTTCTCTCTCGTCAACGATACCCTTCATTTTCTGGAATTTATCCCAGCTGGTCTTGAGCCCGATTGTCTCGAGCTTCTCGATGAACCCCTTCCCGGTATAGTAGGAGAGCATATACTCGTCTTCCCGGCCTTCCGGAACCTTCCCCCCGCATTCCTCGACTACTTTCAGAAAAACATCGCGCCAATAAATTCTCGGGTTCGGGTATATCTTGGCGATCGTGTTATCGTTGTCAAAAACCATGCCTTTTAGTTTCAAACCCATATCAGCCCTCCTTGTTAGAACTTAGCTTGGTGACTTTTTTGACAGGACGATTTCGGGACAGGACGATTGCCCCGACCTCACCCTCTTTGATAGCAGGATGATTAACTGGCAGGACTATTAATTTTAAAATTTATCTTATGCCTATCTAAATATTTTTTATTAATCGTTCTGCCGATAAATCGTCCTGCTTATAAGCTGATTATTAAAAACCCGAACCGGCGGTTATTCCTCGGCAGCAGGGGTGACGGCGACTTTTATCTTTCGCAGAGCTTCCCCCGCCACTGCCTGCAGAGATTCGATGCCGGAATGCAGCAGTTCCAGCAAAGGCCCCTCAGCTTCGGGTTCGCCGATCTCACCCAGAGCCCAGGCGCTGGCTTTTTGGATCGGCATCTCGCCATCCGCCAAGGCTTCGATGAGAGGCTCCACGGCACGGACATCTTTTATCCTGCCCAATGAAGAAGCCGCCCGGGCACGAACGGCTGCTTCATCTTCTTTCAGCGCGATCAGAAGGGGCTCTAAGGCCGTTCTGTCGCCGACTTCTCCCAGGGCGGACGCCGCATTGGCGCGCACCCCCGGGTCCCGGTCACCGAGCAGGCCGATCAGGGGTCCGGTCACACGGAGATCGTTGATTCTGCCCAGGGCTACGGCGACCGATCTCCGGACCCAGGAATCGTCATCTCCCACGGCTCCGATCAAGGCGTCAAGACTCTCCGATGCCCCCAGCCGCCCCAGAACAGCGGCGGCGCTGGCGCGGACCCCGCTGTCCCGGTCTTTTAAAAGGGCGGCAATCGGCTCCAGAGAGCGGGCATCGCCGATTTTTCCCAGGGCCAGGACCCCGCTGTTCCGTACCGACGCCCGGGGATCTTTCAGCGTCTTCACGAGCGGATCCACGGCCTCCCGTCCGCCGAGATTTCCCAGAGCGAGAGCGGAGCTGGAGCGGACCCCCTCTGCCTCATCATCCAGAGCCTTGACGAGAGCCTCCACCGCGATGACTTCCCCGATCTTTCCCAGCGCGGACGCCGCGCTGTTTCTGACCTCGCTGTTGGGATCACCCAGAGCCTCAATCAAAGGTTCCACCGCGCGCACATCCGGAATCTGGGCCAGTGCCGCGGCCGCGCTCTTCCTCACCTTCTCTCCTTCATCCTTGAGAGCTTCAATCAGGGGCATGATTACCCGGGGGTCCTTGATTCTCCCCAGCGCCTCGGCCGCGGCCCGGCGGACCCAGTTTTCGTCATCCTTCATCGCCTCCAGAAGCGGCTCCACAGCCCTGACATCTCCCAGTCTCCCCAACGCGCTGGCGGCGGCGCTCCTGATCTCCCGGTCGGCATCCTGAAGCGCCTCGATCAGCGGGTCGGCCGCCCGGACATCTCCTATCATCTCCAGGGCGGCGGCGGCGGCCACCCGGACTTCCCGTTCGTCATCCTTCATGATCCCGATCAAAAAATCCACGCTTCGCTCGCCCCCGATCCGGCCGAGGGCGGCCGCGGCACGGGCCCGGACGATCGGTTCCTCATCGGCCAGAGCCTCGATCAGCGGTTCGGTCGCTTGATCGTCACCGATCCCCCCCAGGGCGCCCGCCGCGTGAGAACGGACCTCCCGGTCCTGATCCTTGAGAGCCGTGATCAGAGGTTCTATGGAGCGGGGATCGCGGAGACCGATCAGAAGCTTTACCGCCAGGCGCCGGAGCTCCGGGTCATTATCGCCGAGCGCGGCGATCAGGCAATCGACCGCCTTTTCATTGACAATATCCTCCAGGGCTTCCGTCGCGCTCCGACGATCCCAGCTCCTATCCTCTTTCAAGATCTGCAGGATCAGCCCGACCACTTTTTCGGATTCCATCTTTCCCAGCGCATGAGCTGACGCCCGCCGAACCCAGATCTCGCTATCTTTCAGAGCGTTGACCAGAGGCTTCATCGCCACCTCGTCTCCGATCCTTCCCAGAGCATCCGCGGCCGACCGCCGGCCGCGGGTATCGCCTTCCTGCAACTCGTCGATCAACAGCTGGACCGCGCGGTCGTCACCAAGGCGCCCCAGCATCACGGCAGCATTGCCACGGACCGCCGCTGATCCGTCTTTCAAAGATTGAATGAGAGGCCTGATCGCCTCTTCGCCCCCGATCCGGCCGAGAGCGTCGACGGCGGCTCTTCTCACCCAGCTCTCAGGATCTTTGAGCGCCTTGACCAGGGGGTCAAGCGCCCGCCGATCCCCCAGTTCGCCCAGAGCGCCGGCCGACCGGCTGCGGACGCCCCGGTTCTTATCTTGCAAACCCCGGATAAGAGGAGGAACGGCCCGGGAGTCCCCGATCCTCCCCAGAGCGTCGATGGCGGCTCGCTGAACCTGGCTCTCCGGGTCGTCAAGCAGCTCGATCAGCTCCGGGACCGATTCCCTGGCCCCTATTTTTCCCAGCGTCAGGGCGCCCCGAACGCGAACCGCGGCTTCCTGGTCTTTTAAAGCCGCCACCAGAGACCGGATCACCTTTTGAGTCTGGAACGATCCCAGAAGACTGATAGCCAGCTTTCGGACGTGCTCGTTTTCATCGTTCATGATCTCCAGCAGCCGGTCGAGAACGTCTTCATTGATTACTTTCTCCAGGGCGCGGCCGGCGGTCCTGACCACTTCCGGGTCAACATCCTTCAACGCGGAAACAACGGTGTCTATCGCCTCCGGATCGCCGATCTCTCCCAGGGCGAAGACAGCGGCCGCCCGCACGGAAGAATCTTCATCGGACGCCGCCGTGATCAGGGGATAGAGTGCGCGGGGTTCTTTCAGATCCCCCAGCGCGAGAATCGTCGCCCGGCGGACCGCAGCGACGCGGTCAGGCAGGGTCTCTAGAAGACTATCGGCGGCACGCCGGCCGCCGATCATGCCCAGGGATCGGGCCACCGTCTCACGGACCATGCTGGAATCATATTTCAACGTTTCGACCAGGGGCTCCACCGCCTCCTCGTCGCCGATGGCCCCCAGAGCGGCGGCGGCCTGTTTCCGCTCCTCCAGGCTTCCTTCCCGCAGCGTCTTCAAAGTCACCAGCAGGGCGGCGGAATCCGCAAAAGTTTTAAAAGCGGCCAGAACGGCACTTCTCACGACGCGGGGGGAAACGTCCATCAATTCGATCAGGGGCCCCAGCGCCCGCTTGTCGGCGATAGCGGCAAGGGCGTTAACCGCACCCACAATGACCGGGATGGAATCATCCCGCAACATCTCCAGAAGCGCTTCGACCGCTTCTCCGGCTCCGATCTTTCCCAGGGCCTCTACCGCGGCGGCCCTGACCATACTCTCCTCTGAATGCAACGCGAAAAGCAGCTTCCCCGTCGCTGAGCGGTCCCCGATAGCGCCAAGAGCATCCGCGGCTGCCGCCTGTACCACAGGCTGAGAAGATTCCAGCAATTCCAGAATCGGCGGCAGGGCCCGTTCATCACCCAATCCGCCCAAAGCTTTGACGGCGCTGATCCTCACTTCCCGTTCATCGTCTCCCAGAACCTCGATCAGGGGCATCACCGCTTCCGACATCCCGATCCTGCCCAGAGCCTCGGCGGCGCTGCTGCGGACCGCGCGATCACCGTCCCGGAGAGCCACGATCAACGGCTTGAGGCCGAGCTCGCTCCCGATCTTCCCCAGAGCCTCGGCGGCACTTCTCCTAACCGCGCTCTCCTCATCTTGCAGTGCGCCAACCAGGGATTTGAGCGACCGGGCGCTCCCGATCTTGCCCAGCAGGGAAATCGCCAGACCGCGGTCTTCCGGTTCGCCGGTATTGATGACTGCCTGGAGCGCTTCCAGAGACCGCTCATCTACCAGGAGATCCAGAACCTGTTCTATGCTCTCCCGGACGCGCCCCTCAACCTCTTTGAAAGCCGCGACCAGCGGGCCGACGGCCCGGACATCGTTGATCTCGCCCAAAGCAAAAATGGCGCTGATTTTGAGGTCGGCGTCCTCGTCTCGGAAAGCCTGGATCAACGGGATAACAGCACGGGGATCGCCGAGCTTCCCCAGGGCGGCGGCGGCGGCACGGCGGACCCCGATCTCGTCACTCCTGAGTGCCTTAATCAATACCGGGACCGCTTTCCTCCTGCCCACCTGATCGAGGATCGCCGCCGCCAGTTCCTGTATTCGTTCTTCCTCCTGGCGTTCTTTGCGCCGAGCCGGACTCTCTTCTTCCGCTTCTTCCTTACTTTGCTCAGCGACCTCCTCCACTTTCTCCACCGCCGCGGCGCGGACCCGCGCCAGTGCCGGCGCAGCCGGGGCCCGGCGGCGACCGGCGGCGCCCAGGGCGGCGATCAGGGGATCCACCGCCCGTTTTTCCCCGATCTCCCCCAGAGCAAGAGCGGCACTGATACAAACCCGCGCTTCTTTATCTTCCAGGGTTTCGATCAGGGGATTGACCGCACTCTCCAGCCGGAGCATGCCCAGGGCGACGGCGGCGCTGTTCCTCACCTCGGCCGCGGCATCTCCCAACGCGGTAACCAGGGGCTCCCCCGCCCGCGGGTCTTCACTTTTCCCCAGAGCCAGGGCGACACCAGAGCGGCACTCCTCCTTCTTTTCTTGCGCCAGCATCTCGATCAGCGTAACGACACTCCGCTCGTCCCTGATGCCTCCCAGAGCGAGCGCCGCCGCCGACCGGACACCGGCTTCCTTGTCATGTACAGCCGTAAGAAGAGATTCGAGGGCTTTGATATCCTCGAACCCGGCCAGCCCTTCGGCGGCAGCCTGGCGCACTTCCGCCACTTCATCCTTCAAGAGGCCGATCAGGGGTTCAATCGCCCGGGCGTCGCCGATCTTTCCCAGCGCCCGCGCCGCCGCGGCGCGCGCCTCTGCTTCTTCATCCCGCAGGACAGCGAGTACCGCGGGGACGGTAAAGGGATTACCGATCTTTCCCAGAGTCTCCACGGTCATCACCCGGATTGGCGGAGATGGATTTGAGAGCGCTCGGGTCAGATCTTCAATGTCATTCTTCAGCGGCATACTATTTTTACCCCCGTAAAATAATAATGTTCCGATTCTTAAATACCAAGGGAAAATATGCGTAATACCCCATTTTACTATGAGATTGATACGCTGTTAATTAAAAGTTGCTCTTTCTCATCCTCTGATGATACTTTTTCCTTGGCTTTAACCCGATTTATTCCTGCCTGCCGGCCGGCATCAATCAGGTTAGTTTTGAACGACAATCATTAATCGTTATCAAAGGATGTAACAAAAATGGAAAAAATAATCACCGTCACATTCCCCGGCAAAAAAAGAGTAAACGCCCAGATAGGAGATATTGTTATCCGGACCGACCAGACCCCGAAGAACGGGGGTGACGGCTCCGCTCCGGAACCGTTTCAACTGTTTTTAACTTCAATCGCGACCTGTGCCGGCTTATACGCGCTCGAGTTCTGCCGGGCGCGGGACCTCTCCCTGGAGGGGCTGGCCCTCAGAATGACCTGCGATTTCAACCCGGAAAAGAAACTGTATACGTCGATGACGATCGATCTCACGCTCCCGGCCGACTTCCCGGAAAAATTTGTTCCGGCCATTATCCGTTCCATGGACCTCTGTACGGTGAAGAAACACATACTTCATCCACCCGAGTTCAAGATCAGGACATCCCGCTGAGACCTTATTAAATCAAAAGCGTGCCCATTTCTCATAATAAATCCCAAATCACAAGCACCAAATAACAAATAAATCACAAATTCTAAATCCCAATGACCGAAACTGACAACCGGCAACGCTGGATTGATTATTGATATTTTTTCAGAATAGAGATTGCTTCGTCGCGTAGTCTACCCCGATTTATCGGGGCTCCTCGCAATGACATGCCATCCATTTTATGTTCTCCTTAATGAATCAGATGCCGCCCGATCGTTTGTAATTTCGGTCATTGGAATTTGGAATTTGTTTGTTATTTGGGATTTGATATTTGGAATTTTTTCCATACACCATGATTAGAACATTGCAATGCCCGATAATGTATAGATACTTAGGTAAGTGATGCATCTTCTCTCTTTCATCTACTGGGATTGCCCCCGGGAGCTGGCTCGCCTCGGTCCGGTTACCATCCGGTGGTATGGGGTACTCTTCGCGCTCGCCTTCTTCTTCGGATATCTGATCCTTCAGATGATATTCCGGCGGGAGCACGAACCGGAGAAAGATCTGGGGACGCTCCTGATGTATCTCCTGGGAGGCACGCTGATCGGCGCCCGGCTGGGGCACTGTTTTTTTTATGAACCGGGGTATTACCTGAGCCGGCCGGCGGAGATCATCCGGATCTGGGAAGGAGGTCTGGCCAGTCACGGCGCCGCCGCCGGCATTCTGATCGCGCTCTATTTTTATACCCGGTCCCGGCCCGGACAACCGTACCTGTGGATCCTCGACCGGCTCGCGATCCCGGTCGCCCTCGGAGGAGCCTTGATCCGCCTGGGAAATCTCTTCAATTCGGAGATCGTGGGCACGCCTTCCCGGCTGCCCTGGGCATTCGTATTTCCCCGGGCGACGGGAGGACTTCCGGTCCCGCGCCACCCGGCGATGCTTTACGAGGCCGGAGCGTATTTACTGATCTTTTTAATCCTCCTTCTCGTCTACAAAAAACAGGGGAGCCGGGTGCCCCGCGGCGAGCTGATCGGTCTCTTTTTAATCACGATCTTCGGCTCGCGTTTCCTGATTGAATTCGTCAAAATGCGGCAGGCAGCCTACCGGCTCCCCCTCCCCCTGAGCGTCGGCCAGGCACTCAGCATCCCGGTCATCATCGCCGGGGTTGTTCTCCTGGTCAGAAGCCGGACAAAAAAGATACCCTCCCCGAGCCGCAAAGGAAAAAAGCGAGCCAGGATCACTCACACCCGATGATGAACTCCCCCCCCGGCAGCGGCGACTATCATTCACCGGAAAGGAAGCTCGGCTGGGCCTCCCGGGCGGCCCCGGGGACGATTTTCTACCTGAAACTTTTACAGATCGTGCTTGCGGCCGGGCGCGCGGCCCGGCGGGGGGAATATACCGACGCCGACTGGATCCGTTCCAGCCGGGCGATCCTGACGGCTCTGGAAGAGGCCGGGGTCCGGGTAACGGTTGCGAATACCGCCTCATTCATTGACTTACCGGAAGCCTGCGTATTCGCCGGCAACCACATGAGCGTCCTGGAGACCTTTGTCCTCCCCGGGATCATCCAGCCCTACCGGGACGTGACCTTCGTCGTCAAAGAGAGTTTGCTCTCCTACCCCGTCTTCAGCCACGTTCTGGCCAGCCGGCGTCCGATCGTCGTCTCCCGGAGGAACCCCCGCCGGGACCTGGAGATCGTTCTCCGGGAAGGAACGGAACGTCTGAAAAACGCTTCATCGATCATCCTCTTCCCCCAGACCAACCGCTCTCCCTTCTTCTCCCCCGGAGAGTTTAATTCGCTGGGGGTGAAGCTGGCCCGGCGCGGCGGCGTGCCGGTTATCCCCATCGCCCTCAAAACCGACGCCTGGGCGACGGGGAAGCGGATACGAGACCTGGGCAGGATTTTCCCGCGGATCCCGGTTCACATAACATTCGGAGAGCCGGTACCGGTAACCGGGAGCGGAAAGGAAGCCCAGGAAAGAATCGTCCGGTTCATCTCCGGACGGCTGAGGGAATGGGGAGTGGGAAACGGTGAAAATTCAACGTTGAACGTTCAACGTTGAACGTTCAATGTTCAATCAGCCGGGGCATCGGTCTTCCCGGATGTCTCTCCAGCCGCTTCCGGCGCCGGCTCAACGGAAGCGGGCGCGGCCGCTTCCGGCGCTGCTCCGGTCTCTCCTCCTTCCGCCGGGATGGCTTCCGGAGAAGCGGGCATCTCCATGCCGGCCGCTTCGATCTCCCTGGTCAGAGAAGAAGTTTTCTGAGCGGAAAGAAAAGCGAGGACCAGGGAAAAAAGCATGAAGCAGATCGCCAGGACGGTAGTGGATTTTGTCATGATGTCTCCGGTCCGGGCCCCGAAGATTGTCTGGCCGCCGCCGCCGGAACCGAAGATACCGGCCAGACCGCCTCCCCGGCCGGATTGCAAAAGAACAACCACGATCAACGCCACACAGATGAGGACATAGAGGACAATTAAAATGGTGAACAACATGAATACAATCTCCTTATAAATTAGCGGCTTCGCCGCTAATTTAGTGAATTTTTCACTCTTCAAACTAAAAACAGATTGATAATAGTCTAAAAATTAGTTCGTATCCAACAGCTCAATCCATAACGGTAAGCCTTTAGCATTATATAGAAAAAAACAAAAATTGTTATCTTGGTTGCTTTAAAGAAAAAATAATATCACATGGCGCTGTAGCGAGCAATGGCTATGAACGAACCGGCCTCCAGGCTGGCACCGCCGACCAGAAATCCGTCCACGTCCGTCTCGGCGATCAGGGACCGGGCATTGTCGGGTTTCACGCTCCCCCCGTACAGGATACGGACACCGCCGGCAATCGTGTCATTGTAATGTTCCGCGAAAAGTTCCCGGATAAAACGATGGGTGGCGCCGGCCTGCCGGGGCGTCGCCGTCATCCCGGTCCCGATCGCCCAGATCGGTTCATAGGCAACGACAATCCGGGAAATCCACTCCGAGCCGATCCCCCGGATATCCATCCCCAGCTGCTTCCGCAAAAACTCCTTGGTGACCTTCTGCTCCCTCTTCTCCAGAGATTCCCCCACGCAGAGGATCGGGGTCAGGGCGGAGACAATCGCAGCCTTTAATTTTTTATTCACGATCTCATCGGTATCCCCGAAATGTTCTCTCCTTTCCGAATGGCCGATGATGACATAGCTGCATCCCGCCGATTTGAGCATCGGTCCGGAGATCGCTCCCGTAAAGGCCCCGGAGTCCTCCCAGAAGAGATCCTGGCCGCCCAAAGAGATATTGCTCCCCTGAAGCAGGTCGGCAACCGGTTTCAGATCAACGAACGGCGGACAGATGAGCAGGTCGGCGCCGGTAAACCCGGCAAGGTCCCGTTTCAACGCCCCCGCCAGATCCAGCGCCTCGGGGATTGCCTTATGGAGCTTCCAGTTACCGGCGACCAATGGCTTCCTCATTATTCTCTCCAATCCACGCTTATTTTTCCGACAGGGCGGCGATGCCGGGAAGGACTTTCCCTTCCAGGAACTCCAGGGAGGCCCCGCCCCCGGTTGAGATATGGGAGATCCGGTCGGCCAGACCGCTCCGGTTGACCGCGGCCACGGAATCACCCCCGCCGATGATGGAGAGGGCGGAGGATTCGGCCAGGGAGCGGGCGACGGCCAGCGTTCCCGCGGCAAAAGGCTTCATCTCGAAGACACCCATCGGACCGTTCCAGACAACGGTCCCGGCTTTCCCAATCTTTTCGCCGTAGAGCCGGGCGGTCTGCGGACCGATGTCCATGCCCATCCAGCCGGACTCGATCCCGTCCCGGGGGACGACCCTGACCGCGGCATCTTCAGAGAACCGGTCGGCCACAACATGGTCGATCGGGAGAAGGACCTTAACCCCCCGGCCATCGGCCTTTTTCAGGATTTCCCTGACCAGTCCGGTGACATCGATGGTCTTTCCCATCTTGTCTTCGATGATCTCCTCGACCCGGGAGTCGCCGACCGGGACCCCGATCGCCTTCATGAACGTATAGGCCATGGCGCCCCCGATCAGGATTGAATCAACGCGGCGAACCAGGTTCTCGATCACCTTGATCTTGTCGGAAACCTTGGCTCCGCCGAGGATGGCGATAAAGGGACGCGCCGGGTCCGTGAGGGCTTTGCCCAGGTAATCGATCTCTTTCTGGAGGAGGAAGCCGGCGGCGCAGCGGTCGATGTAGGAGGTCACCCCGACCATGGAGGCGTGGGCCCGGTGCGCGGTGCCGAAGGCGTCGTCGATGTAGACATCGGCCAGGGAGGCGAGTTCACGGGCGAAGGCGTCGTCTCCCGCCTCCTCTCCGGGATAAAACCGGAGGTTCTCCAGGAGGACGACGTCACCGTCCTTCATCTTCCCTACCACCTCCTGCACCCGGGGCCCGATGCAGTCATCAACGAACAGCACCTTCTTATCGAGCAGCTCGGAGAGACGGACCGCCACCGGAGCCAGACTGTATTTCGGGTCCTTCTTCCCTTTCGGACGGCCAAGGTGGGAGATCAGGATCGCTTTCCCGCCGTGCTCGATCACATACCTGATCGTGGGCAGGGCGGCCCGGATCCGGGTATCGTCGGTGATCCGGCGGCTTTCATCGAGCGGAACATTGAAGTCAACCCTGACCAGGACCCGCCGACCCTTCAGATCAAGGTCTTTTATCCCCAGTTTAGCCATTGGAACTTAACCCTCTCTTCGTTCGGGGAGCAGGAGTATTGGAGTGATGGAGTAGTGGAGTATTGGGAGCCGGGCCCGTGGCTTTCACGCACCCCATCACTCCATTATTCCAACACTCCAACACCCCATATCACAATATATTATGGATATTATGGTAATGACCTGCTACCGCCGTTGACTACTTCCTGGACATCAACCGTAAAAGGTCCACGCAGCGGTTGGAATATCCCCACTCGTTGTCGTACCAGGAGAGGACTTTGACCATTCTCTTCCCGACCTCCATCGTCGCCAGGGAGTCGAAGACGGAGGAGGCGGGGTTTCCGACGACATCGATGGAGACGATGGGGTCCCGCTCGTATTCCAGAATCCCCTTCAGCGGCCCGGAGGCCGCTTTCTCCATGGCGGCATTGACCTCCTCAACCGTGGCGTCCCGGGAGAGCTCCACGGTCAGATCGACCAGGGAGCCGTCCGGGGTCGGAACCCGGATGGAGCAGCCGTCCAGTCTGCCCTTCAACTCGGGGAGCACCTTGCCCACCGCCGTGGCGGCGCCGGTGGTGGTGGGGATCATGCTGACGGCGGCGGCGCGGGCGCGGCGCAGATCCGAATGGGGAAGATCCAGTATCCTCTGATCGTTGGTGTAGGAATGGATCGTCGTCATCAGTCCTCTCTCGATCCCGAAGCTCTCGTTGAGAACCTTGGCCACCGGGGCCAGGCAGTTCGTGGTACAGCTGGCGTTGGAAATGAACTTCATCTCCGGGGTGAGCTCGCCGTCGTTGACTCCCATCACGATCAGGATCACCTCGCCGTCCGGATCTTTCTTGGGGGGCACCGTCAGGAGAACTTTTTTCGCGCCGGCAGCGATATGCTTTTTCAGGTCGGCGACATTCCTGAAGACGCCCGTCGACTCGACCACGATATCCACTCCTTCTTCTTTCCAGGGCAGTTCGGCCGGATCTTTGACGGCGAGAACTCTGGTCTTCTTCCCGTTGACCACCAGGCTGTCACCGGCGACTTCAATCGTCCCCGGGAATTTTCCGTGGACGGAATCGTACTTGAGCAGATAGGCCAGGGTGGGAGCATCGGTCAGGTCGTTGATGGCGACCACCTCGAAAGCGGGGTCCGCGTTGAGGATTCTGAAGATCTGACGGCCGATCCGCCCGAACCCGTTGATTGCGATCCTTACACTCATGATTTCCTCCAATTAATCAGTGCGCCGGCACGGCGCGTTTTATCAGTGTGGCGAATTCTACTATGCTGTGACACTCAGTCAAGGGTTTTAACCCGATGTGCCTCGTCCGACGGCGGACAAACATCGGATCGACTTGAAAATACGGCCACGTATTATATCCATGACACCGGAACCATCGGGGGAAATGAATCATCCCGGGCCATCCCGGGGTATTTGAAACCGAGAGCGGGGATGGCCACGATCATTATTTCACGGTGCGCACGCGCCGAATCAGTTCGAGGGGGACGGTCCACTTGTTGAGAGGACTGATAAGATAAAGACCGTCAATCTCGGATTTAATCTCATCGATCAGTTCCCCGGCGATCTCTAAACCGGCCCGGGCCCCGGGGCCATCCCCGGCGGCGATTCTTTCTTTCACTTCCCGGGGGATAGCGATGCCGGGGACTTCGTTCTCCATGAACTCGGCGTTCCGCAGCGAGAGGAGAGGATAGATTCCGATGAAGATCCGGACATCGAGATCCGAGCAGGCCTCCATCACTTCCCTGGCCCGCGCGGCGGTGAAGACGGGCTGGGTCATCGCAAAACGGGCGCCGCTGTCAATCTTCCGGCGGAGTTTCAACACCTCCGCCTTCAGGTTGGGGGCGTTGGCATTGAAGGCGACCCCGATGGAGAGATCGGTCGGATGGGCGATCGCTTTTCCGGAGAGCATATGGCCCCGGTTGAGCTGATCGATCAACCCCACCAGGTGGATGCTGTTGATAGTGAAAATCCCCCGGTTCCCGGGCTGGTCGCTCTTCCCGGCCGGATCGCCGGTAACGGCCAGAACGGCCTCCAGTCCCTCCACCTGGGCCCCCAGAAGGAGGGACTGAAGGCCGAGGATATTGTGGTCCCGGGTGGTCAGATGAGGGATGACCTGGATGCCGGACCGGCGGCGGACAACCCCCCCAGCACAGATCGAGCTGACCCGGAGGGCGGCCAGGGGATTATCCGCCATCGAGACCGCATCGGCGCCGGCATTCTTGACCGCCAGGGCGCCCTGGATCACCCTTTCCAGATCGGGAGAAACGGGAGGATCGATCTCGACGATGATCGGAAGCCGGTCCCGCCGGAGGCCGGCGAGAAACCCTCCCTCCAGGGACTTTTCCGTCCGCAGGGGGACGGTGATCCGGGTGGGAGGAGCCTTCCGGCGAGGTGCCGGTTCGGAGGGGACACGGCCCAGCATCTGGCGAAGAACCCTGATATGCCGGGGCGTGGTCCCGCAACAGCCTCCGATGAGACGGACACCGAACGGAAGGAGTTCCCGGCATTTTTCGGCAAAATACTCCGGCGCCGCCGGGTAAATGATCCGGCCCTGGACCATCTGCGGAATACCGGCGTTGGGGAAAGCCGAGAGCAAGGCTCCTTCCACCGTCGACGCTCCTTTCAGGACCTCCCGAACCGAGGAGAATCCCCCCCCGCAGTTGCTCCCGAAGACGGAAGCCCCGCCGGCGAAGGCCTGCCGGCAGTAACTCTCCGCGGTCCGGCCGAAAATACAGAGGCCGCGGTTGGAGGGGGCCATCTGAGCGATGAGGGGGAGATCGGTCACCTCCCGGGCGGCCCGGAGGGCGAGAGCGAGGTTCTCCCATTCTTCAAAGGTCTCCAGTAGAACAACATCCACGCCGCCTTCAGCAAGGGCCGCGATCTGCTCCTGGTACGCCTCGAAGAGTCCCCCTTCGTCTGCCGGGCGGGGACCGGCCATCTCCCGGGCCGGCGTGGGGATCATTCCCACCGCCCCCGCCACAAAAACATCTTCCCCGGCGGCATCCCGGGCCAGGGCAGCCGCCGCCCTATTGATCCTCGCCACCTGTCGTTCGTACCCCGCGGAGCGGAGGCGGAAGCGGTTGGCACCGAAGGTATTGGTCTCGATCAGATCGGCACCGGCGGCGATATACTCCTGATGGACAGCTTTTATCTCCGCGGGTTCGGTCAGACAGAGAGCTTCGAAACTCTGTTGGGGGCGGATCCCTTTGGAGAGGAGGAGCGTCCCCATGGCGCCGTCCCCGATCAGGATCCGTTCTTTAATTGCCTCAAGAAACGTGGTCATGAATACTCGCCGCAAAAACGCGCAAAAAATGCGAACGGTTATACGCCTCTACCGCGGCCCCTTTTATCAGCCGCAAAAAGGCGCAAAATACGCAAGAGTTCCCTCTCCCTCGCCCCCTTAAAATAACAGACGATTGAATGTGATGGAATGTGATGGCCTCTCGCGGGCTTCTCCGTTCAATGGTGAACGTTCGGTCTTCCCTCCCTATTTCCCGGGGACTCCTTCGACTTCAGCGGGCGGTTGATCGCTGAAAATCAGTACGTCAACCACCTCCTCTCTCTTTTCCAGAAAAACATAGTTCGAAGAGGCGATCTCACTTTCCAATGCCCGCACCGGGACGGAAAAATCCTGGAGAAGGGCGGTATAGGGATAGAGGACAACCTTATGTTCCAGTCCGTTTCCCAGGGCGACCACCAGGTAGGGAGCATCTTCCCGGAGAGGGAAGAGGGCGACATAGGTGTTTCCCCCTTTAAACCTGCCCTGGCTGATCAGATGGGGGTTGTTCTGGGACAAGCTGAAATATGCCGTGGTCCCGGTATCCAGCCACCGCCGGGCATCATCATAGTACCGGATGCTCCAGCCCACCGGGACCCACCGCTCGGTCAGGAGCGAAAAGGTCACCTCCAGCACCTCGTCGCCCGGGAGCAGGCCGATGACCGGGTTGGGGATGATCCGGACTCTCAGAATGTTGAAGAGGTCTCCCCCCTGTACGGGGAGAGTAAAAATTAGAGCGAATCCCAGGAAAAGACCGGCGGCGGCTGTCATTTTTTTCATACGCATCTCTCCTTTAACATAAATTAGCGGCTTCGCCGCTAATTTAGTGAGTTATTCTATTTTACAATCAAGGGAAATTGTTAACGCTGTTTTGATTAGTTTGAATCCAACGCTTTACGCCAAAACGATAATTTTTACTCATTATTGTGCGCCAGAGGCGCATCAGCCTCGGGCCGAAAATTCCGAAATAATACATTATCGCCAGCATGGTAATCGACCGACCGGTAGGATTTCAAGCCTTTACTTCGTCAGATATTCCACCCGGACCCCGGTTACACCCCGGCCCAGGATCCCCAGCTTGCGGGCGCTCCAGTACGAGAGATCGACCTCCCGCCGGGGATGGGGCACAAGGGGGCGTATCACCCTGCCGGATCGGCTGACCTTATACGGACCCCGGTCGGTGATCCGGACGATCACGCTCCGGTCATTCTCCGGATTGACGACCCGCAGCCAGCTCCCCAGGGGCAGTGTACAGTGCGCGGCACTGAAATCAAGCATGTTGTATCTGCGGCCGGAAGCGGTCGGACGACCGTGGAATTGACCGCCGTACCAGGACGCCCGAGTCTCCCGGCGGCCGGTGATTCTGAAGCGGGGTAGAACAAGACTGAGAATAAATGCCGTCACCAGAAGGAGAACGAAGGGGATGAAACAAATCCGGGAATGCCGGGGCGGACGCATCATCAATAAAGAACTACCGGTTTGTTCGCTCTCGGTCTCACTTTCCGGCAAGGAGGGGCGCGAGCTTATCCCGGCAAAGGCGGTAATTGTTCTCACAGATCCCGGGGCCGTCCGTTCGAAGATACCGGTAGTCGGCCCACGATTTTTCCCAGAGACGGGAGAAGAAAGTACCATATGAGAGCCGGGGAGTAACGAAGATAATCAGAGAAGCCAGGACCACCACGTTCACGAGATAGATAAAAGGAAAGGAAAAAATCCGGCCGGTGGCCCAGATATCCGGCTGTCCCTGTACCAGAACATACAAAGTCAGTGTAAAGTGAAACGCCCAGGTGAAACCGAGCAGAAAACCGAGAATCCGCATCGCGACCGGGGGTAGAGGGAATAAAACGGTCAGTATCCCGTAGAGGACGATGGCAAGCGCGCTGTAAAGGGGGAAAAAGTAGGGTGCCAGGAAGATGAGGAAATTCGATTTGGAGGTACAGACTTCCCCCCCCGTCGCCGCCGCCTTGAAACCCTTGACCCGTCCGCCGAAGAGCCATACCCAGAGAACATGGGTCAGTTCATGCCCGAAAATATAGGTCCGAATCGGCTGCTGGAAGACGGCCAGCAGCAGCAGATAACTGAACAGACCGGCCAGGAACCAGATCTCCGTTTTCAGCACCGGCACGACCTCCCGCCCGAATACCACCGTGGCGGCCACGCAGGCGGGGATCAGGAAAATTCCCAGCAATAACTTGGCGATCCGGATCAAGATCATAATAAATTAACTCGCTGCGCTCGTAAATTTATGCAGGATCGTCCTTCACTCCGTTCAGGACTTGTAGTAGATGTAGTAATTGTAGTATCGCCTTGCCGGAGGCAAGGCTTGCTGCGCGACAAGCGACTGCCGATAGGCAGGACGCGATCCTACAATGCCTACAAAGAATGCCGGAGGCATTCTGATCCTACAAGTCCTGTCGCAGACCCTGAGCTTGCCGAAGGGTAGCAAGGCGCAAGGACGATACTGCATCACTGTATTTTTAAATACCGCCTAACATTTTATTCCAGCGCGACTCCCTTCCTGACGAATGTCGGGATGTCCAGGTCTTCCCCATCGAGGAGCGTGGGATCGGAGTCAACGAAGGCCCCCCGGGCCAGCTTCTTGAAATCGATCTCCGTCTGGGTCGCCGGACGGACTTCGGTCGTCAGGGTGACCGGGACCTCATGCGCGCTTCCTCCTCCCACCCTCTCCGGGAGCCCGGTAGCGATGACCCGGACCGCGATCTTTTCCCCCGCCGCCGGATTCCGGCTGATGGTATAGAGAAGTTCCACTTCCTCGTCCAGCCTTTCCGAGACCGCGCCGATCGCCTGCTCGAGACGACGAAAGGGGACCGGACCGGCAGCTTCAATCTGGATGAACAATCCCCGCGCCTGAGCCAGCTCGGCAGGACTGAGAGAGAGCGCCGAAAAAGCGCCCTTCACCGCCGCCACCAGCTGATCGGGCCCCGTCGCCTGGTGAGAACCCATCACGGTTTCACCGGGCACGGTCAGGATGGTCTCCAGGGACGTGTAATCGCCCCCCGAGCGCGGGAGATCGGCGAGATAGGCGATCACGCTTTCTACCGCTTCCTCTAAAATCCGGTCACAGTACCGGAAGACCTCGTCGTGCGGGGTATCGTCTTCAACGGGACCCACCAGCCGATCAAGGGAAAAACAGGCCAGACCGGCGCCGGTCTCCTCGATCTTTTTCCGCGCCTGGCCGAAGAGAAGATTTTTCTTTTTCCCCTCAAAGAAGAAAGGACGCGTGACGAAAGCCAGGGTTAAGATCCCCAGACCGCGGGCAAGCCCGCACAGCGCGGGGATCAGGCTGCTCCCTACCCCGCCCCCCAGGCCGCCCACGATCAGGACCGCCCGAGAATCGCCCAGTTTCTCCTTCATTTTCGCCTCGCTCTCCCGGAAGGTCTGGTCACCTTTCCGGCGATCGCCACCCCCACCCCGGCCGGGGGCCGATTTTTGACCGATGGTCATCTTGTCGTCCACCGGGGAACAAACCAGGGACTGGATGTCCGAATCAACCGCCACGATCTCCAGCCGGCGTCGATACTCTTCCGGCAGCGCCCCCGCGATCCGAACCCCCCAGCCGCCAACCCCCCAGAGCGAAATTTTCTCTTCCGTTTTTTCCTTGCTCATTCGTATTCTCCTCTTATTTTTCCGCCCCGCCTCGAAGTATTAATCGGGGGAGGAAAAAATAAGAAAGATTAAAAATAGCGGTCCAGCCAGCGTTTCACCCCACTGATGAATTTCACCGAGGAAGGGCCCTCGGAAGACCGGCCGCGATCCGAGCGAAATCCGTACTTCACCAGGCCGACGGCGGTGGAATACACCGGGCTGTCGATCACCTCCCGCAGCCCGGAGACGCCGGCCGGGGTACCGATCCTGATCGGGAGGCCGGTCTCCCGCCCGGCCAGGGCGGCGATATCTTTCAGCAGCGCCCCTCCGCCGGTGAGAACCAGCCCCGAGCCGATTGACTGGAAGTGGCCGGACTTTTCCAGGTCCCGGCGGATCACCTGGAAAAGTTCCATCAGCCGCAGTTCGATGATCTGGCAGAGCTTCTTCCGGGACAGCCCATCGGGGGAACGGGTCAAAGCCTCGGGCAGGAAGAGATCGCTGTCATCCCGGACCCGGTCGTGCAGAGCCGATCCGTACTTCTTTTTCAGTTCTTCGGCCTGGCGCAGAAGAAGTTTCATCCCCAGGCTGATGTCGTTCGTGACGTGATCGCCCCCCACGCTCAGAACCCTGGTGTGCCGGACGGTCTCATCCCGGAAAAAGACGTAGTCGGTGGTTCCGCCGCCGATATCCACCAGCACAACCCCGGACTGCTGTTCTTCCTTTCTTACTACCGCCAGGCTGGAGGCCAGCTGCTGCAGGACGATGTCAGTGACATCGAGACCGGCCTGGTTGATGCAGTTGATGATATCCCGGATGGCGGCGGTTTTGCCGGTGACCAGGTGGACCTGGGCTTCCAGCCGGGTTCCCTGCATGCCTTCCGGGTCAGCGATGCCCTGCCTGTCGTCGACCGAGAATTCCTGCGGTATGGTATGCAGAATCTCCCGGTCCCGGGGGAGAGCCAGGGACCGAGCGGCCTCGGTGGCGCTGATCATGTCCTTCTCCGTCACCCCTACCGTCGGATTGAGGACCGGCAAAACCGCCCTGCTGTTGAAGCTCTCGATATGGCTCCCCGTGACCCCGGCGTAGACGGACTGTATTTCGAACTCGCAGATATTTTCCACCTGAGCAATCGTTTTTTCAATCGACTCCACGGTCTGGGCGACATTGATCACCTCGCCCTTGCGCAGGCCCCGGGACGGCTGGCTTCCCGCACCCAGAATCCGGATATCCCCGTCCTCAACCCGTTCCGCGACCAGCATGCAGATCTTGGTCGTTCCCACGTCGAGACCGGCTATAATGTCACGATTCTTGGCCATGATTATAACTTAGCCCTCGCTTCGCTCGGGCGACTAAATAAAACTACGAATTACACAAATTACACGAATGTTCTTCAAAATATCCCTGCCATATCGCTTCAACGCTTGCGCATTCTTATTTTTCCGCAGGAAAAATAAGATGTCAGTCATCGAAAACAACCGGGATCTTGGAGTAGCGGAGATCCACCTCCCGGGCCCGGGGCAGATCGGGTCCCAATCTGCCGAGGACCGTCTTTAACCGAGCCAGCTGCTCGCCGTAATCTTCCTGTCCGAGCGTAATTTCCATCTTTCCCTCCGTCCTCATCTCGATCAGGCCTGAAGAGAAAACGCGGATTTCATCGATCCGGACCAGGGACCCGATGTCCTCTTCCTCCAGCCCGCGCAGGAGTTTGAGGCAGGCGTCTTTCTTGTCGGCCGGAGACAGATCCCGGCTGTTGTTGACCACCCTCAGCCCCTTAATCACCGGGAGCTGAATCTCCGGGGCTTCCTTGCGGGGGCCGAGAACGACCCCCCAGTCGTCAATGGTATAGAGTCGCCCAAAAGACACCCGGGCGCGGGGCTCCCTCTCCATGACATCGACCCGGATCGCATCCGGAAAGATTCGTTCCACGCGGGCATCCCGGAAATCGTCATTCCGCAGGAGGGACTCCCGGGCGGCCGCCGGGTCCAGGGTAAAGATGTTGCCCCCGGTTTCCAGACCGGTCATGGTTATTATTTCTTCCTCGGTATAGGCATGATTGTTCCTGATCCTGATTTTCTTCACGGTGAACATCTCCGAGTCATGGCACAGCCACCACCCGGCGGCGCCGAGGGCTCCGAGAAGGAGGAAGATCATGATACTCCCCCTTACCCTTCTTCCTCCGCCGGCGCGGGGCGACGCCGGCACCGGGCTCTTTTTCCGGCGTCGCTTGACCGACGCGTTCATCCTCAACCCCGAACGGGGACGGCTGAGCTTGCTGCTTAATAAAAGCCATTTCATTGGTTTCCCTCCCGATATCGATTAATCTGGATTATTCATGAAAATTTTCAATTTTCATGAATAATCCAGATTATCATCTTTCGTCCAATATGTTATGTATAGTAATCCCTGTTATGCGACTTCAGCAGACTGTTTTTTCTTAACCGATAGGCCAACATCTTATTTCAACTCGCGAGAACGCAATAAATAATAAATGTTTTCCGGCAAGTGATTGCGTGAGAATATACTATGATTATTACCTTATACCATTTCTACCCATGCCAGCTACGGCTTTGTTCAGAACTAACCCGATTTATGAATAAATCTGGTTAACGGAAATTATTTCCCTCATCGCGTCTCCTTCCCCGTTTTCGCCAGAGAACCGGGTCGGCACAGGGGGGCTCCCTGCAACCGCACTCTTTTCCAGGTCGATCAGGCGGCGCATTATCATCCCCGCCTCCGAAAGTTTTTTCGGGTTAACGCCAGATCCAGCAAACGAAGACAGAGCGCCGTGAAGTCAGTGCCGGTCGCGGCCGCGGCTTGCGGCAAAAGACTGGTGGCGGTAAATCCCGGGATGGAGTTAACCTCGAGGAGATACGGATTGCCGTCGTCACCGAGTATGATATCAGCACGGGAATAGGCAAAGCAACCCAGGGATCGATGTGCGGTCAGCCCCGCTTCCTGCACCTCGCGGCGGACACCGGGGGGGAGAAGCGCGGGGACCACGAACCGCGATCTCCCCTTGACATACTTCGCCTCGTAATCAAAAAATGGGTTAAGTGGTTTGATCTCGACCACCGGCAGCGGCTCATCTTCCAGAACCCCGACCGTCAACTCCCTCCCCTTGATGTAACTTTCAACCAGGATCACTTCATCATGTCCCCGGGCCGTTTTCACGGCCTCTTCAAATTGCCGGTCCGTCCGCGCCAGGCTCAAGCCGATGCTCGATCCTTCCCGAGCCGGCTTGACGATCACCGGAAAGGGAAAGGGCGGAGCAGCCGGGACATCATCACGGCCATAGACGCGGCAATCCGGCGTCGACAGCCCGGCGGCTTTAAAGAGCCCGCGGGAAACGACCTTGTCCATGGCCCGGCGGCTGGCCTCAATCCCGGATCCGGAATAGGGGATACCCCGTTCCTCCAGGAATTCCTGTATCTGACCGTCTTCACCGAACCGGCCGTGAAGCGCTATGAATGCCAGATCCAAGCGGGAAGACTCAATGCCAACGATAATATCTTCGTGCTCGCCGATTTCGACGACCGTCACCCCGGCCCCCCGGAGCGCCGCCGAGACCGCCTTCCCCGACTTGAGCGATATCTCCCTCTCCGCGGACGGCCCGCCCAGGAGGACCCCCACCGTGCCATATTTTTTCGGATCTATCATGATTTCAAACTAAATATTATTTGGGATTTGAGATTTGGTATTTCCCCCCTGCTCTCAATATTTCTGATTATATTCACACATGCTTTTCACCAAAGATCAAATTCTATACACAGTTTAAGGGGTTCCGGGCCAGTTCGTCCGCCAGACGCCCGATATCGCCCGCGCCCATGATCACGACAATGTCCCCGGCCCCGGTTTCCCGGTCCAGGTACGGCCGGATCGCCGGCTGATCCATCAGGAGCGCGTCGGACCGGCCCCGGGCCCCCAAAGCATCCACCAGAAGAGCGGAACTGACCCCGGGCAGAGCACGTTCAAACGCGGGGTACAGCCCGGTGACGATGATCCGGTCAGCCCCGGTCAAAGCCTCGGCCAGTTCACGGAAAAAATACCGGGTCCGGCTGTACCGGTGGGGCTGGAAAACACACCAGATTCTCCGGGGGCGCGCGGACCGGACGGCAGCGAGCGCGGCGGCGATCTCTATCGGGTGGTGGGCATAATCCTCCATGACCACGACGGGACCGGCCGA
Source organism: uncultured bacterium (assembly GCA_963822585.1). Classification (GTDB taxonomy): domain Bacteria; phylum Auribacterota; class Erginobacteria; order Erginobacterales; family Erginobacteraceae; genus CAWGIE01. The sequence continues at coordinate 60,892 of CAWGIE010000011.1, forward strand.
CCTGATCTCCAACCGCCGACGGGTTCCCCGGAACCGGGCCAGAGCCCGGGCGATTACCGGAAAAGCAACCCCCTCGGACAGGCAGAGGGCGATCGCGCCCAGACTATTCTGCACATTGCAGAGACCAAGCTGGGGAAGGATTATCTCCCCCAGTGCGTCACCGTCTTTCTCGACCGTGAAGCGACTCCCGCCCCGGTCCAGGCGAATATCGGCGGCACGGACCTGAGCGGCGGGGGCAAGACCGTAGGTTATCACCCGGTCGACTCCAGCCCGGAGTCGATCACGATCCGGGGTATCCTGCTGTATGATCAACGTCCCTTCTGCCGGCAAATGGTCCACAAAGCGGCGAAAGGTACCGGCGAGCTTCTCCCAGCCGGTATAATAGTCGATATGGTCCAGGTCCAAACCGGTTATCACTTCCGCGAAGGGGAAGAGACGTTCGAGAGAGCCGTCACTCTCATCCGCCTCCGCCACCAGTAACTCACCCTCACCCCATCCCCGGTTATTTTCCAGCCCGATAGCATCGCCGCCCAGGGCCAGGGACGGATCATAGCCGCCCTCGACCAGGATCCAGGCGATCATCGAGGCCGTCGATGTCTTCCCGTGGCTACCGGCGACCGCGATCCCTTTCTTCAGCTTCATCAATCCCGACAGAAGTTCCGAGCGGTGGAGAATGGGGATCCCCCCGTCCCTCGCCTCCGCCAGTTCAGGATTATCCCCGGGCACGGCGGAGGAATACACCAGAACATCCGCCGTTTCCGCATGTTCCGACCGGTGACCTGCCATGATGCGAGCGCCCTGGGCGGAGAGACGTTCGGTCGACGGATTCCGGCGGAGGTCGGAACCGGAGACCTCCAATCCCAGGGATATCATGATCCGGGCCAGAACATTCATCCCGGCGCCGCCGATCCCGACAAAGTGGACCGCGGCGACATCCGGACGCCCGAATACCGTAATTTTCTCAGAGGTCTTCACTGCTTCTCCCGAATCACTTCCTCGAAAATACCGATCATCTTCGCGGCGGCACCGGGGAGAGCCAACCCCCGGGCAGCACGGGTCATCTTCTTCCGCTCCTCCTGGTCCCCGCTCAACCGCCGGATCTGCTCGACCAGGAGTGGCGGACTTACCTCCGCCTGCTCATAAACAAGGGCCGCGCCGGCATTCTGGAAATAGCGGGCATTGGCCAGCTGATGATCGTCGGTGGCCCACGGATAAGGGATCAATATCGAGGGAAGTCCCCAGCAGGCAATCTCGCTCAACGTCGCCCCACCCGCCCTTCCGATCACCAGGTCGGCCAGGCTGTATGCCCGACCGATCTCATCCAGCTCGGCGAAGACGGCGGACGTCAGTCCGCCCTGACGGTAGGCGGAGATCAGCTTTTCCACGTCCTCCGTCCCCGCGCAATGAATAAATTGGGCGCAACAGGCGGGGATTGCCCGGCGGCGAACGGTTTCTTCGAGCAGCCGGTTAACGGGACGCGCCCCCCGGCTCCCGCCCAGCACCAGAACCGTGAACCTGCCCGGGGCCAGGCCCCATTCGTCAAGAGTCCCCTCTCCGGCTTCGACCCGGGCAATGCTCCTGACCGGGAAGCCGATCCCCGGCAAAATCCCCGGGATATCTCCGGCGGACGGGACCGGATAACTGCAGATCACCCGCGATGAATACCGGGATAAAAACCTATTGGCGCGTCCCATGACGACGTTCTGTTCGTGAAGCACCGCCGGGATATGCAAGCGGTGGGCGGCCAATACGGGAGGAACCGCCACATACCCCCCGAGGCCGATCACCAGGTCGGGAGAAAACGCGGCCAGCTCGACTGACGCCCGGCGATACCCCCGCAGGTTTCGCAGCCCCGACCGGGGCATGGTCCACCAGCGCCGGGGAGTGAAACTGGCCGCCGGTATGGAGGCTACCCGGCAGCCGGAGACGGTTTTTTCAAGCCACCGGGCGGGTCTCCCGGCGGTCAGAAAAAGTGCCGGGGAATTATCTTGCCGGGTCCGCAGCTCTTCGAGAAGAGCGATCGCCGGGGCAAGGTGACCGCCGGTCCCTCCGCCGGCAAAAGCCAGTTTCATGCACTCGCCTCTTCAACCTTTTCAGTGGAAAGAGCTTCTTGCTCCCGGCGCGGGCGATAGCGGCAACTGCCGTAGTTCCGGAAACAGTACTGTAGAACATGGGGGACCTCGATGGCTTTCAGCATGCTGCTGATAAAACAGGTATTGAAATGAGGACAAATATCGTCTATCATCACGAACTCTCCTTTTTTGATTTACTGAAAACGTAGACAGGCTCACCACCCCGGCGATAGCGACATTCGCTGTCCCGGTGAGCCGCGATATTAACCAGAATTCCCACCGCAAAAAAGCTGGCGATCATGTTCGAACCGCCGTAACTGACAAACGGCAGGGGCAGGCCCTTGGTGGGCAGTATGCCCGATGCCACCCCCATGTTGACCATGGCTTGCAATACCAGCATCGCGGTAATACCCTGCGCGAGCAGAGATCCGAAAAGATCTTCCGCTCTCCGGGCCACGGCGAAACCGGCGATCAGCAAACCGACCACCAGGCCGATCACCAGGCCGGTCCCCAGGAACCCCAATTCCTCTCCCAGGATTGAAAAGATGAAATCGGTGGTGGCCGCGGGCAGATAAAAAAGCTTCTGACGGCTTTCTCCCAAACCCAGGCCGGTCGGGCCGCCGGAGCCCAGGGCGATCAACGACTGGATAATCTGGAATCCGGTCCCCCGGGGATCGGCCCAGGGATCGATGAAGGCCAGTATCCTCCGCTTGCGATAGCCGACCTTGGCGATCATCATCGCCAGAATCGGGATTGCCGAGAGACAGAGCACCCCCATATGAGCAAGCCGGGCGCCGCCAAGGTAGAGCATTAAGAGCCCGATCAACCCGATACTGAGGGCCGATCCCAGATCCGGCTGTATGACAATCAGCCCGCAGAGAACTCCGATCACCGCCAGCGGAGGAAGAAAGCCAGTGGTGAAGTTGTGGAGGGAACTCTGGCGGCGGGAGAGCAGATCGGCCAGATAGATGATCACCAGGTACTTCACCAGCTCCGAAGGCTGGAACCTCATCCCTCCCACGTTTAGCCACCTGCGGGCGCCTCCGCCACTCCAACCCAGACCGGGGATAAAAACCGCCACCAGAAGGAGGGCCCCGAGCAGGAGTAACAGACGGCTCCTTTTCTGGAACCAGTGGTAATCTATCCGTCCGGCGATAACAAAGACAATGGCGCCGGTAAAAAGCCAGAGCAGCTGGCGCTTCAACAGGAAGTAACCGTCCCCGTATTTATCGGAAGCATAGACGTTGCTGCTGCTATAGATCATCAGCAGCCCCACGCCGAGAAGGGCGGCAACCAGAAAAATCAACACTATCTTCAGGTGGCTGGCAAACATGGTTTTTATCACCCGCGGCACCCCGGACAACGATCCGGTTGTCCGGCTCCCGCTCTTTACGGTATCCGAAGCTTCTGACCGATGGATAACCGGCCGGCGTCTTGCAGCGAGTTGGCTTCCTGAATTGCCTGCACGCTGACGCCGTATTCACGGCTAATCGCCCAGAGTGTGTCCCCTTTCACGACCGTGTGGAAGCGTTCGACCGAGGGCGGCGCCGCGGGAGCAGCCGGGGCTTTGGATACGGCGACCTCTTCCTCCTCCATCACGGCATCCCCTTCTTTCGCCGTATCGCCGGGAATGACTTCCTCTTCAACCAGAGTTTCTTCAGTCTCAACCGCCGGGGGCATTTCTTCATCCTGCGAAGCCGTTTGCACCCGGGGAGTCTCCTTCGTCTTGTCGGGTGCGGTATGGCACCCGCCGATGAAACTCCAGATCAAGACCGAGACCAGGGAACCCAGACCCGCATACAAAATCATCTTTGTCTTACTCATCCGCTTCCTCCTTGCTTGAAGGTTGCCTCGACATGAGGTTGTTTTACTCTATAAACCGTTTGAGCCGATTAAACGGTTCGAACCGTTCGAACCTCCGGTAAATTTTTCGATCAGTTCCTTGAATCTTTCACCCCGCTGGCGATAATCGGTAAACATGTCAAAACTGGCACACCCGGGCGAGAGCAGAACAATGTCACCCGGTTCAGCCCGATGGAAAGCTTCGGCTACCGCCTCCTCCAGCCCGGCGACAAGCTGAAAAGGAACACGCCCGTCCACCAGGCGGCGCAGCTTTTCACGGCTCTCCCCCATTAAAAGAGCCAGCCGAACCGCACCGGACAGGAAGGGTTCGAGGAGCGAGAAATCCAGCTTTTTATCGCTTCCCCCGGCCAGCCAGATAACCGGCCGATCAAATGATTCCAGCGCCGCCGCCGCCGCACCCGGATTGGTGGCCTTGGAATCGTTAAAAAATGAAACCCCGCCGCGCTCGGATACGTATTCCAGCCGGTGGGGCAACCCGCGAAACGAACGGACCGCCTCACCGATGACAGACGGGGATACCCCCGCCAGAAAAGCAGCCGCCGCGGCCGCCATCACGTTCTGCCGGTTATGCGGACCGCGTAAAAGCATCTCGTTTTCCCCGCATATCTTCCTCCGCCGGCCCGCGGCATGAAGCCAGATATTCCCTCCTTCACTCTGGACCAGCCCGTCAGGGTCTCCCCAGAAATGCATCTCCACTCCGGGGGGAAGGGCTTCTTCGAGAAGAGGCTGGAGACTCCGCGGCAAGAGAGCCGTGTCCCCCGGTCCCTGGTTCATAAAGATCCGCTGCTTGGCGGTCATGTATTCCGACATCGCCCGGTACCTGTCCAGATGGTCGGGAGCCAGATTCAGGAAAACCGCCGTCCCCGGATGAAATGTCTCGATCCTCTCCAGTTGGAATGAGCTGACCTCGGCCACAACCGTCATCCCCGGCCTCTGTTCCAAGACAATCCGGGAGAGAGGATGGCCGATGTTGCCCCCCGCCACCGCCGCGATACCCGCCCGGCGGAGAATCTCAACAAGCAGGCTTACCGTGGTGGTTTTTCCGTTGGTTCCGGTTACGGCGATAAGAGGGCCGGGCAGAAAACGCGATGCCAGTTCCACCTCTCCCGTAACGGGTATCCCCTCCTCCCGGGCACGGATGATACACGGATGGGAATACGGTATCCCGGGACTGACAACCAGCAGATCGCAGGGAACGGCTTCGCCTGTTTCTCCCCCCCCCAGCGTGACGGACGCCCCCATCCCCCGAAGCCGGGCGGCCCGTTCCCACAGCCGGATCTGTTCCCCGTCGTCGAGAACGGTGACCGAAGCTTTTTCCTTCAGCAAAAGCTCTGCCGCGGCTTCGCCGCTCAGTCCCAACCCCAGAACCAGCACCTTTTTTCCCTTCACTTCCACCCTGGATTCCCCCTACCCGTCACAACACGTCCGAGAATGTATCTCCTTCGGCATAATTTTTAACCACGAAGGACACGAAGTTCACGAAGGAGATGAAGAAAATTTAAATTATTAATAGATTTCACAAATTTTTCTTCGTGTACTTCGTGCTCTTCGTGGTGATTATCTGTCTTGTTTACGTTTTTGAAATTCCGAAGCAGTATGATTTATTCTTTATTCCCCGTTGCCGCCGCCGCAAAATCCAATATCTGCCTTCTCTCGTCTCATTGCATCTTGAGCGCGCCCAGACCAATCAGGGCGAAGATAATCGCGCAGATCCAGAACCGGACAGTGATCTTGCTCTCCGGTATATTCTGTAGCTCAAAGTGATGATGCAGGGGGGCCATCTTGAAAATCCGGCGACCACGCAGCTTGAAAGAAAGCACCTGAAGGATAACCGACGCCGCCTCGATCACGAAAACTCCGCCGATCAGAACCAGGAAAAACTCCTTTTTAATCAAAACCGCCACCGTCCCGATGGCCCCGCCGCAGGCCAGCGCCCCGGTATCACCCATAAAAACCTGGGCCGGATAGGCGTTGAACCAGAGGAAACCAAGGCTGGCGCCTCCCAGAGCGGCACAGAAAACCGCCAGTTCCCCGGCCCCGGGGATATATAACGCCTGCAGGTACTCTGAAAACCGGGCGTGCCCGCTGATGTACGATAAAACGGCAAAGGCCAGGGCGGCGATGGCCAGACAGCCGATCGCCAGTCCATCGAGGCCATCGGTCAGGTTGACCGCGTTGGTGCTCCCGACCAGGACCAGGATAGTAAAAATAACAGAAAATAAGCCGAGGTCCTGGATGAAAGCATGCTTATAAAACGGGATCAGAAAATGCCCGGCGTAGGAAGAAGTCTCCGGATGGTGGAGAAGGAAAACAGCCATCCCCAGTCCCAGAATTACCTGTCCGGCCAGCTTGACTTTTCCCGAAAGTCCCCGCCGGCCGATCTTCCGTAATTTGATCCAGTCGTCAGCAAAACCGATAACCCCCAGCCAGAGGGAGGAGATAACAATAACCTGTATCTGCAGGGTGGCCAGGCGCGCCCAGAGGAGGGTGGCCAGCATCACCGCCAGGAGTATAATCAGACCGCCCATGGTGGGGGTCCCCTCCTTATTTTTTTGATAGCGGTGGAGGGCCTCGTAGTGCTTGCCGGTCCGTATCTTCTCTCCGACCTTCAAATCCCGGAGTCGGGCAATGATCGGTTTGCCGAAGATGAGGGTGATCAGGAAGGCGCAAATCGCCGCCGCCGCCGCCCGGAATGTGATATATTTGAAGATATTGAACCCGAACCAAACGTCCCGAAGCGGATAAAAAATATAATAGAGCATAATTACACCCCTATGCTAATGCATCACTGTCTTTCTATAAATGAAGCATGAACTGAACGTATCATCCTTGCGTCATTCGGAAGTGGGGATTCTTTCGGATTCCGTCATTCGGAATTCGTCTTTTCTCTGTTTCCCGCAATCTTTCCACAATCTCTTCCATGGCCATGACCCGGGATCCTTTAATGAGGACGCAGTCTCCCGGACGAAGAATATCCTGGAGAACAGCGGCCGCCGTTCGACAGTCACCGACGGTGCTTATCTTTTCCCTCGGGAACCCCCGGTTCAACGCGCCGGCTGTTCCCGACCGCGAACGGGGGCCGACGAATACCAGGTAATCGAGCCCCGATTCTCCCAGGAGCGCGCCCCACTCTCGATGATTATCCTCCGAAAAAGGGCCCAGTTCATTCATATCGCCGCTGACCATGATCCTGCGCCCCCGGCAATCCATCCCCAGCCAGGTCTCCAGGGCGGCCCGCATCGAGGCCGGATTGGCGTTATAGGCGTCGTTGATGATGACCGTGCCCCGCACCATGATCTTTTCCAGGCGCCGGGGGGGAAGCCGCACGGTACGGACCGTCGACTCAAGCACTTGAGGGGAAACGCCATAATGGTCCGCGACTCCCAGGGCGCCCAGAAGGTTGTACACATTATGGCGACCGGGGAGGGGTGAATCGATCGTCAGGGCCCCTCCGGGCAGCATGACCTTGAAACGGACTCCATCGGGCAGGAAGACGGGTTCGGAAGCCCTGACGCGGGCGGAGGGGCCGAACCCGAACCCGATTACCGGTCCCGGGGCGGAAACGGCCATGGCGGCCACCCGACGGTCGTCGACGTTCAGAAAAGAAGTTCTTTCACCCGTCAAACCCGACAGCAACGCCGCCTTCTCGGCAGCAATCTCCTCGATGCTGCCCAGGTTGCCGATATGGGCAGGTCCGACATTGGTGATCACCGCCACCGAAGGACGACAGATCCCCGCCAATTCCCCGATCTCCCCCCTCCGGTTCATCCCCACCTCGAAGACCGCCGCCCGGTGATGTCTCTCCAGCCGGAGAACGGTCAGCGAAAGACCGATCAGGTTGTTGTAACTGGCCGGCGCGATGAGAGTATCCATCTCGGCGCCCAGGAGCCGGCCGATCAGATTTTTTGTCGTGGTCTTGCCGTTGCTGCCGGTCACGGCAACGGCCGCCACCTGAAAAAGAGCCCGATAATTCCGGGCCAGGGCGCCCAGCGCCCGTGAAGAATCCTCCACCAGGATCAGGGCGCTTTGCCCGGTTCGAAGATCGAGGCCCGGAACCGGGCGTGAGGCGATCACGCCGACCGCACCCCGGGCCAGGGCGACGGCGGCGTAATCATGCCCGTCAAACCGTTTGCCGGAAAGGGCCAGAAAAAGCTCTCCGGGCACCACGCTGCGGCTGTCGATGCTGATGCCGATTATCCGCGCGGACGGGTTGCCCCCCAGCAGTTTCCCTCCCGACCAGGCGGCAATAGTTTGTAGTTGTTGCGGCTCCATGACTTTGGTTCAATCTCTATAATACAATATCGGTAAATGTTGATACTTTTTGTCTTACTTACTCCTGCTTTGATTTAAAATCCCAAATCACAAGCACCAAATCCCAAACAAATCACAAATAACAAATCACAATGACCGAAACCGGCGACCGACCGTCCCGGATTAATCATCCTCATGATTGAGGATGATAATAGTTTTTCATCTCGTACTAAACCGCTCCCCACCTTTGGCAAGCCGGAAGATCTTTCTTCGAGATTATATGGTGTCTTACAGTTTGTAATTTCGGTCATTGGAATTTTGAATTTATTTGTTATTTGGTGCTTGGAATTTGTTATTTGATTCTGAGCAATCGTATTCTTACGCGCAATTTGATTACTGCCGTCTCTCCCTTAAATCTTTGCCAGGATATCCATGGCGACCTCCCGGTCATCAAAAGGGATGACCCGGTCATGGAAGATCTGCTGCCGTTCGTGGCCTTTTCCAGCGATCAGCACCACATCCCCCCGGCGCCCCAGCCGACAGGCTTTTTCGATCGCTTCCCGGCGGTCGACAACGGAAGACGCGGCGGTAAAGCCGGGGGGCAGGCCGCGCATGATCGCCCGGATAATTGCTTCCGGTTCCTCCGAACGTGGGTTGTCGGAAGTAACAATAACCTCGTCCGCCCAGCGCGCCGCCACCGCTCCCATCAACGGTCTCTTGCTGACGTCCCGATCCCCCCCGCAGCCGAAGACCACGATGACCCGTTTTTGATAGAGGGCTCTCAGTGTCTTCAGAACATTTTCCAGGCCGTCGGGGGTATGGGCGTAGTCGATGAAAAGATCGAAACCGCCTCCGGTCTTCACCGGTTCCAGACGGCCGCTGATACCCCGATGCCGCCGGAGGGTGTCCAGTATCCGTCCCATCTCTATCCCCTCGCTGAGGCCGAGGGCGATGACCGCCAGCGCGTTATAGACGTTGTGTTCCCCCGGCAGAACGATCCGGGCCGGGTATTCCTTCCCTTGCCAGCTCACCAGGAAAGAGGTCCCGGTCCGTTCCAGGCTGATCGCGGTGGCGCGAAGCTGCGACCGGGACGAGAGACCGTACATGATGGATGGGGTTTTCAGCCCTTCCACGATCCGTCGGCGCAAAGGATCGTCATTGTTGATGATCGCCATCCGACTCTCGGCCGGAGACCGCCCCCGGGATAGGTTCTCCAGAAAACTGAGCTTGGCGCCCTGGTACTGCTTCAACGTCCGGTGATAATCAAGATGTTCCCGGGAGAGATTGGTGAAGACGGCGGTCCCGAACTCGATCCCCGCCAGACGCTGCTGGATGATGGCATGAGAGGAAACCTCCATGATAACGTGAGTAGCTCCCGTCCTCTTCATATCCGTCAGTAGTTCCTGAAGACGCGGCGGCGACGGGGTGGTGAGATCGGAGGGGAGCCGGCGTTCCCCGATTCCGTAATAGATCGTTCCTAAAAGACCGGTGGAAAGGCCGGCGTCATCAAAGACGTCGCGGGCCAGAACGGCCACGGTGGTCTTCCCGTTGGTGCCGGTGATGCCGATCATCTTCATACCCGCCGCCGGGTACTGATGGAAGCAATTGGCAAGCAGCGCCAGGGCACGGCGCGGGTCCTTCACTTTTACCTGGGCCAGATTACCGTTAACCGCGGAGGAAAACTCCGTCAACACCACCCCCACGCTCCCCCGATCCTTGGCTTCGGAGATAAAATCGACGCCGTTATGATATTTGCCGCTCACCGCCACGAAAAGATCGCCGGGCTTGATCCGCCGGGAATCCGCGGATATACCCTTCACATCAACTTCCATCCGGCCGCGGGTGGAGACAGGACGAATTTCATCGAGCATCCGGTTCAGTTTCATGTTTGATCCATCTCTACCGGCTCCAGATCAAGGTACCTGATGATCCGTTCGGCCGCCTCCTTGAAAACAGGCGCCGAGACTGTTCCGCCGTAGTAATACGGCCGCGGTTCATCAACCACTACCAGAATGGCCAGGCGAGGTTTGCTTGCCGGAAGAAGTCCCATGAAAAGAGCCCGGAAGAGTGAATGGGAGTATCCTCCCCCTCCGGGTTCCAGTTTCTGGGCTGTCCCGGTCTTGCCCGCGACCTGGAAACCGGGTATATAGGCCCGGCGGCCCGTCCCGCCTTCCATTACCACTTTCTGGAGGATCTCCAGCATCTTCCGGGCGGTTTCTTCCGAAACCACCCTTCCCCTCTCTTTTCGGGAATACCGGTAAATGACATCCCCCGAGGGACTCTCCAGATGATCGACTATCCGGGGCTGGAGTAAGATACCGCCATTGCCGAGGGCGGAAAATGCCGTCAGTAGGCCCAGCGGCGTTACGGAGACTTCATGCCCCATGGAGATACTTCTGAGGGATAGTTTGCTCCAGTATTGCGGCTCGCGAAGACAGCCCGTCGCTTCTCCCGGAAGCTCGATGCCGGTAGCCCGGCCGATCCCGAAACTATCCAGCGCGCGGTACAGATCCCGGCGTCCCAGAATCATTCCGACTTTGGCCATGCCGATGTTGCTTGATTTCTGCAAGATTTCATCGAAACGAAGAATCCCGTGGGGATGGCTGTCTCTGAGAGATCTCCCGCCGATGGTAAACTCGCCTTCCTCGCAATAAAATTCGGTATCGGAGGAGACCAGGCCCGCCTCCAAGGCGGCGGCGGCGGGAAATACCTTAAACGTGGAACCGGGCTCGATCTGATCGGCGATCACGCGGTTGCGGCGGTCCGGAGCTTCGGATTGGTTATACTGATTCGGATCATAGGTCGGGCGATTGGCCATGGCCAGGATCCGTCCGGTGGTGGGTTCCATCACAACCAGGGATGCCCATTTCGCCCCGTATTCCCGAAATACCTTTTCCAGCTCATCCTCCGCAATGGCCTGGATAACCTCGTCGATGGTCAAAAAGAGGCTGCAGCCGTCGAGCGGATCTATCGTCTCGGAACGGAACCAGGAGGCCTCCCGCTGTTTGCTGTCTTTTTCCGTTACCATCCATCCGGGGTGACCCCGGAGCTGCCGGTCAAACTTCCATTCCAACCCCTCCAGACCATTCCCATCGGGATCGGTGAATCCGATAACCTGGCTGAGCAACTGCCCCTTGGGATAGACCCGTTTCATCTCCTGTTTCAGTTCGATGCCGGGGAGGTCGAGTTCTTTAATCCGGGCGGCCGTATCGTCGTTCAAATGCCGCTTCAGCCAGGAGAACCACCCATCTCCGGACAGACGTGCGTGGAGTTTTGCTTCATCGACCCCGATGACGGGTTCCAGAGCCGCGACGATCTTATCGACTTCTTCCGGGGCAATCCGGCGGGGAACGCAGTAGAGGGAGTAGCAGGGGATGCTGGCGGCCAACATATTTCCCCGGCAGTCGAAGATACCCCCGCGCCGGGAAGGGAGAAAACTGGTGCTCTGATGCTGATTACGGGCCTGCAGTTGATACCGTGAATGCTGCAGACATTGGAGCAGGAAAAGCCGGGCGAGCAGGAGAAAAGCAAAGCAGAAAAATAGACTGAAGATGAACCGTAACCTATTATTATAAATGCTCCCATGCATCTATTTTCGGGGGAGCCGGCACGAAAAAAGCCTATCGGGCTATGCTCAGGCCAACAAAATCCTGTGGCGGATGGGGAGCAGAGGCTTCCTTCACCGTACGAGTCTCCTCCTGTCTTACCCGGACAATCTGCTCCGGGTACGGGTCAACCAGGGCGATTTTTTTCTCGATGAGCATTTTTTCGATAACGGCGGGAGACTGCAGTTTTTCCAGCTGGCTCTGGAGAATAACACTGCGTCCGCTGAGGTAATCAAGCTTTCTTTCGAAGCGTTCCACGAGAGTACTTGTCTGCACCACCTGCGAATAGATCCAGAGATAGGTCATCCCCAGTAAAAAAGCGGCCGCGAGGATCATCCAGCAACCCTTGAGACAGAAAATGCCGATCCACGAGTTTCCCCCATCAAAATGATATCTCATCTTCATAATAATCCTCCTCTCCTCCCGCGCCCGGCAATGCGTTCAGACTGACCATCCATCGATCGCCGGGTAGAGGTATCACGGGATCTTCACACCTTTTCCGCCGCCCGCAGCTTGGCGCCGCGGGAACGGGGATTGCACCGGACCTCCTCGATGCTGGCCCGAACCGGTTTTTTATGTAAAAGCCGCAGGCTCCCCTCCTGAACCCATCGCCGGTACTCATACTTGACGATCCGATCTTCCAATGAATGAAAAGAGATGACGCAGATCCTGCCTCCGGAACGGAGTACCGACAGAGCCTGAGGCAATGCTTCCCGTAATGCATCCAGTTCGCTGTTAACGTATATCCGCAGAGCTTGGAATGTCCTGGTCGCCGGATGTATTTTCCCCCGGCCCGGCACCGCCCGGGAGACAATTTCCGCCAGGTCAACGGTTCTCACTACCGGCCGGGATTTTCGCTCCTCCACGATACGCCGGCTGATGCGGCCGGCCCAACGCTCCTCTCCGTATTCCCTGATAATCCATTCCAGTTCTTGCCGGCTCAGTCCGTTGATCAGATCCGCCGCTGTTTTTTCCGTCCGGCTGTCCATTCTCATGTCCAGGGGACCGTCGAGCCGGAAACTAAAACCGCGTTCCGCCGTTTCCAACTGGACCGAATTCACTCCCAGATCAATAAGAACGCCGTCCAGGTATTCGACCCCCCTTCGCCGGAGCACCTCTGTCAGATCGGCGAAATTCGCTTGCTCCACCTTCACCAGCCCCGAAAATTCCTCCAGGTTCCGGCGGGCGGCCGCTATCATCTCACCGTCCCGGTCGATCCCTATCAGACACCCCCCGGGGGAAAGCAGGGGAGCTAACCGCCGCGCGTGCCCCCCCTCCCCCAGCGTACAGTCAAGAATAATCCTTCCCGGGCGGCAATCGAGAAAAGAGACTATCTCGTCCGCCAGTACGGGAAGATGGCGGGGCACACGGATACTACCGTCCGCTCCCACGCCTTCTCTTCTTCGGGACCCTTAATCTGACACTCAGCTTCCGGGCGGGCTTCAAGCTTTTGTTCATGCTTAAAAGATCGATCAGCGTTCTCGAACTGCTCTTCATATGCTATCCCCTCATTGGGCAAGGTTTTCCGCTATCTCTTCATAGCGTTTGCTTGATTCATGCTGGTATTCTTCCCAGCGGTGAGTATCCCAGATTTCGAAATGATCGGAAACACCGACTACGACCACTTCACGCTCAAGGTTCGCCACCTTTAAAAGAGGAGCCGGCAGGTTGATTCTTCCCTGCCGGTCACAGACCGTTTCCGCCGCGTTGGAGAAATAAATCCGCTTGAAGTCACGGGCATCCTTCTTCATCATGTCCATTTCGTTGACCCGAGCCTGCTGGGCGTTCCAGCCTTCCTCGGTGAATACGGAGAGGCAGCCGTCCAGACCCCGGTTGACATAGAAACGCTGATTCTCCCCGCTGCGGAACCGGGCCGGGATGAAAAGGCGCCCCTTGGTATCTATCGAATGTCTGTATTCTCCCAGAAACATGAGAGCCTCCAGATTCACCACTTTAACCCACTATTCACCACTTCACAACAATATACTACCACTCAGAAAATACTGTCAACAGAAAAATTACATTTTTTTCTCATAAAAAAACGACCTTATAAGATCGAATCAACCATTGGAAAACGGGATTATTATTAACGTTATCACTTGCATAGAAAACACTTGCGGATTAAATAACCCGAGAGAAGGGCAGCTCCGGATCCGCCAGGCAGGGAACTTCGGAATGGCGGAGCGAGAGAAAAAGGAGATAAAAGGGAGAAAGTCGGGGAAAAAATCGAGGACGCCCCTGACCGGGGCGCGGGGGAAAAAATGACAGGCGGAGGACGGGAATAAGCCGAATTCTGTATCCCCCGGGGAGCCGGGGGATGATGGTCATCTATCTGGGCCTTCGGTTGCCCTCGGGCTCGTTGCGGCCTACCCGGACCTCGAACGGTGCGGGCAACACCTCGGTCCCTATTCGGCCTTGCTCCGGGCGGGGTTTGCCATGCGGCCTCGATTACTCTCGACCCGGTGCGCTCTTACCGCGCCTTTTCACCCTTGCCTGTCCCCCGGTTTCCCGGGGTCATCGGCGGTCTGTTTTCTGCGGCACTTTCCGTCCCGAAGGGATTGCTCCCTCCGGTCCCCCGATATTCTCGGGGCGCCCTGCCCTGCGGAGTTCGGACTTTCCTCCCCCCGCGGCACGCCGCGGGAAGGCGACCATCAACCCGTCCCCTGCCTGTCAGCAAGTTAGCGCTTCGCGCTAACTTGTAGTGGAAAGTGTAAAGTTGAAGGTGAAGGTGCAAGGAAGGACCTTTACACTTTACACCTGAAACTTTACACAATGTTTTAAGATTCCAAAACAGGAACCTAGCATAGTAAATTCCCTACTCGTCTTCGTCCAGGTAGATGAATCGGCCGCAGTTTTCACACTGACATATTCTCTCTTCCCGGGCCAGATCGTTCAACGTTTGCGCGGTCAGCTCCATATTGCATCCTCCGCAGGCATCGTTCCGCACTGCGACCATCGCCCGGTCCGTTTTGTGAGCGAAAATAATCTCGTACTTCTCCAGAAGGTCGTACTCGATATCCTCCGCCCGGGTCGCCCGCGCCTCACGCCGCTGGGCCATTTCACGTTCGATCGCCTGTAATTCCTCTTGAGCCGTCCGCTCTCTTTCCTGGAATCGCTGCCGGGCGAGTTCCAGATCAGCCTGGATCTCTTTCAGTTTCTCCTGTTCGTTCTCTGTTTCCTGCAGCAACACCAGCATGCGGTCTTCAACCGCGCCGATGTCAGCCTTGAGCCCCTCCATCTCGTGCAATAGCGCCGTGTATTCCTTGTTCGTCTTCACTTTGAAAAGCTGTTCCTGGTATTTCGCGAGATGATTCCTCTTGTCTTCAATCTCCAGTTCCACATCCTTGCTCCGGACCCGGCCGGACTGAAAACGCTCCTTCTCTTCCCGGATGATCCGTTCGTCGTTCTCGATTTCCCTGGCAATCGTCCCCAGATCGTTCTCAATCGCCGCCTGCCGGGCTTGAAGATCCCGGAGCTCGATATCAAGCTCCTGGAGACGAAGGAGCCTATTAATGTCTTCTCTCATCAGCAGTATTTCCTGTGATTTTTGTGGTATTTATGGGCGATACTGGTTTCGAACCAGTGACCCCCTGGTTGTGATCCAGGTGCTCTCCCGCTGAGCTAATCGCCCTTACAATTTTTTCTTCGAAAAATTGTACTATATGTTCCATGGATAGAGCTTAGATCTCATCCATATAAACATGAGGCGTCAGATAGTATACCAACCACGGGCTATTGTCAATAAACCCCCTCCGGAATTTATTTATCTATTTATTGCCTCCTCCGGAAAAAAACGGAAGCACATAAAGACGGACGGCGGGGACGGGGCCATCCTCTCAGGCATGGTTGCCCGGGAGAATACCGGAAAGAATATCCCGGCATCGATTTCATCGTTCCCCGGATGGGGGAAACCCTCACCTTCCGGGATTGACCATACTGATGTAATCATCCGGAGTGTCGATGTCGAGGAGGATCGTCTTCGCGGCAACCTCCACACAGACAATGTCATCCGGATGACGCCGCAAGACCTCACGGGCGCCCCATCTACCGGCCACCTCCCGGATCTCGTCGGCGTACTGCCGATGAAAAATCGAGGGGTGGCCTCTTCGCCCGTTACAGACGGGGACCACGATTTTTGTCCCTTTCTTCCGGTATGTCCGGATCACCTCGTTTATGACATCGGGGGGTATACAGGGCTGGTCACCGAGAGCGAAGAGGAAGCCGGCTTCGGAAGCGAGATCGCCCCGGCCAAGCCAGTAGTCGATCCCCGCGATCACCGAACTCCCCATCCCGGAGGGATACCGGGGATTGTACACTATCCGGCAGGGGAGACTTTCCAGGAGTTGGGAGGCACGATCCGCCTGATGCCCCAGGATCACGGCCACGCCGTCAACCCGGGACGCGAGAATAGTGCCGACCGAAGCTTCCAATACGGTTCCGACGCCGAAAGGGAGGAAAAGCTTGTTACGGGGGGCACAGCGGCGGGATTCCCCGGCCGCCAGGATGATCGCATAAACGGGTCTTGTCAGTTGGTGCACCTTATTATCTCTGATCGATCCGGCGGCGGTCTTGGCAATAAAATCAGTAATCGGTAATCAGTAATCAGTAATCGGCGATCATCCATTCGGCCCGGCACACCAGGCGCTGGTTACCGATTACCGATCACCGATTACTGATTACTTAACAACTCTTCCAGCCCGCGGGCCAGAAGGAGGCCGGCCATACGGTCCCGGTAGGAAGCGCTGGAACGAAGATCGGTGATGGCCCGGGATTCTTCCGAGCAGATTCGGGCCGCCGTGCGGATCGTATCCGGCGTCAGCGACCGGCCGGCGAGAAACGACTCGGTCCGGGGGGCGCGGATCACCACGGGGGCGACCGCGCCCAGGGCGACCCTGATCTTTTCAATACCTCCCTCTCGAAGGGAGAGGAGCGCCGCGGTCGAGACTTTGGAGATGGCCAGCGCTTTTCTCTGTCCCAGCTTTTTGAAAAAACCGTGTTCCGACGGAGCCGGCACCGGGAAGCTGACCGCGACCAGGATCTCATCGGGGCGGCGGACAGACTTCTTGACCCCGGTGAAAAATTCTTCGATCGGCACGGAGCGTTCCTCGCGGCAGCTTCTTAGAGTGACCGATGCCCCGAGAACATAGAGGGCGGGCAGGGTGTCTCCTGAGGGAGAAGCCATGACCAGGTTGCCCCCGACGGTGCCCAGGGTACGGATCTGGGGGGACCCGACCTCGGCGCAGCTTTGGACCAGGACCGGGGCCTTCGCATTCAGAAGAGAGGAGCCGACGATCCGGGAATGGGAGACCAGGGCGCCGATCCGGATTCGGTCCTCACTCTCTTCTATCCCCTTCAGCTCCTCGATGCCGCTGATATCGAGGACCGTCCGGGGGAGAACGAGCTTTTCCTGGATCATTACCAGCAAATCGGTCCCCCCCGCCAAAACCCGGCAGTCTCCATCGTTATCCCGCAGCAGATCCAGGGCTTCCCGGAGGCTCCCCGCGCGGCGATAGTCGAATTTCATGGTCACCCTATCCTTCCTCCCTGATCTTCCCGGCGGCCTTTTCCACCGCCCGGATGATCTTGGTGTAACCGGTACAGCGGCAGAGGTTCCCGGAAAGGGCACGCTTGATCTCGTCCCGGGTGGGGTTCAGGGTCCGATCCAGAAGAGCCCGGGCGGCCATGATCATCCCCGGTATACAGTACCCGCACTGAACGGCGCTCTCCTCGACAAAGGCTTCCTGGAGGGGGTGCATTCTTTCTCCTGCAGCCAACCCTTCAATGGTCAGGACATCCCTCCCTTCCACCTGGGGGGCAAGCACCAGACAGGAGGCCACCGGCTCACCATCGAGGAGAACGGTGCAGGCGCCGCACTCTCCCCGCTCGCAACCGGGCTTGGCGCCGGTCAGGCCGAGCCGTTCCCTCAGCAGCCGCAGCAGTGTAAACCAGGGCGGAGTCGTAACGCTGACTTCTTTCCCGTTGAGTTTGAACTGTATGGTGATCTCATCCATGGCAACTTATGATTCCGATCGAGCTTATTCGTAAAGATCGTAAGCTCTCAAATTCTACTATCTAAATACTAAATCCTAAATAATATCAAATGACCAAAATCACAAATTCAAAACAATTTCGCCAAGCATCGGGATATTTGGTCATTGGAATTTTGAATTTATTTGGGATTTCGATATTAGGGTTTAGGATTTCCCGATCGAATCCCTTTTCGAGCAGGATCTATCTAATTCTTCGACTATGTCCTCCGGGGTGATCGGCAGACTCGAGCAGCGCACACCGACCGCGTCAAAAATCGCATTGGCAATGGCCGGGGTGATCGGTACTGTCGGGGCTTCGCCGACCCCCTTGGCCCCGTAAGGCCCGCTTTTCTCCGGCTTTTCCACGATCACTGTCTCCTGCTCGGGCACATCGAGAGCGGTGGGGAGAATATAGGTGGAGAATCCGGTGGTTTTAAACGCGCCCTTCTCCACCACCACATTTTCGAAGAGCGTGTATCCGATCCCCATGACCACCCCCCCCTCACATTGTCCTTCCACACCGGCCAGGTTGATCGCCCGGCCCATTTCCGGGCAAGAGATCACCCGCAAAACCTCGACCTCTCCGGTACCGGTATCCACCCCGACCAGTGCCAGCTGCGTGATGTATGTGTAATAATTATGGGGAAGACCGTCACCGAAATCCTTATCCGAGACGGCGAAGACGGCGGCGCCCGTCACCTTGATCGGGGCGCCCACCGAGAGGGCGTATCCAGCCACTTCCTCCAGGGTCAACGCTTTTTCGGGAGAGCCGGGGGAGAAAACGCGGCCGGAGGCGTACTCAAGTTCCCGGGCCGGGATACCGAGTTTCTTCGCAGCCAGATCCAGCAGCACCGGCTTCAGGCGTTTCACCCCGTCAAGAATGGCATTCCCATTGATCAGGATCGAGCGGGAAGCGGTCACCGATCCCGAATCGGGGGTCTCAAAGGTGTCTCCATGAATGACCGTGATCTTTCCGATGTCGCATTCCAGCGCCTCCGCCAGCATCTGGGCATAGGCGGTCAGATTTCCCTGCCCGATTTCAATGGCTCCGGTCCGGAGGGTGATCTTCCCTCCCTCTCCGATCTCAATGACGACATTCGCGAAGTCCGGAAGGCCCACCCCCAGCCCAACGGCGTGCCATTCGGAGGCGACCCCCACGCCGTATTTCTTGTGTCTTCCGGCGGCAGTGAGCTCAGCCTTGATCTTCTCCCGGTTCTGCCAGAGTCCGGTCCGGCGCGCCGCCTCCAGCGTCTCCTTGATACCGGCACTGGTCTGAAGCCGGTGCCCGATGGCCGAGATATCCCCCTGCTCAACGGCGTTCAGCAGGCGCAGCTCGATCGGGTCCATCTCCAGACGCCGGGCCAGCTTGTCCAGTTCCTGCTCCAGTCCGAAAACCACCTGGGGGGCTCCGAATCCCCGGAATTCACCGCCCATAGCGTTGTTCGTATAGACGCTGATACCCCGGAAACGGGAGTGAGGATACTTATAAGGGCCGGGGGACGATTCCAGAGACAGATTGAGGACCGGTCCGGCGATGGTATCGTAAGCCCCGGTATTTGATACCACCCGGACATCGATCGCCCGCAACCGACCGTCATTCGCGGCACCGATCCGGAAGGTTGTCCTCATGGAATGCCGCTTGGGGCCGACCACGATCGACTCCTCCCGGCTCCAGTGAAGGCGTACCGGTTTACCGGTCCGGTACGCCAGCAGGGCCAGGTGGATCTGAACGCTGATCTCGTCCTTGCCCCCGAAAGCACCACCGGTCGGGGAGCCGATCACCCTGATTTTCAACGGATCCCAGTCCAGGGAGCGGGCGATCTGGAGTTGATCCCGGAAAGCGTATTGATCCCCGCACCAGACCGTTATCACTCCCTTCTCTTCATCATACACGGCCACGCCCCCTTCCGTCTCCAGGTAGGCATGTTCCATGAACTGGGTCTGATAAGTCTGCTCCAAAACAATATCCGACTCTGCCAGGCCTTTCTCGACGTCGCCCTTGGGGGGTATATCCATGGAGTGCTGTATGTTGCCGTCCTCGTGGATGCGGGGAGCGTCCGGCCGGAGCGCTTCTTCCGGGGTATCGATGACCGGGAGGGGTTCATATTCAACCTCGATCAGGGAGAGCGCCTCCTCCGCCGTCTCCTCATCGATGGCCGCGACCAGGGCCAGGGCGTCGCCCCGGTACCGGACCCGGTCCACGCAAAGAACCGGCCAGTTGGGCGTCACAATCCCGAAGCCGTTGTGCCCGGGGATGTCCTCGTGGGTAAGGACCACCTCGACGCCGGGAAGCGCCCGGGCGCGGGAAACATCAAGCCGGCGAATCCGGGCATGGGGAAAGCTGCTCCGGAGGACCCTGGCCCGGAGCATATCTTCCGGATAGAGATCGGTGGAATAGAGCGTCTTTCCGGTTACCTTATCCCGGGCATCGATCCGGGGGACTCTTTTACTGATATAGCGGTAGTCGGTCATCAGAAAAAATAATTGGCCTTCAGGTCAATCGGACCGGTCGGACGTGTCGGACCGGTCCGACTTATCGGAGGCCGGCATGGTTGTTTTGGATACTGCACTACATAATGGCTTTCTCCGGGGAAAATCAAGCTTTTTTTAACCGGTCCCGGAGATACCCCCCGGCCCCTCCCGCCCGGACGGCGATAATCTCCGCCAGGATGCTGACCGCGATCTCTTCCGGGGTCTCGCCTCCCAGATCCAGACCGATCGGAGCGTATATCCTGTCGTCATCCTTCACCGGGATCCCTTCTACCGCCAGCGCGTCAAGGGTCTCGGCAACTTTCCGCCGGCTTCCGATCATCCCGATGTAACGGGCCGGGGTGGAGACCGCCTTGCCCAGGCAGAGACGATCGAAGGCATGGCCCCGGGTGAGGATCACGATCATGGTATCGGAGGATATCCCCAGGCTCTCCCAATTTCCGTCGAAGGGCATCCTGACCAGGCCACAGCCGGCCGGGAAATCCGCGGAATCGATAAATTCGTCTCGGTCATCGACAACCGAGACCGAAAAGCCCGCGGCGGCGGCCACGCGGGCCAGGGCGCGACCGACATGGCCGGCTCCGAAAATCATGAGGCGGGGGACAGGCTCGATCATATCCAGGAAAACCTCCTGCTCTCCGCCGCATATCATCCCCAGATCGACAGCCTCGCTGTCGTCTAAGTTGAGCTGAAGAAGCCGCGACGTTCTCTCGACCAGGGACTTCCGGGCTTCCCCGATCACCCGGGCCTCCAGAGCTCCTCCCCCGACTGTGCCCGCCGTCGCCGCCGCCGTTACGGCCATTCGGGCCCCCTCCGAAACCGGCGTCGATCCCCGGCTGCCGATCACGGTCGCCAGAACCACCCCTTCACCGCGCCGCCGCGCTTCGAGGATAAAACTGAAAACATCGGTATTCATCCGGCCTGAGCAGGCGCCTCCGGCGCAGCGTGGTTATGGTGACGGTGACGAATGTCCGGCCGGCCCCGATTCTTCCCGCTGAAGAATCAACTCCCAGTCCGGGACGGGGGTCGGCTGAACCTTCTGCCGGGAAAGTTCCTGCTTGAATTCATCCTCGGTTATGACGTTCTTGTTGATCAGCAGCTTGATCAGGGCTTCCTGTTTGCTGTAAATATCCCGTACATCATCAAGCTTGAGTTCCTCCAGGATGCGGCTGCGGGCTTTCAGAAAATCTTCATATTCCCGGGCCATCTTGATCCGTTCGTCCTTCACCTTCTCCGGTTCTTC
The DNA here is from genome assembly GCA_963822585.1 of uncultured bacterium. Classification (GTDB taxonomy): domain Bacteria; phylum Auribacterota; class Erginobacteria; order Erginobacterales; family Erginobacteraceae; genus CAWGIE01. Next base: position 82,445 of record CAWGIE010000011.1, read on the forward strand.
CCCGATGACCCATCCTTCCGATATTTTATCCACGTCTATCCAGGGGAAATTAAACCGGGCACTGAACACTTTCCCGTAAATGATCAGACGGTCCTTGCTCTCGAAGCGAGCCAGATAGGCGGCCTTTTCCCGGGGGTAAAATAACTGGGCGAAAATACGGCCGCCGGCGTCCACGACAAAACCCACATACTTTTCCGCCGGCCGGGGCACATCGGCGTCGTTCAGCCAGGTCGTATCTTCCCTCAGAAAACGGCATTTGAATTTGATCGGGACACCGATGTATTCTTCCGGGTCCATGCTGAGACGCTCCGGGGATACTTCGATATATTCAACCTGCCCGATCACGGTCAAGAGCATGGCTATCAGGAATACTTTCATGGTAATTCTTAACTCCATAAATTAGCGGCTTCGCCGCTAATTTAGTGAATATTCACTTTTTAAACTTAAAACAGATTGATGATAGTCCAAAAATTTGCTTGCGTCCAACAACTCAAACCATAACGGTAATCCCTTAGCATTATACAGAAAAAACAAAAATTGTTATTCTGGTTGCTTTTTAGTCTGTTTCGGAATTTCACTAATCGGATTTTCCCGATTAGTGAAATTCCGAAACAGTGAATGAGCGCCATCGGCGCTCATTGACACCGGAAAAATGCCAAAACAAGAAAAACACGACGTGAGCTACGAATTTCTTTACCATATCGGACACCCGGATGCAAGATCAAGGGTAAACTGCGATCAGCCCACTCATCCCCTGACTTTCTCCTTGATCAGCAGCCCCATTTGTATTACCTTCTAACCCGATGTATGCCCGTCTTTCGGCGGGCATACATCGGGTCGGTTTTACGGAACGACCGAAAGTAAAAAGACGGCGACGCGCCACTATACTGATTTTATCACATTCTCATCAAGGACGCTGATGGATTAGATGGGTACGAAAACAAAAGCCCTGGTGACGGGGGGGACCGGTTTTATCGGGAGTCATCTGGTCGAAGCTCTCCTGCGGGAAGGGTGGGAAGTCCGGGCACTGGTCCGGGAAACCAGTTCCCGGGAGCACCTATCCCGGGGCGACCTGGAGTTGGTCATCGGAGACCTCACCGAGAAGGATACCCTGAAGAAAAGCCTCGGAGGGGTCGAGGTTATCTTTCATCTGGCCGGCCGCATCAAGGGGAGAAGCCGCGATGATTATTTCCGGACCAACTGGCTGGGGACAAAAAATCTCCTGGAGGCGGCCCGGGAGAACGCGAGGGGGTTGAAGCGGTTTGTGTACGTGAGCAGCCTTTCCGCCGCCGGCCCCAGCCCGGACGGGCATCCCCTGACCGAGGATGAAGAAGCTCGTCCGGTCAGCTTTTACGGAGAGAGCAAGCTGGCGGCGGAGAGGGAAGCGGAACGGTACAGCACCGAGCTGCCGATCGCGGTGCTCCGGCCGGCCGCCGTGTACGGCCCCCGGGACGCTGAGACCCTGCAGGTGATCAAGCTGGCCCGGTGGGGCATCAGGTTCCGTCCGGGACGGAAGGACAACATCTTCAGCGCCGTCCACGTCACCGACCTGGTGGACGCCCTCCTTCTGGCGGCGGATCGGCCGAGAGCGGGACTGGCGAGATATTTCATCGGCGATGGAAACCAATACCACTGGAAAGGAACATTTGATATACTGTTTTCCCTTCTCGGGAAGAGGGCGGCGGTCACCATTCCCTGGAAGCCGGCTCAGGCGGCGGTGAGGATACTGGCCGCCGTTTGTCCCCGATCGCAGGCTGCTTTTTATCTGGACAAAATCGGGGAGATGAGCCACAACTATTGGGTGTGCGACATCAGCCGGGCCCGGCGCGAGCTGGGATTTCAACCCCGCTATGATCTAAAACGCGGTCTCCAAGAGACGATTCAGTGGTACCGGACGGCGGGCTGGCTGTAAAAGTGAGTCGCCGTGGTTTCAGGTCAGGTTAGTCGCCGGCATTGTTGACGACATAAACAACGGGTGACGATTCATCTTTTTCACAGTTAATATTTTTACGGAGTAAAAATATTATGGCCGATTTATTTACCAAATGCAGCGAGTTCACCCGGGCCAGGGAGATCATGGCCAGGGGGATTTACCCTTACTTCACCGAGATATCATCCGCCCAGGAGACCGAGGTGACGATCGACGGGCGACGGGTCCTGATGCTCGGCTCCAACAGCTACCTGGGGCTGACCTGTCACCCGAAAGTGAAGGCGGCTGCCGCCGCCGCCTTGGAAAAGTACGGCACCGGGTGCGCCGGGTCACGCTTCCTTAACGGGACCCTCGACATCCACCGGGAACTGGAGGAACGCCTGGCGGCTTTCTTCCGGAAGGAAGCCGCCCTGGTTTATTCGACCGGTTTTCAAACCAATCTGGGGACCATCTCCGCCCTGGTCGGGAAGAATGACACCGTGCTCATCGATCGGCTCGATCATGCCAGCATCATTGACGGGACCCGATTGGCCTTCGGGAAGATCAGTAAATTTGTCCATAATGACATGGATGATCTGGAGCGAATTCTCTCCCGAAGCGGCGAGAACGGCAAATTGATCGTTATTGACGGAGTCTTTTCCATGGAGGGCGATATCGCCCGGCTGCCGGAGATCGTCAAGGTAGCGAAAGAGTATGACTCCCGGATCATGGTTGACGACGCCCACTCGGTCGGTGTCCTGGGAAAATCCGGCCGCGGCACGGCGGAACATTTCGGACTGGAGGACGAAGTCGACCTGATCATGATCACGTTCAGTAAGTCGCTTGCTTCCATCGGCGGCTGCATCGCCGGGAGTGAGTCGGTCATACACTACCTGAAGCATTTCTCCCGACCCCTGATCTTCAGCGCCAGCCTTCCTCCTTCAGCGGTTGCCACCGTGACAGCCTGCCTGGATATCATTGACGAGGAGCCGGAACGAAGAGATCGCCTCTGGGAGATCACCCGCAAAATGCACGCGGGTTTCCAGGCGATGGGATATGATACCGGCAAAAGCGAGACACCGATCATCCCTCTGATTATCGGTGACCTCGATAAGGCCTTCATGATGAGGAAGATTCTCTTCGATGCCGGCATCTTCGTCAATCCGGTCGTCCCGCCCGCCGTGCCGCCGGACCAGACATTGATCCGGACCAGCTTCATGGCCACCCATACCGACCGGCAACTGGATTTCGCTCTCGATGTCTTCGAGAAAGCGGGGAAGGAGCTGGGGATTATTTAGGCATATGCGTCCTCTTCGGAGAGATATATCTTTCCCCTGTTCATCAAGCAAGACGATCCGAATTCCGAAACCCGAAATCCGAAACCACTTCACTCGGCCGGCAGACTCCGGTAAAAACGATCGATCCCGGAATTAATTTGTCATTCGGATTTCGTCATTCTTTCGAGTTTCGTCATTCGGGTTTCTTCATTTGAAGCCGAGATTATGGAAGCAGCTCAGATCATAATCAAAGAAGTTACCGGAAAAAGTGATTTAAAGAAATTCCTCACCCTCCCCTGGAAGATCTACCGGGACAACCCGTACTGGGTGCCTCCCCTGATCCGGGAAGACCGGAAACTTTTTTCCCCACGGCACAACCCCTTCTGGGAGCACGCCGCCCGCGTCCTCTTTATCGCCTTCCGGGACGGGGAGGTGGTGGGCCGGATCGCCGCCATTGAAGACCGCGATTTTATCGCCTATCACCGGGAGCAGACAGGATACTTCGGCTTCTTCGAGTGCCTCGACGACCCGGAGGCGGCGCGGGGCCTTTTCCGAGCGACCGGCGACTGGCTGAGAAAGCGGGGTCTGGCGAAAATGATCGGCCCCCTTAACCCCTCGACCAACGCCGTCTGCGGACTGCTGCTGGAGGGCTACGATTCCCCTCCCCGGTTCATGATGCCCTATACCCTCCCCTACTACCATTCACTCCTGGAGGGCTGCGGACTGGAGAAAGCGAAAGATCTTCTGGCCTACCGGATACCGGTCCCGGAGACGATGAACCCGCGCCTGGAAAAACTGGCGGGCGTGCTGAGAAAGAAAGGTCTGAGCATCCGAACCATCCGGATGAAAGACTTTCACCACGAGCTGAAACAGGTCCGGACAATCTACAACGCGGCCTGGGCAAAAAACTGGGGATTCGTTCCGATCACGGAAGCCGAGATCGAACACATGGCCAGAGAGCTCAAGCCGCTGGTCGTCCCCGAGCTGGCCTTCTTCGCCGAGTACCGGGGCAAGACAGTCGGCTTCTACCTGGTCCTCCCCGACTACAACCAGGTGATCAAGAAGATGAACGGGAAGATGGGCCCGCTCCAGATACTCAGGTTCCTCACGGGAAGGAAGAAGATCGACGCCGTCCGGCTGATGATGGCGGGGATCGAGGAGGAGTACCAGAAGAAGGGACTGGATGCCCTTCTCTACCTGGAGTCGGCCCGGACCACCCGGGATTTGGGATACACCGACTCCGAGATCTCCTGGCTGCTGGAAGACAACATCCTGGTCATCCGGGCGGCCGAGATGATGGGCGGAACCCTGTATAAAAAGTACCGCATCTATCAAAAATCCTTTTAGGATTTTTGATAGTATTGTACACTATCCAGACGAAGTTCTTCCATTCGCCTTTTCTCCAGATAACACCACGCCGGTGAAAAAGAGAACGCCGGAAGGAGGTGCAGGTGAAGCAAACGACAATCACAGCCATTGCTCTCTTCTTGATGACCGCCGGCATCGCTTTCCCGGCGGACTTCGACGGAGACTCCCGTGACGACATCGCCATCTTCCGGCCGGCGGCCGGGATGTGGGCGATCCGCGGGGTGACCCGGGTCTACTTCGGCGGATCGGCCGATACCCCCGCGGCGGGAGACTACACCGGCGACGGCATCGCCGAGATCGGGGTCTTCCGGAAAACGGCCGGGATGTGGGCGATCCGGGGGGTAAGCCGGATCTATTTCGGAGGGTCCTCGGATACGGCGGTCGGCGGAGGGGGGGGGCAGCGTCTCTACGATTACGTAGTCAGACCGGATGACGGAGCCGATCTCGAGCGGGCCCTGGAGAGTGCTTCCTATGACAGTGTTTTCATCCCGGCCGGAACCTACTCCGTCTCCGATCCGATCACCATCACCCACGTCACCCAGATTACCGGGGAATCCCGGCAGAAGGTCATCATATTTTTCGCCGGCGGCAAATACCTGGCGATCGGGTCGGCGGCGACCGGCTGCACGATCGAGAAGATCACCGTCCAGAACGGGGGTTTTACCAATATCGGCAACTTCTTTATCGCCGCCTCCGACGTGACGGTAAGAGACTGCAGCTCCCGCTACAGTGCCGCCGAGGGATTTCGTTACACCAGCGGGGCGAACAGCGTGATCTTCGACAACTGCCGGGTTGACTACGCGGGCGGCGCCGGATTCCATGGAGACGTTGCGGTCAGGAACTCGAAGCTGATCAACTGCGCGGTCTTTGACACCGGGACCGTCGATGGTTCCGACATCGGTTTCCAAGATTGCCACAACCTCAGCAATTGTTACGTGGATGGAGAATATTACGGATACTATCAGTGCAACAATATCTCTTCATCGGTGGCCTATAATTGCTTCCTGAATGGTTTCTGGGAATGCGGCCGCCTCAGCAGTTGTGAAGTTGACGGCAACAACCAGACGACTTACGCATTCTATGGCTGCGATAATCTGGCGAGTTGTCACGTTAAAAACTCTACTTATTACTACCAGAGCTGCGACTACTTCTTTGGGTCACTCGCCGGGCACGAAAACTCCTGCGATTGATCTGCTGTTTTTTCCCCGATAAGTCAGTGCCGGGGAACAAACGAAAAAGGAGGGACTGTTTATCTTACTGGTGTCTACATAACCGTCGAGAACTGCCGGTCGGTGGACAGCCTCTATTCCGGTTTTCACTACACCTCCGCCGCCGAGTACGTGAGCTTCGTTAACTGCGTGGTCCGGAACGCCGCCGGCGCCGGATTCTCCGGGAGCGTACTGGTCCCCACCGCGCGGCTGACCAACTGTTCCACCTATAAATGCACCGCCGGGGGGTTCTCCGGCTGCCGGAACCTCTCCAGCTGCGTGGTGAACGGGAACGGTACCACATCGGTGGGATTCTCGGGCTGCTCAACGTTTCCGCCTGCAATTCTTATAAAACCATACTCAGTGGTTTTTATTTTTGCTTCTACCTGAGTGCCTGCATGGTCGACGGGGAGACTGCTACCGTCAAGGGATTCGACAGCTGCTCCAATCTCTCTGCATGCCACGTGGAGGACATAAGCGGAGCTCGCATCCCGCGTGCTGGAAGTGGAAGACACCGATTCCTGCGACTGACATTCCAGTCCAGTGTACTGATTCACGGGGGGGCGAAGACCGTTGCGGAGACCGGAACGGGTCACGGTTCGGGGGTGCTGCTACCAGGGCAAGCAGCTTTTGGAAACGGCGGCGGGCTTCGGCGAGAAGATCCGCGGGGAGCGGGATGAAGGGGGCCCCGGGGGACCAGCCCTTCTTCAGCAGATGATTTTCCAGAAGATCCCGGTCCCAGGGGTCCTGAAAGCGCCCCGGGCGATACCGGTCCTTCTTCCAGATCCGGGAACAGTCGGGGGTGCAGGCCTCGTTGATGAGAAGGAGGCGGCCGTCCCTGACGCCAAACTCGAACTTGGTGTCGGCGAGAATGAAACCGAACCGGGCAAAGATCTCCCGCATCCTGGCATAGATCGCCAGCGTCAGTGTCCGCATCTCTTCCGCCCGTTCCTTACCGACCAGTTCGATTAATGCTTCCCGGTCAAGATTCTCGTCTTCTCCGGTGCGGCTCTTCCGGGCCGGGGTGAAGACGGGCCGGGGAAGTTCAGCCGCCAATTCCAGTCCCGCGGGGAAATCCGGAAGCCAGGACCGGTCCCCTTCCCGGTAAGCCCGCCAGGCCTGTCCATAAAGAAACCCTCGGGCCACGCACTCCACCCGGATGGGATCGACCCGCCGGGTGAGATAGCTCCGGCCGGCCAGGAGATCCTGATGCCGGTTGAACGGCGGCGGGTACTCCTCCGCCCGAGCGGTGATGACGTAACTAGGGACCAGGTCGCGGACCGTCTCGAAGGTCTTCAGCGAGAGGGCGGTCAGCACCCTCCCCTTCCCGGCCAGTCCCTGCGGGCAGACCCGGTCGAAGAGATATACCCGATCGGTGGTCACGACCAGGATATCCGGTCCGGCTTCGAAGATATCCCGGATCTTTCCCCGGTCGTAGAGAACAACTCCGGGAAGAGCGATTTCAAGTACTGGTTTATTCATCCGGCATATTTTGGCGTTACTGCCGCTTTGACTACACAATATAATGTAACCACGAAGATCACGAAGGTCACGAAGAATATTCTTTATTTCTCCCTTCGTGAACTTCGTGCCCTTCGTGGTAATTCTTTACGTGAACAGTCGGTGAGATTAAGGAGAGGTTTTTTAGACGGAGAGGATGATCACGATCAGTGCGACCAGCCAGCAGTAATAAGCAAAATAATACAGTTTTCCCCGCCGTATGACCCGGAGCAGGAACTGTATGGCCAGATAACCGGAGATCGCGGCGCAGACGGTGCCGACCAGCAGGGAGACGATCTCCGATGACGTGATCCCGTTCGTCATCATGTCGCCGAACTCGAATAAGCTCGCCCCCAGTATCACCGGGATCGCGAGCAGGAAGGAGAACTCGGCGGCGCGGACCTTTTCCATCCCGGAGTAGATCCCGGCCGAGATCGTCATCCCCGAACGGGAGATGCCGGGGAGGATCGCCAGCGCTTGGCAGATGCCGATCAGAAGGGCCCGGCGCCAGCTCAGTTCTTCATCTTTTTCCTTCACGAAGCGGAGGCAAAAAAGAACCAGGCCGGTGACCGCCAGGCAGATGCCCACCGCGAGGGGATGGAAAAAGCTTCCCCGAATCAGTCCGCCCAGAAATATTCCCACCAGCGCGGCCGGGACCGTGGCCAGAGCCAGAAGACAGGCCAGGCGAGTATCGGGGTTTTTAAACTCCCACCGGCCCCGGCGATACCGCATCTTCCCCCGGAAGAGGGATCTCAACAGCCTCCAGACCTGGAGGCGGAAAGCGATAATCACCGCCAGGACGGTCCCCAGGTGGACCATAACCACGAAGCGGACGTTCTCCAGGGAGAGTCCGAGCAGTTTTTCCGCCAACACCAGGTGGCCGGAACTGGAGACGGGGAGGAACTCGGTCAGCCCCTGGAGCACGCCCAGGATAATGGCTTCTATTATATTCATATAGAAAACAGTAATCAGTAATCAGTGATCAGTGATCAGTTGGCCTGTTCCCGATTTTTTACCGATTACTGATTACCGATCACCGATTACCTAACTTTTAATCACGGCTTCGACCTTTTTCCGTGCTTCTTCCATCAGTTCCGGTGTCCTGGCCTCCAGGTTGAGGCGGAGGTACGGCTCGGTGTTGGACTTGCGGACGTTGAACCACCAGTCGGGATAGCGGACGGAGACCCCGTCGAGGAAATAGACCTCGCCGTCGGCAAACTCCTCCGCCAGTTCCTCGATCTTGGCGTCCTTATCGGCGACCCGGAAATTGACCTCTCCGGTGGCGGCGTAACGGCGGAGCGGCTCGACGATGCGGGAGAACGGCTCCTGACGAGAGCTGATCAGGTTGAGGATCTTGATGAGCGCGATCTCGGCGTTGTCGGCATAGAAATTCTCCCGGAAATAATAATGACCGGAGAGCTCTCCCCCGAACACCGCGTTATGTTCCCGCATGTGACCCTTGATATACGAGTGTCCCACACGCGATTCGATCGGATGCCCCCCCGCCCTTTCCACCTCCTCGGGCACCACCCAGCTTGACCGGAGATCGTAGATAATCGAAGAACCCGGCCAGCGGTCCAATGTTTCCATGGCGATCAGAGCGGTGGTCATATCGTTGGGGATGGTCCGCCCCTTCTCGTCGATGAACGCCACCCGGTCGGCATCTCCGTCGAAGGCCGCGCCCAGATCGGCGCCCCCTTCCACCACCAGCTTCTTCAGATCGATCAGATTCTCTTCTTTGAGGGGATCGGCCTCGTGGTGGGGGAACGTCCCGTCGGGCTCCAGATAAAGGGGAATCAGCTGGCAGGGGATGTCCGCGAAGACGCGGGGGAGATACTTCCCCGCCATGCCGTTGCCGGCGTCAACGGCGACCGTGAGCGGCCGGACATACTGGACGAATCCCAGGACGTGGGCGACGTATTCCTCGGTAATATCGCGCTCGAGTTCGTTCCCCGGTCGCGGAGCCTTTACCGCCGCCGGCCGACCGCAGAGTGTCTCAATCTCCTCGATCCCGGCTTCATAACTGAGGGGGATGGCTTCCTCCCGGCAGAGCTTGAAGCCGTTGTACCGGGCCGGGTTATGGGACGCGGTCACCATGAGCGCTCCGTCGTATCCTCCCTGGCCGTCGGCGAAATAGCAGGCCGGGGTGGAGCAGAGGCCGATATCGACGACATCCGTCCCGGCGTCCCTGATACCCCTGCGGGCGGCGGCGGCGATGCCGGGGGAGCTGACCCTCATGTCACGGCCGGTGACGATGGACCGGGCTTTCAAAAAGCAGGCCAGCGCGTTGCCGATGCGGTAGGCGATATCCTCCGTAAGCTCTTCCGGGACAACCCCCCGGATATCGTAAGCCTTGAATATTCCCATGGCAAAATTACTCCCGAATTTTGATTGTGGCGCCAATACGATGTTGGCGGAACGATGATCATAAGTAAAATGGAGTAATGGAGTGATGGAGTGTTGGAGTAATGGGACCGGGCCCTCGCGGCCCTCCATCACTCCAATACTCCAGCACCTCAATACTCCATGATGATACCCCGATCGTTTCCGCCGATGTTACTGGATAAACTCAATATCTTAATAATGAATTAATTTAATAATGTATCAGCGACCACACCGGGACGTCTTTGAGTTTTTCGCGCCCGTTGAGGAAATCGAGTTCGATCAGCACCGCCACCGCCTCGATAACGCCGCCATACTGTCGGACCAGATCGACCGCCGCGGCCAGCGTCCCCCCCGTCGCCAGCAGGTCGTCCACGATCAGTACCCGGCTCCCCGGAACAACGGCGTCCTCGTGGATCTCGACCGAGGCGACCCCGTATTCCAGGGAATAGCTGACCTTCCGTGTCCGGCAAGGCAGCTTCCCCTCTTTCCGGACCGGGACCACCCCGGCCCCCAGCTTGTAGGCGATGGCGGATCCGAAGATAAACCCCCGGGCCTCCACGCAGACCACGAGATCGATCCCTTTTCCGGCGAAACTCTCCGCCATCAGATCGACCGCCTCCCGGAAGAGACTCCCCTCCTTCAGCAGGGTGGTGATATCCTTGAAGAGCACCCCTTTCTCGGGAAAATCGGGGACATCGCGAATAGCGTTGCGCAAATCTTCTTTGCTCATGAAAACCTCCGTAGAGAATGACGGGTTAATGGTTACTGTTGAACTCGTTCATGTCCAGATCACGCTCCCCGATGATCTGGCGCAGTCTCCGGATAGACTTATTTATAATCTGGCGCACCCGCTCCCGGCTGATACCGAACTTTTTCCCGATCGCGGAGAGGGTCCGGGCATCTTTGCCCCCGAGACCAAACCTCATCTCCAGGATGGCCCTTTCCCGGTCGGGGAGCTCTTCGATCAGGTAGAGAAGTCCCTGGTGCAGATCAGCGGTATCAACCGCCCGGTCCGGCGCCACGGTCTCGGTATCCTGGATCATGTCCGCCAGCTTGCTGACCCCATCCCGGTCGATGGAGGCGTCGAGAGAACTGGGGACGCGGGCCACCTCCTCCAGATAGTCAATCTCCTTCAGTGTCAGATCGAATTTATCGGCGATCTCGGTATTGGAAGGGTGCCGGCCCAGCTGCTGGCTGAGGCGATCAACGTTCTTCTTGTAGGCGTTCACCTTCTCCTGCATGTACACGGGGATGCGGATCATCTTTCCCTTGTTGGCCAAAGCCCGCATGATCGACTGCTTGATCCACCAGGCGGCATACGTGCTGAGCTTGGTCCCCCGGGATATATCATACCGCTCGACACCCTTGATCAGGCCCAGGTTTCCTTCCTCGATCAGGTCGAGGAGGGGAAGCCCCAGATGTTCATATTTTTTGGCGATCTTGACCACCAGCCGCAGGTTGGCCCGGATCATCTGCTTGCCGGCTTCCTCATCCCCCGCCGCCAGCTTCATCGCCAGGAGCCGTTCCTCCTCCCGGCTGAGCAGGGGGATCGCGCCGATTTCCCGGAGGTAGATCCTGATCGCCCGGACCTGCCGGTCGCCGTGCAACTGGGCTTTTTTATTATCCGTCGGTTCGGACATATCAATTAGAACTTACTCGAAAAGCTTGGAAGTTCTCAAATCCTAATATCTTCAGCCAGAGGCTGATCCGCCCCCGGCGGAAAATACTAAATCCTAAACAATATCAAATGACCAAAATTTAAAATTCTAAACAATGGACCTAACACGAGGGATATTTGAAACATTTGATCATTTGGATTTTGGATTTATTTAGGATTTCGACATTAGGATTTAGGATTTCCTGCTCGAAATCCCTTTCGAGCAGGGTATTAGTAGACCCCGATTGATTCAATCGGAGGTCTCTTCAATAGCTGCCTGAGCCGCGGCCAGGCGGGCGATCGGTACTCGGAAGGGCGAGCAGCTGACATAGTTCATTCCCACCCGGTAGCAAAATTTCACCGAACTCGGCTCACCGCCGTGCTCGCCGCAGATGCCCACCTTGAGGTCGGGCCGGACCGAGCGGCCGCGCTCGATAGCGATCTCGATCAGCCGGCCGACACCCACCTGGTCAAGCGCCTCGAAGGGATCGCCGGGAAGGATCTTTTTCTCCAGGTAATCGGGCAGAAAGACACCGGCGTCATCCCGGCTGTAGCCGAATGTCATCTGGGTGAGGTCATTGGTCCCGAAGCTGAAGAACTGGGCTTTCCGGGCGATGGCATCGGCCACCAGGCAGGCCCGGGGGATTTCGATCATCGTCCCCACCAGGTAGGGGACTTTTACTTTTTTCCGCTTTATGATCTCATCCGCGGTGGCCCTGATGATCTCTTCCAGGTAATCGAACTCCTCGCTGGTCCCCACCAGGGGGATCATGATCTCCGGGAGAACCGTCATCCCTTTTTTCGTCACCGTGCAGGCGGCCTCGATGATGGCCCGGGTCTGCATCAGGCAGAGCTCCGGGTAGGAAATGGAGAGCCGGCACCCGCGATGGCCGAGCATTGGGTTCATCTCGCGCAGCGCCCGAACGCGTTCCTGGACTTTCTGCAGCGGCACGCCCAGCGCCCGGGCCACTTCTTTCTGCTCTTTCTCCTCATGGGGGACGAATTCATGGAGCGGAGGGTCAAGAAGGCGGATGGTCACCGGGAGACCGCGCATGGCCGTAAAGATCCCCTCAAAGTCCTTCCTCTGATACGGGAGGAGCTTCCCGAGCGCTTTCCGGCGGCACTCTTCATCCTCCGCCAGGATAAACTCGCGGACGGCCAGGATCCGGTCGCTCTCGAAGAACATATGTTCCGTCCGGCAGAGGCCGATCCCCTGGGCCCCGAAGGCACGGGCGGCGGCGGCATCCTTGGGGGTGTCGGCGTTGGTCCGGACCCCCATCTTCCGGAATTCATCCGCCCAGTTGCTGATCCGCCGGTACATCTTGTAGATGGGATGCTTCTTCGCCCAGGCGGCGCCGTCCACCACCGCGGCGACCACCGGGGAGGCGGTGGTCGGGATGTCGACGTCCCTGCGGTCGTCGCAAAAAATGGCGCCGGTCGTACCGTTCAGGCTAATATACTGCCCTTCCTTCACGACCAGGTCGCCGATCGTGAACCGCCTCTTCCGGGCGTCAATCGAGACCAGGCTGGCGCCGGCCACGCAGCACTTCCCCCATCCGCGCGCGACCACGGCCGCGTGACTGGTCATCCCGCCGGTGCTGGTGAGCACCCCCTGGGCGGCCCACATCCCTCCGACATCCTCGGGGCTGGTCTCCCGGCGGACCAGGATCAGCCGGGCGGAGGGATCAAGCCCGTAAATCCTCTCCGCTTCCTCGGCCGTAAAAACCACCCGGCCGGCGGCGCCGCCGGGGCCGGCGGGGAGGCCGTAGGCCCGGTCCAGCCCCTTTTTCCGGGCGGCCGCTTCATCCTTGGGGTTGAAAATCGGGAAGAGAAGCTGGGCAAGATGTTCCCCCTCAATCCGGGTGATCGCCTGCCGGGGGGTGATCAGCTTCTCCCGGACCATGTCACAGGCCGTCTTTACCGCGGCCAGACCGGTCCTTTTCCCCGTCCGGGTCTGCAGCATGAAGAGTTTGCCCTCCTGGACGGTGAACTCGACGTCCTGCATATCCTGATAATGCCGCTCGAGCTTCTTCATGATGGCCAGCAGTTCCCGGTAGACCCGCTTCCAGACCGGATTTTTCTCCTTCGGCATCTCGGCGATCGCCGAGGGGGTGCGGATACCGGCGACAACGTCCTCGCCCTGGGCGTTGATCAGGTACTCACCCATCGGCCGGCGGTCGCCGTTGGCCGGGTTGCGGGTGAAACCGACCCCGGTCCCGGAGGTCTCTCCCATGTTGCCGAAGACCATCGTCTGGATGTTGACCGCGGTCCCCTTGAGCCCGGTAATTTTGTTAATTTTCCGGTACTTGACGGCCCGGTCGGAATCCCAGGAGCCGAAAACCGCGTTGATGGACAGGGTCAGCTGCTTCATCGGGTCCTGGGGGAAGGGTCTCCCGACATGTTTCCGGTAGACTTTCTTATAAAGGGCGACGAGCTCTTTCAACTGCGCGGCGGTGAGATCGGTATCGACCTTCGCCCCGTACTTCTTCTTGAGCCGATAGAGTTCGACCTCGAACTCTTCATGCGTAAGCCCGGTGGAGGGGCCCATGACAACATCGCCGAACATATCGATAAACCGCCGATAGCTGTCCCAGCCGGCCCTCTCATTCCCCGTCTTCTCGATGAAACCCAGGACCGACCGGTCGTTCATCCCCAGGTTGAGGACGGTGTCCATCATCCCCGGCATCGAGCTGGCGGCGCCGGACCGGACGGATACCAGCAGGGGATCCTGAGCCGCTCCCAGCTTTTTCCCCATCAGCTTTTCCAGGCGGCTCAGGTTCTTTTTTACCTGGGCGAGCATCCCGGCGGGGTACGAATGCCGGTGGGAGGAATAATAGGCGCAGGCATCGGTGCTGATGGTGAAACCGGGGGGGACCGGCAGGCCGGCGTTCGCCATCTCGGCCAGGTTGGCCCCCTTCCCTCCGAGAAGCGCCTTCATGGCCGACTTCCCTTCCGCTTTCCCTCCGCCGAAGAAATAAACGTACTTGGTCATGGCAACCTCCTTAAATATTTTCGCCTCTAGCGAAAATATTTAATGGCTCCGACTTCGTCGGAGCATTTTTCAATGCATAATTCGATAATATTTAATACTTTAACAAAGATTGAATCTAATAAAATTTTTATGCTTATAGTGAGCAATTATTCATTCAATAAATGAATATCAAGCATGAATAAGTTTACCAGCTAATTTACTGCACTACTTTTATAGTTCCTATCTCCCATTTTTGAATGTCACTATTAGTATACGGTTGTTTGAAATCTCCTTTATCTTTTCTTCCTTTGAAATAATGTAATCCTGCTCTAATTACATAAGTTCCTAACGGGGCATTTAGACTAATCTTCACCGGTGGTGTTTTAACTTCAACCTCCTGAGCTAGATCCCATTCATTAATTTGGGGAGAAAGATCTACATCCATATCCACCAATTTAATTGTGGAATTTTGCCGGTACAATTGCACGAACATCCTATGATCCTGAAAGACTGGACTATTTAATGAAAATACACACTTAATCTTAAAGGGCATCCCTCTTCTGATCTTTGTTGGAACTTCTAACCGGATAAAGGTAACTATCGGGGCAATATATTCTCCTCGTTCAAACTGAAGAAGCGATAAATCTGCAATAGTATCTGTGTAAAGCCTATTAATACAATTTAAGAGCATCATTCGATTCTTCCGTAATTTCTCATCAACGACATTGACCATTACCTCATTAAAAAAAGTACTTAATGGAGAAGAAAAAGCCTTAACATACTCTTCGGTTGCTTTTTTATATTTTTTATCTCTGATTAATCCCTTAATCTGTTCAATTGAATTTTGAAAGGCTTTGTATAAGTTAAGTTCAGCCTGTTCTTGAAAAAGATTCATATGTACTCTGTCATTTCTCAATAGCATCAAGGATTTAACTATATTGGAAGTTCGCTCAACGATTGTAGTTGCAGGCAAGAGAACCTTTTGGCTGTTAAGATTTTTAATCATTTTGCAACGATTGTATGTATCTTGAATATCAGCCCATTTTATGGCTAACACTGCCTCAATAATATCAGGAGGAATATCTCTAGATTCAAGAAATGCCTCCAGTCTAAGACGAAAGAAATCTAGAATCAGGTGAATTATTTTCTCCGACTGTGAACTTTCCAGTGCGAGTCCTTCAACCGCCTTCTTTGCCAGCATGTCGAAAGGCAGTGGAAGCTTTTTTTCCGCCAGCAGGCGGATGATGCCCTGTGCCTGGCGTCGCAAGCCGTACGGGTCCTGCGAACCGGACGGTGTAATGCCGGCGCTGAGAAAGGAAGCCACGGTGTCCAGCTTGTCGGCCAGGGCCAGCACCGTGCCGGTCTCCGTCTCCGGCAGCGCATCTTCCGCCGAGCGCGGAAGATAATGCTCGTATATCGCCCGGGCCACCTCTTCCTCCTCCCCCTGACGACGGGCGTACTCCATCCCCATTGTCCCCTGGAGTTCGGTGAACTCGGTCACCATAGCGGTGGTAAGATCACTCTTGCAGAGGTGGGCGCTTCTCTTCACCCGCTCGATCCGGTTCACGGAAAACTTGAGTTCTTCCGCGATAGCCCGGGCTAACCTCTCCACCCTCCGGACTTTTTCGCGATACGTTCCCAGGCGGGCATGGAAGATCATCCCCTCCAGATCACTGACCCGATCTTCGAGAGATCGGCTCAGGTCCTCTTCCCAGAAGAACCCGGCATCGGCGAGACGGGCCTTCAAAACCCGTTCGTTATTTTCCCGGATGGGGCCGGTCTTTTTAAACGGCCCGTCGGCGACGACAATAAATTTCGGGAGCAAACGTCCCCCGGCATCGCGGACCGGGAAATACCGCTGATGGGACTTCATCACCGTGATCAGCACCTGAGAGGGAATCGTTAAAAAAGACTCACTGAAATCCCCGACTATTACCCGGGGGTATTCAACCAAATTGCAGACCTCGTCCAGCAGTGCGGCATCAAGGTCAGTCTCCCCGATTCCCGGCCGAAATTTTTCCTGCTTCTTCAGAATCCCTTCCACCAGCTTCTTCCTTCTCCCCGCCGGATCCACCAGCACATACTGGTCGCGTAACACGCGCCGGTAGGCTTTTACATCGGCCGAAAGGAGCCGGATATGGTCATCTCCGAAAAACCGGTGGCCGCGGGTATGCCGCCCGGACTCCACCCCTGCCACCCGTACATCCGTCACCGACGGCCCCCACAGAAAAACCAGCCACCGGATGGGACGGGCGAAGCTGAATGCGCTTCCGGGAATCCAGCGCATTGCTTTGGGAAAAACAAGAGAGCCGAGGAGTTTGATCAACTCATCGCGCAAAACCAGTTGACGGTCAATCCGGACTTCCAGTTTCAGATATTTTTTCCCGTTTTTAATGCCGGTACCGAGATCATTAACCGTCTTTCCCTGACTGCGGACAAAACCGGAGGCATTCTTATTCCAGAGGCCGTTCTCATCCTTTGCCCGGTCAAGAGGAGGGCCAAAAACAGTCTCCGTTTCAAACCGGCGAAGATTTTTTATGAATAAAAACAATCTCCGGGGGGTTCCTCCCACAATCACCGCGGAGGGGGGGGCCCACTTCTCCCCCCAACTCCGGAGTTGATCCAGCGACGGCTGAATGTAAGAAGCAGGGAGTTCCTCGGTTCCGATCTCGAGAAGGAAATTTTGTTTTTCCACCGTCATTTCCCCGGATCTCCTTCTTCTTCGCGCAGATAAAGTTCCGCGCAGGCTTTGGCGAGCTTCCGGACCCGGCCGATATAATTCGCCCTCTCGCTGACACTGATAGCCTTCCGGGAATCAAGCAGATTGAAGACATGGGAACACTTCAGGGTCAGATCGTAGGCGGGACAGACCAACCCCGCGGTCGTCAATTTCTCCGCCTCGCTCTCATACTCTGAAAAACGCCGCAAATAATCCTCCACCGGGACTTCCTCAAAGCTGTAGCGGGAGAACTCGTACTCTTCCCTCTTCCGCATCCGGCCGTAGGTTACTCCCGGGGCCCATTCGAGTTCGAAAACGTTCTCCACCCCCTGCAGGAACATGGCGATCCGTTCCAGCCCGTAGGTCAGCTCCACCGGGATCGGATCCAGTTCAAACCCTCCCATCTGCTGGAAATAGGTGAACTGGGTTATCTCCAGACCGTCACACCATACTTCCCAGCCCAGGCCGGAGGCGCCCAACGTGGGAGACTCCCAGTCATCTTCGACAAAGCGAAGATCATGAGTCCGGGGGTCGATGCCCAGCGCGAACAGACTCTGGAGATATATGTTCTGGATATCGTTGGGGGCGGGTTTGAGGATGACCTGGTACTGGTGATGCTGGTAGAGCCGGTTCGGATTTTCCCCGTATCTCCCGTCGGAAGGGCGACGGGCGGGCTGCACATAAGCCACGCGCCAGGGGTCGGGCCCCAGGACCCCGAAAAAAGTCGCCGGCGCGAACGTCCCCGCCCCGACTTCAAGATCGTACGGCTGCAGCAGGACACAGCCCCGCTGATTCCAGTATGCCTGAAGGGTGATGATCAGCGTCTGAAAGTCCATTTTACCATTTTTACTCCGTAAAAATTTTATTACTAATCTGGTTCAGAAATCGCCTGGACATTAACTTTTTATCCACCGTACTGTCAACGAGATAACGAAGGAGCCGATCGGCAACGGCGGACTGCCGTTCAGAGAGCCTGAGGTTCACCGCCGAGGCAAGCCCGCTCCGGTTAATGTACCGGACGGCGGAGAGAACGCCCGGTTCGATGAGGACGGCATCGGCGTACTTCGGCCCGCAACCGGGGCAGAGCCACTCCCGTTCCGCCAGGAAAAACCGGGCGCCGTCTCCCAGTGCTTTCCGGCATCGGGAACAACGGTCAAACGGAGGAAGAACCCCCAGGATGCTCAAATAGCGGATCTCGAACCAGAGGCGGACCTGGGAAACGGCATCGATCACGGCGGCGTGCCGGAGCGTATGAAGCAGAAGCTCAAAAAGCTCCCGGCTGGTCTCTTCCCCATAAGCAGCCACCGCGGCCAGCTCCGACAAATAATGGAAAAGCGCCGTCCGTTCCAGCGTGCTCACGGCGAGCGGGAAGTGTTCGATGACATCGAATTGGGCCAGGATGTGCAGGTCACTGGCCCGGCTGGGATAAAATACCAGATCGCCGTAATTCCAGACTTCCAGCTTTCCCCGGAGCGGACTGGCCGGACGGCGGGAACCTTTGGCCAGAGTTTTAAGGAGACCGCTGTCGGCAGTGAGGATATTGACCAGTTTGCTGGTCTCCGTGTAATCACGGCTCTTGAGGATGATCCCTCTGGTTTTCTGCGGCGGCAAGAAAATTCTCCTTATCGGATAGTAGTGTTGAATAACAAAGGGGGCGGCTTGATACCAGCGGCTAGTCGAACGGGAGTGATGGAGTAGTGGAGTACTGGAGTGGTGGAGTGCTGGGGCACCTGGTAGCCGGCTCTGTCGTGGAGGCCGTCGCCCCATCACTCCATCATTCCAGTACTCCCTTTCTTTCCCCTCATGGTTATGGATTCACCGCTCTGATTGCGATCAGGTGAAAAGCTTGTACAGCAGATACGTCAGGCCCATCCCCCAGACCGCTCCCGAGATGACTTCATAGAAACTGTGAATCCGGCTGGCAATACGGGATTGGGCCACCAGGAAGGCCAGACAAAAAACCAGGACCACGATAACCGGGGGCGTTCCCGGGATCAGCGCCGTGAGTGCGAAAATCGAAAAAGCCACCGCCGCGTGGACGCTCGGAAGCCCTCCCCGAAAAGGCGTCCCCCGCTGCAGCAGGACCTTGACGATAATGGTCATGATGGCCACCACGGCCAGACTGACGAACGCGACATGCCAGTCAGAACCCCGAATCGCCGCCAGGGAGATGGTGAGCGGCCTGATCAGATATCCCTTCTTGAAGAAGACAAGATATCCCACGCAGACGGCGTAAAGGGAGACGATAAAGACCGCCCCGGCGCTCACATCCTTGACCGCCCGGGCCAGCGGATGATACGTGTCCTTGATCAAATCGATGGCCAGCTCGATGGCGGTGTTGATCATCTCCGCCAACAGGACCAGAACGACCGCCGAGAGAAGGAAGAGCATGTCCCAGACGGCCATTTTCAGAGCAACACTCAAAATCAGCACCAGGGCGGCGGAGATAAAGTGAATCCTCATATTCCGCTGCGTCTTCAGAACATAGACGATGCCTTCGACGGCGGCATTGAAACTGTCGATCAGTTTATGGGGGACCATTGTTTTTTCCTCTTCCAGGCCTGGAGAAGCCGTTCTTCCCGGCACCGCATCTCCCGGCGGCGGCCGGAGGGATGATCGCGATAACCGAGAAGATGAAGCACCCCGTGAATCAGGCAGAGGGCAAACTCGGAGGCCGCGCTCTGACCATGGTCCGCGGCCTGGCTGGCAATCCTCTCGGTTGAGAGCACGACATCGCCGAGAAACCAGGGCTGCGGGGAAACAGAAGGGCCCTCGTTCTGGGGAAAGGAAAGGACATCGGTCGGATAATCCCGATCCAGATAGCCCCGGTTCAGTTCCCGGATGCCGGCATCGTTCAGGAAAACAAGACTGACCTCCCCTTCCCGGCAGCCTTCCTGCCGGAGGACCCACCCCGTCAGGGCGATGATCTTACCTCGTCCCAGACGGAGACGGCGCTGTTTATTGGTTATTCTGACGGTATAGGTCATGGTTTCGACGGAATGGAGATTGGATCACGGTGTTCCCCATTCCCTTCCGGATACTTGACGCGCGTATGATAGCGGGCGGCAAGATGACGGATAAAACTCTCCCGGATGATCTTCAGATGGGCCAGGGTCAGGCCGCACTCGTCGAACTGGCCGTCCATGAGGCGCTCCCGGATGATGTTTTTTATCAGGGATTCCAGCCGGATAGGGGTCGGCCGTTCCAATGAAACCGAGGCCGCCTCGGCGGCATCGGCCAGCATGATGATCGCCGCTTCCCGGCTCCGCGGCCGGGGGCCCGGATACCGGTAATCATCTTCCAGGACATTAAACTTCAACTGCTCGCTTCGCTCGGCACGATCATAAAAATAAGATATCAGGCTGGTCCCGTGATGCTGCTCGATAATGGCCACGATCCGCCGGTCCAGCTTATACTGACGCGCCAGGGCCACCCCTTCCTTGACGTGGGCGATCAGAATCAAGCTGCTCATGCTCGGGATCAAACTGTCGTGCCGGCTGACCCCCGACGTCTCGTTCTCCGAAAAATACTCCGGCTTGGCAATCTTGCCGATGTCATGAAAGTACGCGCTGACCCTGGTCAGAAGCGAGTTGGCGCCGACTTCTTCCGCGGCACTTTCCGCCAGCGTCGCCACCATCAGGCTGTGATGATAGGTCCCGGGGGCGCGGATCATCAGCCGCCGGAGGAGGGGATGATTGAGATCGGACAGTTCCAGCAAACCGATGTCGGAAGAGACATGAAACACGGACTCGAAGAGACCAAGCGCGATCAGGGCGATAAAAGCGGACAGGATCCCGGCCGACGCCGTCCCGGCGCCCTGGCTCAAGAAAACCAGCGGCGGCAACCCGTGGGCGATTCCCAGGGCAATAACAGCCAGAGCGCCGGCCGCGGCGGCGATAACGCCCGCCCGGAAGAGATCAATCCGCCGGCGGACGCCGCTGAGCCCGAAGATGCCGGCGATTCCTCCGATGACGCCGGCCAGCAGATAACCGAGATCCCCCCCCAGAATCAACGCGGTCAGAAAAGAAAGAATCAGAGTAAAAAAAATCGCCACCCTCACCCCGATCAGGAGACAGAGGAGCAGCGAGCCGATCGTGACCGGAGAGATGAACCGGGCGCTCTCCATCAAGTAGGGAGGAAGGAGCCAGAATATCTGATGAAGAACCCGGGCCAGGATGAGGATCAGGACGACCACGACGGAGACCAGAAGCAGCCGGGAATTACTCCGGCTGACCGACCGGTGATAGCGGTCCAGAAAGTATCCGGTAATGAGGAACAGGAGAAAAACCAGCAGCCCGATGCCGAGCGTGTAGTAAAAGAAGGAGATCGGGCGCTGAATACGATAGAGAGCTTCCTGAAACGATCGGAACTTCTGGATATGATACGCCTGCACCTTTTCCCCCTGACGAATGATCTTATCCCCTTTCTCGACCGGGGTCATGACTATCGGGACGGCCCGGCGCGCTTCGTCCCGCAGTGCCTGCGTTTTTGCCGGGTCAAATTCCAGGTCGGGTTCGATCAGGGAAGCGACGATCTCCTCCAATTCCTTCCGGTAGGCGCGGAGTGAGGGAACCATTTGTTCCATCTCTTGTACCGCGTCTTGCCGGGCGAGAGGGGTTGTGGGAACAGCGGACAGGGGGAGCCGCCGGTCGGTTCCCGCCTGCCGGTCGACCAGAACTATCTTCTCCTGCCTGGTATTGGCAAGAGTGCGCTTGATATCCGGGGAGATGATGCCGTTCCGATACGCATCCTGGAGGAGCAGAAGCAGTTGCTTTTCATACTCCCGCAGCCGGGCGGCACGCAGAAAAAGGGAGAGGACACGGGCGGGCGGCGAGAGGGCAAGGCCGACCCCGGCAGGCGGGCCGGCCGGGGCCGGCGCCGAAATTCTTTGGAATAAATCTTTCAGCTCCCCCGCCTTCTCGGCGGGAACGCTCTCGATAACAGAGTAGGCGACCGGCTGCCGGTTTTCCGCGGCTGCCCGTTCCTGTTCGGTCTTGATCCGATCCGGGAAAGAGAAGTCGCATGTCGCCACCACATCCCGCTCTGATATCTGCCCGAGAACGGGGACGCTCAGCGGCATGCCCCGCCAGGAGATGATCAGGACACTGGCCGCGAAAAGCGCCGCCCCCAATGCCCATCTTGCCGCGCTGCTCTTCTGCCGGGCGCGGGGAACTTTTCCGTCCCCGGTCCCTCTCCGCTTATTGCCCCGGCGGGGGTTGCCGGCGGCAGTCCTCCGTAAGGATATCCTGATCATGATCCGGGTTGATCTGCGGCTTGTTCATACGCCTGCACTATTTTTTGCACCAGTGGATGACGGACCACGTCCTCCCGGGAAAGATAGATGAACGGGATCTCGGGGATATCCCGGAGAATATGCCGAACCAGGTTCAGCCCGGAAACCTGGCCTGCCGGCAGATCGATCTGGGTGACGTCACCCGTAATAACCACCCGGGAGTTAAACCCGAGACGGGTCAAGAACATCTTCATCTGTTCCGGGGTAGTGTTCTGCGCTTCGTCCAGAATAATAAAGGCATTATTGAGGGTTCTCCCCCTCATAAACGCCAGGGGAGCCACTTCGATCACTCCGTCGGCTTCGTATTTTCTGATTCTCTCGCCATCCATCAGATCGTAGAGGGCGTCATAGAGAGGCCGAAGATAGGGCATGATCTTCTGATAAAGGTCCCCCGGAAGGAAACCCAGTTTCTCGCCGGCTTCCCGCGCGGGACGGGTCAGGATCAAACGTTTCACTTCTCCTTTCAGCAACGCCGAGACCGCCAAAGCCATCGCCAGGTAGGTTTTGCCGGTTCCCGCCGGGCCGATCGCGAAGACCGCGTCATGGTTCCTGATCGCATCAACATATTTTTTCTGGTTGACGGTCTGAGGCCGAACAAACCCCTGCCGGGAAGACACCTCTATCTTCTCCGCGTAAATATCCCCGATGGGAAGGGCATGGTCGTCGGCATATGACTTCAGAATACGCCGGTATTCCTCCCCGGTGAGAGGCTTCCCGGCATCGGCGATCCGGGCCAGATCGTCCAGCAGTTTCCGGGCCCGGGCCACCGCCGCCTCCGGACCCGAGAGACGGATAAAATTGTCTCGTGCCACCGCCCGGACACCCAGGGTCGTGCCCAGGAGAAGCACATTTTTTTCCTCGCGCGCGAAGAGATCGCGGACAAGCTGGGGAGAGCGGAAGTTGAGGGTGATCTTCATGATAAGTTAGCGCCTTCGGCGCTAACTTAGTGAAAAAGCATTGAAGCTAACGCCACTCGAGTTAGCAAGAATATTCAGATTTAGCAAAGCTGCTCTGCTTTTGTTCTTTATCGAACTTCAAAAACAAAAATTTTGCCCCGCCCCCGGCGGGGCAAAATTTTTACATGTGATTGAATCTCTCTCCCTCTTTTCCCGGGAGAGAGATTCAATCACGGGGGATGATAAAAACCTGGCCGGGATAGATAAGATCCGGATTCTTGATCTTATCCATGTTGGCCTTATAAATGAGCGGCCATTGGAGGGGGTTCCCGTAGATCTGGTCGTATCCGGCGATGAACCAGAGACATTCACCTTTAACCACCCGATGGGTGGACGGCTTTTCGCTCGCGATATCCAGGTCGACTTTTTCCAGAGGAAGTTCAGGGACACCCGGCTGCTCGATAATGGCGCTGATCTCCTCGGAAAGACCGGCTTCCAGGGGTCCCTCCCCCATCATTTGAGCGCGGGGACCGCCGATAATATATCCCTGGTTGCCCCAGAGTTCCTTGTCCGTCCAATACCGGCGGCTCCAGCCCGGCCAGCCGGGAACAACATCAAGAAGAAAGGTGTCGACATTCCCTCCCTCTCCGATCGCCCGGGTGCGTACCACCGTCTCGGCGGCCGGGGCGGCGGCGTGGCTGAAACCGTTGAAAGCGAGAAGGGAAAAAACGGCCCCAACCA
Source organism: uncultured bacterium (assembly GCA_963822585.1). Classification (GTDB taxonomy): domain Bacteria; phylum Auribacterota; class Erginobacteria; order Erginobacterales; family Erginobacteraceae; genus CAWGIE01. The sequence continues at coordinate 106,369 of CAWGIE010000011.1, forward strand.
GGACAACCCAGGCCGGGGTGGGATGCCTGCTGGATAAATTCGTTATCATCGTGGATCTCCTCAATAAATTAGCTCACTGCTTTCAGTAATCAATTGTACCCAGATACTATGCCCCGCAAGGACGTCTGTCAAGCGGGAACCTGTCGGTGACTTATTTACAGGCGGAAAAAGCAGTCCGGAGGACCCGGCAGGTTTCCTCCAGGGACTGGGGAACGACACCGGTATCGGCGATGACGGGCATAAAATTGGTGTCCCCTTGCCAGCGGGGAACGATATGGATATGCAGATGATCAATCACGCCGGCGCCGGCCGCTTTTCCCAGGTTAAGTCCGATGTTGAATCCCTCCGGTGCCAGCGAGCTTTTCAATGCCTTGATGGCCACCCGAACCAAAGCCATCAGATCGGCGACCTCCTCCGGCGGCAGGTTATCCAACTCCGCCGTATGCCGGTAGGGAGCGATCATCAGGTGGCCGCTATTATAGGGGAAGACATTGAGAAGGGCAAAACTGTATTCGCCGCGCGCGATAATAAAATTCGCGGCATCATCGCCGGGGGAAGATTTCCCGCAGAAGAGACATCCCTCGTCCTTCTTTTCCAGGATATATTTAATCCGCCAGGGCGCCCACAATAAATTTTTTCGGCCCTTCAATTCTTCGTCGTCTTGCTTCATGGCACATTCGGCATCCTTTCATTTACCGGAGGAAAATGAAAAGCGGGTGAAGGGAATCGAACCCTCGTGGCCAGCTTGGGAAGCTGGAGCTCTGCCATTGAGCTACACCCGCATATTATTTTTCACGCGGGCCGCGTGAAAAATAATATTCACTACTTCTTTCTGAGCCGCTCTTTGAGCGGCTCAGAAAGAAGTAAGAGCCTGGAATTCCCGATACCGGCTCTTTATATCATCCCACCCCAGATTTTTCAAGCGTTCCAGGCTGAAATCCTCCACATCAAATGAAGCCATGACACTCCCATAGATAACGGCCTGCCGCAGGGCCGACGGAGTCAGCTCTCCCGTCTTTGCCAGGTAACCCATGAAACCACCGGCAAACGTATCGCCGGCGCCGGTAGGGTCTATCACCGTTTCCAGAGGGAGCCCGGGGGCGGAGAAAACCTCTTCGCGGGAGAAGAGCAGCGCTCCGTGTTCTCCTTTCTTGATCACCACCCAGCGGGGGCCGAGTTCCAGAATCTTTCCGGCCGCGCGTCGCAAACTGACCTCGCCGGTGAACTGGCGGGCCTCGGCGTCATTGATAATCAAAATATCGAGTTTCCCGATCACCGCCGTGACCGTTTCTTTCTTTAACTCAATCCAGAGGTTCATGGTATCGCCGACCACCAGCCGGGGATCGACCACCTGCCGCAGGACCTCCAGCTGAAGATCGGGGTCGATATTGGCCAGCAGGAGATACTCGCTGGAGCGGTAGGACGGGGGCAGCTCGGGATGAAACTCCTCAAAAACATTCAGATCGGTGAACTCGGTCTCCGCCTCATTCATATCGTACCGGTAGGACCCTCCCCAGTGAAAAGTTTTCCCCTCGCGCACCTGGAGCCCTTCCAGGTTGATGCCTTTCCTCTCCAGCAGCTCCCGGTATTGCGGGGGAAAGTCAACACCGACCACCGCCACCAGATTTACCGGGGAAAAAAAACTGCAGGAATAAGAGAAATAGGTAGCGGAACCGCCCAGTATTTTCTCCTTGCGCCCGAAGGGCGTCGTCACCGTATCAAATGCCACCGAACCGACTACCAGGACACTCATCATGATATCTCCTCTACTGAACGACTGCCTGAACCTTGATCCTTCACAGCGGGTTAAAACGTGATCGGTAAACAGTGATCAGTAATCGGTGGGCGTGGGTTCTCCTTGCCTGCTTACCGGCACTTGATTACCGATCACATCCCTTACTCCTTCAGGTGCTCTTCCAGTATCTTGATCGCGCAGTACTCGCTGCACATCGAGCAATAATCCTCCTTACCTTCAATCTTTCCCAGATACCGCTCTGCCGTGGAGGGATCAAGAGCGGTTTCGATCTGGCCTCTCCAATTCCGCTCCCGGCGGTACCGCGACATCCGGTCATCCCAGTCACGGGCGCCGGGGAGACCACGGGCGACATCGGCGGCGTGGGCCGCGATCCGGGTGGCGATCACACCTTCCCGAACATCCTCTACCGAGGGCAGACCGAGATGTTCCGAAGGGGTCACATAACAGAGGAAATCCGCCCCCAGGTAGGCGGCCAAAGCTCCGCCGATGGCGCAGGTAATATGGTCATATCCCGGGGCGATATCGGTCACCAGAGGTCCCAGAACATAGAAAGGAGCGCCCCCGCAGAGAGATTTTTCCAGCCGGACATTTTCGGCGATCTGATTGAGCGGTATGTGTCCCGGCCCTTCGATCATGACCTGGACCTCCGCTTCCCGGCAACGGGCGGCCAGTTCCCCCAGGAAGACCAGCTCCTGGATCTGAGGACGATCGGTGGCGTCGGCCAGACAGCCCGGGCGGAGACCGTCACCGAGGCTGAGAGTCACCTCATGGCGGCCCGCGATCTCCAGCAACTCATCGAAACGGGCATAGAAGGGATTTTCTTCCCCGTTGACAACCATCCATTCCAGCAGGAAGGAGCCCCCCCGACTCACCGCGCCCAGTAGACGGGGAGATTTCTTCAGCGCTTCCAGGGTCCGTTGGTTGACCCCCGCGTGAATGGTCATGTAATCCACCCCCTGCCGAGCCTGCTCCGCGACCGCGCCCAGCATGTCATCCCCGGTCATGGCCACGATCCGGCCCTTCCTGGCGGCCGCCTTGATCGCGGCCTCATAGATGGGGACGGTCCCCACCGGGACCGGAGAGGCCTCCAGGACCCGTTTCCGGAGCAGCCCGAGATCGCCGCCGGTGGAGAGATCCATCACGGTATCGGCCCCGGCGGCGACCGCCACCCTGATTTTTTCCAGTTCGCGATCGAAGTCGATCTCCTGACGCGAGGTGCCGACATTCGCGTTAATCTTGACCCGGAGCCCCTTGCCGATCCCGCAGGGCCGCTCGACCTTCCGGCCGCTGTTTACCGGGACCACGATCGTTCCTTCGGCCAGGCCCTGGAGAATATCCTCAACCGGGAGGCCCTCGGCGGCGGCGACCGCCGCCACGGCCCCGCGCGCGGTGCCTCGCTTCGCATCACTGATCACGCCCATGACATTGTACCGTGTGAACCGTTTGAATCGTTTAAACCGTTTGAGCCGTTCCAACGGCTCAAACTGCCGGGACTATATCTCCACCCGTTCCCGGGTCTGACGGGCAATTTTTTCCACCAGATTACTGGTCGATTTCCCGGGGATCTCCGGGACAACCACTACCCGGCCCCCGGAGGCCTCGACTTCATTTCCCCCCACGATATCCTCCCGTTTCCAATCGCCGCCCTTGACCAGGACGTCGGGGACGAGCTCCCGGATCAGGGAGAGCGGGGTCGGCTCATCGAAGATGACGATATAATCGACCACCGAGAGGGCGGCCAATAGTTCCGCCCGCTCACCCTGAGGGACCAGGGGGCGCCCCGGTCCCTTCAGCTCCCGCACCGAACTGTCGCTGTTCAAGCCGATGACCAGCAGATCCCCTTCCCCTCTGGCTTTTCCGAGATACCGGACATGCCCGACATGAAGCAGATCGAAGCAGCCGTTGGTAAAGACAATCCGACGTCCTTTCCGTTTGTGCCGGGCGATCAGGGGGACCAACTCCTCGCGAGACAGGATCTTCGATTTCATTCCGCCAGCGCTTCCTCCGTCAGATCACAGATAAGATGATAGATCAGGACATGACTTTCCTGAATCCGGGCGGTATCGGACGCCGGAACGATGACGGCCAAATCCACCTCGGGGGCCAGGGCGCCCCCATCGCGGCCTAATAAAGCGCAGGTCCGCAGGCCGGCGGCACGCGCCGACCTGACCGCCGACAGGAGATTCGGAGAGTTACCGCTGGTGGAAAGGACCAGCAGCACATCCCCCGGACGCCCGAGGGCTTCGACCTGCCGCCGAAAGACATCAGTGAAGGAATAATCATTGGCCAGAGAGGTCAGGATTGACGTGTCCGTGCTGAGCGCGATTGCCGGCAGGGCCCTCCGTTCTTTCTTGAACCTTCCCACCAGTTCCGCGGCGATATGCTGGGAGTCCGCGGCGCTGCCGCCATTACCGCAGATCAGCACTTTTCCCCCGGATCGGAAGCAAGAGATCATCATCCGGGAGGCTTCTTCAATCAGGGATGTTTGCTCTTTCAGTTTTGCAATGACGGCAACAGCTTCCCGAAAAGCCGATAAGATCTTTTCTTCCATGATCACCATCTCCCGTGCTGAAGTGAAACTGTCACGATCAAGTTCGCAGATAAGGCCGGTCGCGGATCTCCGCCGGTACGGGGACCCCCCGGAAATAATGTGACGAGTAGTGCGGGATGGCCATCGGCCCCCCGATCAGAGAAATATATTCGTCGATAAATTCCTGGGTGGGGCCGGTGAGACCGTTAATCAGGGAGAGGGGAACCGTCCGTTCCTTGGCGGCAATATTGGCCAGGGCGGTCAGACCGGTGCGCGTCCGGCCGTTTTCCCGTTTGAGAATCACCGATTTCCGGTCCTCCCCGTCCAGAAGGGCTCTGACCGCGGCATAACCGACCCGGAAGGCATCGGAAGCGTCCGGCGGAGACATAACGTAGCTCCGTTGAATATGCTGGGGCGCCAGGACCGCGTCCTTGACTTCGCCGAGGACGGAGTCAACCTTCAGTTCGGTCTTGATCAAGCGGGCCAGAAAGATGCAGGGGGCGAAGGACCCGGCCCGGCCGTGCTGGATGTTGCCATGAGCGTCGGTCACCACTTCCTCCGCGTATATCTCGGCCAGGGGCCGTCCGCTTGCCCGGTCCGTCAGATCCTCCTGGACAACCACCACCCCGGACCCCACGCGGGTGAGCAGATCCGCGAGAGCGTCAAGAAACTCCTTTTTGTCGAAAGTGATTTCCTTGCTTAAGATGATCTGAGGCGGGTAGTCGGGTATCGCTTCCCCCCGGGGATCGACCCGGGCAAAGGCGGTTCCCTGGGCCAGCCATCCGGCTTTGCGTCCCATCACCTGGTAGATGACCACCGGGGCAATGCTCAGAGACTTCACCGGCCGCCCCCCGCGATCGAAGTTACCCCATACCTTGTAGGACGAAAAATCGTTGTTCACATTTTTCAGCGCGATCGCGTTGTAGAGAGCGGCGGAACCGTATCCCGGGCAATGATGGGTAACCGGGAGATCGTTGTCCACCGTCTTGATGGCGTGGATGGCCCGGATACCGCTCACGGCGGTCAATCCCTCAAGCTGAGCCGCGCTGTCATTGCCGCCGATATAGATCACGCCGTCAATACCGAAAGATTGGAGGTTGCGGGCAATGATCCGATATTGTTCCTCGGTGGGCTTGATCCGGGTGGTCCGGAGGCCGGCGCCGGGTCCGTTGAAGGCCAACGCCATGTGATCTATCCCGGAGAGATCCACAATGTTGCCTTCAATATCGGCATTGAGCACCCCTTCCAGTCCGTTGATCATCCCGTAGACCTCTATCCCCGCCTTCTGGGCGGCCTCGACAACCCCGGAGACTTCCCAGTCGATGACCGGAGTCGGACCGCCTGATTCACCGACGATGATGCGTTTAATCATAAATCATCCCTCCCTTGATATGGCAGTTGGCAGTGAGCTATCCTGTAAACAGTAATCGGTAATCAGTCATCAGTAAATAGTTATCAGTAATCGGTGATCAGTAAATGGCAATCCATGGTCTGTAACCCCGATTTCGCAACGGCGAAGCACTGATCACTGATCACTGATTACCGATTACTTTTTCTCTATCCTTCTTCCAGACAGCAGCTATCCAGATCCCGGGGACGATCGGTCAGTATCTCGCATCCGCCGGAGGTCAGGAGCAGAGTGTCTTCGATCCGGACTCCACCCCATCCGGGGACATAGACGCCAGGCTCAATGGTAAACACCATCCCCTCCTCCAGCACATCCCGGGAGCCGGCGCTGAGGACCGGTCGTTCATGGACCTCGAGCCCGACACCATGACCGAGGCCATGGACAAAAAAAGAACCATATCCTTTTCGGGCTAAAAAGTCACGCGCCACGCCGTCGATAAAAGATGCCTCGACCCCGGGCTTGATCGCGTCGATCGCCCTTCTCTGGGCCTCCAGGACCGCCCGATACACCGTCCGAAACCGGCGCGGGAACGTTTCCAGCACAAAGGTTCGGGTCATATCCGCGTTATAAAAATCCCGCCGGGCGCCCAGGTCGACCAGGAGGATATCTGCCGGGCGCAGAGACCGTCCGGAGGGGACAGCATGGGGCTGGGCGCTCCGGGGTCCGGACGCCACGATCGGCGGGAAGGCGGCCTCCCCTCCCCGTTTCAGGAGACCGGCGGCCAGACCGGCGGCCAAAACGGTCTCAGTCATCTCTTTCCCCGCCGATTTCCCGACCAGATTAAAAAGCCGGCCAGTCAGGCGGCCGGCCCGCCGCAGCAAGTTAATCTCTTCCCGATCCTTGATCGTTCTCAAGTTCTCGGCCAGGGGGCCGGATGGGAGTACTTCTCCGCCGCGGAGCTCCTTTTTCAACGACACGAAATCAGCGTAACTCAGGCGGTGTGCCTCAAACCCCATCCTCCGGAGACGGCGGTCACGGCAGAGGCGCGCGGCGGCGGCCGCCAGAGAGCCGGGGGTCCTCATCCGCGGCTCGATACCCGGCGCCAACTCTTCCGACGCCTGTTCGCGATAGCGGGGATCGGTTATCAGAAACGCCCGCCGGCCGGTTATCAGGAGCCAGCTGTCACCGCCGGTAAAACCGCTCAGGTAATAGATATTCGCTTTCCCGGAGACAAGCAGACAATCAAGGCGACGGCGAAATAAAATCCGGATTTTTTTTAAACGGGACTCGTAATCAAAACTCATGAAGCTCATCCCTTCGGGCCCGGTTTCAGAATTTCCCCCGGGGCCGGTACGCCGGGAGGAGAGACGGAGGGCAGGCAGTCCGTCAACCGGACGAGAGGCCGTTCACGATCTTTTTTGGGCCAGGACAACCGCCGCCCGCAGACCGAGCAGGTAGCTCTCGGGGCCGAAACCGGCGATCTGCCCGGCGGCGGCGGGAGCGATCAAGGAATACCGGCGAAAATCTTCACGGCGGTAAATATTGGACAGATGGACCTCTATCGCCGGGACATCCACCGCGGCCAGGGCATCCCGGATGGCAACGCTGGTATGGGTGTATCCGGCCGGGTTGATCAGGATCGCGTCGGCAGTTCCGGTCGAACCGCCGATCGCATCAATGATTTCCCCTTCATGGTTGGATTGAATAATCCGCAGCTCGGCCCCGAGCGGTCCGGCCTCGCGCTCAAGTTTCCGGTTGATTTCATCCAGGCTGACCCCGCCGTATATCTCCGGTTCCCGTGTCCCCAGAAGCTGCAGGTTGGGGCCGTGGATGACCAGTACCCGTATCTTCTTTTCCGTCATCATTACCCTATCCCCTCTTCGACGGGTCCGTCCGGAACTGACGTCGGCGACCCGCGATCGATCACCGCTCCTCCGACCGGGGGGGCTTTTCCGCCTCCTCGATCAGCATTATCGGAATATCATCCTTGATGGAATAGATCAAGCCGCAGGGCTCACCGCGCTTGAACTCACGCGTATCCCGATTCTCATCGAGACAGATCAGTTTCTGGTTCTCCTCATCATAACGGAGACTCGACTTGCAGGCGGGACAGGCCAATATCTCCAGCAGTTCCTTGTCGATCATATCTTCCCTCCTTTCAAAACCATCCCTTAAACAGACGAACAGAGCTCAGACCCCCTACCCTGCCCCCTTTACTACAACAGACGATTGAATGTGATTAAATATGATGCGCATCTGTTGGCCCAGCTTGTCGGACGTTGAGCGTTGAACGTTGAACGTTGAACGTTCGACGTTCCATTATACCCTCCTCTCAATCTAACAGATAATCACCTATGATAACAGAGGATTGCGCCCCCTGGCCTAAAACCCTGAACCCTGAATCCTGAACCCTGAATCCTGAACCCTGAATCCTGAACCCTGAGCCCTATGCCCCCTGTTGAGATACTCCCGCACCGCTTCCTGCCAGGGACGCATTCTTTTCCCGGTGACCTCCTCATATCGGTCCGGAGAAAGGACGGAATACTCCGGTCGGGCGGCGGGACGCGACAGTTCCTCCGATAAAATCGGGACGACGGGAGTTTCCCGGCCGGCCGCCGCCAGCACAAAGACCGCGTATTCATACCAGGAACAGCTGCCCCGATTGGTGACATGAACGATCCCCCGCACCCCCTTCCCGATCAGGTCCCCGAGGGCCGCTGCCAGGTCGGGGGCATAGGTGGGAGACCCCCGCTGGTCGGAGACCACCTTAAGCTGATGAGCCGAGCGGGCCGCAGCAAGAATGGTATCGGGAAAGTTTTTCCCTCCCTTGCCGAACAACCAGGACGTTCGGACGATCAGGTGCCGCCCTCCGGCGGCCGCCACCTCCTCCTCTCCACCGCGCTTGCTCAAACCATAGACGCTCAAGGGAGCGGGGAGGTCGTCCTCACGGTATGGCTCATTCTTTCTGCCGTCGAAGACGAAATCCGTGCTGATCTGAATCAACCCGATGCCGCGGCGGGAACAGGCCCGGGCCAGATTCCCGGCCCCCCGGGCGTTCACCGCCCAGGCCAGCGGCTGATTTTCTTCGCATCCGTCAACGTCGGTGTAGGCCGCGGCATTGATCACCCATCCGGGACAGACAGAGGCAAGGGTCTTCTCAATCCCCTCCGGCCGGGTAATATCACAGGTATCAACGTCGACGCCGATAACTTCCCCCGGCATCTGGGGACATTCCAGACACGCCCGGCCCAGAAGACCGCGATGCCCGACCACCAGGATGGAAGGCAGATCCTCCGTCATGAGATAAATCCTTTCGTTCCCATCCGTGGATACAATACTACGCTCTCCTGCCGGGAGGGAGTGGTGGAGTGATGGAGTGATGGAATGATGGAATATCGCATTATCGAGAAGAGGTCGCTTTGCCGCTCCATTATTCCATCACTCCAGTATTCCATCATTCCTTGTTGATATCCCTTTCGCGCGAAAAATCGAATATACCCGGTTATCGGTTCCCGTACTGTTCCTTGTAGTACTCCTTGAACTCTCCGCTCTTGATCTTCCCCCACCACCACCGGTTATCCCGGTACCAGTCGATCGTGGCCTCCAGTTCGCTCTCGAAATCCGCGGCCGGGGACCAGCCCAGCGCTTCAATCTTGGAAGAGTCCAGGGCATACCTCCGGTCATGTCCCTCCCGGTCCCGGACGCGCTTGATCAGCGTCTCGGGAAGACAAAGATAACCGAGTATACGGGCGGTCAATTCCCGGTTGGCGAGGAGGTTCCCTCCCCCGATATTGTATACCTCCCCCTTCTCCCCCCGTGAAATCAGCAGATCGATGGCGGAGCAGTGATCGCCGACAAAGAGCCAGTCGCGGACATTCAGCCCGTCGCCGTATAGGGGGAGCGGGATATCATCGAGCGCGTTGGTCACGAAAAGCGGGATCACTTTCTCGGGATACTGGTAGGGGCCGAAATTATTGGACGCCCGGGTAACGATTACCGGGAGACCGTACGTGGCAAAGTAGGAATAGGCCAGGCGGTCGGCGCCGGCCTTGCTGGCGGCATAGGGGTTACGGGGCATCAGGGGGTCCGTCTCCCGGCTGAACCCCACTTCCACGGACCCGTATACCTCATCAGTCGAGATTTGAATGAAACACCCCACGCCGTGATGACGGGCCGCCTCGAGCAGGACATAGGTCCCGTAAACGTCCGTTCTGATAAAATCGTCGGGGTTCCCGATCGAGCGGTCGACATGGGTCTCGGCGGCGAAATTGACCACCACATCCAGCCCTTCCCGGAAGATATCTTCCACCACCTCCGCGTCAGAGATGTCACCCCGGATAAAGCGGTACCCCGGCTTCCCCTCCATCTTCTTCAGGTTATCAAGATTCCCGGCATAGGTCAGTTTATCAAGGTTAATAATCGCGTCGGCGGGGTACCGTTCGGCCAGGTAATGAATAAAATTCGAGCCGATGAAACCTGCCCCGCCGGTAACCAGAATCTTTCTGTTCATAAGTTAGCGCCTTTGGCGCTAACTTACTGGAAGTGCATTGAAGTTAACGCCGTTGGTTATTTTTTTTAGTCTATTTGAATCACAGTATCTATCTACTATTTTTAAAATTCCGCTTCAATCAATTTATCCTATTCCCCATTCTCCATTCCCTATCCCCTAAACCTTATTGGCTCCTCCCGCCGCCACCATCTGGTTGACCCGGAAGCAGCCCTCAATGGAGGAGCCGGCGTCCGCCCACCAGCCGTCCAGAAGATCGTAGGACATGGTGCCGGCTTCTATATACATATTGTTGACGTCGGTAATCTCCAGTTCGCCCCGGTCGGAGGGCGATAGGTTTTTGATCATGTCGAAGACCCGGGCGTCGTACATGTAAATGCCGATCACCGCGTAGCTGGTGGGGGGATCTTTCGGTTTCTCGATTATCTCCACCACCCGGTCGCCGTCCAGAACGGCGACCCCGTAGTCCCGGGGGTTGGGGACTTCCTTCAAAAGAATCCGGGCCCCGGTCGCCTGGTCGCGGAAAGCCTGCACCGGTTTGATGATATTCTTCTCAATCACATTGTCTCCGAGCATGACCAGGATCTTCTCCCCTTCCGCAAAGTGCTCGGCCAGACTGAGCGCGTCGGCGATTCCGCCCTCCCCTTCCTGGTAGGCGTATCGAAGCCATTTGAGTCCGAACTCCTTGCCGTTTCTGAGAAGCCGTAAGAAATCCCCGGCGTTATTGCCCCCGGTCACGATCATGATATCCTCGATACCGGCATTGACCAGCGTCTGCATGGGATAATAGATCATCGGCTTATTGTAGATCGGCAGAAGATGCTTGTTGGTGATATTAGTAAGCGGTGCCAGTCGGGTTCCCAGCCCTCCGGCCAGAATTACTCCTTTCATGGGGTAAGCTCCTTTGCTCGTTGTCATTACATTCGGCCCGGGGTGGCGGATTCAACCACGGCTTCCCGGTGAAAATGGAATCTGTCCTTAAAGATATAGATAATGCCCCCGAGCAGTGAAACGGCCAGGTAGACGAAATAAAATGTCAGGGAGATGGCCAGCGCGTCCAACTCCTTGATTCCCGGCAGGGTGCTGAAGAAGATGATAAAGCCCATCTCCCGGGTGCCGATCCCGGCAAAGGAAATGGGAAGGGACATGATAATTGAGATCGAGGGCAGAAAAAGGAAGAAATAGCGGATCGGTATCGACGGTATCTTTCCCGGCGGAACCGGGAACCGGCTCGAATGGAAGGCCATAAAAACCATCCAGGAAACAAAGATGATCACCACCCAGATCCCCGTTGAGATAAGAAGCGTCTGCCCCAGGACCTTCCCATGACCTTTATATATATACATCGCCTGGTGAAATTCTTTGATCTTCTCCCCGACCTTCCCCCAGCGGGCTATTCCCAGAAATAAATTCATGATCCGGTCACTGAATACCAGAAGGAAGAAGAGGGCCAGACCGGCCGTCACCCCTCCGATAATCAGGAAGATCGGAAGCGCGTAAGGCCGGGTGACGGGATTATGCAAAAGGTTCCCTCCTCCGAACAGGCAGGCGAAGACCGCCACCACGCAGAGACCTCCCATCCCCATCAACCGGTCCACCAGAACCGAGATGAAGGAACCGGCGGTCTTCCCGGTCTCCTTCGAGAGATAATACGCTTTGACAAAATCACCCCCCACGGTACTGGGCAGAAAGTTATTAAAAAACATGCCCATCATATAATACATAAAAACACTGAGATAGCTCAGGCGCATTCCTTGAGCGGTCAGCAGCATTCCCCACCGGAAAGATCCGGCGGCTAAGAGGGAGAAGACAAGGATCGCCGCCCCCAGCAACCACCAGTAATTGGCATCGGAGAAATACGTGAACAGATCAGTCCATTTATGCTCGGCATTGATCTTGAAAAAGATATAGGCGATCAGACCGAAGCTGATGACAAGCCGGAGCATCAAAAACAGCTTCTTTTTTACTCTCTCATTCATAATATTAATTAGCGCCTTCGGCGCTACTTAATAGTGGACCCCGATTGATTCAATCGGGGTCTATTGTTAAAACAACAGCTGCGTCTGGGAGGTAACATCGCAAAAAGTATTCCTTACCACAACCACCATGCACCACTCCAGCTATACGTTATAGGCAGCATAAGTTTGACCTTCTCTTATTTTTCCACAGGGAAAATAATATAATAGAAAGCGATAGTCCAGTAAAAAGGCGATCAGCGCCAGGCCGGATTCGTCCTCCGGAAAAAATAGACGAAAAACGCCTTCAGGGCGGCGCCGTTCAAGAGACAGAACATCAGGGGAACTGAGAGGAGTTTCCCCGGTCGTTTTCCCCGCCGGGCGGCGGCGAAGCCGCCGGCAGCCAGAACGTAGAAGAGTATCTGCAGGAAGAAAAGCGGCCGCAGGAGGCCCGGTCCGGCCGCGCAGGAGAGAAGCAGCCCCAGAAGGGCGAAGGGGACCATCAACCGGAAAACCTTGTGGGAGAGCATCTGGAAGGAGACTTTCGACTTCCCGGGGAGAAGCGCCCAGGGGGCCCGGGCGAAAGCCTGGTAATTGCCGACCAGTGTTCTCACCTTGCGCCGAAATTCCAGCGAGAATCCGGTATAGCCTTCCTCATATGCTAAAGCCCGGCTCTCGAAAAGAATCCGGTATCCCTTCCGGAGAGGGCCCAGGGGCAGGAGAAGATCGTCCAGGATGGTATCTTCAGGCAACTCTGAAAAAAGGGCGCGGCGGAGGGCGTAGATGGCTCCGGTGGCGCTGACGCAGGAGTACCAGCGGCTTTCCCGCTCACGGATATATTTTTCCAGCTTCCAGTACCAGTCGACCGGGAGTTCTCCTCCGGCCTCCTTCTCCTCTTTCAGGACCAGCGCCCCGCTTACCGCTCCCACCGTGGGGTCGGCGAACGCAGGGAGAAGAAAAGAAAAAACATCCTTCGGAAATAATGCGCTGGCGTCGGTAAAAACGATGATCTCTCCGGAAAGCCGGGGCGCCACCCGATTGATGACCGACATTTTCCCCCGGTGAGCGGGGAAATCCATCAGAATAACACCCCGGGAAAGATAGGGGCGAAGGAGGTCTACCGTCCGGTCGGTCGATCCATCGGAGGCGACGACAATCTCCAGCCTGCCCGGCGGATATTCAAGCTGCAGGGCGTTTTCCAGTTTCTTTTCGATAACCGCCTCTTCATTGTAAACCGGGATAAGAAGGCTGACGGTCGGGCGATATTCTCCCGCGGTGACGGGGAGGACCGGTCTCCGGCGTCTCCCCGCCAAAAGAAGAACCAGGGGATATCCCAGATAAGTGTAGATGATAAAGAGTATTGAGAAAAGGAATAGTGCTGTCATGTTCAGCGACCAAAAGACGGGAAACCGGACTACTGATGAAAGGCGATCATTATCGTGGAAAAAGCCGATGAAAGCTATCTGTTTTCTTCTCCGGCGAGCAGGGGGAAAAATAGTAACATACCCCTTGACACCCTCCGTTTAAAAAAACTACTATCTTCCCTCATCCTTGGTGTGAATTCCGGCAGAGGACAAATTTTCATAGAAGGAGCGTTTATTATGGCCGTGAACGGGGCCGCGGGTAACGCGGCCAGGGAAAAAACAACCGACACACCGGTACCGATCCGGACAGAAACGACCGGCGCCGCGGGCAGTCCGCCTGAAGAGCAACCGCCGGCCGGAAGAGACATCCGGGCCGGAGAGGGGACACCGGCCCCCTTGCTCGGCTTCATCCCCCGAAACCCGGGGCGCCTCATCGTACCGGTCGTCATCGGGGTTCTCGTGGTGGTCCTGATCGCGCTGCTCGCACATTCCCGCGCCCAATCCCGGAAGCTCGCGGAAGAGATTGCCGGCCGGGAGCAGATCGAAGAGCAGCTGGCGGGGATGGAACAGAACCTGACCGATAAAATCCGGGAACTCAATGACACCTCCAACGGCCTGCAAGAAGCGACGAGCGATCGCGACCGGATCCAGGGGGAACTCTCGGCACTCCAAAGCGATCATGACCAGATGAAGACCCAGCTGGAGAGTACCCGTACCTATACTCGGACCCTGGAGGACCGGCTGAAGGCCGAACAGGACACCATCGCCGAACTCCAGAGCACCGCCAAGGATGACCGGGAAACTCAAAAACGGCTATTCGAAAAAATAGAGAACCTGCTGGAAGAGAAAAAGTCCCTCCAGGATCAGGTCTTTCAGAGCCAGGCGAAAACCGGCGCCAACGCGGTCGAGATGCCGGGACTGGTGGTCACGGACAAACGGGCGGCCAGCCCTTCCCTCCAAGGCATCATCCTGACAGTCGACCAGGAATACTCTTTCGTCGTCTTCAATCGGGGGGAGAGTGATGGAGTTAAAGCCGGGGACCGGTTCCGGGTGATGGACCGCGACAAAGAAATCGGGGAGGTAGTGGCAACCAGAGTCCTCCCAGATATGACGGTAGCCGATATCGACGCCCGGAAGACGCACCGGAATTTACGGAAGGGTTTTACCGTCTTCCTCAATGAATAATCGAGAATTTCCCTCCAAGGTACTCCTGGTTATCGGTTCCCTGGGAATGGATGCGGCCCTCGTGTTCTGTGCCGATATCACCGCCTTCCTTCTCCGTTTCGGACGCGGCCAGGGGCCTTTCCCCCGGACAAACTTCACCGCCTACCTGCAACTGCTTCTCCCGATCATTGTTCTCCGGCTCCTTTGCTTCTATATTTACGGCCTCTATGACAAGCCGAAATACAAGACCACCTACGATATCGTCCTCAGTGTCTTCAAGGCCACCACCGCCAGCACCCTGATCATCATTGTGGTCGCCTTCCTTTTCCGGGCGTTCGCCTATCCCCGGATGGTCATCTTTTATTCCTGGCTGATCACCATCCCTCTCATCATCGCCTGGCGTCTCATCACCAAGCGGCTGATCAACCTGATCATGGGGAAGAACTACTTCATCTCCAATACGCTGATCGTTGGGACCGACCACGAAGCCCAGCGGTTGGCCACCCGCCTTCTCCGGGAAGCTCATATCGCCCGGCACCTGGTCGGGTTCATCAGCGTCAGCCGCGATGCCGATCTGCATCCCGATAACCCCTTCCATCTCGGCAGTGTGGAGGATATCCCCCGGATCATTGACCGCTATGTCATCGACGAGGTCGTTATCGCCTCCCAGATGCCCAAGGATATGATTCTCTCCATCTTTACCCAGTTCAGCCAGACCGATGTCATCTTCCGGATCGTCCCCAGCCTTTACGAGGCGGCCATCGGTTCGATGGCGACCAGCCCTACCGAGCGGGTCCCCCTGATCAGCCCCATTTCCCACCGGGTATCCTGGTATAAGGATCTGAAGAGATTGCTCGACACGGCAATCGCAATTTTCGGGCTCATCCTGTTTTCACCCTTCTTCCTGCTGATTGCCGCGGCCGTGAAAGCAACCTCCCCGGGGGGGGTCCTCTACCGGCAGGAACGGGCCGGGCTCCACGGGAATCCTTTCATCCTCTACAAATTCCGGACCATGTTCGCGGGGAGCGAAGACGGGGGGCCCGTCTTCACCGAGACCGGGGATCCACGGATAACGATGGTCGGGAGGTTTCTCCGCCGGTTCCGTCTGGACGAACTCCCGCAGCTCTACAATGTCCTCATCAATGATATGAGCATCATTGGACCGCGGCCGGAGCGTCCTTATTTCGTCAAGGAACTGGTCAGGAAAATTCCTTTTTACGCCGAACGGCTGGAAGTGAAGCCGGGTATCACCGGCTGGGCCCAGGTAGCCTACGGATACTCGTCAACGGTTACCGAACACCGGGAAAAACTGCTCTACGACATCTTCTACCTGGAGAACATGTGCCTGGCCCTTGACGTCCTGATCGTGCTCAAGACTCTGGGGGTGGTAATCCGGGGGAAGGGAGTGAAATAAGTAGAAGGCTGAACATCCAACGTCGAACATCGAACGACGAACAAAATACCAGTAATCAGTGATCAGTAATCCGTACTTCGTGTAGCCACGCTATACTGATTACTGACTACCGATCACTGATTACCGATTACTGATCACTTTTTACTCCTCCAGCAGGTACTTCCTGATCACCGGGATCGCCTCCCGGGCGAAGGCGGCGATGATCGCGTCCCCCCGGGCCGGATCAAACGTTCCCTCCACCGAAAGTCTGATCAGGAGGGCCGGAGCCGGACGACCCAGAATAACGGCGGCGACGATATACAGCTGCTGGCGGTAATAATCGGTTGTGAACCGGCCCCCGAAGGCATACCAGTAATAGACAAGACTCTTCCCCCGGGGTCCCCGGAAGAGGAAACGGTGAGAGGAAACTTCCCCGCCGTCCCAGTACAGCATCGTCCGTCCCCGCTCCACCATCTCCGTCCGGCCGCCGACGTAGCAATACTCGGGGGGGTGAAAAGAAGCCCGGTTGGAGGAGCATTCCAGGATGAAGAGATTAACCGCGTCCCCCTCTTTCCGGTAGCGGCGGAGGATCATGCTCTCCGTCCCCAGGAGGGACCGGTCTCTTTGCGAAACCGGGATCTCCTGCCCGATCCAGCCGTCAATCCGCAGGGGCAGCCGGGTGAGATCCAGCCCTGTCCCCCCGGCACCCGATCCGGCAGAGAAGAGTTCTCTGAAGGCGGCGCCCAGAAGCAGAAGCAACAGGCTGATAATGTAGGCCCGGTTCCGGGTTAACGGAGCAACCATCGCACCACCTGGAGAAAGACGAAAAAACAGAGAAGGAATATCAGTATCCCCAGCGCCACGTGCCAGGGACCGCTCAGCACTCCGGGACCGATTGTCTGTCGAAGAACGATCAGACTGGTCACCCGGAGAACATTGCTCACCGGGGCGAGCAGTATCGCCGTGAAAAGGATCAGCAGCCGGCGGACGGCGGTGAGAGGAAAGAGAAGGGCGAAAAATCCGCCCAGGGTGGAGAAGGAGATCAGCGACCGCAGGCCGCTGCAGGGATCGCCGATCGTGAGAACATCCCCGGGCGGCGCGGTGGGGAGATAAATCTCGGTCCCGTTGCGGACAATCGCGATCCCGAAGACCTTCCCCAGGGCGACCCCGACAGCGGCGGAGTACATTTTAAGCCGGAAGGCGACCGAGATAATCCAGATCCCCGGGAGAGGGATCATGAAGACGGTGAGAAGCAGCGGGCCGATAAAATACCGGGCCCGCGCCCCCCCCCAGTGAGCCAGGACCAGGCCGAAGACGACCAGGGGGAGGGAGGCCGCGGAAAGAAAGTTAACCCCGAAAAACCGGGCGACCAGATGCACCATCAGTCCCCCGGCGACCAGGGCCAACCCCCAGAAACTGGGACGAACAGGCCGGCCAGCGATCACCTTCCGGCGCTGGTAAAGCAGGAAACCGATCGCCGCCGGGACCAGCCAGCCGTGGCCGTAATAGGAGTTTTCCTCGAAGAAACGCTCGTTCATCCAGGAGAGGGTCGGCCAGAAAACAACCGCCACGGCCGCCGCCAGAACAGTCATCGCCGCAATCCTTTTCACGGTGATGGCAGGCGACAGGCCTGTCTTCACTTTTATTGTTGTATTTGTAATCTTCATCATTTTTCTTATTTTTTTCCGCAGAAAAAAATAAGAAAACATCCCTATTTTTGCCGTACAAAAATAGGATAGCGGTATCGTCTCCGGAGAAGCGATCGCATCTTTTCGGCGGTGATGATTCTCCAATACCCCGGGCCCCGGCCGGCAAGAACCCACTCCAGCTGCGGCCGTCCCCAGTGAGACCTGACCGGAAAGCGGGGAATGATAAAGGGGTCGGCGCGGACGGTGTAGAAACCGGGCCGGGAAGTACAGAGGCCCCGGTAGCCGGCCGCCCGGGCCAGGGCAGGGAGCATCGGCGGCAGGTAACCACGGGGGACGGCGCAATAATCGATGCCGGTGGGGAGCTTTTCGGCCAAAAGCCGGCGGGATTCCTCCAGTTCCCATCTCAGTTCCCGCTCTTTCTTCCCGGCGAGGAGAGCGTGTCCCATCCCATGCGAACCGATCTCCATCCCCGCTTCCACCAGACGAAGGGCATGCGGGTATCCCATCATCCCCGTTTTCCCCAAACAGGAAACGCTGAGAAAAAAGGTCGCCCGGAAACCGCAGGCCAGCAGACGGGGAAGCACAACCCGATCGTTATCCTCGTATCCGTCGTCGAAAGTGATGATCACCGGGTTGGCGGGAAGACTTCCCCTTCCCTCCCGAAACGCCGACAGCTCGGCCAGGGAGATGGTGCTCCAGCCTCCTTCCCGCAGGACGGCCAGGTGAGCTTCAAAATCCCTGATCCGCAGCCGGTAGCCCAACGGGCGGCAGGAAGGCGGCAGGAGACCGTACTCTTCCTCGTCGCTGACGCTGTGATACATGAGAACGGGAATTCTGGTCATAGTGGCCATATTCTGTTTTTGGTGGACCAAGCTGCTATATGGGGAATGGAGTAACCAGTAACCAGTAAATAAGTAATCAGTAACCGGTGAGCAGTGCCTTCCGGACTGCCACCGGGAACGATTATCCCCCCGACTTGAATTGAAACAGGGTTATCTCCGGGGGGCAAAGAAACCGGATCGGCACCCCTTTGGGGGCGATCCCGCGGTTGACATACAGGAGCCCTCCGTCTACCTGGAAGAGTCCCCGGACGAATGCGGAGCGGCCGAAGAAACGGTGAAAAACCCGGGGCCAGCCGGGAATCCCGATCAGCCCTCCATGCGTGTCCCCGGAAAGAACCAGGGAGGCGCCTTTCCGGATCAGGAGCGGGGCCAGATCGGGATCGTAGGAGAGCATGATCAGCGGCGATCCCGGAGGGACATCTCCCATAATCCGATCGATCTCTTCTTCCATCCCCGGCGCTTCGTAGCCGGGGAAGTCGACCCCCCCCAGCCAGAAAATCCCTCCCTCCTTCCCTCCCATCGGCAGGCACTTCCCCCCGATCAGGGAAAGGCCGGAACGCTTCCAGCTTTCCCGGTAGGCGTCCCCGGAGAGGTAGGTCCGATCGGAGTTGCCCAGGATGCCGTAGCTCCAGAGCCGGGGGTGGACACGCTTCATGAATTCGCTTACCAGGGCCGCCCCCTCCGGACCTTCCACCAGGTCACCGGTCAGAACGATGATATCGGGCGCCAGGCGGTTGAGTTTCCCAATCAGCTCTTCTTCCCGGAACCCCAGTGCACCCTGAAGGTGCAGGTCGGAGATCTGAGCGATGGTGAGACCGCCCAGAGCCCGGGCCAGAATCTTGTCTTCAATCACCACCCGTTCCCCGACGATCCAGTTCGGTTCCAGAATCAGCGCGTCAAAGAGGATGAACCAGAAAACGGCGACCGCCGCCGTAACGGTGACCGCGCCGATAACCAGCATCTTGTACTTGCGGTTCCGCACCGGGGATTCCTCCACTCAATCCGCTGGAAAAAGAACCACGAAGGACACGAGCCGAACGCAGTGAGACGGGTCCCGCTTGCGGGACAAGGAGCGCGGCGACTGTCCAACGACACGAAGGGATTCACGCGAAACTAATTTCAATCCTTCGTGATCTTCGTGTCCTTCGTGGTGCAATAATTCGTCCCGGCCGGAGGGGAACGGTCATTCAACGGCGATGGTCCCGACCTCCCAGTCCTGGATATCGGGATTGGTGTACGGCTGCTTGATGTAGTCGACGGGACCGCGCGGCTGCATGACATTGACAACTTTTTCCTTCCCCCCGTAGGCATCCCAGTCATCGATCTTGACATACCCGCTCCCGTCAGTCCGGGCGATCAGATAGAGCCCCATCCTGACCACGTAGGTGCCGGGGGGCGCGTCGGGGCTGATCATCAGCGCAGCCGAATCGACCCCGATTTCCTGGTTCAGCCCCCAGGCCCTGATCGGGGGGGTGAGGTGGGAGTCCGTCCCGATGCTCCCCGCGTTATCGTTCACGCGGTAGACATGAACAAACATCTTGTGGGTCTGGAAGACCGGCTGGTTGAGGCTGAACACTCCCCTGACCTTAAACGGCTGGCCGCGCTTGACCTTTTCGGGCGCCTCCAGGCGGACAAAGGTGACCGCCGGCTTCCCCGTCGGCATCCCCCGGGAGATCAGGCGGGCCCGGGAGATGTAGAAGGTAACGGGATGCGATGGAGCCATGACAAAGAGCTTCACCCGCATGATCGACGAGACGTTGATCTTCCCGCTCAGGTCGACCATGCTCAGGTCTATCCTGCTGGTTTTTCCCGGCAGAAGGGATACCCTGGTCTGATACATCCGCCCCGAACGGTCGGTGATCTGGAGGAAGAATCCCGTCCCCTCCCCCTCGGCCGGGATAAAGAACTGCATCTCCAGCGTGTCATAGAGGGACCAGTCGCCGGACCGGGGGAGAATATTGAAGACATTCTCCAGCATAACGCCCGGGTATCCCGGCCCGGGAAGGATCGTAACCTTGGCGGCGGTGGTGACCGCTCCGTCTTCATCTGAATAATTCAAGAACTCGACCGTCGCCCCCAGGGTCTCCCAGAAGATAATATCCTGCTCGTTGTTAAAGGAGACCAGGTCGAACTCGCTGGGACCGGGGTTCTCCTTCTCCTCCGTCTTGGTCACCATTATCTTCCCGACGATAAAATCCTTGATCTCCCCGTTGGTATAGGGTTCCCGGAGATAGGTTACCCCCGACTCCGATCCCTCGATCTCCATCAACCCCGCCTGGATATCATACTCTCCCGGTTCCAGGGTGAGGGGGACGGCCAGCTCGAAAGGACCGGCCTCCACCACCTGGTTGACATCCCAGAGAGGCGTCGAGAAGCGGGGGAAGAAGTCCGCGTTCAGCGCGGTCTCCTGCTGGCCCGGCTTAACCAGGTGAAAAAACACCTTCTCACTTTTCTCCAGCGGTTTCACGGTCCGTAAAAACAGGCTGGCGGAGACGAGTTCCCCCTGGGCGATCTCCGTCTGGAGATTGAAACTGACAAAGGTCAGCCGGGGCTCGCCCTCCCGGACCTCCGTCTTGTGGCTCCCGTACTCTTTCGCCGGGAGATGGCCGGCGGAGAGAGCAAAGAGAACCGTCATCAGCGATGCGATTAAATATGGATTTTTTTTCATGGGGTTTCCCTGTCGTTAAACTGCCACCATAGCGGAGGGCGCCTCTCCGGCATCGCCCTCATGATGGAGCCGCATACTATCACGGATTGCCGTTATCAGTCACGCTTATTTCATCGACCACGAACCCGTGGATCTCCGGGTTATCGTAGGGCTGAAAAAGGTACTCCATCCCTCCATCGCCGGGGACGGGCTGGGCCAACACCACTTCCAGCTGATAGGCGCCGGGGGGAAGAGACTCCGGAATGGCGATCGGAACCGGCCCCACTTTGGCCAGCCTCTCGGGGCGCCACTGGCTGGTGGGGAAAGGAGGGTCCAGCCGGGCCAGCGGAAAAAGGGTTTCGCCCTGGCGCAGACGGAGGAGGAGAATGTTATCCCCCGAGAGCCGTTTATGGAGGATAAAATAAAATGCCCCTTCCACGGTCTCCCCTCTTTTGACGGAGACCGGGAACTGGAGTCCCATAAACCGGACCAGCGCGGCGGGCCCGGGGGGATGGCCGGGGGCGGAAAAGACGAGATCGCTGAGATAGACAACGGTCTCACTCGACGGCTGCCAGAGGAAGAAATTAAGGTAGGTCACCTTGCTCAGGTCAAGCCGGTTGGCGAGATCCCCCATCGGGATCCGGATCGTTATCCGCTCCCGGGGAGGGAGAACAATACTTTTTTGATAGGCGTTTCCGGAAACATCCTTCACCTTGACCTTGAGATCGACCGGCCAGGATTGCGGGTTATAGGCCTGCAGGGAGAAGCTCTCCGCTTTCCGCCAGTCCATCATCCCCATCGTCTCATCCGTCCAGAGAAGGCCGGGCGCCGCCGACGGATAATAGGTCACTTTACCCCAGCTGTCATCCGCCCCGAAGAGGGGGCCGGCCGCCTCCAGCCGGGTCCCGTTTGTCTTCCAGATCGCCAGGTCATCAGGACTCCGGAAAGAACAGCTGAAACCGGCCATTTCCCGGGGCTTGAATCCGGATACCAGCGCTTGCGGCTCCCGTTTTAATCTCTGTAAAAAACCGGGAAGGTCCGCCAGCCGGTTTTTAAAGAAGAGCAGGAGGATAACGACCAGCAACAGTCCCCAGAGTCCGTTGAGGGTCAGTTTTATTAATCTTTTTCTTTCCATCCGGGCGCCGTTTTTGCTACGATATGAAGATAATTTTTCGGTTCTCGGCCATTTTTAACAACCACCCCCGCGGCTGATGTCCGGGATCCTGCTTGGAGGAGTTGCCGTTTCTGTTCCTCAATCCGGCCCGGGAGTAAAAGTTCACGAAATGCACAGTAACAAATAACGAATTCCGAGTCAAACAACCATTCATGATCCGTTGATTGGAAAAGTTGCATTTGCAATCAGGGGCCTTTTATGGTAGACAGTTGTCATTCTGCAGTTTCCGTTAACATTCCCTGCGGGGGATTTTGGAGGCCTTGTGCGATGGTCAAATCATCTGTCAGTTCTATTGTGCTCCTCATGGTCCTTTTCTCTTTCTCTCCCCTCCTTCTCGGGGAGACGGCCGAAGTGGCCGACCGGCAGGGATTGGAGAGCGTCTGGAAACGGTCGGGCAGGACCACGGGGGTGATCGACTACCCCTACAGCCCGCAGCCGGGTATTTATGGCGGCAAAGACGTTCGGCAGCTGGAAAATCGGGGGTACATCTTTATCAATCCCCAGACGGAAGAGTTCACCCGCCGGCCCGCGGTCCCGGCCGCCGAGACGGCCACGACCGGCGCCGGGCAGCCCGACTGCGAAGAGATCCGCAAAGCTCTTGAGGCAGAGGTGGCGCGATCCACGCGGCTGGAGGCGGAGAAGCAGACAACCGCGGACGAACTGCGCGAGATGAGCCAGAAAGCCGACGATCAACAGTTCAAAATCGCGGCCCTGGAGTTCGAAATCACTCAATTAGAGGAGCAGATCGCGGCCGCGGAAGGCACTTCCGGGGGTCCGGGTACGGTCGGCGGCGGCGAAGGCAGCGGCCCGGGCATTGAGGAGACCGGCACCTACATGGTCGAGAAAGGCGACAACCTCTGGAATATCGCGGGCAAGCCCGGGATTTACAATGACCCCTACCGCTGGCTCCTTCTCTATCACGCCAACCGCGACCAGATCTTCGAACCGGACCTTATCTATCCCGGCATGATCCTGCTCGTCCCCCATTACCGGGGGCTGGCACGGCCGGCGGCAACACCGGCCGGGGAAGAACTTCCGGCCGGAGAAGAAGCTCCGGCGGCAGAACAGCCTCCGCCCGGGGCGGTGGACACTAAAACAGGTCAGGGAGAGCAGGGAGAATAATGGCTGCCTTTTCTCCAATTTTTCCCACCCGCGGGTTAAGGGGCGTTTTCATCCCGGGCGCCTTGCTACTGCTTCTTTTTTCCTCCTCGCCGGTCCGCTCCCAGCCGCTCCAGCGAAGCGATACGGCCCAGATCGAGGCCGATATGGAATCAACCATCCAGGACAAACTCAACACTCTGATCGGTCCCCGGAGGAGCATCGTCAATGTCAATGTCACCCTGGCCGACCAGTTCGCCGATCAGGCCGGCCAGGAGGTCCGGGCGCTGGAGCGTCTGCCGGGCGTCCAGATAAAGACACCGGAACAACAGGAGGCGGTACGCCAATCCGGCATCTTCTCCCCTATTATCTCCAGCATTCACATAACCATCGATGCCGACGATACCCTTCCGGAGGCGGATCTGGGCACCGCACCGGAGTACAACGGAAGAATCCGGGAGGCCGTTTCGCGCTGGTCCCGGCTCAACCCGGCTCGGGGAGACACGCTCAAGATTAATCCGATGGAATGGGGGGATACCGCGCCCCCCACCGGCGCCCAGCAAAATTATCTGCTTTATTCAATTCTGGCCCTGGTCGCCCTCCTGATCCTGATCGCCGCCATCTATTTCCCGATGCGGAAATTGAAGGGGACCGCCCCGGCGGTGGCGGCGGCCGGCGCGGCCGGGGAAACGGGGGCCGCCCCCAGCAGCGGGCCGGCGGTCGCGGAAGAGGAACGCCGGCAGGAAAAGAGGGCGGAGTTGGAGGCGATGCAGCAGGCCCTGGCCGGGGCCACCAGCGACACGACCGAAAGCACCCTGACCTCGATCAAGGAATTGATGGAGCAACAACTGGCCAGCGGAGCCCGGGATGACTCCGGAATTCTGGAAGAGATCCGCGACATGCTCGGCAATCCGCCGCAGGAATCGGATGCCCTGCTCACCGAGATGAGGGACACCCTGTCAGACATGCTGGATGAGCAGAGGAAAATCGCCGCCAAAGCCGGCATGGCCGGCGCCGGGGCACCGGGGACGGCCGGCGGCCCGGCCGCGGGGCCGGCGGCGGCGGCAGGACCGATGGGGGAAGGCGGAGCCGGAGAGGCCATGGGGGCCGAGATCGTGGAGGCGCTGGGCAACCTGGAAGAGATGATGGCCCAGCAGCTGGAAAAGACGCCGGATAAGGAAGGGATCGATCAGCCGTTCAAGTATCTCAAGTCAACCGATCCCGAAGACATTATTCTCTTAATCAGCGATGAGGAACCGAAACTGGCGGCGGCGGTTCTTTCCCAGATCGATCCCAAGGCGGCGGCGGCGGTCTTTGAAGCCCTGGAGGACGATAAACAGTTCGAGCTGGCCCGGGCCATGACTCAGCTTACTGAAGAAGAGGACATGGCGGAAGAGATCAAGGACTTCCTGGAGCGGAAGTTGAAGATCGTCCGACTTCACAAAGACTATGAGCCGGTCACGGGGGTGCGGGTCCTGGCCGATATTCTCAGTACCAGCCGCTACGCCATCGCCAAGGTCATGCTGGCAAAGATGGAGTCAAAAAACCCGGCGATGGCGGCCGAGGTCCGGAAACGGATGTTCCTCTTTGAAGATATCCAGACCCTGGCGGACAAGGATGTCGAGATTTTGATCCACAACCTCAACCCGGAACTCCTGGCCCACGCCCTTGCCGACGCCGCCGAGGAGAGCCGGAGCAAATTCCTGAAGAACATGACCGAGAAAGCCCAGGAGATGGTGCGGGAGGACATGGAGTCGGTCAAAAAAGTACAGATCGAGGAAGAAGGGAAGGAACTGCCCTTCAACCAGGCTCTCCTGGGCGTGGAGCAAAACATCATCGACGAAATCTTCCGGACGGTGGACCGGACCACGCTGAAGATGGCCCTCCGGGGCGCTTCCGAACAGGTGCAGGAGAAATTTTTCAGCGGTCTGACCGAGCGCGCGGTGGCCATGCTGAGGGAGGACCTGGAGGTCATGGGCGGGATCTCCCGGGCCCGGGCGGATGAAGCCCAGGAAGAGATCATGAATATTCTCCGCCAGCTGAGCAGCAAGACCCTCTCGGCCCAGCATGAAGTAATCGCCACCATCCGGAAACTCGAACATGAAGGACAGATAACGGTCCCCCGTTTTCAGGAAGAGACGGTATAATTATGATTAAGTTATCCAGGCTCAACGGCCAGGAGTTGGTCGTCAACGCCGAGATGATCGAGAAGATCGAGGCCAAGCCCGATACCATCATCACCCTGACCACCGGTGATCAGTATATCGTCCGGGACACGGTGGACGAGATCATCGATAAGGTGACCAGATATAAACAAAAGATCAACTTTCTCCGAAAGGAACCAACCATCGGATAAGGGATCATGCGACTCAGCACTATAATCGGTTTTATCCTCGGCAGCTGCGTTATCTTCTTCTCGATTTATTTCCGCGGGCCGGAGATGCTCAGCTACTTCGTCAACCTGCCTTCAATAATTATCGTTTTCGGAGGCACCGGGGCGGCCATCCTGATCAACTTCAGTTTCCGGCAGATTATGAGCGGCCTGAAAGCTTTCCGCTATACCCTGGTGGGGAGCGTGATGGACCCGGAGGCGGTCATCACCCTGATCGTGGAGATGGCGGTCAAGGCCCGGAAGGAAGGGTTCATGTCGATCCGGGGTCTCTCCACCAGAGGCAAATATCCGCTGCTCGACATCGGGGTCGACCTGGTGGCCGACGGGACCGACCCGGGCGTCACCCGGGGCATCCTGGAAACGGTCTCCGACTATCTCCAGATGAAGATCGGCGCCGATGAGCGGCTCTGGCGGGATATCGGCGTCTACTCCCCCCTCTACGGGATGGTCGGGACCCTGATCGGTCTGATCATGCTCCTGAAGACACTGACCGATCCCGACACCATCGCCCCCAACATGTCGGTCGCCCTGATGACCACCTTCTACGGGATTATTTTTGCCGGCATGGTCTGCTTGCCGGTGGCCGGGAAGATCAGGGTGTATAACATCAACATGGCCCTGTCCCGGGAAATCATTATTGAGGGGATCGCCTCCATTCAGGCCGGGGACAATTCCCAGATCGTCCGGGAGAAGCTCCGGGCATATCTGGCCGGGCGGCAATAGACACCTTTTCCCCCCGGGGAAATACGCGCTGTCTCCCGTCCGGCGGTGACGGATCGGCCCGCGCTGGTTACCGTCGATTGAGAGGAGGGTATCTCCATGTCCGACGACACCGAACTGTCACCCCAGGTCGAACACGAGCGAATCGACCCGGAGGCGGGAAGCGGGGGACTGGAGGGGGAGTGGCCGCCCGACTGGATGGTCACCTACTCCGACATGACGACCATCCTGATGACCTTCTTCGTCCTCTGGTACGCCCTGACCACGGCTAAAGTCGACCAGGACATTCTCAAATTCCGCGAGAAGAATGACCAGCAGATTAAAGTGGGGGTAGCGCCGGTGAAAAGGCAAGACGCCATCACCGAGGATGAACTGCGGATCCTGAGACAGTTCCAGCGGCTCACCCGGGATCAGCAGCGGATCGTCCTGACCGAGATGCGGGCGCTCCGGGTCAAGGCGGAGGAGGTGATGGAGTTCATCAAGCAGGGGAAGATGGAAAACGAGGTGGAGATGAAGGTGACGGCGGAAGATATCGTGATCATCCCCACCGCCCCCCTCATCTTCCGGGAAGGGCAGGCAACCATAAAAAAATCCTTCTACCCGATTTTGGATAAGATCGCCTGGCTGCTGAAGGAGACCGGAGCGTCAGTGAGAATCGAGGGACATACGGACGCGACCCCCATCTCTCCCCGACACCGGCAGATATTTCCCAGCAACTGGGACCTCTCCGCCGCCCGGGCGGTCGCGGTCGCGCGATACCTGATCGATACCGGGGGCATCCCCCCGGAGAGAATCGCCACCGCGGCGTACGGCTCCTCCCGGCCGAAATACCCCGAGGATAATCCGCTTCTCCGGGCCCGCAACCGGCGGGTTGAATTTCACATCTTCATCAGTTCCGAGTCGCTTACCAAGGAATAACGCTCAACTTTTTCTCTACCGCCATGACACATCGAATACCGAAATCAGCGCGGGATACCGAAGGAGTGTCCTGGCCGCCGGAGTGGATGACCACTTACTCCGACATGGCCACCCTCCTGATGACCTTTTTTATCATCCTCTCCACCATGATGGCGCTGAACATCGATATCACCTGGGTGGTCGGGCATGATTACATCGACTTCAACCCCCAGGACACGACGGATATCCCGATTACACTGACCCGGGAGGAGAAAGAACTCCTGGACAAGATCCGGGAACTGAAACAGCAGCAGATGCGGGAGCTGGCCAAGATCAACGAGATGCAGCGGATGGCCAAGGAGATCCAGCAGTACATCATCGACGCCAACCTGAGCAGTTTCGTCCGGGTCGAGGTCAGCAAATGGAAGCTGAAGATCGTCCCGGTCGCCCCCTTCCTCTTCCGTCCGGGCAGTGCCGCTCTCCGGCCCGAAGGGAAGGCCTTTCTCACCGCGCTCTCAAAATTCTTCCTCTTCAGCCCGACCGCCCAGGTCCGGATAACCGGGCACACCGATAACATCCCGATCAAGACGCCGCGTTTCCCGTCCAACTGGGAGCTGAGCTGCGCCCGGGCCACCTCCGTGATGCGCTACCTGATCGATGAATGCGGGCTTGATCCCCTGACCCTGAGCGCGGTTGGATATGGTCCCTACAAGCCGATCGCCTCCAACGCGACCCCGGAGGGCCGCGCGAAAAACCGTCGGGTGGAGATCGAGCTCATCCAGCGGCCGGGGCTTCCCGTTCAGCTGCCCGAAGCGGAATCGGCGGCGGGGGAAGGTGAGACCGGGGGCGAAACGGCCAGTGACTCGGCGATCTGATTCTGAGTCCGATGCACCTTCACTATTTGCCGCAGAAGGTGCCCCAGAACCAACCCGAGAACGATCCCTCCCGCCACCGCGCAGATCAGAACCGCCAAGACTTCCCACGTAGCCAGCTTTTTTTTCTTCTTCTCCCCGTAGGGATCGGCACGCATTCTGACCCGCACGCGTTTCCTGGCATTCTTCTCGGGATGAGCCGTTTCCTGCATTGGATGTTCCGTCCGGATCGATGGTTAAGCTTCGCAACTTATTTAACCGTGAATCTCGCCAAACTTCGCTAATAAAAACTACGAATTGCGCGAATTACACGAATTGGGATGTTTCATGATGACCTAAAGATATCATATATAAGACGTTCCAGCCATCACCCAATCCGTCTCCGCTTGCGGCCGGCGGGATCGGGGCCGGGCGACTTTCCGCATCGACGGATCATTGGCCATCCCCGGTTCGTTTTCCTCTTCGGGCACGGCGGCGGGAGAACTCCCCCCGGTAGAAGTTTTCATACCCGCTGATCATGGATGCGATACCGTATCCGGCCCGGACGACGGAGGCGGCCGCGTGGCCAAACCGCTCCTGCAAATCCGGGTTGTCGAGTATCCTCTCGATGGCCGCGGCCAGGGCGTGAGGGTCCCGGGGAGGGACCAGGAGCCCGGAAAACCCGTCTTTTACCAAATCCGCGCTCCCTCCCACCGCCGTCACGACAACCGCCCGGCCGAGAGCCATCGCCTCCAGAAGAGCGATGGAGAGACCTTCCCGGATAGAACTGAGGGTGAAGACGTCGGCGAGGGCGACGATCTCCACCGCGTCCGAGCGGGAACCGAGCAGGGCCACCCTGGCATCGAGGCCGCGTGATCGGATGGCCGTTTCCAATTCTCCGCGGAGTTCTCCGTCTCCCAGCAGGAGAAAATGCACATCCCCCCGATGCCGGAGTATCTGCTCGGCGGCATCGAGCAGGTACCGGTGACCCTTCTTCGGCGTCAGGGCAGCCGAGGTGACTACGAGCTTGTTTCCGGGGGGGATCCCGAGATCACGCAGCTTCCCGGCCGGATCGCCGGCCCGCCGCAGCCGATCAAGGTTCAGGCCGTTGTCTATCACCCCGGCTTTTCCCTCCGGGAAATGACAATGGGAGATCAGGGACCTGCGGACCGGCTCCGAGACCGCGATCACCCGATCGGTCCGGAAAGAGAGGATGTAATCCGTCAGCCGCCGGAGAGAGTTTTTCCATTCGGACATGTTATGCTCGGTCCGGAAAAGCACACAGCGAGGAAAGAACACGGCCGCGGCCCAGCCCCAGAGATGGCTCGAAAAAAGATGCGTGTGAATGATATCTACCTCTTCATCCCTGATGATGCCGAGAAGCCGCCGGAAGCTTTTCCCATCGGCAGCCGACTTCCTCCCCAGGATGAAGACCGGGACGCCGAGCGCCCGCAGCATATCCGCGACACCGCCGCCCCGGGTGAGGGCACAGACCAGAAACCGGAATTCCTCCCGGTCTCCCCGCTGGATGAGATCGTACACCACCATTTCGGCCCCTTCCCGGGGAAGGCTGTCGATCAGGTGAAGAACGGTTATTGCTTTCCGCGCCGCATCATTCATTCGATTCATCCACCCCGAAAAACGCCGCCTCTTGAAATAACTTCACTAAAACCACGAAGGACACGAAGTTCACGAAGAAGATGCTCACAGAAAACAACCGCATTTATCCGTCATGCATCTCCACATTCGCTGACCATGTGAGCAAAGGAAAGTGTATCATACTATCTGATGACAACCTTCGTCTCGAAAGGAATTTAGCCATAATTGATTTGCCGAATCAGCTACAACCTCTTACCGGTATTTCCCTTCGTGCTCTTCGTGTCCTTCGTGATTACATACTCTCAGAGTGAATTCCCCGCCACTTTCTGCCAGACGTAATGCCAGAAATCAAAGGCCCCCTCTATCTTCATCCGGAAATCCCGCAGATCGTCATCCCGGGAGATCTCGGTCCGGCGGAGGCGAAAATAATCATAGGGGGGACGGTTCAGCCCCGGGCGGACGGTTACCGCTCCCCGGTATCCGGCCGCCTTCACCCGGGCGGCGATCTCGACCGTGTGCTTGCCCCGGGGATAGGAGAACCAGTACGGTCTTGCCCCCAATCTCTTCTCAATGATGGAGGCACTCTCCGCGATCTCCCTCCCCGCGGCAACCGCCGGCAATGCGGTAAGTTCTCGGTGGGTGACCGAATGGGACCCGACGGTGATCCGGTTCCTCTCCATCTCCGCCAGCATGGCCCAGGAGAGCGGAGCCGGGGGAACGGGGTGGGACCGATACCGTTCCGGAGCGATCGTGCCGTCAATAAATCCGGTGACGATAAAAACCGTGGCCGGGAGATTCCGTTCCTTCAGAACCGGGAAGACCGTCTGATAGAAATCCAGATAGCCGTCATCAAAGGTCAGGACCAACACACTCCTCCCCCCTTCCCTCTCGGAGAACGCCGCCGGGAGCGCCTCCACCCGACGCCCCCCCTCGACCAGATAATCCATCTGTCGGGCAAACTCCCCGGGGGCAACGGAGAGGCGGTCCCCGGGGAGATCGCTTACCCGGTGGTACATGAGAATCCGGACCCCTCCTCCCCTCCGAAGGCACCGGGCCGGCCGGGAGAGGGCCGGGATGACCTTCCTCAGCAAGCGGCTACCCCTTCCCATGATCGCCTCCGTAAACCGCCGTGCCGGTCGCCGATCCCGCGGCCAGGAAGTACAGCTCCTCCATCTTCGCGCACATCCGGGCGGCGGAGAATTCGGCCGCCACCCGGCGGCGGGCCGCCTCCCCCAGCTCGGGAAGCAGGGCCGGATTCCTCAGTAATTCCGCCAGACGATCGGCAAGGGCGGCACTATCCCCCGCCGGCACCAGGAATCCGCTTTCTCCGTCGGCGATCGCCTCCGGATTGGCGCCGACCGTGGTGGCGATCACCGCCCTCCCGGCCGCCATCGCCTCCAGCAGGGCGTTGGAGAACCCCTCGGCGACGGAAGGCAGAACGAAGATATGCATCTTACGCAAAAACGAATCCGGGTTTTCAATCTCTCCCCGGAAGATAAGCCGGCCTTCAAGACCGAGCTTCCGTCCCAGTTCCCGGAGCCGCTCGTGATATCGTCGATCGAGCACCCGGCCGCCGACCTGCAGTTCCCAGGGGATTTCCCCGGGCAGGCGAGCGGCCGCCTCCAGCAGATACTCCAGCCCTTTGACCGGGCGGATGTTACCGAGGGTCCCGATCTTGATCGTCTCCCCCGGGTCCGGAAGCCTTACCGCGGCGCCACCGGGGCTCACTTCTATTCCGTTATGGACAAGAACGATCTTCTCCGGGCGGACCTTCTCCCGGCGGAGCAGGTAGGTTACCACCGCGCCGGAATTGGCGGTAATTTTGAATGAGAGCGGGTTGACCGCCCGGTGGGCCAGGAGGTGACGATCTTTCTTCCAGAAACCGGTATCCCGCCGGCTGGTGATCACCGGGATGCCGGAGAGGAAGCCGGCCGGGGGAGCAATGATATTGGCCGCGAAGAGGTAGGAATGCACCACCGAGATCCGGTGACGGCGGATCTCCCCGCGCACCCCCGCGATTGCCCGGAAGAAACGCGGCCCCATGATATTCCGCAGGCCGAGCGAGTCCACCACCGTCCCCTCTCCCTCCAGTTCCTTCCCCCAAGGCCCTTTCTCCAGCAGACAGCAGACAACTGCCTGAAAACGGGCGGGATCCAGGCCCGAGATCAGCTGCCGGAGGTGTCTCTGGGCGCCCGCCCGGACCATCTTATCGATGACATAGAGGACCCTGATCATAATTAAATCAATTAAAACCACGAAGAACACGAAGATCACGAAAATCTTTTTAAAGATGCTGAATCTTTATTTATTTTCCCAATTATTCTTCGTGTACTTCGTGTCCTTCGTGGTAAATTCCTTCATTTATTCCCTGTTTCAGCGGCTTCCAAGGAAACCCGGTTGTTTTGTTTGCGGTATTTCCTCCCGCACCGGGAACAGAGCGCTTTTTCATCATCGAAGGCCAGCCGGGTCCCGCAGGCGCAGACCCACCCCCTGACCACGGCCGGATTCCCGTAGACCAGGGCGTAAGCGGGGACATCCCGGGTGACCACGGAACCGGCGCCGACGAAAGCGCAACGTCCGATCGTGTGGCCGCAGACAATGGTGGCGTTGGCCCCGATACTGGCCGATCTCCCGACCCGGGTCTTTTTATAAAATTCGCTCCCGCGCTGGGGAAACTCGCTCCGGGGGTTGAGAATGTTGGTAAAAACCATCGAGGGACCGCAGAAGACATAGTCTTCCAGTTCCACCCCTTCGTAGATTGAAACGTTGTTCTGAATTTTTACCTGATCCCCGACCCGGACATTGGTGGCGATGTTGACGTTCTGTCCGATCGAGCAGTTCTTCCCGATCCGGGCGCCGGACTGGATATGACTGAAATGCCAGATCTTCGTCCCCTCCCCGATGACCGCTCCCTCGTCAACGTAGCTGGAAGGGTGAACATAATAATCTACCGGTTGGGTGGGATCAGCACTTTCTGATTTCTTCATCGATTTCTCCCTTCTATAAAAATTCCAAATTCCAAGCACCTCAGCCAAAGGCCGAGGTGCTTGAGATTTGGGATTTTATATCAATATCAAATCCATGTTGATATTTCTTTTTCGCCATAATGATGACCATGATCTTATAATTCTACCGTCACCCCTCCTTCCTCCAGCGACCTTTGAGCCGCCTCCAGCACCTTCACCACCATGTAGCCGTTTTCACCGTCGGTCAGGGGACGCCGGCGCTCCTGCACGCAGCGAATGAAATGTCCGGTCTCCGCCTGCAGGGGTTCTCCGGCCTTCACCCAGGGTATCTGCACGTCTCCATAGCGCAGATTCAGATATTCCCCATACGTGTCATAGGCGAGGTTCTCGGGCACTCCCTTATCGTAAATCCTGATCGGCTCGCTGCTGTCCATGTCGTCGAAGACCATCATCTTCCTGCTCCCGACAATGGTCACGCGTCTGATTTTATGGGGGTCGAGCCAGCTGACATGAAGATGAGCCATAATCCGGTCGGGAAAAGTTATGGTGATGAAAGCCACATCAGCCACATTGTCCTGAATATACGACTCTCCCCGCGCGGAAACCGAGCGGGGTTCCCGGTCGATGAGGTAGAGGGCGACCGACACATCGTGGGGAGCAAAAGTCCAGAGAGCGTTCTCGCTCCGCCGGATCTTCCCCAGGTTGACCCGCTGGCTGTAGAGATAATAAAGATCCCCGATGGTACCGCCGCTGAGTTCTTCTTTTAATTTGATGACCGCGGGATGATACAGCAGGAGATGCCCGACCATCAGAATCAATTCCCGTTTCTGAGCCTGTTCACAGAGTTCCCGGCACTCGGCGGCGGTCAGCCCCATCGGCTTCTCCACGAAAACGTCTTTACCGGCCGCCAGGCAGTCCCGGGCGATCCGGCAGTGGGTACTTCCCGGCGTGGCCACCACCACCGCCCGAATGGAAGGGTCACTCAAGATCCGTCCGTAGTCGGCGGTGACCTCCATCCCGGGATACTTCGCGCGGGCGGCGTCCAGCCGGGATTCCACCAGATCGGCGGCGATAACGACTTCCGCGCCGGGCTGTTCCTGAAAATTCCTCAGCAGATTCTTTCCCCAACCGCCGACACCGATAATCCCTAATTTAATCATTATTTTCTCCTTAACGGCTGACTATACCATGAAGGACATGAAGAACATGAAGAAACGAGAAAAGAAAATCAATGAAGGAATGTACCACGAAGGGCACGAAGTGCACGAAGAATTATTGGGGATACGGAAGATGATTTATTTTGTTTTTTAATCATCTTCGTGATCTTCGTGGTTTAATTATTTTTCAATATGACTGATTTCGCGAACAGCATACTATTACCGAGGGTGATGGGATGAGAAGAGAGCCACGATCTGCCGACTGGTCACCCGGATGTCCCATAACCGTTCTATCTTCTTCCTGCCGGATCGGCCGAGATTTTTCAGCAATTCGGCATCTCCACCGACCCTCTTCACCAGTTCGGCGATGGCATCGGGATCTTTTTCGGGGATGATGAAACCGCAGGGCGGGTCATCGATCAGTTCCGGCAACGACGGGAGCGGGGTGCAGGCAACCGGAACGCCGACAGCCAATGCCTCCAGCAAAACGTTGGGGATCCCCCAGTGAATCTTGAGCACGGCGGGGAGAATAAAAATATCGGCCCACCGGTAATGTCGCGGCATATCCTCCTGGGCCTGGTAACCCGTGAAGGTGATGTGCCTCTCCAGGTTCTTTTCCCTGACCAGGGTTCGCAGTTTCTCTTCCAGATACCCTCCCCCGACAATGCGGCAGTGAAATTCAAACTTCTCCGCCGCCAGAAGGGCGCAGGCATCGATCAGATATTCAAATCCCTTGCATTCGAAGAGGCTGCCCACGGAGAGAAGATGAAACATCCGCGGAGGGGAGGACTCCTCCCTCCCCCCCTCCTCCGGGCGGGGCAGGACGTCCTTCAACCGATAGTTATCCAGGTCGATCCCGTGATAGACGACCCTCACCTTCTCCGGGCTGATCTCCGGGGCAAGGTCCAGAAGATACCGTTTGTTATCGGCCGTGCAGGTAATCACAAAAGCCGCCCGGCGCAGCTTGAACCCCAGCCCGACGGTCTTGACGTGAATATCATGGGCATGCCCGGTGAAGCTGAAGGGGATCCCGTTGATCCGGGAGATACAGAAGGCCGTCAGGGCCGGATAGGTGGCCCACTGGCCGTGAACGTGCTCGATGCCGCGCTTCCGGCAGACAGAGGCGAAGTATATTGCCTGGGGGATACAAGCGAGGGACTTCCAGAGAAACTCGGCATCCCCCCGATTCATCCTGAACACGGAAAAAACCATCCCCCCGAAAACCCGGGGACGGGTACATAAAAGTCGCAGGGTTTCCCCCAGGACTTTCCGGTCGAAAAGGAACCCGGAATAGACCGCCCTCTCCGCCAGCCGATTGCCGATGGCGTGGCGGACGGGTTCCCGCCCGCTCTTCTTCAGGGAAAAAACGGCCAGATCCAGCAGCCGGTCAAGGGCCACCATCTCCCGGAGGATAAAAACCTCGTCGTAGCAGGGGAACCGGGAGAAGATCATGGCGACTTTCTTCATAGAACTTAGCCCTCGCTTCGCTCGGGCGAATAAATAAAACTACGAATTACGCGAATTACACGAATTTTCTTTAAAATATCCCTGCACTGTCGGTTCAATGCTTGCACATTCCTATT
Source organism: uncultured bacterium (assembly GCA_963822585.1). Lineage (GTDB taxonomy): Bacteria > Auribacterota > Erginobacteria > Erginobacterales > Erginobacteraceae > CAWGIE01. The sequence continues at coordinate 141,961 of CAWGIE010000011.1, forward strand.
TTTTCCGGGCGGCAAAAAGAACAGACATCAGTATCTCCTGATCCGTCCGATCGAAGCTTTTGAAGAAAAAGAGAAGCAGGCCGTAAAAGACCGCGCTGGAGGCGAGGACCACCCCCGCCGGGAGATCCAGGATCCCCTCCCACCGGATCAAGCCGCCCGTGAGAAGGGCGGCGGCGGCGGGGCGGATCCATCTGCGAAAAATAAAAACCTGCCCGTATTCCCGGTAAAGAACCAAACTGAGAACGATCACGGTAAAGAACTGGGCGATGATCAGAGCGATCGGACCTCCCGTAACCCCGATCAGCCGGATCCCGACCCCGGCGGTCGAATTTCCGATCACGATCGGAGCGGCGGATCGGGAGAGAAGGGTGGTAAAAAAGAATGCCGCCAAAGCGTTAATCAGAGCGCTGCAACCAACGATCAGGGCAAAGCTCCATTCCCTCCGGCAGGCGACCATCGCGTTATAGAGCAGGTAGTTCTGAAACATGAGAACAAAGACCGGTCCCAACATTTTCAGAACCGGGACGGCGTCCAGGTATTCCGGGCCGAACATGATCAATATCAGCTCGTCACCTAAAAATATGCAGTAGAGAGCGACCGGCAGGGAGAGCATGAAAAGATATCTGCTCATCCTCCGATAGAGGGAGGTCAACCCCGGACGGTCGGTCAGGTGAAGGCGGGAGAGAACGGGGAAGACGGCCCCCATGATGGCGATGATAACCGTGCTTTCCAGGGCCATATAGGGGAGGACCGCCGCGCTGTAATACCCGGCACCGGACGAGCCGACCGTTTTCTGAATGATGATCCTGGTCACCTCGTGGTAGGAATTGAAAAAGATGGCCAGGGCCAGGGGGAGACCGGCGAAGACAAGGCGGGGAGCAAGAGACATATCCACGGAGAGGGGAGAATCCGGGAACTTTTTCCGCGTCAGGACCCAGGAAAATAGAACGTAGGCGGCGGCCGAGAAGAGATAAATGGCGGAGATCCGCAAAACACCCCAGGAGAGATAGATGGCCAGGAAGACCAGAAGCATGAGGAGAATATCCTTGCAGGCATTAATCAGCGCCTCATACCCCATCTTTTCGTGGGTGCGAAACTGGATAACAAAACTCTCCCCCAGGGAAGAGAGAATATAGATCCCGAGGGCGATGAAGACCAGCCAGGCTATCTCGGCGTGATACCCGAGGCCATAGACCAGCAGCACGGCGACCAGAATGCTGACGAGGGAAAACGCGGCATTCAGCACGAGCACGGTCCCCAGATAACGCCCCGCCGCAGCCGGTTTGACGATACACTCCCGGATGGCGATCTTGCTCAACCCGAGAGAACTCAGGATAGTCAGAAGGGCGCAGAGTGAGCGGGCGACAGTCCAGTTACCGTAATGGATCTGTCCCAGATAACGGGCCAGCACAACCCCGAGCACGATGGAGACCAGAAGGCGGATGCCCCGGCCGAAAAACAGAGCCGCCGTGTTGCCGGCAATTCGTTGCACTTCACTCATGAGCGTTGCTCAAACGGGAATAGATTTCACTTAACCTGGATTATTCATGAAAATTTTCAATTTTCATGAATAATCCAGGTTATTATCTTAAGTTCAATATAGTTATGTGTTGTAATCCCGGTTATGAGGCTGCAGCATACTGTTTTTTCTTAACCGATAGGCCAACGTCTTATTCCTATTCGCAACAACGCGATAAATAATAAATATTCGCCGATAAGTGTTTGCCCAAGAGCATACTATGGTTATTGCCTTATATCATTTATATTCATTCCGGCTCTGGCGTTTTTCAACATAACCCGATTATGAATAAATCGGGTTAAGGCGACCGCCGCGAACAGGAAAAAAACGGGCATGACGGGCAGCCGGTATCGTCCCTCGGGCGGAAAGACCATGTGAATAACCGTAAAATTCATGATCAGGAGAATAAGGGGAACGGTTATTTTCCAGTGCTCCCGGACCAGCCAAAAACCGGCGCCGGCCAGAACGATGATCCCCCAGAAAGGGATGAGCAAAACAGGGCGATGATAATGTCCGTCCAGATGATAAAACCAGGCCAACCGCCGCCAGCAAAGGCGGAAAAACCGCGGCGGCGAGGCAACGATAAAGGCGACCGCCCGCCGGCCGTATTCCCGATTATAGGACAGTTCGTCCTCTTCATCCCCCGGATGGTAGACCCCTGCATTCAGATAATAGCTGATGCTGACTGTCCCGCCCGTGGCCAAGGGGTTGTTGGCCAGATAAAGGATATTGCCGGCCTGGGTGGTAATGGGGACGATCCGATGAAAAAGCCGGTAATTTCTGATTCCCCAGGGAGCGATCACCAGTATGAGAGGTAACAGATAACTGACCAGGCGCCGGAATCGAAGATCCGGCCGCACAAACACTATCCAGAGAGGGATGACAAAGGCAAACGGCATCAATGTCGGACGGCAGAGCATCCCCAGTCCGAAAAAGATCGCCGCCCCCCCCAGCCAATAATACATTCCCCGCCCCGCGATACCGCGGAAAAGACAGTACATCCCGGAGAGAAGAAGAAACAGAAAGACCGTTTCGGTCATCACCTGTCGGCCATACCAGATCGCGGGGGGGTATACGGCCAGAAACAGAGCCGCAATCACTCCCAGACTGTTCGCGTGCCGGGGGAACGCCGCGCGGGCGATTCCCATCAGCCAGAGACAGGATCCGGCGCCGAGAAAAGCCTGCGCCAACCGGATATCCCTGATCGATCCTAGGCCTATCCGCTGCAGTCCGGCCAGAAAGACGGGATAGAGGGGAGGGAAGGAAGCCTCTCGATACCGATTGAGGATAATGCCTTTCCCCTCCAGGATATTGGAGGCGATCGCCCGGTAGACGGCTTCGTCCGGATCGGACAGTTCCCCCGGCCCGGTTAACCCATAGATCAGCCGAATCGTCAGTGCCGCAATGAAAACTGCCGCCGGCCAGAAATATTTTCTCGGACGGAAAGCCGGCCTTAATAATGGCTTTCGACGCGGTTCGAGCGCCGGGGGGCCGGATGCGAGGTCCGGCGAGACGGGAGATGCCAGCCGCATCATTTTAATTCGCTGGCCGGTGACAGGCTGGGCGTCAGAGATCATTACTCGGAGAGGCTCCTAGACCGCGCCTTTCTTTATTTCATCAATCAGGGCGTCCACTGCCTCGGAAACGGGAAAGCGTCCGATCAGCTGCCCTCTTTTGAAAAGGAGGGCGCTCTCTTTTCCCCCCGCGATGCCGAGGGAGGCCAGGCGGGCTTCGCCCGGGCCGTTGACTTCACACCCCATCACCGCTATTTTCAGGCCGGACAGCCTGTCCAGACCGGGTAAGGCGGCGATCCGGTTCTCGACCTCCCCGAGCAGAGCCAGGAGATCGACCCGGGTGCGGCCGCAGGTCGGGCAGCTGACGATGACGGGACCGAAGCTCCTCAACCCCAGGGTCTGCAGAATTTCTTTCCCTACCCGCACTTCCCGGACGGGATCGGCGCTCAGGGAGACCCGGATGGTATCGCCGATCCCCTCCAGAAGGAGCATGGAGATCCCGATCGCGGAACGGACCGTACCCGGGACCGGCGGGCCGGCCTCGGTGATCCCGATGTGAAGGGGATAATCGGTGGCGCGGGAAAGAAGCCGGTAGGCCTCCCGGGCGGTAAAAACATCGAATGCCTTCACCGATATCTTGATTTCCCCGTACCCCTCTTTCTCGATTACCGCCACTTCCTTGAGCGCGCTCTCGACCAGGGTCCGGGGGGTGGGGCCGCCGTATTTATCCATCATCTCTTTGCTCAGGGACCCCTCGTTCACGCCGACCCGGATGGGAATAGTCCTTTCCCGGCAGGCCCGAACGACTTCCCTGACCTTTGCGGCCGTCCCGATGTTCCCCGGGTTGATCCGCAGGCCGGCCACCCCTCCCGCGATCGCGGCCAGGGCCAGGCGGTGATCGAAGTGGATATCGGCGATCACCGGGATCGGGGAATCCCGGCAGACGGCCGGGATGGCGGCGGCGGCGGCCTGGTCGGGGACCGCCACCCGGACAATCTCGCACCCGGCGGCGGCCAGGAGGGCGATCTGCCCCCCGGTCGCGGCCGCGTCCCGGGTGTCGGTCTTGGTCATCGATTGGACGGTAACGGGGGCCCCTCCCCCGACGGGGACCTCTCCCACCATGATTTGCCGAGTATGATGTCTCTTCAAATTATTGCTTCACCTATATCCCAACACCCGAAGAATATCGTTATACGTGATAAGCAGGAAAAGAACCGCGATCATCGCCAGGCCGAGTTGCTGGGCGATGGATAAAAACCGGGGTGAAAGTGGACGCCTGATAATCGATTCCAGGGAGAGAAAAAGAAGGTGCCCCCCATCCAGGACGGGGAATGGGAATAGATTGATAATCCCGAGATTGATGCTGATCAGGGCGAGAAGTACGAGCAGATCGGCCAAGCCATGGACCTGACTGGTTATTTGAAAGATCATCACTGGACCAGCCACTTCCGAAGTTTCGATCTTGCCGACGATCATCATGTAAAAAACACCGAACATTTGCTTGATGCTATCCAGAGCCATCCCGGCACCAACCGTGACGGCCTTCAGTCCGGAATATCGGATGCGCTTTGTTTCCCCCGTAATGACGGGATTTATCCCCTCTATCGATGATACCGGCGATACCTTTGCCCGGACCAGGAACCGGGCGGCCGGTTTGAAAAACATCCAACCGGGACGTTTTATCGTCAGTCCAATTTCAGAGCCGGGGGGGACTGACTGGATCTTTTCGGCAATCTGCTCGGGGGGCATAGTTTCACCATCTATCGCCACCACCCGGTCGCCTTTTTTCAATTCCTGTACCGCCGTGGAGGCCCGCTGGTTTACACTTGCCACCTGATTGCCATCGAGAAGAAGTCCCGGTATATGATTCTCCCTATAAATAGGTATTTCCAATGCGAGAGATTCCTCCGTTTCCGGGCGATAGATATCCACGATTGCCGTACTTTTCTCATACCCACTGAGCAGGTCATCAAACGGATGGATATACCCCGGAGAAAAGACCGGGGTCCCGTTAATGGAAGTAATAATATCCTTCACCCGGAGACCGGCTTGGAAAGCGGGGGAATCGGTCTGAATATTCCAAATACTAACCTTTCCTCCCGAAGAAATGCCGATTCGGGGATAACTTGCTCCTCGAAACTTCTCAGGCGTGACCTGGACTTCCCGTTTTTCCCCATCTCTTTCCACAGTAATAGCTAATTCGGTCCCGGGATCCGATACCATCATCTTCCAGTTCAGTTCACGCCAATCTTTTATCCGTTCACCGGCTATTGCCGCGATCCGATCTCCCGGTTGCAAACCGGCTGCCGACGCCGGCAAACCCGGTTCCACCTCCCCCACCAACGGTCCATCTTCATCAAGAGGGACCTGAATCCCGATCATGGCGATCAGGATAAACACGACCAGACCCAGGATCAGATTCATCAGAGGACCGGCAAAGACAATCGCCGCTCGCTGATGAAGGGGCTTGCGGTCGAACCGCCTCTCCGGGGGAATATCTCTATCCTCCTCCTCCAGTTGCTCCCGGGCTTCATCGTCACCCGGCGGCAGATCTTCCTGCCCGGCCATCTTGACGTATCCTCCCAGGGGGAGGATGCCGATCCCGTATTCGGTCTCTTTCCCCTGGAAGCTGAAGATCTTCAGACCACCGATATCGAAACCGAGGAAGAACTTCTTGATGTAAACCCCGAAGCGTCTCGCCAGCAGAAAATGACCCAGTTCATGGACAAAGATCAAGATCCCCAACAAGACGGCGAACTTCGCTATCCTGATCAGCCAGACAACCAACTCTTCCATCTCAACCGCCTCGTATGGGAACGCAGCCCTCGTTTCACTCGGGCAGCGTTCCGGAGTATTGGAGTGATGGAGTAGTGGAGTGATGGGGACGGCCTTTCAACACTCCAGCACTTCATTACTCCTTGATTATGTTTTTCGATTCCAGATTATACAAAGTAGCATTTATGCTCTCTGCCGGTAAACCCCGATCATTTCTTCTGTCTTTCTTCGGGCCCGGCGATCCGCGGCCATGATCGCGGCGAGATCGAGGGCGGGAACAGGCTCATGTTCTCCCATCACCCCCGCCACTACCTCCATGATCCCGGTAAACGGGATCTTATTTGCCAAGAACGCCTCTCCCGCGATTTCATTGGCCGCGTTCATTACCGCCGGCAGTGTTCCGCCGACGGAACCGGCTTCCCGGGCCAGGTCCAGTGCCGGGAAGAGATCCCGGTCCGGCTCGCGGAATGTCAGCGGCTCCAGACCGGGCAGGGTTGTCTCTTGGAAAAAATGGGGCGCGCGAGCCGGATAATAGAGGGCGTAGGAGATCGGCAGGCGCATGTCCGGCCGGCTTAACTGGGCGAGAAGGGATCCGTCGGACATCTCGACCAGGGAATGAACGATGCTCTGGGGGTGGATAACGACATCGATCCGGTCCAGGGGCAGCCCGAAGAGCCAGTGCGCCTCCAGCACCTCCAGTCCCTTGTTCATCATGGTCGCCGAGTCCAGGGTAACTTTCCGCCCCATCTTCCAGCGAGGATGTTTGAGAGCCTCCTCGGCGGTCACCTTCTCCAGTTCGGCCCGGGAAGCGTTCAGAAAAGGTCCTCCGGAGGCGGTGAGTATGATCTTCCGGATCGACTCCTTCTTCTCCCCCCTCAGGCACTGAAAAATCGCCGAATGTTCGCTGTCAACGGGAATAATCCGACTCCCGCTCTTCGCGGCCAGCGCGACGGCGAGTTCCCCCGCCGCCACCAGTATTTCCTTGGAAGCGAGGGCGATATCTTCTCCCCGCTCAATGGCTTTAAATGTCGGCAGCAGGGCGGCCGTCCCCGGTATCGCCACGACTACCAGATCCGCCTCCGCTTTGGAGACCAGATCGTGTAACCCCTTTTCTCCTCCGAGGACCTCAACCCCCTCATTCCCCAGCCGATCCCGCAGGCGCCGCGCCTGTTGATCTCCGGTGACCGCCACCCGGAATGGCCGAAATTCCTCTATCTGACGTTCCAGAAGGTCGATATTCCCTCCCGCCGCCAGCCCGATAACCCGGAAGGTCTCGCGGTCATGACGGACCACATCGAGGGTATTGGTGCCGATCGACCCGGTGGAACCCAGGATGACGATCTTTTTCATATAACTTAGCCCAGAAAAAACAAATAATCACCACGAAGAACACGAAGAACACGAAGAAAAATAGGGGGAATGGGTTCTTTTTTGTTTTATGTGGGTGATTCTAAATTATCTGGTATTCCTTCGTATCTTATTATCTGGAGATGTTAATGACTAAATCCGAATGACGAAGCCCGAATGAAAATATAAGCATTATTTCTGTCTTATAATCCCTTCGTGAGCTTCGTGTCCTTCGTGGTTAGAAGTTGCACTGAAGTCGCTGCATCATCACAGTTTCAGCACCAGTTTCATATAGAGATACAGCAGGGGGGTGGTGAAGAAGAGACTATCCAGGAGATCGAGTATCCCTCCCATGCCCGGCAGCGTCCGTCCCGAGTCCTTCTGCCCGGCTGACCTCTTGAGGAGGGACTCCGCCAGATCCCCCATCACCGCCGCTATCCCCAGGAACAGACCCAGGGTGAACGCCGCCGGCCAGTTAAGGCGATCAAGAGAGAAGATGAACTTTCCCGCCACCCCGCTCAAGCCCCCGGCCAAAACACCTCCGATCGCTCCCTCGACGGTCTTGCCGGGGCTGATGCGGGGGATAAGCTTATGACGGCCCCATTGCGATCCGATGTAATAGGCCGCGCTGTCGTTAACCTTGACGACCAGAAAGAGAAAGAAGACGTAGAACCGGCCGTCCCCGGCCCCGGTCGGGGCGCAATGGAAATAATAGTCAATCCGGGGAAGAAAAGAAAAGAGCCAGGCCACATAGATAATCCCGGTCAGGGTGGTGCTGATCTTGCTGACGGCATCACCGCCTTCCCGGCGGGTGGCCTGAAAGACAAACAAACCCGCGACAATGACGAAAAGGACGGCGTCCCCCCAGATGCTTCCCACGAAAACGGCGAGATGGGGAGGCAGAGCATTATGCCCGACGGAGGCGATAAAAACCGAGGAAAAAAGACAGAGCCCCCCCAGAATGCCCGCTCCTCTGATCCCATGGGTCATCCGCAAAAATTCACGCAACCCCAGGCCGACAAAGAGGTTGCCGACCAGGAAAAAAAGGATCGGGGCCTTGAAGCTGAAGTAAATGACGCTGATCAAAATCAGGATCAGCGGAATCGCGGTTATCACTCTCGTTTTAGACATGAGAATTTATACATTTGCACCTTCGACGCAAATGTAGTGGATCCACTTCGTCGGATCTGCTGGTTAAACTAAAATCATTCCATCGTGGCGATGATGTAACAAAGCCTTTCAAACCTCAGCCCACACTCGATTCCCGGGACATGATGCTGATGAAGTTTTTATTTCTTTTATTGTCGTCTGTGTTTAAAACTATCCCGATTTATGAAATAAAGCGGGACACTCTTATTTTTCCGAAGGAAAAATAAGACCGCCGAAGCGGCGTTCTCTTTTCCGGTAGTCCCCGATCGCTTCCAGAAGGTTTTCCCGGTTAAAATCGGGCCAGCAAACGGGCGTCACCCAGAGTTCGGTATAGGAGATCTCCCAGAGCAGGAAATTGCTTATCCTCATCTCGCCGCTGGTCCGGATCAGCAGATCGGGGTCGGGGAGATCGCCGTCATAGAGATACCGGGAGAAAAAAGCTTCATCGATCTTTTCCGGGTCGATCTCCCCCGCCAGGGCCGCCCGCACGATTTTTTTCACCCCGTCGACGATCTCGGTCCGTCCGCCGTAGTTGAGGGCCAGGGTCAAGGTCAGACCGGTATTCCGGGCGGTGGCGTAGATCGTCCGGGACAGTACCTTTTGAACCCCGGAGGGGAATTCCCCGATACGTCCGATGGCCCGGAGGCGGACATTGTTCTTCTGCATCACGGGCAGCTCGCTTTTCAGGTACTCTTTCAGGTAACGCATCAAGCCCTGGATCTCCCGCCGGGGGCGACGCCAGTTCTCGACCGAAAAAGCGTAAAGGGTCAGATAGCGCAGTCCCATCTCCGCGGCGGCGGTGGTGATTCTCCGTACCGCTTCGGCGCCGGCGCGATGACCTTCCAGACGGGAAAGCCCGCGTTTCTCCGCCCAGCGGCCATTCCCGTCCATAATAATGGCGATATGCCGGGGGTATTCTCTGGTCGGGGCATTCATCTTGGGGCTCCGGAAATTTTTCTATGCCGCCTGGGGAGAGGAATCAAGAGAGGACGTCTGCCGGCAGAGCTTCTTCAGGAGCGGTTGGGTCAGCTCAAACGTATGCAGGTCCCTGCGGGACGGCACTTCGTACATGATGTCAAGCATGACGCGCTCCAGGATGCTCCGGAGCGCCCGGGCGCCGGTGCCCTTTCGGATCGCCTCATCGGCCAGGAACCCCAGCGCGCCGGCGGTAAATTTCAGTTCCACCCCCTCGATCTCCAGCAGCCGGGCATACTGCTTGAGGAGGGCATTTTTCGGCTCGGTGAGTATCTTGACCAGATCTTCCTTCCCCAGATCATAGAGGGCGGTCTCCACCGGGAGACGTCCGACAAACTCCGGGATCATCCCGTACTTGATAAGATCCTCCGGTTCGACCAGGGAGAGCAGGTCGCCGCGCTTCATCTCCGCGCCCGTGACGCCGGCCTTGTTAAAACCGATGAGCCTTTTCCCCAGACGACGCCGGACCGTGTCCTCAAGGCCGTTGAAGGCCCCCCCGCAGATGAAGAGAATGTTCGTGGTATCCACCCGGATAAACTCCTGATGGGGGTGTTTCCTCCCTCCCTTGGGCGGGACATTGCAGGCCGTCCCTTCAAATATCTTTAACAGCGCCTGCTGGACCCCCTCGCCGGAAACGTCCCGGGTAATGGAAACATTCTCGGTCCGGCGGGCGATCTTATCTATCTCATCGATATAAATAATCCCGGTCTGGGTGCTCTCAACGTCGTAATCCGCGGACTGGAGAAGACGCAGGACGATGGTCTCCACGTCCTCACCCACGTATCCGGCTTCCGTGATGGTGGTGGCATCGGCGATGGCGAAGGGGACGTGGAGGCACCGGGCCAGCGTGCGGGCCAGGAGCGTCTTTCCGCTGCCGGTGGGCCCCACGAGAAGAATGTTGCTCTTCTCCAGCTCCACGGCGCTGGATTTACCCGCTTCCCGAATGCGCTTGTAGTGGTTGTGCACCGCCACCGCCAGCGTCTTTTTCGCCTGGTCCTGGCCGATCACATACTGATCCAGGTATTCCTTGATCTTTCGGGGGGTGGGGGTGCGGGCGGGAAGGCCCGGGCGCTTCTTCTTCGGCTTCTCCTCCGCCAACATCTCGGAGCAGAGCCGGACGCACTTTTCGCAGATCAGGCCTTCCTGGCCGGTAATCAGGCGTCCGGTCTCGGCCGGCGGCAGCCCGCAGAAAGAACATCGCGGAAGGCCGCTCCCTCCCTGGGTAGGGGAACTCATCGGATTATTTATCCTTTTTCTTGCTGATCACCGCGTCCACGACCCCGTAGGCGACCGCCTCCTCCGCGGACATGTAGAAATCGCGGTCTGCGTCTTTCTCGACCCGCTCAAAGGTCTGCCCGGTATGGAGAGCCAGCAGTTCGTTCAGCTTCTTGCGCAGGCGGAGGATCTCTTTGGCCTGAATGCTGATATCAACAGCGGCGCCCTGGGTTCCCCCCCAGGGCTGATGGATCATTATCCGGGCGTGGGGCAGCGCGAATCTTTTCTTCTTGCTCCCGGCCGCCAGGAGCAACGCGCCCATGCTGCTGGCCTGTCCGACGCAATAGGTGGTGACATCGCACCGGACAAACTGCATGGTGTCATAAATCGCCAGCCCCGCGGTCACCGCTCCGCCCGGGGTATTGATATAAAGATTGATGTCCTTCTCCGAATCTTCCATCTGCAAATAGAGCAACTGGGCAACGACCAGATTGGCGATCGAGTCGTCAACGGGCGTCCCCAGAAAAATGATCCGGTCTTTTAAAAGGCGTGAATAAATATCATAGGCTCGTTCCATCCGGCCGGTCTGTTCGACGACCATGGGAATGAGCTGGGAATGCGGTTCCTTCATGGGGTGTCTCCTTACTTGATTTTCGCCTCTTTGATGATGAAATCCGTCGCCAGGCGACGGAGCAGTCTATCCCTGACGACCCCGAGCCGGCCGCTCTCCTCCAGTTCCCTCCGGTACTCCACCGGAGAAACCCCCTTCTGGCGAGCCAGCAGGGCCACCTCCTCCCCGAGGAGGCGGGCATCGACTTCAAGATTTTCCGCCCGGGCGATCGCCGATAAAATAAAAATAAGCCGAAGATCCGCCTCCGCCCTCTGGCGGGCGATCTCGGCAATCTTTTCTTCCGGGACTTTTTCTCTTCCGGCCGAAAGGGCGCGATCGGCCTGTTCTTTCACTTCTTTTCGGTACTCTTCGATAAGAGAATCCAGGGTAGCCGGCGGCAGGGGAAAGGTGTGTTTTTTCAGGAGATACTCGATGGCCTGCTCTTCCAACGATCTTTTTTGCTCCAGTTCCTTCCTCTGCCTGATGTCTTCACGGATCTGTCCGCGCAGCTCTTCCAAACCGCTGAATTGACCCCAGGTGCGGGCCCATTCATCGCTGGCTTCGGGGAGATTCCTTTTCTTGATCTCCCGGAGGCGAATCTCGACCTCAAGCGGGGCCGCGTCGGCATTCTGATCGCCGGCCGGGGGTATCGTGACCGATCTGCTCTCGCCGGCCGGCATCCCGGCCAGCTGAGACCCGATCCCCTCGTGATCGGGAGAGGTGATCTCGACCAGGGTCCCTTCAACCCAATTCTCATCGGCATGGCCGGACGGACGGTAGTCTACCAGCGCCCAGTCCCCTTCCCGGAGAGGACGCCCGTTAATTGTTTCAAAGGTCGCGGACCGTTCCCGCAACCCTTCCAGGGTTCGATCCACTTCCGTGTCCTCGACCCGGCAATCGGTACCGGTGAGGCGGATCCCCCGGTAATTCTTCAGCTCCACCATCGGCCGGACATCGACGGCGACCTTGAAGCGCAGGGGGCCTGCCTCGGGCCAGTCGATCTCGCTGAAATCCGGGTCACCGAAAACCTCGATCTCCTGCTCCCGGACCGCGTCCAGATACCCCCGGCGGACCCGGTTGCCGACCGTTTCAGAACGGGCTTCATCCCGGAAATATTTTTCCAGGATCTTCCGGGGGGCCTTGCCGGGACGAAATCCGGGAATCCGGCGCCCCCGGGAAAGCCGGGCGTACACGGACCCCATCTCCTCCTCCATCGCTTCGAGGGGAATCTCGATCGTCAGTTCCCGCCGGCAGGGATGGAGGTCCCGTATATCGACTTTAGTCATCATTATATCTCCATAACAGAAAAATAGTTGATACGGCAGCCTGCCGCCGGGCTTTCCGGGGAAGAGTGCATTTCCCGGCGCCGGCTTGCACGGTGAAGCCGCATCAACCGGAATAAAGAGCGGGAGACGGGATTTGAACCCGCGACAACCACGTTGGCAACGTGGGGCTCTACCACTGAGCTACTCCCGCTTATTATTTTTCTGCCGCCTCCGGCAACAGAAAAATAATAATTGAGTCAGTTTTTCAGAATAAAAACCGAACCGCCATACTCCTGGTTCGACTCTCGCGCATTGTATACAACGACTACGTCTCTAATCAACTCTAAAAACAATACTCTAAATACCGGTCTTGGCACCAGTATTTACAGATAAAATTTTCCGTAGGAAAATTTTATGGGCGAAGGGAGACTCGAACTCCCACCCCTTTCGGGACTGGATCTCAACCCGAAGGGTTGACCCCGCGATCGAGTTCAAAATGAACTCGATTTTGCGGGGCTAAATCCAGGCCCGATTTCATCGGGCCGAGGCGCCCTGCTCCGTTATCGGTTGAACTTTAAATGGGCGAAGGGAGACTCGAACTCCCATCCCTTTCGGGACTGGATCCTAAATCCAGCGCGTATGCCAATTCCGCCATTCGCCCTTATAAAGTTCAACCGATAACGGGGCATGCCAATTCCGCCATTCGCCCCTGTAAAGTTAAACCGGTAACGGGGTATGCCAATTCCGCCATTCGCCCATTTATTAAGTAACGCCTTTGGCGCTACTTATTAGTGTCCTCCGACCGATTCATTACGAAAAATATTCACTAAATTAGCGGCGAAGCCGCTAATTTATGATACAGTATCCCTTTTTTCGTCATAACTCAAGGAGCGAAACCCATGAAAAAATTGCCCGGGATCACCACACTGATCACTGACGCCGACAACACGATTTACAACTGGGTCGAGTACATCGTGCCCTGCCTGGAAGCGATGGTGAATTATCTCCAACGACAGACCGGCATCCACCAGGACCGGATCGTGGAATCGATTAAAAAGATCTTCGAGAAACACCGTACCAATGAATACCCTTTCGTCCTGCAGGAAGCCGACGTCTTCCAGGACCTCCGGGGCGACTTTGCCCGTTTCCAGAAAGAGCTGATTACCCCGACCCGGCACATCTTCAGCCAGACCCGCAAGGAAACCCTCAAGCTCTACCCCGGTGTCGCCCGGACCATGTGGAAACTCATCAACAACGGCATCCGGATCATCGTCCTCAGCGACGCGCCGGCTTTCTCCGCCGAACAACGGCTGGAACTCCTCGATGTTTCACAGTATATCTGGGCTCTCTACGCGCTCCGGACCTACCCCCTCCCGGAAGGACCATTGCTGGACAAACTGATCATCAACCGGATCAAGACCGGGTTCTACTGTTCCCGGGTGGGGAAAGTAGTCCAGCTGCCCCTGGAGCATGAGAAGCCAAGCATTGCCGGGCTCCGCCTCATCTTGGAGGATGAAGGGATTAGACCCGACCAGGCGATCCTGGTGGGGGACAACTGCAAGAAGGACATCCGGATCGCCCAGGAGGTGGGGATCCCCGATGTCTGGGCCCGCTACGGCACGGTTATATCTCCTGAAGCCCGGGCCAAATTAAACTATTATTCGGCGGCATCGATCCAGAAGAGGAACGTATCCCAGGAAGGAGAAACCTCCTATCGGCCCACCTATACGATCGATCGCTTCGAGGATATCCTCCCGCTCCTGGCATAGCGATCAATCATCATCGGGTCTTGAATCGGGGGCTTGGATAGGCAACAGCTTCCCGTTATCGCTACCACCCGAGTCTTCATTATAAATACCGTTAAAAATACAAAAACTCGGCTAAAAACTATAGAATTCCGTGTCCGGGCCCGGTAAAAGATGTTATCGTTGGGGAAAATGGTAGGTTATGATGTATTGCGTATGTTTTCATAGTCAGCCTCCTGATTTACTTTAGTTAACAAATTGTAGCATATTGGAGCACTTTTTCTATATTTTATCCCCCCTCTTATGACATTATTTGTAGACTGTTGGTTTTCGCCATTCAGATTTTTGAGTAAGGTTTAGCTACTATTTGCCAAATTTATTATTATTTAGTGTACGACTCTGATTCCGCCATAAATTTTCCGGCGTTACTTGCCGATTCCGAATTGAATATTAAAGATCGAGTATCATCTTCATGCCAGATTATTAAATTCTAATATGGCATTAAAACGAAGATCTTAACGAAGGAGTCCGGCTTTGAAACATTGCATAGATAATGATTCCCCATCCTCGATACAAATGAAAAAAGAGAATACCGTAGCCAGTATACTTCCTTTATTGTTACTTTTCATTCTTTTGGCAGCAATGTTTATCAATTTCTCCCATTACGCGATATCGATGCTCCTTTATCCATTCGAATGGGATTCTTTTGAGGGATATCATGTTTATCAATCCTGGCGAGTGGCCTTGGGAGAACCGTTATATAAAAACATTAATACTTATCCACTTCTTGTTTCTAATTACCCTCCAGTTTATTTTATTCTTGGAGGGGGACTTCTCAAAGTTTTCGGTTTGGCATTCTGGCCGTTGAGGCTGCTTTCATTGCTTGCAGCCTTAACTATAGGCTTGATGATATTCCTTATCATCAAGACTGAAAATAGTTCGACTTATTGGGCTCTTATTGGGGCTTTACTTTTTTTCGCCAGCCCTCTTTATGTCTCTTACTATCTTCTCATGGTTCGTATAGATGGGCTTGCTCTTGCATTTTCTTTAATCGGACTTTTTTTCATCCGCCGGGGTCTTGAATCAAATAAAGCACTGGCCATAGCGGGATTCTGCTTTTTACTCGCTGTTTACACTAAACAAACAGCCGTCCTGGCCGCAATCGCGGGATGGTTGTGGCTCTTAGTCAACAATTCGAAACGAGCTCTGATATTGGCACTCGGCATGGTGTGTGGCGGAGCAATAGTATTTGTCCTAATTGATAGCAACAGTGGCGGTGAGTTTTCCCGGCAATTATTTTTCCTAAATGTGGGATGGGCAACATTAGATCAAGGGGGAAGACTATTCATTGGTTTTCTCAATAACTGGGGAGTTTTCTTTTCTGTCGCAATAGCAGCCATTTTTTCCGCTAGACATAAGCAATGCATCTGGAATTACTTTTTTATCTTGAGCCTTTTCAACGGTATATTTGCAATTAGGCACGGGGCAGTGTCCGCTTATTACTTGCCTATCATTGCGGCGATAGCGATTATCTGCGGCATCTATGCTCCTCGCCTTGATCGATTACTCACCATTGCTACCGGCGAAGATTCTCGTCGAGGGCGTTGGGGATTGTGCCTCGCAGCAATCATTGGACTTACCGCTGCCAATTCCTGGCAATATATACGACCCACTAGAGATGATGCCGATATAGTTAAAGATTACTGGTCAAGAATCTCGTGTCATTATGGGGATATCTTAACCTTCCAGATGTATAGTCTGGCTTTTCTCAATGGTCGAGAGGTTTTTATGTTCCCAACATCTCTGGAAAGTACTACCGATTTTAAGGGATTAGCACTATCCCCATTTTTTAGTGACCTCGAACAAGGGAAATTCAAGATCATTCTCGATTCTCAACAGCATAGTGCTTTTGGTCCTGGAATAAAGAAATTTTTAAACCGCTATTACGAACCAGGGCCGGTATTTAACTTACCTATGCATCGGCCAGGGGGAACAGACGAATTTATTATTTGGAGTCTTCGAAACAAATAAGACTTTGACTATTACTCTTAAGGAGTTGGTCCTGGGGTGGGTGTTGGACTAACTAATTGTATATTCAAGTGAGCAACACCGGCGGAAAATTCTGCCCATGTGTAATTAGTATAACTTGTTCTTATAAGCAAGCCTAAAGCCCAACCGCTAGTCCAATTAGTAGAAAGTACTTCTTGAACCGGGGCAGTCACATCTAATGGCATCCAGCCAAGTTCACATTATCTCCCTGAATAATTTACTGTTCGATAATTATGCCATCTATACCATATATCACACTCAGAAGCATAATTAGGTGCATCTCTCTCTTCTCCATAAACACTTATTATAGGGGGGCCACCATCTTGAAGATCACTACAATATAAATATAATATTGCTGATTTAACTGCAGTTGGGGATCCTATATCTACATTTTGAAACCGTAAGCCAGCAGCCGTTTGTCGACTCCATTGTACATTATGTTGTACGTAATAATAATCTATGCTATTACAGTCTAAACACCATCCCCCAGATGTAAATTGGGCAAAACCTTCATCTTCAGGATCGATTATAGTATATATCCTATTCCCTATCGAAGTGGGGGAAGGAGTTGGAGGCGGGGTAGTGGTAGGAGTCAACGCCATTTGTGGAGAAGTACAACTAAAGAAACTGGCCGGATCTTCCTGAGTGCGATAACTGGTAAGGATCCAGTCATTGCTCCGGGCTATGCTGGAGAACCTCATCTCATCCAGGTTTCCTTTCCATTTGGTCACTCCGCCCCGGCCATTCCCCAGAAGGAGATCGAAGTTTCCGCCCGTATCCAGACTCCCGGAGACTGACTGAGAAGCTTCCTCTACCCCATCTACCAGGATCTTAATGTTGCTCCCATCGTACTTAGCCACTACATAGTACCAAGTATCCGCACCCAGATTCAGGCCGGAAGTAGTCAGAACCCGAAGGTTTCCGCTAATATGAAAATATGCCGATAGTTCGTCGTTGTCCTTCCCCAAAAAGCTATAGGCATAACTATAGTGGGTATCAAACAGACCCGGGAATGATGCTGCGTAGGGAATATCTTCCGGATTGATCCAGGTCTCCATCGTAATGTTAGTCGGCTTCAAGCTGCTATCATCGGTCACGGTGAAGAAGTCAGAAGAACCGTCCAAATCGTACGCTCCGTCTATCTCCCCTCCCGTGCTCGATGTCCACCCCGTATCTTGTTGCGAACGGCCGTTATTTCCTTCAACGGTTGAGTCGCCCACGGCAATGCCCATCCCCTCTCCCAGATGCCATACTCCATTAAAGTTCGAATCCCAGGTGTTGGTGATGTCCTGCTGATCGGAGGCACTGCTGTTCCCGTAATACATATAGAAGACCGTATCCGTCTGGGAAGAAAGCTGCGGCACGCTCACCCACGCTATCAATTGGCCGGTCTGGGTATGGGAGTTATAATCCTCGATTTCATGGGACCATTTATCCTCCTTGTCTCCCGGCGCAAATAGGATGTCGTTGCCGCTGGTCTGTGCATACCAGAAGACCTGGCTCTGTGTCGGATTAAGCAATATTAGAACCGGGAAGAAACTCTGATCGGAAGGAACCCGGTCCGCATCTATAGTGATCTTCTCCCGGTAGCCCCAATCGGTGAACCAGCCCGGAGTGGGAGTAGGCGTCGGTGTTACAGAAGGTATCGGCGACGGGGAGCCAGTGCCTCGTTTACTACTTGTTTTGAGCATAAACACATTGGTCGTTAACTCTGATCCGCCTTCCTCTGCCTTCGCAATCTCTTCCGTATTCCCAAGCTTCGGCTCTGGTCCCCAGTAATATCCCGGCAGGGGAATGTCCACATCCCCTCCATAATAGAATTGGGTTATACCCCTGATAGCCCAAACTCCTCCGATGGGATTAAAAATCGTGAGATCACTGATACCGGCCTCCAGATAATCTAAGGGAGATGGGATCGCTCCGGAATCACCGAAATAAACCCTGGTGAGATTCCTTATTAACCATAAACCGGAACTCTTCCGATATAGAGCAACCTCGGAAACGCCGTCCCCGTCATAATCACCAGGAATAGGCATATCCTCCTTACGGCCAAAATAGAGCCGGGTTGTCTCCCGGATCGCCCACAGACCGGAAGCAGACCGAAAGATACCGATATCACTGCAGCCATCCCCATCAAAGTCACCGAGCACCGGAAAATCACCTTTCGCCCCGAACCATTGGCTCTCGATTCCGTGTATTGCCCACATCCCCGTCTGGGGCCGGTATATAGCTATATCCCAAACTCCATCGCCGTCATAATCCCGAGCGATCGGAAGATCGTCTGGCTGCCCGAAGTATTCCCGGGGTAATCCTCTCACCATCCACAGCCCTAAAGCTGAACGAAAAAGAGCAATATCAGTTGTCCCATCTCCATCATAATCACCGGCAAATGGATAGTCCGATCCCAGACCAAAGGTAACAGTAGTGATGTCTCGAATATGCCAGGTCCCATCCACGGGCCGGAAGACGCAGATACTTCCAAGCCGTCTCCATCGAAATCCCTCCCGGGAGAAAAATCGAAGGAGGATCAGTATCACAAAAGGCTCTTTCACCAAGGAAAGGATAGGTTAAACAAAGCATTAACTCACATAGAACCAATGCGAGGATAAACAATCGTAAATATTTCATCTACTTATCCCATGTTCAATTTGAGCGTTTCAATTTGTAATGAGCTGCGATAAAAGAGAAAAAAATCCCGAACGAGAATCCCCCGTTCGGGAATACACAGTATCTTATTTGGTACGGCGGCTATATTACAGAGTGGAGAATCAGCTTTGATCACTCGATTCATGCCATCTCCAGATTGGAAATAATTCAATTAGGGAACCAAGGGCAGCATATGTACCGGGCTTTGAAAGGAAAAAAATGAAATATTTTCATTCTTGTCAACTATTATCTTGCATATTCGTTCAATATTAACAAAACAAGAACTTGAACATTATATAATTCACTGCTTTCAGCAATCGCACGGCGAATTCCTGTATCTGTTCCCGGATATTGAAGAGAATCTTCCCTGGAACTAAAATACACTACGCATTAGACAAATCGTTTCGATCGAAACGATTTGTCTAATACGCTCATGGTTAAAAGCATGAGAAGGATCCGGAATGCGGCGGCGGAATGAGGGGGTAAAAATATCGGTTGGGGGGTACAGACGGAGTACGATAGCTACTGAACTGATTCACCCACGGGCAAACCCGTGAGGGTCTTTGGTTGCTGGGTGCTTTGTAGCTGATAAACAAATTCACCCACGACGTGAGAAAGCCGATACGACCGGCCTTAACCCGATTTATGCCAGCCTACCGGCAATGAATTACAGCCAGATGGCTCATTCTGGCGGCAATCTTAACCGAAAGAATAACCAGGAACTGCGATTCAGTTACGATTCGTTGCCGTGCCAAGCGGCAAGCCCATCAATTCAGCCCCTTGCCGCATACGCCGGTCTGTCGTGATAATTTCACTGCATTTGGCCGTCAGAGCCGTGCCCAGGTGAATTCCATCGAGCGTTCGGAGCATCACGGGAGGCTTCCGCTTATAACAGCGCCGCGCGATTTCAACAGCTTGAGCAAATACATCATGTCCAACAGCCAGCAGCACCAGACGTCCTTTTTCAACATCGGCGCGAAACTTTTGGTGCAGCCGATCGGCCCATCCCATTTTGATATAGCCGCGAATCTCCTTCTGGCAAAGAGCATAGAACAACTCCGTATCGAGCACCTCGCTTGAAAAAAGAGGTCCACTGGATTCATCAGCCATGCTCAGATAGACTCCGGAGTCATCTTCCGGTGTGTAAAGCTTAAGCACACAAGAAGTGTCCCAATAGATCAAGAGCGTTCCTCCCGAAGCTGATCCAGGATTGCCTGGGAACCGGCAATTCTCTTTCCCGCGCTGCACTTACGATGCAATGATTTCAGCTCCTTTTTCCAACCGGCCATGTCGACAGCCGACAGCGCATGAATTGCCGAGAGTCTTGCCTTGGGTTTTCCTCTCACGGTGATGATCACCTCTTCGCCGGTTTGCGCCAAAGCTATCAAGGCGCTCAGCTTCGTTTTGCTTTCTCTCAGAGTTGTTATCATGTGACCAATGTAGTGCGATTCCCCGGCGCAAGTCAACATATTTTCGTTCGATATTCCACCAATATCGTCCATCGATCACAACGACGATATGACTCCCTGTATCCAACTTATTAACGCGAAAGAACCGCCTCAGGGAGGCGGTTCTTTTACTGCGGGACCAGGATTCGAACCTGGACTAAGTGATCCAGAGTCACCCGTCCTACCATTAGACGATCCCGCATAAAATTTTTCTTCGAAAAATTTTAGTTAAACTATCATGCCATAATTGATAAATCAAGCCGCATGACGCCGGATTAATACCATCCCACCTCGATCTTCCCTCCGTTATTCCGCCACCGGTTCTCCCGGGGGGACCTCGTCCTCGGCCAGTTTGGCGATATAGGGCAGGTGACGAAAACGATCCCGGTAATCCAGGCCGTATCCATAGATAAAAACATCGGGGATCGTGAAACCGATATAATCCGCCTCGACGGCGATAATCCTCTTCGCCTCCTTCCGCAAGAGAACGCAGATCTTGACCGACCGCGGGTTGAATTTCTGAAGATGCTCTTTGACCCAGCCCAGCGTCCGGCCTGAATCAAGGATATCATCCACCACCAGGACGTCCTTGCCCTGGATATCGATGCTGATCTCCTTCTCCAGGGTGACCATCCCCAGAGACGTCCGGGAATAGCCGTAACTGCTGACCCCGATGAAGTCAAAGGCCAGTGGCCGGGAAAAGCCCCGGACCAGGTCGGCCAGGAAGAGGACACTTCCCTTCAGCACGGCCACCACCACCAGGTCCTTGCCCCGGTAATCCCTCTCGATGGCCGTCACCATCCGGGTGATCCTCCGGCGGATCTCCCGGGAAGAGAAGAGAACATGGGCCGTTTTTTTTTCTTTCACTGCGATTCTTTTCCCGGTAATGGTTAACGTTGCCGGCAGAAGTAGATCTTTGGCTGTAATTCATTGCCAAAGAATTTGATAAAATTAATGTCTTTTCGTGTAGCTGTTCAATGAAGCGTGGTCATGGTTCAAAACTAACTCGATTGCGGCCTGTCGCTCGACAGGCCGCAATCGAGTTAATCGGCTTCCTCGAACTGATCCTTGCCCACGCCGCAGACCGGGCAGACCCAGTCGGCCGGGAGATCCTCGAAAGCCGTTCCCGGTTCAACCCCGCCGTCAGGGTCTCCCTGTTCAGGATCATAGATATAACCGCAGACCGTACATTGCCATTTTTTCATCGTTTTTCTCCTCCTGTTGGGGGTTGCCAGAGATCTTTCTCTTCACAATGACGATTCAACCTATTTTATGCTTTTCTCGGTAATTTTTGCTTCCTCTTCCCGGTCGCGACCGGGAAGAGGAAGCAAAAATTAACCGGAGAAGTCCTTTAAGATCTCCTTCTGCTTCGAGCTCAGTTTCCGGGGTATGGTCACATCGACGGTAACGAATAAATCTCCCTTCCTGGTTGTCCCCGGTTTGGGCGCCCCCTGCTTCTTCAGCCTGAGAACGGTACCCGGCTGCGTCCCCGGAGGGATCTTCAGAGTAGCCTCCCCGGTCAAAGTCCGAACGGCGGCCGATCCCCCCAGAGCGGCGGTGGCCATATCGACCGAAACATGCGTGTAAAGGTCGGCGCCTTTCCGGGAAAAAAACGGGTTTTCCCCGACGGCGATCGTAAGGATCAGGTCGCCGGGAGACCCCCCTCCGGGGCCCGGTTCCCCCTGCCCTCTCAGACGGATCTTCGCTCCCGAAGAAACCCCGGCCGGGATCTTGACCGCCACTTTTCTGGTGACCGGGGCCACTCCGTTGCCGCCGCAGCGGGGGCAGGGGTGCTGGATGATCATCCCTTTCCCGTAACAGCGGGGACAGGGCCGGCTGATGCCGAACCCTCCCTGGGCCATGGTAACCGTGCCGGTGCCGTGGCACTGGGGGCAGACTTCAGGGGTGCTCCCCGCCGCGGCCCCGGAACCTCCGCAATCGGGGCAATTCTCATGGCGCTGTACGGTAAGCCGCACTTTCCCTCCCCGTATCGCCTGATCGAAGGTGATCGCCACCGCAGCCGAGAGGTCCTTGCCCCGCTGGGGAGCGGAGCGGGCCTGGCGGAAATGCTCCCCCTGATCCATGAACTGGCTGAAGATATCCCCCAGCCCCCCGAGGCCGCCGAGATCTTCATAGTGAACGGTCCTTTCTCTCCCCCCCCTCCCCGCGCGGCCTGCCGGAAGAGATCGTTCAGATCGAAACCGGCGCCGCTGAAGTCAAACCCCCCGGGACGGAATCCCTGGGAGAATGCCTCCTTCATCTGATCGTACTGCTTCCGCTTCTTCTCATCCCCCAGGATATCGTAGGCCTGGGAGATCTCCTTGAAGTGTTCTTCCGCCTGCTTGTCGCCGGGATGAGTATCCGGATGGCATCCCTTGGCCAGCTTCCGGTAGGCCTTCTTGATCTCCGCCGCGGAGGCCGATTTCGAGACTCCGAGAATTTTATAATAGTTCTTCTGGTCCATTTAAAATTTTCCTTCGGAAAATTTTAAGAAGTTAAATGCAACATTAACAAAACAGTACCGTTTGTCAAGCTGTCCGCGCCGGCCGTCGTGGTTACTCGACTTTTCCCTTCCGGCGGATCGCCGTCATTCGCCCCCCGTGACCCTCGCATTTGATTTTCGATGGGTCAGGAGATCAGTCAATCTGTCAATGATCTGTTGATTATCGGGGAGAATGGCATACGCCTTGCTCATAGCGTCCAGGGCCTTATCCATCTTCCCCCCTTTCTCATAGGTCAGGGATAAGTTATACCAGGCCTCCGGACTGTTCTTCCAGTATTCCAGAGCCTGTTTGAACATGGCTTCCGCTTCTGACAGATTCCCCTGATTGCCGTAGAGGACGCCTCGATTTAAATACGCCTCGCTCAGGCCCCGGTTAATTTTCAGCGCTTCCCGGTAAACCTGAGACGCACGGCTATACTCTCCTTTGTCAAAGAGGGAATAAATAGATTTTTCGACCCGGTCCTGAAAAGCGTGAAATTCACTGTCATATTCGCCTTTCTCGGTTAAAGCGATAGACCAAATCAGATAAATATCCATAAAGTCGGGCTTGATCTGCAATGCCCGGCGAATATATTCCAGGGCGTCGTCGATCTTTCCTTCCTTAACCTTTTTTATGGCGGCGTTGTTGTAGGCACGGAGCATAAATATTTCAATCACCGGGGAGTGGGGATAACGATCATAGGCCCGGCGGGTCAAGCCGACGTCCTGGTCCCAGAGTCCGGTGTATTGAACCGTCCGGACAATGAGAAAGCCGGTCCAGACACCGGCGAGCACGGCCGCCGGCCACCGGAAACGGCGGGAATCCCACCCCCTGACGATGACCCAGGCCACACCCAGAAGAAGCGGGATAATCACTATATGCAGGTACCGGTCCGCCAGAACGGTGGCGCCGGAACGGACCAGGCCACCGTTGGGAAGGAGGGTGGCGATAAAAATGAGCGCCCCGCTGATGAAGGCGGGATTCTTTTTCCGTTTTATTACCGCCCAGATAAAAAATCCGATAATGATCAGAGCGGAGAAGATAATGAGACGGGGATTGTCCGTCAGATCGAGCGGATAAATAGGGAGCAGGACCCGGGGGAAGATCGTCTTCCAGAGATAAAACCCGATCACGGCCGGGAATTCAAGCAGGTTATGGAGCACCGAAGCCACCCCGGCGGGATGCATGATCCCGACCTGGCGGCGGATCTGGATAATTTTAACCGTCGTCAGCAGGGCAATGATCAAGAAGGGGACCTTTTCCGCCAGGTTACGCTTCCAGGCTTCTCTCCGAAAACGCCGCAGAGGATAGTAATCCAGGATCAGGAGCACCAGCGGCAGCGAAACCGAAAAGGGTTGGGAAAGAGCCGCGCCCAGAGCGCAGAAGATTGCCAGGAGGTACCATTTGAAGGCAGCGGAACCGTCCCATTTCAGATACATGAGGACACTGAGCAGGTAGAAGCAGGCGCAGATAATGTATTCCCGGGGGGTGATCCAGGCCACCACCTCCACCTTCAGGGGATGGACTCCGAACAAGAGAGCGACCAGCCCGGCGACCGCGAGCCGGCGGGAGGAGGGGCAGCCGGCCCGGGCCATCACTCTCTCCAGGACCAGGAAAACCAGCGCGACATTGATCAAGAAGAAGAGATAGCTGGTCAGATGATGGCCGAAGGGGTTGAACCGCCAGAACGTGTAATCAAAGGAATTGGTCAAGAGGCGGATCGGCGTGTACTCGGCTTCGACGATTTCCGTGAACGCCCGGGTGAAGAGACTGAAGGAGAACTCGCTTTGGAACGGGTTCTGAAAAACGTGAATCAGGTCCCAGAATAAGTTGAACCCCAGAAAAAGGCTCCCGCTCTGCACCAGGGCAGTAATTCCTAGTACCAAGGCAAGGATAATCACCTTCTTCTTCATAATTAAAAAATACTCTTCGGCGTGACTTTTAACCTCGAAGGTCACGAAGGGATAAAATAATAGAACTAGTATTTCAAGTCTTACTATTTTTCTTCTTATTCTTCGTGCTCTTCGTGATCTTCGTGGTGATTATCTGTTTTTGAAAAGTGTTATAGTTTTGAAGAAGGTCATTCTCTAAATGAGTCAGAGACGGAAGTCGACATTGCAGGTCGCACCGGTCTTTTGCACCTTCACCGTCTTTACCAGATCGTGGTCAGGGATTCCCACCCGGTACTCCCCTTCCCCCATCAGGAGCCGGGAAAGCCGGTAGTAGCCGGCCGTGTCCGTTGTGTCGGAGGCCAGCAGCTTCCCGGCGGAGCGGCCCTCTACCGTGACTCCCTCGAGCGGGTTTCCTTTTCCATCCAGCACCCTCCCGGAAACGGCGACGACCCGGTCCCGGATGATATGAAGATAGATCTCGCCGAAGCCCGTGTAGGGATACCCCCCGGTATAGAGAGTGCCGCTCGCGCTGTGGTCCCGGGTGGTGGGCGGGGCGGAAGCGAGGGGTTCGATGGCGGTATCTTCATTCCACTCGTTCCAGGAGGTGATCATGATCAGGGGGACTTCCGGGTCCACATAAGGGATTCCCAGCCGGTCGAAGAGCATCGAGAAGAGTGACCCGGCCCCGGCGGCCGCATCCCATAACCGGGGGATAATGTAATGGTCCCGGCGATTGCGCAGGGGCCGGTCATTGTAGCCGGGGATCAGGTCCGGTATGAAGACGACATCATCGCCGCAGGCAGCCCGGTATCTATCGTACATCTTTTCCACCTCCGGGATGTATCTGCTCGAGGCGGCATATCCCTCATGTCCCGATTTCTCGGTCTCATACATATTATAGGCGGTAATGCCGTCGAAAAGCTCGATCCTTCCCCTCTGCGGGGTTTCGACCCATCGCGGGGAATTATCACTCTCTCCCTCCTCGGCGGTTACCCGCCAGAACATCTCATCGGCGATAATAAACGGATCGACCCCCCGGGCCCGAAGCGCCTGACGGGCCCGGGAAATCGCTTTCCGGGTGTCTCCCGCGAAGTTCCTGGTCAGATAGAGAAAAACAACCGGACGGCCGTCGATCCGCAGGTAGTCGGGGCGTCGGAAATAGGTCGTGGAGAAACCGAGCAGGTCCGAGACAAACCGATCGATCTTTTCATCGGTCCAGATAACCGCTCCGGAAGCCCGGTCGACGCCCAGGGCCTGGGTTTCGTAAAAAATACACCAGCTGATGTCTCCGATATTCTTCGCCCGCAGAAAACCCTTATCCAAGACTTCATTCTGGCGCGGACGGGAGGGCCACCAGTCGACCACCAGGAAGTCGATCCCGTAGCGGGAACACCAGGCGATGTGCCGTTCGGCGACCTTCGGATCTCTGGAATCATAGATCCCCAGGACCGGTTCCTGGGGCGGATCAAGGTACCCGCGGAGGTATCCTTTTTTCTGAAAGTTGTAGGGGAACCAGAGATAGTAATAGGCCCCGATCAGGTACTGCTTCGGCGGCGCCTGTCCGCAGCCGGCGATCAAGACAACCAGCAAGAAATATTTTATTATTGACATTGAAAACCGAGGAACTAACCACACTTTAGGTATTTTAGGCACTTTAGGCACTTTAGGCACTTTAGGCACTTTAGGCACTCACACTATTCCCACCCACCAGAGAATAATACCCGTGAGGAGAAGGTGGCCGAAAAGAGGGTAGAGAAAGAGCCGGTCCCGGGAGCGGGCGAAATTTACGATCAGAAGAACCGCGCCGGGCAAGAGTACCCTTCCGTAACTCCAGGGTTCCACCCAGACACTTCCGGTCAAAAAAAGAGGGAAGAGGGCATAAACCAGGAAACAGAGACTGACCTCGTCTTTCTCCCGGAAGAATTCCCTGACGGCCAGATAGAGAGTGAGAAGGGAAACGGCGAGCAGAATGAGCAGGTATGATTTCTCGCTCCATCTCCCTCCAGCCGTCAGGAGCGTTCTTCCATAGGATATCATCCCCTCCAGGGGCGCCCCGAAGTTTCCTGCCCCTCCCCGCCAGGGCCGGTCCCGGAATCGAAAAAAGACATACCCGATCCAGAGCAGGAAAGGGACAAACGAAGCGGCCAGGGCCCCCAGCCGTCCCGGGTCACGGCGGCGGTCGAGGAGCGCGAAGAGGAGGTAGATAAGGGGAACCACGATCACCACTTCTTTGGCCAGCAGGGCGGCGGCGAAGAATACAGCCCCTGGACAGGGTTTCCGGTGCGAGAAAAAATAGATGCCCCCGACCAGGAAGCCCATTGCCACCGGGGCGGCCAGGTCGCGGAGCACGCAGAGGATAAAACCGCTGAGAAGCCCGTATACACAGGCGTACCAGGGACTCTTCCCTCCCCTCGCCAGCATCCTGGCCACAAAAAAACTGCCCATCAGAACCGCGGCCAGATTGACGATGATCAGCAGCAGGGGGATCCATTCCGTATTTCCGAGAGCAAGCAGAGCGGCCAGCCAGGGATAGAGGATGCGCCCGTACCGGTAGGCCGGAACATCCATCCGACCCCATCTCTGCTGCCGGATCAGGGGATTGCGAGCCGCGTAGAGGAAAAACTGGCCGTCATAGCCCTCGCTGTCGGCAATGACCACGCTGGCGGGAGGAAGGTCGGAGAAGGCGAACTGGTCGCCGATACAGGCGAATCCGCTCGGATGAAAGCCGAACCGGCCGGCATAGAGCGTGACCACCGCGGCGTAGAAACTGAATATGACCAGCAACACCGTCGGAATGGGACGGATGTTTTTCACTTCCAGGAGATAGTGGTAACCCCTTCCAGGCGGGAAAGAAGGTCAACCACCCGGGGACCGCACATCTCGTCCCGGTACCTGACGACAAAATGCAGGGTGGTTAGCCCGGCGCGCGGATCGAAATCCAGACCGTAGCTCTTTACCTGGAGACCGAGGCCGGGCAGAAGCTCCTGAACGCGGTGGAAGAGGTCGCTCCTCCCCTTCCCCTCCAGGGAGATTTCCGCGAAGTAGTACGTGGATATCCGAAGCCGGCCCAGGATGAGAAGGGTGCCCAGCACCAGGAGAGTAACGGCCGTGGCCAGAACGCTCTCTCCCAGCCCCAGGGCGATCCCGATCGCCGCCACCACCCAGATGGAAGCGGCGGTGGTCAGGCCCATCACGAAGTCCTTCCCCTTGATGATCGTCCCCGCCCCCAGGAAACCGATGCCGGTGATGATCCCGGCGGCCGCCCGCGCGGGGTCCATCCGGATCATCCCCGATTCGTTCCCGAGCACGGCCTGCAGCCGCTGGAAGGCGATGATCATCCCGGCCGACCCCAGACAGACCAGGATATGCGTCCGCAGCCCGGCCGGCCGGCCGTGATGCTGACGCTCGCCCCCGATCAGTCCTCCGTAGAGCACCGCCAGCGCCAGCTGGAGGAGGAACCACCAACCATGATCACTGATAAAGGAGAACTCATTCATATTATTAATTAGCGCCTTCGGCACTACTTTTAACCACGAAGGACACGAAGACCACGAAGAGATTCGAGAAAAATATAAATAATTAATACATTTCCCTACCTTTCTTCGTGTCCTTCGTGTTCTTCGTGGTGATTATCTATTTTTTCTAGGTTTTGTTATTCCGACGCAGGGAAAGGCTTCTAATCGGCATTGATCAGTTCTTCGTACATCTTCCGGGTTTTTTCGGCGATCGACTCCCAGCTGAAGTAGTCTTCCACCCGGCGGCGGCCGTTCTTCCCCATGGCGGCGGCCTTTTCCGGGTTAAGGAGGAGACCGTTAACGGCGGCCGCGATCTGATCCGGCTGGCCCGGTTCCACCAGAAGCCCGGTCTCCTCCGGGACCACCACTTCCTTGATCCCGCCGACCGCGCTCGCCACCACCGGCGTCTCGCAGGCCATCGCTTCCAGGTTGATGATCCCGAACGGCTCATAGACTGACGGGCAGATGAAAACCCGGGCCGAGGAATAAAGCTCGATATTTTTTTCGTCGCCCAGATTTTCGTGGATCCAGACGATGTTCTTCTTGCCCTTCACTTTCTCTATCATCCGGTTTTCGTAATCCCGGGTATCCGCGCCGACGGCTTCGAAAACAACCTGGACCGGAATATCATCGGCGGCGTCGATCAGGTATTCCATCCCCTTCTGGGCGGTCGGGCGGCCGACAAAAAGAACATAATCTTCGGCGATGCCGTACCGTTCCCGGAGTTCCCGGCTGAGAGGGCGCCGTTTCCAGGTCTTGAGGTCGATCCCGTTGTGGATCACCGCGATCCGGTCCGGATCGACGGAAAAGTTGTTCAGAATATCCTCCTTCATCATCCGGGAGACGGCGACCACCCGGTCGGCGTTCTCCAGGCCGACCTTTTCGATCCAGGAGCTGACATAATATCCTTCCGCCAGTTGATCGACCTTCCAGGGACGGAGCGGCTCCAGGCTGTGACTGGTCGCCACATAGGGAACGTTATAAAGTTTCTTGGCCCAGAACCCCGCCAAGTGGGCGTACCAGGTGTGGGTATGGACGACATCGGCGTCGATCCGGTTCATCAGGATCAGGAGGTCGGTGAAGATGGTATTGAAGAGAGAATCGAACTTGGGCTGATCAGCGCAGTGGAGCTTGGGATCCGGCTGATAGCCGGTCACCTGCAACGAACCGCTTTTCAGACGCTGGTCTCCGAAACAGCGGATGTCGACCTCCATCATCTCCGCCAGGCAGCGGGCCAGTTCCCGGATATGGACGCCAGCGCCCCCGTAGACGTTGGGCGGATATTCCCTGGTGATAAATGTAACTTTCATAAAAACCCCTTATTGTACACAGAGCCCGTACAAAGATCCGGGCCATTGTTATAGAACACTGGAATGTTGGAGTACTGGAGTACTGGAGTACTGGAGTGATGAGGGCACCGGCCCGGCGGCTTTCCATCACTCCATTATTCCATCACTCCATCACTCCATTATTATTTCCTCTTTCATTTTAACCCAGCGGGATATCGCATCTTTCTCAGATCCCGCCTGACTCTATCCTCATTATCGCCGCCGGCTCGACTTCCGGATCGAGGGTAATATATTGCTCCCGCCCTTTCCATGTCATCCGCTTCCCCGAGATCAGTTCCCGGACCCGGTACTTCTCGTCGGAGGAGATCCCGAACTGTTCGACCGGGACCGTGATCCGGCCGGTATGCGCGTGGAAGGGATCGAGGTTGACCGCGACCAGTATCCGGTTGCTCCCGTCCGGTGAGACTTTACCGTAAAAGAGGATGGCGTCGTCGGTCGAACTGAAGAAACGGAGATTTCCGTAATAGTGAAGCGCGGGATTTTGAACCCGGATCCGGTTCAGTTTCCCGATGTAGCCCTTGATATTCCCCGGCTTGTTCCAGTCCCTGACCCTGATCTCGTATTTCTCCGAGTTGAGATAGGATTCCTTCCCGGGGACGAGCGGCTCGTGCTCCAGAAGTTCGTACCCGCTGTACATCCCGTAGACGGATGAGATGGTGGAGGCCAGAGCGATCCTCATCTTGAAGGCCGGTTTCCCTCCTTTCTGGAGAATCTCCGGCAGAATATCGGGGGTGTTCACGAAACAGTTGACCCGCAGGAATTCCTTCAGATAGGTCTGCGTCAGCTTGGTGAAGTACTCGATCAATTCATTCTTGGTGGTGCGCCAGGTAAAATAACTGTATGACTGGGAAAAGCCGGCGAGGGCCAGTTCCTCGAGCTTGTCGTAATCGGTGAACGCCTCGGCCAGGAAAACCGTCTCCGGATAGACCTCTTTCACTTCCCGGATCAGCCACTCCCAGAACCCGGTCGGCTTGGTATGGGGATTATCCACCCGGAAGGACTTTACCCCGTTCTCGATCCAGAAGATAAAGATCTTCTTGATCTCCTCCCACATCAACTCCCGGTCTTCCGGGTCGAAATTCAACGGGCAGACGTCCTCATATTTCTTGGGTGGGTTCTCGGCGTAACGGATGGTGCCGTCCGGATTATGAAAAAACCAGTTTGGATGCTCCGTGATCCAGGGGTGGTCCGGCGAGCAGTTGCTGGTAAAGTCAAGAGCGATCCCGAAGCCGGCCCGGTCGGCGGCTTTCACGAAACGGCGAAAATCATTCAGGGTCCCCAGCTGCGGATGAACGGCGGTATGACCCCCGGCCGCGCTGCCGACCGACCAGGGAACGCCAGGTTCCCCGGGCCGGGCGGTCAGACTGTTGTTCTTCCCTTTCCGGTTGGTCTTCCCGATCGGATGAATGGGAGGGAGATAGAGGAAATTGAACCCCATCCTCCGGATATCGGGCAGCCGCCGTTCCGCGTCCCGGAAGGTCCCGTATTTTCCCCGGACCTTCCCCGAGGAACGGGGAAAAACTCGTACCAGGCGGCAAACCGGGACCGGGGCGGCTCCACGTAGACCTCCAGGTCGTGACGGTACCGCACCGCGACCGGGGCGGAACGGACCTCGATGGAATACTGGTAGATACCCGCTTCCGGGAAGAGAACCTCTCCCCGGACGCCCGGTCCGGCAGTCCGGCACATGGGGACCGCCTTCCAGGCGGTCTCGATGGGATATCGCATCCGGTGAAGAAGGTAAACCCGTCCCCCGGGAGGGGCGTAAATGTCGGCCGTTACCACCAGCGGCCGATCCGTCTCTCTCTTGATCGGATATCTGCCTCCGACCAGCTCCGGAAAGACATTGCGGATAATCTCCCCCCTTCGTTCTTCTTTCATCTATTCAGCCTCTTCATGGGAATGGATGTTCTTGTCTGATGTACGGGAAGGCCCGCGGCCGGAAAAAGCCGGGGCGCCGTCAATTCTGGGCACTATAGTGAAGTGCGGGCGGTTTCTCAAGCATAAATTAGCCGCGGCGGCGATCATTGAGTGAATTTGAACATTTAGGGGCTCTCGCCCCGGTAAATTGGATTTGCCGATTTCAGGGAACGTGCTATTTTACTGTTTCGGCATTTTAACAACGGTGGCGCGAAGTGTATGATGTAACGGCAAAGGTTCCATTACGCATTACACATTACACTTTACACTACAAGTTACGCCGGAGGCGCTAACTTGCCGTTTCGGAATTTCAATAAAGCTGTGTAAAGTATCAGGTGTCAGGTGTAAAGATCCATTACACTTTACACTTTAAACTTTACACTACAAGTTACGCCGGAGGCGCTAACTTGTATATGGGGATCATACAGCGATATATCGGCAGGAGCTTGCTGGGGACCTTCCTGATCACGCTCTCGGTTCTCACCGGCATCCTCTGCCTGGGGAATCTCCTCAAGATCGCCGATCTCATCCTGAAAGGGATGGATCCGATTTTGATCATGCGCTTCTTCGGTTTCCTGCTCATCGGTCTCCTCGAGTTCGCCATCCCGATATCCATTCTGACCACCTCCATCCTGGTTTTCGGGAGACTCTCCGCGGACAACGAGATCACCGGGATGCGGGCCAGCGGGATCGGGCTTTTGCACATCACGACCCCGGTTTTCATCCTCGGCTTTCTCCTGACGCTGATCTGCCTTTACCTCCAAAATACAGTGATACCGACTTACGGTTTCGCCACCCGGAAATTAAAGGCCGAGATCGGGATCAAGGATCCGGACGCCCTCCTCCAGCCGGGCGTGATCATCGAGTTCCCCGGGTACACGATCAACTTCGACCACAAGGAGAATGGGTTCCTTTATAAAGTCCAGATCAATCAATACAAGGACAAGGAGCTGGCCAGCACCATTTTCGCCCGGAGCGCGGAGATCGAGCTGGACAAGGAAAGTGAGGGGTTCACCCTGAAACTGCACGACGGAACGGTGGAGGAGATCACCGACCCCCAGAACCCCCAGATCCGGACCACCACTACTTTCGGTGTCTTTCTTTACCCGATCAGCCTGCAAGCCCTCTACGAGAAATCCCGGATCACCGATGATGAAAAGCGCATCAAGGACATGACCCGAAGCGAACTGCTCAAAACAAGAAAGGAATACGTGGCCCAGAGGGCGGAAAACCAGCGCCAGCAGGCGGCAATCGGGAAAGAGATAGAGGAGACCGCGAGACAGGACCGGCTCCTCCTGGTGAAGGCGGAAGACTTTATCCGGGAGTTGAGCGCGCGTTTCTTCCGGGAGCAGTATCTTTCCGGAGGAGAAGCCCCTTCCATTGTCCGGGAACGGCTCCTGATCGCCGGATCGGAATCGATCCCAGCTCAAACGGAATTGACTCGCAATAAAACAGCGGAGGAATGGGACTCCCTGCTGGAACGGATCGCCGCCACGGATCAGGAGCTCGATGGCCTGCGCCGGAAACGGGAGGGCCTCCTGGCGGAAGAGGAGGAAATCCGGAGCGAGATTTCCGCCTACACCACCGAGGTGCACAAGCGCCTCTCCCTCTCCGTAGCCTGCCTCTCCCTGATCTTCATCAGCGTTCCCCTGGCCATCAAAGCCCACCGCAGTGAAAAGACGATCGGGATGGCGATAAGCCTGGCTCTGACTTTTATCTACTACATCTTTATCGCTTACGCCGAAGCGGTGGCGGACGATTACCGCCTCTTCCCCTACCTGGTCGTCTGGGTGCCGAACATCCTCTTTATCGTCTTCGGGACGCTCTGGACGATGAAGTTCACCCGGATCTAATTGAGACGATCATTTGAAAGACTGCAGCGAGCGACGCCCCATCTGATCGAAAACGCCCTCACGTACCCTCCCGCTGCCGTGGAAATATCCCTTTTCCGCCTCACCCGTTCACTGACCGGCTCTCGGGAGCGAACGCTTCGTCCCCCGGCCGGTGAGCGGACATTGCCGTTTTGTAATCTTCCGGCAATCCCTCGGTAATCTCCCCTTGATAGAGTGGTGTCATTTAATAACCTCCTCCTGTCCTGGGGAGAGGGAGTCTCATGTCTGGAACACCACCGAAAACACGGATAATTTCCGCCGGAAGAAACCGATTCAAATCCGCGCTCAGGGAGGCACTTCCGGTCCTTCTACTGACCCTGCTCCTGCTGCCGGCGCGGTGCGCCTCCGAAAGCCGGAAAGAACTCCCGCCCTGCGTGGTGGTGGACATCGACAGCACCATAACCGATGGCCGATTTCAAAAGCGCGTCTCAAAAAAAGTCCCGCTTTCGACCGCCCAGGACGCTCTGCGGAGCATCGAGGAGGACGGCGTCAGGATCATTTATCTCAGCAAGCGTTTTGAATGGATGCGAGATAATACGGTGCAATGGCTGGCAACATGCGGTTTTCCGGGCGGAGAAGAAGTTATTCTCAGAGAAAACCCCAAGGAAAAGGGTTACAACTTCAAGCTGCGGGAACTGGAAAAGATTCAGAAAAAGTTCCGTGTTCTCTGCGGATTCGGCAATCCGGATGACGATAAAATCTATCGCCGGGCCGGGATTAAAGCGATTATCCGGGGGGTCTGGCAGGACAAGGACTGGGTAGAGGTACAGGACAACCTGAACCAGATCCTGGGAGAGCAATAGCGGGAGCTTATTCGAAAAGCTTGCTCTCTCCAAGATCCTGCGATCTAACCCTATTTACTTATCAATCGGCTCAAGAACCTTTGGAGATTGATATGATGCCCTCCAGGTTTTTACCGCTGGTAGAGGTGTGGTGTGGATGCCTCTTGGCCCCCGGAACGAAATCTACCTCGTAACCGGAACATCGCCGGATCTCCCGAAGTAGGCCCGTGAGATTCCCTTGACGGCCCACAACCCCGATGCCCCCCGGAAGATCCCGATCTCATCTTTTCCATCACCCTGATAGTCCGCCGGTACCGGCCGGTCGGAGCTGCTGCCGAAGTAACTCCTGGTCACTCCGCGGATCGCCCAGAGTCCGGCCGATGATCTGAAGATTCCGATCTCCCAACTCCCGTCGCCATCGTAGTCTCCGGGAACGGGGGTATCCGACGATGACCCGAAGTAAACCCGGGTGATCCCCCGGATCGCCCAGAGGCCCGAAGAGGGCCGGAAGATTCCGATCCTCTTTGCGGCGCTCCCGGCATAGTACCCGGGGGCCGGATTGTCAGCCGAGGAGCCGAAGTAGGCACGCGTCACTCCCTTAATGGCCCAGAGTCCGGAAGCTCCCCGGAAGATACCTATTTCGGCGGTTCCATCCCCATTGTAATCACCCGGCTCCGGGGAATCGTTACCGCTTCCGAAGTAAGAACGGGTAACTCCCCGGATCGCCCAGAGACCCGGGGGACTCCGGAATATCCCGATTTCGGTTGTGTTATCTCCATTGTAATCGCCGGGGACGGTGTCATCGGTTGAAGAACCGAAGTACACCCGGGTAACTCCTCTGATCGCCCAGAGGCCCGCGCTCCCCCGGAAGATGGCGACGTCCGAGGTCCCGTCGCCGTTGTAGTCGTAGATCCAGGGTAGAGCGCCGGATGGCGGGACTGTTGGCTGAGCAGTAGGTTGCGCCGTGGGTTTCGGCGTGGGCGGGGGCGTCGCCGTGGGAGCCGTCGTCGGCGTCGGGGTGGTGATCGGAGTCTTGTAGCCGACCGGCGTCGGGGTAACGCTCGGCGTCGGGGTAACAGTCGCAGTCGGGGTGAGAGACGGCGCCCGCGGGGTGATGGTCGGAGTCGGAGTCAGGGACGAGGTCGGCGTCGGACTCGGTGTCGGCGCATAGATGGTGATCGAGTCGATCTCAGTCCCGACAGTATTAAAAAAGGTAAACTTCAGGTATTCGCCGGTTGCTTCCACCATCTGCGCCCCCCAGTCGCTGTTGTACCGCACCTGGCTTTCGGGGATGGGGGTGGTGAAAGAGTAGAGGTCGCCCCCCCCGGCCCCGTTGACGAAGTAGGGGATGCCGTCGGTGCTGAGCCGCTCGTAGTGGTGGGAGTGGCCGGCGAGGACGGCGTCGGCCCCCCAGGATGCGTAAGGCCAGCGCAGGGCAGTAACCCCCGGCGCGTAGTAGGACGAGGAGGAGTAGGGACAGTGGTGCAGGAAAACCAGGTTCCAGGTCGAGGTCGAGGCGGCCAGTGCGTTCTGGAGCCAGATCCCCTGAGTCGAGCCCGATGTGTTCCCATCAGGTTCGTGGGTATCGCTGGAAAGCGCGTAGAGATGGACCAGATCCTGGGCGTCGGTTTGCTCGTAGTAACGCTCGTTGTTCGGCAGGGTGAAGTAATCGTAATACGGAACGGGCGGGTTGGTATGCCAGTCGTGGTTCCCCAAGGTCGGCCAGAAGCGGTTGATCCCGTCCGGATCGCCGCTGCCCCAGAAACCGGTGTAGGGGTAGATGTATTCCGAGTAAAACTGGCCGATGTTGGTGTCGATGGTAAAGGCGGTGCCGTCCGGATAGTTGTTGTCGCCCAGGGTGATGATGTAGTCCGGATCCCAGCCCTTGAGCAGGTTGGCCACCGCCTCCTCGTGAGCGGGGCCAAGGTTGCCACAGGCTTCGCCGTAGTCGCCGATGACGGCAAAGAGGACATACCCGGGATCATAGAGAGTGACGTCATCAATCGCCACATTACCCGAAGACTGGCTATAGGAGAAACGGACCTGGGTGGTTTCGGTCTGGAGACGGAACCGCTCGGTCGTCCCGATGGTGGGGATGGAGGCGACACTGGTGATCGTGTACCAGGTCGAGGAGTAGAACTCCTGGACCGCCAACGAACTGGCGGAGTCGGTCCCGATCCCCTTCATCCAGAAAGATAGCCGGCTCGGGTTGCCGAAGGTCGGCGTATAGATGATGTCCCCGGTCGCGTCCAGCTTAATTGAGGGGGAAGTGTCTCCATAATTGCCCGGGGAGGTGTAGGTGTCGGAGTCCAGGTCACAGTTGATGAAAGTCCATCCCGCCGGACGGGTCCCGGTATCGAACCCGTTGAATCCCTCATCGAACATGACCCCGTTTGCCGCCAGCTTTCGGTCGCGGCCGAGGGTGCCCGTCCTGCCGGGTATCCCTTTAGAAAAGACCGCTGGGTGATCGGATATCTCTTCGATCGTCCCCTCTTTGGTCGGCGGACCGAGCGGGATCAGGGGGGCCGGAAAAGACGGGCTAACCAGGAGCAGGGACACTAAGGGCAACGCGATGGAGAGTGCGCATTTCATAGCTTCATCCTTTGTTCTCTTGTTGTATCGGAATTTCAACAAGTGAGCGCCTCCGGCGCAACTTGTAGTGTAAAGTGTAAGGTGTAGTGAAACTTTCCACATTAAACCTTACACTTCACACTACGTTACTGAAATTCCAAGCAGGAACTGAGCGCTTCGCACCAACATAAGGTAGCCTCACCCTTCAGGGTGCGCCCCGGTAAACCGGGGCGACTACCATTTATTGAAATTTCGAAGCAGTACATTAACAAAACGGCGATCACATGACCCGTTCGGGGCTGTTTTTATGAATAATCGAATATACTATCGGCATGACAATGAGCGAAAAGAACATGGAACCGACCAGTCCGCTGATCATGGCGATGGAAAACGGCCCCAGGATTTCCCCCCCGCCCCCGATATTCAAAGCCATGGGTAAAAAACCGGCGATGGCGGCGAGGTTGGTGATCAACACCGGCCTGAACCGCAAACTCCCGGCCGCGGTGATGGCTTCCTTCAGGGGCATACCTTTCAGCCGGAATCGTTCCACGAACTCAATCACCAGTATTCCGTTATTGACGACTATGCCCATCACGGTGATCATGCCGATAAAGGAGGAGACATCGAATTCGGTGCCGGTGACCAACAGTCCGAAGATGACAAAAGAGGCCGAGCAGACGGTCCCCAGGAACACCGCCAGGGCCGTCTTGTACGATTCGAAGATGAACAACAGGAGCGCCATTATTAATACAATAGCGATGAAGAGGACAAACAGCAGTTCGGTAAACGACTTCTGCTGATCCCGGTAATTGCCGGTAAGTTCGACGGTATAGGAATCGCTGGGCGCGCTGTAAAGAGCGTTTTTAATGTCCCTGACCACGTCTCCCAGAGGTCGGCCGGAGATTTCGGCATTGATATTGATGACGATCGAACCGTTTTTATGATGGACCTCCGGGTTCTGCTCGATCATGTCGAAAGTCGCCAGCTTTCCGAGGGGCAGGACGCCTCCATTCTCGGTATAAATCGGGATGCGCGCGATATCCTTCACCTTGTTTCTAAAATCCCCCGTGTAGAATTGGCGGATGGGGATCGTCTGCAGACCGTGCTGCAGCTTGGAAACAACTTCGCCGTAAAGAGCCATCTGGGCATACCGATAAACGTCGCTGATGCCGATCCCGAGGAGCGAGGCCTCGCTCTGCCGGGCGGATACCCGTATTTCCTTTTGCGGAGGAGGCAGATCTATCATGACCCCGTTCAGCCCCGCGATCCCTTCCAGGGTGTTCTTCATCGCCTCCGCCGCATTTCTCAGTTTCACCGGATCATTCCCGATGAGGTTGACCACGATGGGCTTCGTGGCTCCGGTAAGGTCCCCCAGCCTGTCGGTGAGCATCTGGTGAAAATCGCTCTCCAGCTCCGGCACTTTCTTCTCCACCCGATCCCGCAAAAGGTCCATGATTTCAAA
Organism: uncultured bacterium; assembly: GCA_963822585.1. GTDB lineage: Bacteria > Auribacterota > Erginobacteria > Erginobacterales > Erginobacteraceae > CAWGIE01. The sequence continues at coordinate 180,084 of CAWGIE010000011.1, forward strand.
GGTCGATCTTTTCCGGTTTCGATCAAGCAAAATAACGATCTCTCCCACATTGGCGGGCGCGAAGGGGGTCCCCAGGTGGGTTCCGGTTTTCCTGATATACATCTTCACTTCAGGCACGCCGGCGATGACTTCTTCGGCTTGGCGGCAAATCTCATCCGCTCGCTCGATCGAGATACCGGGGGAGAGAACGTAATCGAAGACAATATCCCCCTCATCCCATTCCGGGAGAAATCCGTTAGGGAGCTTGAAAAACACTCCGACGCCGAGGACCAGGAAGACGATCGCCAGGGCGACCACCGCTCCCTTATATTTCAGCGCGACGCCAAGAATGCTCAGGTAACATCTCCTGAGCACGCGGAACAGGAATCTGTCCCGCGCTTCCGACATTCCCGCCGGGGCGTGTTTCACAAAATACCGGATGAAGACCGGTATGACCACGACGGCCATGAATAAGGAAATGATGATGGTGGTAGCCAGCGTCGCGGCCAGGGGCTTGAAAAATAAGCCCGATACTCCGCTCAAAACATAGAGGGGAAGAAAAACGATGATGCTGACCATGGTCGCCCAGACCATGATCGGGACGATATCCGCCAGGGAAGACGAGAGCGGATCGGGGGAGCGGACCTCGGTTTTGAACCTGACGAAATTTTCCGTAACCACGATGGCATTATCCGCGATGATCCCGATCGCCGCCGACATGCCGCCCAGGGTCATAATGTTCACCGTCAGGCCAAGCAGTTTTAGCACTAAAAATTCCGAAAGAATGACCAGCGGCAGAACCAGGATGATGGGCAGGGAATACCTCAGCCTGTTCATCACGTAATAGACGATGAACAAGATGATCGCGACGGCGATAAAAATGTCGAAGAGTATCCCCCGGATGGAACTCCTGACAAAATCGGAAAGGTCCCACTTGGCGATATGCAGGCGTCCGCCATATTCCTTTTCAATCTCCGCCATTTTCTCATCCAGTTTCCGGGATACTATCAAGCCGTCCGCGTCCTGTTGCTTCTGAACATCGATGAACAGACCCCGGTGTCCGTTGATGCTGACGATCCTCCGGACCTCGGCGCACGAATCTTCTACGCGGGCGACATCCCGCAGGTACACAGGTTGCCCCATACGCGTCGCCACCACTGTCTCACCGATCCGGTTGAGATCGGCGAATTTCTCGCCACCGATGACAAAAACGGCTTTCGTGTTCTGATAGACGTTTCCGATAAAGGATATCTTGTTGGCCTGATCGATCGCGTCACCGGCGGCGGCGGGGTCGAGGCAAGAGGCGATCAATTTCCGGGGATCGTAGCTGACTCGAATTTCCGGCTCCTCGCCGCCGACCACGTCCAGGCCGTAGATGCCCTCGATGCCGATCAATTTGGGGACGATACTGTACCGGACGGTGGTGTAGAGCTGCTTGAGGTCATAGGTGTCCGACCAGATGCCGTATTCCGACATCGGGTACGCGCTCGTGGTCATCCGGATGACATCGATGGCGGCATCGCCGGGCAACGCGCCCCGGACCTGGTTGATCCGGCTTTGCACCTGCTGGAAGGCCTGATCGAGGTCCGTCCCCCATTTCAGGTAAATATCGATGGTGGCCGTCCCCCGTTCCGTCACCGAACGGACCTCGACAACATTCGGCGCGGTCTTGACCGCTTCTTCGATCGGCCGGGTGAGATTGATCTCGGTCTCGTCCAGGGCCGCGAACCCGATATCGGCAATGATCTGAAACCGGGGGAAATCCCCCCGCGGGAACACGTCTTTGGGAAGATCAAGATACATATAGACGCTGGCGACGACCATTACCGTCAGAGCGAACATGACCGCCAGATGGTTTACATCCAGCCACTCGACGAGTTTCTTCATTCTTCCATCCCCCCGATCAGTGAATTCAGCTCGGCTTTTTGGGAGAAATAGTCATTCAGAACATCATAGCTCTGGTCTTTGGCATTCAGGCAATCGGTGAAGACGCTCAACAGATCCGTCTCCTTGATTTTGCCCTGTCGGTAATACTCGGCGGCGATCTCGAGGGCGGATTGGGCGCTCTTCCGGATATCCACGGAATGTTTGTACTTCGTTTGAACGTTGTTTATTTCGGCGAGCAGCTGGCGGAGACGGACTCTCAATAGTCTTTGGTTATCCGCGAATATTTTCTCCTGCGCGGCATGATTGGACTTTAATTGCCTGGCCTCATTGGCTTTTTGACCGAAATCAAACACATCCAGATTCAACGCCAGGTACATCCGATTCTCTTCCGTGTTGGGATCGATGCGGGGGGCGGTATATTCGAAACCGGCGCTCAGCGAGGGGAGATAATAGAATCTACTCTGCTGATATTGCTCCTCCGCGATCTTCACCTCGAGTTCGTCGAGCTGAGATTGGGGGAGACGGGATAGCGCCGGCGCCGGGATTAGTTCCGCCTGGTCGAGATCCGGCCCTTTTTTCCCCGCCCGGGAAGGGTCGGCGCCGGCAGTTTCTCCCTCCGTCTCGATTACCGGCAGATCCGGAGCATTCATGGAAGCGAATTCGGATTCCCGGTAATCGGTATTCATCATCGAATTGAGCGAGATCAGGGCTTTTTCAATCCCCGCTTCGGCATCGCCGATCGAAATCTGAACCAGTTTCAGCTGCACCTGGGCCCGGTTCAAATCCAGCTTGGCATCCACCCCCTTTGCCTGAAGCGCCTGGATGTCTTTGATGTGCTCCCGGAGAAAGGAGAGCGCGTCGTCGTAACTCCGTTTCTTCCGTAAAAATATGTAAAGACCGTAATAATCCTGGACCAGGTTTTTCAGAACTTCTCTTTCGGCGATCTGTTTGAGCACCGTGCTTTTTTGCAGTTCTAATTTGCCAAGCTCGGGATAATCGACGAGCAGTTTCTGAACGTCGAAGGTCGCCTCCACTCCGAGCCGGTTCTGATACCCCTGGGTATATTCCGAATCAGCGGCGTAGCGCAGATATTCCGGCTCATAGGAAACGGATATCCGCGGGAAAACCGCCGCCCGGTCTTTCCGGTACGAATAGACGCCGGCTTCGATCATGTCTTCGTAGGAGGCCATCAGTTGGCTGTTGGACATTGCCAGAGTTTTACACTCCTCCAAAGTAATCGCCGGCGCCGCGCTGACATAGACCAGGATCAGGGAAGCAGCGCCCAAGAGCTTGAGCATTTTCATGATTCCATCATCATTTGTGGTTACCGGAGGCTATGGCCGCCGTGCTTATTGTTCCCTTTCACTAGCCGCCGAAGTTTTTCCGGCGGCATCGTCCCTTTTTCAAGAATAACGGAAAGAATGATGCCATCAGGCACATTGCGTATATATGACCGACAGATGACATTTCTGTCATCTGCTCGGGGATAGGCGTGATCGCAAAGAAGGCGTGATCGCAAAGAAGGCGTGATCGCAAAGAAGGCGGGATCGCAAAGAAGGCGGGAGCATTGGATAAACGAAATGGTCGACGTCGCCCGAGTTACCTTGCCGTCCCCCGAGTGGGGGACGATCACTCCGGCCCCTTCTTCAGGATTTCAGGAATGAGGCGGGCAAACGTCCCCGGCGCTGGCCGCAGCTATTTATTTTTTTCTAGCTGCCGCCGGTAGATGAGGAACGACAGGATAAGCGCGATGGCGATTGGCGTTCCGAGTACTACCGGCAACACATTGCCGGGGTTCAGATTCCGTTTGGGCGCAACCGTGAAGTGCGTAATCGTGCTCACGGCCGGCGTTTCATTCTCCGGGGCGACGGCTACAATAATTAACGAATAGGTCCCGGCTTTGACAAAATGGATTTTCCATTGAAGCGGGAATGTCTGCCCGGGTTCGATGGACCCGATGAACAACCCCTTCTCCGCGCTCCAGTCTTCAAGATCAACCGGCAGTTTGTTCTCAGTGTCCACCAATGAAAGATAGGTGGTGATGTTGACGATCGATTTCCGGCCGGTATTCCGTATCCGCCCCAGGACCGTCACGTAATCCCCGGCCGTGCCGCTCATAGCGCGGGAGGAGAGGATGGTGAGCTCAATCGGCAGCGAATCTTCGGCCTTACCTCGGAACGGCACGAGAAGCAAGGCAAAAAGTGCGAGCAAAGCAAGGTGTTTCATGCTACTCATTTCTGATAACCCCCCGCCGCTTGAACACACGCATGCTGCTGACAAGGAATGCCGCGGTAATCAGGCAAAAGATAATCATGGGGAAGATGAATTGCCGATTGGATAGTAGGGAAGTCTGAAAATCCACCAGTACGTTGTCCATGGCGCTGAACATATTGTCGAAAGGATCGGCCTTGCTGATTACTTCCATCAATGTACCGGTTTTAAGCGTTGGGGAGAAAAACGCCGGCGTAGCCAGAGCGAAGAGGACGACGAGCGAGGTGGTGAGGGTATTTCTACTGGAGCGGTAGAGAAGCGAAACGGCAAATACCAGGAAGATAAATCCGGCGACGGCCAGGCTACCCAAAAGCAGTGTGTACCCGGCGAATGACAGCGCCAGGCGTGTTCCGGCCGACGTAGCGAAAACATAGGGCAAAGAAACCGACCAGACCGCGATCCATAACGTGAAGGATCCGAGGAATTTGCCGCCCACGAAATCGAAAAGAGAGATGGGAGCGAGGAATAAGCTTTCCGCGGTTCGATTCTCAAACTCCACCGTCACCCGTAAGGATGCATCAATGGTAACAATGAGGAGCGCCGAGCTCAGGATGATCTTGCTCAAGAGCCAGAGCATCTCGCCCTGATCGAGCAAGCTCAGTTCCTTGTCGGTGAGCAGAAGATAGCTCGTAAAACTCAAAAGGAGCGAGGCGATCAAAAGCCACGCCATGCCTTTCCAGGTATAGAGCGTTCCGGATACTTCTTTATGCCAGATATAGAGAATCATCGGTTTCTGGTAAGAGTGAGAAACACCTCGGTAAGGCTGCCGCCTTCGGTTCTGGCTTCTTCCCGCAACTCGGCCAGGGTGCCCTCGGCAACCAGTCTGCCCTTGTTCAAAATGGCGATGCGCGAGCAAAGCTCGGAGACTTCCTCTAAAAGGTGCGATGAATAGAAGATCGTCATCCCGTTCTGATTGAGTGTCCGAAGCAGCGTGCGGATATCTTCCTGCCCCTGGGGGTCGAGCCCCAGGGTCGGCTCATCCAGAAAGAGGATGATGGGATCATTGATGAGCGCACGGGCAATCCCCAGGCGCTGGCGCATGCCGCGGGAATAGGCGCCGATCTTTTTCTCGCTCTGCCGGCGAAGCCCGACTTGGTCCAAAAGCCGGCTTACTCTATTATCCTCGGGCATCCGGTACAGGCGGGCGAAAAAGGCAAGATATTCCCCGCCGGTCATCCACTCGTAGAATCCCTGACTTTCCGGAAGCACGCCGATGGCTCGCGCTACCCGCGCCCGGTCGCGGATCGGGACCGCATTGATTGCTATCTCGCCCTGATCGGGATTGACAATGCCGGTCAGCATGCGGATGGTCGTTGTTTTCCCCGCGCCGTTCGGTCCCAGGAAGGCGAAGAACTCTCCCCGACGCACCTGCAGCGCCAGTTCATCCACCGCTTTGGTAGCGCCGTAAGACTTGGTGAGATTGCTGGCTGTGATTGCTTCAGGCATGATCGGTGTTTCTTGGGGGTCGGGGAGTTTCCCAGAAGATGGTGATCAGAAATCCGGCTAGGCCCACGATGACGAGGAACCAGCTCACGAAAAAATTAATCTGCTCCTCGGCATCGGGAACGTCGTAGAAGAACTTGAGATACAATCCCCCGGCAACGCTAAGCAAGAAGAGAACCGTCAGGAGTTGCTTCATGATATTCTATCATTCCCAATGAAAACTATTCAGGACTGCTGTACTTGAAGAAGCCAGAGCACCGGCCTGGTTTCTTTCCGCATCGAGTGTAATTACGACGGCGCAGTCCTCTCCCGTGACATAAGTCCGCACTGCCTGATATTCGGCGCCATTCGCCGCGTAGCGATACGTAAGCTGGTATGCGTCGTTTCCGGCTACAGACAGTCTTCGGTAATCTACGCGCTCATAACCGGCCAGCGTTCTTTTGAGTCGCGGCTCTTCCTGGCTGAGCACCTGCAACTCTGGGGTCGTGTTGTCGGGGATATCCAGCAGCTCGCTTGAAGCTTCGCCGTGAGGCAGTATGAAACGGTAGCTTCCCGGCCGCGAAGCAGATTGCAGTTGCCAGAAAGTGGGGACTGATATGGTATAAAAGTTCTCCCTCACGTCTCTATTGTGGTAAACATTCTCCGTAACGGTAGAGCTGGCAAGAGAAACCTGTTTCCTCAAGGCCTGGGATGACGACGGGTTTACCGAAGTACCCGCTCTTTTTTTAGATAGCGGCCCAAAAGAGTAAACCCAGAGCACGACCAGAGCGACAACTGCCGCGACCAGTACCACGATGACTTTCTTATTCATCTGCTCTCCGTGGACGGGAAACGCGGGTGCGGCCCGGGAGAGGGCGCATCCGCATTTTCCATACTGTCGTTCAATGCATTATGAATAGCAATCTTGTTTATACAGCGACAGCATTCTGCTTTTTCTTTTCCGAAAGGACAACATGTTATTCTTTCTCTTAACGCTGCCCGCAGAAATAGATCTCTGGCTGTAATTCATTGCCGGAGAATTTGATAAAATTAATATCTTTTCGTGTGTCTGTTCATTTCATCCTTGTCATGGTTCAAAACTAACCCGATTTATGAATAAATCGGGTTAATCCTCTTCCCAATCCTGGTGACCGTGTCCGCCTTCCCCGTGATGGCCTGAACCTTCTTCATCATCATTCCCTTCGTCTTTTTCCCTCCGGCCCGTCATTTCCTTGCCCATCATTCCCCTTGCCTTCATCTCGCATCCCATCGTCTCGCGGCCCGGCATCCCTGAATCCGCGCCGAATCTGGCCATCAGAGGCTGGCATTTCTCCCACTGCTCGGGGGTGAGAACTTTGCGAATTTCCACCATCCGCTTGAGCGCGTTCATGGTTTGTGCCTGCCGGGCGGCGCCGATCTGCGTGATCAAATCATCGATCTGCTTTTCGTCCAATGTCTCCTTCTTGATCAGATAGGCGAACGTAAGCTGGGCGCTCCGGATCTTCGCCTGGACATCGATATCGGCCTTGGCGAACGTGTAGTGGATCTCCTCGATCCGGGAGACCTGATCCGGGGTGAGCTCCAGTTTCTTGACGATCCCCTCCTTCAGCCAGAACGTGCCTCCGTGGCCGAACTGCTCGGCCCGCAGCGTAGTCACCGCGATCGACGCGGACGCCACCGCGACCACCGCTATCCACAGCATCTTTTTCATCCTCAACACCTCCTTGATTAAGATTTTACCTGGACATCATTCGCTCCGGTGCAGGGATTGCGAACCCCGGTACGACTTTTGCTCCGCAAAAGGCGTGCCGCGGGGGAGCATACCCTGAAACCGCTTGTGGGGAGATCTTACGCCGGTTCGCTTCAGGGCTTCGTCGCCTGCTGAAGCATCCTCAGCAATTCATTCAGAGCCGCTTTTCCCTTGGGGATATTTATTCTGCTGCTGCGGAGCGCGGAGATTGCTTTGTCGAGAGTCTTATCAAGCAGCGTCCACGTCGCCGTGTCTCTGGGTTGCAGCATCTCTTCGTCATCATCCCATGCGGTCTCCAAGTCCGTGAGCTTGGCCACCATTTCTGTACTCTTGCCGGCGGCGAGCGCATCAAGGGTTTCCTTGGTCAGCGCGATGAACGTTGCCGTCTCCTTTGTCGAATAGACAGCAGCGGGTATGCTCAACTCCGATGTCTTCTCTTCTTGCGCCGCACTGTCATGGCCTGCAAACAACAGTCCCGCGCCGATCATTATGGCAATGATCCTGCATGGGGTTGCGATATTCATCTTCTTCTTCATTTCAGCTCCTTTCATCTTTCTTTTTTGTCCGCCCAACTTTCTATTTAACGCGGATAACATTCTTCCCTGCTGACATCCCTCCGGGAGCACGCTGCCCCTTTTTTATTAACGATAAGGAGAATGTACCAGAGGGCCTTTGCGCCAGGATGACCGAAAGATTACATTTCCGTCATCTATCGGAGGGGGGAATCTCCGGGGAGGGGGGGAAATGCAGGGTCAGGCTGGTCCCGCGGCCGGGATCGCTGCGCACTGAAATCGTCCCTCCATGGAGGGACATGATCGACCGCACGATCGAGAGACCGAGGCCCATCCCCTGGGGATAGAGGCCGCGCGCGCCATCGGCGCGATAGAAGCGATCGAAAACCCGGGGAAGATCCTCCGCGGATATGCCGACGCCGCTGTCGCTCACCGTCACATCCACGGCGCCATCGGGAAGAGAGGCGATTTCGACGGTGATCCGGCCGCCGGAGGGGGTGTACTGCAAGGCGTTGGCGAGCAGGTTGCTGACCGCCCGCCGGAAGAGCAGCGAATCGGCGGCCAGATGCGCTTGCCCCCGCACGCTGACATCAACGCCGTGCTCATCCGCCCAGGGCAGATAGAACTCGCGCACCGCCGCGACTTCTCCGGCAACGTCAAGACGCGCTTTCCGGATGCTTGTTCCCCGATTATCGGATCGGGAGATGAACAGAAGATTGTCAATCAGACGGGAGAGACGCTGATATTCTTCCATGCTCGATTCGATGACCTGGCGGTACTCATCCGGGGTGCGCGAGCGGGAGAGGGCGACCTCCGCTTCGCCCCGGAGATTATTGATCGGCGTGCGCAGTTCATGCGCCAGATCGGCCGAGAAACGGGAAAGACGGGCAAAGGAAGCCTCCAGGCGATTGAGCATCTCGTCGAAAGCCTCGACCAGGGGGACGATCTCCCGCGGCCAGCCCCCGGCGCCCAGCCGTTCATGCAGATGGGCGGCGCGGATCCGCGCGACGGAGCGCTCGATCTGCTTGAGGGGTTTCAGCCCCTGACGGATCATCCCCAGGGCGGCAACGGAAGGGACAACAATCCCCAGCAAGAGAACCATGAACGCGTTCCGGCGGTAATCGGCGAGCAGAGTATTCTCCGGGGATATATCGAGCGCCACCTGGATGACGTACTGGTTTTTGTTTGACGAGGACGCGCTATTTATGCCGGTCGCCAGCAAATAGGGAACTTTTTCCGGCGTGGTATATCTTGCGACCAGAACGGAGGGGGGGCTCCCCGTGAGAGAGGGAAAACAATCGGAGGGGAGCCGGTTCTCCATCCCGGGGGTGGCGAGAAAAACGCGTCCATCCGGATCACTCAGACGGATATAATACCGGGCAAAGTGACCCTCATCCACACCCTGGTGGATTTCCCGATCCAGCAATTCAACCCGATCCTCATTTGGTCTCTGCATCAGGATCTCGCTGAGAATGTCGACCTCGCTGAATAAGAACTGTTGATTCTTTCTTTCCAGGTACCGGGCGAGCGTCCAATATAAAAAACTGGTGGAAAAGAGCAGCAACCCGAAGGCCGTCAAAGCATACAGCAGGGCCAGCCGGGCGGTGATCGACCATGATCTTGGAGCACCGGGAGGGGAATTATTTGCGTTCTTCCAGGACATAGCCGACTCCGCGGACGGTATGGATCAGCTTGGCGGGAAACGGATCATCCACTTTCCGCCGCAGGCGCCTGATCGCCACGTCCACAACGTTTGTGTCGCTATCGAAGAACATGTCCCATACCTGTTCGGCGATGATCGTTCGGGAAAGCGGCTCGCCCCGGCGGCGCACCAGAAGCGAAAGCAGAAGAAATTCCTTCGGGGTCAGATCCAGACGCATACCATTGCGGGCGGCCTTATGCCTCACCAGGTCGATTTCCAGGTCTGCCACCCGTTCGACCTCGGGCTGGCGGCCCGGACCGCGCCGGAGAATGGACCGCACCCGAGCCAACAGTTCGGAGAAGGCGAACGGCTTGACCAGATAATCATCCGCCCCCAGGTCCAGGCCTTTGACCCGGTCGGGCACCGTGTCGCGGGCGGTTAAAAAAATGACGGGGGTTTTCTTGCCGGCCCGGCGGGCGGCGGCGAGAACGGACCATCCGTCACGGTCGGGGAGGAGAACATCGAGGATAATCAGGTCATACTCCTCGGTGAGCGCCAGATGCAACCCGTCTTCTCCCCGCCGGGCCACATCGGCCACAAATCCGCTCTCGGAAAGTCCTTTTTGCAAATAGGCGGCGGTTTTCCGCTCATCTTCAATTATTAAAATGCGCATAGGATTATTATCTCTCCCCATCAGCTTAAAATCAAGCTGGATCAGATACCGGAACCTGTTTTATCATGTCTCCGGGCCGGTTGCTCAACATTACCGATTTGTAATCTTCAGGTAATTCTTCGGTAATCTGCTCTTGATATATTTATTACTTATTTAATATTTGGCTTCTGCAGAATAGGGAAATTTGTCATTGCGAGGCCGCAAGGGCGAAGCAATCTCATTTGCGCGGTTATCATCTATTGGATAACAAAACGTGGAGATTGCTTCGTCACCCCGAAAGCTTTCGTGGTTCCTCGCAATGACCCGATAGACCCTATTATGCGGAACCCCTATCCTTCGAGATCGGCTGACTCATGCACAAAGCACTACCGGGAATACGGAGCTTACCCACAAAGGGCCGCGGGCAGATAACCGCGGTCAGGCTGCCTCTGGCGGTTTTGATACTGCTCTCCCTCCTGCCGGCGGGGTGCGGGTCCCCCGGCGCGGTCAGGAAGACCGAAGAACTCCCCCCCTGCGTGGTGACGGACATCGATCGCACGATAACCGACGGCCGGTTCCGGATGCGTACCGCACATAAAGTTCCGCTTCCGAGCGCACAAGAAGCCCTGCGGGAAATCGAGGCGGACGGTGTCAAGATCATCTATCTGAGCAAGCGTCTCGAATGGAAGCGAGCCGAAACCGTTGAATGGCTGAAATTATGCGGTTTCCCGCGTGGCGAAGAGATTATTCTCAAAAAAACCAAGCAAGAGGACGGGGCTGCGTTCAAGCTGAGGAAACTTGCCGAGATACGGAAAAAGTTTTATATACTTTACGGATTCGGCAATCCCGATGACGGTAAAATCTACCGCCGGGCCGGGATCAAATCGATTATCCGGGATCCCTGGCGGGACGAAGACTGGGCGAAGGTATCTAAAAATGTGCCCCAGATACTGGAACAGAAATGGAGAGAGCTTCCGCGGAAAGAGCGCTCGCGTTGAATCCCATCCTATTAAGGACATTGTCATCAAGATAGCGGCTTTGTTTCCGCATCCGGCTGTAGGATTTTCTGCTCGAATCTCGATTTAAGCGGCGTATAGTTACGATCATGGAGATGAACACCGTATCACCGAAAACAGGGACCGTGAAGACGCTCATCCCGGCGGTCATCCTTCTCTTCCTGCTCCTCTACATCGTTCCTCTCGGCCAGCGACCGCTGATCATCCCCGACGAATCCCGCTACGCCGAGATACCCCGGGAGATGCTGGCCTCGGGGGACTGGATCGTTCCCCGTCTCGACGGCTTCCGCTACTTCGAAAAGCCGGTTCTCGGTTACTGGGCGATCGCGGCGTCAATCGGGACCTTCGGAGAAAACGCCTTCGCCGTCCGGCTGCCCTCCGCCTTGAGCGCCGGGGCCGCGGCGGTGATCATCTTTATTCTGCTTGCCCGTTTCGGACGCGGCGCGCGGGCGGGGTTTCTGGCCGCGGCGGCATACCTTACCTCCCTGGAGGTCTTTGCCGTCGGGACCGTTACTGTTCTTGACAGCCTTTTTACTCTGTTCATAACCGCGGCCATGGCCGCCTTCTTTCTCGCCTACCGGAAGGAGAGACCCGGGAACCGGTCGCGCTTGCTGATTTCGGGGGGCATCTTTGCCGGGCTGGCTTTCCTGACCAAGGGATTTATCGCCTTCGCCATCCCGGTGATCGTAATTGTCCCCTACATGCTCTGGGAACGGCGGGGGAGAGAACTGTTCCGCAGCTGCTGGGTGCCGGTTCTGGCGGCCGGCCTGATCGCGCTCCCCTGGGCCGTGCTCATCCATCTGCGGGAACCCGATTTCTGGAATTATTTTTTCTGGACCGAACACATCCGGCGTTTTCTGAGCAGCGAGCCCCAGCATCCCGAACCGGTCTGGTTCTTCCTTCCCACCATCATCTGGGGAGCGCTGCCCGGGAGCACACTTCTTCCGGCGGCGGTCTCGGGGTTGGCCGGGAAACGCCTCCGGGACCCGCTGCTCCGGTATGCGGCCTGCTGGTTTTTTCTCCCTTTTATCCTCTTCTCCCTCTCCCGGGGCAAACTCGAGACCTATATTCTTCCCTGCTTCCCCCCCCTGATCATCCTTCTGGTAGCGGGCACTCTTGATTATTTCGCCGCCGGGAAGAAAAAAATGTTCACCGTCGGCGCTACGGTCCTGGGGATACTGTTGATCATCCTCGCCGCCGGCCTGGTCGTCATCCAGGCGACCGGGTTCCCGGTCCACAGATTTTTTAACCGGTCGGAGAACTGGAAATGGATTATCGCGGTGGCCGGTTTTCTGATCTGGGCCCTCGGCTTGATACTTTCAATTCGGCAAAAATGGTCTTTTAAAAAACTACTCCTTTTTCTCCTGGCGCCGGTATTTCTTCTCTTCATTTCTCACTATATTTTCCCGGAAGGGAGTAAGGAGGAAAAAGCCCCGGAATATTTTCTCCGCGAGCATCAATACCTGGTTACTCCGGAGACGATCCTTGTCTCCGACGGCTACTCTGCTCCCGCTCTCTGCTGGTTTTATGACCGCGCTGACGTGCGGCTGCTCGAGTATCCCGGCGAACTGGACTATGGGATTACCTATGCTGACGCGGAGGGGAGGTTTTTAACCTTCGAGCAATTCCGCCAGTTGGCAGGCGGGGCCAAGGGCCCCCAAAACATCGTCCTCTTTCTGGACAGCGAACGCTTTGGAGAATGCTCGGGCCGACTGCCCCCGGCAACCGCCGTTGTGACCGGCAACGGTTTCACGCTGGCCCGGTTCGAGCCTCCTCAAAAAACGCCCCATTAACCTGTTGCCTCGTCATTTCCCCGATGGCCATGGGTCCGCCCTCCGGCGGGCAATAATTTCGTGTAATCCTTCGGCTACGCTCAGGACAAGTTTCGCGTAATTCGTAGTTTTATTGAGTTGCCCGAGCGAAGCGAGGGCTAAGTTCTGTGCTGTCGTCATCGGTTGAACGAGACCCCCCTCTTTCTCCGGCCATCCAGAACCGGAGATTCTTCTATCGTCTTCGATACCCCATCAATGGTACAGTATCCCGGAATCTAATCGTGTCTTCGATAATAAATTCCAAAGGGACGGAATCAATGGAGTATCGGGGTGGCGAATGAAGAAAATGGCAAAACGGGCAGGGTTCTCTCGGTCCACCACCCCATCGCTCCATCATTCCATTATTCCGTTTTTGTTATACTGATATTATTACCCGAGGGATATACTTGATCATCCCCTCAACAACGCTCGATAAACCATGAGGATTCTCGACCGCTACATCCTGAGGAAGTTCTTCGTCCCTTTCATCTATTGCATGCTCTCCTTCATCATGCTCTTCATCATCGGGGACCTCTTCGAGAACCTGGACGATTTTCTCCAGACTTCCCACTGGTTCATCGTCATCGTCAAGTACTACCTGCTCTTCATCCCCTCCACCATCAGCTATATCTGCGCCATCGCCGTCCTTCTGGCCCTCCTCTCCTCTCTCGGGCTTTTGAAGAAACATAATGAGATCTCGGCCATGAGATCGGCGGGGATCAGCATTTACCGGGTGGGGGCACCGCTGCTCCTGACGACTTTCCTGATCAGCCTGGGGGTCCTCTATATCAATGAGAAGATCGTCCCCCGCACCCTCCGGGAGAGCCAGCTGCTCAAGGAAGCACAGGCCGGTGTCACCTTCGAGGAGGTCCTGAAAAACGTCACCTATCTTAACCGTTCCACCAACCGGACCTTTTTCTTCGAGACGTTCCGCCCCGAAAAAAACACCGGCCAGGGGGTCACCATCCATGAACTGCGGGCGGATGGGAAACCATTCCGCCGGATCAGCGCCCGGGAAGCAGCCTGGCTGGACGATCGCTGGTGGCTCTTTGACGGGGTCATCTATACCTATCCCCTGCACGACATCCCGATCAAGAAAAACCTGACCAAGGAATCGTTCGACTTCGAAGTCCGCCCGGTCGACCTGCTGCAGAGCAAGAAAGAGTTCGCCTACCTCGGGTACCTGGAACTGAAGGATTCGCTGGACCGGAAAGCCGGTTTCCCGGCCGTCATCCTGCGGCCGATCCTGGTCGAACTCCACCAGAAACTCGCCCTCCCTCTCTCCTGCCTGGTCATGGGGCTGCTGGGGGTGACGTTCGGCCTGAAAGCCGGCCGGGGGGGTATGCTGGCCGGCGTCGGCATCAGCCTGGCTTTGGGTTTTCTCTACTATGCCTTTTATTCGATTACCGGGGCACTGGGCAACCAGGGATACCTGGCCCCCTGGCTGGCTGCCTGGGCCGCCAACATCGTCTTCGGAGCGATCGGGCTCTTCCTCTTTCTCCGTCTCCACTAACAGTTTTCGGTTGTTTCTTCCGCCCGGATGCAGTATTTTCCCCGTCTATTGAACAAATAAACCACGTACAACCCGGGAGTAATAGATCATGAGTAAGAAAACGGATTATAAAATCAAAGACATCGGCCTGGCCGAATTCGGGCGCAAAGAGATCGAGATCGCCGAGAAGGAAATGCCCGGCCTGATGTCCACCCGGAGGAAGTACGGACCGGAAAAACCGCTGCAGGGGAAGAGGATCACGGGCAGCCTGCACATGACCATCCAGACCGCCGTTCTGATCGAGACCCTGAAGGATCTGGGAGCGGACGTCCGCTGGTGCTCCTGCAACATCTTCTCCACCCAGGACCATGCCGCCGCCGCCATCGCCGCCGCCGGCATCCCGGTCTTCGCCTGGAAAGGTGAGACCCTGGCTGAATACTGGGAGTGCACCCGCCGGGCCCTGACCTGGCCGGATGGAAAGGGACCGCATCTGGTAGTTGACGACGGGGGCGACGCCACCCTGATGATTCACCGGGGCTACGCGGCGGAGAATGATCCCGCCGTTCTGGAGAGACCGGCGGACGGAGAAGACGAAGCCGAGCTGAACCGGCTCCTGAATAAAATTCTCGAGCAGGATCCCGGCCGGTGGCACCGGGTAGCCGATGAATGGATCGGGGTCTCGGAGGAGACAACGACCGGCGTCAATCGTCTCTATCAGATGAAGGAACGGGAGGAGCTGCTGGTCGCGGCCATCAACGTCAACGACTCGGTCACCAAGTCAAAATTCGACAACCTCTACGGCTGCCGGGAATCGCTGGCCGACGGGATCAAGCGGGCGACCGACGTCATGGTGGCCGGCAAAGTAGCCCTGATCTGCGGATACGGCGACGTGGGCAAGGGCTCGGCCCAGTCGCTCCGGGGGCTGGGGGCACGGGTGATCGTGACCGAGATCGATCCCATCTGCGCCCTCCAGGCCGCGATGGCGGGGTACCGGGTGGCCACGGTGGACGATGTCCTCCCGATCGCCAATATCTACGTCACGGCGTCGGGGAACCGGGACGTCATCACCGCCGAACACATGTCGAAGATGAAGGACCAGGCGATCGTCTGCAATATCGGCCACTTCGACAACGAGATTCAGGTCAGCCGCCTGGAAAAGTGGCCCGGGATCAAGAAGGTCAACATCAAGCCGCAGGTGGATAAATATATCTTCCCCGACGGCCACGCGATATTCCTGCTGGCGGAAGGGCGGCTGGTCAACCTGGGCTGCGCGACCGGCCACCCCAGCTTCGTGATGAGCAACTCGTTCACCAACCAGACCCTGGCCCAGATCGACCTGGCGCTCAACCCGAAGAAACCCGGGGTTTACACCCTCTCCAAGAAGCTGGATGAGGAGGTCGCCCGCCTCCATCTCAAGCAGCTGGGCATCCATCTCACCGAGCTGACGAAGGAGCAGGCCGAGTACCTGGGTGTCCCGGTCGGCGGACCGTACAAGCCCGAGCATTACCGGTATTGAGTAAACCGCCCGGCTCGGAGCTGCCGAGCTCTTCCCCGGTCTCCGCATCGGCGAAGAGAGCTGAGCGGGGAGGAACGGCGGCGGAGCCGTCGGGTGATGATGCGCTGATAGTCCGGAATCAAGATTAAACGCTTAGACATCGGCTTGATACCCGGTAAAGACATCAACATGTCAGCCCGGGATTTTCCGTCTGAAGCCCAACAGGTACCCCGGGGATCATGTCATTCACCCCACCCCCACCACCCCTCATCTTGACCTGCGCCCTTTCCTTTTGGCGTATAACGTATCTCGCATTTCGCGATAAGCATCATCAAGCCACGCAGGTCGGCCCCGGAAAGCGGCGTTTGAGGCACCGCTGGAAATGCCTTGCCGGTGGTCTCCCCACAGGTATATCTTATTATGGGTAAAGGCGATGGAGAACAAGACGAAAACGTTTATCGCGCCTGAGAACGCGGGAGAGCTCTTTTCATTCGTGGGGAAGACAGAGGAACGATACGCCTTTGTCGCGGGAGGCGTTTCGGTCAACTGGCACGGCAATGCCGTCCCCGTCCTGATCTCCCTGGAACATATCCTCGACCGCGGCGTGGCCGAAGAACCGGAAGCGATCAGAATCGGGGCGGGGATAACCTTGACCGCGGTGGAGGAGATGGGCGACTTCGGTTATCCGGTCCTGGCGGCTCTCCGCCAGGCAGCCGCCGTGGTGGCCTCCCCCCAGATACGGAACATGGCGACCCTCGGCGGCAACCTGCTTTCCCACTTCGATTTTTCCGACACTCTCGGCTTTATTTACCTTATGGAACCGGCAATCGAAGTCCTGGAACCGAGCGGCGCGCGCCGAGCTCTCTTTCGGGATTTTCTCAATGATCAAGGGAGCTTTACCCGGCAAAAGGGAGTGATCGTGAACGCCTTTTTGTTTCCGAAAGAAAAATTGGAACGGTACCGGGATGCTTGCTACGTCAAAGAGTCACGGGTCGGACGCGATATCGCCACCATCAACCTCACGATTCTGCGACATGCCGAAAAAGAAGCCTACGATCTGGCCGTAGGATGCTGCTGGCCGACCCTGCAGCTTTTTCGCGGCGCGGAGGGGATGGAGGACATCCGGGGCCGGATAGCCCGTCTCGACCTGCCACCGAAAACCGACAACCGGGCCACGACCGAATACCGACGAGTCATTCTGCCGGTTCTGATAGAGAGAGGACTGAAACAATGCCGGACGTCATCAGGTTGAACATCGACGGTCGCATCCGTTCATTTCGTGTCCCGCCGAACATACTCCTCGTCCGGCTCCTCAGAAGGGAAGGATACCGCGGCCTGCGGCAGGCGTGTGACGGCGGCAACTGTGGCGGATGTACCGTCCTGATCAATAAGAAGCCGGTATTGTCATGTCTCATGCACGCCCACCAGGCGATCGGCAAAGAGATCATGACCATCGATGGCGTCCTTCAGTATGATGAGAAGCTTCCCCTGCTCCCCCGCTGTCTCAAGCGGGCCGGAAGCTCCCAGTGCGGTTTCTGCACCTGCGGCTTCATCATGGCGGCCGCGGGACTGTATTTCCGCAATTCCGATCCGTCGGACGCGGAGATCGTCCGCGGCCTCTCCGGCAACCTCTGCCGCTGCACCGGATACGAGAAGATTATCCAGGGAGTCCGCTTGTTCTTCGACGTCATAAACGGCCGGAAGAAACTGGAGCCGTTGGCGGAGACGAACGAACCTTTCGGCAAAGGAATCGAGAAGATCGACGGCGAGGGCCTCACCACGGGCACGGCCGCCTACGTGAGCGACATGACCGTCCCTGGTCTCCTCCATATGAAATTCTTGTGTGCCGGCAAGACTCACGCCGTCATCAGGAACATCGATACGGCTGAAGCGGAAGGGCTGCCCGGGGTCCACCTGGTCCTGACGCACAAGAACACCCCCGGCGTCCCCCTGACCACGGCGGCTCAGGAATATCCCGAGCCTTCTCCGTATGACCAGCGCCTCCTTGACTCCCGGGTCCGTTTTTACGGCGAACCGGTGGCGGCGGTGGTGGCCGCCGATGAGGAGACGGCGGAAGAGGCGGTCGGGAAGATCACGGTGGAGTATGAGGAACTGCCGGTGATGCTCGATTTAGAATCGGCTTTCCACAATACCCGGGCGCCGATCCACCCGGAAGGAGAAATCGAGAGGGTCGAGGACCCGTCGAGAAACCTGGTCGCTTCGTTTCATTTCGCCGAGGGGGAGATGCAGTGGCCGGACGAAATGATCGTTGTGGAAAGGACGTTCTACACCTCAAAGCAGCAGCACGTACACCTGGAACCGCACACCGCCCTTGCCTACACCGATGAGGGGGGATGCCTGATCCTCTACTCGTCGACGCAGGTCCCCTTCGATGTCCGCCGCCTGGTGGCCCGCGTCCTCGGGACGACCTTTTCCGCCGTGCGGGTCATCAAGCCCCGCATCGGAGGCGGATTCGGCGGAAAGCAGGAGATCGTGGTGGAGGGGCTGACCGCCTATGCCGCCACGATTCTCGGTAAACCGGTAAAGTCGCTCATGACCCGGAAGGAAGAGTTTACTTTTGCCCGGACCCGCCATCCGTTCGAGGTGCGTCTGAAACTCGGCTTCACCAAGGCCGGTGAGATCCGGAACCTGCAAGCAGATATAATAACCGACACCGGGGCATACGGCGGCCATGGCTCGACGGTGGCGGAGCTGGCCGTCAAGAGGATCACCCAGCTCTATCGGGTTCCCAACGTCGACGTGCGGATCAGAGTTGTCTATACCAATAAAACGCCCTCCGGCGCGTTCCGAGGGTACGGGGAACCCCAGGTATTCTTCGCCCTGGAATCGCTGGTCGACGAGGCGGCGCGGAAACTGAACACTGATCCGGCGGCGTTGCGGGCGAAGAACCATATCCGCCCGGGCGACCGCTTGAACGTGGAAACCCTGTTTCTTGATCCGCCCTCACGGGGCCAGGTAGTGCGGAGCTGCCTTCTGGAGCAACTGATCGAGCAAGGGAAAGAATATATCGAATGGGATAAACGCCGGCCGGCTACGGATGATTACGCTACGGGAAAGGGGATGGGCATCTCCTTTCAAGCCAGCGGCGTCGCGAATATCACCCGATCGGCGACAACGGCGGCCCTCAACGAGGACGGCTCGGTGCAGATCCTGACCGGAGCAGCGGATATCGGGACCGGAGCCGACACGGTCCTGAGCCAGATCGCGGGCCAGGTGCTCGGACTGCCGATCAAAAATATTCGTATCGTCACCGCCGATACCGGAACCACCCCCTACGACTCGGGCGCCTATGCCTCCAACACGACATACTTTGCGGGCCTGGCGGTCAAGGAGGCGTGCGAAAAACTGAAAAAGGCCGTTCTCTCCTATGCCGCGAAGCGGTACGATTTCAGTCCGGAGGACCTTGCTCTCCGCGACGGTTGTCTGGTCTCAAGAGGCCGCTCCCTGCCGATCGGGGAGATCGCCGGAAGGATGACGGCCGACGCCGGATCCGTTCAGACGGTATTTCATTCCGTGGTCAAGCGGGCAACCGCCGCGCCCTCCTTCGCGGCTGCCTTCGTCGACCTCAACGTCGACCGGAAGACCGGGAAAGTGATTGTCGTGAAGGTGGTCCAGGTCCTGGACTGCGGCATGGTCGTGAATCCGGTTCTGGCGGCGGGCCAGGTGGAAGGCACTACGGTCCAGGCAATCGGATACGCCCTTTACGAGGAGATGAACTACAGCCGCGACGGGCGGATCAAAGAGACGGACCTTTTCGTATACAAAATTCCGACGATCTTCGAGAAACCGGAGATCAGGGTGGAGTTCATCCAGGAGGCCGACCCGACCGGGCCCCTCGGCGCGAAGTCGGTTGGGGAGGTGGCGTTTGCGCCGGTGGCGCCCGCTATCAACAACGCCATCTACGATGCCTGCGGCATCCATATGACAACGCTTCCAATGACCCCCGAGCGGGTACTGAATCAACTGCGCGGCCGGGGGGATAAGGGAGACAGAACGTGAGGGACGGTGCTTCGGCTATCCCCCTCCCTTTCGCGCGCGGCACCGCCGTAGTGTGGAGAAAAAGTAAGAATGTTACTTGAGGCGGGACAGAGGCCTCTACTCGCCGCCGGGGCAAAATTCAGACCCTGAGCGAGCCACGGAACCCCCTGCCGCCATAGTAAGAGGACGCACCGTTGTGATACAGAAAGACGTGGCCGTAGCGGCGATCGGCAAAGAGCGCGCCGCCGAGTTTTCTGATATCAAGAGGTGTTTTTAACCAGCTCGACGTTTTCGTATCGAAATTCCCCCGTTTCTGCAACTCTCGATATTGTTTTTCCGTTAAAATCTCGATGCCCATGGCAGCTGCCATATCCATAGCGGTATCTTTTGGTTTAAATGCTTTCCTTGACTCCAGCGCTTCACGGTCATAACAAACATTTCTGCGGCCTTCAGGACTTTCCGCCGAGCAATCATAAAAAAGGTATTCGCCCGTCTTGCTTATCATGCCCGACAACATCCGGCTCGCCGCCGGTTCTCTCCATTGCACCGAGAGACCACAGTTTTGCCGGATCGGCGGCCAGCCGGGCCTGTACCCCGGCCCATTCGATGCCCTGATGGCGGTTCATATTCCTCTCAAAACGGGTTTTCAGTGCTCCGATC
>CAWGIE010000012.1:0-13482 GCA_963822585.1 uncultured bacterium
CGAACACCGAATGTCGCATCGATTCGATTGCGCAGTCGTGGGCCGTGATCTCCGGAGCCGCCGAACGCGACCGCGCCGCGACGGCAATGAAGGAGGTGGACCAGCAGCTCGTTCGCCGCGATGAGGGACTGGCGCTGATCTTCACGCCGCCGTTCGACAACACCCGCTCGACCCGGGTACATCAAGGGCTACCCGCCCGGCATCCGCGAGAACGGCGGCCAATACACCCACGCCGCGCTCTGGTCGGTGATCGCCTGTGCAAGGCTCGGCGACGGCGACAGGCCGCCGAGCTGTTCGAAATCCTCAATCCGATCAACCACACCGCACGCGCGCGGATACGTATCGATACAAGGTCGAACCGTACTAGCCTGCGCCGAGTCTACGCCGAGCCGAGCCATGTCGGGCGCGGCGGATGGACCTGGTACACGGGCTCGGCCGGATGGATGTACCGGGCGGGACTCGAGGACATCCTCGGCTTTCACCTTCGGGGCGCAACGCTCGTCATCGATCCCTGCATACCAAAATCGTGGCCGGGCTTCGCGATCGCGTTCCGGTACCGCTCGGCGCGCTACGAATCGTGGTCGAGAACCCCCACGGCGTCAGCCGCGGCGTGTCTCGCGTGGTGCTCGACGGGCAGACGCTGCCCCCGGGCGACGCCCGAATTGCCCTGGCTGATGATGGGGGGCGCACCATCGCCTCGAGGTGGTGCTGGGATGAAGGCGCTCCGGTGCGTTCCCAGAAGGCGGTCTGGCCGCCCTGGTTCGTCGCCGGCGCGTAATGCGATCCGGGACAGACGCGCGCAGCGGAGGCGTAAGATGGACGGCAGACGATGACCACGATCAGCCCCCTGGCCGGCAAGCCCGCTCCCGCGTCGATGCTGGTCAACCTGCCGAGACTGGTGACGGCGTATTCCGCCGAGGATCCCGACCCTGCCGTCGCAGCGGAACGTGTCGCGTTCGGCACGTCGGGGCACCGTGGCTCGGCGCTCGAGCGGACCTTCAATGAGGCACATATCCTGGCGATCACGCAGGCGATTCGCGCGTATCGCCAGGCGCACCGGATTGACGGGCCGCTGTTCCTGGGCATGGACACCCACGCGCTCTCCGAGCCGGCGCTGGGCGAGCGCCCTCGAGGTGCTGGCCGCCAACGGCGTCGACGTGATGATCGACCAGGATTGTGGCTACACGCCGACGCCGGTCATTTCGCACGCGATCCTCTCGCTACAACCGCGGTCGCTCGGACCGGACTGGGCGGACGGCATCGTCATCACACCCTCGCACAACCCGCCCGCAGACGGGGGCTTCAAATACAATCCTCCGACTCGGCGGCCCGGCCGACACCAACATTACCGGCTGGATTGAGCAGACGTGCGAACGTCGCTCCTGGACCCGTTAACGACCTGCGCTCCGTCCGCCGGATGCCGTTACGAGCGCGCTCGACGTGGGCGGCGGGCACGCATCTCCACGACGACATCACCTCCCTACGTCGACGACCTCGGGGAGCGTCGTCGACATGGCCGCCATCCGCGCGCCGGTGTGCCGCGTCGGCGTGGATCCGTTCGGGGGGGGCGGCGTGCACTACTGGGGAGCCGTATCCCCGCGCGGTACGGGATCGCGGTGACCGTGGTGAACGACGCGGTGGATCCGACTTTTCTGCTTCATGACGTGTGGATTGGCACGGCCGGATTCGAACGGACTGCTCCTTTCGCCTACGCCATGGTGCCTGTCTGGTGGCGATGCTGGCGACCGGTTCGACGTGGCCTTCGCCAACGACGCCGACTCACGATTGCCATGGGATCGTGACGCCGACGGCGGGGTTGATGAACCCGAACCACTACCTGGCCGTGGCGATTGCGTATCTCTTCACGCATCGAAGCCGGGGTGGCCGGCCGAGGGCCGCGGTCGGCAAGACCGTTGGTCAGCAGCGGGATCATCGACCGCGTGACGAAGGGCGCTCGAACGGCCGTCTGCTCGAGGTGCCGGTGGGGTTCAAGTGGTTCGTGAACGGCCTGCTCGAGGGGCTCGCTCGGTTCGGCGGTGAGGAGAGTGCCGGGGCGTCGTGCCTGCGCATCGACGGTAGCGACGTGGACCACCGACAAGGACGGCATCATCCTCGGCCTGCTGGCGGCCGAGATCACCGCCACGTCTGGGCATCCGATCCCGGCGCGCGCTAGCGTCGAGCTGACCGCTCGAGTTCGGGACGCCGGGTCGACGAGGCGGATCGACGCGCCCGCCACCCCCGCGCAGAAGCAGCTGCTCCGGCAGCTGACGCCCGCCGAGGTCGACGCGAAGGAACTGGCGGGCGAAGTCATCCGCACGATTCTGACGACCGCTCCCGGCAACGGCGAGGCGATTGGCGGCCTGAAGGTGATGACCGACCACGGATGGTTTGCCGTGCGCCCGTCGGGTACCGAGGACGTGTACAAGCTGTATGCGGAGAGCTTCCGGGATTGCCCGCACCTCGAACGGATCCAGGCCGAGGCACAGGCGATCGTCACCCGGCTGTTCGCGCGGGCGTCCACCGCGGCCGCCCCCGGGACCGCTCCCGTCAAGGAGTCCCGATGAGGCGCGCCCGTTCGGCCGCCCCAACACGGGACGGCCGCGCGCTTCTGTTCACTTCTGAACATCCCCGGCTGAACGGGTGGGGGGACCGTGGTGATCGCGGTCCGAGTGTCTGCGGCTACCGGTCTGGATGACCCGCCGGGGCCAGCGCAGCGCCGTCTCGCGCGATGGAGCGTGTCATGCCAGGGCCTTTCAAGATGTGGATGGGTGTGGTGGTCTGGCTGCTTATTGCGGCCTTCTTCGGTCTCGGCTGGGCGCTGGACAAGATCACCCTCGGGACGCTGACGTTCCTGGAGTTGTTGGTGCTGATTCTGGGGGCGGTCGCGATCGTCTTCTGGCGCAAGATGGCCAACCCGCCCGAGTCAGTCGAGCAGTTGCTGCACGACACCGATCAGTCGACCCGAACGTAGGCTCGCGGTCGTCGCGTCAGGCGCTACTCGCCACCGCGATCCGGAGTGTCCCGCCGCCGGCGCTGATCCTCGCGCGTGTGCACGGGGGTCTCCGGCTGGTCGGCGGCGTTCTCCACACCCTCGATGACCTCGGCCTCGTACTCCTGCCCGGTGTCGGCCAGTTCCTCCACGCTCTCATCGGCCGCGTCGGCGACCTGCGAGAGGCCCTGCGTGTCGCCCGACTGGCCTCCACTGTCGGGGCCGACCTGCAGGAGCACCTCGGGCGGTGACGCCCCGCGATTGGCGAGGATTGGAGTCGGACTCGGATCGATGGTGTACCTCACCTGGCTGGTGGTGTTGCGGCGGTTCGACTGGCGGTCCTGGCCCATACCCGGGACGGCCGTAGTGTTCGAACATGCCCTGCTCCTGCTGGCGCTCGAGTTGTGCCGTCGCATCGTATGGCGGCGACGTCTTGACGGCCTCGCGGGTCAGATCGACGGATATCGTCGCATCCGACCAGTGCGCCGCCTCGATCCACTGTGGGGAGATGAGCACGCGGTGGCCACCCCACCAGTTGCTCGTGTCCACAATCAGGTAGCGGATGGCCCAGTCGAGTTCGTCGACGAGCAGGTCCTCGACGTGGCCGATTTCGCCGTCCCTCGCCATGATGTGATGGCCGATTGTGGCCCGGCAGCTGCGCAAGTGGACGTCGTCAGGTGCGTGCGTCGCTGGCGTCCCCCGGTTCGTCACGCCGTCGACCGGGCTTGGGGGCATCAGGCCGCCCGGGTACGCCCCCAGGCCCCACGAACCTCCGCCCTCCCAGTAGGACCGGTACCCGTAGTAGCCGAGGTGCGCGGCTTCGTGCTGGCGCGACACGGGTCTCTCCGTGTCGACATCGGGACTGTGTTCGACCTGCGCCCTGGTGATGGACACCGGTAGCAGTCGGCTCATCCAGTCCGGGTGGCCGACGGCGAGCGGCGAAATCAGGACCTTCCTGCCGCGCAGCCAGTGGCCCGTGTCCACGACGAAGTAGCGGATGGCCCAGCCTTCGTCGTCGAAATACAGGTCCTCCACGCTGCCGATCTCACCGTTGGTGGCGCGGAGGGCGTAGCCTCGCAGATCTTTCGCGTTGCGTAACATCTGTCTTCCTCCCATGGCCGGGCTCGAGGAATCCGTGGGGCGGTCGCAGGATGCATTGCCTGTGGGCGCGAGTCTACCGATGCCGTGCGAGCGTGCGATGTGCAGAACGGAACTGCGACGGCCGGGCATTGCCCTCAGCATCGTGTCTCAGGGCCTCAGGATTCGTGGCGCCGATTACGAGAAGGCCGAGACTGCAGAGAGGGCAGCATGACAAGGAACCTCAAGTTCTGGATCTACGCCGTTGTCTGGGGGCTCACCGTGGGTGAACTCGTTCACGCTTTTGAGGCCGGTCAGATTGGCGCTGGCGCGCTGGAACTCGGTCTGATTGCCATGGGCGTCCTCGCGCTCGTGTTCTGGCCGAGGCGTCGACCGTCGGCGTTGTGATCGGCCTCAATGCGGCTCGAACCGTCCGTGGGCCCGCGCTGGACTACCGGGTGCCACCCACCGCATTCCGGCCAGCGACGTCGAACAGTGTCGGGACAGCGTAGGCTCGCGGTCGTCGCGTCAGGAGCTACTCGCCACCGCGATCCGGAGTCCGCCGCCGGCGCTGATCCTCGCGCGTGTGCACGGGGGTCTCCGGCTGGTCGGCGGCGTTCTCCACACCCTCGATGACCTCGGCCTCGTACTCCTGCCCGGTGTCGGCCAGTTCCTCCACGCTCTCATCGGCCGCGTCGGCGACCTGCGAGAGGCCCTGCGTGTCGCCCGACTGGCCTCCACTGTCGGGGCCGACCTGGCCGGGGTCGTCTCCGCGTTCATCCATCTGCGCATCGATCTTCGGCGAAGTCATGACCACCATCTCCTGTGCGTCCGCCTGTTCTTCGTGGTGCTGGCACGCCGCGGCGGCCGCGTGCTCACGCTCCGAATCGTGAATGGGCCGCCCGTGCCCGGCGTGCCCCGGTCCGCCGGGTGGATCGAGCGGGAGCGGGAATCGTCACGCCGTCCGCGACCATCGACCGAACATGTCCAGCCGTTCGGGGATGGCCTCGATTGTCCCGGTCGGCCGCCAGCGGACGAAGGTGGGCCCGGCTGCCGCGAGGGCCACGAACAGCACGAGCCACGGGATTGCGACCACCCCGGACTCGGTCAGGACGAACATCCCAGAACGTCAGGAGCCAGAGGAGGACGAGATATCTGCGTGTCGACGGCATCGGGGAACAACTCCTGAATCTCACTCTACAGGTATGGGAGGGATGGCGGTGTGCAGAAGGAACGGCCGGGTGGTCCGTCTGACGCGGACCGGCGAGGGTCGCAGCGGCCCCGCGTCACGCAGGGCTCATCGCGACGTGCGCGCCGAGTCGTGCGGGGCGGCCTGGGTGATGGTGGCGTTCAATTCCGCACCGATGAGGATTGCGAGGCCTGAGGTATACAGCCAGAGCAGGGCGACGATGACGCCGCCAATCGCGCCGTACGTCCTCTGGAAGGTTCCGAAATGGCCGGCGTACCACTTGAACCCGAGCGAGGCGGCCATCCACAGGCCCGTGGCGGCCAGTGCCCCCGGCGTCAGCCAGGCCCACGGCCGCCCCACGTGAGGGGCGAAGGCGTAGATCCAGCCGAGCGCGGTGACGACCAGGACGAAGATGACCGGCCAGCGTGCGATCGTCCACGTCCAGGTGAACGCCGGGCCCAGGTGCAGACTCACGGCGAGGCGTTCCGCAAGGTCCGGCCCGACCATCAGCAGTCCGAGGGAGACGAGCAGGAACGCCGCCAGCGCCACGTCAGCGCGATGGCGAGCAGCTGAACCCGCCACCACGGGCGCCGGTCCTGCACCTGGTACACCTGGTTCAGCGTGCTGATGAGCGCCGTCATCCCCGCAGAACTGCTCCAGAGCGTGCCCAGGAGACTGAACGTCAGCACGCCGCGGTGCGGTGCCATGGTGATCTGAATCAGCTGTTGCCTGACAATCTCGATGACACCGACCGGCGCAACATGCTGGAGGGGGCCCACGATGACGTCGATCAGGGTCTGGGCCGGGATGTAGCTGGTGAGGGCGACGACGAACAGCAGCGCGGGGAACAGTGCGAGGAACCAGTAGTAGGCCAGTTCGGCGGACCACCCGAGACAGTCGGACTCGTAGAGGGCACGACCGGTCCGCTTCAGGATCGCGCCCCATCCGACCGTGCCCGCGACCGCAAAGAGCGAGTGGCGCCCCGTCATCTTCACCCCGGGGGGGCGCGTCGCGAGTCTCCAGGAAGGCAGCCAGCTCCCGGTTTGCCGGGAAGTCGTGCGCGAGCCCCCGCGCGACTTCCGCCGCCTGCATCAGGTCGCCCTCCCGGACCAGCATGTTCCACAACGCGAATTCGGCTTCGGCGTGGCTGAAGACATCGGCTGGAAGCCGGGTGGCGTCACGCACCGTCTTCAGGGCGCGCTTCCGGTTGCCGCCGCCGAACAGCCACCGGGTTCCCCAAGGCATCCTGGTGCTGACGATATATTCGAATCCAGCCGCGTGCGACGAGCGCCCGGACGTTCTGCGGGTGCGCCTTGAGCACCGCATCGAGCGACCGTCGCGCTTCCCGATATTCGTCCCAGCCCGTCCGGCGTCCCAGCGTGCCGAGCTGCAGCCAGACATAGTTCAGGTCCAGCTTCCCGAGGAAGAACAACACCGTCTCGTCGTCGGGGTCGGCCCGGAGCCTCGCGCGGGCCAGCGCCTGGCCGTGGTGGAGGTCCTCGAGGAACGCCGCCACCAGCGCCCCGCAGGTGGCGCAGGACCTGAGCGCGTCCTCCGTGTCGATGTCCTTGTCGGCCGGTCTGTCGAGCAGGGCTTTGAGTTGAAAGAGCAACGCGGAGGTGCGCAGCTCGTCGTTGGCGAGATCCTCGGTGCCCGACAATCGGAGGGCGAGCGCCAGGGCGGCGGCTTCCTCGTACCGTGCGTTGTAGAAGAGACGCTGGGCATCGGCCAGCGTCGGCCGATCGGTCGGACGGCCCGCGTCCTCGACGCTCGACTGGACGAGGCCGGCGGCGCCGCAGGATCGTGACCGCGCCCAGGCTCACCGCCACCGCGACGACCCAGCACAGCCCCTTCGGGAGGAGTGCCCTCGGCTGGGCCGGGCCCGTGGCTCGACTCGCGTACCGATCGGCGTGAGGATACGACAACACAACCCTCCGGATGAACCAATCGCGGTCGCGAGCGGTGTGGCGGCCGGCCGCCTCGTTCAGCTCCCGACGCGGAGACTGGAGAGGGATCCGAGAATACCGAAGATCCTCAGGAGCCACAAGACGACGACAATGACGACGACGGCATTGAGGATCGACTTGATGGAACCGGCCATCGGAATGTACGTGTTCACCAGCCAGAGCAGAACGCCAACCGCGATCAGGACTACGACCATTTGAATCAGAGGCATGACGTTCTCCAGGTGAGTGGGGTCAGGGCCCGGGCAGGTGCGCCCGGATGCCCGGGGGCCGCCCGTGTCGTGAGGGCGCTACCTGCTCTGGAGTGTGCATGACGAGGCGCCGGCAAACTGTGCAGTTTTGAACAGCCCGGCCCGGCCGCGCTCGGGGATTATCGAATGTGGAGCCCGATCATGACCCGAGGGTTGTTCTGTGCCATGGCGCTGGCGGCGTGCGCCGGTGCCTACCTGTTCGCGGCGAGTGCGCGAGCCACCTTCATCCTGGTCGACGGCCAGCGCAAGAGCGGCATCGTGGTCTTCCACACGGACGACCACGTCAATCTGTTCCGCGGACGCGTCAGTCTCGGGAATGACGACGGCAGCCGGGAGCAGGAGTTCCCCCTCGAGCAGGTCGCCGTCGTCGTGTTCGTCGCCGGCACCCCCGCGGCGGCCGAGCGGCAGGCCCTGCAGGCGCTGCCGGACGGCGACAACCTGATCGCGCTGCGGGACGGCACCACCGGCCACGGACGCTTCGTCAACCTGATCGGCGGCGACACGGTGCGATGGATGGACCCGAACGGCTCGACGCGGGAGATTCCGATCGGCGAGACGAGCCGCATCTATCTGAACCCGTCGGTCTCACGGCGTATCTTCAATATCACCGAGGCCGACCAGGGCACGGCCGCCGCGCCGGGGGCGACAGTCCTCGAGCCGGACGCGATCGCCGTTCAGGCGAACCAGGCCTGGACGGAGACCGGTCGGATCGTGCGTAAGGGGGATCGTGTGACCTTCAGGGCGACGGGGCGGATCGCGTTCGGCCGATCGCCCGGGCAGACGGCCGGCCCGGAGGGCAACGCCTCGGAGCGGCGCGCGGCCTATCCGGTGACGGGTCTGCCCGCCGGCGCCTTGCTTGGCAAGGTGGGCGACAGCACGCCGTTCGCGATCGGTGACAACGGGTTCCCGATTGTGATGCCGGCCGACGGCCGACTGCTGCTCGGCATCAACGACAACGAGCTCGTCGACAACTCGGGCTTCTTCTCGGTGGTGGTGACGCCAGTCGGACGCTGACGGGACGGTCACGCGGCCGCGACCGGGTGTGGCCGCGATCGCGGTGTTCGACGGCTCGTGCCCGGGTCGTCGCGGGTGGTTCGGAGCGTCCGGTGATGGGGAATCCGACGACGGGCGGGAGGGCGGGGGGAGGCCGATGGTCACGGACCCGTTCGCTCAGCACGGCCATGCTGTGCGGCCTGTTGCTGATCGGAGGCTCTGGAATCGGGGCGGCCTCCCGGCAGAACCTGCCTGCCGTCCTGCACGTGCCGGAACTCGAGACCGGCTTCCACCTGCTGTACGAACTGAAGCCCGGGGAAGCCCGCAGGGAGTTCGCGGTCTGGCGGACGGCCCACCCCGACGACCCGCTGGGCAGCGCCTCGGATGCGGCGAGCTATCTGTTCGAGGAATGCTATCGGCAGGGCGTCCTGACCTCCGACTTCTTCCTGGACGACAACCGGTTTCTGGGCAGGGTCCCGCTCAACCCCGACCCGGAACTGCGCGCGGCGTTCTTTGCCGCGGACGAGCAGGCGCAGGAGCTGGCGCAACGACGATTGCAGGCCGACCCGGACGATACCAACGCCCTGTTCTCCATGACCGTGAGCCTGGGGATGCAGGCCGACTATGCGAGTCTGATCGACAAGGAACAGCTCAACAGCCTGAAGATGATCCGCGAAGCGGACAAGTACGCGGAGCGCCTGCTGGTCCTGGCGCCCGACGCCGCCGATGCCTATCTGACGCTGGGCGCGGCGAACTACATCATCGGGAGTCTGCCGCTGTTCAAGAAGTTCTTCCTCGGCTTCGCCGGGATCCACGGCGACAAGAAGGCGGGGATCCGGCAGCTCCAGATGGCGGCCGATCGCGGCCACTACCTGCGGCCGTTTGCGAAGATTCTGCTGGCGATGGTGGCGCTTCGCGAGCGGAAGCCCGACCTCGCCCGCGTGCAGCTCGAGGAGCTCGTCGCGGAGTTTCCGGGGAACGCCCTCTTCGTCAGCGAGCTGGCGAAGCTCGATGCGCACGATCCCCGCGGCACGGGGCGGGGCCGAGCCGATGAACCTCGCGTCGGCGTCGAATGGCGCGTCGACGGCCTTGCTAACGTCTCCACGTGCGCGTATAGTCGAAGGTGAACTACTTGCCTGAGCACTGCCGCCCGTCGCCGGCTATGACCCGGCCAAGCGCCACAGCCCTCATCAGCACACCTCGACGTCTTCGATTGATTAGTTCAGGCGGTCGCTTCCGTCGACTGGCCGGCGAAGAACTCCGTCCATCCGTTCACGCCAGTTGGGAGTCGACTCCATGCATGTCAGACCGCTACACGACCGCATTCTCGTTCAGCGCCTCGATGAAGGCGAACAGCAGGTCGGCGGCATCATCATCCCGGATTCGGCCAAGGAAAAGCCGCAGCGGGGCACGGTGATCGCCGCGGGCAACGGCAAGGTGAGCGACGACGGCGAGCGGGTGAAGCTCGACGTCAAGGCCGGCGACACGATCCTCTTCGGCAAGTACTCCGGCCAGGAGATCAAGCTCGACGGCGTCGAGTACCTGATCATGAAGGAAGACGAAGTGCTCGGCGCGATCGAGGGCGCCGGCGCCACCGGAACGGCGCCGCGAAGGCCGGCCGGCGACGGCCCGCGCGAAGGCCGCGCGACGAAGACCAACCAGGAGAGGACGCTGACATGGCAAAACTGATTACCTACGGCGACGCGTCGCGTCAGGCCATCCTCCGCGGTGTCAACGGCCTGGCGAACGCGGTGAAGGTGACGCTCGGCCCCAAAGGCCGCAATGTCGTCCTCGGCAGGTCATTCGGGTCGCCGACGATCACCAAGGACGGCGTGACCGTCGCGAGGGAAATCGAGCTGACGGATCCGCTCGAGAACATGGGCGCGCAGATGGTCCGAGAGGTCGCCGAGCAAGACCTCCGACGTCGCCGGCGACGGCACGACCACGGCGACGGTGCTGGCGCAGGCCATCTATCGCGAGGGCGCGAAGAACGTCACCGCCGGCGCCAACCCGATGGCCATCAAACGCGGCATCGCCAAGGCCGTCGAGGCGGTCGTGGCGTCGCTCGCGCACAGTCCAAGCCGGTGAGCGGCCCGATGATCGCCCAGGTCGGCACGATCTCGGCGAACCACGACGAGACCATCGGCCGGATTATCGCCGAAGCGATGGACAAGGTCGGCAAGGACGGCGTCATCACGGTCGAGGAGGCGAAGACGCTCGATACCTCGCTGGAGGTCGTCGAGGGGATGCAGTTCGACCGCGGTTACCTCTCGCCCTACTTCGTGACGGACCCCGACCGCATGGAAGTGGTGCTCGAGAACCCGGTCATCCTGATCCACGAGAAGAAGATCAGCGCGATGAAGGATCTGCTGCCGCTGCTCGAACAGGTGGCGCAGGCGGGCCGTCCGCTGCTCATCATCGCGGAGGACCTCGAGGGCGAGGCCCTGGCGACGCTCGTCGTCAACAAACTGCGGGGCACGATCAAGGTCGCGGCCGTCAAGGCGCCGGGCTTCGGCGATCGCCGGAAGGCGATGCTCGAGGACATCGCGATCCTGACCAACGGCAAGGCCGTCACGGAGGAGCTGGGGATCAAGCTGGAGTCGGTCAAGATGGAGGACCTCGGCCAGGCCAAGAAGGTCACGATCGACAAGGACAACACGACCATCATCGAAGGCGCCGGCACGACGGCAGCCATCGAGGGCCGCGTGAAGCAGCTGCGCGCGCAGGTCGAGGACACGACGTCGGACTACGACCGCGAGAAGCTGCAGGAGCGGCTGGCCAAGCTCGTCGGCGGCGTCGCCATCATCAAGGTCGGGCGCGGCGACAGAGACCGAGATGAAGGAGAAGAAGGCGCGCGTCGAGGACGCGATGCACGCCACCAAGGCCGCGGTCGAGGAAGGCATCGTGGCCGGCGGCGGCGTGGCGCTGCTGCGCGCCTCGACGGCGCTCCAGACGCTCACGCTTGACGGCGACGAGCAGCTTGGCGTCAACATCGTGGTGCGGGCCATCGAGGAGCCGATGCGCTGGATCGCCACCAACGCAGGCCACGAAGGCTCGATCGTCGTCCAGCGCGTGAAGGAGATGAAGGGCGACGAAGGGTTCAACGCCCAGACCGAGCAGTACGAGAACCTCGTGAAGGCGGGCGTGATCGACCCGGCGAAAGTGGTCCGGTCGGCCCTGCAGAACGCCGCGTCGATTGCGTCGCTGCTGCTGACGACGGAGGCAGTCGTCTCGCAGCTGCCCCGACGAGAGGGGAGGATGGGGCGCACGCAGGCGCCGGCATGGGCGGAGGGATGTACTCGGAGGCGTGGGGCCGCTGGCGGAGTTGCTTGCCACCGGGGATCGGCAGGCCCTGGAGTTCTTCTTCCTGCGTCTTCGGGACGTGTCGGAGTCCACCGTTGACCGGCAGGAGCTGCTCTACAACGCCAGCGTGCTGGCACACTATGCGCTGGTGTCCACACAGGCCGGACCGAGCTCGCGGCGCCGGCGACGCTGGGCGCGGTGTTCGATCATTTCGTCGTCGACCCGAGACGCTGCGGACGATGCCGATGATGGAAACGGCGGGCGCCCAATGTCTGGTGCTGGCCGGATTCTTTCAGGAACAGATGCGGCGCCGCCATAACATCCGCTGGTATGCGGAGCTCGGCGCCGGATTCTTCAGCCGCGCCGCCACTCAGGAACAGTGCCGCACAAGGCCCGGCTGCTCCGCGCCATTGCCGGGACTTGAGCCGTGGCGGCGACGGTATGCGCGACTGAGCCGGGACCTTCGCGACCGGCCCTACCTCTTGATGCCGCCCCGGCCACCGCGCTGCCGTAGGGCGCCACAGGAAGGCGTCGCATGGAGAGGTTCGGGGATGATATACAATCCAACAATGGTTGGCGTTCGCTCTCGGGTCTCGCCGTGCTGATGCGACGACGACCCTGCTCAGGCGTCGGGAGATCTTCGGCGGCCTGGGTGCTCTCGAGCCCCCGCTGGATTGCCGAGCATCACATGGACTCGCATGGCTGGGGTGCCGGAGCGCACGCGCGCTGGTGAGGACAGCGCGTCGAGGGGAGCGGCGGGGATGCATGGCGTGGCATGGACGTTCCGCCGCTCTTCGAGTGACAGCGGACCTGTGACTGCTCTTGATCTAACAGGGTCGCGGCGGTGGCAGCAGCATCCTTGCGGCATGGCCGGATCGTCAGAGGCGGGGCCGGCGTTCACTGTTTCGGCGCGTCCTGCAGCATCGTATCAACCAGCCCCGGCCTCGGTGGTCTGGGGAGTCGCGCCGTTGCCGAGCTTGTCGCACGGGGTTCACTTCCTTCGCATCGAAGCCCTCGCCGTCGAGCCGACCCAGGCGGTTCACGACATGATGCAGTTCCTTGTGCACCACGGCGATGGCCCGGGCCTTCGATGCCGAGGCGGGCGTGCGTCGCCGCCATGGCCGCTTCCTCGGGAGTGTCAGCGGCGTGGACGGGTGCAGGACGAGACGAGTTCCAGCAGCAGGCCCCCAGCAAGGGCAGAAGCCACCGACCAGAGCCTGACCATGCTTCCCCGTCATGTTCGTGCCTCCTTCTCCAGGCGATGTGATCTGGCACGTGGCTGGGACGGAGTTTTTCGCCATGATTCCACCGCCCCGACAGCCACGCCGACGGAGCCGGGCGGGGCCCCGCTTATCGGCGATCTCAGTGAGTGTGGACGGTGCCAGGACAGCAGCGGCCGCCTGGAACCAGCTCGTCGCCCGGCTGGCGCGCCCACGCGGCTGGGCTGAAGGCTTCCGTTCGATGCCGGTTCGATGTCGCCGTGATAACAGCTTCGGTGGGACGAGACCTCGTGGATCTCGACGGGGGTCCCGCCTCGGCCACCTGTGTCGCGGCGCTTCTACGGCGGGGCAACCTTCGCATGAACTATGGAGCGAAGAGGTTCGGTAGACCAGGAAGGAGTCGAACCTCAACCGCAGATTAAGAGTCTACTGCTCTACCGGGGTACGAGCTACTCGCCCTTATCTCGGTTTCGGCCCGGGCACGGTGCTGGTCGCA
>CAWGIE010000013.1:0-31605 GCA_963822585.1 uncultured bacterium
CTTAATCCCGCCACTCGACGGGGGACGCAAAGTGATGGTGACCGGAAAGCTGCTCCGCGTGCGCGCGGTCACTGCGCTGCTTTTGACTTCGGCCGACGGTTTGCAAACGGCCAATGTCTCCGTCGGCGATAGCCTAACGATAACGGCGCGGCCGACTTTGCTGCCGGGAAATTCGGCGAAGTGGACATTGCGCAACGACGAAGGATTCGAAGGCACCGTCACGACGAACCGCACGAACCTGATTCTGACGGCAGCTGCAAAAGACGACGCGACTGTGAGCGAGCTGGCGATCGTGCAGAGCTGCGCCGGCGAACCGACGACGCTGACTTTGCAAGCTGGCCTAACGAATCTGTTCGATCGCGCCACGGTCACGATTGCGGCCAACGTCGCGGCCGCGACCAACGGTGAAACGGTCTCGGAAGTGCTCGGCAGCGGCGACGGTTCGCGGGCGAATCAGAGCTTCAAACTGAAGCAGACGCCGCTCGCTTACATCCGCTCAACCGCACCCGGCGGCGCGGAATCAACGCTGCAAATTCGCGTGAACGATCTGCTCTGGCACGAGGTCCCGACGCTTTATCAACGCCAACCGCGCGAGCGCATTTTCACGACCGAACAAGCGGACGACGGCAGCGTCACTGTCCGCTTCGGCGACGGACTGCGGGGCGCGCGTTTGCCTTCGGGACAACAAAACGTCAAGGCGACTTATCGCCGCGGGATTGGTCTCGCCGGACTCGTTAGGGCGAATCAGCTCAGCACCTTGCTCACGCGGCCGCCGGGATTGAAATCAGCGATCAATTCGCTGGCAGCGGAAGGCGCGGACGATCCGGAAACTTTTGCAACAGCGCAGGAAGACGCGCCGATCACAGTTCTCACCCTCGATCGCGTCGTCTCTCTCGAAGACTACGAAAACTTCAGCCGCACCTACGCCGGGATCGCAAAAGCGCTCGCCACCTGGACGTGGGACGGACGCACGCGCGGCGTCTTTGTGACGGTCGCCGGACCGCTCGGCGCGGAAGTTGCCGATGCACTCATCGCCGATCTCATCACCGCGATTCACGCAGCGGGTATCCTTTTGTCCCGTTGCGGATCGCGACCTACCAGGAAGCGCTCTTCCGGCTATCGGCTCAGCTCAAGATCGATCCAAATTTTGAAACGGAGAAGGTGCTGTCGGCGGCGCGCGACGCTTTGCGCGCGGAGTTCTCCTTCGCGGAACGCGGCTTCGGTCAGCCGGTTGTGTTGAGCGAAGTGATCGCGCTTCTGCAGTCGATCGCCGGCGTCGTCGCGGTCAATCTCAAGAAACTCTATCGCACCGGCAACGTCGCGAAGCTCAACGTGCGACTGGAAGCGGAGTTGCCTAACGGCGGCGATCCGAATTCGTTAGGCGCGGCCGAGCTGCTGACGCTCGATCCGGCGCCGATCAATCTGGAGGTGATGCCATGAGCTACGATCCGGATCAGCTCTTCAATCTTCTCCCCGCCATCCATCGGATTCGCGATGCGGAAGAAGGCGAACCGCTCCGGCAATTGCTCGCGCTCATCACCGAGCAGGCTGGCATTCTCGAGGAGGATCTCGAGCAGCTTTACAACAACCAGTTCATCGAAACCTGCGCGCCCTGGGTGCTCCCCTACATCGGCGATCTCATCGGCTACAAGTCGCTTCATCCGATCGGGCCCGAGCAATTGACGCCGCGGGCGGAAGTCGCGAACACGATCGGCTATCGGCGACGCAAGGGAACCGCTTCGGTCCTCGAGCAACTGGCGCGCGATGTCACCGCCTGGAACGCGCGTGCGGTCGAATTCTTCCAACTGCTCGCGACGACGCAGTTCATGAATCACATTCGCCTAACGAACTTCCAGGCGCCCGATGTGCGGCAATGGCAGCCGCTCGAACGCCTCGGCACCGCGTTTGAGACAAGCGCACACACCGTCGACGTGCGCCACGTCAGCCGCGGCGAAGGCAAGTATAACATTCCAAACATCGGCATTTTCTTTTGGCGACTGACGGCGTTTTCGCTCCACGCTTCGCCCGCGGCGGGAGTGGACGCGCATCGCTGCCTTTTCAATCCATTAGGCGCGAACCTGCCGCTCTTTACCAATCCGCAGACGGAAAAGTCGATCACGCATCTTGCGGAGCCGATCAACGTTCCCGAGCCAATCAGCCGGCGCGTCCTCGATGCCGCGCTCAGCTCTTACTATGGGCCGGACCTGAGCCTTTTTATCGACGGGGTGCCGATCGCTGATGTCGCGGTTTGTAATTTGTCCGACACCGATGCCAGCGGGACGACCTGGGCGCACACGCCGCCAAAATCTCCGGTCGCGATCGATCCGGTGCTCGGTCGAATTGCCTTTCGCGATCCGCGGCCCGACCCGCCGCTGGTTTATTTTCACTATGGATTCAGCGCCGCGATGGGCGGCGGCGAATACCCGCGTGCACAGACTTTCGACGCCGCGCTCGGTCCTGTCGAAACGGTCGCCTCGCCGGGGCCGATGCAACCGACGCTCGACGCGCTCGTCGGCGGCGGCGTGGTGGAGCTGAGCGACAGCGGACGCTTTATCGAAACGCCGAGCATCACGCTCGATGCTGGCGTTCGTTTGGAACTGCGCGCGGCGGACAAGCACCGGCCGATGATTCGCGCGGCCGGAACGATCGATATCACCGGCGGTGCTGATGCGGAGGTGACATTGAACGGCTTGCTTATCACTGGTGGTCATCTGCGCATTTTCAGCGCGCTCGGCGACACCTTGCGCAAAGTGACTCTCCTCCATTGCACGTTGGTGCCCGGGTTGTCGTTAGGCATCGATGGCGAACCCACGACGCCGGGCGCGCCTTCTCTCCTCATCGAGCAAACGGCGACGCCGATCGAGATCGAGATCGACCATTGCATACTCGGTCCGATCCATGCGCCGCCGAACGCGACGGTGACGATTCGCGACAGCATCCTGGACGCGAACAGCGATCTCGCCGTCGCCTATTCCGATCTCGATGGCGCCGGCGCGGGCGGCACGGTTTCGATCATCAACAGCACGATCATCGGCACGGTGCACACCCGACTGCTCAAGCTCGCTTCGAACAGCATCTTTTTCTCCCGTCACCGAGGACGACTCGGCGCCCGTCCGTTCGGAACGACAGCAGACGGGCTGCGTCCGTTTCTCGTGGCTGCCGCTGACTGCGCGGGTACCGCGGCGCTATCGTTGCCAGCCCGATCTGGAGATCGCGCAGGAGATTGAGGCGACAATCAAGCGATCGCCTAACGGCACCATCAGCAATTCCGATCGAGACGCGATCAAGGATGCCGTCGTCGTCAGGCTGGTGCCGGCATTTACTTCTTTGCGCTACGCCGACCCCGGCTACTGCCAGCTCCGCCGCTCCGTGCCCGAGTCGATTCGGGCCGGCGCCGATGACGAAGCGGAGATGGGCACGTTTCACGACCTTTTTCAACCGCAACGCGAGAGCAACGCGCGGACGCGGCTCGACGAATACCTGCGCTACGGCCTGGCCGCCGGCGTTTTTTATCAAACCTAACGAACCAGAAAGATCGCCATGAGCTCAGACTTCAGTCGGCAACGCTTCAATCCTGCGAACGATTTCAACAGCGTCCTAATGCAGCAGGGCCGCGTCCAATTGGATGCGGATTGGAATGAATGGAACGAGATTCTCGATCGCCGCTGGCGTTCGGAGACGATCGACATCATCGGGCGCGGGGTCGTGCCGCTGGAGACGCCTAACGGGTTTGAAATCCAGCTCAGCGGTGGCGGCCTAACGATTGGGCGCGGTCGCATCTACGTTGATGGGCTGCAGGCGGAGAACCATGGCGCGGGCGATCTCGAGTTCGATCCGGTGCTGGCAGAATCGCGCGGTCTCGATCCCATTCCCTACGAGAAACAACCGTATTTTCCTAATGCGCCCGCCGCGCCTAACGAGGGCGGACCGCATCTGGTTTACATCGATGTTTGGGAACGGGAGGTGACTTCGGTCGAGGATCCCGACCTGGTTGAGAACGCGGTCGGTGTCGATACGACTTCCCGGCTGCAAACCGTCTGGCAGGTGCGCGTCCTGCCTAACGTTGGCGCGAACGCCACCTGCGGTGATCCGGATGAACAAGTGCCGGGCTGGCTCGATATCATTCGCCCGTCGGCTGGTCGCCTAACGACCAAAGCCATCGGCGTCGCCTCGCCGGATGATCCATGTTTGATTCCGCCGAGCGGCGGCTATCGCGGCTTGGAAAATCGACTTTATCGGGTCGAAATTCACGATGGCGGCGCGGTTGGCACAGCCACTTTCAAGTGGTCGCGCGACAATGCTTCCGTCGTCACAGGAATCAGCGCAATCGAGGGCGATAAGACGTTAACGGTTGATCGCGCGGTTTGGGATTCGGTGCGCCGTTTCAGTCCAGGCGATTGGGTCGAGATTACGGATGATTGGCGGGAACTTTCCGGCGCGCCCGGTGAGATTCGGCGCATCGCGACGGTGGTCGATTCAAACCGGACGATTACGCTCGACACCGCACTGACCGCGGGACTTTTTCCGGTCAACGGCCAAAACCAAACGGCGCCGGAGCGCCACACCCGCATCAAGCGTTGGGATCAAGCCGGGATCGTGCGGGACAGCGACGGAAACACCTATGTCGATCTCGACGCGGCCGGCGGCAGCGGACTGATCGAAGTGCCCGACGCCGGCATCTCGCTCATTCTGGAGGACGGCGTGGAAGTGACCTTCACGACCGTGCCTAACAATGGCGCGTTTCGTTCCGGCGACTATTGGGTTTTCGCGGCACGCACCGCCGACGCTTCGGTTGAAGAATTGGAGGCCGCTCCGCCGCGTGGAGTGCATCATCATTATTGCCGGCTCGGGCTGGTTACTTTTCCCGATCAAGTAATCGACTGCCGAGTCTTTTGGCCGCCTTCTTTTGGCGGTGAGGGCGAGAGCTGCGATTGCACTCTTTGCGTCACCGCCGAGCAACAAAACCAGGGCACCTTCACGATTCAACAGGCGGTCAATCAGCTGCTCCAAACCGGCGGCGGCACGGTTTGTCTCGGCCCGGGAATTTTCAACCTGAAGGAAAAACCGGTGCTGCTGAGCGGCGCGATCGGGATTCGCATTCGCGGTCAGGGCGCTGCCACCATCGTCATCCAACCGAGGGCGAATGCGGCCTTTATTTTCACCCAAACACAGTGGTGCACGCTCGATTACCTGACGATCCACTCGATTGCCAGCGGCACCGCGGCGCCGGCCATTCGCCTAACGAACGCAATCGGCACCACCCTTGAGCGACTGCTCATTGGTCCGCCTGCCGAGGGCGTCGGTCCGCTCGCCGGCGTGTCGCTGGAGGCGGGTTTCCTTTTGCAAACCAAAATCCGCGACAACTTCATTCGTGCGCAAACCGGGATCATTTTCGCGCCTGAGGAAGCGAACATTGCGCTGCTCCTGAGCGGGTTTTATTGCGAATACAATCTCCTGCAATGCAGCAGGAGCGGCATCAACCTCGGCGGGACGAGCCTTTATGGGACCGACACCGTCCTCTCGCGCAATTACATCTTCGACACCGGCATCGCCGGAATCTCGCTAACCGGTTTCGCTTCGCCGGAATTGGAGATCACGGGGAACACGATCACGCCCTCGAAAGGCGACGGCATCGTCGTCGGCACCGGCGGCGTGCGGATTAATGACAACCGCCTCGTCAATCTCGGCGCTGGCGGAGAGCACGGCATCCGGCTCGTCCAAGGGCTAATCGCCCTCGCGCTCGCACCGGTCGTGGTGCGGGGAAATCGGATCGTCGGCTGGAATGGCAACGGCCTCTCCATCGAGACCATGATCGTCTCAGCGGTCATCCAGGACAACGTCTTCAACTCAATCGCGGGCAATGGCCTCATCATGCTACCGGGAAGCGCGGCGGGGAGCCTGAAGGTTTTGGCTAACGAACTCATCAACATCGCGGTCGCCGACACCCCGAGCGAGAAGTCGACAGAAATTTCTGCGATCTATCTGCGCGGCGTTTTCGAGGCCGCAGTTTCGGATAACGCGATCAGCGCGGTGGGCACGAACTCGCCGCTCGCGAAGGTCATCGCCGGGATTCGCATTGACAGCAGCGTGGACGTTCGAGTCAGCGACAACACGATCACAAACGTCGCGCCGGCTACGCAATTCGCTAATCCCGGGATCGGCCTGCTCGTCGTCGGCCCAATCGTGAACGTGGAAATCGCCGACAACCTGATCAAGCGGCGGATTTTGCCTAACGACACCGACGGTTCGCCGTGGCAGGCGATTCGCATTGCCGGACTCAGCGGCCGCCAACCAAGTTTCATCGCCTTGAATGCGGACTCGCCAACCGGTGAGGTCAATGCCCTGAGCAGCTTCGCCGCGGCGGCCACGCCGGACAACGAGCAGGCGGGCATCGTCGGCAATTCGCTCCATGGCTATGGAGCCAGGCCGTTGGCCGAAGTCCTGATCACGGGCAGTTGCCGTTTCAGCGACAATCATTGCTCCGAGATCGACGATAAACTGGAGACGGAGGTCGCTCTCGCCGCGAGCGCGATCATCGCGGGCAACAACCGCATCGAAAGCGCGCGCAACACCAGGGCGCTCGACCTGACGGTGGCGAACAAGGACGACTTTACGGTCCTCGGCAACATCGTCGGCGGTTCGATCAAAGTGAATGGTGCAGATCTGGACGCGCCTTGGAAACCACTCAATCGCCTCGGCGCCTAACGAACAACTTCAAATCGGAGAAACATCATGAACAACATCGCAGAAATTCAAGGGGAAAAGACGGTCGCGAGCCTGGCCAAGCGTTTGCTCGCCGATCCGTCGAAGGACACGCCGAAGACAACCCAAAGCGAGATGGAAGCGGCGCTCCTGCGTTTGAATCCGGAACTGGATCAAATCGGCGACCTGCCCAAAGGCACGGTCGTCGTCGTGCCAGACACTTTCGCACTCGCGCCCGACGAGTCGGTGACGCCGGCGCAAAGCCTGGCGAACGATCTGCTCGATCAGGCAGAGAAAGCGGTCGCGAATTTACAAGCGACGATCAAGGCGCGCACTCGTGAATTCGCGGCGCAAAGCGCGCAGGTGCAAACGTGGCTGAAAGGCGATCAAGCGAAGCAGTTGGCGAAACAGTCGCCGGAGCTGAAGGAGATTTTCAGCAGCGCGGCGGCGGCGGCGAAAGCGGTGCCGAAAGAGCTGACCGCGACTGTGACCGCCACGACCAAGGCGCTCGATCAGGTGGCCGAGCAGGTAAAGGTGTTTCGGATTACCAACATCAGGGGCAACGCTAACCAATCGGCATCTCAGCTACCTTGATTCCGGCCGCCTCCCGTGCACCAAAGTGATCCAGGCGCCGGCCGCGACGCGAATCTTGGTTTTGGGAAGAAGTCAAAATCGTGTGGGACCAAAACTGAGGCAGCGCCTCTCAGCTTGAGCGACGCTGCCTGTTTCTCTCTTCGCGTTATCAGTTCCCTATTGGAGTGAGCAAAACGGCATGTGTCAGGCCGTCCTTACCATGGTAGGCACAGGCGGTGATCTGACCCTGGTCATTAATTGCCGTCGCGGCAAAGAGCCAATACTGCTTGGCTAGCTTTAGGCCGATCAGGTCGTTGAGGTTCACCATCTTGGCCGGGAAAGCCCGGTAGATGAAGGCGGCTTGCCTCACGTTGTCTGCCCCCACGTAGCTGTAACCCACAATCTGGTCGCTGTTGTTGATACCCAAGGCAACACTGTAGTCGGTCCCGGGCAGGTTCGGGGTGAGCGAACCCAGATCGATCAACTTTTCCCCCCTGAAGAGGAAGGCGTGCACCGCATCGGAGTTGGTGTTCAACATGGAATAGCCAACCACATGATTCGTCATGTTAATGGCCGTCCCATAGCTTGAAACGCCGCCCAATGTTCCAAGGTCGCGCATCGGTTTTTGGGGGCCGTAGCCAGGCCAAACCGGATAGAGGAAGGCGTGGCGGGCTCCGATGGCGTGCGCGATACTGGCATTGCCAGTCGCGTAGTTGGCATCATTGATCGCGGTCGCCTGAGAGTAAGGCCCGCCAAGAGTGCCGATATCCAGCATACGCATGGCGGGGCTCCAGACGAAGCCCCGGCTGTTATCGCTGTCGAATACCGAACCAGAGTAACCGACCACGAATCCGTTGGAGTTAACCGCGTTGGCGCGACTGAAAAGCGCGCCTTGCAGCACACCAAGGTCGAGCGGTCTCCCTTTTCTGAAGATCGCAGCGTGATTGGGTGTTAGGGGCTCCATCTGAGCGAAGTCACCCACCACAGTTCCGGTTTCGCTGATACCGAAGGCCCGGCTCCCGGTGCCGCCGATATCCACCATTCTGTTATTTGCATAACGAAACGCGCACCCATACGTGCCGATGGTGGATGTTCCCACCACGTGGCCGAGGTTGTTAATCGCGGCCGGCTCGCTCGCCGTCATCCCCGTGACCACTCCCAGGTCGGTGAGACGATAGGTGAGTTGTGCGTCGTTCTGTTGTGCGCGCAGGGTTGGAATCCCGATGGCGAGGCACGTCACCAGGCCGATTGCAGACAAGCCGGCAATCCATCGATTGCGGCTCGATAGCGCATTCGCGCTTGTTCTTTTCTGATTGGATTTTGATTTCATTTTCCTTCTCGCTTTCTATTTTGATTCTTCTTCCATTTCCCTTCTTTCCCTAGTTCAACTGAACGACGGGACGGGGTTGCCGCCGCGCACTTGTTGCTATTTGCAAGCCAAAACTTGCTCGCCCAAGGGACGGATTTTTCCCGCCTAACGAACGCGCCGGGAGATACCGCAACAGGTCCCCGCGCATCGGATCTCGCGAGCGGGTGCGCCAAATCCGCCTGCCATCAGCACTCGCGATCCTAACGGGATTCGAAGCCGTGTTACCGCCGAGAAAGGGCGTCTCCAGAGCCACAGGCGAACGCAGCGCAAGCGTCGCCGAAAGAGCAGGCAACAGCCAGCGCGATGGGCCGTGAAAGCGCCGACCAGCGTGAAGACAGCGCTAACGAATTTTCGGGTGCAGGCCATCGCAAAGTCGCTCGTTAGGCGCGCCGATCGCCGCGCGCGCTACGTGGCGGAATCGTTGGCCTGTCCGCCCGAAGTTCAAGCGCAGGCCCATCGGAGGCATTTCTCGTAGTTGCATCTGCGAGGCAGCTTCTCATTTTGACTGGCCTTCAACCTGCTCCCGATATTGGATTGCGCACATGTCTCCCTTGGTCAGCATCGTAATCCCGACCTTCGATCGGCCGGCCTACCTCAAGGAGGCGGTGCGGTCGGCGCTGGCCCAGACCTATGCAAATATCGAGGTGCGGATCGGCAACAATGGCACTGCCGACGTGACGCGTGATTGGGAGCCGGCGCTGAAAAACGATCCGCGACTTTTCTACCGGCAGAATCCGCGGAATCTCGGAATGCCGGGCAATTTTAACGCTCTTGCCGACGCCGCCCGCGGTGAATTTCTCGTCGCGATCGGCGATGACGATCGGCTGCTGCCGGAGTTCGCTAGCCGGCTCATGGCGGAGATGAAACCCGACGTGAACCTGGTTTTCTGCAATCATTACCTGATCAACAGCAAAGGCGTGCGGTTGGAAGCAGCAACCCGGGAACAGACGCGACGCTACGAGCGCGATAAATTGCCGTCGGGCATTCTCCCCAATGCGCAGGTCGCTGCGTGGCAGCAATCGATCGCCATCTCGGCCGCACTCATGCGCACGGCCGACATGCAACGGGTGCGTTTTCGCGAAGATCTCAACACTCCCGACGCCGAATATTTTATCCGCCTGGC
The DNA here is from genome assembly GCA_963822585.1 of uncultured bacterium. GTDB lineage: Bacteria > Auribacterota > Erginobacteria > Erginobacterales > Erginobacteraceae > CAWGIE01. The sequence continues at coordinate 9,768 of CAWGIE010000013.1, forward strand.
GCAGGAAGGAGCGACCTTCGCTTTCGTGCCGGACTATCTCGTCGAGTATCGCGTGCATGTCGCCACTTCGACTTCCTCGGGTTTGCGCAGCGAAGGATTGGTGGAATGTCTCTTGCCGATGGAAGTCTCATCGACGGTCGAACCTTATAAAACGCAAGTTGCTCGGTCCGCTGCTCATGAATGCGGTCAGCAGGTGTTTGCGCAACGGCGAGCGCGAGCGGGCGAGAAGACTGCTCAGCAGCAAATACTATCCGCGGCGCGCCATGCTCAGGTCGGGTCCCGTTTCGCGGCTGAAACATTGGACAGCAGCGACAGAACACGCGGTGAAATCCGGCCTACAGCACTTCTGCGCAAGCCTGCCTGCACCGATTGGGTGTCCCACGTATCGTGTCGTGCGCGCGGCAAAAGATTGGGCGCATTCGTGAAGTCCGTCGCACCGATGAAGATCCTCGTTACTGGCACGGAGGGCTACCTGGGATCGCTTCTTGCGCCGCTTCTCATGAAGCAGGGCCATCAACTTGTTGCGGTCGATACCGGGTTTTACAAGAACGGCTGGCTCTACAATGGTTCGCCGCTAACTCCACTGACGCTCAATAAAGATATCCGCCAAATCACGCGTGAAGATTTGGAAGGCGTCGAAGCCGTCGTCCACATGGCCGAGCTCTCAAACGATCCGACCGGCGAGCTTGCACCGAACATTACCTATGACATCAATCACAAAGGCTCTGTCCGCCTGGCTAAGCTGGCCAAGGAGTCCGGCGTCAGTCGGTTCGTTTATATGTCTTCCTGCAGTGTTTACGGCGTCGCAGACGAGGACTATGTCACCGAAGAGTCACCGGTAAGTCCACAAACCGCCTACGCCGTCTGCAAAACGCTCGTCGAACGAGATGTGAAACCGATGGCCGATGATAGCTTTTCGCCGACGTTTATGCGCAATGCTACGGCCTACGGCGCTTCTCCGCGGATGCGCTTCGACATTGTTCTGAACAACCTTGCCGGCCTTGCCTGGACAACAAAGGAAATAAAGCTGGTCAGTGACGGAACTCCCTGGCGCCCGCTCGTGCACGGCCTCGATATCGCCAAGGCAATCAGCTGCGCCCTGCAGGCTCCCCGCGAGCAAATTCATAACCAGATCTTCAACGTCGGCGACACCAGTCATAACTATACGATCAAAGAAATTGCCGAAGTGGTAGCGGACGTTTTCCCCGGATGTCAGCTCACTCTCGGAACTCAAGGTGCCGATAACCGCAGTTACCGCGTCTCCTTCGAAAAGATCAAGACCGTCTTCCTGTCTTCGGCTGTGAATGGAACGCCCGCCGCGGTGCCGAGCAACTGCGCGCGATTTTTGAACAAATCGAGATGACTTCGGAGACCTTTAACGCCCGCGGGTTTACCCGACTGAGGCAACTCGAATATCTGATTCGCACCCAGCAAATCGATCAGGATTTCTTCTGGAAAAGCGGCGCGCAATCTTCCCCTTCGTGATCTTTACCGAAACTCCACTGAAGGGCGCCTTCATCATCGAGCTCGAACTGCATAAGGATGAGCGCGGCTTTTTTGCGCGGACCTTTTGCCGACGGGAGTTCGAGGCGCATGGCCTGAACTCGGAAGTTGTTCAGCGCAATACGTCCTTCAATCTCGTCGCCGGCACCGTCCGCGGGATGCATTACCAAAAGCCGCCTTTCCGAGAAGCGAAGCTGGTCCGTTGCGTCCGTGGCGGCATTCATGACGTGATTGTCGACCTGCGCGCAAATTCACCTACTTACCGCCACCATTACGCCGCAACTTTGACAGCAGACAACCGGCGCGCTCTTTTCGTCCCGGAATCCTTCGCCCACGGTTTCCAAACGCTGACTGACGACGCGGAAATCGAATATCAAATGAGTGAGTCTTATGCCCCCGGTTCCGCCGCCGGGTTTCGTTATGACGATCCAACCTTTGCCATCTCTTGGCCGTTGCGGTGAGTGTCATTTCGCAGCAGGATCTTTCCTGGCCGTCTTACAAGTAATGCAAACGTCCGGGGAAGAAATGAAGGCGCTGATTGCGCGGCTCTATCCGATCTGCCGCAGCATTACCGGCGATGGCGTGCGACAGACTCTCCAAATCTTGCGAGAGCAAATTCCTCTCGACGGTACATGAGGTTCCGAGCGGGACTCAGGTTCTGGACTGGACCGTCCCGCGCGAATGGAACATTCGCGATGCCTTTATCAAAAATCCAGCGGGCGAGCGTTTGGTTGATTTCCAGCAGCTCAATCTTCATGTAATGAGTTACAGCACGCCAGTGCAGTGCAGAACGGCGCTTGCTGAGCTAAGGCCGCATCTCTTTACGCTGCCCGCGCACCCGGAATGGGTTCCCTACCGCACCTCCTACTACAGAGAAAACTGGGGCTTTTGCTTAAGCGAGAAGCAGTTGGCGGCTTTCCACGAGGACGAAGAATATGAGGTTTGTATCGACTCCAGTCTGACGGAGGAAACCTCACCTACGGCGAGTATTTGCTTGCGGGCGAAGAAAAGGACGAAATGCTAATCTCCTCCCACGTTTGCCATCCATCGCTCGCAGATGACAATCTTTCCGGTATCGCCGTGGCTGTAGCGCTCGCCCGCCATCTCGGCGCTACTCCGCATCGTTATTCTTACCGTTTTCTTTTCGCGCCGGGAAGCATTGGCGCCATCACCTGGCTGGCGCAGAATGAACAGTTAATCCAGAATATTCGCCATGGGCTCGTGCTGACCTGTGTTGGAGACTCTTCTCCCATCACCTATAAGCGCAGCCGGCGCGGAGATGAAGAGATCGATCGGGCTTTTGCCCATGTCCTCCGGCAGGATGGGGAGAACCTCGAGGTCGTCGACTTTTCTCCTTACGGTTATGACGAACGGCAATATTGTTCGCCGGGCTTCAACCTGCCTGTGGGTTGCATGATGCGCGGAGTCCACGGCACCTTTCCCGAATACCACACTTCGGCAGACAACCTCGACTTCGTTCGCGCCGAAGCGCTGGCCGATTCGCTCGCCAAGTGTCTCGCGGTCGTCGATCTTCTCGAAAACGATCGAGTCTACATAAACAACAAGCCGAAAGGAGAACCGCAACTGGGCAAGCGTGGTCTTTACCAAGGTATCGCTGCAGGAGAAGAACAACGCGCGCGGGAGATGGCGCTCCTCTGGGTCTTGAACTACTCCGATGGGAGTCACTCGCTCCTCGACATTGCCGAAAAGGCTGACCTTCCATTTGAACTGATCAAGGCGGCCGCTCACGCTTTAGCGGAAACCGACCTTCTTTCGCTCGCATGAAAGTCGATTGCGCCATCGTCGGCGGAGGAATCGTCGGACTAAGTGTGGCGATGCACCTCGGAGAGTGTCAGCCGGGTCTGCGTCTTGTTCTTCTGGAAAAGGAATCGGAGCTGGCGACCCACCAGACCGGCCGTAACAGTGGAGTCATTCACTCCGGCATCTACTACAAGCCGGGAAGCCTGAAGGCGCGTTTCGCCCGACAAGGAAACCGTTCCATGGTCGCCTTCTGCCGAAAACATGGCATCGCTGTCGATGTCTGCGGAAAGGTCATTGTTGCGACGCGGCCCTCGGAGTTACCGCTCCTGCAAAACCTTTATCAGCGCGGACTGGCGAACGAACTGGAGGTGGAGCGGATTTCCGCAGCCGCCGTACGTGATATCGAGCCACACGTTCGCTGCCTTGAGGGACTTGCATGTTCCTTCAACTGCCATCGTCGACTTCAGACAAGCAGCGCCAAATATGCAGAGCTGATCTTGAAGCAAGGTGGAGTCATCCGCACCAGCACGGAAGTGAGAAGAATTCACCGTAGAGTCGGAGGCCACACGCTGGAAACTAGCAACGGCGACGTCGAGACCCGCTTTCTGATTAACTGCGGCGGCTTGCAAAGCGATCGCATTGCTCGTCGGGCAGGAATGCCTTTATCGGCAGAGATTATTCCTTTCCGCGGCGAATATTACGAGCTCATTCCGGAAAGGCGGTTTCTTGTGAAATCGCTCATTTATCCGGTGCCGGATCCGACGTTTCCGTTCCTCGGCGTGCACTTCACGCGCATGATCGACGGCTCGGTTCATGCTGGACCTAACGCCGTGCTTGCGCTGCAAAGGGAAGGCTACCGGAAGAGTGCGTGGAAGCTGGCGGACTGCCTGGAGATGGCAAGCTATCGGGGCCTCTGGCATCTTGGCCGCAAATACTATCGCGAGGCCTTAACCGAGCTTCACCGGTCATTGAGCAAAGCGACTTTTGTCGAAAGCCTTCAACAGTTGGTTCCCGAAGTGAAGAAGTGCGACTTGATTCCCGCCAAAGCTGGCGTCCGGGCGCAGGCCGTAAAACCGGATGGAACGCTCGTGGACGATTTCCTTCTCCTCTCCGGTGAGAATAGCATTCACGTCTGTAATGCTCCCTCGCCCGCCGCCACGGCCTCGCTCGAAATCGGCAACGCAGTCGCTCAACAGGTTCCCGACCTCCGGCGTCAGCCAATCGGCTACGCCCGCTCGAAATTGCAACGTTAGTGACTTCGATGGAAGACGGCCAGACCTATCTTTGTCGCTCTTGTCGTGCACCGTTGGTGGAAACCTTCGTCGATCTTGGATTGTCTCCCTTATGTGAATCCTATGTGTCGGTCGAGGAGCTGCGCGCCCCGGAGACACTCTATCCCCTACACTCTTTCGTCTGCGAAAAGTGCTTCCTCGTGCAACTTCCCGAACACGTTTCGCCACAGGCGATCTTCGAGGAGTATGCCTACTTCTCGTCTTACTCGATTCTTGGCTGGCTCACGCCCGCAATTACGTCGAGCAAATTGCAGGACGACTTCAACTCGACTCGCAACTCCCTCGTGATGGAGATAGCGAGCAACGACGGTTATCTCCTGCAGTATTTCTGCGGCGCACAAATTCCAGTGTCTCGGGAATCGAGCCCGCCGCAATGTCGCCCAGGTCAGCCATCGCCAAAGGCTTCGACGTCGAAGGAGTTTTTCGGAACCGACCGGCGCGCCGAGATCGCGAGCGAAGGTCGGCCAGGCCGATCTTTTGCTCGGCAACAACGTTCTCGCGCACGTGCCCGACATCAATGACTTCGTCGCCGGAATGAAGCGACTGCTAACGCCGACCGGAGTCATCACGATGGAGTTTCCGCACTCTGCGACTGATCGAGAAGAATCAGTTCGACACCATCTATCACGAGCACTTTTCCTATCTATCATTCATGACTGTGGAACGAAATTTCCGCGCACCACGGACTCAAGCTGTTCGACGTCGACGAACTCCCGACGCACGGCGGTTCGCTGCGGATTTATGCCGCGCACATCGATGACGATTCGAAGCAACGTTTCAGAACGTGGCGAGACTTTGAGGCAGCGCGAAGCAAAGTGGGGAGTCAGGCACCTCATCGCTACCGCGGCTTTCCGACGCAAAAGTGGAAGCGACCAAACGCGCGAATGCTCGCGTTTTTCATCGACGCGAAGGGCGCACGGAAAGTCGATTGCCGGCTACGGGGCCCCGGGCAAAGGAAACACACTGCTGAACTACTGCGGCATCCGCACCGACTTTCTCGATTACACGGTGGACGCAAATTTACAAGCAGGGCAAATTTACCCCGGCACCGCATTCCGATTCTGCCACCCGAACGAATCCAGACACGAAGCCCGACTATCTCTTAATTCTGCCGTGGAATTTGAAGGACGAGATCATGCAGCAAGACGCTCCTATATCCGGGAGTGGGGCGGCAAATTCGTCGTGCCGATTCCGGAGCTCTCGGTTTATGAATAACCCAATGAAGGTAGTGCTGTTTTGCGGTGGTCTGGGAATCCGGCTGCGCGAGGGACCGGAGCCGGTGCCGAAACCGATGGCGGTGATCGGTTACCGGCCGCTCCTTTGGCATTTGATGAAGTATTATTCTCACTACGGTCACAACGACTTTATCCTCTGTCTTGGATACGGAGCCGACATCATCAAGCACTCCTTCCTGAACTATAACGAGTGTGTCTCGAACGATTTTGTTCTTTCCGAAGGCGGAAAAAAGGTCGAGCTGCTGCGCAAGGATATCGACGATTGGCGGATTACTTTCGTCGATACAGGCCAGAGCTCAAACATCGGTCAGCGCCTCCTGCGTGTGAAACAGTTTGTCGAAGACGATGAAGTTTTTCTCGCTAACTATGTCGATGGGCTGACCGATTTGAGACTCCCGGATTTAATCGATTACTTCCTGAGCAAAAACAAAATCGCTTGCTTCGTCGGAGTCACACCGACTGCAAGCTTTCACACCGTCTCCATTGAATCCGATGGCTCGGTGCGAGCGATCGCACACATCGCCAGCTCTGGGAATCTCATCAACGGCGGCTTCTTCGTCTTTCGCCGGGAAATTTTTAACTATATCAACGAAGGAGAGGATCTGGTCGAGGAGCCATTCCGCCGACTGATCGCAGAGCGGCAACTGATCACCTATCCATATAACGGTTTCTGGGCCTGTATGGACACCTTCAAGGAAAAGCAACACCTGGACGATCTTCATGCCAGCGGACGTGCGCCGTGGCGGGTGTGGGACGCGCAATAGATGATCGCGTTCGGCCTGCCGCAGGGGACCCGGAAGATTCTATGTCTCGGCGCGCACGCCGATGATATCGAGATCGGCTGCGGCGGAACATTGCTGAAGTGGATCGAGAAACAGCCGACTCTCAAAGTTTACTGGGTTGTTTTCGCTGCGGAAGGAAAGCGTGCGAAAGAAGCCCGGGAGAGCGCGAAAGCAATCTTGGGACAAACGGCGGTGAAGATGGTGGTGAAGCAATTCCGGATGAGCTTCCTGCCTTTTCAGGGAGAGAAGGTGAAGGATTACTTTGAGACGCTAAAGAAGTCGTTCCAGCCGGACGTCGTCTTTACTCATTATCGGGACGATCGGCATCAGGATCATCGGGTGCTTTCCGACCTGGCTTGGAATACTTTTCGTGATCACCTCATTCTGGAATACGAGATTCCCAAGTATGATGGCGATCTTGGCTCGCCAAATGTCTTTGTCCCGCTCAACCGACAGTTAGCTCGCAAGAAGACGACTCATCTTAGCCGATTCTTCGCGAGCCAAGCGAACAAGCACTGGTTCGCGGAAGAGACTTTCCTCGCGCTCATGCGGCTGCGGGGAATGGAATGCGCCGCGGAATACGCGGAAGCGTTCTATTGTCGCAAGCTGGTCGTGGGCGAGTCAAAGCGCTGAGCCTTCTCATCCTGAGCAGTAGCGAAAAATCTCCCAGCTATCTCGAGAGGCTAGTCAGATTGTTCGCTCCGCTCACAATGACAAAGACGCGGGACGCGGGAGGGGCGAGCCGGTGAGTTAGTTCTGGAAGCCTAAGCGAGCGCGGCCTGAGCGGCCGCCAGCTTCGCGATCGGAACCCGGAACGGGCTGCAGCTCACATAGTTCAGTCCGAGCTGATGGCAGAACTTCACGCTTGAAGGTTCGCCGCCGTGTTCGCCGCAAATGCCGAGCTTGATGTCCGGGCGCGTCTTGCGGCCCTTCTCGCACGGCGATCTCCATCAGCTGGCCGACGCCGCGCTGGTCGATCGAGGCGAACGGATTATTCTTGACGATATCCAGTTCCTGCATAAGCCGGCGAGGAACTGCCGGAGTCATCGCGGCTCATGCCCGAGCGTGGTCTGCGTGAGATCGTTGGTGCCGAAGCTGAAGAACTCGGCGGTCTTGGCGATCTCGTCGGCGGTCAAGCGCGCCGCGCGGAATCTCGATCATGGTGCCGACGATGATAGGTGAACTTGGTCTTCTTCTCCGTCCATGACTTCTGTCGCGACGCGATGGACGATCTCGATCTGCAGCTCGAGTTCCTTCTGGAAAGCCGACGAGCGGGATCATGATCTCGGGCTTGACCTTGATGCCTTTCTTGTGCACCTCGGCGGCGGCTTCGAAGATGGCGCGCGCCTGCATCTCGGTGATTTCGGGATAGGTGATGCCGAGCCGGCAGCCGCGGATGGCCGAGCATCGGGTTGAACTCGTGCAGTTCGCTGCACGCGGCTGCGATGATCTTTTCGACCGGGATGTCGAGTTTCGTTGCGCGAGATCGATCTGCTGCTCCTTGTCATGCGGCAGGAATTCGTGCAGCGGCGGATCGAGCAAGCGGATCGTGGCCGGGAGCCCTTCAGCGCCTGGAAGATGCCGACGAAATCCTCGCGCTGATAGGGCAGCAGTTTGGCCAGCGCGCTTTGCTCGCGCCTCGTTGTCTTCGGCCAGGATCATCTCGCGCATCGCATCGATCCGATCGCCCTCGAAGAACATGTGTTCGGTGCGGCAAAGGCCGATGCCCGTCGGCGCCGAACGCGACGGCGTTGGCGGCCTGCTCGGGCGTGTCGGCGTTGGTGCGCACATGCGAGCTCGCGCGCGCCTGTCGGCCCACTTCATGAGCTTGTGCGAATTGCTGATAGGTCGCGGCTCTTCTTCGCGTCGAGCGATGTCGTCGACCAGGACCTGCGACGATTTCCGACGGCGCGGTCTTGACTTCGCCGGCATAGACTTCGCCGGCCGTGCCGTCGATCGAGATGTAATCGCCTTCCTTGAAGGTCTGCGCCGGCGACGGCATCACGTGCGTTCTGTCGTAATCGATCTGCACGTCCGACGCGCCGCAGACGCAGACCTTGCCCATCTGCCGCGCGACGAGCGCCGCGTGCGAGGAGACGCCGCCGCGCGCGGTCAGGATGCCTTCGGCCGCGATCATGCCGCGCAGGTCTTCGGGCGAAGTCTCGATGCGCGACCAGCAACACTTTTTCGCCGCTTGCCGCGGCGCCGCACGGCGTCTTCGGCGTTGAGATACGACTTGGCCGGAAGCGGCGCCGGGACCGGCCGGCAGACCGCTGGCGATGACTTGGCTTTCCTGACGGCGATCGGTCTGCGATCGAAGATCGGCGCGAGCAGATGGTCGAGCTGAATCGGCCGGAATGCGGAGGATCGCTGTCTTCCAGTCGAATCAGCTTCTCCTCGACCATCTCGACGGCGATGCGCGACGGCGGCGAGGCCGGTGCGTTTGCCGTTGCGCGTCTGCAGCATGTAGAGCTTGTCTGTCCTCGATCGTGAACTCGAAGTCCTGCATGTCCTTGAAATGCTTCTCGAGCGTCTGCGCACCTTCACAGTTCCTTGTGGCCTTGGGCATTTCCTTCGCGAGCTGCGGCGATCGGGCTGCGGGCGTGCGCACGCCGGCGACGACGTCTTCGCCCTGCGCGTTGATCAGATATTCGCCGTAGAAAACTTTCTCGCCGCTGGCGGGATCGCGCGTGAAGGCGACGCCGGTAGCGCTGGAGTGTCGCCCATGTTGCCGATAGACCATCGTCTGCACGTTGACCGCCGTGCCCCACTCGTGCGGGATGTTATATTTGCGGCGATAAACGATCGCGCGGTCGTTCTTCCAGGAACCGAACACGGCGCCGATCGCGCCCCAGAGCTGCGTCGCACGGATCCTGCGGAAACTCCTGGCCGGTGCGCTCTTTGATGAGGTCCTTGAAGCGCTTGACGAGTTCCTGCAGGTCGTCGACGGTCGAGCTCGATGTCTCGATGTCATGGTCGCCGTAGCGCTCGTGCTTGAGTGCGTCGATGACGCGTCTCGAACGGCTCGTGATCTTCGCCGGCGCGCTTCTGCACGCCCATCACGACGTCGCCATACATCTGCAGGAAACGGCGATAGCAGTCCCACGCGAAGCGCGGGTTGCCGATCTTCTTCGGCCAGCGATCTCGACGCGTGTTGTCGTTAGCCCGAGGTTGAGAATCGTGTCCATCATGCCCGGCATGGAATCGCGCGCGCCCGAGCGGACCGAGACGAGCAGCGGAGTTGTCTGGTCGCCAAATTTCTTGCCCACCGACTTCTCGACTTTGCGCGAGCGCGGCCGTCGACCTGCGCCTTCAGACTCCGTCGGATAATTGCGCTTGTTGATCGTAGTAATAGGTGCAGACCTCGGTCGTGATGCGTGAATCCCGGGGGCACCGGCAGACCGATGCGCGTCATCTCCGCCAGGTTGGCGCCTTTGCCGCCCGAGCAGCGGCTTCATCTGGCCGTTGCCGTCCGCTTTTCCGTCGCCGAAATAGTAGACGTAACGGTGCGATTTCGAGGAGTTGGTTTTCGATTTCGGAGCGGGTTTGGTGTGGGGTGATTTCCTTTTTTTGACCATGAGAGATGCGAGATTTACGAGTGAAAAGAGAGAGGAAGTGGAAGCTAAGGCGCGAGGTCGGGGTGTCAACGCGGCGGATGCCCGAACCGGAGCGGAGGCAGCGAAAGATGCCAATTGCAGTCCACGGATCGGAGCTGCAATCATCGCAGCAGCACGCTTCGCTGGAGCGGAGCGTCCAGAGCAGGAGGCCGCGGCGGCGATTAGTTCTGGACCACCGGCTCGGCGGCAAGCACGTCGTCGATCGCGTCGGCGAAGTCATCGACTCCAGAGATGGGGACGATAACGACGTTGCGATGGCCCTGGCTGTCTTCGGTGATGCGAAGGAATCTGCCGCGGCCGTTTTCCCGCAGGTCGATGGAGAAAATTTTTCGCTCGATCTGCAACTCTCTGGATTCAAGTATGCTGTCCATGTACGACAGCGCCGATGTTACAATTATCGACGGCGGGAATGGAAGGAGAATTTTAGGTCATGCTCTGCGATATGAAAAGTGACTCCTGTGCGCCGAGAAAGAATCGAAGCGGGTCCGCGGTGAAGAAGCTGCAAATCGTTTTGTTGAGCACTGTGGCGGCCTGTATCTACGGCTGCATCCACGATGAGATCACGGTGCGCCTGTGTCTTGAGTATTTTACCGTCGCTCACCCGCCGCTCTTTCACACGACAACGCCAACCCTCCTTGCCCTCTGCTGGGGGAGTCGCAGCCACGGCCGGTATTGGGGCTGCGCTCGGCTTTGTCGTGGCTTTGGTTTCGCAAGCGGGGGATGCACCAAGGTGGCCCGTTTCCCGCCTCGGCCGTTCCATCTTTTTCTTCTCGCTGCCATGGGCGCGTCCGCCTGCTTTGCCGGCATCGTTGGCTACCAGTTGTCACTTCGCGGCTTTATTTCCATCCCAAAAGATTTAGCTCTGGCGCTGCCTGCGTTCCTGCATGATCGCTTTATGGCGGTCTGGTTTGCCCATTTGGCCAGCTATCTCGTTGGCCTTGGCGGTGGCGCGTTCCTTTGCTTTAGCGTCTGGCGAGCGCGTGGCAGACCTTCTGTCATCTCCTTCTTCCCAAACACCCGGCTAGCTCTTGGGCGCACGGCCCTGCTTGCCGCAGCCACTCTCTATGTGATCTGGATGCGATTTGGCGCATCTTGAAAAAGACGCGCAAAAAGGAGAGAGATGATCACACTCTTACCAAAATCGCGAAGGGGCTGGATCCGCTGCAGTGTGGTCGGAGTGATATTTTTTGCCGTCTGCCTGTATCGTAACGTTCCCTCTCTTTGGCAGCTGTGCGTTTATCATCCGCACGACGGAGATATCGTTCTGCAGTCTTTGCCGCACGGCGAACTTGTCGATGCGATTGAGGGAGTAACTCATTCGCCCTGGTCCCACTGCGGGGTGGTGATCTCTGAGTATCATTGCTGGTGGGTGGTGGAATCCATCGGCAAAGTCCGAAAGACTCTTTTGCCGCTATGGATTATCCGAGGACGACATGGCGCGTTCGCGGCCTATCGACCGACGCGCTCCCTTCCATCACCGGATGGGACTTTACACAGGGCGCTCGATCATTATCTGGGGCGCCCTTATGACTATCATTACTCTCCGGGCGATCGGGAAATTTATTGCTCCGAGTTAGTCTATGATGCGTTCCGGGACGCCTTTGGCGTCAAACTCGGCGAGTGGCAACGCCTGGGCGACCTAAATTGGAAACCCTACGAACGAATGATCCGGTGGACTGAGAACGGCGCTGTCCCGCTCGACCGTCGGATCATTACTCCGGTTGGACTTACCCGAAGCAATTTGGTCGCCCGGGTGTATCCGAAGGATCTGTGAGCAAGCCCCTTTAGCCTAACGAGTATGACGGGAACGTTGCCGGCGGGCGGGCGATCGGCGCGCGGGAGCTTCTTCGTGCACGATCGCGAAGTCGGCTTGTTGTTTAAAGATGTCGATCCTCGCGACGATCACGCGCAGGATGTCGCCGACGACCAGGACGCGTTTCGATTGGCGCCCGAGCAAACGCCGGCGCGCGGCGTCGAAGACGTAAAAGTCGTCGCTCAAACTCGAGATGTGAATGAGCCCTGTGAGCAACACGTCCGGCAGCTCGATGAGCAAGCCGTAGTTGCGCACCTCGATCACGACCGCTCGAAAGACCTGCGGATTTTCCGCGCTCAATTGCGCCTGGAGAAACTCCAGCTTCTTCATCTTCGCGGACTCGTTTTCTGCATCGGCTGCGACCCGCTCGGTCGTGGAGATGTGCTCGGCGACGGTTGCAAGTTCGCCCGCGCTGCGGCGCCCGCGCTGTTTCCCGCCGCGATCGGCGAGCGTGCGATGGACGACGAGGTCGGCGTAGCGGCGAATCGGACTGGTGAAGTGGGTGTAGTTGTTTTTCGCCAGCCCGTAGTGACCGAGCGGCTTCGTGTCGTAATGAGCACGCTTCAAGCTCTTGAGCAGGCCGATCTTGAGCGCCTGTTCTTCCGGTTTACCCCGAAAGGCCGCCAGCAAGCGCTGCAGTTCCCCGCGATTCGTTAGGTCGCCGGCCGCAAAGCCGTAGCTCAGGACAAGGTCGCGATATTCCGCGATCTTCTCCGGATCGGGATTCTCGTGGACGCGATAGATCGTTGGCACGAGCCGGTTCTTCAGATCCGCCGCGACCGCTTCGTTCGCCGCGAGCATGAATTCCTCGATCAGTTGATGAGACTCGTCGGTACTCGATTCGCTCGAGTCGCAGTGGGCGGCCCGTCTTCTTGTCGATCACCACTTTCACCTCGGGAAAATCGAGATCGAGCGAGCCATTCGCGAAACGCCGCCGCCGCAGGATCGCAGCCAAATCCCAGGCCGTATGCAATCGCCGAGCAAGCTCATCGTTAGGCGGATTTTGCAGCAGGGCGAAAGCTTCTTTGTAAGTGAGGCGCCGCGCGCTTTTGATCAGGGTGCGGGCAAAACGCGCGCTCTTCGCTGCGCCATTTCTGGCGAAACGGATGAAGACGGAATGCGTCAGCCTAACGACATGTGGGTTCAGGCTGCAGACGCCGTTGCTCAAACGCTCGGGCAACATCGGGATGACGCGATCGGCAAGGTAAACGCTGTTCCCGCGCTTGAGCGCCTCACGATCGAGCGCACTGCCCGGGGGTGACGTAAGCCGAGACATCGGCGATGTGGACGCCCAGTTCCCAATCGCCGCCAGGCAGCTTCTCGACGTGGATGGCGTCGTCGAAATCGCGCGCGTCGTCGGGGTCGATGGTGACGATGAATTTGTCGCGTAAATCTTCGCGTTCGCCGTAGCCCTCGGGATCGACTTTCTCCGGAATCCGCTCCGCTTCCTCAAGCACCTTGTCGGGAAATTCCGTCGGCAAATGATGCTTCCGAACGATCGAAAGCATGTCGACGCCGGGATCGGAAGCGCGGCCGAGCAGCTCGACGATTTCGCCTTCGGGATTGACGTGGCGGGATTCCCACGGCTCCAGCCTAACGACAACTTTATCGCCGGGCGTGGGAGTGCGCGGCGCGTCGCGAAGCGCTCGCGGGCGCACGTAAACATTGTGCACGATGCGCGGATCGTCGGGGACGACGTAGGAAAAGTTTCGCGTCTCCTGCAGCGTCCCGACGATCGTGTCATGCGCTCGTTCGAGGATGCGAATGACGCGCCCTTCGGGACGAGTGCTTCCACCGCGGGCTCGCGCGTAGGCGGCGTCGCGCGTGATCCGAGCGACGACGCGATCGCCGTTCATGGCGGTGCCGGTGTTTTCGGCGGAGATGAAAATGTCGCCCTCGTCGCCGCTCTTTTCCCTAACGAGAAAAGCAAAACCGGCCTGATGGACGTGCAGCTTGCCGGTGACGAGATCGGCTTCGGCCGGGAGGACGTAGCGATTCTTGCGAATGCGGGCGATCTCACCGGCACGCTCGAGGTCGCGCAACGCCTGCTTGAGCGTGCCGCGGCTGTCGCTCTTCAGCCCGAGCGCGCGGGCCAATTCTTTCTTGTCGAGCGGGCGATATTTGGGCGCCCGCATGAGCGCGAGGAGCTTCTCTTTTAAGTCAGGCGACTTCTTCATTCAGAAGCTGCGACCATCGAAGAAAAGAAAGCAATGGAAAGCGCGTTTTTGCAGGGTTTCGAATAATACCGCGCGTGTGATAGCTTTATCGCGATGACTTCGGCCGCCTGGAAAGTTGCTGGAACTGTCATCGACCTAACGAACCGGGCGATGATCATGGGTGTGCTCAATGTCACGCCGGATTCGTTTTCCGATGGCGGAGAATTTTTCGCAACCGAAGCGGCGACAGGCCATGGCATCGAGATGGCGCGCGCTGGCGCCGACATCATCGATATCGGTGGCGAATCGACCCGCCCAGGCGCGCGGCCGGTTTCGCCTAACGACGAATTGGAGCGCGTGTTGCCGGTGGTGGAACAACTTGCCAAAGCGGTGCCCGTCCATCTTTCGATCGACACTTCAAAAGCGTCCGTCGCGCGCGCGGCGCTCGAGGCCGGAGCGGTGATCATTAACGATGTAACCGGCGGGCGCGGCGATCCGGAAATGTTTGCTCTCGCGGCGGAAAAGCAGGCGGCAATCATCATCATGCACATGCAGGGAACACCGCAGACGATGCAGGTGAACCCAACTTACAAAGACGTCGTCGCGGAAGTCGCTGATTTTTTTCGACAGCAATACGACTGCGCGGTACGGTCGGGGATCGACCCGATGTCCATCGCCTTTGATCCGGGAATCGGTTTTGGCAAAACGCCCGCTCACAATCTGGAATTGCTCGCTCATCTTCCGCGGCTGCGAGTGCATGATCGGCCGCTCGTGGTCGGCGTCTCGCGCAAATCGTTTCTCCGCAAGGTCGCCGGCAGCCCGGAGGCAAAAAGCGACGCCACCTTGGCGCTGACTTCGCTGCTGCGCGAACGCGGGGCACAGGTCTTGCGTGTCCACGATGTGGCGCCAAATGCCAGCGCTCTCCGTGTAACTGAAGCTCTTCTCGCCGCCGCCCGATGATTCACCAGATAATCGAGATCTTTTTCGACAAATGGCGGAGCGCCTTCGAGATCGTGCTCCTGAGCGTGGTGATTTACTACGGCTACCTCTACTTTCGCGGGACGCGCGGAGCGAAGGTGTTGACCGGCTTGGCGATTGTTTTTCTCACGCTCACCCTCATCTCGCAGTTGCTGAATCTCGTCGTGATCAGCTTCATTATTCGCAGCTTCTCGGTTTTCATCGCGGTCGCCCTGGTGGTGATTTTTCAACCGGAACTGCGGCGTGGGCTCGCGGAACTGGGCGGGCATCCGATCTTTTCCCTCACGAGTGAGAAGCGGGAAACCGTGCACGATCTCGCCGAGGTGGTGACGCAGCTGGCGAACAAACAATTCGGCGCGTTGATCGCGATCGAGCGCGACACTTCGATCAAGGTTTATGAAGAAACAGGCGTGATCGTGGATGCGGCGTTTTCGGCCGAACTGTTGCTGACGTTGTTTCATCCGAAATCGGCGTTGCACGATGGCGGCGTGATCGTGCGCAATGGGCGGATCGCCGCGGCGGCGTGCATTTTTCCGGTGAGCCAGCGGGAGACGCTCGATCGCAGTCTCGGGCTGCGGCATCGCGCCGGGCTCGGATCACCGAGGAATCCGATGCCGTTGCCATCGTTGTCTCGGAAGAGACGGGCGGGATTTCGATCTGTTATCGGCGGCGGATCGAGCGGAATTTTACGCCGGAGACTTTCCGGCAACGGCTCGGCGAGGTTCTGCTCCATCGCAATTATGAAGAAGATGATCCTGAACAATTGGCGGGCGAAGCTGATCTCACTCCTGCTCGCGACCGCGCTCTGGTACCTCATCAAAAAGAACATCCAAACGACACCCTTGCCGTCTGAGTACGACATGCGGCCGGTGCCGGAAGAGGTGCATTAGGCGACGGACGCGCTGTGACTCTGCCTGGGCTGTGGACGCTTCGCTCTGCGAAGCGCGAGCGGATGGTGGATGTCAGTTGTCGAGCAGGCGTTCCCCTCGCGCTTCGCAGAGCGAAGCATCCACAGGGTCCCTAGCGCAAAAAGCGCGCGAGATTCTCGTCTTCCCAGCGGCGGGCGCGACGATAGCGCGGAAAGGCCCGCTCGCGCCGATAGAATTCTTCGGTGTGAATCCGGCGCCGACCGGAAGCATCGGTTTCTTCCGGGACAACGGAATGCAGCATCTCGTGATAGAGAACGTATTCGAGAAACCAACGGGGGACGAAAGGCTGGTCGAGCAACGGATGAATCCGGATGATGCGATCTTCTTCCTGGATCGAGCCGAAAATGAAGTATTCCTTCGGCCTTTCGCGCCGGCGGCGACCCCAGACGACTCGTAGCCGCGAAGCTTTCCCCGAAAATGCCGCTCGTTCACGCGATCGAAAATGCGGCGAAGATCGAAATAGCGTCCTTCATGGCGCAGATTCAAATGCCCCTGCATCGGCAAAGTGGGCCGGGATAATTTTCGTTTCGCTTTTTTCGGCATCGAGGCGTGTTCGGTTCGAAATCAGGCCTCCAAGTTTAAGACTCTTTGCTGGGCTGACAAGGATTCCTCTCCGCCGAATTCCGACATCCCAATGTAAGCCGTTGATGCATTGATTCTTATGTCTCACAAAATCCTTGACGACCTCCCCGGCTGGACTTCTCCCGCATTTTTGCCATCTTCCCCTCGGACGCGACGCTCCCGCTGATGACTCCGTTTCTCCGAAAACTGCTCGGCCTCAATTGGCTCCTGCTCGTTAATATGTTGGCGCTGGCCATCTTCGGCATCATCGCCATCTACAGCGCGACCTACATGCGGCAGGACCCAAACGTCGCCGAATACTGGCGCAAACAGGCAAACTGGGTCGCGCTCGGCTTTATCGCCTTCATTGTCGTCAGCTTGATCGATTATCGCTGGATCAAGTGGGGTGCGCTGCCGATGTACTTTGCCGGCCTCTTTTTTCTCATCCTGACGCTGTTTATCGGAACGAAAGTGTTCGGCGCACGCAGTTGGCTCCATCTCGGGCCGATCAATTTCCAGCCCGCGCAATTGGCGGTGATGGCGGGGATAATGGTGCTGTCGCTTTTTCTCAGCCAATTCCGGCAGATGCATCCAATGCTGCGGCTGACGCTTTGCGGCGCAATCGTCGGAGCGCCATGTCTTTTGATTTTGATGCAGCGTGATCTTGGCGAGTGCATCATCTGGGGGCCGGTGGTGCTCGCGCTGCTTTACGTCGGCGGGCTGCCGCTGCGTTATCTCACCTGCATCGTGCTGCTCGTGATCGCGGCCCTCCCCCTCGCCTATCTCGAGCTGAAGCCTTATCAGCAGGATCGCATCACCGCGTTCATCAATCCCGACATCGACCGACAAGGCTCGGCTTGGGCGATTAACCAATCGCTCATCGCGATCGGGTCGGGGGCTGGTCGGGCAAGGGCTTCAAGGCGCCGAATACCCAGATTGAGCTCGGCTTCCTGCCCGCGACGGCAGTGCATAACGACTACATCTTTTCCGCGATCGGCGAGCAATGGGGTTTCATGGGCGGGCTTGTGCTCCTGAGCGCGTTTGCCCTTTTGTTAATCACCTGCCTCTTCGTCGCCTTCACCGCCGGCGATCTCTTCGGGACCTGCTCGTGATCGGAATCACCGCGTTGATCTTTACGCACATTTTTCAAAATATTGGGATGACGATCTCGATTTTGCCGATCACCGGCGTCCCATTGCCGCTCATCAGCTACAGCGGTTCGTTTGCGTTAATGATCATGTTCGGACTCGGGATCGTGAATAGCGTCTGGGTGCATCGCAAAGTGCCGGTGCGCGGCTAGCCTTCGCCGTTTACAAATCGGCCGAGTCGTCCATATTCCCCGTCCCGATGACCATCCTGATCAATTCTTTGCTCGTGTTTGAGGCGATCGTCGCTCTCCTCATGATGCTCGTCATCCTGATGCAGCGTCCGAAGAGCGAAGGGCTCGGAGCGGCTTTCGGCGGCGGGGTCACGGAAAATATTTTTGGGGCGCAGACAACGAACGTCCTGACCAAGGCGACCACCTGGCTGGCGAGCATTTTCTTCATCGTCATCCTCGTGCTCTCGATGCTCTACGCGCATCGGAGCACCACGAACTCCGCCGTCCGTCAGGAGTTGATGAAAACTTCCGCCGCCAAGACTACGACGAGCCCGGCCCCGGCCGCCTCCACGAAACCGCTCTCGCCGAAAGCAGCCGCCCAAGGCGCCGCTGCCGATGCCAAGGCGCAGCTGAATCCGCTCCCCGCAGGCTCGGTTGCTCCCGGAGATGTGACCTCTTCTCCTTCCGCCGCGGATGCGGCTGTCGGAGTCGTCCCCGCTGGGGCCGGGCCGGTCGCGCCCTCAGCGAGCGCAGCGCCTTCCGCCACGCCTTAGGCTTTCATTTGGCCTAACGAACGCGAGCGGGCGCATCTCATTCGACCTTGGAAAGGTTGAAGTTCGGATTCTCGATCAAGCCGATGAGGTTGCCGAAGGGGTCGGCGGAATCCACGACCTTGATTCCTCCGCCGACTTCCTGAATCTCGCCCTTGATCGTGACGCCCCAGTCTCGAAGCCGTCTTACTTCTTCGGCGATATCGTCCACACCCCAGAGAGCTTTCGCGCCGGCCTCGCCCGCCGGAAGGTCTGGCACCAAACCGAGCTCGAATCCGCCGACCTCGAAGCCAACATAGAAAGGCTCGTCGAAGTAAGGCTTCCGTTGAAAGACCGACTCATACCAAGCCTTGCCCGAGCGAGATCGGGAGCGGGATAAAGAGCGGTGCGAAGTCCTTTAATCACACGGGCGTTTTCCACCTGACGATCCGCTGAGTCAATGATTGAACCGGGGCATTCATCGAGACGAGGCTCTTTGCGACGATCTCCAGCCTAACGAGCGTGCACCATTATGGCTTGCGCCGCATGATAACCTCCTCCCGTGGTCGGCTCTCTTTCTCGAAGCCGAGCGCGCACGCGCCTCGGAGCGATCTGCGTCTGCGGATTGGCTCTGGTAAATTGCTGCTGCAGCCCGCGCGACCAGTCGCCGGTCGCACAAGGCGATCGCGCGCAGATTTTTTATACAAGCGTGGGACCGGAACCGGCCGATCTCGATCCGCAACGGACAAGCGGATTGCTGGAGGCCGATATTCTGCGCGCGCTCGGCGAAGGGTTGGTGAATCTCGATTCGCGTGATCTGCGTCCAGTGCCCGGCGCGGCGGAAAGCTGGACGATTTCGCCCGACGGGTTGGTTTACACTTTTCATCTTCGGCGCGGTTTGCGGTGGAGCGACGGCACGCCACTGACGGCTGCGGATTTCGTGGCCGGCGTGCGGCGTGAACTATCCCCAGAGATAGGATCGGCGCTCGCCTCTTCCCTTTGGCCTATTCGTAATGCCGAAGCGTTTAGCAAGGAACGTTTGTCCGATTTTTCCCAGGTCGGCGTCAGCGCGCCCGACACGGAAACCATCGAATTTACTCTCGATCGGCCGACCGCTTATTTCCTCTCACTCACTGCACAACGCATGTTTTATCCCGACCGTGCCGACGGCGGGAAATCGTGGCCGAAGGTCGGGCAACGGACCTTTTGCGATTGAGCAATGGAAACCGCAGCGCGAGATCGTGGCTCGGGCCCAATCCTTATCTACTGGAATGCTGCGGCGGTGCGGCTGCGGGAAATCCACTTTGTGGTGATGGAGGATGTGGAGACGGAGGAGCGCGCATTTCGCACCGGGCTGCTGCACAAAACGGCCCGCATGCCGCCAGAGAAGATCGAGGTTTACCGGCGCGAACATCCCGAGGAACTGCGGATCGATCCCGCGCTCGGCACCTATTATTATCTTCTCAACATCAACCGTCCGCCGCTCAACGACGTCCGCGTTCGGCGAGCGTTTGGCATGACGATCGACCGCACCGCGATTGTTGAGCACGTCACGCATGGCGGCCAGCGACCGGCGGAATCCTTTACGCCGCCGGGGACCGGGGGTTACACGCCCCGCGCCGCCATTCCGTACGATCCGGGAAAGGCAAGAGAGCTTCTCAGCCAAGCGGGTTATCCCGGCGGGCGCGGCTTTCCCGAAGTGGATTTGCTTTTCAACACCAACGAAAGCCATCGACTCATCGCCGAGGCGGTGCAGGCGATGTGGAAACGCGAGCTCGGAATCGAGGTCCATCTCGTCAACCAGGAATGGAAGGTCTTTCTCGATCGCATATCGACTGGTGATTTCCAGAATCGCGCGCGCCAGTTGGATCGCGCGGCTATTTTGATCCGAACGCGTTCCTGGAAAATTTCGTCACTGGCGGGGCGAACAACCACAGCGGATTTGCCGATCCCGCGCTACGACTCCCTCCTTACGCAAGCCGGGAGGACGGCTGTGCCTGCGGCGCGGTTGGAGTTATTCCAGGAAGCCGAGGCGCGCTTGTTAGCGGCGGCGCCACTTCTGCCAGTTTACTATTACACCCACCCGTATCTGATGCGGACGAGCGTGCATGGGTGGGAGCCGAACGCGCTCGATTATCATCTCTATCAAAACATCTGGCTGGAAAAAACCCGCGAGACGCGCTGAAGGCTAGTTTTCTTCTGCGGCAGCGATCGCCTCCCAGGCGACGGCGGCAGCGGCGGTGCGCGTCTCGACTTCGAGTTTCTCGAAGATGCTCCGCAAATGCGTCGTGACCGTCGGGAGGTGAAGCCCGCAAATCAGCGCGATCTCGGCATTGCGCTTCCCTTGCGCGAGCCAAAGCAGAACATCCGCTTCACGACCGCTAAGACCGAGTGCCAGGAGCGGTTCGATCGGCGGATTGAGGCGGCGTTCGAATAGCCTGAGCAGTTGCCGGTCGCGTCCCGACGTGGACTCAGCTAAAAGGCGAACAACTAACCGGTAACCTTTTCGCGAGAAGGCGATCTCGTTTTCCGAGGAGAGCCGTTCCCGCAACCACGACCGTAGCGGTGCTGGCAGGCGTGTCACTCGCTCGCCGCCGTTACCAAAAGCGCGCGTCAGGAGTCTTCGCGCCGATTCGCTGCAAAAGGCGATTTCGTTGTTCGTCCCGAGAACGACGATCGCACTCCCGGCGCCGCGTAGCGCGTGATCGCGCATCTCGAGCGCAGCCTGCATTCGCTCCCGCGCCCTTGTTTCCCGCCAGACGCGGAGCAGATGCGGACGCAGAAGTTCGAGCAAGGTCCGTTCTTCCTCGGCAAAATCACGACGCGACCGATTCAACCCGAAAGTAATCTTCCTTCTCCGGTCCGACGGCGAAAGCGATTCCCAGCTGATAGTGAATTCCGTAGAGGCGGAAATGATCCTGATAAAGGCCGAGATCGCGGAATTGCCGTTGGCTCAGAGCGTCGGAAATCATGTTCGGCGCCGGCCAGTCACTCGCGCTGTCGGGCCGATTAAATCCCGGATGCTCGAGCATGTGCGCGTTCAAGCTCGCGACCAACCGCGGCGCACTCGGTTCGCCTAACGAGTGGCCGCGGAGAAGAAAGCCACGCCGGCTATCGAATTCATTGTAACTCACGCGGTCCACCGGAATCAGATCGGCAATCGTCTTCAGAAAGTGATCGGAGAGCTCCGCAGGCGTCACGCCGCGGTCGGAGAGAGCGGCCACTGCCGCGGAGAAACGGCGCAATTCGCGTTGAGCTAAACGGGTCATGAAACACGCGGCAGCTGAGGCGTAAAGATGACAGAGAAACGTCGCTACGACCAGACTTTATCGGGCCAATTTCGGCAGCCGCATTCCTCGCCTG
>CAWGIE010000014.1:0-52307 GCA_963822585.1 uncultured bacterium
GCGTAGTTGGAAACCGTGGACTCACCAAGGATCAAATAACCGCCCACGCTGATCAGGGGCACGATAACCGACAGCGCCATCATTATGCGTTGGCGCCAGACGGGCGGAAGCGGCCTCGCTGGCGCCGTTCTCGGTCTTCATTTTATCGCTTTTAAAATGCGTCTAGAGATCCGCGCGTTCGAGCTGATTCTTATTGTGTATTTCGATATGGCCCTGGGTTAGCAATAATTTATTGAGCCTGCTGCTGATACATTTCTATATTACGTGTACTGTTGTTCGCTGCCATCTATTGCTGTGCAACGTGCAAGTAAAGCGATGTTTACGCCAGCGGTTACGATGGCAACGACAACCCAAAAAAACATAGCGATGCGTAACCGCCTGGGCTTGATCGGCTTGTCGTCCTGCCCAAACCGATCAAGTCTTGCCGGGGAAGCCGATGGCTTCAAAAAAAGAAGGTCATTCCGTCTCGCGGTGCGGCAGCAACTCTCAAGGGGGCTACCTTCGGGGGCGAAGGCACGGAGCCGCCGCATATCGGGCGACGCCGACGGAATGACCTTTTGGGGCATCTCGGACGTGGTCCCACAGCGGATACCGGTGGGTTGAGCAGATTACCCTCCTTAGTGCTGGCGAGATGGCAGAAACCGCATTCTTCCTTGTAGTTTTAACTCGGCGGTCATCGTTCGGGGTTCAGAATGGTTGAAGCTTTAGTAGCCCTGATCCGCCGGACGCTGCAGTACGTTTGGTGTCCTTAACCGTCACGTCAGCTCCATTAAACGGGCCACCAAAAAATCCACGACCCGAGGGCTCGGTGCGATAGCGATCGGGATTTTCGGCGGGCCAAGTCAATTGTAGTTCTTTGAAAAAGATATTCCCTCCGCAATTTTCCAGTCTTCTGATAAATCGCAAAGGAGCCTGGCTCGACATACACGTGATGGAATTCCGGAAAATTTTGTTTGCCGTTATTGAGCGCGTTTGGCGTCAGTGGCGAACCCACGAATACCCAATGACGCCAATTTTTCGGAAGAAGAGCTCACGTCAGCATTATATTCAGGTAAATATCTTCCGGATGATGTTCGGGTTCTGTGAACGCCGGCGATCGAGCTTTACTCGGTGTCGACTGGCTTCACTCGGTGTCGATTGCAATGCGATGCCTGTCGCGAGGATTCCGCTGGCAACGAGCGCGAGGGTAATTGCTATCTTGGGGGTCAAGGCCAATTCTCCATCATCTGAGTTGGCGCGCGGCCTCGCGCCGAAACTGCCGGATATCCGATCGGCTAGCGTCAAGCACCAGCCGCGTTTGGTTGGTCGCCGCGCAAATGTACGATACCGAATTGGTCTGAAGTCCTTAAGTCGTATCCGTTGGTCCGTACTTACTGACCGATACTGGAGAATTTCGAATATCCGACTGAAAGAAATGCATTCGAGCAGGCCCATTTGTCAGGCTTGCTAGTCGAAGAAATCTCGGATTTCGATAATGATCATTCAGCGAACCGCGATACCCAGGAGCGCAACATCATGCCCGATTCTGCTCCTGGTCATGTCGCTGGACGCCGGAAAGGCGCCGAGCATCGCCGTCACTTGCGGGGTCAATCACCGAATCGTCATGTATTTTTGCGATCGCTTTGATCGCGCGGAATTTGCTCGTCGCGGCGGTCCAGAACCTCTGCATGTGTAAGGGACTAGTCATCCATAGTCGCCCTTAAGGTAGCATTTGATAGTCGGGGGCCGGGCCCTCAAGGAAAATTCGGAGAAAATGTACGTTCGGCGAGCGGCCATCGCAGTGATGGCTGAAGTCGCGGGCGAAGTGCGAACGCCGTCCACAACCCTGATGTGAATGCCACTGCGAATAAAGCAATCAAACATCGGAGAAACAGTCCATCTGTACCCAATGATGGGTCCCGGGGAGGACCCCTGGACCATCGTCAAGCTCGAGAACGCTCCGGTAGAGACCCGCAAACTATTTACGGGCCTTTGTCCTCATCTCTGCTTCAATTCGGTCCGAAACGCCATGAGGAAAGAAGCCATCGCTGGTCTCGCAGGCAGTCGAAGGAATCTTGAAGTAGACCTGCGGACAGCGTCGGGCGAGTTCATATCCGCTCGTCTGGTCGACAAAAAATTGAAATATTGGCGATGCGGCCTTTGAAACCTGGATCGCAATCGTATGCAGCAAAGGTGGAATCAGACAAATCAGGCACATGTGGTCGCCAAAACTGAAAAAGTGGCACGATTCCTTCATTCGTGATTCCTTGAAATCTAATGCCTCGTCGGGGGAGACACGCTTCAGTGCTCCGGCCAGCGGGATTGGCGGGGGGAAGCGCTATCTTTCTCCAGATGTATCGCGCTCGGCCGAACTATTGATCCAAAAGACGTAGCCAAGGATCCGAATTTAGGGACGCCATCTCCGCTCCATCGACGTGCTTCGGTGCGGCTGCACCTGAGAAGCGCGATGAGTCATAAGCGTTGAGAGATTTTTGATAAGCGTTAGCGAACGGGAAGCCTGCGATGAACACAGACATCTTTGCCAGATGGTCTTTGAACCCTCTGTGTTTAGCGAAAGCGGATGCGGCCGATAAGGGTAACGCTATCGAAAATGTCACAAGTTTTATCGGTTCACAGGAGCTCCTTGAGTATCTTGCGATGAAGGCTATTCGCCGGAAATGATCCGCCATTAGCAGATCGGGCGTATCCGTAGCTGCATTGGTTTGTCTTGAAAATGTCTGGCCATAAGCGTCTTCTCGGCACTGAAAGTCCTATATTGGGCGTCGATAATCCCTGACTCTGGAATGAAGCTTGTTTTCGCAAAGCCGATATGAATCATGACTGCGAATGATAAGGCAGCTCGGGTGGCGTGAAAAATATCGGAACGCTTGTACGAGGTTGAATTGCGGTCAATGAAGCATCAATGTGAGTCGTCTGGCTATGATATATGAGCAGAAGCTTGATGAGGCTTTAGAAGAAGTAAAACGCGAGGGTCGTTATCGTATCTTCGCTGATTTAATGCGTCGAACCGGAGCGTACCCGCGGGCTGACGTACTGAGAGAGGGAATTGCGAAGCCTATCACCGTTTGGTGCTCAAATGACTACTTGGGCATGGGCCAACACCCCAAAGTTATCGCTGCAATGCACGAGGCAATTGACCGTGTAGGTGCGGGCTCCGGTGGCACGCGCAATATTTCGGGCACGACCCACTATCACGTGGAGCTCGAGCGGGAGCTGGCTGATTTGCACGAGAAAGAAGCCGCTTTGCTGTTTACGTCGGCTTTCGTTGCCAACGAAGCGACCCTCTCCACACTTTCCCGTCTCCTTCCAGATTGCATAATCTTCTCAGACGAAAAAAACCATGCGTCGATGATTGCGGGCATTCGGAATGGCCGAGGTGAAAAGCAAATTTTTTTGCACAATGATATCGCGGACCTTGAGGCAAGATTGAAGAAGATTCCTGATAGCCGGCCGAAGATCATCGCCTTTGAAAGCGTCTATTCGATGGATGGTCACGTCGCCCCGATAGGCGCGATTTGTGACTTGGCAAAACGATATAACGCAATGACCTATCTCGATGAAGTGCACGCCGTGGGTCTCTACGGTCCGCGAGGTGGCGGCATCGCGGAAAGGGATGGTATCATGAATAGCGTGGATATCATCAATGGAACGCTGGCAAAGGGTTTCGGCACAATGGGCGGCTATATCGCGTCTTCCAGCGCACTTTGTGATGCTATTCGTTGTCATGCACCCGGGTTCATTTTCACCACATCCATTGCACCGGCCATTGCCGCTGGAGCTCTGGCATCGATCATGCATTTAAAAGCGAGCACGACCGAACGAGATGCCCACCAAGGGCGAGTGCGGACGGTGAAATCTCGTCTCTCGGAGGCCGGCATTCCGGTGATGGCCGGGCCCAGCCATATCGTGCCACTATTGGTCGCCGATCCCGTGCGATGCAAAGCACTTACGGATGCACTGCTCCACCGATGCGGGATCTATGTGCAGCCGATCAACTATCCGACGGTTCCACGAGGCACCGAACGGCTACGGTTGACACCTTCGCCGCAGCATACCGATGCAGATGTCGATCATTTGGTGAATGCGTTGTCCAATCTATGGTCGCAATGTCCGTTGACGCTCATGGAAAGCCTGGCTGCGGCGGAATAGTCCGGGCGAACCGGAGGGAGGGGATAGGAAGCGCGGTGCGTCTTGAGGATACCTCTGTCGGCCGATAGTTCGCAGTTGTCGTCAGATCCGGCCACCTAATCCGGATCGGAGTTCCGTCTGCGCCGTAGAGGACCGATACTCACATTTGGTTCGGCCTTACTCGCCGCGGGCAAAGGAGTTGAGGCGATCGTTACGACAGCCGTCATGACGGACCACGACAGGAGACGCTTGTTGCCGAGGAGGACATCTCAGCGATCGCATCGCTCCTCGGGAGGTAGAGAATCGACCTATTGCCGCGCAGCTATGATCTCTATCTCCACCAGAACTTCTGGCTTGATCAACTGATTGACAACCTGGAGCATGAGAGCCGGTCGCGCATCGCCGAGATATTCGCCGCGAATTTTTGCATAAACTGCAATGTTCTTAGGATCAGTGAGCGTAGCCGTGACTTTTACAAGATCTGCGACGCCCATCCCCGCATTTTCCAGTATCGCGAGAATATGCTTCCATGCGAGGCGCGTCTGGGCGTCAATTCCGTCGGGAAACGTACCATCTTCTGCAACCGCGGGAGTGCCAGAACTGTGCAGCCATCTCGCGCCGGGAGCGACCTCGATGGCATCGCTGTATTTACCAACGTGCTTCGCTGCACCGACGTTGTGGATCTTGTGAGTCTATAGCAGTCTATCTCCAACTTTATGAGGATGGAGCTATCATCGGCCTCCATTACGGAAGGGATGAGAAGGAGTTTTTGTTCTAAAAGCCGATCGCGGCTACGATCGATCAGGTCTTGTGATCTGGCAATGGCGCATCAAGATTTCTTTCATTTATAAGTAGACCACCAGCAGCTGACGACGAAGTCGACGGGATTCCGTTTGCTTCCTGAATGCTTCGATGATCCCACGCTCGCCAGCGTCGGCTTACAGATGCGTGGTTCGCGCAAATTAGAATAATCCCCAATGCAAGGGGTCTCGCATTGGTAGCCGATTGTCCGATTTTTTATCAAGCGAGTCCCAGAATTCGCAAACTCATGCAAAGGTGCTGTCTTTCGTCATCCGAACCCAAGCATTGAGTTTAAAAGCCCTGAAATGGCCTCCAATCGTCAAAGCATCAACGTGGCGACAGCCGATCTCGATCGCCTCATATCTGGCTTGTCGGTCGACATGGTTAGTCTCGCTGAGTGCATCGTCAGTCCTGGTTGGCGATTATCTTTTCCTGGTGGTCCAAGCGCGGCCCTGCATTACAATCTGGCGGGTGAGGGATGTATGCGAGTAGGCACCTTTCGCCCCATTCCGCTTGTGCCTCACACCTTCGTCATCGTTCCCGCAATGATTCCTTTTCGAATCGAGGCCACCGAGCCGACGGGAAGGCGGATAAATCAAGTTGACGTTCGAAACCCGTCAGAGAGAGCGAATGACGTCAACAGGTATGTAGCCGGAAAGCCGGATGTCGCGGGCGTGTTGATTATTTGCGGATACGCTCGCATTTTTTTCGGAAAGTCGCTCGATATTTTCGAGAATCTCTCGACGCCTATTGTCGAGCAGTTTGCCGAAAGTGATAAGCTTGACCTCCACTTGAGAGCGGCTCTGTCGGAGCTGATTGCCCAGGAAGTAGGGATGGACGTGATGACGGCATCATTGCTCACGCAGGTCCTTGTCAGCGTTCTGCGGCGATCGATGAAGTCTCCCGAGCGCTGGCTCGAACGTTTTCCGTTACTGAGCGATCCCCAAATTGCGCGCGCACTGGCTGATATGGTGGCCGAGCCTGGCGCCGCTCACTCGGTGCAAACTCTAGCAAACACCGCAGGTTTAAGTCGGTCGAGGTTCATGGAGCGTTTTACAAGTTTGGTCGGCCTATCGCCTCTCGCGATGTTGCGGCAACTCCGAATGAAAGAAGCCGCCAGTCTATTGGAATCCGACCAGCTATCCATGGATCATATTTCTAACGCCGTTGGCTATTCGAGCCGGACAAGTTTCACCCGAGCATTTCGATCGATATACGGTGTCGAACCTACAGAATATCGGGTACCTAAGAACGGAAAGCCGGTCGCCATACGCGGCAAGCATGAACCGCAAGACGATAATAGCTGATGGGCTGTGTACTTAGCAGATCGTGTCGCTGTTGGCGTCATTGAGAAGAGTACACATCAGTCATCGCCTTCAGACTCCTGTGTAACGCCACGCGGACAGCAGACTCTGTAACGCCATATCGATCCGCCAGATCCCTAGGTTTATAACCGTGAATGGCGATCAACGAAACGATTTCCCGATTACGTTGCGATAGTCGGCTCAAAATGAGCTCCGTATCGTAACGATCGCTCATCGCATCGGACTCTTGGATTTTGGTAGGAAGGAATTCGAGAGAGGCGGAGTTAACGAGCGTCTCCCGTCTCCGCGCTCGGCGGCGAAGATGGTCCAAAATCTTGTTTCGCAATATAGTACTTGCCCAAGGCAGTAATGATACGCTTAGATTCCAGAGATGTCGCCGAGTGTGAATTGCTATCAGCGCATCCTGGACGATGTCATCCTGATCTATATCCGGAATACGATATGTGCGAGCGTGTCCGCGGACGAGGCATCTGAGCAGCCGTGGCAATCGTTTCATGAGCTCGGAGTACGCAGCCTCATCCCCTTTTGCCGCGAGCCGCAACAACCGGGAGCACTCCAGGTCCTGTGATGCAAGTGTGATGCTCGATCGCCGGTAGTTCGGCGCATCCGGCTTTACCTGCTTCTTTATCCGGAGTTGCACACCATCTGCACACAATTTTTCTGACATCCAAATTTATCCAGATCGCTAAAACTATCCAATGACGCCGAAGCTTCGTTCGGCGGGCCAAAGGAGCCGTTCCGTAGAGCTAGGGCATCGAACCGTTCCGATGGTCCGGAGATGGTCGCCGTTCGTCTGAATTTTATTTCGGGTGAGACGAGAGCGTCGGATATCTCGGTATTTGAGGAGATAAGGTGATTGGACGCGACGTACTACCAAGCAACTTCATGCTGAATTGCTGGAAGTACAATGCGAGCGAATGTAATTCTTTCGGCGTTTGTAAAGACTGCCGCGATCATGGCTTCGGCACATTCCGCTGAAGATCCGCTAACGAAAGAGGCTCAATCGAGGTTCACCCCGGTTCCGCTCGTTCCGCGGCAAAGACACGCCCTCGATGCCAGCACCGTTTTCAATAACGTCCTCAATATTGCTCGGTGCTGGGATGGCCGGGCCGCGGATTTAATGGCTCAAGCAGGGGGCCCCTACGAAGCCCCGTAGAAATAGCAATGTCCGCGCCAGCACGCTGTCGTTCGAAGCCACCTTCACTACCCCTAACGCTCCGTTCGATAAGTACCTCCGCGGCGGCGCCGAAGAGTTGACGCCCGAGCAGAAGAAGAACCTAGAGCTTTTCGTGAACAAGGTATGCTCATCCTGCTATTTCGGAATGAATGTTGGTGCAGAGACTGACGCGCCCTTTGGTATTGTCGGAAAAGCCCGGAGCAGAATTCTTGACACGGGGCGCTTTCAGTCCACGCACACCGTCGACACCGAATACGTTTTTCGCGTGCCACCCTTCGCAACGCCGAACTGACTGCGCCGTATACAGCAGCGCGGCGAACTAAACTAACGTAAATTGAGGCTTAGCTCGCGGCGCCAGCGCCAGCGACAACGAACGTGCTAAACGCGGCGACGCGGATTAAGATTTCGGCACGGCGAGTTCGAGCCTGTCCGCCATTCGAACCAATTCCACGATCGAATTCGCTTCCATTTTCCGCATGATATTGCCGCGATGGACCTTAACGGTCGCCTCACTCAAATTAAGATCGGCGGCAATCTGTTTATTCAAACATCCGCTCATCAGAAAAGTCAGTATTTCTCGTTCGCGCGGAGTCAATGCCGCGTAACTGTCCTGCAACTCCGTAAGGGCCAAGGCGTCGCGGCGGCGGGCGCAATCACGGTCGATCCCCCTTTGCACAGCCTCGAGTAAATCCTGGTCGCGGAATGGCTTTGTAAGAAACTCTATGGCGCCCGCTTTTAGTGCGCGGACAGTCATGGGGATATCGCCGTGGCCGCTGATGAAGATGATCGGGTACTGAATGTTGGCTTTGATTAGCTCGCATTGGAAGTCCAGACCGCTTATTCCCGGCAGCCGAACATCAAGAACCATGCAACCGGGGGAATTGGGCTGCTTGCTTGCTAAGAACTCTTGCGGTGACGGAAACGCTCGTACTCCAAGGTCGACTGAGCGAAAAAGCCGTTGGAGCGACTCTCGGACTAATTGGTCATCATCTATCACGAAGACGACAGGCTTTTCTTCACTCATAACGCCACACGATACCGATGATCCTCTGAACGAGAAATTGCGATATTATATTGCTGTTTCAATGAGTTAAAACTTCTAAGTGGAAGGGTTAATCGCTTGGCGAACGATCGGGCGTCGAGGTTTAATTGCAAAATGTCCGATGATCCGAACGTGTCGCCATCTACTCCAATCGTTTAGGCGACTAAACTATATGACTGGTTGGCCTCAGCCTAAGTACAATTGAGCTAAGTCCGTTCCCAGCCTTATCTTGAATTATGAAGCAAAAAATTGGGATGGCGAACAAGTCAATGATTGCGGTCGTTGACGACGATGAGTTTGTGCGCAAATCATTAGCAAGTCTTTTGAGAGCGTTCGGGTTTGCGTCAGAGGCCTTTTCAAGCGCAGATACGTTTCTGAAATCCGATGGTCTGCGCCGTACGGCATGCTTGATTGCGGACTTTCATATGCCAGGCATGAACGGCTTAGAGCTGCAAAGTCATCTGACACAAGTAGGCAATACTATTCCCACCATTCTGATCACGGCCTCTCCGGATGAGGAGACGCGCGACCGCGCGCAGAAAAGGGGGGTGATTGGCTATTTGGTAAAGCCTTTCGATGCCGATGAATTGCGCAAATGCATCGAACTCGCGATCGAGCGCGGTAGCTCATAGTAATTTCTCAGCATTGAGGTCATTCAACAGGGTCAGAAAGGGAAACTATCGATTCCACGACATTTTGCGAGCTCCAATCTTCAGATAAGCGCGGCTGATAGGGAACTGCGTGGTCGTGCGGAAGTTATCACTCAAGCCAAAAATTATGGGCCTTAGCGGACCGTAACTATGGATATTAGTGAATATGCGCTGGAGGTGCTCCGCGACGACGGAGAACTGACGTTAAGTCGGGCTCGGAGTCCCTGCAACTCAGTCAGTATACTCACACTTGTCGCCCGGCGTTCGGCTCAGAAAGCCGTGGCTCGCCTTGAACACGAGTTTGGATTAAGCAAGTTGCTCGAACTCGCGATGGGCGGTTCGACCACTCGGCCTCCAGCGGGATAAAAACGATTCCACCATTCTCGTGCTCGAGGATAATGGCGGAGATCCTCTCGACCGTGTGCTGAGTGTCCCCCTTGAACTAACTAGTTTCCTGAGCCTCGCGGTTAATCTGGCGACGGCGGTCGGGCAAGTCCATCGGCGTGGTCTCATCCACAAGGACATTAAGCCAGCCAATGTGTTCGTTAACTATACGACGAGTCAAATTTGGCTGACTGGATTTGGCGTCGCATCGCGTCTTCCGCGCGAGCATCAGTCACCAGAGCCACCTCAGTTTATTGCCGGTACGCTCCCCTATATGGCGCCCGAACAGACCGGACGAATGAATCGCTCGATCGATTCCCGGAGCGACCTCTACTCACTAGGGATCACGCTTTACGAAACGCTGACCGGCACTCTTCCATTCTCGGCGTCCGATCCGATGGGGTGGGTGCATTGCCACATTGCGAGGCAGCCGGCGCCGCCCGGCGAGCGGTTGAAAAACGTGCCGGCCACTGTCTCTGAAATCATCATGAAGCTGCTCGCCAAAAGCGCGGAGGAACGTTACCAGACAGCGGCTGGCGTTGAGCACGATCTCCGACGCTGTCTTATTGGATGGGAAACCCAAGGCCGTATCGACGAATTCTTGCTCGGCGAACACGATACGCCGGATCGGCTGCTAATTCCCGAGAAATTGTACGGGCGAGCAGCAGAGATCGATACCCTGCTCGCTGCCTTCGACCGCGTCGTAGTCGGAGGCAGGCCGGAGTTGGTGCTCGTTTCCGGATATTCCGGTATCGGCAAATCCTCCGTCGTCAATGAGCTCCACAAACCCCTTGTTCCGCCGCGCGGCCTTTTTGCATCGGGCAAATTCGACCAACACAAGCGCGACATTCCTTATGCCACTTTAGCACAGGCTTTTCAGAGCCTAGTTCGTGCGCTTCTGAGTAAGAGTGAAGCAGAGTTGCGCGAATGGCGCGACGCCCTACGTGAGGCGTTAGATCCGAACGGTCTGCTCGTTGCGGATCTGGTCCCGGAATTGAAGCACATCATCGGAGAACAGCCACCAGTACCTGAACTTCCGCCACAGGATGCGCAGGGCCGTTTCAAGTTAGTATTGAGACGATTTATCAGCGTATTCGCGCGGCCGGAGCATCCGTTGGCCTTGTTCCTCGACGATTTGCAATGGCTCGACGGCGCAACTCTCGATTTGCTTGAGGATCTGCTGACTCGGCCGGATATCCGCAATTTGTTATTGATCGGTGCCTACCGCGACAATGAAGTCAATTCCGCTCATCCGCTGAAGCGCAGACTCAAATCGATGCGCCAGGCCGGAGCGATACTACAGGATATCGTACTTGCACCTCTAACTTGCGAAGACCTGGGACGATTAATTGCGGATACTCTTCGCTGCGGACCGGAGCGAGCCACTCCGCTAGCGCGGCTAATGAAAGATAAAACGGGCGGCAATCCATTTTTCATCATTCAGTTTATTTCGACGCTTGCCGAAGAGGGGTTGCTCGCCTTCGATCACGGCGAAGCGCGATGGTCTTGGAACCCAAATCGCATCGAAGCCAAAGGTTACACCGATAATGTGGTGGACCTTGTTGTCGGGAAGTTGAACCGCCTGCCCGTCGAAACTCAGAAAGCCTTACAGCAGCTTGCCTGCATGGGCCATAGTGCGGAGTTTGACCTGTTGAGGTTGGTTTACGGGGGCTCGAAGGACCATATGCACGGCCAGCTTTGGGAAGCAGTCCGAGCGGGCCTCGTTTTCCGTTCGGAAAATTCTTACAGGTTCCTCCACGATCGTGTCCAAGAAGCAGCCTACTCTTTGATTCCAGAAGCATTGCGCGCCGAAGCCCATCTCCGAATAGGAACGCTGCTCGCGGAACACACCCTTCCAGAGAAACGCGAGGAGGCGATCTTCGAGATCGTCAATCAGGTCAACCGCGGTTCTCACCTTCTAACATCACCGGAGGAGCGTGACCGTGTCGCAGAATTGAATTTGATTGCAGCTCGTCGCGCGAAGATTTCGACAGCGTACACCTCGGCGCTCAAGTACCTCAACGCTGGCCGGGGATTGTTGACTGACGGTAGCTGGTGCCACAACTACGCGCTCATCTTCTCAATCGAATATCTTATGGCCGAGTGCGAGCTATTGACTGCGAATATGGCGGCGGCTGAAAATCGGCTTTCAACGCTGGCGGAGTGTGCCAAGGGCAACCACGATATTGCTGTCGTTACGCGATTGCGTCTTACGCTTTACACGACTTTGGACCGAAGCGACCGCGGGGTGGAGGTGTGCCTCGAGTACCTGCGACGCCGCGGCACTGATTGGTCGCCACATCCGACCAAAGATGAAGTAATGCGCGAATACAATCGAATCTGGTCCCTGGTTGGAAGTCGGCGGATTGAAGAACTCATCGATTTACCTCTAATAACCGACCCTCAACTCCTGGACGTTCTAGACGTCCTAACTGAGTTTGTAACGCCGGCGTTGTTTTGCGACGAGAACTTATGTTCACTCCTAATCTGCTACATGGTGAATCTCAGTCTTGAGCACGGAAACAGCGACGCGGCGTGCTTCGCCTATGTATGGTTTGCGATCATCGCGGGGCCGCGCTTCGGTAACTACAGGGATGGATTTCGGTTCGGTCGGCTTGGCTATGAACTCGTCGAAAAGCGCGGGTTAACGCGCTATCAAGCTCGAACGTATATGTCTTTTGGAAATATCGTCATGCCGTGGGCTGAGCATGCCCTGAAGGGACGAGATCTAGTACGTCGCGCTTTCGATGCCGCCTATCGGATCGGTGACCTCACATTTGCCGCTTATAGCTGCAATGAGTTGATCACGAACTTTTTGACAGTGGGGGATCCCCTTGCTGACGTGCAAGCGGAAGCCGAAACCGGTCTTGCATTTGCCAAAAGAGCAGGATTCGGCCTTGTAGTTGACCTCATCACTGCGCAAGTAGGGCTTGTCCGGACTCTTCGTGGGCTGACTCCAAAATTTGGCTCATTTAACGATCACGAGTTTGATGAGTTTGAATTCGAACAACACCTGGCAAGTAATCCTGTCTTAGGGCTCCCCGAGTTCTGGTATTGGGCCCGAAGGGTGCAAGCCTGCGTCTTTGCCGGAGACTATCCTTCCGCCGTCGATGCATCTTCGAGAGCGCAGCAATTGCTCTGGACATCGCCATCGCAATTTGAAACGGCAGAATTCCAATTTTACGGCGCGCTTTCACAAGCGGCATCCTGGGATTCCGCATCATGCGACCAGAAACAGCGGCATTTCGAGGCTCTGACAGCTCACCAAAGGCAGCTCGATACCTGGGCCGAGCATTGCCCCGATAATTTCGAAAATCGCGCCGCACTAGTGCGTGGGGAGATCGCACGAATTGAAGGCCGCGAGTTCAATGCTATGCGTTTCTACAAGCAGGCTATCCGTTCGGCCCGCGCAAACGGCTTTGTGCACAATGAGGCACTTGCCTATGAGGTGGCCGCGCGCTTCTACTTAGTGCGCGGCTTCGATAAGATCGGGGAGACTTATCTGCGGGAAGCCCGGTCCTGCTATCGCCGATGGGGCGCCGACGGCAAGGTCCGGCAACTCAATCAGCTATACCCGCAACTTCGGGATGAGGAGCGCAGTTCGGCGGGCACGATTCTCGCCCCTGTCGAACATTTGGACTTCACCACCTTTACGAAAGTTTCACAAGCGTTAGCGGGCGAGATTGTCCCGGAAAAACTGATCGAGACGCTCATGCGGACTGCGATCGAACACGCGGGTGCTGAGCGAGGTGTGCTGATTCTTTCGCAAGGTGACGAGTATGGGATTGATGCGGAAGCCGAGGCCAGCAGCGATACTGTGACAGTACATTTGCGACGAGCGAGCGTAACTGCTGCGGACCTGCCGGAGTCGATCCTTCGCTACGTTGCCCGCACGAAGGAGCGTGTTCTTCTGAATGACGCTTCTCGAGAGAACCCATTTTCGTCTGACGCATACATTCAGCGGCGCCGTGTGCGCTCAATTCTTTGCAAACCGCTGCTTAAGCAGACCACATTGGTCGGAATGCTCTATCTAGAAAACAAGCTAGCTCCCAACGTGTTCACTCCGGCTCGAATAGCGGTCCTCAAACTGCTCACCTCGCAGGCGGCGATCTATCTGGAGAACACCCGTCTCTATAGCGAACTTCAAGAAAGGGAGGCAAAGGTACGACGGCTCGTCGACACTGCCCTCGACGCAGTCCTAAGCATGGATGAGCAGGGCAGCATCACGGAATGGAACGCGCGCGCCGAAACGATGTTCGGCTGGCGACGCGAGGAGATCATGGGTCGCCGTCTCTCCGAAAAGTTAATTCCGATGCGATACCGGTCCGCCCACGAGGAGGGGCTGCGCCGTTTTCTGACCTCCAGAGAAGGGCCTATGCTCAATCGGTTGGTTGAGATTACGGCTCTCCGCCGAGACGGCAGCGAATTTCCGGTCGAGTTGTCGATCGCATCTTATAGCATCGGCGGGACCTGGGCGTTCAGCGGCTTCGTCCGCGACATTACCAAGCGCAAACAAGCTGAGGAAAGATTGCGAGAGGCCGAAACCGAACTTGCTCGCTTTTCGAGACTGACGACCGTGGGCGAGTTGCTCGCCTCCATCACCCACGAGATTAACCAGCCTCTTGCCGCTGTCGTAACTAACGCCAATGCCGGCCTGCACTGGCTTGCGAGGAAGAACCCTGATCTTGACGAGATACGTGAGGCGTTCTCCAGCATCGTGAGCATTGGAAAACATGCGGACGGAGTGATTCAGAGCCTACGAGCTCTCGCAAAGAACACCCCGCCCCAGTTCAGAGAGTTCAACTTGAACGACGCAACTCAAGAAGTGTTGGCTCTAACTCGCACCGAATTGAATCGCCACGATATCAAGCTGCACCTTGCTCTTAGAGCCGAACCGGTCATTTTTGGGGATAAAATTCAACTGCAACAAGTGCTATTGAACCTGATAAAGAATGGTATTGAAGCAATGCGTTCCGTATCGGATCGTCCTCGGCTATTGACGATAGCCTCGGATTTGGATGAAACAAGCGCCGTTCGCGTCGGAATTGAGGATGCCGGCACCGGAATTGATCCAACCATAGCCGATCGCATCTTCAGCTCTTTCTTCACGACGAAATCCGACGGCATGGGCATTGGGCTATCAATCTGTCAATCGATCCTGAAGAATCACGGTGGTCGCATTTGGGCGACACCGCGTGTGCCCCATGGAACAGCGTTTTGGTTCACAGTCCCAAAAAAGGTTTGACGCTTACGATTGTCTGGCCGCCGAACGTTTGTCGCTCCTGCAAATTCTGCCTCCGATGAGATCCGCCCCGTGTTCGTAGAAGTGACGGAGTCAACACTCGCTTTGAGAGCTGTGGGCGGCATGGAGAGTTTTCGGTTTATCGCTATAAAGCATTGTCGAGTGTCGTCCATTCTCCGCGCGATACTCTGAGGGATCGATGCCGTAGATCGTTCGAAAAGCTCGAGCGAAACTAGTTCGACTTCCATATCCCACCAAATTTGCAATTGAATCAATGGAATATGCGTTAGTCGCAAGAAGCCCGGCGGCTTTCCTCATCCGTAGTCGTCTCAAGGCTGCAAGTGGCGAGATGCCGATCGCGTTTGTAAATCGAGCCATGAACGCTGAGCGACTGAGACTAGCGATCTGAGAAAGCGATTTTACAGAATGTGCAGCGCCGGGCTGAGCAAGCATACTTACAAACGCGCGCGCAATTTGAGGATCGCTTAGGATCGGGAATCGTTCGGTCCAAATTTCCGAAGATCTCATCGAGCGCCGAAGAATTATAACCATCACTCTCTTCAACAGTGCGGCGTTCATCGCGCACATCCCAACTTCCTGTTCGCTTAGTTCCGCGAGAGCGGATTTGAGATTTCCAGCAAGGCTGTTTGTTTCATCAAAACGCTCGACGATCGGAATCGTCAACGACTTAAATACATCAATCGATTCTCCGTAAGCAGCGCGAATATGCCCGCATACCGCAACTAAGGCCGGTTCTTCAATTCCCTCCGCCTGTGTACTCTTTGCACTTCCGCTCCTTGTAAATCCTATAACATCCTCCTCCTTCGTCTTAAGCCGCGACAATGGCGGCGTCTCAAGCCGAAAGGACGTCATCTCTGGGAGGATTACCAACGTGTGTGGCGTTAGGGAAATCGGCGCCAAGTTACCAGTAACCAATCGCCCGGAACCCGATATACAGTAATGTATCGCGGTTCCACGCGCTCGGGGAAACGATAAGGAAGAGTCGGAGCTAACGCTACACTCAGTCAGGCTCTCGATATTAACTTCCAGTTCGACTAATAAACGATCGATAGCAGCTGGGGGCAGGTCGATTTTTGGACTATCTACGATCACGTTAGCACCTCAATAAAGCTGAGTGAAGTTATGGATTGGCCGAGATATTTCGCGGCGCGGGAGAAGCTGCCGTGATGTGCTACGGCCGCGAAGGCTGTCAGCCGAGCGAACCCAGAGCCTCGCAACAATTGTCTTTTGTGAATGGCTCTTCTAGTTCGCCGCTCGTTGAAACCGGCGTCGTCTCCGGTCGTAGTTTTGACACTCTGCGACTTGCCGAGTTCGATGCCCGCTCGGACGCGTTCAAGAAATTCGATGTGATTGAACTGATGGTCCAAGCAACATATCGTCCCTGCATTGGACGCTTGAGAGCGGGCTTTGTCGTTAGTGCACGCCGCAATAAAAACCGTAGGCAGGATTTCGCCGGATCGCACCTGGTCGTCGTGTTGTTCGCGTCCGTTCAGGCGCGGCATCTGCACGTCAGTGACCAGACACACGGCGCTGTTCTTGACATCGGATTTAAGAAAAGCGTCAGCCGACTGGAACGCCTCGGTCGCAAATCCGGACGCGTTCAATACGCTCTTAGCTGCCCCGCGCATTGATTCATCGTCGGCAACAATAGCGACGATTGGGTTACTCGGAGATGCAAATTCGTTGGTCATAGCCACACGTTTGCCATTTCCGACAGCATTCCGCCATTGGACGTAGGTTAAGTGAGTATGCAGGGATGCCGGATCGAAATAGACGAAAGAGCCAGTGAGGCTATTCATTGGTTTAGCGTGTCGCTAATTTTGCGCGGGATGATGTATCTGGGTCTCGACGGCTACTTGCACGTTGTAACCGACGACGCCTTAGCCGCGCCCGCTGGTTGTCATCGAGCGGCTATTAGGGTCGGTTAGCAGATCTGTTGATCAATAGTTCACGAAACGCCTCGATGGAGTGTTCAATCCGCTGGAACCAGCCGCTGTTTCCTTGCGCTCGTAGTGATCGTTTGGCCTGGTCGGGACTTTCGCGAGCGAGAATGAAGACAGTTAAATCTTCCTTTGATTTTCCGGCGAAGTAGATTTTAAGGTCAATGGCAAGGCAAAATTCGAGTAGCGCACGATCAATTGCCCGCCCGTCGCGGAAGTCGGTCCGTGGACAGCTTTTTTTGCGCGGCCATGTCGATGCCTCGGCGGATGACCCGCCGTCCAAGAGGCTATTAATCTTGGTCCACGACCTTGCAACAACGCCATCGGCGAAAGAACTGATTGCTCTAGCCGAACCGTGGCGTCCTTATCGCGGCGGCGTTCCGTCTATAGTGGCCTACTACCGCGCGCGCGGAAACAGCGGTCGGATGTGCCGTTCGCAGCTGAGGCATGATCATCCTGGCGAACGGCCCGAGACGCATGGAAATGAATCGGAAGAAGAGAGGAATTCGCTCCTCTCTTCGTTGCGCGCCGTGGCATCAGGGTAGCGCGAATACCGTGAGCGAACCGCCAAGGTTCGTGTATTCCGAAAGGCCGGAATAGCCGCCGACGGCGCCCAGGCCATCATTGGGATTGGTCAAGCCAGCTGCAAGGCCGATACCTGCCCAGCCGCCGACGCCGGAGAAGACAGCGACGTATTGTTTGCCGTCATGCTCGTACGTCATCGGATTGCCGATAATCCCCGACGGCGTCTTGAATTTGAATAGTTCCTTACCCGTTTTCTGGTCGACGGCTTTGAAATAGCCTTCGAGCGTGCCGTAAAAGGCGACCCCGCCAGCGGTGCTCAGGACGCCTGACCAAACCGAGAAACGCTCGGGGTCCGACCAAATGATCTTTCCTTGCGAAGCGTCCCACGCGACAAAGGCGCCCATGTGCTCGGGCCTATCGGGGCCCGGGAACATCGAGAGCGTCGCTCCCACGTAAGGTTGGCCCGCAGTAT
Organism: uncultured bacterium; assembly: GCA_963822585.1. GTDB lineage: Bacteria > Auribacterota > Erginobacteria > Erginobacterales > Erginobacteraceae > CAWGIE01. The sequence continues at coordinate 17,708 of CAWGIE010000014.1, forward strand.
ATGAGACTTTGAACGGTTCATAGTCCATGCACACGTGGTTGGTGGGAACGTAGAAGAGACCGGTGAGCTCTGAATAGGAAGCGGGTTGCTCGTCTTTTGTGCCGAGCGCGGCGGGACAGATACCCCTGGTGTTGAAATCGGTACCGTTGGCGAAGGTTGAATATTTCTTCACACGGATCGGCCGACCGAAATGCCGACTGGCCTTGTCAAGATCGATGCCTGTTGCCCAATTGACGACCGGATCGTATTTCTCGGCGACTAGAGGTTCACCTGTAGTGCGGTCAAGCGTGTAGGCGAACCCGTTGCGGTCGAAGTGAACGTCGACTTTGCGCTTTTCGCCTTTGATCTCGATGTCGGCGAGGATCGGCTCGTTGACGCCGTCGTAATCCCATTCATCGAATGGCGTCATTTGATATGCCCAAGTAGCGACGCCCGTGTCGGGATCGCGAGCAAAATGTGTCATCGTCCATTTTTGGTCGATGGGCTTGCCGTCCTTCCCCGCACGCTGGACGGGATTCCATGTCGAAGGATTTGCGGTGCCGTAATAGAAGAGATTGAGGTCGGGATCGTACGCCATGTAGCCCCAGACTGAGCCACCGCCAATCTTCCATTGGTCGCCGTTCCACGTGTTTAATGACGAATTTTTTCCGATCGGTTTGCCGAGTGACATCGTTTTCTTGGGATCGACGAGCATCTCATCGTCCGGTCCTGTTGAATAGGCTCGCCATTTCCGTTTCCCGGAGTTGATATCGTAACCGGTGACTGAGCCGCGGACGCCGTATTCGGCGCCGGAAATACCGACGATGATCGTATCCTTGGCGATGAGCGGCGCTTAAGTCCCGGTCTCTGCCTTCTTGGGATCGCCGTTTACGGCTTTCCAGAGTTCTTTGCCGGTTTTGGCGTCAAGGGCAACGAGTGTGGTATCAGCCTGATAGAGAAAGACCTTGCCCTCGGCGTACTGCAAGCCGCGATTGACGGTATCGCAGCACATCACAGGGATAACGGAAGGATTCTGTTTGGGCGTGTATTTCCAAATAATCTTCTGGTCATCATTGAGGTCCAGTGCGTACACGATATTGGGGAAAGGCGTGTGTAGGTACATCACGTCGCCGATAACAAGCGGGCTGCCTTCGTGGCCGCGAAGAACGCCGGTCGAAAATGTCCACGCAACCTTGAGACTGCCGACGTTGTCCGTCGTGATCTGATCGAGCCTCGAGTAACGGTGACCGTTGTAATTGCCTGACTGCTGCGCCCAGTTGTTTGGATCGTTCGAAAGCTTGATAACATCGTCATTGGCTTCAGCGGGCGCTACCAACGGAACAACCGATAACAGTCCTAAGAGCAGTGAATAGGCTCGCATTCTTTGGGCTCCATTAAAGGGTGACAACGTTCGCAAATCCTTCGCGGATGCGACACGGCGTGTCCAGCGATGGGCCACTCGTCGATCCAACATTCGGACCTGCTGGTACGGAAAACGGATTCTCCGGAGACACATCCGCGGCGCGCTTAAAGATCCTCGGGGAAATGACGATCGTAGGTTTCGTCGACGACAGTGAACTTGTCGATCGACGTACGGAGACATTGCACTTGTCACCACGCACTCTATCATCCGTTCAAGGACCGGCTCGGTCTGGCATTCAATCGGCGGGTTCAACGAAATCGCGACACCCGAAGCGCCCCCTCTGAAATGACGCGTGCGTTGTCAGAGATGACATCACCGGCGACCACGCCCCCGACCTTGACCTCGGGATTCGACCAAATCGGCAAACGAGGACAACCATCGCAGCTTTCCGCATAACCCATCACGGTTCTCCATTTCTTTCGATAAATGAAGCCATGACCAAACGCGTATGGAATCGATGCGTTGTCCAATCCAATATCGTGCCGAGCACCTAATATATGTCCGATTTCGTGAGCAAGCGAGTAACTCGTCGCTGCGCACTCGTGATGGACAACGGCAAAAGCACGATCGGCTTTGGGCGCAAACTCCTGCCGAAAGCCCACATCCATTAGGATCATCAACGACCAAAACAACAACATCTGCGCGATAGGCATCTCGAATCGCATGGACTTCGTCCATGTAGCCGTCCCCCTTATCAGCGAGGCGGAATACATGGTCGAAGTGGGTCGCGCCGTCTTCGATGTAATTCGTCTGGTAGCTGTAGACGAGACGAAGGCGGACATTAGTTACTCCGCTATTCAGGAACGACTGATTTGCTTCTTCAATAGCTAGCTCGATAAGTTCGTGTTTAATGTCGACGTAGTGAGCTGCGGCTTTGGCCGTATAAGGCACCAGTACATCGATTGTGATTTGGTCCTCCGGTCGCTGCGGTGGTGATAGGTTGGGAATATTAAAAGCTAAGTTGACATGCTGATCGCCACGTGGCGCGGCGTCCTCAAGATTGCGGCGCGGCTCTTGATCGATCCTATGTTTCCCTGGTGACAACGTATTCAGTTCGCCTTTCAAAGCACGGGCATCTCGGTCCGGCATTTTGCCCACGGGCATTTCGGCCCTCGGAGGATGTTCAGGTGGCATCAAACTGGGGACCATCTCTACCACTGCAAATTTTTCGCCGCCGAGATGGCGAACTACGAAGCGATGCCCCTCATAATATATTTGTCCGGCGAGTTCGCCGTCTGCGCGCCAGATTAACGTGACAGGTTCGCCACTCGCTTCAATGTTACCATGCCAAGCATAGCCGTTTTCGATGCTTCGCACGCTCGTGCGCACGGCGGTAACTTGGAGATCGGCGCGGAGCGTTACAATTAGTGCGCCGCGATCACAACTCTGTCGCTTACGTCTCGTCAAAACGTATTCCATCACCCGAGGGTCGGGTAAGGAAATGACGCAGAATTTCGTTGCGGCTCTTGATTCCATGGCCATCGACATCATCTTCCCCTGCTCTTCGGTCATATCGTGGGAAGTCGGCAGAGTCGCCGCATCGCCGTTGAGGGAAGGAATAATTGCCGAAATTCCTTTTTCCTTTGCGAGTGTCTCTACCGCGTGGAGTTGATCCGTATTGACAGTCCATGCTTCCGAATGCGTGAGGGGCAGAGATTCAACTATTGGGTTACCTGCTGCGTGCAAAAGAGCACGGTTGGTAGAATCAGATCTGCCAAGAACATTTGAGAGAATTATCGTTTTTTGACTAGCTGCCGCGGCGTCTGCTGGAACAGCAACGGTTTTTACAGTTGCGACAGTCAGCACAAAGAGGATAAAATATCGACGATTCCGAAAAGCGAAAAACAAGATGCGGCCTACTGAAAAGTACCTGAAGGATTGACGGCTCCGGTATCCGGACGAAAATCTATAATTGTAGAAAAACCCCTATCTGCGAGCCTTGGCCTCCATCCCTTTCTCTATTTTGTCCCAAACGCTGTGAGGGGAAAAATTGTCACCGGCCTTGCAAGAGTTGTAGCCATTAACCGATTTGCGGAGAGCGTCTGCAAGAGTGTATCCCTCCACCCTGTTGATGAAGATTTGCATTTTCTCCATGTGCCCCTTGAATGCTTCGTCGCAGTCGTAGGCAAAGGCTGAATGCGAAAATGCAGCATACGCCGTAAAAATCGCACCAAAAATGAGCAACTTCATCGCAAACTCCAAATGTAGTGTCTCAACGGACAAGAGACGCAGGCTAAGCCAAACTGTGAGAGCTCGCCCGTCCCTAGAATTCTTGAACGGGTTATGCCGCGTCTGTCAGGTCCGATCATCCCGAACAGGTAGCCGAATATCCAAATTCGAGGACATCAGTGTTATGCGTAGTTGCGCTTCGTCGCAAAGCGGCGGGTAGGCGTACGGGATCTGCTGATCATGGAAATCGCTCAACGAAATTACGACAACTGGAAGTCCGTCTTTGGATATCGGAAATCTGAGCCGAGCGGTCCGTCCTCTACGCCGAATTGAAGATCAATACCTCGGAAGCGGCGATAGACGCTGCCATTGCGGATGTCGACGTTACGAGCGTCCTCTCATATCAAATCGTCAAGCCGGTCTCCGAAAGGGAGCTGTCTCTCATCCCTCAAAATTTTGAGCGCGCCCGGATCCAGGTGCGTAATTATTCACGCCCGGCAGGCGCTCTTGCCAATGAAAATGAGCCTCTTCGCCGATTTTGCTGTTTCCGCGTCTTGCAACAAGAAGTCTCCGCTCGTGCGTTCGGTTTGCGTCAGATGCTATCCCGAGAGGTGCGCGCTGCCCCCATAGAATGGGTGTTGACCTTGCTGTCTTGAATTGCGAGTTCAGTTGGATACCGACGATGCCAGGTCGTTACTTACTCCAGAAGAGCCCTAGATTCCTGAAAGCGTATCGGCTCGTCCAGGAATGCCGGACGCGGGTTTCATCGCGCCAGTACCGGTGGCAATGTGGCTTTCGGATATTGCGTCTCTACGTGCCGTATGAGGCTGCAACATTTCCCGCATAGAGACGAATAACCGAGGAGAGAATCCCCATGAAGGCGATCGTGGTGACGGACCAGGCTGCGGGAACGGCCGGGATGAAGCTGGTGGAGCGGCCCGAGCCGCAGGCAGCGATAAACGACGTCGTCGTTCAGGTTCATGCGTCGGGATTCGTCCCGACTGAGCTGGCGTGGCCCTCGACCTGGACCGATCGCCTCGACCGCGACCGAACACCGTCGATCCCCGGGCACGAGCTGGCCGGAGTGGTCACCGCCCTCGGCTATGGCACGACGGGGCTGTCGGTCGGACAGCGGGTGTTCGGCCTCGCGGACTGGTATCGCGACGGCACCCTGGCGGAGTACGTGGCCATCGAGGCACGCAACCTCGCGCCGCTGCCGGGCGACGTCGACTTCACGGTGGGCGCGAGCCTGCCGATCTCGGGCCTGACCGCGTGGCAGGGACTGTTCCAGCACGGCCGCCTTCAGCGCGGGGCAGAGCGTCCTCGCGCACGGCGCGGCCGGCGCAGTCGGGTCGATGGTGACGCAACTCGCACGTGAGGCCGGCGCCTACGTCATCGGCACCGGACGCGCCGCCGACCGTCAGAAGGCGCTCGACTTCGGCGCGCAAGGAGTTCGTCGACCTCGACAACGACGTCCTGGAAGACGTCGGCGGAGTCGATCTGGTGTTCGATGTCATCGGCGGCGACATCGGGAAGCGGTCCGCAGGCCTGATTCGAGCCGGAGGAACACTGGTGTCCATCGTCGGGCCGGCCGAGGCGCGGCCCGCCGACGGCCTGGCGGTCGACTTCGTTGTCGAGTCCGATCGTGCCCAACTGAGTGAGATCGTCCAGCGGGTGCGGGACGGACGGCTGCGGACGAACATCGGCAACGTCTCGACCCTCGACGATGCCGTCGCCGCCTTCAACCCGACCGAGCGACGCACGGGGAAGACGATCATCCGCGTTCGTCCGTGAGGACTTGGGGGAGGCGAGCGACAACACCAAAATCTACACAGCTGGCGCTCTCAACAATTCCGGTTCAAGGGTACGGCTTTTCATCCGCTGCGCGATGCCGTTAGCACTCTTGTTGTCGCCTCCAGAAAATGCTCTCTCTTCGAGCCAGAAAAAAGCACCAAGATTGCGCAAAAATCTTGTACCACGAGAATATGATTGGATAAGAACGAGGAGTACGACAATGACAGTGCGAACTGTACTCGGCGTTGCATGCGCCGCCGTTGTCATGGCGATCGTTGCGCCTGCGTTGGCGCATGACAGCGGCGACCATGTCAGTAAGAACTTCGAGCAGGCGATACCCAACATACCCGGCAAGTCGCTGATCGCCTTCGTCGTCGACTATCCACCGGGTGGCGCCTCGCCCCCGCACACTCACGCAAAGTCGAGCTTCATATACGCCTACGTCATTTCCGGAAGTATCGAATTGAAGGTCAACGATGGCGCAAGCCACGTCTACAAGGCCGGCGAGAGTTGGTCGGAACCTCCCGGTGCGACCCATTCCATCAGCCGCAATGCAAGCAAGACCGAGCCGGCAAAACTGCTCGCCGTCTTCGTCGTCAACACCGACGACAAGGCGCTTACTACCCCAATTAAATGACACAAATCCTATGAGTGGGGGTGTTTCGCAAGGAGCTGATCATGCGGGTAATCATCGGCGGCGCGACCGGAGATATCCGATTAGCGCTCGCGCGTGCATAAAAGTTGACCGCCTTGGCGAGTTAGGCGTCGAAATCTCCTGTGCCGATGCGTTCAACGACAAGTCCGTCCTCGACGCGATCGACGTGGCCAAGCCGGATGTGTTGATCGACCAATCGACATCACTTCCCGCCAGCCCAGATGAGATCATCGAGTGGTTGCCCAATGACACGCACCTACGAGGCGAGGGCGGCGCCAATTTGCTTTCGGTAGGCAAAACGGTCAGTGTAGCGACGCTACCTCGTCGTTTGCGCGGTTTCTATCTCGATGCTCCGGATGGAGAACTCGCCAATGAGACAGCGAAGCTTCGGGTCGATGCAGCGAGCGATATCGGCAACAGCGCGCGACCGGTGAATACGACAGGCAGACTCTGGCGATGATATCGTCTATTGGTGTCGTCCACGCTACAGCTTCTTCTATGGTTCAGGCACGTGGTACCGACCGGCGCTAATGCGGAACGGGTGCGAAAGCGCGAGTTGGCAGTCATAGGAGGGGGGACGCCCGTTTGGTCAATCGTCCAAATTGACGATGCTGTCGCCGCCACGGTCTCGGCGCTGATCGCGGAATTGGGCGTCTACTCTCGTGGAAGCCGGCCCTCTGCCCGTGTCCCAATGGCTGCCGGATTTTGTTCGATGGGCTGATGCGGAAGACGCACCGCGGCTGAGCGTTGAGGACGCTATAAAGACCGCCGGCGAGGAAGCAATATATTAATTACACCCGCCTGACCGGGGCCTCAAACAGCGGGCGGAGTTGCAACTCGGATTCGCGCCGCGGCCACTCCTGTGGAGGCAACGGTCTCGCTGAGTTAGTGCACTCATCCTTGCATCGCGCAGTGTCAGCAATGGGCGATTGTGTTGCAAAAATCGGGTCGAGAGATCGGGCAAACCTCGATTCCGTCGCGCAGTATCGACGGCGACGGCGACGGCGACGGAGGCGGGATGATGGGGGATAGCGGACAGCGTCAGCTTTTGAATTCCATGTAGCGTTTCGCGAGACCGAGAGAAAAGGCTATTCAAACATTAGGCGACGGCGATACTTCATCTTCCCTCGCCGATCAGATCTAAAACGACTTATGAGGTCGCTCCTTCGCGTCGGCTTTAGGAGCGAGAAAGCATGACCGTAAGACGAACTCCACTAAAAAGGGGCTTCTGTGGCTCGAAACGGAATGATGGTACTAGGCGTAAAATGAATAGGCACCTCGTGTCATCGTCCCTATCCTCCATCGCCTTAACGTCCCCGGAGCTATCAATGACGAGTACGAACGATAAGCGCACGCATTTCAGAACCCTCCACGAGGGTGGCTGTTTCACGATTCCTAATCCGTGGGACATCGGCAGCGCGCGTATGCTGCAAAACATGGGCTTCGCCGCACTCGCCACGACTAGCAGCGGTTTTGCGTGGACGCGAGGACAAGCCGACTACGCGATCAAACGGGATGACATTCTTGACCATCTTCGCGACTTATCTCAAGCGGTCGATATTCCCATCAATGCCGATTTTGCATCTGGGTTCGCTTGGAATCTCGAAGCCCTAGTCGAGAACGTCAAGTTAGCGGTCGACACCGGTATCGCAGGATTATCGATCGAAGATCGCGACGTCGACGAAATCGGCACTCTTTATAGTACCACCGTCGCGCTGGAGCGGATAAAAGCGGCGCGATCCGCGATTGATGAGACCGGCGAAAACGTCATGCTGGTAGCCCGGACTGAAATTCTTTTAATTGACCCAACCGCGGTAACCGCGGCAATTGATAAGCTCGTTGCGTTCGCGGATGCCGGCGCGGATTGCTTGTTCGCGCCGGGCGTGACGGCGTCGGTCGATATTCAAGCTATGGTGAAAGCGGTGGCGCCCAAACCAGTGAATATTCTTGTCATGGGGCGCGACTGGACCGTCGCCAGATTTGCCGATCTCGGTGTCCGGCGGATTAGTGTCGGTGGCGCTTTGGCGGAGGTCGGCTGGAAATCCGTGTTCGAGGCTGCAAAATCGATCAGCGAGGGACATTTTGATCGTTTGACCGATGGGGCGATCGGAAAGAAACTCAATAAAGCGTTTTCGCGTTCTCAAGATCGCACAAGCTGATTATTCGCTTACTCATCAGTCTAGTTTCAAGTGTGCTTCGGCCCTGCTAAACATCTCCGTTAGCGTTTTGAGGTTTGCTTGCTTGCGCCGCATGTGAAGCGCAATCAAAAACGACCTGATTGACGTCTTCTTGATTATCCAGCGCGATGCGATTCTCGCGATGGCGGTGCTAGCTATCTCCTCCACGGATCCCGACACTCCTAGTCTTTAAGCGGAGGATATCCCGACGAATAAATCCAATCTGTTGATTGCGCCGGAATGTGGCACGTCTTGCAGTCGGTCTTGTAATCGGTCGAAGTCGTCTTGTTCGGCTTATCCGCATCGAACCATGACCACACCCACCCGTCGCCCCACAGTTTATTCTCAGGGTGCGCGTTGTGACTGGCCTTGATCATCAAAAACCAACCCTTCAGCTCATCGGCATGACTGACGGTTCCGGTTGTCATCGCATCATTCTTGGTTGCGAAAACCTCTTTTACGAGCACGGTCCCGTCGGGAAAATGACCTGCTTTGCGAAAAGCCTCGATGGCGCCAGGCGATACGTAAACGTTGTGGAGCTGCTTAGAGCCTTCCCCGCTTTTGTCGGCGGCCACAGCCCAGCTCCCAAGGAACTGGTAGGTTGTTTGGTAGTCACTCGGCATTTTGAGATTGCCGGTCGCATCAATCAATTGATCTGCCCGCGAGGTCTCTTGTCCGCTTGAGAAATTGGAAATCGCCCCTACCGCTAAGACGAAGGCGAACATCGCGAATGCTTGGTGAGCAACTTTCATGGCGCGCTCTTTCTAATGAAAACGGACACTGATGCGTTGGCGATTAAGCAACCAAAGGTACTGCATCCAAACTCCATCCTTCTCGCGCCTTGCTAGTGGCAGGACGCGCATTCGTTGACGGCTCGGAACTTCGCGGTAGGCGCCCGGCTCCGCGGTGGTTAAAATTATAACAAGCGCATCCGCCCGTGGCCGCATAACGCTTGGTGTCCTTGACGGTGACGTCGCTCCGTTGAGCGCTCCGGGACTGCAGCCTTGGCCCGAATTTCCCGTACGCGAACCATCCGGATTATCAGCAGGGAGCGTTCGTTGAAGTTCCTTGAACAAAATATTGACTTCAGGAAGAGGTTTGTCTTTTTGTAGTTTCCTGGGATCCGGGCTCGATATAGATGTTGTAATGCTCCGGAAAATTTGCGTGTCCTCCTTCGAGGACGAGCGCACTCGGCTTGGCTTCTCCGAAAAAACCGCTCTAATTGCTGCGCGAATGAACACCATAAGCGAAGCGGCCGTCAGATTGTCTTTCATGAAACGTGCCCTTGACCAGCTGCGATCGAGAGGCCTATGCGGGCACGTCGAACGAAGCCTGCAACCTCTCGATCACTATCCCTTGCTTTAGTTCAATGGCATCCGCCAAGGGTCCTGAAATGGTCGCCCATCGTCCGAAACTGTGTGTCTCGTCAACTGACTGACATTGATCAATTGATGATCCGAACTCGAAATCATGTACGCGTTGGCTCAGTGTGGACGAATGGCATGCCCTAAAGCGCCAGTGTACGGCCGAGCGGATCCGGAGCTGTGAGAAGAGGTCTATGAGCATGCCTTTCGCGGCCACAGGCAGATGAAGCCTGAGCAGTCTAAAATCGATCGACTGCATAAGGAATGGCAACCTGAGAGTGCTTCTACAGCTCTCAGCGACGACACCCGACATTGTCGTATCTAAGTCCGGTCGACCTCGAAGAACGGTCGATGCTGTCTTGACTACGTGTCCGAATAGCCGGCAACAGGCCATGTGCTTAATCCCAACTATCTTTTGTTAGGGCCGCGTGCTCCGTCGGTCGATCGTCGAAACAGGTCCAGTTAGTGGTCTCGGGCATCGCGGACGTACATCTCACCCGGGGACGGAGCTAAGTCTGTGCGGGCGATCCGCGGGATTAGTCGCCTGGTCATAGCGCCAGTGCTGTTGTGAGAAATTCGCACGGGCGGATTGAACCGGAAGCGGTATAGGGCCAGCTGCCACACAGTTCATGTCGACGCCGACATTCGCCCCTTGGCGTTCGGGATATCGATCGAGACGTTCGGATACGTGTTGAGGACCTTCGAATTGCGCGGCTGATCTACGATCCATACGATATCTCGAGACGACGTCAAGTGCCTGCCTCGCGGAGTACGCACGCGACGGTATCGAGAACCACTTCGAGGGTGAGGAAAGGAGAGCTGTATGTCTCGCAGTATTCTGACGATAGCGGCGGCGGCGATAGCGACGTGCACGCTTAGCGCGGCGGTCCTCGCGCAGTCTCCAACATCACCTGCATCACCCGAAAAGAGGATCACAAAGCTATTTCTCACGTCAGGCCAAGTCGATCTTACAAGAGAAGTGGTAAGATTGCCGCTTCATCGCGGTCGCCTTTCCTCCGGAGAGACTGTTTGGTTCGTTCTGACCGATGTAAGTGATTTGGATACTTCCAAGAAGATGGGCCTCACATGGGCGCCGAGCCTCAGTAAGGCAAAGGACCTCGCGAGCACGCGAGTTGCGGAAATGGACGAGTCGAACAACTTCACCTTCAAATCGGGGCGGGTTGATTTCTCACCAGTTCAAACGTTGACTGGCAGGAGAGACACCAAATTTCTTTCCGCCTAAGTCGGCGCAAGCCGGGTCTATCGGAGATGCGCACTACAGCCCGTTGGTTCGAGTAACAAACCGCAACGACATTGTTTTCAACGCTCCCATAATCGCGTTCAATGTCGGACCAGAGAAAATCTCGTTCTGCGACGGCAATCCCGATTACTCGATTGTAACCGATTCAGTGGCAAACATTTGTCCTAACAAGGGCACAGTCGACTTGAAGTTGCGCTTCGGGTTTGCGGACGGCAAGCACTTGCGGTACCTCAGCTTCGACGCAAACTCTGAGAGATCAGCAACGCTTGAGGCGTCTACCTTTGCGCCTGCCGAAAGCGACATCCTCAAAAGCGGCGCGACGCAGATCATCTACACAATCGTAAATGGCAGGACAGGTCAGAACGACCCAGAGCGGCAAGGACTCAACAGCGCGCTCAGTGGCGAAGGCCCTTCACTCGACATCCTTGCGGACTTCTCGGAGGTCAGTCCCGGATATTCACCGATGTGGGATGTTCAGCTAGCTGAGTGGACCAAAGAGGCTATCGAAAAGAACCAACGAAAACTCATCACTGACGGTGATGACCTTATAACCAAGAGCGAAACGGGCTTGTTGGTAAGTCCTGGCGGAGGGCCCGTTAAGACGATCGGAAATCTGGTGAATTGTCCGGTCGTGGGTTTCACTAACGAGTAATCGTTGCACCTCGAAAGACGAATTAGTGCCGATCTATCTTCATCAATGCCGGAGGCCAGGCGCCGAATTGGATTTTTGACGGTGTTCCGGGGATTGATCGCTCTTCAGCGAAGCTCGCCCGCAGTAGGAAGCAATTCGGAAATCCTCGGTTGAAAATGGACAGTTCGCCGGAGCCGGTGACGATGAGATGTTTCGGGTTTCTTGGTCAAATCTCTGACGACGCGCCACCTCCCTCCATCAACCGCTGCGGCGGGCTTTAGACCGGAGTAAAATAATCGGCTTGCGCACCACTCCCTCGCGTTACGGCGTCGGCGCCCAGTCCTTCCATTGGCTGACTGTCATGCTGGTTCTCGATGCCTATCTGCTGAGCAAGGGCGACCGATATTCGCTCTATTCCGCCGCCGCCGACGGCATCCGCAGGATTCACGAAACTCTCGGGGCGCTCGTCTTCATTGTCGTTGTGCTGCGGCTGCTATGGCGGCTAATCGACGGCACGCCCGAGACGCAACTTATGCCACGATGGATGGCTACGGCCGCAAAGCTCGTCCAGTTAGCGCTTTATTCACTCCTCATCGCGATTCCAGCAACGGCGTTACTGGGCACCTGGCTCGAGGGGCTTCCCGTCACCCTCCTCGGATTCGACGTCGCCCCCCAGATGCGCAGGTGCGTGGACTGGGACAGCTTATAATCGAAATACACACCGTCCTCGGCAATGCCATCCTCTGGGTTGCCAGCGTGCATGCAGCCGCGGCAGTCTTCCACCACTTCTATCTACGCGATGAAGTCTTTCAATCGATGGTTCCGGGCGGATGAATGAAGTTGTACCGGAGCTGCGCGGCATTCATGAAGTAAACATACTGACTAACAACTCCCCCCTCCCTGCCGATAATCAAAAACATGTCGCGGAGATGAGACATGAAATTCGTCACGATGACCGCAGGTGTAAGCGTATTTTGATCGTCGCCGGCCCAGCTTCGGCGAAAGTCGTTACCGTCCAGATACCGAACGAAAGCGGGCCTTGGTGGTTTTCTCTTTGCGAAATGGTCAGAGAGACCGCGAAACGACGCCTTCACAATTGGCTTTGCCGCGGCGTGCCTTTTCGTCTCGCGCGAGAAGCGCAATGCCATAATTGTTGGACATCTTCTGCGTCCGCCGCTCACGAAGCTGGTAGCTTCTCCCTGCCCGCCATGTCTTGCCGTTGACTGCCGCCATCCGCTTTTATCGACGAAAGAATAGCCATTCATGGCCGACAATCATCTCATTTTCGACGTCATCAGCCCGACGATCCTTCTACTCCTTTTCGGCATCGTTGCCGTGATTGTTTCCCATCAGCTTCGCCTCAATCCAATCGTCGGATATTTGGTCCTCGGCGTGTGCTCGAACTTTTTCGGCCATCCTTTACTCGGCGACGGAGCGATGGTGGCGACGTTGTCCGAACTCGGCGTCGTCTTTCTGCTCTTCGATGTCGGGCTCCATTTTTCATTTGCGCGCGTGCGCGAGCGCGCCGCGGACATTTTCGGTTTCGGTCCCCTCCAAGTTCTGCTGGGGACCCTTCTTCTGGCGGTGCTCGGGAGAGCCTGTGGCCTCGCGCTGGGTCCTGCGCTCCTCGTGGGCGTGACGCTTGCCCTCTCATCGACGGCGGTCGTCGCGCGGCTTATTGCCGAGCGGCACCAGCAGAGTTGTCCCGTTGGAGTGACGGCAACGGCCATCCTGGTTTTTCAGGACATCGCGGCTATCGCCCTGCTAATCGTCGTCTCGACTTTCGGCAGCGGGGCAAGTCTTCTTCCCGCTATTGCAATCGCCTTTCTCAAGGCCATTCTTGCCTTTGCTGTAGCGCTACTCTTGTCGCGTGTCGTCGTCGAGCCATTGCTGACGGCCGTTGTTCGATCACAGAACGAAGAGACATTCACCGCGACGGCGCTAATGATCGCGCTCTCCGCGGCGTGGGCGACGGCCTATATCGGATTATCGCTTTCGCTTGGTGCCTTTCTCGGCGGCATGATCCTGTCGGAGATTCCTTATCGCGCGGTGCTGCAATCCGAAATCAAACCTTTCCGGGGATTGTTACTGGGTTTCTTCTTTATTTCCGTCGGGCTTTCGCTCGACGCCGCGACGCTACAGCGTGGATGGCTGATCGTCATCGCGATCGCGGTAGCGGTTCTAGCGGCGAAGATCCTATCCAATATGGCTGCAAGCCTATTGTTTCGATGGTCGACCCCGGGATCCGTACAACTTGGTTTTCTACTCGCGCAGGGATCCGAGTTTGCTTTCGTCATTCTTTCGCTTCCGATAGTGCAAACATTATTGGGCGTTCGCCTTGCCGCGCTCCTCGTCAGCGCCGTGGCTCTCACACTCGCCGTTACGCCTATGTTCGCCGAGGCCGGGCGTTGGCTGGCCGGTCGTTTGCGTTCGCGTCACTCGGAAGCGCGCAAGCGAGAGCTCATTCCGCTCGAGGCGGATTCAGATGTATTGTTGGTCGGGATGGGGTCGCGGGGTCGTGTCATCGCCGATGCGATGATCGCTTTCGATATATCTTATCTTGCCATCGAGGACGATGAGACGCGACTGCGAGCGGCGATCGCCGATGGCTATGATGTTCTCTACGGCGACCTCAACGATCTGCGGTTTTGGGAGGCCATCGCCGTAACAGAGCGCAAGCTCGGCATACTCACCGAACCCGATCTGGAATTTTCCACCGAGATCATGCCCGCGATCACGCGGCGTTATCCGGGATTGCCGATCATTGCGGTCGTCGACAACGAGGCGGAGGGACGAGCGTTCGCCTCCATAAACCTTCGCCCTGTTATTGACAATCCTGGGGAGGCTCTTGCGCTTCCCATCGCCATTCTCAGCGAACTCGAAATCGATCGCGAGGCCGCGGCAACTTGGATGCAAAAGAGCAAGATCGATATCCGTTACACTGTCTCCGAATAGTTTGCAAAAGCGGAGTCCGCTCGCGAAAAAAGGAATGCTATGTCTTGTAGCCACTGTGTTCATGACCCCGGACTTTGCCGCGTTGCCTACGCGTTCGGAGAAGCGCGCCATAAGCCTGTTCTCTGTATCACGCACATAACAACAGGTTGGGCCGCGTGGAAGCCGATTGCGAGAAGGACGACTATGGCGCGCCGAGCTCACTCAACTTGATTTTGCAAATCCATCAAGAATGGCGCGGGGTAGGAAGCACAGCGCGGAAAAACCATCCACGGAACACCAAGTTCCCTCCCTGATGCCGATCGTCCAATTCCAAAATCCGTAATTCCCGAGGATCGCGCCCAATGAAACGATCCGACATCGCACGTCGTAACTCTAACGACGGGTCATTCCGGAGAGTCGACATGCGCAGTTTTTGAACATTATCCTCAAGGTGCGATCAGGCGCTCGCCAAGATCATTGCCGCGAGCGCGGGGCTTGATATTTCCGCCGTTGCTTTCGCTGAACATGTCCCTCGCTAGCCATGGCCCCCGGCATGAAGATGTCGAACGGGCATTCCAACGCCGCAGCATTTCCACCAAGCTTACAAAACGACTGAGGAGACAATTCCGATGAAGGCGATCGTGGTGACGGACCAGGCTGCGGGAACAGCCGGGATGAAGCTGGTCGAGCGGCCGGAGCCGCAGCCAGCGATAAGCGACGTCGTCGTTCAGGTTCATGCGTCGGGATTTACCTGGGATGAGCTGACGTGGCCGCCGACCTGGACCGATCGCCTAGATCGTGACCGGACACCGTCGATCCCTGGGCACGAGCTGGCTGGAGTGGTCACCGCCCTCGGCTATGGCACGACGGGGCTGTCGATCGAACAGCGGGTGTTCGGCCTAACAGATTGGACTCGCGACGGCACCCTGGCGGAGTACGTGGCAGTCGAGGCGCGCAATCTTGCGCCGCTTCCCGGCGACGTCGACTTTACGGTGGGCGCCAGCCTGCCGATGCCCGGCCTAACCGCATGGCAGGGACTGTTCCAGCACGGCCGCCTTCGCGCGGGGCAGAGCGTCCTCGCGCACGGCGCGTCCGGCGTAGTCGGTTCGATGGTAACACAGCTCGCGCGTGATGCCGGCGCCTATGTCATCGGCACGGGACGCGCCGCCGACCGTCAGAAGGTGCTCGACTTCGGTGCGGAGGAGTTCGTCGACCTCGAGAACGACGCCCTGGAAGACGTCGGCATAGTCGATCTGGTTTTCGATGTCTTCGGCGGCGACATTGCGAAGCGGTCGGCGGCCCTAGTTCGTGCCGGAGGAACGCTGGTGACCATCGCGGGCCCGGCCGGCGCACGACCCGCCGAAGGCTTGGCGGTCGACTTTGTTGTCGAGTCCGATCGTGCCCAACTGAGTGAGATCGTCCAGCGCGTGCGGGACGGACAGCTGCGGACAAACATCGGAAACGTCTCGACCCTCGACGATGCCGTCGCCGCCTTCAACTCAACCGAGCGACGCAAGGGAAAGACGATCATCCGAGTTCGTCCATGAGGATTCGAGGACTGCCAGCTGTTTCTACCCTCCCTTCCCACCTGGATCGTCGCTACCTGCTCGCCGCATGCCGTCGCCCATAGCGCCGGAGCGCTCGGGGAAAGTGGGCGCGAAAACCGAGCCGTCCGGTGGCCGATGTGCCAAATTTCATATGATTACGAATGAAATAGGCAACTTAAGAAAGTCTGCAATGCCCAGAACTGCAATGCCAAAGCCGGAACAGGTACCGGCCAATTCAAAACCGACCCTCGATACGTTCGACAAGAACATCGGGGTTCACCCCAAATATGTTGGCGACCTTTGCGCTGAGCCCGATCGCGTTCAATGCATGGGCCGCTCTGCGCGGTTCCTTGAGCAAGGCGCTCGACGTAAAGACACGCGAGAGCATCAGCCTCGCCGTCTCCGAAGTAAATCGATGCAACTACTGCCTGGCGGTTCACAGCTTTGGGGCCAAGCATGCCAAGATGTCAGCCGAGGAAATCATTCTCGCTCGGAAAGGTCGTGCCAGCGACCCGAAGCGGGACGCTGCCGTCCAGTTGGCGCGTAAAATCATCGAGACCCGAGGCAGGGTCGGTGATGGCGATCTGAAAGCCGTCCGCGATGCCGGCTACACGGAGGCGAACGTCATGGAGATCGTCGCGCTGGTGGCTATGTACTCGCTGACGAACTTTTTCAATAATGTGTTCGATCCCGAAATGGACTTTCCGGCTGTTACGCCGGCTGGCTCGATCTGAACTCTAGCCGGTCGCATCGACCCATTCCGAGGGGCCCTGGAGGAAGAAAGTGACACTCGATCATCAGATTTTCACGCGCTGGCCGGCGCAGTACCCTGATCGGCTGCAACTCTTTTCCGCGCCAACGCCCAATGGGGTGAAGGTCGGCATCATGCTTGAGGAGACTGGCCTAAAGTACGAGCCGCACCGGATCGACATTTTGGCGGACGAAAGCCACGACGCAGCCTTTCTCGCGCTCAACCCCAACGGCAAGATTCCCGCAATCTACGACCGCAACGGGCCGAGCGGCACGCCGCTGGCGCTGTTCGAATCCGGTGCAATCCTCCTCTATCTTGCCGATAAGACGGAACAATTTATCTCAGCCGATCCGAACGCCCGTTACGAAACGATCCAGTGGGTGATGTGGCAGATGGGTGGAGTCGGGCCGATGTTCGGCCAAGTCGGCTTCTTCAACAAATTCGCGGGCAAAGCCTATGAAGACAAGCGCCCGCGCGACCGCTACGCAACCGAATCAGCGCGGCTACTCGGTGTTCTCGACGAACGGCTCGCGGGCCGCGACTGGATCATGGGCGCTGAGTACAGCATCGCCGATATTTCGCTGCTCGGTTGGGTGCGCAATCTGATCGGCTTTTACGAAGCGCGTGAACTCGTCGGCTTCGACCGCTTTCTCGATGTGCAGGCGTGGCTCGACCGCGGCCTCGCGCGTCCGGCGGTGCAGCGCGGGCTACAAGTGACGGCGGCCTGAAAAACGAAGACCAACTATTATACAGACGGAAAAGCCTATGAAGATACATCCTGGCCCCCAGCCGCATCTGGAAACCGAAAAGCGAATTATATGTTTTGCCGAAGGCTTGCCCTTGATGCCCGCGCCGTAAAACCTGAGACTTTTAGTCATGTTCGATTGGCAGTACTCCCCCGATTTGCCAGGATCGTCTATGTCGCCTAAGCCGATTTTCTGAAATGCCAACGAACCACATCCTGTCATCCTCCGCTCGCATTATGATCTCAACAAGTTTATCGAGCGCCTTGTCGAGTACGGCCAGCGACTTGCCTGCATTCTAAAATCAAAGCGAATCCCACCACTTCGCCCGCAGGGAAAGCGGCTATCGTGAATTGGCTGAATTTATCTGCGCCACGACGGCTCTCCTCGATGAAAGATTGTGGGCGAGGAATAAGGCTCGCGGAGAATGGCTGCTACTTTTCTAGTTGGCCGCGGATTTCGCCAGTCGGATTTTCCTTTGTATGAAGGTTGACGTAGACCTTTCCGGCCTGAAAATCTGCGATCTCAGTATCGGAGAGCTTAGCCATTCCCAATATTGGACTATTTAGTTTCGTGACCATCGAAATCAATATCGCTGCGTTCTCGCTTGCGGCAGCGGGACCGTGGAAATGCCCCATCATTACCTGGCCCGAGAGACCCGTGTACTGTACCTTGTAGCTTAGCATCTTAGAATCCGTGTCGATCGTCGCCATTGCGGTTCCTGTGCCCTCGGACTTTGTCGGCGGCACTTCCGCCGCGCCGTTGAGAGTTGCATGATAGATAATCGTCTCAGCTTCGGCTCGGGCAGACATCAGGCAAGAGGCAAATGCGATCAGAACTAGAGCGATGCGTGCCATTGGATTTCCTCCCAGAAAAATAATTAAGGCCATTTTCAAAATTCCCGAAATCAGAAAGCTTCATTTTCTGCGGGACGCAACCAGCAGCTCATTCTGTCCGGTAGGTCCTGACGCGGGACACTACGAGGCATAGGGTTCTCCTTTCTCACCCATCGCGAGATGTCTCCATACCGAGCGTCTGCTACGCGAGGCACGTGCTTGACGTCGTCTCGAGATATCGTATGGATCGTAGATCAGCCGCGCTATTGGAGAATCCTCAATATGTCTCCATGCGTCTCAAGCGATATCTCCAACGCCAACAGGGGCAAATGTGGGCGTCGACATGAGCTTTGTGGCGGCTGTCTAATTTTAAAGTCGCTGCGCGTGCGATTAAAGGTAGCCGATTTCACAAGAACAGGCGGCCCCAGCATGGCCGAGTCCGCTGCGGAAGACGATGTTTGCGAGTGATGACATTTTGATCAGGGATACGATTAGCCGACTAACCACGGCGCAACTGTGCGCGAAGCGTGTGGCACTCCTTGCTGTCGCGGCCCCAACGAAGGAGTCCCCGCGCGTACTGGAACATTTTCGATGACTGGCCTCTTGCGGCGCGGACTTAAAGAGTATCGGACCATCGGATACATATCGAGGATCCCTGGGCAATGAGCTTGTCATAAGGTGATGTCGGGTACCCGCGAAACCGGACAGCTCAGCGCCCAAAGCTCTCGCGATAACCGCCTCCATTCATCGGGGGCTGTGGCGGCTTTAGATCGGGGTTAGATAATCGGTTCGCGCACTAACATAGGAGAATCACATGTCTTGCGCGCGATCATCGAATTTCATTCTTCTCGCGCTTACACTGCTGCTCTTCGGGTCATTGAGAGTAGACGCCCTGGCTTCGGACCTCGTAGGGCATGTCTATATGCAGACCAACGAAACCCAGAACCGCATCACGCACTTCGGTCGTACGGCGGATGGTCGACTCAAACTACTTGAGAATATCCCTACCGGGGGCGCTGGCTCTGGCGTCTTTAAGCCGATCAGCGGTCAGGAGAACGCGCCCAACGCGTTCGAGGGCGCCGGCAGCGTGATCCTAGCCGAATCCGACACCCTGCTCTTTACGACGAACGGCGGCGACAATAGCGTGACGAGTTTCCGAGTAAGTCCAGACGGAAAGCTGACGGTAATTGATCGGCAAGCGACTGGCGAGCCGGTAACTGGGCGTAGTGGCACGGCGAAGTCGCTCGCCTACCGCCCCCAAAGTCGTACACTATACGTCCTGCATGCCTTCGGCCCCAACCATCTCCGCTCCTATACGGTTACCCAGGACGGCAAACTTAAGCTGCGCCCGCAGCGATATTCCGTAAACACCGCCGCAAAGACCGATCGTGTGTCGACCCAAGCGGTTCTGTCACCCGATGGCCGTTTCCTGTTGGTCGATATCCTCTTCGACAAACATCCAGCGGCTAATCCGGATGGGTCGCCAAATCTGGTTGTGGCAAACGCTACCGATCAAGACGGACTCGTGATATTCCCGGTGCATGAAGACGGCACGCTCGGTGAGGCTTCATTTGCCGATGCCGGGGGCGCAGGGCCATTCTACATCGCGTTTCTCAAGGGGAGACGCGATACGTTCTTGAACGGTTTCGCGGTAGGGGACGGCGTCCTAGTGAGCCGCATTGATGGCAAGGGACACGTGACCAACAATTCTCTGGTCGCAATCGACACCTCGCAAGGAAAGCCGTCCGAACTCTGCTGGCTGCAGATCACCTCTGACAACTCGCGCGTGCTCGCGACCAACTTCGGCTACGGAACGGTCTCGATCTTCCAGCTTGCGGAAGGACGATTGAGCCTTCTCCAGGACCCCGCTAACAAGGCTATCCCGGGCGACGGTACATTCCGCGCCGTGAACGGCCTCGTCAGCAGCGGACCCAGCGACAGCTGGCTGACTCCCGACGACCAATATTTTTACCAGATCTTCGGGAATGCCTCGGCGCTTGTCAGTTATCGGCTCGATAAGACGAGTGGGAAACTGACGGAGATTGGTCGAAACCCAATTCCCTACGACAGTCCCCAGGGACTTGCGGGATTTTAGGAATTCAACGATGGCGCGCGATCGACAGTGAGCTCCCGCGGTCGCGCTTCGGTCGCCACACTCCACTTTGCAGCGGAAATAAGTCGACCGCGCCGCCCATAGCGCGACTTAGCGCGTGAAAATCAGGAACCGTGCATGTTTGCATTGTGCGACGCTTCAGAATTGAGTGAGCAGTTCTTAACCGACACGCCTCGACGATTGAAGGTCGAAGGAGGGTAACGGCTTTCGCTGAATTAGAAGGCCGCATCAGGGAGCTTCCCCCTACCCTGCTTACGGACCTTCCTACTACGGACCGCCCGTTGCAGCATATCCGCCACCTGTCATCTATTACCCTATCCCTCGCTATTACCCAGGCCCGGCGGTGTATGGCACAGACGGCGTCTAAGTCGCCAGACGTCCTTACAGCGCATACAGATCTGCCAAGAACAGCTGAGAGAATTATCGTTTTTTGAATAGCTGCCGCGGCGTCTGCTGGAACATCAACGGTTTTTACAGTTGCGACAGTCAGCACAAAGAGGATAAAATGTCGACGATGCCGAAAAGCGAAAAACAGGATGCGGCCTACTGAAAAGTACCTGAAGAATTGACGGCTCCGGTATCCGGACGAAAAGCCATAATTATAGAAAAACCCCTATCCGCGAACCTTGGTTTCTTTCCCGTACTTTCGCTCGATCTTTGATCCCCACACCACGTAAAATCTGCGCGACGTAGCCGCGCGAGAAAATCCATTGCATCGCTCGAAACTGGCGCGGGATTGAATGACACAATTGTAAGCATGGCTAGGGCTCCATGAATGCGAGGCGGCCCTTGAATGACTTCGTCGCAGTCATAGGCAAAAGGTCGAATGCGAAAATTCAGCATGTGCCGTAAAAATCGCACCAAAAAAGAGCATCTTCATCACAAACTCCAAATCTAGTGTCTCGGCGGACAAGAGACGCAGGCTAAGCCGAACTGTGAGCTTCCGTCCGTTCTAAATCCTTGAGCGGATTATATCGTGCCTGTCAGATCCGATCATCCCGAACAGGTAGCTGAATATCCAAATTCGAGGACATCAGTGTTATGCGTAGTTGCGCTTCGTCGCAAAGCGGCGGGTAGGCGTACGGGATCTGCTGATCATGGAAATCGCTCAACGAAATTACGACATCCGGAAGTCCGTCTTTGGATATCGGAAATCTAAGATTTTCAAATTTCGCTTGTGTTTAAAAAACTCAATACGGAATATGAAACGTTGTAAGGCGCGCGGCGCATCATGCCAATCGGCAGTCGCATATTTGGATTGCTACACAAGTGAGGGTCATCCAGTGAGGATGCACAAGCAGAGACGGGATGATGCGTGGGAAGCGCGAAGGTCGCTATCGCATCTTCACTGATTTGGTGCGCCGGCGGGCAGGTTCCCGCGAGAAGAATTGATGAGGAAAGGAATTGCGAAGCCTATAACTGTGGCGGCCGCCGAATAACAGGGTCAAGCGCAATGTAAGATCGAGTGCAACAGAAGAACCTCTCCGGTTTTGAAATAGTCGAATGCCGAGTGGTTGACAGGATGAAGAAGGGGCTCGGACACCGAGGTAGCCCACATAGCAGGATCAGACATGGCGAACGCAACCGCGAAAGGTAAAGTTGCCGCTTATTTCGGCGTGCCGTGGGAAGATGCCTACGGATACGCACAGGCGATTAAGGTCAAAGACGCGATCTACGTGTCCGGCCAGCTCAGTCACGACGACAAGGGCAAACTCGTTGCGCCCGCGGCTCTGGACGAATTCGGCAAGGCGGCAGAGTTCTCGGCAATGGAGCAGCAGATGCGGACGACTTATGCCAATGCCGTCAAGCTGCTGGCGCTATTCGGAGCGACACTGGACAACGTCGTGGAGGAGACGCTTTACGTTCTCGATGTGGATACCGCGTTTGCTGCCGCGGGCAAGGTACGCAAGGAGGCTTATGGAACGGCGCGACCTCAGTGCACCAGCAATCTGATAGGCGTATCAAGACTTGCCTTTCCTGAACAGCTCATCGAAATCGCCTTCAAGGCAGTTCTGTTTGGGATAGAAGCGAACCCGAACTGACCTTAGCGATACTCGGTTGCTGAGCAGTCGCTCCCTAAGTCCTTCGACGAGGTCGCGGTGTTTGCTAATCGCGCGATTTTACAACAATATCACGGCCGCTCGGTCATACGAGATGAGGTGGTCTGATTTAATTCAACGATGGTCCCAAGGATTGTAAGGGCCTGGGGCCTCTTGGTGAAGGTAGGCTATACCTCGCTACCACGCGAACGGCTTGGGGCCGATCTTCTAAGCCCCTCCCGAGCGCGTCTGCTTTCGCTGTGGCCGGCGTCAGGATGATCGAAGCCGTAAAGGCGCCGCAGATCGAGGCCGCAGCGGCTACGGAGAGGCCGACTTTGTAGCCAAACGCAAAAGACGCGACACCGGAGGCCAGTGCCACGCCGGCAAGCTGCGCAATCCGGCTGACCGCATTGTTGATGCCGGAGGCGAGCCCTTCGTCCGTCTGGTCAACGCTCGACAGGACGGACGCAGTGAGCGGTGCTACGAGCACGGCGAAGGACAGGCCAAGCAGTGTCATGGGCCCGATCACGCCCAGCATCAGAGAATTCTTCCTGGCCGAGCGCCATCCAGACGTAAGCAAGCGCCGCACCTGCAGGCCCAGCGATGAGCATAGCCCTCGCCCCAATTTTGTCCGCCAACCGGCCGAACAGATCAGACAAGAGTCCGACGCCGAGCGTGAAGGGCAGGAATGCTAGCCCGGCATCGGTCGATGACAGGGCGCGGCGGTCGACGAGGTCAAAGGGGAGCAGGAAGAACATGATCGAAACCCCCGCATAGACCATAAGGGTCGCGACGTTCAGCCCGAGAAAGGCGCGGTTCTCCATTAGGCGAGGTGGCGTCATCGGATGTTTGCTTCTGCGTTCCCAGAACGCGTAGACGGCGAGCCCGACAATGCCAAGCGCGGCGACAATCATGAGCTCCGTGCCCGGCTGGGCTGGAGCGTCAGTAAGGGCCCGAGCTTCACGGGTTCCGATCTGGCCAAGTGCCCAGGCGAGGGCTCCGATCGCCGAAGCGAGGATAGCGGCGCCAATCACGTCGAATTTGCGCGGGATGCCGCCATCTTTGGGCGCGAAGACCAGCAGAACTCCCACTGCTACGAGCGCAAGCGGCGGGTTGATCCAGAACACGGATGGCCAGCCAAAGGCCTCGGTCAGCCAGCCACCCAGGACAGGACCTCCGGCGGTGGTGAGAGCCGACGCGGCGGCCCATGCGCCGATCGCCCGGTTCCGCTCAGCGCGCGGATAGGTGGCCCCGATTAGGGCGAGGCTGGCAGGGGTGACAATTGCTGCGGCCGCTCCCTGCACGACGCGTGCGGCGATCAGCCAGGCGGGTGAAGGCGCCAGCGCGCAAGCCGCAGACGCCAGACCGAACAGGACGCAGCCGAGCGCGAGCATGCACGCCTTGCCATAAACATCCGCGAGCGCGCCGCCGATCAATGTCAGCGAGGCGAGCGCCAACACATAGCCGTTGAGAACCCATTGAACGGAGGCGAGGTCCGCTCCGAAATCAGCCCGCAACCTCGGCAACGCGACGGGCAGCGCTGTCGCATCGATGAACGCCATCGAGGACGCGAGCACGCAGGCGGTTAGCACCATGCAGCGGCTCCGAAACAATGCTTTCCGCCCGAGCTCCCGCAGGCACGGTTCTGCATCGATAACGCTGCGGCCGCAGGGCTCAATAAACCAACGCGCCATTCATCGACCTCCGCGCTAATCTGCCGTTGCTGCTCAGTTGTCCACTGAAGATTTTGAGGTAGCGGACCATGCCCAGCTCGTCGTGCGCAAGAAGTCTCCGCTCGTGCGTTCGGCTTGCGTCGAAAGCTATCCGGAGAGTTGCGCGCCGCCCATATAGAATGGTGTTGACCTTGCTGTCGTGAATGGCGAGTCGAGGTGGATATCAACGATGCCAGCTCGTTACGTATTAAGTCCAGAAGAGCCCCTGGGTTCCTGAAAGTGTATCTGCTCGTCCGGAAATGCCGGGAGCGGGTTTCATCGCGCTGTTCGAATCCGGTGCAATCCTCCTCTATCTTGCCGATAAGACAGGAACAAATTATCTCAGCCGATACCGAACGCCCGTTACGAAACGATCCAGTGGGTGATGTGGCAGATGGGGTGGAGTCGGGCCGATGTTCGGCCAAGTCGGCTTCTTCAACAAATTCGGCGGGCAAAGCCTATGAAGACAAGCGCCCGCGCGACCGCTACGCAACCAAATCAGCGCGGCTACTCGGTGTTCTCGACGAACGGCTCGCGGGCCGCGACTGGATCATGGGCGCTGAGTACAGCATCGCCGATATTTCGCTGCTCGGTTGGGTGCGCAATCTGATCGGCTTTTACGAAGCGCGTGAACTCGTCGGCTTCGACCGCTTTCTCGATGTGCAGGCGTGGCTCGACCGCGGCCTCGCGCGTCCGGCGGTGCAGCGCGGGCTACAAGTGACGGCGCCTGAAGAATGAAGATCAACCTATATGACGAAGGGCAAAGCCCTTGAAGATGCGAACCATCATCGCCGCCACCTGCGACGTCTTTGTCTTTCTCGATGGCCGGCGCCGTCTCCGCGCATGATGGCGAAGGGGAAACCGTCCAGAAGACACTTCGAGGCAGCCTTTCCTAATATCCCGGCAAGTCGCCGATCGCCTTGAGGTCGATTGCGCGCCTGGCGCGGCCTCTCCGTCCCACACCCACGCGAAGTCGGGATCATCTACGCCTACGTGATCTTGAGCGCGATCGAGTAGAAGATGAATGACGGCGAGACGCATCTATCGAGCAGGCGAGAGCTGGTCCGAACCGCCGGGCGCGACACATTCGATCAGCGGCAACGCGTGCAAGTCCGTCACCGTCCAGCATTCGGTGTCGTTCGATTGAAGCCGGCTTCGCTCGCGGCCGCGAGCCGCATCTAGACCCCCAACCGAGATGCGAATTTCATCGTTTTCCATAGCTCGACGGGGATGCTCGCGCCGTAGAAATGGCGGCTACTTTGCTAATTGGCCGCGGATTTCGCCAGTCGGATTTTCCTTTGTATGAAGGTTGACGTAGACCTTTCCGGCCTGAAAATCTGCGATCTCAGTATCGGAGAGCTTAGCCATTCCCAATATTGGACTATTTAGTTTCGTGACCATCGGAATCAATATCGCTGCGTTCTCGCTTGCGGCAGCGGGACCGTGGAAATGCCCCATCATTACCTGGCCCGAGAGACCCGTGTACTGTACCTTGTAGCTTAGCATCTTAAAATCCGTGTGGATCGTCGCCATTGCGGTTCCTGTGCCCTCGGACTTTGTCGGCGGCACTTCCGCCGCGCCGTTGAGAAGTCGCATGATAGATAATCGTCTCAGCTTCGGCTCGGGCAGACATCAGGCAAGAGGCAAATGCGATCAGAACTAGAGCGATGCGTGCCATTGGATTTCCTCCCAGAAAAATAATTAAGGCCATTTCAAAATTCCAGAACTCAGAAAGCTTCTTTTTCTGCGGGACGCGACCAGTTGGCTTTTCTTTCGTCAGTATCGACGGACATGTCCGAGCAAGATACTTAGAAAAGAACCTCTCTACAGAAGGACATATGTTGATCAGCAGGGATCACCAATGGGGTGAGGTCCGAAAGACGTATCAAATCGTCCGTCTGGCAGCGAACGTCTCTTGAGATTTCACGGCTAGAATCCAAAGTTGGGGCAACATGCGTCGAAGCATAGCGCTGCAATGGGCGATCCAATCAATGTTAGCTGCGAGCCGGGGAAGATTGGTTCTATGACTATTGCACGCAAGAATCCTCGCCGGCCAAAACGCGCCCCACCTTGCGCAGCAAGACTGACGAGCATCAGTTCGCCACCATAACGGATTCCAGGAGAGCGCCCTATGGACAATCTCGAAACTTACTTGCCTTCGCTCGGACGCTTGTTGATGTCGAGCCTTTTTATTTGGGACGGCATCCGTCAGCTGCTCAGTCCGAACGTCTTCGTGCAGTATTTCGCGAGCGTACACGTGCCACTTCCCAATGTGGCAATTTGGATCTCGATACCTATCCATCTCTCGGGGGCATGGCTCTGCTGATGGGTTTCAAGACCCGGTGGGCAGCTGCTCTACTCGCCCTATTATGTGTTGGCACTGCCTTTGGCGTGCATCTGCCAATCGGAGACCAAGACAACATGATCCATTTCTACAAGAATCTGGTGATGACGGGTGGGTTCCTCTACGTGATAGCTTTCGGCGCTGGTGCCGTCAGCATCGACGGCAAGGCCGGATAGGTGTATTCGCGTTCTTTGCCGTCATGTCGTAGATGGGTAATGAGCGCCTGTTGGGACGCGCGCAGGAACGTCCAACTCCTTCTGTTGCGGACATGATCGGCTCCGCCGGAGACTGCCCCAACGCCCAAGTGGTCGAGGACCGTTCTTGGACTGAAGGCCGACGGAAGCACTCGGGTCTATTGACGTCCGCTTGATCTCCTGATTCTTTTTTCGCACTGCCATTCCTGGTCGCATGAGACCTACTGACGGTGCGATAGACCGACGGGTCCGCGCCATAGATCGATCGAAATGCGCGGGAAAAGCTGCTACGACTCGCATAGCCGACGAGGTTTGCTATCTGATCGATATGCAGGGTGTTTGTTGTAAGCAGTCCAGCTGCCTTGCGCATGCGCAGACGTTTCAAGGCCGCAATCGGCGAAATGTCGATTGCATTTGTGAAATGATCCATAAACGCTGAGCGGCTGAGCCCGGCCGTATTTGATAGCGATTTCACGGAGTGCGCGGCCGTTGGGTCGGCCAGCATGCTAACTAGCGCGCGAGTGATGTACGGATCGCTCAAGATCGGAAACCGCTCGCTCCAGACTTCTCCGGATTTTATTGAACGGCGGAGAATCGTTAATAGCACTCTTTTCAAAAGGGCTGCAGTCATGGCGCGCATGCCAATCTCTTGCATGATAAGTTCCGCAAGCGCCATTTTCAAATTTTCATCGAGGCCATTGGTTTCGTCGAAGCGCTCAACGATGGGCATGGTGAGTGATTTAAATATATCTATCGAGTTGCCATATGTAGCCTGTATATAGCCACACATTACTCTCACAGCAGAGTTGCTGCTTCCGAAACACGGCGTGGATATATTTTCCAAGTCATCATTAAACTGTCCGGTATTCGCCGCGTTTTTCGCATATTGCAATGGTGGTGCCGAAATGTGACACGGCATCGTCGCCGGAATTATGACTAAAGTGTGTGGCGTCAAATCAATTGGCGACAAGTTTGCGACACGTAATTGATCGGTTCCGGATAGATTATAGTGAATTGCGGAAATGGCTTTTTTTTTGGAAACACTAATGCCCGTTCGGGACTAACGACGCACTCCGAGAGCGTCACGATATCAACCTCTAACTCAACCAATAAACGATCGAGATCGGCGGCAGGTAGAAGTTTCATAGGGGTTCTCCTGGCTGCTTCCTTCTAAGCCTCGCTACTTGCGAGTGGGTTTGGAGGAACCCTATTGAGACGGGCGGCGATACTGAAATGCCGTCTGGCGATCGACTTGATAGACCTACGCCATGCAGGCTCGGCTCAAATCGAATAAATGCAGCTGGTTTGGGCTTCAGCCCCATGCCGTTTTAGTGCGTCTTGGACATTGATTAATCGAGTATGACTGCTTGTCGTTTGCTGAGCGCATATGCGGATTTCGATGGCGCACCATATCCGATTAGCTGCCTCTACAAGCCAACTAGGCTGCGTGAGCGACCCGGCTAATTCCAATTTCAATGAGAAGAGGGATGGCACGGAAGCTATTTACGACGGAGCAAATCGTCGGGCTTGTTCGGGAAGCGGAGCCAGAGCGACGATCGATGCCATCTGGCGAGATTTCGCTATCTTGACGCGGGGCTATTATCGCTGCGGGCGGGAACACGGGGGGTTGAGAGTTTACCGCGTCAAGAATGGAACGCGGAAAGCGAATGGCTTTAAGAACGCGCGCTAATTCGTCTTTCGAGGTGCAACGATTTACTCGTTAGTGAAACCCACGACCGGACAATTCACGAAATTGCCAGTCGTCCTAACCGGTCCTCCGCCGGGACTTACCAAGAGACCTGCTTCGCTCTTGGCTAGAAGATCGTCACCGTCAGTAATAAGTTTTCGTTGTTTCTTTTTGATAGTCCCTTGGGTCCACTCGGCCAGCTGCACATCCCACATCAGTGAATATCCGGGACTGATCTCCTTGAAGTCCGCGAGAACGTCGAGTGAGGGGCCATCGCCCCTGAGCGCACTGTTGAGTCCTTGCCGATCAGGGTCGTTGCGACCTGTTTTGCCATTTACGATTGTGTAAATGATTTGCGTTGCGCCGCTTTTCAGGATGTCGCTTTCGGCAGGTGCAAAGGTAGACGCCTCGAGCGTTGCCGATTTCTCAGAGTTGGCATCGAAGCTGAGGTATCGCAAGTGCTTGCCGTCCGCAAAGCCGAAGCGCAGCTTCAAGTCGACTGTGCCGTTGGCCGGGCAAATTTTCGCCACCGAATCGGTTACAATCGAGTAATCGGGGTTGCCGTCGCAGAACGAGATCTTTCTCTGGTCCGACATTGAACGCGATTATGGGAGCGTTGAAAACAATGTCGTTGCGGTTTGCTACTCGAACCAGCGGGCTATAGTGCGCGTCTCCGACAGACCCGGCTCGCGCCAACTTAGGCGGAAAGAAATTTGGTGTCTCTCCTGCCGTCAACCTTTGAACTGGTGAGAAATTAACCCGCCCCGATTTGAAGGTGAAGTTGTTAAACTCATCCATTTCGGCAACTCGCGTGCTCGCGAGGTTTTTGCCTCCCCGAGGCTCGGTGCCCACGTAAGGCCCATCTTCTTGGAAGTATCCAAATCACTTACATCGGTCAGAACGAACCAAACAGTCTCTCCGGAGGAAAGGTGACCGCGATGGAGCGGCAATCTTATTACTTCTCTTTTAAGATCCACTTGGCCTGATGTGAGGAATAGTTTTGTGATTCTCTTTTCGGTGAATGCCGGTGATGAGGGCAAATCGTAATTGCCGCCGCCGCTACCCTCATAATTCCACGAGACATACGGCTCTCCTTTCCTTCCCCTCGAAAAATGCTCTCGACACTGAGCGCGTGCGTGCTCCGTGAGGCAGGTACTTGAAAATTGTCTCGAGATCGTCCGGATCATAGATCGGCAAGCGCGCCTCGAGACAACTTCCAAGTCATAGATCATCTGCGCAATCCGAGGGTCCTCAATATGTGCCAAATCTTCTCGATCTATATCTCATCGCCAACGCGACAAATGTCGTCATCGAGCGACGAGTTGCGAATAGAACGCCGATCGTCCAAATCGATACAAAAAATGCGGAGCAAGTGTAGAACTCACGATATCGCGTAGCCTAAATGGCAAGCCAAGGGCAGTTGAAACCCGCGCATTTGCTTACGAGTGTGATGGACATCACTAAACGGAAAATAGGATTAGATTTCTCAGCTAAACCACATGTTGCAGAATGGAGCTGTTTGCTATGCACGACGAAACACACGAGACATGGGTCAGGGAAAACAATGCAGCCACCGCGCGCCCCCAAGGCAATGTCAAGATTTCTAAAGAGCGGGTTTTTGTCGAAGTGGTTCGAACAATTCGAGAGGAAGCCCCTTCGCGCAATCAAAAATATCTAGCGGATGCTCGGTGGAAGCGCATCGTCTGGATCACAAAGAAAGCAAATGAGAAGTTCATGCGTCCGGCGATTGTTTCTTTCGCCGCCGCGCTCGTTCTTGCAGTCGGCGCTTCGGCTGTACAAGCAGCGACCGTATTTGGCTTTCCTTACAAGGGTGCTCTTAGAATTCAGGTGCCGGATTCTCCGAGCGCGACCGCTCCTCGATATTCGATAAAGAACCATGCTGAGAAACCAAAACAGCGCAATGGGCGGGCCAAAAACAATCAACACCGCTAGGAAAAACCTAAGTGGGTTTACAACTGCCGGAAGCATGTTCAGCATTCCGTGCGCCTCGGCTGGGCGACACCATGCACAACAGCCACGGGTCGACGTTGGACAGCGGCGCTGCTGCATCGGGTGCCGATCCTCAAAGTACATGTCGCGGAGTTGAGACATGAAACTCATCACCATGGCAGTAGCAACAGGCGCGATTATAATCGACGTTGGGCCGTCCTCGGCGAAATATGACTCGGACGTCGGTTCAAGAATCACATGAAGAAAATATGGATTTTCCCCAGCGAAATGCGAGGATATGAGTATCGCTGATGTAGCGAGCGGATCGCACGACGCCTAACAATTCATCGAGTTGTGATGGCTTCTCGCTGCAAGGCATCCGGGATCAGATTTGAAGCCGGCCATGGTTGGCCCACCTGCCGGCTTATTTTTGACCTATGCGCACAGGGACGGCACGCGAAGCTTAATTGCGCGCTCCTCACGCGTCCTATTGGAGTGCGTGCACGGTGAGACACCCATAGCCTCCAGCCTCCATCAAGGATTTCTTCCGGTTTTCGCGGCCATGTCAGCTTCGATCTGTTCCCATATGCCGCGTGGCGAAAAATCGTCCCCCGCCTTACAGGAATCATAGGCTTCCAACGACTTGTGTAAAGCATCCGCAAGTTGATATCCAACCGCCCTTTCGATTAAAGCGGACATCTTCGCCATATGAGCCCTGAAGGCTTTATCACAATCGTATTTCGCGGAAGTGGATTGCGAGAGCGCTGTGAGCGTGATCAAAAATGTCGCTAGCCCGATCATCTTCATCCTGATTGCGTCGTAAGGCGTCTCCATGCACGCGTACGTTAATTACTCAGCTTGAACGACGGGTCCGAAAGTGGTCGCCAGCAGTCCTGAAATCTGCTTGTCGGAGGCAGATCTCACTGAATTACTGGTCGATTGCGGAATGCGCGATGATCCCAGGACAGTACCTTTAAGTCGCTTAAAATGACATCGACGTAGATACCCGCTTCTTTGTTGTCGAGATATTTTCCGGTGCGCGGGCGCTCAGTCCCGTTTTTGTTGCGTCACCCGATACTGCTCGTGTGGAAGACGGAATATGGCTCGCTCATCTCCAAAGTATTTCGTCATGCACGCCTCTCTTTTGCGACCCCAGAATAGGTGCTCCCGGCGCTATCGCCATATTTGCATTACGACAGTGATGTTTTTTCGTTTCTCGTGGCCCTTCAGACTGTTGCTAACGCCTGCCTCGGCGGGATGTGAAATTACGATGCGTGAGCAGGATAAAATCAAATTCGGGTAAGCGGCATCACGTTGGAATCTTTCAGACGCACGCGCGACAACCTAGCCCGTCATCGCTCAGAGATGCACTATTGTGCGGATCTCCTGCCATCGGAGATGCCGCCGCCGCTGGACTAATAGCGGCCGTTTTCGGACGATCTGTTTTCGATACGGCTATATTGGACCCAGTAAGATATAAAACAGGGTTGAAGAATCCGGTGGCCGCAAAAAGAATTGCGTCGGCTTTGGTCCCGGTCCCTCGGTGGCTGATGTTATCAAATGGCGGAAACAGACGATCGCGCCGATCCGTAATTCGTATAAGTAATTCGTGTGGTCGTTCTTGGAGCAAAGGATCAAGCCCATCGCTGCGATTGGCTGGCACGGTGCCATTTCGTTGCGTTATGGGACTGATTGTTAGACGCGATCTTCGTCCGCTACACACGATGTATCGGTTCTCCGCGCCACTTCCTCGAAAGAACAGCCATTCATGGCCGATAATCATCTCATTTTTTCGGCATCATCGCGGTAATAGTCTCCCGTCAACTTCGCCTCAATCCGATCGTCGGGTATTTGGTCCTCGGAGTGTGCTCGAACTTTTTCAGCCAACCTTTACTCGGCGACGGAGCGATGGTGGCGACGTTGCCCGAGCTCGGCGTCGTCTTCTTGCTCTTCGATGTCGGGCTCCATTTTTCGTTTGCGCGCGTGCGCGAGCGCGCCGCGGACATTCTCGGTTTTGGGCCAATTCAGGTCCTGCTTGGCACACTTTTTATGGCTGTACGCGGAAGCGCATACGGCCTTGGGCTGGGTCCTGCTCTCCTCGTTGGCTTGACGCTGTCTCTTTCATCGACGGCGGTAGTCGCGCGGCTTGTTGCCGAGCGACACCAACAGAATTGTCCCGTTGGGGTGACGGCGACCACCATCCTAGTCTTTCAGGACATTGCGGCTATCGCTCTGCTAATCGTTGTCTCAACGCTTGGCCACGGCGGGAATTTGTTTCCCGCTATCGGAATTGCGTTCTTCAAGGCCGTTCCGGCCATTTCCGTTGCGCTATTCTTATCACGTATTGTCGTTGAGCCGTTACTGACAGCCGTTGTTCGCGCAGAGCGAAGAAACATTCACCGCAACAGCCCTAATGATAGCGCTCTTCGCCGCGTGGGCGACAGCCTATATCGGATTGTCGCTTTCGCTTGGCGCCTTTCTCGGCGGCATGATCCTGTCGGAGACTCCCTATCGCGCGGTGCTGCGATCCGAAGTCATGCCGTTCCGAGGATTGTTGCTGGGTTTCTTCGCGTTCTGGACCAATCTGGTTTTTACCCGATCATCGGAGGCGCACCATTTTCTGTTCACCCCGCTTCCCTGGTGGCTGCAAACCACGGCAATCGTCTTCAGTGTGGCCATGCTTGTGCCGGCGATGGAACGCAGCCGATCGCCGCTCAGGAACTACGCTGCGAGGTTTCGTTCGATACGAGCAGCTTGGCGGACGGGCCTCACAAGCTGACTATCTGCGCTCAAAACGAGCACGGACACGAAGGTGTCAAGGAAATTTCATTTGTGGTGCATAATGGCCCGGGTATCGGCGTCTCGGGATTGCACCCTCACGCGATATGTCGCGGCGAGGTCCGGTTCACCGTTGATGCGTTCAGTGTCGATGATCCGTTCGATCCACGCCGCGCTGAGGCACGGTCGTCCATACCGGTCTGGATTTGGGTGATGACATTGTTTGTCATCGCCTGGGCAGTTTGGTACGCCGCGCGTATGTGGGATGTGCCCGCGAAATTTGCGCATTCACCAACTTATAGCAGCCAGGCGCTTTCGGATCAGAAGCCGGCGCCGCAGAAGTAACTCCGCTCTGCCATCTGTATAATGGCGCGTGGGAAGAGATCGGAAGCCAATTCGAGAACGTCCCCGTCAACATGAGGTACATGTTAGAGGCGCCAGCCTTGCAGCGGCGATCGGATGTTTCTCAAGCGACTTCGTCCGCAGGAGTTGTTGCCTTGATGAGACAAATGAGCTCGGATGACGTAGTTGCGCGCAAAAGCTGCTAATGACCCGCGTAAGAGAAAGTTCCGCTTATATTTGTGGACCGTGCACGAGCCTCACGTCGGAATATAAGCGTGAGAGTCCAATTCTCAGAACTTCTGCACAAGCACCGCGCTCCCAAACAAATATCCTCCGCCGCAACCCTGATGGAAAAGGAACCCAGTCGGTTTATCTAACGGAGAAGCGACCTCAGCTCGCGGAGCTGCTTTTTGGAGTAACTCAGGCGAGAGGTCGAACCAAAGGACATGATTCAGACGATCTGAAACATATCTCAGACCACCAGCCCCTGATAGCGAATTAGATATGTGACGAAGTAGTCCAGGCTCGTGAAGGAGATCTCACTCATGTTGGAACTCGTATTTACCGTTTGCTCTATTGTGCAAGGTGCCAACTGTCACACGTTGCAACCCGTTCGCCTCGAAGAAAATACGATGATGGTTGGTTGCCTCATGGCTTCGCAAATCGAAGGGGCGAAGTGGGTTTGGACGCATCCCAACTATTACATTTCGAGGGCCACGTGCCAACCGGCCGGCCAATTCGCCAAGCTTTGAGCCAAGGATTTTTTTACATAAGGACGAAACGAATACATCCTGTTGAAAGTACTTCCCACGATGACGTCTTTCGCACATATGTCGGTCTCTCAGGTTTATCTGTCAACGCCGGAGAGATTTTGCAGCAGATTGCCGGAGCAAAAGTGCAGCACGGACGCGAGCAAGAAGGCCCCCGATATCGGGGGCCTTCTTGCTTTTCGAGCCTTACACCTGAGCGGGTTCATCGGGTGGTCGGCTCGGCTTTTGGGCGGCGTGACCTGCGCTTTGACTGCGCGAGCCTGAAGCTGTCGCCATTCATTTCCAGAATGTGGACGTGATGCGTCAGCCGGTCGAGCAGTGCGCCGGTGAGCCGCTCGGAACCGAACACCGATGTCCACTCGTCGAAGGGCAGGTTGCTGGTGACCAGCGTGCTGCCGCGCTCGTAT
>CAWGIE010000015.1:0-4093 GCA_963822585.1 uncultured bacterium
CCCGTTGACACCAGATGGTCGGATCACGCAGCAAGATCGTCGTCGCCATGGACTGGACCGATTCGACGGCGACGACCAGGCGACACTGGCGCTCAATCTGGTGACCGGGCACGGCCGGGCGACGCCGCTGCTGTGGCTGACTGCTGAAGGACGAACTTGCGGATCGGCGCAACGACATCGAGGACGCCTGTCTGCGGCGGCTGAAGGGGTCGTGCCGCCGGGTGCCGGGTGACCATCCTGGCCGACCGCGGCTTCGGCGACCACAAGCTGTTCGCGTATCTCGACGAACTGGGCTTCGCCTATGTCATTCGCTTCCGCGGCAATATCCACGTCACCGATGCCGCGGGCGAAACGCGAACCGCGGCCGCCGAATGGGTCGGCAAGTGGGGCCGGGCGCGCAAGCTGCGCGGCGCCCGGGTCACCGCGTCGCACGCGTAACAGGTCGGCGCCGTGGTCTGTGTCCACGCCAAGGCACATGAAGGAGCCCTGGTGTCTGGCGGCCAGCGAGGCGGAGGCACGACGCCGGCGCGCTCGTCAACCACTACGCCAGGCGCTGGACCATCGAGCCCAGCTTCCGCGACACCAAGGATCTGCGCTTCGGCATGGGGCTCGGCGCACATGCGCATCGGCGATCCGGAGCGGCGCGACCGGTTGCTCCTGCTCAACGCCTTCGCCATGGTGCTCCTCACCATGCTCGGCGCGGCCGGCGAGAGCCTCGGCATGGACCGACTGCTCAAGTCCAACACCGCCAAGCGGCGAACCCATTCGCTGTTCCGCCAGGGCTGCATGCTCTACGAACTCATCCCGACCATGCCGGAGCATCGACTGTTGCCGCTGATGGCCCGCTTCGCCGAAACCGTAGCGCACTGCAGATCGTTCAGCGGCATGTTTGCCGTCATCTGAAATGAGGGGATCAGAGACTCACGAATCCCCTCATTTTCGTTGACCCCCGTGTAGCGCCGATTCGCGCGCGGTTTGTAGGACCTCTGCGGTTGTGGAAGGGGTCCTGGCATGGCGGCGGCGGAGCGTTCGAGCGGACGGCAACTTGAGGAGGTCCGGTCCTTTATCGGCGGGCTGTATGGGCCGGACCTGCACGCCAAGCGGGTCGATGCGCTGGCGGGCGCCACGCTCGGCGTGATGACGGGCGCCTCGCTGGCGGTCGCGGTGATCGGCCAGGCGCTGGCGCAGGCGCGCGGTCTTGTGACCAAGCACGCCGTCAAGCAGGTGGACCGGCTGATGAGCAACCAGGGCATCGACGTGTGGGACAGCTTCGCCCGTTGGGTGCCGCACCAGATCGGTGCACGCCAGACAATCCTGGTGGCGATGGATTGGACCGAGTTTGACCGTGATGGTCAGTCGACGCTGGTGCTCAGCCTGGTGAGCGACCATGGCCGGGCAGCTCCCTTGCTGTGGTTGACGGTATGGAAGGAGGAACTTGCGGCCCGGCGCAACGACTACGAGGATGCCTGCCTGCGCCGGCTGGCCGAGACCATTCCGTCGGGGTGCCGGGTGACCATCCTGGCCGACCGCGGCTTTGGTGACCAGAAGCTGTTCGCCTTTCTGGGTGAACTGGGCTTCGGCTACGTCATCCGCTTCCGCGGCAACATCCGCGTCACCGACGCAGCGGGCGAAGCCAGGCCGGCGGCCGAGTGGGTGGGCAAAGCTGGCCGGGCGCGCAAGCTGCGCGATGCCCGGGTTACGGTGCAGGGACAGCAGGTGGGCGCGGTGGTGTGCGTGCATGCCAAAGGCATGAAGGAGCCCTGGTGTCTGGCGGCCAGCGACCCGGACGCACCGGCCGCCATGCTGGTCAACCGTTACGCCCGCCGCTGGACCATCGAACCCAGCTTCCGCGACACCAAGGATCTGCATTTCGGCATGGGGCTGTCGGCGACGCGCGTCGGCGAGCCAACCAAACGCGACCGGCTGCTGCTGGTCAGCGCCTTTGCTGTGGCGTTGCTCACCCTGCTGGGCGCTGTCGGCGAGAGCCTCGGCATGGACCGGCTGCTCAAGTCCAACACCAGCAAGACCCGCACTCATTCGCTGTTCCGCCAGGGCTGCATGCTCTACGACCTGATCCCCAATATGCCCGACCACAGGCTCTCGCCGCTAATCGCAAAATTCGCCGAGGCACTATCCAAGGCAGCTGCGTTCAGCAACATGTTCGCGGCACCGAAATGAGGGGATGAGTGAGGATCAGAGCTCAAGAATCCCCTCATTTTTAATTGCCCAGGGGGCTAGCCTCGATTCGGCGCGACTCCGTAGATGTTCCAGCCGTTGTGGGTTGGAGCGGCACGATGGCGGATTCGGATCGGCGGCGGGCGCAATTGGCGGATGTCCGCGCTTTCGTGGGCGAGGTGTTTGGCACCGACCTGCATGTCAAGCGGGTCGAACTCACTGGCGGGTGCCACGCTCGGCGTCATGCAGTCCGCTTCCCTCGCGGTCGCGATGATCGGGCAGGCGCTCGCCCTGGCAAAGGGGTTGGTGACCAAGCACGCGATCAAGCAGGTCGACCGGATGCTGAGCAACAACGGCATCGACGTGTGGGACAGCTTCGCCCGCTGGGTGCCGCGGCAGATCGGCGAACGCCGGGACATCCTGGTGGCGATGGACTGGACCGATTTCGACCCGGACGACCAGGCCACGCTGGCGTTGCATCTGGTCACCGGCGATGGCCGGGCGGCGCCGCTGCTGTGGCTGAGCGTCTGGAAGGACGAATTGAAGGACCAGCGCAACGATTTCGAGGATGCGTGCCTGCGGCGGCTGGCCGAACTCGTGCCCGCTGGCTGCCGTGTCACGATCCTCGCCGATCGCGGCTTTGGCGACCAGAAGCTGTTCGGCTTTCTCGCGGAGCTGGGCTTCGGCTACGTGATCCGCTTTCGCGGCAACATTCACGTCACCGACGCCGACGGAACAACCAGGCAAGCCGCCGCGTGGGTAGGCCCGGGCGGGCGCGCCCGCAAGTTGACGGACGCGCGGGTGACCGCGAAGGGCGAGCAAGTTGGCGCGGTGGTGTGCGTGCATGCCAAAGACATGAAGGAGCCGTGGTGCCTGGCGACCAGCGAGCGGGACGCGACGGCGGCGACGCTGATCAACCACTACGCCAAAAGATGGACCATCGAGCCGCAGTTCCGCGACACCAAGGATCTGCGCTTCGGCATGGGTCTGTCGTCCACGCGCATCGGCGAGCCCACCCGCCGCGACCGTCTGCTGTTGGTCAGCGCCTTGGCCACCGCCCTGCTTAGGCTGCTGGGCGCGGTTGGCGAAAGCCTGGGCATGGATCGACTGCTGAAATCGAACACCAGCAAGACGCGCACACACTCGCTGTTCCGGCAAGGCTGCATGCTCTACGAATTGATCCCAACCATGCCTGAACATCGACTCGCGCCGTTGATGGAGAAATTCGCCGAGGCCGTGTCCGGTATCGGCCTTTTTCCATCCGCTATTGCAGTATCAAAATGAGGGGATGGCTGAGAGGCACATGAGTTTGCAGCAAGCTTTGAAATTCTTGGGCGGAAATAAATCCGTTGTGAGGGAGTATGCTGGACTTGGCATTGCAGAGAGTGCCGCTTGAGGAGTTTGCACACCACGCTATCCAGGCATCATCCGGCGCAACTCTAATATCCGTTCCAGTAAAGTTCGGATCATTTATATACACCTCGTAATAGCACGATTGAGAACCAGAATCATAGTTTGTGGCCAGGAGAGTTGTGGTTTCTCCGTTGCCTTCGTATTGAGATTGGTCAAGTTTAGTCGCTTGCATCGCGATGGATTTGCATAAAAGGCCATTCTTGCCGCTCTGCGCGAGATCGCTTGATGTGTTCTGGGTCAGATTCTGTCGGCTGCGCCGCTTGCGAAGGCGCGGAGTTGGTTCCGGCATTTTCGGCGCTCACAACAGCCATCGGAGTGGATGTTGATGCGGTATTGGAGGGAGTGGCTGAACCTTCTTGCAAAATAAGTGCAACAATAGCAATGACAATTAGGATGGCTAGTCCTGTAGAAACCTCCAACGTGGGCTTGTTCTTCACGAGAACACGATAACACATACTCAGGCTTTGCGCGAGCTCCAAAATCCCCCGGCGCCCCACATCCGCAC